>NZ_CP114172.1:0-1226773 GCF_042235055.1 Chlamydia sp. 16-02
GGGAACATTGAAGAGATAGCGACTCCAGCTCCTGCTCCGAAACCTGTTGTCGGGCCTACTCGAAAACCTGCGGTACCAATAGAAGGGATAGAGGTTGCTGAGGTTCTGCCTGTTCCTCTTACACGAGAAGAGATTATAGAGCAATTTTTACAGCCATTTCATCTTTCTGAAGAGGATCAGAACAAATTAATTCATGGGGTAACGACTTTCATGTCTAAGTCCTATAAAACAGTAGGCGAGTACAGAGAGCACGGGATTTTGATTACAGACTTACCTCTAGAAAACGAATTGCCTTATTCATTTCGATTGGCAACCCTTCCTGAATATGAATTTACCTATGCTCCAGGGAGATTGCAAGAAGGGTTATCTGGATTAGATGAATTAACATCAGTGATGCGGATGAACACCAGATTGCGATGCTATCAGGATGAAACTGCTAAATTTCTTGAAGGCAAGTACGTTACTAGAGAAACTACTCAAGAAGAAGTCGAAGCTCTCGTAAGAGAAGGTAAGAAAACAAATCGTTATGTAGGCCTATTTGGTGTAGCCATCTTTGGTGTAGGCGGGGATTTGCGAGTTGGATCTTTAGGAGAGACGGTAGGCATTTTTATTGATAAGTGTTTTGATTAGACTAGATCTATAAAAGTTTTTGATATGAAGTTACTCATAAATTCTTTACTATCAGTACCCTGGATAGTAAATATCGGAGTTCTCTTTAAAATTTCTAATGTTAACATTCTTAATATCTAAGATTTGCTTAAGTAATAAGAGATTAATTATTTAGAAGGTATTAAAATAGGGGAATCAGTCGGCTATATTTTTGAATAATCTAGGTATTTTAATGAGCATAAGCTTTTTTACTCCCCTAAGCTTTTCCCAGCATTGTTTGGGGGAGATTGCTGAGGCTGGAAAGTCTACTCTTTTAGAGAAGCTATCTGGGCGCCTAGATGAGTTGTTTTTGCAGCGTTCTGAAGGGGTAGAGGTCAAAGCTCTAGGACCAAATAGTGGGCTTCTGTGTGAGAGAATCAGAAAAACTGACTCTGTAGCGTCTCTATGCTTAAAAATTCTCTTAGTTCTTCTTATTGTTCCGGTAATTATAGCTCTAGTTCTAAAGATTATCGTAAGGCTGTGCTTATACTTAAAATATTCAGGGAACATTGAAGAGATAGCGACTCCAGCTCCTGCTCCGAAACCTGTTGTCGGGCCTACTCGAAAACCTGCGGTACCAATAGAAGGGATAGAGGTTGCTGAGGTTCTGCCTGTTCCTCTTACACGAGAAGAGATTATAGAAAACTTTATAATGCTTCCTAAATTATCTCAGGATCAACGGGATCTTTTGACTAGAGCTACCGAATTCCTGAATTTATGTAGCTTTACTAGTGCGATAGAGTATGAAGGAAGGGGTATTTTCCCAGAACACATTCCATGGAAAGGTTCCACTTCCCCTGTTGTGTTTAAACTAACAGGAATCCCAGGACTGAAATTTACTTATTATCCCGGTTATTTATCAACAGATGAATACGGCAACCAAGATATTATTACTTCAGTATCTAAGGCTTCAGAAAAGTTCAGAGAGAGATTAGGGGTCACTGCTGATTTCCTAGAAGCAGTTCCTATTACAACGGATTCAAACAAAGAGGAAGTCGAGAATCTTATAAAGGATGGGCTAAACCGAGATTGTAAATTGGGACTTTTTAATATTGAGATATTCATTGTCAATCAGACAAGGAATTCTTTAGGGGAAAATGTTGGGGTTATAATCGAGAAGAAATTCGATTAAAGCAGCTTGTAGAAGCAGTTTTTATAAATTAGGTCGGAATGGGAATTTCATTTTTTTCCTCTATCAGATTTTCTCAGGAATATCTCGAAGAGATGTCCAAAAGGGGAGCGTCTACCGTTTTAGAAAATATGGTAGAGCGTGTTGATGATTTTTGCTCGAGTCTTGGTTGCTTTAGCAAACGTGTACAGATCATCACAGTAGAAAAATGTGGTCTAGTTTTCAAAAGTAGCTACGAGCGTTTGGTCATAGATCCGGAAGAATCGGATTTAAATTTAATTATAAGGACACTGGCTATTATTCTGATCATTCCTATGATTGTCCTTCTATTTATTAAACTCATTTTGCGTTTTGTTCTATTTTGTAAATACGGGTTCACGGCTATAGAGCGTATTGAAGTAAAACCATCGAATCCAACCGTTCCTGCAGGAATTTCATTTTTATCTTCCGTAACTTTTAGCCCAACTTATCTTAAAGAGATGTCTGATATGGGGCGGTCAACCATTTTAGAGAAAGCTATAGAACGTATTGATGCCCTATGCACTAATATTGGCTGTTTAGCAAAACATGTGCATGTGATTACAGCTAAGAAGGACAGATTGGTTTTTGAAACCAGTCCATCAGAGTTCGCAATAGACGAAAGTGAACCCAAATTACTACGTTTCATAAAAGCAATAGCAATCATCTTGATTATCCCTATTATTTTACTTTTAGTTGTCAAATTTGTTCTCCGCTTAGCGCTATTTTGTAAATACGGAACTCAGGGTTTAGAGCACATAGAGGTGGAACAACCTAAACCGACGATTCCTGAAGCTATAAAACAGCCAATTAAACCAATAGTAAAGCCTGCCCCAACACCCCCAATAATAAGACGCTCGCCTCTATCAGATTCAGAAATTGAGAGTAGGTATTTGACGCCTAGAGTTACTCAAGATAATAGAGATTTGATGTGCGAAATCTTTAGGCTGCTTTTATATGGTTGCGATAGAGATAAACTTGAGCAAATGCAGATTCGTACATGTGGTGAGGTGGGAATACATAAACGCTTCTCTTTCTACACCCAGAAGGGGAATATGCAACGATTTACCTTTACTTATGTTCCTGGTACTTACGTGCCTCCCGGTGGGGTTATAGGGATGCCTATACATGAGGGAGTATTCCGCAGTGTTGATGAGGCGACATTCAAGTTCTATGCGGATAGATGTCTTAATTCGCTCATGGCGCAAATAGACTTAGCTAGCATGAGACAGCGTGGTGTGGATGCGATTAGAAAAAGAATGCGAGAACTTAACGTGGAAGCGCTAAGTGAAGTACAATTTGTATCCTTGCGCAAGAAACTTGTTTGTGAAAGGAATTTACCCATAGTTGCTATAGCTTCCTTAGAGGAAGTTCCTTGTTATCATAACGGCGCACTGGTTGGTCATGCTGGTATAATCGTAGAGGAAATGCTCTAGAGCAAGATAGGTTCGGGGAATAGAATAAAACCAAACTTTTCAATGTTTTTTTATGGTCTGATAATATGTATTATGTTGCGTAGTTAGTTGTTTTATGGATAGGTCATATAGTTAATTATTAATACCTTAACCCTTATTTCTAGTTTCATTTATAATAGTATGACCTTTTAATAATTTTATTATCTGGGTGGGAAATGCCGTATCTCATTTTTTCGGATTATTCCAGACCTTCTCTTCTAGAGAAGACTGTTTCTTTCCTAGATTCTTGTCTTTACTTAGGAGGTAAGCAATCCTATGTAGTTGCCAGGGATCCCCAGAATAAGGCTTGGTCCGTAACTATTCCAGGACATGTCTTATCCACATTTGAAAAGGTTTTAAGAATTCTCTGTTTAGTATTTATCCCGATTACAATCATTGCTTTAGCAATACGGTTTCTTCTGTATGCTTATCTTTCTTATAAAGGTCGGATTGTTTGTCTTGATAACTTAGTGAGCCAAGAAGAACGGAAAGTTCTCGTTCTCTATCCTCAAGTCTTACAGAATATACGTCGCCTTCCCCTTGTCTATACCTCTTTGCCACTAGAGGACTGTTATATAGCTTTTAATTCCGTAGAGTCTTCTGAAATAGATGACATGAGTTTTTGGATTAATTACCCCAGCTTATCTACTAAAATGGATTTTTCAGGGATTCAAATTCCTAGAGATAAGCTAAAGAAGGTTAAAAAAAGCCCTCATGGAGAGCCTACAGACTTCCCTATAAACTTCCCCTTACTTTGTAGAGAGATTTTAAAGACGGAATCAGGAGACATAGTTAGTCAAAAAGGTGTCGAAAAGCTTTCTAGACTCTTTTTAGCTTTCTTAGTCTATAGATCCCAAAAAAATGCTAACGGAAAGATAGAGACTGTAATTCCCTTAGATTCCCCGGATGCTCTATGGGCAAAACTTTTGTTCTTTGATTATTCAGATGAGAATCCTTTGACGAAAGGATTATTAGGATCTCGAGTACTAAAAGAATTAGAGAGATTAGGGATTCTTAAGAATCCTGAAATACATCACTACTCAATGAGCCAAGTGGTTGTTAAATGGCGGCTCTAATTAGAATCATTCTCTTGATCTTCGTTTTCTTCACTGTCATCTTCTTCCTCCTCTAGTTCATCATTATCCTTGTCTTCTTCTTTATTATCTTTCACATTTCTTTTATATCTGAACCTCTCCCCTCCAGGAAGGATGATTACCTGTGAGTCAGGTTCTAATCTACGCTCCGCTTCTGTAGCAAGTTCCGCAATTACATAAATTCTTTTTCTGGAATATTCGCTTTCATCGATTTGTTTCACCTTAAGAATCACATCTTGATTTAGATCGAGCAGCATATCTCCAGGTTTGTCACTTTGAGCTTTTACGTGTCTATTTAACCCTAGCAAGGCGAAGTAGATGTTATAACCTCCTCCAGGTTTGCGATCAAAAAGATCATTTTGTGTTGTGATTAATGAGATCTTGATACTGCCTTTTGGCATTTTTACAAGTGTATGCGTGCGCATATGAGAACGTACCCATTGAGGAACTTGTACTCTGTAATAACCAATAGCGTATTGCAACATGCTATCTGGGATTTTCCACTTAGGTTCTTTAGAAGATAAATGCATGGCCGAACTTAGTAAATAGTTATCATAAGCTTTAGCACGCTTAGAAGGACCTTTAGTTCTATCACGAAGATTCCATAACATGTAATCTGATAACGTATAGAACTGTCTATCAATTCGAGGATCGTAATTTATAACCTGGTCGTTAGTGGGGAATATTGTGCTCGCTCTAGAAACTAGCCTTTCCGAAAATCTCTTATCTCCAATCATCATAGGGAAGTTAATTTCTAAATGACGTAGCTCGGGACCAACAAATGTTAGAGCTGTTGCTGTAGATGCGGTGAGTTCTGTATGGGGTGCTAATATAAAAATGTCTTTAAAAGTTTCCCAATTCTGTTTGAATCCTTTTAGTGTTAAGACAAATGCTTCATTCTTCCAGCTAGTTCGTGATGTTATTAGCCGTGTTATGTAAAGGTCTCCACTTACGGGGTCTAAATAATACGAACTTTTCAAGGTTGTTGTTAAAGGAAGTCTATATTCCTTCATTGTTCTAGAGAAAAAGAGTAGCGTATTTTCCGGAGCATTTCTGATCTTTTTAGCATCTATAGTGTAAGTTAATACAGCTAAGCTTAAAGACCAATATTGGCGAGGAATAGTCAAACGAAAATGTTCATCTTCCCCTAGCGGTAGAATATAGGAGGAATACGAACAGTATTCTTTAACCATTGTAGCTAAGTTAAACGTCTCTTTCCCTAAAGTTAGCTCTAAGTGATCCCGATAACTTGAATCAATGAATTGATGTGGATTTGAAGCCATCAAAGGTTTGGCTTCTTTTTCTAGTGTTCGCTCAGAAATACGATCCAGGTATCCATTAAAGAAGTTTTTAAATACAAAGCGTATAGCTCCTACACCCTTCCCTTCGCGGACAAAGAAGAATTTTAAGATGAAATCTCTATTTTGTATGCTCACTAATTTTTGAGAATACATCAAGTATTGTGATAATATTTGTGTTTCAGAATCAATGCGGTGACGGTAGAAGTCCTCAAGCTCTAATGAAGTAGAGAAGATCCGAATCTCGTCATACCACCTCCATGTGTTATGAGAGAATTTCGTTTTTGGTTTGATATCTGCTTTAAGATATTTGGATTCTAATATGCTGTTAAATAGGATGTTTCCACCACTTCTGTCGCTGCCTCGGAAATCAAGATATTTAATAGAATACGCCGGTACTGTGATATCGAAGACTTTTAAGGACGCAAAGTTTCTAAACCTTGTCCATATTTGATGCATCATAGCGCCTTCAATATGCCCAGCATGGAGAGTTCCCCATATCTTCAGATTTATCCCGCCTTTATTTTCGACGCCAAGAATATGTTCTTTAGTCTTGTTTGATTCACTTAACATCAAAGTAACTGTGTTGTTCAGACTCAGTATACCTTCTAATCTTTCAGGGACTAGGACACTGCTGTGGTAAAGAACGTGAATTTGTTCAGGATGTTGTTGGATTTTACGATGCCACTCACCTAGAGTCGCTCGAACATATGGGTTAACTTCTATTACTGTTTTCCAAGGAGGATCTCCAGGATCCCAACTTAAAACCATAGGAACTGTATATCTTGGAGAAGAAACTTCCAGATCTATAGCTGTTTTACTTGTCATTTTACCCTTAATTAAACTGGGAACAAGTAAGCCAAGATCAATTAATTGAGGAGCATCCCCATCTTCTGCTAGTATAATTTCAGTGGATTTGGTTTTGATATTTGGTGGAGAAGACAAGAGATAAGAAGATCCTACGGAGCCTTCAACTACTGCCTCAAACTCATCTTGAGTTCGAATATCTAGCTCGGTATGTTTATCGGGTTTGTAAACAAAAAGCTTCTTATCGTCATAATATGATACGCGACTGTGCTGTTGAACAATGGATACTTCAGGAGCAAACCACCAGAGGTATTTTTTCATCCACCGCACAATATTATCTACAAATCCAGATTCTTCAGGATGTTTTAATGCCCACGTAGCCTGATCACATTTTGTAAAACCTAAAGTTGTGGTGTTCGTGCTATTTCCTGGGCTAGGTTTTTCTGTAGCTTCAACTGTAATGCCATCAGAGAATTTGACTTTAAAGTGACCTATCCAATGTTCGTATGAGCTACTCTTATTTGCATTTTCAATGTATATGCCTGTGCTGTTATCTCCATTGAGGCCTAGTAAGTTTAGATTATCTCCTCCAGAATGTAGTTCAAAGGAGCTCATGCCGAGTGTAAGATCGTGATCGGTAGAGTTCGGGGTAAGTACAATAGTAAGATTGTTATCTAATTTAGGGATGTAATACCAGTTTTTCCCTGCTCCGGAATATATAATTCCTCCTCCAGGGCTTACATAGAATTTGGTATCACGATTTCCTGTTAAATTATCCTGACCTTCAGAAGAGCCGATAACTGTAGAAATTCCTTTTTGTCGAATTTTTAAAATGTCTATGCTTGTGCCATTAGGTCTTGTTAGAGGAACTGGTTGCTCTAATTGTGCTAGATTAAATGTCACACCCAATGGAGGTGGAATTGCACGGAAGGAAATCACATTTTCAACTCCTGGAGTTCCAGTGATATTATAAAAACCACCTCCGCCGATTTGAACAGTTATTCCTCCCCTGCCTCCTTCAATCCTAACCTCATAATCTTTATATTGTGAGGCATATTCTATTCTTTCCGGAGAATCAGTATCTAAAAGACGTACAGGAATAATAGTTGCTTGTGTGTCCCCGGTTATTACCATACTTTTATGATTTTTAGCTGTTAAAGGGGGTACGTAATAACGAGATGTTGGATCTAAGACAGCTTCTCTCCAAACTATTTGGTTTGATAGATAAACAACTTCAGTAGTCCCTTGATATGTAATTCCATATCCCAGAATAATAGTGTTATAGGTGCCCGCAGGGATTTTAGGGACTTCAGAAGGCCAATAACTATTGGCGTGCCCCCGAGCTAATGCATAGTAAGGAGAGATACTAAATGCGTAACTTAATTTCTCTCTGACTTGTGAGTCAGACCACCCTGGTTTATGGCCAATCCATCTATTAGCATTGTATGATCTATCTCCCTTAAGAATAGGAGGATTTTGTCTTAGATCTAATAGTATATTTCCCAAGACATGGTTATTAGAAAAATCGAGCAATCCTCTGTTTGGGAAAGCATCTACAATATGTTCACTTCCCTCTTCTAGGAAGTGTTTATATTGATTCCAGGCTTCGTGACGTTCTTCTGTCAAAGCAATGTTGCGAGCAATTGACGAAGCGCCCATACCAATAGCAGCAATAGGCCCAGCAACCAACATTGCGGCAGGAGCGGCAACGGCAGATAATGTTAATGTTAGAGTAATAACATCGAAAGACACTTGAACACGTGCTGCCATCCTATCACTGTGTGAAGAAGCGTGCTGTAAATCCTCTATACTGGTATAGAGGCCCCAGACTCCAGCAACAGCTTCAAGGATAGGTAGCTCTAACATTTGTCCTACTCTAGCAAGTGCTTTCCCTAAAGTTCCACCAACTTTTGTAGAGACTTTCATGAGCTTTCGAGCTATGAGTGATTCTAATCGGAATCCATCAATCCCTTGCTCAGTGATGAATTTCTTCCCTACACCCTGGACAAGGCCTCCTAAGGTCATTTCAGCCATTTCTTTTCCATCTAAAATTAAGTCAAAAATAGCTTGAGCCTCAGCACCTTTTCCTGCTTGTACCAAGCGTGCGTATTGTACAATAGAGACTGCAGACATGCCGAGCTCTATATCCATAACACCTGTGCCAGCAAGATCATTTAACATTGACCCCAGATCTTTAAATAATCTGACTAATCCATGACTCGGAATTTGTATTTTTTTAAGTTGAGAGTCGCCATATTTGAAATCGAAGGAAATCTTATCATCCCCATCGACATCCACATTGGTGACAGATATCTTATCTTTATCACTGGTCGATGTACCTTTAATGGCTTTTCCTATGTCCTCCATTATATTCCGTAACATGAAGCTCATTTGCTGGGCTTTGCTTTTAATCCCGCTTATTAACGCTGTAAGATCTCTTGGGGTTTCAACAATTAATCCCCTACTGACCTCTTTTGTTCCAACTTCTGTGCCACAAGTATCTAAGATGTATAGGATTGTAGCAGCAAGATCGGCATCCAAGACATTTTTAGAAAGATAATCACTTAAAATATTCCCATCTAATTTTAATTTTTGAAGATCTGCTTCACGGGTCTTTTCATTGATCCGTTTATGATCAATAGTACCTCCTATTTTATATAAATCCGCCCAGGATATTCTTTTACGCCCTATATGGACATCTCCTTGTCTTAATATCATAAGATCAAGAGTTGTCATATGCTCAAGAGCTGAAAATCCTAGGTCAGTAGAAGAAAACCAGGTGTTTTTTGCTTTTGTTGAATCTGCAGTATAGACTTTCAGCTGTGATGCTACACTTTTTTCAGAAGAGATTCCATAGCGATTGCTTACTTCTTCGGATAGTTGTACCGATGATTCTAGGAACAACAGGGCATGTGATAATGTTGGAAAATCACAATGTCCAAAGTTTGGGTCAGTGACTCTGTAAGCTTTATCTATCGCTTGAACAACTATGGAATGGCTAGGCGTGGTCACCAATAAACTTGGCATACCTATTTGTCTGCCAAATGTCCTAGATAAACTTTCAATATCCCACGTATGTTCAGTTAGTATTCCTCCTGTCTTCAGATCTGCATTTCCATGATATTGCAACCAATCAATGTAGGCTCGACTCTTCTCTAAAAACGTATTATCTGCATCTGATAGTGGTAGATGATCACGCTCTTTTGTTTGAAATATAGAGCTCACTGTCAGAAGATTTCTCGTGATCATAGTATAATCAATGAAATCTTTAGCTGACATATAGAGCATAGACAGCCCCATACAACGTCCTTCTAATTCATATAAAAACGTTTGTGGGTGTATGTCAGCCATATCAGCACCGAATGCGTGTGCTAAACCCTCCCATCTAGGGATCATCTCTCTAGAAAATTCTGGCCAAGAAAATAGAGAATACTTTGCTCGTTCTACGGCATTTTGTATGGTAGGCACATCAGAGGGAGTGGAGAAAAGATCTTTACTAGCCCCTACTCCGCGATAATCATATGGATTAATCGCGGTTGGATTTTGCATTGCAGTCGCTGAGGGACGGCTAAAAATTGCCTCTCTTTGAAAGATATCACCAGCTCCAGGTAAAATGCTGGATAATAGATAGCCTGAAGCCTGTGCAAAATTTTCTGTTTTAGAAAGAATTTGATGAATTTCGGTTAAGGACATAAAGTCCTTTTTCTGAGAATGCTGTATTAGTTCTTGAATTCGATCGTCATAAATAAAACAATAGACACCTTTATCTTCGAGGAGTTTCTTGGCTGAATCTTCATTTAAGGAACCTGAATGAATACTTAGGTGCAGTTCATAAAGTCCTTCAAAATAGTTTGCCATGATATGGCTTGTTGGATTGAATATTCCTGGTATGGCACTTGTCATAATGCGATTAGATTCCGCACCATTGTCCATACCATACTGGATTCCTAAACCAGAAACATACGCATCTACCGGGGGAGTTAGTAAATCAGGAATATGAGATGATTTTAATTTTTCCCTTAATGCCTCTGGTATCTGTTCTAAAGCTGCTTTTGCTTCTGGAGTCTTAGGGTCTAGAGCTAGATAGTTATATACTTTGTCGAGATTGTCATGCATGTCCTCATAATCAGCGTCTAGTGTTGCTTTCATCATATCCACTAGGTGCTTAGAGGGAGAAGGGAAAACACTATCTGAAGAAAAGATCCCCGAAACACCTGTATTAGCTACCATGAATCTATATAGATCACTTAAATCGTTGAAAGAGTAGCCATCTCTATGCATGCGTGAGAATAAATGTTCATCAGATAGAAAATAATCTAAATCCTGCAAAACTACGCGTTCACTTGTCTCAAATTTTTTAACAATATCTTCTAATTTTTTCCTTGGATCGGTGATTCGTTTTTGTAATGTGTCGTCATAAAGTTTCTCATACCATTTTTCTGTCTTCTTTTGCTCTTGCTCATCTAGCCCACTATCTCGGGTCATTTTATTCATTTTATCAAGAATTGCCTTTTTTCTATCTTCATCTGATAGTGTCAGCCAGCGATCTATTACATCCTGTAGTTCTTTAAATAAGTGCCCTGATGAGACTTGTTCTTCGATTTGATTAACCTTTGCTTGAAGATTACGATCCTCTGCTATTTTACTTGTAATTTTTAGGAATTCATCAGTTTCTTCAGTTGTAAGAAAATCTAGGCTATCTTTAGAACTAAGTTCAGCATATTTAGTTAAAGTCTCAATCTCTGTTATAGAGATGGGTGATGGGCTTATGGAATCAATGAGATTGCCTATCTCCCGTTGTCTTTCGGCGACAGACAACATCTCCTTTAAAAACATAGATAGATCACTTGATGAACTATACCATACAGTAACTCCTGTCTGTGAATTGCTATTTAGATATAATCTAATAGCCTTTTCTAGATCATCCTCAATATGTTGATGCGGATTTGGGAAATAGTTAACATGATTGGAAACTGGAAGTTTAACATCACGAATCAGCTGTGCAATTTGCAGCTGTAAAGAGAACATAGATGTTGTTGCTATAACATCATCTTTTATTTGTATCTTGAATGAATAGATCTCTCGATCCAATTCAGCAATTTTTATGATATCTATGTCGCGATCGGTAATGATGTTATTAAATCTTTCTAATAGGCCTCCGGGTAGATTGTCTTTTGATTTCTGAGACCAAGATTTAGTGAAGTCAGCTTGATTGATTTTAGTGCGCTCTATTCCTTTAGGAGTTTCTACACGTAATTTTGATGAATCAGAAAAAAGCAACTCTGCTGCACTGGGCCGTTTAATATTACACCAAGTACTCTCATCTCCTGGGGTTACGTCATTAGATCCTATAGATACTGGATGTGTCCAGTCGTATGTAATTCCTCCTTCCGGAGTTTTGATTTGTTTATAGGAACCTAAAAAGGCGTTATCGCCTAATTTTGTTCCATCTTTATTAAGAAAGTCTTTCCCCATAGGACCAAGTCCTTGGAAGTATCGGATCATTTCATTTTTGATCAAATCGGGACCTGTAATGCCTAGTGTACTTACAGCTCCAGGAACAATGGAATCTTGTCTAAAGTCATAGAACAGACTCTTCCCAAGATAATCTTTAACTAAATGGCCCCCTATTATTTCATCATGGTCAAGATGTGTGAGATCATCTAGGGTATTAAAAAATTCTCCACTAAGAACGTTTTCTCTTAAGTGTCGTAATTCAGCATAAGCTTGCCATTGACCTCTAATAACAGCATCAACTAAGGCGCTATCTTTGTGCGACATCATCAAGCCATTCAACGCACGAACATTCCAACCTGTAGTCCATTTATGATATCTTCGTAAAATAGGCATCGTATCTCGAACTATTTCAGGAGCCATTGTTTGAAAAAGACTTTTCTTGGTTCTACCTTGACCTTCACCTTGATGTATTTTTTGAAACTCACTAATTAACTGAGTGATTTTTTCTCTATCATCAGCTGTAAGATTAGTAATGTCGATTTCCTTGCCAATTTGCTCCAAGGTAACAGAGGTTTCGCCATTTGCTATTTTTAATGCTGCGTCGGAGAGCGCGCGTCTAACCTTCAAGCTTTCAAAAAATCTATTACCACCTTTGTCATAAATGGCTTGAGTAACTTCCTTAGAATAGGTAGGCATTATGTCTAAATCAGTATAAATTCCCCCATATTCTTCAAGCATGAACATTCTAAGCTGATCTGATGCTGCAGCATAATTCCATCGCAATAGCATCTCTGTTTCATAATTATAGAGATGCATTCTGTCTTTCATTCTGGTCAGATCTTTTACGTCTTTAATTTTAACCCGTTCAGATCCTAAATCTTGGTTAACTTTCGCAACGATATCTTGAATTTTCTTTTTGTTAGTCTTTATAGTCTCCTTATATTGATCAATCTCCTCTTTGGGAAGTTTAATGACTTTCTCGAGATATTCTATACGTGTTTCATCGGTAATTGAATCGACACCTTTAAGCATGCAAAAATTGAAGAACCCATCTTGTGCAACAATTATATTTCTTAAAAATAAGGCATCAAAATGTTCCCTAATGTATTTATCTAATTTATTGTAGTCGTCATAGATCTCAAGAAGATCGTCAGAATATTTTTGTTTCAACTCAAAGTTCTTGGCTGAATCATACTTTTCTTTCAACTGATCGTAATATTGAATAAATTTTTTTACATCCTCTCCTGTTTCTCCTCTTAAATCATTAATAGAGGAATCAAAAGCTATTCTTTTTAAAGTAGATGAAAGTTTAGCAGCACCATAAGCAGTTTCATCTACCCAAAAATAGAAGTCGAAATCGGTATATGTCTGTAAAAATACTTTGATATATGGACTTACATCATCCGGAGGAGATCCAGCAATCCAGATACCGTGTAGATGTTTATCTACTTTAACTTTGTGGGATAGAAACTCTGTTTTAATAGTGCTCATCACCTGTTGTGCAGGTGCTGTTTTAGATATTTTTGCCCTTTTATAAATCGTTTCTAGAAAAGTAGATTGTTTAACTAAAAGGTCTTGCCCTTTCCTTGAGTTTTGATTTTCTAAAGCATTATAACGGCCTATGCCTTTCTTCAGGTTATTGATCGGTGTTTGACATATTTTGGCTTGCTCAGATGTCAATCCTAATTTTTCTACGATATTCTCAGGTGTAAGATCATATGTATTAGTCGCTGATCCCCCAGCTTGAGCCTCATCTTCTAAACCACGCTTTCTTCTAGAAAGATAATGGAGGTCTTTGGCTGCCTTCTGAACGGGTGTTGTTGTATCTTTTTGTATGAGGGCACTACTAGTTTCTCCTATAGATTGCTCTAGAGGGGTAGAACTTTCCGGAAGAAACGAAGTGGAATTAGGAATATGTGTAGGAGAATATCTCGCAGGCGTTGTTGTAGGTTTTCTAGATTGAGAAGAGGCTGAAGCTTTAACAAGCTTAGCCAGAATTCTTTTCTTCCTAAGGGCACCCCCCCCCCCCCCAATAGTAGGCTGGGCTAAAGAGGTAGTGTTATCAGAAATAGAAGAATTAGTAGGGCGTTTGGAAACCTGTGTCGGAGCAGTTTTCGTATGATTTTTAGGCGGTGGAAGAACCGTGGGCTTGGTGATTTTAGCCGGTACTATCTTTGTAGGGAAAACATGTGCAACAAGTTGTGCCAAATTATATAAGAACGAGGTTTTCCAATTTCCCGTATGGTTAGATGGCGATGCTGTTGATGCTGTAGTATTCGGATTCGTTAAATTATAAAACTCCTGTTGTAGTTTTTTCCCCAACTCAACAACGGTTTCTGTGGAATTATTTTGGTTTACAGCTTCATCATAGATAGAAAGTCTCTCGTCTAAGGAAGCTGCTGCTGCAGTACTTTGATTAGTACGGGAAGAGTTGGATGTGGGAGTAGGAGGTGCTGTATAGTTGGTGGATTGAGATGTGGGCGTGGATGTGGATGGAGTTGTTTTTTCAGGAAGCGTCATAGTCCAACTGCGCAGGATTTATTTTTCAATCCCCCACTTCAAAAGCTTTATTATAAAATAGATAGAGTCTTTTCCCATAAAAATTTGGGAGGTCTATTATAGTAAACTAAATGATTACTGCAACCATACTTATCCTATAAGGATAGAAAAACTTGTCTGTGCTCCTGAGTTTAGTTCTAAGAAATAAAAAGATCGTAAGAATCAGATGTTCATCTTCTTAGATTTTTAGATCCTCTTTAGGATTTTTTTTTATTCTATGAGAATCCTTTGACGAAAGGAATTAGAAAAGCTGTGTTCTTATGGACGAACTACATTATTTTTTATCTTTCAAGGTTCTTTTAAATCTGAATTTTTCTCCTTGAGGAAGGATAACCACATCGGTGTCAGATTGAAGTTTGAGAGCCTCTTCTGTAGCGATTTCCGCAACTACATAGATTCTTCTTCTGGAATATTCGCTTTCATCGATTTTTTTCACATTAAGAATCACATCTTGATCTAAATCGAGCAGCATATCTCCAGGTTTGTCAGTATGAGTTTTTACGTGTTTGTTCAAACCAACTATAGTAAAATAGATGTTGTAACCAGATCCAGGTCGACGATCAAAAAGATCATTTTGTGTCGTAATTAATGAAATTGTAATACTACCCTTTGGCATTTTTACCATTGTATTTACACGCATTTGAGAACGTACCCAGTGTGGTACATAGACTCTGTAATAACCAAAAGCATATTGCAGCATGTTCTCAGGGATTTGCCATTTAGGATCTCGAGAATACATGTGCATAGCAGACTCTAATAAATAGCTATCATACGCTTTAGCTCGCTTAGAAGAACCTTTAGTTCTATCTTTGAGATTCGATAGCATATAATCTCGCAGTAGATAGAACTGCTGGTCAATTCGAGGATCGTAATGTACGATCTGATCATTAGTTGGGAATATGACACCTGCTCGAGAAACTATCCTTTCTTGTATTTTTACATCTGCAATTGTCTTAGGGAAATTAATTTCTAAATGACGTAGCTCAGGACCAATAAATGTGACAGCAGTCCCACTAGATGAGACAAGTCCTTTGTGTTCTGCAGATACAATGATATTTTTAAAGCTTGTCCAATCCTGTTTAAATCCTTTTAATTTTAGAACAAATGCTTGGTTTTGTAATTGATCTGAGAGAATACGCGTTATATACAGATCCCCGCTTACAGGATCTAAGTAATAAGAACTTTCTAAGATCGTTGATGAAGGAAGTCGGTATTCTTTCATTGCTTTATCAAGGAAAAGCAATTTATTTTCTGGAGCGTTTTTCATCTGTTTAGGATCTATAGTGTAAGTTAAAACAACTAAGTCCAAAGATCGATATCTTTTAGGAAGTATCAAATGATGATCTGTTTTATCCTGCTCTAGAGATAAAATGCGAGAACGGGAACAGAATTCTTTAATCAAAGTGACTAAGTTAAAAGTCTCTTTCCCTAATGTTAGCTCTAAGTAATTCCAATAACTTTGATCAATGAATTGATGTGGATTTGAAGCCATCCAGGGTTTAGCTTCTCTTTCTAATGTCCTCTCGGAAATTCCATCCAGATATGTATTAAAGAAGTTTTTGTATACCAAGCGCATAGATCCTATACCCTTTCCTTCGCGGATATAGAAGAATTTTAAGATAAGATCTCTGTTATCTATGCTGACTAAATCCTGGGCATACATAATCTGTCGTGCTAACGCAAATGTTTCAGAAGCTATGCGATAGCGATTGAAGTCTTCAAGATTTAGTGAAGTGTAATAAATTTGAATTTCATCGTAGAACTTCCATGTATTATGAGAGAATGTCGTTTTTGGTTTAGTATCTGCTTTAAGGAATCCAGATTCCACCTTACTATAGAATAAGACATTCCCCCCGCTTTGATCACTACCTCGAAAATCAATGTATTCAATAGTGTGTGCGGGGACTTTGACAGAGAACTTCTTCATAGATTTGAGATAGTCAAGCATCGTCCACCTCAGATCTGTCATTACCTCTTCGATATGTCCAGCATAGAGTGTTCCCTGTATTGTTAGATCTACGTCTCCTCTATTTTCTATACCAAGAACATGTTCTTTGCTCTTTTGCATCTCACTCAACATTAAAGTGACAGCGTTATTTAGGCTCATTATCCCTTCTAATCTTTCAGGAACTAGAGCGCTATTGTGATAGAGGACATGCTCTTTTTCAGGATCTTCTTTTAATTGATCATACCAGCTACCCAAAGTAGGTCGAACATTCGGGGTAATGTCTATTATTGTTTCCCATGGAGGATCTCCAGGATCCCAACTTAAAACCATAGGAATGGTATATCTTAGAGAAGAAACTGTTAGATCTATACTGGAGCTTTCTTCCGTACCATTTGTTATTTTCCCTTCAATTAGACTGGGAACAATTGTACTAAGGTCTAGAAATTGAGGAGAGTCCCCATCTTCTGCTAGTATAATTTTAATGGATTCAGTTTTGATATTTGGTGCAGAAGATAGAAGGTAAGAAACACCCTCAGCACCTTCAACTACTGTTTTAAACTCAGCTTGAGCTCGAAGATCTAATTCTGTGTGTTTTTCAGGTTTGTAAACAAAAAGCTTTTTGTCGTCATAATATGATACACGGCTATGTTTTTGAATAATGGATACCTCAGGAGCAAACCACCAGAGGTATTTTTTCATCCATTGCACAATATTATCTACGAATCCAGGTTCTTCTGGATGTTTTAGTGCCCAGGTAGACTGTTCGCATTTTGTAAAACCTAAAGTTGTGGTGTTCGGGCTATTTCCTGGGCTAGGTTTTTCTATAGCTTCAGCTGTAATGCCGTCAGAGAATTTTACTTTAAAGTGACCTACCCAACGATCATAAGAGCTACTTTGATTTGCATTTTCAATATATATGCCTGTGCTGTTATCCCCATCGAGACCTACTAAATTTAAATTATCTCCCCCTGAATGTAGTTCGAAGGAATTCATGCCGAGTGTAAGATCATGATCGGTAGAGTTCGGGGTAAGTACAATAGTAAGGTTACTATCTAACTTAGGTATGTAATACCAGTTTTTCCCTGCTCCAGAATATATAGTTCCTCCTCCGGAACTTACATAGAATTTGGTGTCACGATTTCCTGATAGAGTATCCTGACCTCCAGAAGAGCCAATGACTGTAGAAATTCCTGTTTGTCGAATCTTTAAGATATCTATATGAGTACCGTTAGGTCTTATTAGAGGAACGTCTTGTATTACTTGTGAGAGGTTGAATTTCACTGAAAATGGAGGTGGAATAGCACGGAATGAAATCACATTTTCAACTCCTGGAGCTCCAGTAATATTATAAAAACCAGCTCCGCCGATTTGAACAGTTATTCCCCCTTTACCTCCCTCAACCTTGATCTCATAATCTTTATACTGTGAGGCATATTCTATTCTTTCCGGAGAATCGGTATCTAAAAGACGTACAGGAATAACAGTCATATGCGTATCTCCTGTTATTATCGTACTTTTATGATTTTTAGCTGTTAAAGGAGGTTTATAGTAACGAGAGTCTGTCTCCATAACTGCTTCTCTCCAAATTACTTTATTCGATAGATAAACGACTTCAGTAATTCCTTCGTATGTAATTCCATATCCAAGAATAATAGTCCTGTAGATCCCTGCAGGGATTTTAGGTACTTCAGGAGGCCAGTAGCTATTGGCATGCCCTTTTGCTAAAGCCCCATAGGGAGAAATGCTAAATGCATAGCCTAGCTTTTCTCTTATTTGAGAGTCTGACAATTGTGGTTGATGACCAATCCATCTATTCGCATTGTATGATCTATCTCCAGTAAGGGTGGGAGGATTTTTTCTTAGATCTAAAACTAGATTGCCTAAAACGTGGTTACCAGAGAAATCAAGCAATCCTCTGTCTGGGAAAGCGCTTACAACATGCTCTCCTCCCTCCTCTAGAAATTTCTTATACTTACCCCATTCTTGATGACGTTCTTCTGTTTTCGCAACATTACGAGCAATCGATGCAGCTCCCATACCAATAGCAGCAATAGGCCCTGCAGCTAACATGGCAGGTGGAGCAACAATCGCAGATAATGTTAATGCTAAAGTAATGGTATCGAAAGCTATTTGAACACGTGCTGCCATCATATCACTGTGTGAAGAGGCGTGTTGTAAATCCTCTATACTAGTATAGAGACTCCAGACCCCCGCAATAGTTTCAAGAATAGGAAGCTCTAAAACGCCCGCGGCTTTAGCAATAGCTTTCCCTAAAGTTCCTCCTATTTTTTTAGAAGCTTTTACTACTTGCTTTGCTACTGCTGACTCTAATCGAAAGCCGTCAATTCCCTCCTCGGTAATGAATTTCTTTCCTAGACCATTTAGAAGATTTCCTAAAGTCATTTCAGCCATTTCTTTGACATCTAAAGATAAGTCAAAAAGAGCTTGAGCCTCAGCACCTTTTCCTGCTTGTACCAAGCGTACATATTGTGCAATGGAGACCATGGACATGCCGAGTTCCATATCCATAACACCTGTGCCAGCCAGACCGCTAGCCATTGCCCCGAACTCTTTGAATGTTTTGACTAATCCATGACTTGGAACTTCTATTTTCTTTTTTTGTGATGTTCCTTGTTGAAAATCGAAAGAAATCTTATCGTTGTCAGTGACATCTACATTCGTGACAGATATCTTATCTTTATCACCAGAAAATGTATCTTTGATGGCACTTTTTATATCACTCATCAGGTTCCGTAGCGCGGAACCTATTTGCTGGGATTTAGTTTTGAGCCCACTTATTAAAGCTGCGAGATCCCTGGGGGTTTCAACAATTAAGCTTCTACTAACCTCTTTTGTTCCATCTTCTATGCCGTAATTGTCTAAGATATATAGGATTGTAGAAGCAAGTTGAGCATCTAAAACAGTCTTGGAAAGAAAATCACTTAAAATATTCCCATCTAATTTTAATCTATCGAGATCTTTTTGGCTTGTTTTTTCGTTGATTCTTTTATGATCAATAGTCCCCCCTATTTTATATAGGTCCGCCCAGGATATTCTTCTACGGCCTATATTAACATCGCCCCTTAGAGTCATCTTATATAAAGTAGTCATATACTGATCATAGGAGAATCCTAAGTTAGTAGATGGAAACCAGGTATTCGCTGCTTTTGTTGAATCTACGGTATAAACTTTTAGCTGTGATGCTATACTTTGTGCAGAAGAAATCCCATAGCGAGTTCTTATTTCTTCGGTTAGCTGTACCGAAGATTCCAAAAACAATAGAGCTTGTTGTAATGTTGGAAAATCACAATGCCCAAAGTTAGGATCTGTGAATCTATAACCCTCATCCATTACCTGAACAACTAAAGAGTGAGTAGATGTCGTCACTAATAGACTTTTTATGTTTGTCTGTTGTGCCAATATCTTAGACAAACCTTCAATATCCCATTTGTGCTCAGTTAATATCCCCTTTGTTTTCAGATCTTTGTTTCCATGATATTGTAACCAATCGATGTATGTTCGACTTTTCTCCAAAAACGTATTATCTGAATCTGTTAGGGGTATGTGATCACGCTCTTTTGTTTGAAATAGAGCGCCTACTGTCATAAGATTTCTAGTCATCAAGGTATATTCAATTGAATCTTTGGCTGACATGTAGAGCATGGTGAGACCCATACAACGTCCTTCTAATTCATATAAAAACGTTTGCGGGTGTATGTGAGCAAGATCGGAGCCAAATGTTTTTGCTAAATCTCCCCATAGAGGTATCTGTTCTCTAGAAAATTCAGGCCAAGAAAATAACGTGTATTTTGCCTGTTCTACAACATTGGGTATCGTAGGCACATCAGGAGGAATAGAGAAAAGATCTTTACTCAACCCTACTCCGCGATAATCGTACGGATTAATTGCTGTGGGATCTAGCATTGTAGTTGCTAGGGGACGACCGAAATCTGCATCTCGTTGTAAGATTTCGTTAACCCCGGGTAAAATGCTGTAAAGTAGGGATGACCCTGTCTGTGCAAAATTCGTTCTTTTGGAAAGAATTTTACTAACTTCAGTTAAGGAGAGATATTTCTTCTCTTGAGCAAGTTTTACAAGCTCTTCAAGACGATCGTCATAGAGAAAACTATAAACGTGTTTATCGTTTAATAATTTTTTAGCCGATTCTAAAGTTAAGGATCCATCATGAATACTTAGATGTAGCTGATAAAGTGTATCGAAATAGTTTGCCATGAGATAGCTCGCTAGATTGAATACCCCTGGCATAACACTTGTCATTACACGCTCAGATTCACCACCGTCTTCGAATCCATACTGCATTCCTAAAGCGGAGACATGCCCATCAACGGGGGGTATGAGTAAATCAGGAACATGACATTTTTTGAGTTCTTCACCTAATTTTTCAGGTATATTTGCTAAAACAGATTGTGCTTCTGGACTACTAGGATCTAGAACTAGGTAATCATATACAGTACTAAGGACATCATGCATATCCTCATAATCTCCTCCTAGTGTTGTTTTCATCATATCAACTAGGTGCTTTGAGGGAGCTGGCAATACACTATCCGAAGAAAAGAGCCCCGAAACGCCTGCTTCAGCTACCATAAATCGATAGATATCTTTTATATCAGTAAAGGCGTATCCATCAAGATACATACGTGCAAATAATTGTTTATCGAATAAGAATTTATCCAAATTCTCTACAGCAACACGTTCGCTATTCTCAAATTTTTTGATAATATTGTCTAATTTCTTCCTGGGATCTAAGACGTGTTTTTGATACGTAGTCTCATAGAGTTTTTCATACCATTTTTGTGAGCTCTCTTGTTCCTGCTTATCCAGACCACTATAGCGGGTTATCTCCTTCATTTTCTCAAGAATGAGCTTTTTTCTTTCATTTTCACGTAAAATAAAGCACTTATTTATGAACTCTTCTAGATCTTTAAAAAAGTGTCCCGATATGACTTTGTCTTCGATTTCATTGACCTTGGCCTGAAGGTTTTCATCCCCTGCTAGCTTATTTATAGTCTCTAGAAACTTATTAATATCCTCATCAGATGTAAGAGCATCTAAACTTTCTTTAGATTTCAGCTCTGCATAGTTTGTTAAGAGTTCCATCTGTGTTATAGAAAGAGAAGATTGCCCTACAGAGTCGATGAGATTACCAATTGCTACTTGCCTCTCGGCTACGGATAGCATATCTTTTAAAAACATGGATAGACCGCTTGACGAGCTATACCATACAGTAATTCCTGTCTGTGAATTACTCTTGAGATATAGTCTAATAGCCTTTTCTAGATCACCCTCGATGTTTTTATATAAATCTGGAAAAAAGTTAACGTGATTAGCAACTGGAAGTTGAACACCACGGATTAGGTTTGCAAGCTGTAACTGTAGAGAAAATAAAGATGTTGTTGCTATAGCATCGTCTTTTATTTTCATCTTAAATTCATAGATTTCGTGATCTAAATCAGCTAGTTTCACGATATCCACATTAGAATCTTCAATAAGATTATTAAATCTTACTAACAAGCCTCCGGGGAGGTTGTCTTTTGATTTCTGAGACCAAGATTTAGTGAAATCAGCTTGATCAACCTTGGTACGCTCTATTCCTTTAGGAGCTTCTGCGCGTAATTTTGATGAATCAGAAAAAAGTAATTCAGATGCACATTTTTGTCTGACATTACACCACGTACTCTCATCCCCAGGAGTTACGTCATTGGCCCCTACAGATAGAGGATTTTTCCAGTCATATGTAATTTCACCTTTCGAATCTTTAATTTGTTTATAGGAACCTAGATAGGCTGCATCTCCTAAATTTCTTCCATTCTCATTAAGAAAGTCACTTCCTAAGGGGCCAAGAGATCTAAAATATTTGACCATTTCTTTCTTAATTAAATCTGGACCTGTAATGCCTAATGTACTTACGGCTCCAGGAATAATCGAATCTTGTCTAAAGTTATAAAATAGACTCTTACCAAGATAATCTCTGACTAAATGGCCTCCAACTACATCATGTTGCTCTAAATGGGTGAGATCATCAAGAGTATTAAAGAAAGATCCACTAAGAACATTTTCCCTTATATCTTTTAATTCAGCATAAGCTCGTTGTTGTCCTTTAATGACAGCATCAACCGTGACACTCTCTTTGTGAGCCATCATCAAACCATTCAATATACGAACATTCCAACCACTGTCCCACTTATGATACCTTCGCAAAACAGGCATCGTATCTCGAATCGTATCTGGAGCCATTTTTTGAAAGAGACTTGTCTTAGGTTTGCCTTGACCCCCACCCTCGCCTTTGTGTATCTTTTGAAATTCAGTGATCAGCTCTTTAATTTTTGTTTTGTCCTCATCTGTAAGTTTTGATAATTTGATTTCCTTTCCGATTTCTTCCAGAGTGACTGTAGTTTGGCCATTTGCTATTTTTAATGCCGCATCAGAAATCGCCCGTCTAATTTGCAAACTTTCGAAAAATTTATTCCCACCTTTCTCAAAAATAGCATTAGTAGCTTCCTGGGAATACTGAGGCATCATATCTAAATCGGTATAAATGCCCCCATGTTCTTTAAGCATGTACATTCTGATTTGATCTGATGCTGCAGCATAATTCCATCGTAAGAACATCTCCATCTCGTAATTATAGAGATTGGTGGTGTCTTTCATTGAAGTCAGTTCTTTGATATCTTTAATTTTAACCTTGTCAGATCCTAAATCCTTATTAACTTTCTCGACGAGATCTTTAATTTTCTGTTTGTTGGCTTCTATAGTCTTCTTATATTGCTCAATTTCCTCTTGAGGAAGTTTAATAGTTTTTTCGAGATATTCTATGCGTATATCGTCAGTAATTGAGCTAGAGCCTTTAAGCATACAAAAATTGAAAAACCCATCTTGAGAGACAACCATATTTCTTAAAAATAAGGCATTGAAATTGTCCCTAATGTCTTTATCTAATTTTTCGTATTCGCCATAGATTGCGACTAAATCATCATAATATTGTTGTTTTAGATCATCGTCTTGAATGGAATCGTATTTCTTCCTTAAATCATCATAATATTGAATGAAGGCTTTTGCGCCCTCTGGAGTTTTTTCCTTTATTTCCTTCATGGATGCATCAAAAGCTATTCTTTTTAGAGTAGATGAAAATTTAGCTGCTCCATAAGCCTTTTCATCTACCCAGAAATAGAAGTCGAAATCATCATATGTCTGTAAAAATACTTTGATGTACGGGCTTACATCGTCTGGTGGAGATCCAGCAATCCAAATTCCATGTAGATGTTTATCCACAGAGACCCGATGCGATGAAAACTCTGTTTTAATAGTAGCCATTACCTGAAAACTTGGATGAGACGCAGATAATCCTGCTTTTTTTTGAAGCGTATCTAAGAAAATAGACTGTTTAACTAGAAGGTCTTGTCCTTTTCTAGAATTTTTTTCTTCTACAGTATTATAGTAGCCTATAGCTTTCTTCATGTTGTTGATTGATATTCGACATAATTTCTCTTGCTGAGGAGTTAATTTCAATTTCTCTAAGATATTTTCAGGTGTAAGATCATACTTATTAGCGTTTGAGCTACCAGCTTCAGCTTTATCTTCTAAACCACGTTTTTTCCTAGAAAGATGGTGTGGATCTTTGGCTGCCTTCTGAACGGGTGTTGTTGTATCTTTTTTTATGAGGGCACTACTAGTTTCTCCTATAGCTTGCTCTATAGAGGTAGAGCTTTCCGGAAGAAACGAAGTGGAATTAGGAATATGTGCAGGAGAATATTGCGCAGGCGTTTTCGTAGGTTGCGTAGATCGAGAAGAGACTGAAGCTTTAACAAGCTTAGCCAGAATTCTTTTCTTCCTAAGGGCACCCCCCCCCCAATAGTAGGCTGAGCTAGAGAGGTAGTATTATCAGAAATAGAAGAGTTAGTACGTCTAGAGACGTATGTCGAAGAAGTTTTCGTATGATTTTTAGGCGGTGGAAGAACCGTGGGTTTGGTGATTTTAGCCGGTACTATCCTTGTAGGGAAAACATGTGCAACAAGCTGTGCCAAATTATACAAAAAAGAGGTTTTCCAATTCCCAGTATGATTCGATGGTGATGCTGTTGCTACTGTAGTATTCGAATTCGTTAAATTATAAAACTCCTGTTGTAGTTTTTTCCCCAATTCAACAACCGTTTCTGTGGAATTATTTTGGTTTACAGCTTCATCATAGATAGAAAGTCTCTCGTCTAAGGAAGATGAATTGATAGTGCTTTGATTTAAATAGGATGAGTGTGAATTAGAACGAGTTGTGTAATTAGACTCAGACTGAGAGGTAGATGCGGCTGGAGTTGTTTTTTCAGGAAGAGTCATAGTCCAAACGCGTAAGATTTATTTTTAAACACACCCTAATTACATAATGCTATTTCCAAAGTAGACAAGGTCTATTTCCCCCAAAGAATCGCGAGAGCATTTTAAAAAAATAAAAGAATTACCTCAACGGCAATTATGTTGTAAGAGCATATTTCACAGTGACTTGAGAATGTTCAGGTTCATGTCTTCTCTAATGATCGTTTTTTTGAGAAGTATGTTATTTAACGTTAACTATGCATCTGCGCAGAAACAGCAATTGCCAAAGATACGAGCAACCCAAGAGATCTTTAGGAAGAATTCTCATTGATTTTCTTATACTTATATTATGAAATAATCCCTTGGATTACAGGGAACAAACAGTAGATCTAGTGCTTTTAAAAAGAATTTTTTTGATTTGATTTTAATTGAATAAATGAGAGAAAATATTCGTGCTAACTTTTTACTTGGTGAATTATGCCTAATATAAACAAATTATTCAATTGCCTAAGTCTAACACAAAATACAGAATCAACACAACGAGTTTCTTGTTCTAAGACCATAAAAACCAGTATTTTGGTTGGTCTGACTGCTCTTTCTATTATTTTTATCATCTTAGGAGCTTTAGCTCTCGCTGGAAGTGCTAGTTTGGGATTGTTAATTTTTGGATCAGTTTGTCTCTCTTTTCTTGTTGTGGGAGTTGTTATAGGAAAGTTAATTAAAAAAACGCAAACTATTATACCACTTCCTAGGTCAGAAGTAACTCAGCCAGCTTTGAATGCCGGAGCAGAAGGAGCTCTTGCTTACGCTAATCAACAACTCGATCAAGAGAGAGAGACAATAGAACCTGTTGAATGGACAGGGTTACGTCCTCCTTTGAATACTGATATTTCTTATTTACTTACTTTAAGATCAAGAAAACACCAAGAAGTCTTAGATTTATTACATATAGATGATTCAGAAAGACTGACATTTCCTAGTTATCAAGATGCAACCGATCCAACATTAACAAACACTGTCACAGAATTTCTACAACTATCTTTCGCTATTAGTATTTACTCTCTTAGAGATTTAGCCACTTATAGAGAAAGATACAACGTGGAGTCGAATTTAGAAGCTTTAGCAAGACAAAATTCAGCCTATTATAAGACATTTTATATGATGTCAACCGCATACTCTTTAGTAAGACACTTACAGATGTATTGTGGTGGTGATATTTCTCAGGAGGATATAGAGGCTAGAAAATCGAGATTCTATCAAGAAGGAACTGTAGAGAGTGAGTGGAGATCGATATACAATAGTTTTTGTCAGCAGGCTCGTTGGTACCTTGGTAATGAGGCGGAGGCTGATCAAAGAGAATGTCGTCTAATTAAACATTCTAGAGCGGATCTTAATCCTAGATTTGGATATGCAGGAACTACACCAACGTAAAATTGATCTTTTGTTATTATAATAGGAGATATTGTGCGCGGCCCCTATAATTGGACGCGTACTTTTATTGATCTAAACTCTCAGGTGCTGTAATTTTTGGATGTACAGCTTATAATTAAGAATCCGTCTTTATAGAATTCAATCGAACATATACTCCGCGACTTACTTCTGTACACCCCTCGATAATATGCATTTTTTCTAGTTGTATGAGGATCGAGTTTGTTAAACCGATTCTTATTGGATCAGAAAGATTACCCCAGAAAGTTGTTAAAGATGTAGAACCAGTAGTATTTTGTTCCTTGTATGGGATAAATATTTCTACAGTATTTGGATCTGTGGGGGATAAAATTTCTGTGATAAATTCGATTGCTAATTGTAGTTTGATCTGCTTATCAGAAAGAGCTCTTAGCTGTGGTCTCTTTTGAAGAATATAGGCTCTTGGAATTGTAACCGCACTTAGATTTAGAGCACGTGCAATTTTTTTGCGATCTAGGGATTCTATTGCCGCCGCAACTTCCTCAGAAGTTACTTGATTTAATACCTCTCCCAAGAAAGCGCTAGGAACCTGCCGTAAAAATGCAGACATGACATTTTTCCTATTTTCATAAGAATCCATGGGTAGACGACTACCGGATTCATTCATGATAAGTTGATGTCTATTTTGATGATGTTTAAAAGCAGCTTGTTCACCTAAGACATAGGGAACCATATGCCTATTTTTCATGCTTTGATAACACTCTATAAAAGATTGAGAAGAAAAGAGTTTTAAATTAGCTTCGGTATCCCCTTGAGGATTAGTAACGATTAATTGCTTATGCTCTTCTTCGTCATCTAAAATAACAATTCCAGAACTCATATCACAACCAATATACTTAGGCCAAGATATACAAGAGCCTCTTCCTTTTTTCTCTATATGGCGTGATTCAAGAACGTTTCTTACAAATCTCGCTACAGCACTTTCTCTTAACTCAACTTCAGATGAGTTCGTTATTTCATGGATACTAATGGAATCATCATTCAGGGAGCAAACGTAATCAGGATAATTATCGAAGCGAAATTCAGCTTTTAATCCCCCGTGAATCCCCTGTTTTTGTTTAGGAAGTCTAGAAATTTTTGCTGTAATTCCCAAACTATCTTTTAAGCATTTCTCTATAGATTTCTCATCACTCTTACCCGTTAATGCGAATTCAGAAATAAGATTTCTTCCTGAATGAATCAGATTATAAAGATCCAAATAATGGGCATTAAATTGATCTCGATTTCCTAAAATATAAAACGTATGAGATTTGCGAGAATCTAAGTAAAATCTTTCAGGGAGAGCGCTTGCAAATTCCTCTTTGGGTTGCACTATCGTAATACCTTCAGCACACAGTTCCTGATAAGCTTCATCTTCTGTCGTTAAAATAGTTTTAAAGTTTAGAGAGTGTGATATTTTTTGGCAGGTCGTAACAATGTCTTTCTGAAGAGATTCAGATAAAGGTGCATCAAGATATATACACGGATATGCAATATGTAGGTATAAATGCAAGGCTTGCCGTAATAGCCAAGCCAAGATAACAATAGGAACAAAAATCCAAGAGAGTATTTTTAAGACTTTTTCAGCGGTAGATATTGCCCGTCCTTGATGTTGTATAGCAAATCTAAGTCCTAATTCTGTTGATTTATCTATAACTTTAGTTTGTTTTCCTCCTAGATAAAAATAAGAATCTAGAAGAGAAGAAAACTTCTCTACTCGATTAGGAGAATAGACAGGTGAAAACGTTACAGAGTTTAACATAATGTTCTTGGGGTTGTCTTCATAATCTACTCAAAGGTGTAACTACAAGTATTTCTGAAGGTGTTTTATTAATTCTCTTATTTATCGGATTACCCGATGGTTTAATGTTCTCAGTTGCTCATTCTTTATGTTGCTGAACCAAAACAGCTCACATCATATTACAGACTATAATTTTTACTCCTTAATCCTATCCATTTAGTCAAAGTAGGCGCAGACCATAGTTTCAGTATTCTCATAATCAGAGAAGATGCCTATATTCACTAATTGATCCATGATGCTCTCTCCTAGACATTTTTCCTGAGAGCCGTCGGATTTGAAGAACATAGATCCGTAGTTATTGAGCTGATTAATCAGTATCCCCTCACCCCCTCCAGGATAACTTTGTCCATGCTTATAGAAGACAACCATATTGCGTCCGTTATCATTTTGACCCACGGTTCTTTGTGAGATGAATTTCAGGAAGTTCTTCACTAATTGTTTCTTTTCTTCTTCGGATATTTGTTCTTGTGTAGGATCGGATACAAATAGAGGCACTTGAATATCTAAAGTATTGTTTAAGAATTCTTTAGATAATAGAGAATTCAAATTCTGCATCTTAGATTTTATAGGATTAGGAATCTGATTTAGCATACCTTTGAGATACTCAGGAGGAACACTCTTGAGTATAGGCATTAATGCAGAAACACGACTTTCTATTTTTGTATTCTCATCTGGATGTGTTGTAAACGTGTGTCCTGGATCAATTACCAAGGCCATGTGGAGATTTTCAGCACTGTCCACACAGACAAATTTTCTTTGTGATTTTGCAAATACCTTTCCAGGATACCCCGTAAGGACGGTAAAATTCACAAGATCATTTAAACCATTTTGTAAATTATTATGTTCTTCAATACTTGTTAAAACATCCTCTTTATCTAAGGATTTTTCTGTTAGCAGAGTGTTATGAATATGATGGATAAGCACACCATCTTGTAAGCTAATGCCTATTGGTTTGCTGATCATCAGATTGTCTAAATTCTGTCGTCTAGCAACGTTTATTGCTTTTGTACAGTTCCATAGATGTTCCATTATAGACCATTGCATATCCTCAGGTTGCGGCAATGTGATGGATTTAGTAGGAACTACAAATGTAAATGCTATATCGGGGAAGCGCCGTGATGTCATTGTAAGTAATAGCTGGTTACTAGTTTCATCTTGATAAAAATGTACTACTCTTAATCCCTGCAAGCGTAGAGCAGTTCTAAGAGCATCATTATTAGGTTGTGTAAAACGTAGATCCATAAACTTATCACGGATAGCTATGGCGTCTTTTAAATAGAGTGAGCATGGCGTACAGGGATCTTGCCTATCGATTAAGATGACCCTGTGATTTTTATGTAATACCTTATGTAGTAAGAAACGCACAAGGAGCGCAGTTAACACGATTGGGAATATGAGATACGAAAGTATCTTCACAATCTTTTCAGCGAGAGGTACATGTCTCCCTGGGCTAGAAAGGCAGATAAGTTCTTGAGTTATTTCATTTCTAGTAACGATTTCTATCTGTCTTCCACCGAAATAGAAATAATTATCTACTTTAGATAAAACCTTTTCAAAATAACTAGGTTCTTTATTAAAAGAACTTAAGCAAAAACTGTCCGGTATTCTCATAAACATTAAAATATATTAAAAAAACTTAAAACATTCTAACATAAAACATTAATTGTTAGAATTATTTTTAATATAATTTAGTTGTGTTAAGATTTTTTAATTAGAAAGAAAAACACATCTAGAGAACAAATCTCTAGATATGAAAATTGTAAAGAACTTTAAAATAGGGAATTATCCTGAGAGAGAAGAAGATCAACGTAGTTAATATTATAGTCTGAATTAATAAATTTTGGATTATCCAGCATAAATTGGTGAAAGGGTATTGTAGAGTGTACTCCTCCAATATGAAACTCTTTTAGAGCGCGTTTCATAATGGCTATAGCTTCTTCTCGGTTCTTACCCTTGGAAATTACCTTGGCAATCATAGAATCGTAATAGGGAGGGATAGCGTAACCGCTATAACAAGCACCATCAACGCGTATTGAGGGCCCTGCAGGAGGAAGATAGTAATCTAAACGACCCGGAGATGGGGAAAAGTTATTACTTGGGTCCTCAGCGTTAATACGACACTGAATGACATGTCCTGTAAAGACAATATTTTTTTGTTTCCAAGTGAGCTTATTGCCCATTGCCACATAAATCTGTTCTTTAAGAAGATCGATCCCTGTAACTTCTTCTGTGATTGTATGCTCCACCTGAATACGTGTATTCATTTCCATGAAGTAGAATTTTTTATCTTTATCTAATAGAAATTCTACGGTACCCACAGAATGATAGTTTGCACTTCTAGCTAAGTCTACAGCAACCTTTCCTACTTTTGCACGTAATTCAGGAGTAAGTATGGGACTAGGAGTTTCCTCGATAAGCTTTTGGCGACGTCTTTGTACTGTGCAGTCTCTTTCTCCAAGATGGATATAATTACCATGTTTATCTCCAAGAACTTGCACTTCTAGATGTCTTGGATTTTCAATGAATTTTTCAATGTAAACATCAGGATTATTAAATCCTGCTTCTGCTTCCGCTCGTGCTGCTGAAAAAGCTCTAAAAAATTCATCTTTTTCTCTGACAATACGGATACCACGACCACCACCACCAGCAACAGCTTTAATCACTATAGGAAAGCCAATCTTTTCAGCAATTTTTAATCCTTCCGCTTCGTCTTTAATAATACCCTCAGAACCAGGAATCACAGGACATTTAATTTTTTTAGCGAGTTGTTTTGCCGCTATTTTATCTCCCATTGTTGCTATAGATTCTGAACTAGGGCCAATAAAGGTTAACCCACAGCTTTCGCATATAGAGGCAAAATTCGGATTCTCGCTTAAAAAACCATAACCAGGATGGACAGCATCCGCTCCTGTAATTTCGCATGCCGCTAAAATATTCGATATTTTTAAATAGGATTTATTAGCTTGAGGCTCCCCTATACAAACAGCTTCGTCTGCTAATAGCACATGTAAAGCTTCTTGATCTGCTAAGGAATATACTGCAACTGTGGCTAATCCAAGATCATGACAAGCACGTATAATACGTACTGCAATTTCTCCCCGATTAGCTATTAAGACTTTTTTCATTATTCAGCTTTAACTATACGAAATAACTTAGATCCAAATTGTACTGCATCACCGTTGGTGATTAAAACTTCTACAACACGACCAGACATCCCGGCCTTAACTTCATTCATAACTTTCATGGCTTCTACGATACAAACAATCGTATCTTCTGAAACAATATCTCCGGGTTTAACGAAAGATGGAGAATCAGGAGAAGGAGAGCTATAAAATGTTCCTACAAGAGGAGAGCTAATAAAATCTCCTGGAGCCTGTTGCGATTCTGATTCTGTTTTTTCTGAAACAACATCTTTTGTAATTGTTTTATTAGGATCAGTGGGAATAGGACGTTCCTGAGAGAAACCAGCGAATAACCTACTATCGTAAAATACAGGTTCTTGATTGGGTTTATCTCCTGTGTCTCTTTCCAGTTCAAGCTCTAGCCCCTCACGTTTTATCACAAAACGCTTCATGCTATTTCTTCCCATAGCAATCATGAGCTTTTCTATTTGCTTTAAATCCATACCTGTATTCTCTTATCTTCTCAGACTGAAGTTAGACGCGTTGAATATATTCACACGTACGCGTATCAATTTTTATAATATCTCCAATTTCCACAAAAGGAGGTACTGTAATTTCGACACCTGTTTCTAATAAAGCTTTTTTTGTGCCACCAGCAATTAAAAGGGAATCCCCAGGAAAATCTGTTTTAGATACCATTAACTCTAAAAAGTGTGGTAGCTCTATTGAAAAAACAATGTCGTCATAAACCATAGCAGAAACAGTTACGCCTGCTTTCAAGAATAAAAAATTATCCTTCATGATCTCTTTAGAAATATAAATTTTCTCATAATTTCCCAAATCTAAGAAAAGAAAGTTTTCGTCCTCAATATAGAGATATTCAAGATTTCTAGATTCAAATTGGGCTTCCTTTATTTCTTGGCCAATTTTAAAATTTCTTTCAACAATGACTTCGGAATCAGCAGCTTTTAACGAAGCCTTGATAAAAGACTCCCCTTTATTTCCTGTTACTTTAGAAACCGCTACGACTTTATAAAGACCGTCTTTTGTGGAAATAAACATTCCCACCGAGAGTTGGCTACTTAATACCATGATTTTCTCCTCGAAGTAGCAAAACTTTTTCTTCCATAGTCAGCGTATCCTTTTCAAACATATAGGACGCTGCCACTAAAATATCCGCACCTGCTTCACGACATTCTTTTGCAGAAGTCTCGTTTATTCCCCCATCAACCTCAATCAAACAAGAGTCTTCTAGACCCATGGTTTTAATTGCTTGTCTTGTAAAACGAATTTTATCAGGGACATCAGGAATGAACCCCTGACCACAAAATCCAGGATGTACGGACATTAACAATACAACATCACAGAAAGGTAGGAATGGAGGAATGAATTCTATAGAGGTTTCTGGAGAAAAAGCTAGGCCTGCTTGTATTCCACATTTCTTAATATAAGCTAATAATTCTTTGAGATCTTCAGAGGCTTCAAAATGTACGATAATACGATCAGCTCCAGATTGCACAAAGGCTTCTATAAAATCAAAAGGCGTATAGATCATAGCGTGAACTTCTAAGAAGATATCTGTAGATCTATTGATTGCTGCAATGATTCCTGGACCAAAAGTCAGATTAGGAACAAAATGCCCGTCCATAACATCAATATGAATGAGATCAGCTCCTGATTCTTCTATTCTTTTTGCTTCTGCACCTATGCATGCAAGATCTCCCCCCATAATTGAAGGAGCAATTAATGTTTTCTGACGTTGTTTTTTATTCACCTACTGCCTATTGCAAACACATCAAAATTAAAGAAGCCTCTTAAGGTATAATTAGCAAATTATTTACCCCACCATATCCTTTAAAAGAGGATAACCACAAGAAAAACTTCAAAGACCATAGATTCTTGCATCTTTTGATTAAAATTCCTAGAGATCTTGTTAGATTTAGATGAAAAATATGGGATGATTTCTTTTATCTGAAATAATCTCTCACATCTTTGAAGGAGTACTTTTATCAAAAAATATCTAAAAGCTTAATTTTTTCGTTAGTGACTCAGGGTTTGTGTTTTCTCTTTGTCTATGAATATCAACGGTATAACTTTTGGTAAAGAGCTTGATTTTATACATTCATATAATTAGTCTCTCCAAATTTAAATTATTAAAAATGGAAATAAACTTATGGCAGTACCAGTAGAAAGCACAAGTCCTGTAATATCGAGAGCTTCCTCACCTACTTTTGAAGATCATGATCAAGACGGTAGTGAAACTACAATTGTACCTATCTCAACAGAGGGGACCAGTCACTCATCAGTTGCTGCAGCAGCTGCTAGGAAATTAATTATCCCTGAAGGAAGAGTTTCAGTACTTCAAAAAATCTTCCACTTTATTAAAATTATTTCTGCCGTTGCACTATTTGCTGTTGGTATTGCAGCTTTAATTTGCTTACAGTTTGGTATCGTAGTCTCGACTCCTTCTCTTATTCTTATGATTGCGATTATGCTCGTATCCTTTGTGATCGTCATTATGGCAATTCAAGATAGCACACCATCACAAGTGGCCCGTCGCATGAAACAGCAAATTCAGCAATTTAGCCAAGAGAATATACGCCTGCATACCGAGGTGAATACTTTACAAGCCGCTAATGCTGAACTCACAGAGCAGATTGATCAACTTAGACAGCTACACACTAAATTATCAGATTTCGGTAATAGACTTGAAACACATACCGGCGATTTCAGAGATCTTATTTCAGAGTTCAAAACCAGCTTGGATGATTTCAAAACTGTAGGTAGTAGGGTTGAAACTATGCTCTCTCCATTTGAGAGATTAGCTCAATCTTTACAACAGACCTTCTCTCAAGAATCTGTTCAACACATGATTGCCTCAGTAACTGCATTGAGAACTAGTTTGGATGGATTAAAAGATCTTATAAAAGATAACACAAATGTTTTAGAACAGCTAAAAGCTGATGCAAAACTTAGGGAAGAACACATACAGTTCTTAGAGCAACGTAAACAGGAGTTGGAAGCTGCTTGTTCAGCACTAACAGCTTCAATCGCTGATCTGCGTGCTTCTACCACTAACTTACAAGCAGTTGAAAGTCGTATTACTAGCTCTGTGAGTCACGATGGCGACCGTATAGAGACTTCTACTGCTACGACTACTACAGCGGCATCTCCACAAGATAGTGGCTCTCAACAACAAGGTGGAGACCAGACTGATGGTGGAAGTCAAGAAGGTGGACAAGTTGGAACGAATGAGCGGGCAACAAGTGGTGGTAAAGTAACGGGTTATGATGAGCAAGGATTCCCTATACAAGAATAAATAACCTATAATCTTTAGTAAAATTTTTAAAAAAAGGCATAGAGAGTTTCTCTTGCCTTTTTTTTTATCTCTCTATAAATTCCCTCTCTAATGTCTCGTTACCCGTCTAATAAAAAGCATTATTCTTCTAGGAAAACAGAAAGAAAGTCTACCTCTTGGGAGTCCATAGCTGAAGATTATCATAAGATCGTTCAGGGAGAGGGTCATTATTATCATAAAGAGGTCATTCTTCCTAAGCTGCTTCCCCTGCTTGATCTGCAATTTGAAGATTCTGTGGTCGATATTGGTTGTGGTCAGGGAATTTTAGAAAGGGCAATTCCTAAGGAATGCGGGTATTTAGGTTTAGATATCTCTCCGAGTTTGATCTCTATAGCGAGGAAACTGAGAAAATCACGAACCCATGAATTTAAAATTCAAGATCTTACAAAAAAACTAACATTAGAAGTTTCTCAGTCTTTTTCCCATGCTGTAGCTATTTTAGCATTACAAAATATGGAAACCCCTGATCAAGCGATTAAAAATACCTCAAAGCTTCTTTGTAAAGAGGGACGCTTTTTTATAGTATTAAATCATCCTTGTTTTCGTATTCCTAGAGTGTCTTCGTGGCATTATGATGAAGATAAAAAGCTTCTTTCAAGAAAGATCGATCGTTATCTTTCTAAAATAACAGTACCAATTGTTGCCCATCCTGGGAGAAAACAGTCAGAATCTTCGATTTCTTTTCACTTTCCTCTAAGTTATTGGACCCAAGTATTATCAAAATATGGGTTTGTTATTGAGAATATGGAAGAATGGATATCACCAAAAAAATCCATAGGAACTCGTGCAAAAGCAGAAAACCTTTGTCGCGAAGAGTTTCCATTATTCTTAATGATCTCATGTATTAAAACTCATAAGAATTAATAAAATAAAATTTATAAAACTTAGTATTAAATAATCATTTTTTATTAAAATAAGTAAAAAATGCATTTTTGATTTAACTATGTTTCGAAAGCTCTCGATATTTTCTAAAAAAAAAAAGAATCCGAAATCGGGATTTCGAAATAACAGAATAATCAGATCGTTCTTACTTGCTCCTCAAGTTTTAGTAAGAAATGAGGTTTCTAAAGAAGCCTGTGTGTTAAGTTATTATGGTTTGTTTAGCTGCATTCCAATACTCGTTTTTTTCTTAAGGTTATCCCAGCATCTTTTTGTAAATCTCGATTGGAAAGAATGGCTTCTTGTTAAATTTCCTGATTATAAAGGACCGATTCTAGCGATTGTAGAGGCTGCATACCGCTCTACAACCAGCAATATTGGTTTAGTGCTGGTAGGAAGCTTCTTTGTCTTTTGTTGGGCAGGGATTCTTATGCTTTTGTCTTTAGAAGATGGTTTGAATAAGATTTTTAGAACAGGTTGGACTCCGATATCTGTACAGAGATTGATCGCATATTTGATCATCACGCTTGTTAGCCCGATGATTTTTATTATTGTTTGTGGGTCATGGATTTATATTACCCAAATTATGCCTGTAGAATATGCGAAACTCTTTTCTTTAAGCCACTCTATTACTGTTTTATATATTTTTTCACGATTAACTCCCTACCTATTCATTTATTTAGCGTTATTTTGCTGCTACGCCTTTTTACCTAGGGTCTCTGTACAAAAGACAGCAGCATTAATCGCTGCCTTAACAGCAGGAACCCTATGGATCATTTTTCAGAAGGTTTTCTTCTGCTTACAATTCTACTTATTTAACTACAGTTTTACTTATGGAGCTTTGGTCGCACTACCTTCATTTTTACTCCTTCTTTATCTTTATGCTATGATTTATCTTTTTGGAGGATCGTTTACTTTTCTTATTCAAAATCAGGGATGTAATTTCATTCTTCCTACAGAAAAGTACTTGCCAAATTGCTATATAAAACTTGTGGTATGTACCTATATTCTTTCTGTGATATCCAGAGATTTTGATATAGCCTCAACGCCCCCTACAGCAAAGACTATAGCAAAGCATTCTAAGATTCCTATCGGAGAGATCTCCCAATGTTTGGATATCCTAGAAAATGAAGGTTTAATTCTTTCTTATAAGAAAGCGTATAAGCCGACGCATAATATTTCAGGACTCACTATTAAAGATATAGTAGAGCAACTCCTTCACCTGAAAACCTTCAATCAAATCCATCCAGACACAGCGTTAAGCTTAATACAAAGTAGTCTGAGAGATATGTTTGATCAAGCAACGAAAAGTCCTTATAACCTAACTCTATCAGATATCGCTGGAAAGATAAAATGAAACGAAGATCCTGGTATAAGACTTTAGGGATAAGTATAGGCTTAGGAATTTTCCTAACGTTTATCTATTTCCTACCACCTCTACTTTCTCAAGGATCAGGGAAATATCTCTTTCTATCTTTGATCCATAAGGAAACAGGACTTTCCTGCGATGTTGAAGATTTGAAGTTGTCTTGGTTAGGACCTCAATACGCTAAAAAAGTAAAAGTTGTTGGAAAAGATAAAGTCGGGGAACTCTTCTCTGCAGAGAAGATAGAAATTGACGGATCTTTATTAAGATTACTTCTTTATAAACGTCCAAAGGGTATAGCCTTATCGGGATGGTCATTACAAATTGATGAATCCTTAACTATAGACAAACCTTCAGTAGGAAATCTCGATCCCGGAGTGTTTGCTTCTTATTTAGCGCATAGCTCCATACTTTCCGAACATGGATCTATAAGTATGAAGACGGTCAAGGGGTCTACATTAGTACTATCAGGCTTTTATGTTGAAAAGACTCCAGAAAAGCTAATAGTTAAAGGAATTGTTACGGAAGACAATGTTAGCGGAAGAGTATTCATAGAGAGTATCTTTGCTCCAAAGGTTAATATTACCGCAGAATTAAACTCCGTGCCCGCATCCTTTTTTAAGCTATTTATAGCTTCTCCTGTTACAGATCGTCTTCTTTCCGAAGAGGATATTATAGATCTTCATGCTGCTGCTGCTCATAGTAATGGAAAAATCTTAATGACAGCAACAGCTCAGGGAAGTCAAATTCAAGCGAAACTTCAAGGATACATTCATCAGTCTATGTTCTATATTGTTGAAGGCAGTCCTTCATTTATAGAATTACAACCGAAAATTGCTTCCTTGTTATGCTCAGAATTACTTTCTTTTCCTACGGAAATTTCTAGCCGGCAGATCCGAGCGCATATCTCTAATGCAAAGATTCCTTTAGACCTTACCCAATGGAGAACTATAGAAGCGACCTTACAAGCTAATCTTCCTTTAGTTTCCCTATCTCCAAAAGACCCGAATCTTTCCATACAGATGAGAAATGTCGATTTGGGAATTAAGAAAGGCGCACGGTATACAAATATTCGAGGATCTTCAGTAGCTGTATTTGGGGGTGCCGCACAATCCTATATTAATGGGATTATGACTATTGATAATAAAAAACACCGTACGGAATTTCTCCTACAACAATCGATGCTACCTCATACGTATTTGCGTGCGTTATTCCCACGACCTTTTGTCATTAATATCCCCTTAGAAGTTCCTTATTACTCTTTAGAGATTCGAGGTGAATATAAAAATTCACAATTGAAAGCCGAAGCAGATCTCGATAATTCCCTATTAAAGATGAATTGCACATCTTCAGGAACTTTACAAGCTTTGCTATTTCAAGGTAGTGCTACCTACCATCTCGAAGACAACTTAAAGAAAAAATTCTCCCAACAATTTTCCTACGCTGAAGCTACATTTTCAGGAAAAGTTCAGATAGCGAAAAAACATATCTATTTCCCCAAGTTTTCAGGAAAAATCACTGCTGGAGAAAATGAAGTTTTCATTCATGGAAAATTTGGAAAACCTAACGAACCTATACGTCCTGATACCTGTTCTACTTTAGTTCATGGCAAGCTCTGCGATCTGCCGTTGAGCATGATTTCGTCAAGGTTAATTCCCCTACAACTTACTAAAGCGAGTTTTTCTTTTCATACAGACGGTGCAAGATATCTTACTAAGGGAAATGTACAACTTATGGTTGAAGATCCTGAAGATCCTATGCTTCCTCCTTCTAGGATACTTATCCCCGATGTTTTAGTTTCTATTGTGGATCCTCAAAAATCTATAGATATCAATAATATAAAAATTCAAAGTGCTGGCGAAGTCGTTGACTTCCCTATTGATAGGATTCTTAGGATCCAACAAAAAGAAGCTACCTTATCTACCTATATTGGTCCTACAGGAGATATGACATTTTCTGTCCTCTATAATCCAAAAGAAGAAGACAGGCTTATTCTTCACTCTTCTGTCAAAACAGAAGCTCTTAAAGGTGATGTAAAGCTGATTATGGATGATTCCCTAACTTTATCTTCAAAAACACAGGGGACTTTACAATGGGAGATCACTCCAGAACGCTATGCAGGGTTCTTTGATAAAGCTTCGTGTTCCCCTTCATGTACATTACATAGGACAGCTACAGCTAGATTGGATATTTATAAACTCTCTTGTGCTCAGCAAAAATCAGGACTTTCTTGTCTTTCTTTACTTACAGAGGGAGGTTTTGAAGGATCGTTATCAACAAATCCTCTGATTTTTTATGATCATGTCTCTAAAGAAACCTTTATTATTAACAATCTATCAGGATCGCTATACTCAAGTAATCTAGATACCAAAGTACAGTATGACCTACAGGGCAGTTGTCTTGTACCAAATCAAGATAATAAAACTTCTGCAGAATTTCTTATTCAAGGTTCTGTAGAGCACTTGCTAAATCCATCACAAAGGGAATTTGAGCAAACTGCAGAATGGAAACATATTCCCTCCGCATTCATCACAGGAATATTCCCAATTTCTCCGAATGTAAAAATCAAAGTTTCTTCGTTAGCAGGGCAAAGAATTAATGTGGCTATGAGTCATCATTTTCTCAGAGGTGAAGGACCTATAACTGTAAAAGTAGATTCTGCAAACCTTCAAGCATATATTCCTCTCATCTTAAAAGAAAAAGCTATTCTCCTAGAAGACGACCTCGTAGCTACTCTACATATTAACGAAGAAATCAATAAGGCATTTTTCCAAGAATTTAACCCGTTAATTTCAGGAAACGCCTATTCACAATATCCAGTTTTAATACAAGTAAGCAAAGAGAACTTCTATCTACCGATTTCTCCTTACTCATTTGAAGAATTTCGAATTCAATCTGCAAGTTTAGATTTTGGTAAAATTTCCATAGCAAATACAGGAACCATGTATGATTTGTTTAAATTTTTAGACATTGAAGAGAGTAAACAGTTCGTAGAATCGTGGTTCACTCCTATATTCTTCTCAGTACAAAAAGGCTCTATTATCTGTAAGCGCTTCGATGCACTAATTGATAATAGAATACGCCTAGCTCTTTGGGGGAAAACTGATATCATTAAAGATAGGATTTCTATGACATTGGGAATTGATCCCGAAGTCATTAAAAAATACTTCCATAATACCTCACTAAAAACAAAGAACTTCTTTCTTATCAAAATTCGAGGATCTATCTCCTCTCCAGAAGTAGATTGGTCCTCAGCTTATGCACGTATTGCTTTACTAAAGAGCTATACAATTGCAAGCCCGTTCAGTACCTTAGCAGATAAACTCTTCTCCTCTTTAGGAGATTCAACTCCGCCGCAAACCGTATCGCCACTACCTTGGGAAAAACCTCAAGAGACACTCGAAGATAGCAACACTAATAAAAACAAATAATTTTTAATTATCAATATTAATAATAAATAATATTTTATTAATTTAATTGTTTTATTAATGTGCAGATTATAATTAATTATTTGCATAGGATAAAACTATGAGAAAGCGAAACTCTTTCTTTAACCCTACAGCTAACCATAAGAACGAGCCTCTAGCTTCTATGATTCAAAAAACCATAACAATGGTAGAGAAGATAAAAGGAAATTCACAGGATCCTGTGAATTTAGATCTCAATAAGATTCACACAGACATTCAAGAGATCAAGAAAATTTTAACAGAACATACTAAGGATATTGATTGTTTATATACAAAAAAAACGGATGAGAAAGTTCAAGATTTAGAAACGGATATGAGTCTTATGAAACTCTCACTTCATAGTCTTTTAGAAGAGTTGAAGGGTTTAAAGACTCTTGTGGAAGAAGGAATAGATGATTCACTCAATGATCATAGTTATCTTGTCCAGGCAGTTTTGATAGAGATCTATCAGAAATTCTTACCCCTGTCTGGAGGGATGCTCACAGGCAATATTGATATGAATAATCATACGATTTTAGGATTGGAAACTCCTAAGAATCCTAAAGATTCTCACGCAGCATCAGTAGGGTATATAGGGAGAGAGTTACGTCCTATAGTCGATAAACTTAATGAAACATACGAAAAAACTAAAAGCCATGATAATTCGATAACAACTTTTAACTTTCAAATGATGCCGGTATCTGGGGGAAAATTTCGTGGTATTGTAGATATGGATGGTTATAGAATTACAGGATTAGCAAATCCTAAAGAACGATCTGATGCAATATCCTTGGATTATCTCGAGCGTTATTTAGAAACACGATCTCTTCCCGAAGGGGCTGTAGAAACTGTAGCACCGCCTCAAGTTGAGCATATAGAAACCAATCTTCTTTATTCAACAGGATTGAGTCATGAGGTGGATTACCCCCTTCCTCTAGAGTTGCTTTCTCAAGGAATATTAGGATTTACTTGGGGAGCAAGAAGCTCCTCATTCTCGGGGAAATTTCCTATAAATTCTTTAAAACATCTCCTATCTCATAAAGAGCAGAATTGTTTTGTATTAGACGATAATATTTTATATGGAAAATATTCTGGAATCTATACCTGGGATTTGACTCTTAAAGCTCTAATTCCCTCAATCTTAAAATGCAAAGATCTCAGTGTCAAATTGAGAAGCCACTATGATTACGCTTCTTGGAATGATAAGGAAGAGATTCAAAGTAATACAAGCTATGTGGAGATACCTCTACATCATGCAGGAACCATAATGGTAGGAGGATATAGCTATGATATAGTAGAGGTGGCTCCTGGAAATTCTCGGGTATTTACTATTCCTGAAAATTGCGGCGGTGTGTCGATATATTTAGAAAATGATCAAGATGGAGCTTCTCCTCAAGATCTTTATATTGTGCAGGCTGCCTACTCCTGTAGCTGGAGACGCTACTAATATTTAGGGAACAGCTGCAAAAATGCAGCTGTTTATTAAATTATCGTGAAGAGTTTAAATAGAGATTGAGAGGATGATCGTTATCTAAAGCTCCGTAACGTTTATCGTACGTGCTAATAATTTCTCCCTGATCTACAAGATAAACACGATCTAGACATCCCTGAACAAAGTGCATATCGTGAGTCGAGACGCCTAATGTAAGGTTTTGATCTCTTAAGGATTCAAGAAGACGTCTAAAGGCAGAAGTTGAAAACGGATCTAACGCGGATGTAGGCTCGTCAAAAAGTAAGGTGCGTTTATCCATACATAGAGAGCGAACTATAGCTACACGTTGTTTTTGTCCTCCAGAAAGATGATGAGGATAGCTCGTGGCAATGTCTTCAATATCTAAAAGCTTTAAAAGATCAAACGCCTTGTCTTTAGCCTCTTCTTTGCTTCTATGCTTTACGATTATTTGAGGATGCACACAGTTATCTAAAACTGTCATATGCGGGAAAAGTTCGGGTTGTTGAAAGACTAGTGCCGGAGTCTCCCCTTCTATCGAAATATCGCCACTTGAAGGCTCTACCAAACCTACAAGCGCACGTAATATGGTTGTTTTCCCAGAACCGCTCTTGCCAACAAAGAGTGTAATGTGCCCCTCTTCTAAGGAGAACGACACTTTCGATAAAATATGCTTATTATTTATTGAATAAGCAAGATTTCTTACCTTAACAGTCATAACCCCTCCTTTTTTCTAGCAATCTAGCGACATAAGAAAACAATGATGTCATAAGCAAATACAAAATAGCGCAGACGCTGTACATTTCCATAGGATTTAGCTCTCTAGAAACAATATCCTTACTTACTTTAGTAAGTTCAGGAACCCCCACAACCATTAAAATGCTACTTTCTTTAATCAAGGCAACGAACTCATTTGTTAAAGAAGGTAAGATGTTTTTAAAAACCTGTGGGTAGATAATGTACATGAAAATCTGCGACTTTTTATAGCCTAAAACTTTAGCAGATTCCCATTGTCCTACAGATAGAGCATTAATTCCCCCACGGATATTTTCTGCAAGATAAGCTGAGGAATTGATACTTAAAGCAATTAGTCCCGCCATTAGTGGTGTAGGATCCAGCCTAATAATGGAAGGGAGACCAAAATAAAATATGAGAATTTGAATGAACAGCGGTGTACCTCGAATTACCGTAACGTAGAGATTTCCTAGCCATCGCGTAATGCGGCATGGAAAATAACGTGATGTGATTGTTCCGATAATTAAACCCAATAAGGAGCCACAAAGTATGGAGATTCCGCTAACGAATAACGTATATCCACAACCGCGTAATAGCACCCTTGCTGTAGCAACCAAATGTTCCATAAATCAGCTATGCATATTTATTTACTCTCAAAGCATAATCATGCGCTTAATCTGAAAAAACTAGCAAGAAGTTTTCTATATCTTTGATTATCAAGGAAATCATTGACTCTGCAATAGGTGTAATAAAAATTGTATCATCTCCGGCTAAAGTTCCTAAGATGTTTTCTGAAAACTTGTTGTCAATTAAGCCAGCTATCCATGAAGCAGATCCCGGAGCTGTTCGGATAACGATTAGAGAAGAATTATGCCGAATAGAAAAAACCAAATGCTTAATATTGGACTCATCTATTGAAGGAGGAAGAGAATAACGCGCCCCTTTTTCTCCAGGAATCTTTATTGCATGAACCTTTCTTAACCAACGAGACACGGAAGATTGTGTCATTGCAATCCCTAGAGAAGAGAGTTTTTCGCAAATTTCTTCCTGAGTTGAAGCCCCTTCTTTATTTAAAATTTCTTTTAAAGCTTCGTCAACTGCTACATTTTTTTTCATTTCGCCTCTTGAAGTTTTCCTTGCTGATATTCAGAAGACCATTTTACTATAGAGCACTGGTTTATATTTTTCTTTGGTTTTTATGCTTACCCTTGGGTTGGAGAGCTCTTGTGATGAGACGGCTTGTGCCTTGGTAGATGCTAACGCACAAATCATTGCTAATGTAGTTTCTTCACAAGAAGATCACACATCTTACGGGGGAGTTGTTCCTGAATTAGCCTCTAGAACTCATCTAAAAGTATTCCCTTCTGTTGTGAAATCCGCTTTAAAAGAGTCAGGGGTTTCTTTAGAGGATATTGATCTTATTGCAGTAACAAATACACCAGGACTCATAGGTTCTTTAGCTATAGGTGTTAATTTTGCCAAAGGTTTAGCTATAGGATGCCAAAAACCCGTTATTGGTGTTAATCATGTAGAAGCACATCTTTACGCAGCCTATATGGAAGCAGAAAATGTAGAATTCCCCGCTTTAGGCTTGGTGGTTTCTGGAGCCCATACGGCTATGTTTTTGATGGAAGATCCTTTAACTTATAAGTTAATAGGGAAAACTCGAGACGACGCTATAGGAGAGACTTTTGATAAGGTGGCGAGATTCCTTGGACTCCCCTATCCCGGAGGCTCTTTAATAGAAAAAATTGCATCCCATGGGTGCGAAGAATCTTTCCCTTTTTCTCCTTCTAAAGTTCCAGGATATGATTTGTCTTTTAGTGGATTAAAAACTGCTGTTCTTTACGCAATTAAGGGCAACAACAGTAATAATCGTACACCCCTGCCAGAGCTTTCTGAGAAAGAAAAAAGTAATATTTCAGCATCTTTTCAAAAAGCTGCTTTCACGACCATTGCACAAAAACTTCCTAATATTGTAAAAAAATTTTCGTGCAGATCGATACTTGTCGGAGGGGGAGTAGCAAACAATAGGTATTTCCAAAACTTATTGAAAGACACTCTAAATTTGCCTTTATACTTTCCTTCTTCTAAGTTATGTACGGATAATGCTGCAATGATAGCAGGATTAGGACGAGAGCTGTTTCTCTCAGAAAAAACCACTTTAGGAATTACTCCATGCGCAAGATATCATTGGGAATCTGTCTCAGCTTCCTTATCTCCTCTTCTCTAATGCTTCATGGATGTAAAAACTTTCGCAAACCACAAGATCATCTCTCTATAAATATGAAAGACGATCCGAGGTCTTTAGACCCTCGCGAAGTTCGGCTGCTTTCTGATATTAATTTAATTAAGCATATTTATGAGGGATTGGTTCAGGAAAATACTCATACAGGACATTTAGAGCCGGCACTCGCAGAAAGCTATTCTCTATCTGATGATGGAAAGACATACACCTTTCATCTAAGGAAAGCATATTGGAGTAATGGTGATCCCCTAACTTCTGAAGATTTTATTGCCTCTTGGAGGCAAGTTGTAAATCAAGAAGTTTCAGGAGTCTATAGCTTTGCTTTCGATCCTATTAAAAATATTAAGAAAATCCAGCAGGGAATACTCTCTAAGGAGGATATAGGTTTTCATGCTGAAGATGATAAAACGTTAGTTATTGAACTGGAATCCCCAACCTCACATTTTTTAAAGCTTCTAGCTTTACCCATTTTTTTCCCGGTTCATAAGGATCAACGACAGTCTCAATTAGCTTTACCTATTGCTAGCAGCGCCTTTTATCCTAAAAAAATCAAACAAAAGCAGTGGTTGCGTCTTGAGAAAAACCCTTACTACTACAATCAAGAGCAGGTTCAAACTCAAACAATCACTGTGCACTTTATTCCTGATGCAAATACTGCTGCCTTATTATTTAATCAAGGTAAACTGCATTGGCAAGGCCCTCCTTGGGGAGAGCGCATTCCAACAGAAACCCTATCGCGTCTACAATCCAAGGGAAATCTCCATTCTTTTGATGTTGCAGGAACTTCTTGGTTAACTTTTAATATAAATAAGTTTCCCCTTAACCATACTAAGCTAAGAAAGGCTCTTTCCTTAGCTTTAGATAAGGAATCATTGGTTTCTACAATATTTTTAGATAGAGCTAAACCTGCGCAACATTTATTGCCAAATAGTTTACACACCTACCCAAGTTTAGAACTTCCTTCTAAAGAACAACGCAGGTATCTTGCTAAAAAACTCTTTCAAGAGTCTTTAGAAGAGCTAAAGATCTCAGAGAAAGATTTAGAAAGCCACTCCTTAGTCTTCCCCGCAGGTTCTTCGGCAAGTGCTTTACTTGTTCAGATGATTCGTGAGCAATGGAAAGATATCTTAGGATTTTCTATTCCTATAGCAGGAAAAGAATTTTCTCTCTTGCAAGCAGAATTAGCCTCAGGGCATTTCTCATTGGCTACAGGAGGATGGTTCGCAGATTTCTCAGATCCTATGGCATTTCTCACGATTTTTGCTCATCCTTCAGGAGTGCCTCCCTATGTATTAAACCATAAGGACTTCATGACACTTCTAACAACTATTCAAGAAGAAAGGGATCTAAATAAGCGTAATGAACTAATTTCACAAGCGTCTCTATATCTCGAAACTTTCCATATCATCGAGCCGATTTATCACGATGCTTTTCATTTTGCATTAAATAAAAAGCTATCGAATTTTAATTTTTCTCCTACAGGAGTTGTAGATTTTCGCTATGTTAAAGCACCCTAATTTTCCTTAAATAGACAGAACAATCTATTGACAATTGACCGCACATATGTGAGTGCAAAAACTCACTACTATTTTATTCGATTATAGTTTTTTATCTCTCAATGTAATTTTAATAATCATATTAATTAATTTTTTAAACTTTCATCTTGTTATAATAAGAAGATGATTTTATCATGTTCCGACAATTAATGTTTTTAGATTTATTTATTACCTATTTTCGGGAATCTGAGAACTAGTTCAGCTGTTTTAATTTTTCTAAAAAAATTAGTTTAGGAATATTCTTTGCGCAAGATATTGACGAGCATCGGCTTCATATTCTTCACTACCCCCTCCATATTATTCCATGGATGTACGAATTTTCAGCATTCTAAAAATCTGTCTATTAATATGAGAGATGATCCCAGATCTTTGGATCCTAGACAAGTTCGTCTTCTCTCTGATATGAATTTAACACGACACATATACGAGGGGTTGATTCAAGAAAACACATCGACAGGACATTCTGAACCAGCACTCGCAGAAAGCTTTTCTTTGTCCAATGATGGAAAGACCTATACTTTTAATTTAAGACAAGCTCATTGGAGTAATGGCGATCCTATAACTTCTGAAGATTTTATTGCCTCTTGGAAACAAGTTATTAGTAATGAAATTCTCAGTGTATATTCTTTTGCTTTCAATCCTATTAAAAATGTTGAGAAAATTCAGAAGGGTCTAACTTCTTTAGATAGTGTTGGTTTTTACGCTAAGAATGATAAGACTTTAGTTATTGAACTAGAGTCTCCAACTTCGCATTTTTTAAAGCTTTTAGCTTTACCCGTGTTTTTCCCTATACATAAGAATCAACGCCAATCACCTAGTATGATTCCGATTGCTAGCAGTGCCTTTTATCCTAAACAAATAAAAGAGAAACAATGGCTAAAACTTGAGAAAAATCCTTATTACTATAATCAAGAACAAGTTGATATTGAGACGATCACTATACATTTCATAGCTGATCCCAATACCGCCTCTCTTCTGTTTAATCAGGGAAAAATTGATTGGCAGGGGCCTCCGTGGGGAGATCGGATCCCAATAGAAACTCTATCATATCTACAAACGCAAGGAAGTCTCTGCTCTTTTGATGTTGCAGGAACTTCTTGGTTGATTTTTAACGTAAATAAGTCACCTCTAAATCACCCAAAGTTAAGAGAAGCTCTTTCTCTAGCTCTAGATAAAGAAAAATTCGTTTCCACAGTATTTTTGGGAAGGAAAAGATGCGTAGAACATATTTTGCCAGATAACTTACATACCTATCCAGATACAAATAATTCTACACTCGAAGAGCGTAATAGAAAGGCAAAAAGATTATTTAGAGAATCTCTTGAAGAGCTTAATATTTCAGCAAAAGATTTAGATGGTCTTCCATTGATATTGACCCCAATATCCTCTGCAAATGCTCTTTTTGCTCAAATGATACGTGAACAATGGAAGGATATCTTAGGATTTACAATTTCTATAACCATAAAAGAATTTGCTCTTTTACAATCCGATTTGTTTTCTGGAGATTTTTCATTGGCAATATGCTGTTGGTATGCAGATTTTTTTGATCCCATGGCATTTCTCACAATTTTTGATCGCCCTACCGGTATCCAACCCTACATGCTGGATAGAGAAGACTTTACGCTGCTAATAACAACCATTCACAAAGAAACAGACTTAGAAAAACGTAAACAACTTGTTTCTCAAGCGGCATTATATTTAGAGAACCTTCGTATTGTTGAACCTCTGTACTACGACATTTTTTATTTTACCTTAAATGAAAACATATCCAACATTAGCTATTTTCCTACTGGAAATGTAGATTTTCGTTATGCAAAAGTCTCCTAATTTTAAATAAAAATATAAGGTTAACTACTTAGTCAAACGGAACTTATTTTTATTCGGACCCCACCATAGTTTAAATCTAACCACCCAATTTCATCTGAATTTGAATTCCTATATAAGCATAAGTAAGTTTCTTCGTAGTTATTTTTATTCTTTTTTTGTTATTCTATATATTTTTATCTATGTCACGAGGCCTCAAGCACGATGGAAATGACAAGTAATGAAAATAGAGATACAGAGAGAACTTTTCCTCCATGCCCACCCTGTGTGATGGTAATCTTTGGTGCTACAGGGGATCTTACAGCGCGGAAATTATTTCCAGCATTGTATCATCTGATCAAAGAAGGCAGACTATCTGAAAATTTTGTTTGTGTAGGTTTTGCTAGAAGAAAGAAAAGCCATGAACAATTTCGCGAAGAAATGAAGCAGGCAATACAAAATTTTTCACGTGCTCAAGAGCTCGATATTCGTATTTGGGAAGAATTTGAGTCTCGAATATTTTATCATGAATCAAATTTCTCTTCTGAGGAAGGCTACGCTTCATTGAAAGAAAGACTTGAAGATATCGATAAGAAATACGGAACAGAAGGGAACCGTTTATTTTATCTATCAACACCTCCAGATTATTTCCCCGAGATTATTGAAAACATTAACAAACACAACCTTTTCTATCATGATCAAGGAGAAGGTAAACCCTGGTCTCGAGTAATTATAGAAAAACCCTTTGGTGTCGACCTACAAAGCGCTAAAGAGCTACAAAAATACATAGATGATAATCTAGATGAAGATTCTGTCTACCGTATAGATCATTATTTAGGGAAAGAAACCGTACAAAATATCCTTACGATACGTTTTGCTAATACCTTATTTGAATCTTGTTGGAATTCTCAATACATTGATCATGTACAAATTAGTGTCAGTGAATCTATAGGCATAGGCACCCGAGGCAACTTCTTTGAAAAATCAGGAATGCTTCGTGATATGGTACAGAACCATATGATGCAGCTACTGTGTCTATTAACTATGGAACCTCCTTCAATATTCAATTCTGAAGAAATTAAAAAAGAAAAGATCAATATTCTTAAAAAAATACGTCCTTTTTCTAAAGAAGATGTTGTCCGTGGGCAGTATGGTCCTGGAGAAGTACAAGGGGTATCTGTTCTTGGCTATCGTGAAGAAGAAAATGTAGCCCCAGATTCTATGATAGAGACCTATGTTGCATTAAAGATGTTTATTGATAACCCGCGTTGGTTGGGAATTCCTTTTTATCTTCGAGCAGGAAAGCGCCTTTCTAAACGTTCTACGGATATTTCTATTATTTTCAAAAAATCCTACTCGACTCTATTTGAGTCCGAGGCTTGTCCTATATGTCCTGTAGAAAATGATCTTTTAATTATCCGTATACAACCAGATGAAGGCGTTGCACTGAAATTTAACTGTAAAGTTCCTGGAATGAATAATATCGTACGTCCTGTGAAGATGGATTTTCGCTACGACACTTATTTTAAAACGACAGCTCCAGAAGCTTATGAGAGATTACTTTGTGATTGCATTCTAGGTGATAGGATTTTATTTACCTGTAGCGATGAAGTTATGGATTCTTGGGAGCTCTTTACACCGATTTTAAAGCGATGGGAGCAAGATTTTTCTGATGTGCATTTTCCTAATTATGTTGCTGGATCCTCAGGCCCTAAGGAAGCCGAGGAATTATTACAAGCTGACGGAAGAAGTTGGCGTCCCCTGTAACTTAACTTTATTTTGAGACAATTATGGCAACATTAGTTAACTTTAACGACACAAATAAACTCCTACTCACAAAAAAACCAGAACTATTCATCGATTTGGCAAGTAAGGATTGGATAGCAAGTGCTAATAAATCAATCAAACAACGAGGAGCTTTTTACGTTGCTCTTTCTGGAGGAAAGACTCCCCTAGAAATTTTTAAAGAGGTTGTACGAAATAAAGAGAAGATCTCCGATCCTACAAAGATCTTTCTATTTTGGGGAGATGAAAGAAATGTGCCCCACACATCTTATGAAAGCAACTACGGACAGGCTATGAGTATTCTTCGGGACTTATATATTCCTGAGGAACAGGTTTTTCGTATGGAACCTGAAGATCCTGACGGAGCTAGAAAATATCAGGATCTCATAGAATCTATAGTTCCTGAAGCAAGTTTTGATATGATTATGCTTGGGCTCGGTGAAGATGGCCACACCTTATCATTATTTCCAAACACATTAGCTTTAAAAGAACAAGAGCGTCTAGTGATGTTCAATAAAGTTCCACAATTAGAAGCTGAGAGAATGACTCTTACTTTACCTGTTGTCCATAAAGCAAGACATATAGTCGTTTATGTTCAAGGAGAGAATAAAAAGCCTATTATTAATAGTATATTTTTCCCCAAAGATAAGCAGTCGCAGCCTTATCCCATAGAGCTCATTGGACAAGCGAAAACTCCCCTATTTTGGATTCTTGCTGCGGATACTTATGACTCGAAAGATTTCGATTCGATTTCGTCGCTTTATAAATTAGATGTTATCTAATTTATAAATTCGCAAAATTTTCTTCCTTAATTCTGTCCCGATCTTATAGCTTCGTCATAGCTTGGAGGGAAGTCAGAATAGGGAGGAGGATTATCCGAATAAGGAGGAGCACTTGGTGTCGGAGATGGGTGCCCGGTACCACGCGGGAATTGTCCTATATTTAGATAGGCGCGCTCCATGTGATTAAATAGCCTTTGAGGATATTTCACTATAGCCTGCTGCACTACCATCTGACTGATCGTGTTTCTATCATATTCATTAGGATTATTCAGAATTTGATCCGCAACCATAGAATAGAGAGTTGCACTATTTAAATGTAGAACAGCAGCTTGTTGTTTTTTGGCCATGTATACGGAAGCAATCATAAAGCTTATGAATCCGATAAGTATTAAGCTTCCTCCCCCAGCACAACAGCCAATAATAGCTGCGGTAATAGCAGCAGCGGCTAGAGGCCCGGAAAAGAAAATCCCCAATATAGCTCCTGCAGCTAATGCTAATAGGGCAATAGAGCAAATAATAGCACAAACTAAGAAGGCAATTTTTGAGGCTCTATAATTTTTGTAAGCAGAAACTAGCTCTTTATTCGCCTCTATACTAACTAAAGCAGCTGATTTTGATCTGGCACCTGTCTGATCATTAATACGGAAGCTTGCTAAACTGTGGGTAATATCTTTGTTAGTACGTTGTAATTTAGAAATCTCTTTAGAAGTACTATGGATTTTCATGGAGCTTAAAATAGCAGATCCTAGGGAAGAACCAAAAATTCCTAAAATTAAAGTGGCAAGAATACCGAAAACAAAAGCAACGACAACAGAATCTCCGCTGCCTCCTGATCCCCCGCCGCGACATAAATTACATAAAGCATTTATCCAAAGAACGTGCTCAACACAATGAAATACAGCGCTTGAGGTCGACATGATAGCGAATGCTGTCTCTAGTTCAGGAGCCGTGCCTGTAGGCTGTAGGGCAGAGCTAGTTGCTGCCAATCTATTTATTAATGCGGAGGTTGCTCGAGACCGATGTAGTAAAAAACGATAGGCAGGAGAGTTTGAATCTAATTCTGTAAAATCTAAAGCCCCTTGATTCGTAAGATTTAAAATCGAGAGGCGGGTATCTTCATTAGATGCTAAGAGCTTACTATTTAAAGAAGGAGCCGTCATGTTTATTATTTCTTATATAAATTAAGTGATCAGGATAAAATTATAAATCATTTTAACTTTTATCTCACGATTATATTTTCAATTAATAAACAAGATCTTTACAATTTCTTTATTTTTTAAGAATTCATTACCATTTAACCAGATTGGCTAAGTATGCTGGCGTACTTTCCATAAAACAAACAGCTGAATCTAAGGATCCTAGATCCGCATATCCATTTTGGTTGGCTTTATAAACGAGTATAAATCCTTGAAGGATAGAGCCTATTAAAGGTAAAAGTATTAAATGCTCTGTGATCATTTCTGTTCTTAATCTACCAAAAGCTTGTCTTAAAGACACTTCCTCGTCCCCTCTACATGGAGCAGTAATCAGCTGGAATAGGAATTTTAATGTTTTAGCAACTATTTTTATAAGCAAAATAGCCCAAGCTAACACACTCACAATTACAGAAATTACGGGAAATGTGATGAGATCGAAAGCTATGCACGAAGTTTTTTGCGAAGTTGAATATTCGCTAATATCTTCATTACCAAAAGTTAAATAACACGCCATGGTAAACCCTTAAACTTGATAAATACTAATTTCTATTACTTTGATTTCTTATTCTATCTTCTTCCATAACCTCTTCATAGGTTGGTGGAAATTCTGCATAAGGAGGAGGAATAGGAGGCGGTGGGGGTATGGAACTTCCTCTATGAGAAGTTGAAGTTGGGACAGAGGTAAGGATCTCTTGTATTCTAGTTCTTTGTACATGTTCTAGTTGCTCTATATTACGTCTTCGCATGGATGTTTCGGAAGGAGTAAAAAGAGGAAAGACTTCAGGATCTAAAAGATCGCTATAAGGACTCAAACAGTTTCTAGCTACTATAGAAGCGAGATTACCAGAATCTTGAGAAGATGATGTACGGATTTGTTCACTAATATGCAAGCAAAGCAGAGAACGGTGAATAGAATCAATTGCAGATTGTCGGCGATCACGGCCACAGTTAGCGTGCGGGATAGAAAGCATCCCTAAAAGAAGAAACGCAAGGCCTCCTCCACCTAATGTCCATGCTGCCGGAGACATAAAAAATACATCCGAAAAAATACCACCAGCATTAAATGCAAATATACATCCCAAAACAAACGCTATGATGGCCAATACTGAAAGTATCGCTGTGGCGAGAGAAAATATTTTCCAAGCAAGTAAAGATAATGCAGATTTTCTAGCGTGATTTAAAGCTGATGCTGAAGCTAAATAGCCCCCTCGTTTAAATGAAGATATATTATTACTTTCATTAAGGAATCCTATGATTTTCTTCTCAATACGATAGAAGAGAAAACTCTTTTGCACCAGTGAGCAAATGTTAATCGTACTTCTTATCACGCTACCGATAGTATTTTGATAGATAACATTAATGACAGAACAGAGCTCATGAATAAGCATGAGAAAAAGATTAGAACTTTCCGACAAGTCAAAACAGAAGCTTCCTTGTGAAGAAGAGCATGTAGAATATTCTGACCCAAGCTTCACAGCAGGATGCGTTTCTGTCTGAAAGTGAGGAGATGTTTCTAAAGTGAAAATGTTGTTTATAATTGATAAATTATTGATATCAAGATTATTAACAAACTGAGAACCTATCAGTTTCGCCAGCGGACCGTCTTCATATTTTGTGATTTCATAAATAGAGTTTTCAGTTGTAATAGAATCTAAAAAACCTAAAACCATACCGTTAGGATTAAGATTATCTATAGGATTTGCCATTAGATCAGTTATTTTAATAATAAAAATATGAAATTAACGAGGAATTATATTTCGAATAACCCCTTTATTTCAAATCATTTTGAAATGTGAACATAAGACATTGAGTTATATTTATTAAAAACTATTTGATAGTATATTGATTGCAAATAGAAGGAGATTTTCCTATCCTATTCCTGTATTTTTAGTTTCTAAAAATTTTATTAAACGGTATTTCTTCAATGCCCATTTACCGTATTAGTGATAAAATCCTACCTTTATGTAAGTGCCTTATATAGGCAAAGATTTGATAGTGGTTATGTTAAAGAATATTTTTTATATTATTATGGGACCTCCAGGGTCAGGGAAGGGCACGCAATCGCAACGTCTTGCTAATCACCTGGGCCTCCCCCACATTAGTTCAGGAGATCTTTTTCGATCTGCTATAAAATCAGAGACTCTCCTAGGAATCAAAGCTGCAGAATATATAGATAAAGGTCTTCTTGTTCCAGATGATCTTGTTTGGGAGATTATAGAAGAAATGTTAGTCAAACCGGAATACCAGTCGGGATGTATTATTGATGGATTTCCGAGAACTCTAGACCAGGCGGTTCTTCTTAATGATTTCTTACTTAAGTCTAATACAAATTATCTTGTGATACAGTTGGATGTTTCCGATGAAGAGATTGTTCGTAGAATTCATTCTCGCTTTATTTGTCCTTTATGTAGTTATGTCTATAACCAAAGCCAAGGTTTTAGTGAATGTCCGACGTGTCGTGTTAAGTTGGTTCGTCGCTCTGATGATACTTTAGAGGTTATTCATAAGAGATTAGAAAGTTATGAAAAATCCACAGCTCCTGTAATTAACTACTATGAAGATCTAGGAAAATTAACGCATATTCCTTCTGAAGCATCTCCTGATGAAGTTTTCCAAAGTATTTTATCTTGTATAAAAATCTAGGCTTGAAAGTAAATTTTTACTGTAGATAAGAAAGATGAAACACTATCAACTTTATGCATCTGTTTCAGACCTTTCATCTACGAACGGTGATTTAGAGACGCAATTACTTTTTGGCGAGCGTTTACTTTTTAATAAGGATACATACTACGCTTACTCTCAGCTGATTCTCGATCACGCTCTTTGGCGTCCTTATCCAGTTAAACAGGTATCTTCGAAAACTTCATTCTCGTTCTTGTCTCAATATATTTTACCCAATGCAGTTATTAAGTCTTTTAACGCCTTTTTAGAACCATGGCATATACCCTTACCCTATGGTTCTCCATTATCAATAGATTCTCGAGGTAAAGTAAATCTTCCTAAAGAAATTAAAAATGGAATGAGGAGTCCTTTTGATAGGGAAGTTCCTTTTTGTAATATCAATCATGTACGTTTTTGTAATGCACCATTATCTATAGATCTTTTACTTAAAGAATCTGAGAATTTTTTAGATCTTCCCTATGTGTGGGGGGGACGTTGTGTTCACTCTTCTCTCATAGATTACGGATTAGATTGTTCAGGATTTATGAATATTCTGTTTCAAGCGAATGGATTGAGTATTCCCAGGAATGCTAGAGATCAGTATAAAGATTGTGACCCAGTTCAGTCTTTTAAAGATCTTCCTCTTGGAGGTTTTGTTTTTCTTCAAAATGATCAAGAGACACAGATTTCTCATGTAATGTTAAAGAAAAGTCCGACATGTTTAATTCATGCAGCTCAAGCTCCTGGAAAGATTGTGTATTTCCATTTAGGAATAGATATAGAGTTTAGAAAAAATAGATTTCAAACCCTCAATAAACAAGGACAAGTATTTTTTGGAATGCCTAGAAAGAGAAAAATTTTCTTCTAGATATAGTGTAAACCAAAGAATTTTCAAGATTATTGTGAAATTTAGAAAATAAAAAAGCAGACTAATCATCCTGTGAAAGTATCTTCGCCTGCTTTTGATAAAACGGATTTTAGCGTTTAGAGAATTGGAAGCTCTTACGTGCTTTCTTATGTCCGTATTTTTTACGTTCTTTCTTTCTAGGATCTCTAGTAAGAAAGCCGTGACTTTTTAATTCTTGTTTTGAATCAATGTTCTTTTTCAATAAAGCTCTTGCCAATCCCAAGCGAGTCGCAATTACTTGTCCTTGAATTCCACCACCATTTATACGGATAACTAGGTCAAATTCATTGATGTTTCCAAGAACTGTCGTTAATGGGGAGAGAATAGTAACTCTTTGAATTTCCAAAGGAAAATATTCATCAAAGGCTTTTCCATTCACATCAATTTTACCAGTTCCTGGACGAAGGCGAACGCTAGATACCGCTTGTTTTCTTCTTCCAGTAGCTACTGATTCTTCTATTGTATTTTTTACCACAACTTACCCCAAATTAAACATCTAATAAAATCGGCTTTTGAGCTTCAAATGTCTTGTAAGAATCCCCTTTTAATATTCTTAGAGATTTCAACTGACGTTTACCCAAGCGAGTTTTGGGCATCATACCTTTAATTGCGTGCTCGATAATATAAGATGGTTTTTTAGCTAACATATTTTCGAAAGGAATTTCACGCATGCCTGAAATGTATCCTGTATAGTATCGATATATTTTTTGACCTTTCTTAGCCCCTGTCAAATGCACCTTTTCAGCATTAATAACGATAACACCATCACCCATAGCTATGTGAGGCGTGTAAGTTACTTTATGCTTGCCTCGCAAGATTTTTGCCACCTCTGAAGAAAGTCTTCCCAAGGTTTTCCCTGTAGCATCGATAACATACCAAGACTTATTCTGAGCGTCAGATGCTTTAGCAATGGTTGTTTTCGTGTCTTTTCTTTTTTCCATAGTAATATAACCGCCTTATCAGAAGGAGGAATTATAAATTTGTGCAATTTTTTTTCCAAATAAAAAGCAACAAAAGCAATCTTGAGACGCATTTCCAAAAGATAATTAATACAAGTTGATCCTTTTTGTGAAGGAAAATCAAATCCTCTTTATCGTGCTTATAGAACTACAAGGAGGCATTCTCCTCGCATTCATGGGTTATTAAATGCTATTTACTCTAAATAAGATAGCTTTATTTTACACAACAAGATGGCAGTTATTGTTTTTCTTTTTTTAAGAATCTTATTTACAGAGTCATAACGAGCAAAACATGGCAGTATTACAATAAAGTTTTTAGTAGAAGTGTATGATTGCTATAATGCCTAGGTAGAAACATGTCTTGATTCCTAAGCGTGTACTTACAGACATCTAGATTATAGGGTTTTTCAACTCTAATTCACACAAGCTTAATTATAATTTTAATTATTAAAATCCACGTGTTCTATGGTGTTTATTATGTCAGGAATTATTTTACATTCCCTTTTTAAGAATGATTGCCGATGTCATGCCTCTTATTCGTTTGATAAACGAATTCAAGATCGTTTGACTGTAGCTATTATTATGGCTGTGATTTCTTCCGTTAGTTTGATTTTAGCAATTATTCCAGCAATTATTATGGCCACTCCTATAGGATTCGTCTGGGCAGGAATTTTTGGTGGTTTAGCTCTTGCATTATTTATTTTTGCGTTGCTAACAAATTATTTAAGAAAGAATATGCCTGAGGGACTTAAGGAAGTATTTAAGGAAAATTATCCTCATGTTTTTTGTGATTTTATTCAAAAAAAGCAACTCACTATCCAAGAAATACGTCTATTAATTCATGGTTTAGAGCAAGCTGGTGAAGATAGGGATATTTCTTTTCATAAATATTTAGGAACTTTCCCTAAAAAGTTAAAAACAGCATTAAATAAATATGGAATTTCTAAATTTATAGATGGTCTTGAACAAGTAGATCTTACTTCTCTGCATTCTCTATTAACTAGAAACTGTCCTATATATTGGTTGAGAAAATTTATAGAAATAGCCCCAGAATCCCCTACTAGAGATCTCGTTAATCAATCACGTGAAGAAATAGCTTACTACTGGTTAGGAAAATCTGGAGGTTGTAGGAATACTGAGACTATTTTTTCGAAAAACACTCATCTTATCTCTCAAAAGATATCTAGAGACGATTTTGATACATGTTGTTTGTATGTTCGTAATGGAGATTGGGGGAACGAACAATTAGAGGAAATAAAACATAAAATATCAGAAGCCTGTCTACAGGTTGGACGGCAGAGTGATGAAGATTCAGGTATTGATGTTACAAAGTTTTTTACATCGATTCAAAATTCCCTTTTAGAACTATGCATACACGGTGTTTCTTGGGAGCAGCTCTGTTTGATTAAATCATTAGATTTTGAGAATTGGGATTTTCTATGCGCTCTTGATGGCAGTAAACAAGGAGTACGTAAATTTGTTGTTCCTTGCCTTGGAGAGGTTTCAGATGAGAGGCATCCTTTATATGAACCTTTAATTTCTCTTCTAACCTGGAAAGATTTCGATAATTTAGGTTTGAAAAAAGAATCTATTTTTATGGGAGAAGTAAGGAATCCTGAGAATAGGCTTCTTAAATATTTTAACAGACAATCACGCTATCATAGATCTATAGACCCCCTAAATGAAGAGGTAGTCTTGGATAATCTTCCTAGATATACTTTAAATTTATCCACAGGAGAAAAAGAAGAATGATATTAAAAAACAAGTTCCCCGTTTTGTAAAATTCCTTCACGATGGCATTGACGTGCGAGTTGCTTATTATGTGTTACGATAAGCACTCCACGTGAATTATGTGATTGAGATAGAAGAAGATCATGAATGTATTCCGAAGTTTGATCGTCTAAATTTCCCGAGGGTTCATCTGCCAATAAAATGGATGGATCATTTATTAATGCTCTAGCAATAGCCACACGTTGTTTTTCTCCCCCCGATAGATTGCAACATCGTGAATGTGTTCTATGAGATAGACCTACGGATTCTATTAATGTTAATGCTTTTTCATATGCTGAAGATCCCTTAGCAATGCTTTGTCGAGCAATGCTTGCTGGCATTAAGATATTTTTGATTACAGTATCATCTTCTAAGAGATAGAAGTTTTGGAAGATAAAACCAATGTGCTGGTTTCTAAACTTAGAGAGATTATAAGTTTCCTTTTTCTTTCCTAGAAAAATAATCTCGCCAGATGAGGGGGTGTCTAATGTTCCCAACAAATGTAGGAGCGTGCTTTTCCCATTTCCTGAAGCTCCTGTAATAGCAACAACTTCCCCAGGATATAGATTGATGCTTACATTACGTAATATCTCAATATTTTGATTGCTTTGTTGGACAACCTTGGAAAGATTTTTCGCTTCAATAAGAGGTAACATAATTATTCTGCTTTTAAGATATCTGACACGTGCATTTCAGCAACTTTTCTAGCTGGCAAAGCTCCAGAAATAGCTGCTAAGATTAAGGTGCCTAAACCCAGTATAGCGATCGTTGGTATATGGATTTCTTGAGGCAATCCTTGACCAAAGAATGTAGAATTAAAAGCTTCTCTGCCTTGTAGATAACTTAATCCTTGGGTAATTAGTGAGAGATTTTTCATCGTTATAATAGCAAAAATTGTTCCGAAAAGCACACCAACAGCCCCAGAAAGTGCTCCACAAAAGCTAAAAATAATTTTTAAACTTCGTGAAGGTGTCCCCATAGCTTTAAGGATCCCTATTTCTTTCTTCTTATTATTTACTAGAAGAATGGACATGGTCACTACATTTGAACAAGCAACGATTAGGATAATAATAGCGACAAGTAAGAATAATATCTGGTCACTACGAAGCTGATCTAGAATAGGCTTGAAATACTGGTAATCATAAAGAGATGACACTTCCCAATATTGATCTACACCTGCTTGGTATAGGATAGCTTGGATCTGATTTTTAATCGGAGTTATTTGCTTAGTATTAGGAAAGAAAACATGTAAGCCATTATGCATCCCTAATCCTGTAGATTGCGAGCGTATTAGAGAAGCTAGATCCATATCAATAAATACGATCTTACTACCCATGGGAGATAAACCAGGATTATAGAACCCAATAACATGTATGGGATGTTTAATTTCCTTCTGAGTTTCTGAAGAGAAAATACTAAGATCGCCTTTATCCCCTACTCTATAGCCCATATCACGATAGTTAATAGGAAGAATAATAGCAGATCCTCGATAAGTATTTTGTAAATTCGCAAAATCTTTTTCCCAGCCTTCATTAGAACTATTAAAAGGATTTAAAATTTCAGAGCTATAATCTGTGTGGTCGTAGGGAAGCACTCTGGTTTTATAAACTTCATCTGATGGATAGGCAATAAATTGGGAGAATGTTCGAGATTCTGATTTACTGGGATCAGCAACTCTATCCATCTGTATATAACCAATTCCCTCTTCAAATTCTAGAAGTTGACCCTGATTTTGATTTAGGTAAGGAGTGAGAGATTCAAAGGCAATTTTTACAGGATCCTTTAGCTTTCCGTTTGAAGTTGTGTCTCGTTTTGGAAAGTTTTCAGGAAGAGAATAGTCTGAATCCGAATCATAAGGATCCACAAAAGACGAAGCAAGTTTTTCTCCTATGGTCTTTGTTGTATATTGAGAGAGATCCGCGTGTCTATCTACTTGATAGTAATAAGAATCATAGTATGCGGACGAAGGTAAGAGTTTTACTGGAGCGTGAAGCTGGGAAAGATCATGAATCCAACGCTGTTCTAAACCATAGATTACGGAAATAAAAACAATGGATAACCAAGTAACTAAAGAAATGATGCCTATTGAAAATAGGGAAACAATGGCAGAAGATAACCTTTTCTTCCTTGGTATTAGATACTTAAATGCGATTAAAAGTTCTAATTTCATGACCTACTCAACAACTTTGAATAGAAGCTAGCAGGTAAATAAAATCTTTTACTTAGCTTCTTTGAAAATTACGTGCCTACGCAGTTTTCTATCATATTTTTTGAGTTCTAGTCGACCTGTTGTTTTTCTTTTATTTTTAACAGTCCAGTACATATCGGAACTTTCAGAACTTTTTAATTTAATGATTTCACGATTCTTACTAGCCATTGATGAATCCTTTTAAGAAAATGATAAATCGCTTATGATACTATATTTATTTTCAAAAAGAATCAAGCAAACTTCCCCATAATTAGAAGAGAATTTTCATGACAACTAAAGAACAGGTTTTTTTAAACAGGCAACTTCAAAATAAAATTCATTTTATTAGTTTAGGCTGCTCTCGAAACCTTGTGGATAGTGAGGTAATGCTCGGTATTTTATTGAAAGCTGGTTATGAAGCTACAGAAATGCTTCAGGAAGCTGACTATTTGATTTTAAATACATGCGCTTTTTTAAAAGCAGCTCGAGATGAGTCCATGGATTATCTCCAACGTATAATTAAGGCAAAAAAGGAAAGCGCTAAGATTATACTAACTGGTTGTATGGTATCTAAGCATAAGGAAGAGTTAAAACCCTGGCTCCCCTACATACACTATGTTTTAGGTTCTGGAGATGTAGAGCATATTTTATCTGCAATTGAATCTAAAGAAGCTGGAGAAAAGTTATCTTCCAAAAGTTATTTGGAAATGGGAGAGATCCCTAGAAAACTATCAACGCCCAAGCACTATGCTTATTTAAAAATAGCAGAGGGATGTCGTAAACGTTGTGCTTTTTGTATTATTCCAACTATTAAGGGTGGACTAAGAAGTAAATCTTTAGATCAAATTATTAAAGAATTCCGCCTATTATTGAAAATGGGAGTGAAGGAGATTATTTTAATTGCTCAGGATTTAGGTGATTACGGTAAAGATCTCTCTGCAGACCGTAAGTCTTGTTTAGATAATATATTACAGGAGATGCTCAAAGAACCTGGGGATTATTGGATTCGTATGCTCTATCTATATCCCGATGAAGTTGATGACACGATTATTGATCTTATGGAAAGCGACCCTCGTTTACTCCCCTATGTGGATATTCCTCTACAACATATTAATAATCGCGTCTTAAAAAATATGTTAAGAACCACATCTAAAGAACAAATTTTAGACTTATTAACTAAGCTACGCACACGCATTCCACATATTTATATCCGCTCTTCATTCATTGTTGGTTTCCCTGGAGAAACCGATAAAGAATTTCAAGATCTTGTGGATTTTGTTAGTGAAGGATGGATCGATAATTTAGGGGTCTTTTCTTATTCTCAAGAAGACGGTTCTGTAGCTGCGAAAATGCCTGATCAAATATCTCAGAGCATAAAATCGAAAAGACTTAAGATTCTTTCTCAAACACAAAAGAAAAATGTTGAGAAACATAACAAGCAACTTGTTGGACAGATTGTTGAGGCTGTTATTGATGGATATCACCCTGATAGCGAACTCTTGCTAACAGCACGTTTTTATGGACAAGCTCCTGAAGTTGATCCTTGTATTATTGTTAATGAAGCACGTTTGGTTTCAGGATTCGGAGAGCGTTATTTAATCGAGATCACAGGTTATGTAGGTTATGATCTTGTTGGTCGAGTAATAAAAAAAGTGCCCGGAGAATAAATTTTACCGGGCAAAGTTGTTGTTCAATATTTTATCTAAAATAAGGTAGCTGAACTACATTCCAAGAAAATGAAGCAACACGCCACCAATAACTTAAGTTTCTTAATAAGAAGAACCCATTTTGTGTAGCAAGGTATGTAGTTGCAACCCATTTCATAGGTTTAGATCTGTAGTAACTTGTTCCTGAGCATGTGGATCCTTGTAAGAATATTTGTTTATCGCCGATCACAGCCATCAAAAGACATTCTCCCCCTGTTCCGTTATCTAGCCACCCCCCATGTTTTGCCATAATGACTGTAATACGGAAGAGTTTAGGATTTGATGGACTTGCTTCAAATGTAAGTTCAGCGGGTCTCTGATTTTGAATGTAAAAGGCCGAAATTCCCATCTGCTCAGTTTGCTGACCAAATCTATTCCAGGGAATATCCCAAATTCCTGTCTTTACTTCTCCTGTTCTTACATGTCCCCCTGAAAGTGCTGAACGCATAGCAACAGAGGTTTTTGTTTGTTTAAAGCGTCCATAGGAAACATATTGTTGTCCATACTCCTGATTATTATTATAACTACTAGGATATCTCACAGTATGGTTTGTCAGATTTACTCGTCCGTAGAAATCTATCTTGCGATTGCTTCCAATTTTAACATCCATATTTCCGCCGACAAACAAGTCTTGACTACAGTTAAGTTTTCCAGCAGTGCAAGTTAGATTAGTAACAGTGGTGTTCTTTGACGTTATGTTATCTCGTACAGTAAGAGCTCGTTTTTTTTTCTCAGTTGATAAGTCTTTAGAGTAGATATTAAAACGAACAAACGTAGGGAAGCTTATATTGGTTTTAGGTGTGGACATAGTTTTTTTAATCCTCCTCAGAAAATCTTGATGCAAATGGAAACCAAATCACGCTTACAGCAGAAAACATGCTATTTATATGACCTCCTGTAAAGACAGTTACTGAAGGTAAATCAGAACCAGTTACATCTGTGATTGAGAAAATAGCGTATAAGGAAGTACACGTTCTATCTGTGTTATAATGACCACGAGTATCTGCTGTACATAAATTTTGGGATTCTCCACTGGAATTTAATCTTAAGAATAAATTTACCTCATCATTTCCTGAGTGCTGTCCATTCATTCTTGTCACTTGAAAAGTTACCTGATAGATACCTGGAGTTCGGATTCGAATATGTTGAGGATCAACATAAAAATAGTTTCGATACATTGGGGTGTAATTTTCAAAATCCTTTGAAGATCCTGTTTTAAAATATACTAAGGAATCTTTATCAATATTAGATGTCCCACGGTGATCTATAAAACAAGTGTAAGCTTGTACACAACTCTTTCTATAATAATTAAATGTAATAGCATCACGTTGAGAAACAGGATCCGAGATATTATTAAAAAGTGGCTGTGTACTAGAATTAGATGAGACGGTAATATCTCCATTGAGAATAGTTTCTTTTAATGAGCAACTATCATTCCCCGAAAGATTTCCACCGATAAAGAAATCACAATTTGAGTTTACATCTTTTTGTACAGTCAGTGAGTCAGCATTAAACTCATCTTCGATGTTTAAATTTCCATCAATATTTAATGTGGCATTGTTTAGATAGAGATTTTGATCTTTTATCCCAGTTGCATCTGCTTCTATAGTTTTATTATCTGGATTAGCTGGTGTAGAGCTTAAAATATCATTATTTTTATTGTTCATGGCTATGTATCATCCTCTGGGTAAAAAATGAGACCGAAATAGAACCCGCTTAATACCGCAGTATTTTGCATTAAAAGTGCACAAAATAGAGATTTTGCTACGTTATTCCCATTAGAAACGGCGGCATTCGGATCTGAGGGAACATCTTGTAAGCGTATTGATGTGCTTAAAGCTCCTTGGTCTGCATACCCTCCGCCACTATAGATAGTATTTGCACTATAAACAACATCTGCTGCGTCTCTTAAATGAATGTCTCCTCCCCAACCATTATCCCAACCCCAACGCTTATTAATTCCGTAATCTATCATATAGATCCCTTTGCTGAGTAATTGTACCCAGCGATTTCCTGGATATGTAACTTGGGAATTGCTTCCTCTTTTGTAATCAACGAACCTTATATGAGAAAAAATGTTTTGTGATTGGTATACCATTCTATCTGAACCTATAATCGGAATAGGATCATCTGTATTAACATAGATTCTTCCGAATTGAGCGAGTGAGCAGAAAAAATATTCTGGAGAACGTATATAGTTTGCTGGAACTGGTGAAGAATCATCAGTAGGCCGAGCTACGTTACTGAGTCTATTGCCATGCAGATCTATAGAAGCAGAGTTTTGTTGGTTCTCTATTTTAAGTGAGTTAACTGATGTAAGACCCGAAACATTTATGGCTCCTTGAAAAGAAGCATTCCCTGGTGCAGTTACAGAAAAACTATTTGTAGAAACTATCGAATCAGCTTGTGTGTCGTTGGTTTGTACATTTCCCGCAACAACGTTACCTTCTAAAGTAGAATCTACAGAGAAATAGCAGTCATTATTATCATTAGAATTAGAAGTAGTCATTTATTATTTTATTATTCCAATTTTTTTCTAATAAAAATCAGATAATAAAATATTGGTCAATTTTAATATGTTTAGTTTATTTATATTAAAATAAAATTAACTTTTAATAATTAAATTGGTAATAAAAAAAGATGAGAGATTAAAGAAGAGATTGGGGGTGGCTGGATTTGAACCAACGTATCCGTAAGGAGTCGGATTTACAGTCCGATGCAATTGACCGCTATGCGACACCCCCAAAAAATGCTGGAGAAAGGACTTGAACCCTCAACCGTTCGATTACAAATCGAATGCTCTGCCAATTGAGCTACTCCAGCGAAAAACTTGGGATACCTATTGCTTGAAGAGAAAACTTTATTAACCAATAGGAAATCAATTTATACGCTATTGGTTATTTTCTTCCAAGTCAGAATCAGTATTTTCTGATATGCGATAGTCTTCTTGTGTAGGAATAAAGTCTTCAGAAACGAAACTTGTGTCCTGATTAGTTTGTTCAATCGAATGCTCTGGAGAGAGATTCGTTTCCATAACTTGAAAATTATGCTTCTTAAGTTGCTCTGAAACCAAACGGTCTTCTTTGGCTTGAGCTTTTTTAACAGTTTTCTTTCCAGGTGCTGTTTTATTCTTGGTAATTTCGTGATATTTATCAATCGCTTGCTTTTGCTCAGATGTTAAGCTTTCAGAAAGACGTTGAAATAGTTGTGTACAACTATCCCCTGTTTGACCTGAAGTGAGAACTTCTGCAGAAAATTTGAACTTACCTTCAGAAGTATAACGTGCAGGTTGACTATCTTTAGCAAGACAGCATTGCTTATATTTCTTATTAGAACCGCATGGGCATGGATCATTTCTATTAATTTTTTTTGACATATAATCCTTCTCAAAGCGAAGTGCTTAAAGGAAAGTTTAAATAAGATAAAGATAAAAACCAATTACAAGTTTTGCTATAAATTAAGATTGTATTGCAAGCTTTGTTCTATCCTTTTACTATTTTTCTATGTCTATTCTGCACTTACATCCTCCTTGGATTAAAGCTGGCAAACGCATAGAAAGTTTGGTTCGCAAAGCTTTATATACTTATTCTATGTTAGAAAATCACACTAAGATCGTTGTAGCTCTTAGCGGAGGTAAAGATAGTCTTTCTTTACTTTTAATGCTCAATGCGATTTCAGGAAGGGGGTTTCCTGAGCTTGATCTTTATGCTGTCAATATTGGGGGGAAATATTCTTGCGGTGCAGAAGTTAGCCAACAATACTTAGCTAATATCTGTGATAAAATCCGGGTACCCTTTACTTCAATAGTCTCTCCTTATGATCCTCAAATTCCAGAATGTTATTCATGTTCGCAGGTTAGAAGACGTCTACTTTTTCAAGCGGCAAAAGAGATAGGTGCTACTGCTGTAGCTTTTGGACATCATCGAGACGATGTAGTACAAACAGCTTTAATGAACCTTTTACATAAAGCAGAATTTGCAGGTATGCTACCTGTTTTAGATATGGTGCATTTTGATATTACGATCTTACGCCCCTTGATTCTTACTCCTGAATCATGGATACGTAAGTTTGCTAAAGAAAGCGGGTTCGCTCGTGTTACCTGTCGTTGCCCCGTTGTATCTTTAAGAACAAAAACAGAATCCGTTTTGAAGTTACTGGAAGATGTTTTTCCTCAAGCGCGACATAATATTGCTCTAGCAATTGAACAACATGGTTTATCGAAAGCCAAAAAAAATTAAAACTAATTAAACATATTTCATAAATTAGTCTTGCTGAAATATTTATAGTAAGATTTATTTTTCGGTAATTTTATGAACAAAAGATTAAAGATTCTATTAACTAATGACGATGGTATTTCAGCAAAAGGGATGAGTCTTTTAGTCTCTAACTTGCTAAAGGCTGATTTTGCTGAGCTATATATAGTAGCCCCTAGCACAGAACAATCGGGAAAAAGCATGTCATTTTCCTATACTCAATCTGTATCTATCGAAAGCGTTGATTACCCACAGGATGTTGTGGGTGCATGGGCAGTCTCTGGTAGTCCTGTAGATTGTGTTAAACTTGCTCTAGGTGATTTATTTCGTGATTCCTTACCCGACCTTGTATTATCAGGAATCAATCACGGATCTAATGCGGGTAGAAACATCTTTTACTCTGGAACTGCCGGAGCAGCTATGGAAGCTATTTTATCAGGCATTCCTTCAATAGCATTTTCTCAAGAGCAACATATTTCCTTCTTTCAAGAAGATTCTGCTCCTGAACAATTGAAAAAGCTATCATTATATGCTTTATCGACTCCCTTCCCTATTCTTACGGGTTTTAATGTCAATTTTCCTGCTAGTGAACGTAATGAAGCTTGGAAAGGCATGCGACTTGTTGCTACAGGAAAAGAATTTGCTTGTGGTTTGCCTAAACTCTTAAGTAGTGAAGGGAAACGCAAGAATTTTTCTTTAAGTGATTGTCAGATAGTAATAGATGAAGATATTTCTGATGAATGTCGCTCTCTTTTAGATAACTACATTACAGTAGTTCCTTTATTGGTAAGAAATTCTCCACTAGCTTTAACTAGTGAATCAGAATTTCAACAGCTACAGGAAAATTTCGAAGAGTTCATCGGTTCTGAAGCTGACACTAGATTATTTGATGTCTAAAATAAATAAATGGAGTAGGTATTTCCGATCGAAAACTGCTTTCAGAGTTTAAAGCTATCTACTTCATAAATTCTTTAGCCAAAAAAAGTATGCGCCTTATTTCTCGTTATAGATATCGACTTATATTTCATATAAGAAATGGATATTAGCATTTTTCACAATGCATAAGTGCTTTATAAGTTTCCCTTGCCGTCTGCAAATTAATTTTTTTAAAATCATACAGATATTTTATCATAGCTATTTATGATTCTATCTGTTTATTTTTTGTGCCCTAGATAGTCTAAACAAGTATTTTTTATGAAAATTCATTTTTTTAGAATTCAGTATCTTTTTTGCGCGCTACTAATATGTTTCCCTTTAACAACTGCTCTCTCTAAAGAAAGAGAGATTAGTGTTTCAGAGAAATCTGATCAGAGCAAAAAAAGAATGAAGATTTTATTAACCAACGACGATGGTATTTCTGCTAAAGGAATGACCCTATTAGTATCCAATTTATTAAAGGCTGATTTTGCTGATATTTATATAGTAGCTCCTGCTACAGAACAATCTGCAAAAAGTATGGCATTCACCTGCCGTGAATCTGTAGTTTTACAACCTTATGATTATCCTCAACCCGTTGCAGGAGCTTGGTCTGTTACTGGGACTCCTGTAGATTGTGTAAAAATTGCTTTGAGCTACCTATTTAAAGATGCTTTGCCAGATCTTGTATTATCTGGGATTAATAGTGGATCTAATGCAGGAAGGCATGTTTTTTATTCTGGAACTACCGGCGCAGCTATGGAAGCTATTCTATATGGAATTCCTGCAATAGGGCTTTCTCAAGAGAAGAGAATCTGTTCTTTCCAGGAGAATAATCCTAATGTTCCAGAGATACTAAAGTCTTTATCTTTGTACGCTTTATCCAGGCCTTTTGGTTCATATCCTATAGTTCTTAATGTTAACTTTCCTGCCAATAGCAAGCCTTGGCGAGGAATGCGATTTGTTTCTGGTGGAGAAGAATATTCCTGCGGGGTTCCTAAACTCTTACTTTGCAATGGAGATGCTAAGATTTTCGCATTAACTAATTGCCCTGTGGTTATAGGAGAAGCTCCTTCTGAAGAATATCAAGCAATCTTAGACAACTATATTTCTGTGGCTCCTTTAGTAGTTAGAAGTTCTCCTATAGCAACTCTTTCTTTGAAAGAATTCCAACAACTACAGGCCGGATTTCATAACTTTGCCAATACTATCGCTATGAGAAAATAATCGTTGGATTCTCGTTTTTTAGGGTCGACCAGGGCCCTATTACCACATACAAAAAATATGCCTTTATATGTCTTTCAGAACGAAAATAAGAGTAATCTTCCTAGTATTCACTTAGAATAGAGAGCTTTCTTCATTATCGGAGTGAAAATGGTTGTGATTAAACTATTTCTTCTGTTAATGTATGCACCTAATCTTGTTTGGATGCGTAGCTCAGCGGTTAGAGCACCTGTCTTACACACAGGGGGTCATAGGTTCAAATCCTGTCGTGTCCATCTGCGGGAGTAGTTCAATTGGTTAGAGCACCGCCCTGTCAAGGCGGAAGTTGCGGGTTCAAGCCCCGTCTCTCGCGAACATTCAATCAGAGGTTGAAAATGCCCCATGGAACTCGTTTAACGAAGTTTAGCTTTCCTCTGTACTTTTCCAAGACCCTAAGTTGGTTTATTCTTGGAGGGTTTCTTGCTGCCTGCGGAGTTCAAATGGTCTTAGTGCCTAATGAACTTATTGACGGTGGTATTGTAGGTTTATCTCTTATTGCCTCCCATTTCTTTGGTCATAAGTACCTTCCATTCTGTTTAATATTGTTTAATTTACCTTTTGTTATCCTGGCCTTTAAACAAATTGGTAAATATTTTGTAATCCAAATGATGACTGCCGTGATCATCTTTTCTTGCGCTCTATGGCTCATTGACTCCCTCCCTCTATGGTTTGGTTTCAATCCCATAGTTTTTAAGGGATCCGAGATGGAAACAGTAGTTTTTGGTGGGGCTATTATCGGTGTAGGTTGTGGTTTGATTATCCGTCATGGAGGATCTACAGATGGCACCGAGATTCTAGGTATTATCATCAATAAGAAAAGAGGTTATACTGTTGGTCAAGTTATCCTCTTTGCGAATTTTTTTATCTTTGCATTAGCTGGAATTGTTTATCAAAATTGGCACACAGCATTCGTATCATTCTTAACTTATGGCATTGCAACGAAGGTTATGGATATGGTGATTTTAGGACTTGAAGACACCAAGTCTGTCACTATTATTACCTCTTCTCCAAGAAAACTAGGCCATATTCTTATGGAAAACTTAGGTGTTGGTCTTACTTATATCCATGCTGAAGGTGGATATTCTGGAGAACCTAGAAATGTTCTTTATATTGTTGTAGAACGTTTACAGCTTTCACAACTTAAAGAAATCGTCCACAGAGAAGATCCCTATGCATTTATTGCAATTGAAAACCTTCACGAAGTAATTAATGGTAAACGTACGAACTAAGCAGGATTTACCCAAACTTTTTCTAAGTCGCTTTTTACATCTAATAGGGATAGAATTTTCCCAACAATATCATTAGTAATATCCTTGACTGTTTGTGGTTTAAAGTACCACATAGGCATAGGAGGAAGAATAATGGCCCCATTTTGAGATAATTTGAGTAAGTTTTCTAAATGAATCGCGTGTAAGGGACTTTCTCTAGGAACTAAAATTAACTTCCTACGTTCTTTTAGAGCAACATCAGCTACTCTTCTTAATAGATTATCCCCTAATCCCATCGAAAGAGCTGCTACTGTCGCCATGCTACAAGGAACTATAACGGTGCCTTCCACACGATAAGATCCTGAAGCTAATTTACTCTCTATAGATTTGATATTGTGTTGATGAATATAGGAATGGTTTTCTTCAGGAATCAAAGAAAGCAAAGAAGAGGTCTCAAGTTCGTAATAAAGTGTTTTCATAGCGGCTGGAGAAAGAATTACCTCAACATCGTATTTCATTTTAGATAGTTCTTCTATCAGCTTTACAGCTAAGACTATTCCAGAAGCTCCTGAGATACCTACAATATAACGTTTCATGCGTATCCGTTAACATTACGAAAGTAATAAACTTACCATGACCACGAAAAAGGATAAAGCAAGGTAAATATTTCCCCTAAAGAAACATCTTTCAAGATTAGCTTTATTCTTGTGCATTTCATGATAGTTTTTAATGGTTTTACAAATGACTAGGGTTGGGAAAAGAGATAGTACAAAACCTAGATTAGTGAAAGATGCTAGCACAGACATCGCTATATAGGATGCTAAGCTGATTACTAAGCATACTGAAGCAATGCGAATGGCCTTCTCTTTTCCAAAACACGCAGGAATGCTGTAGAGCTTTTCTTCTCTATCGAAATCCAAATCCTGAATCGCATAGATAATATCATTAGCAGCAATGATCATAGCTGCTGTTATTCCCCATAAAGAAACTATGGTAAACATCTTTAACGAAAGAGGTCCTGAAGATAGAGCATAAAAATTCATAAGAATTGCCAGATAGTAAATTAATCCCAGCATCCAATGACATAAGTAAGTAACACGCTTTGCGTAAGCATAAACAACCATAAGAGTGATAGATATTAAAGCTAACCACGTACATTCCTTATTTAAAAACATGCATAAAATGACAAAGAAGAACAAAGCGATAGCTGTAACTAATGAAACAAAATTGAATGAAAGCTTTTTTGAAGGTAATACCCTAAAAGAGGTTCTGGGGTTTTTTTTGTCTATGTTGTAATCGATGATCTGATTTATTAAGATCCCCACTGTTCTAGCACAGAAACAAGCAAATCCCCCAATCAATAGTGCTGTCAATCCCTTATCAGAAAATGCCGATGAAATCTCAGGGAATGTCAAAGCAAATACTGTGGTCGCAGATAGAAATACTACCGAAAATAGGGCATATTTCATGTTTAATAACTGATTAAAATATTTCATTTGCATAATGAAAACTTTTTAATTCTTAAATTATTTAATTAATAGATTCTCAAAAAATGCAACCGATTCGCGGTTCAATATACACCTGAAATAGGAATGCGTCATACACGCTATCTTATAATTAAAATTGTGTAAAGTTTATAAAATACTTTCTTGCACATAGATTTTTATATTTCTAAATAATTAAAATACTTAGCTTTAGATATAAAACTTATATTTGTTTATGCGATTAATTTTTTATAAAATTCGGTTTATTTGTTTTGCATTACTAATGTGTGTTCCCACATCAGTAGCATCTTCTCAGGACTGGGAAGCTAAGCACATTAATGATTGTGAACAGATCGTCTCTTCGACTCAATTTCATCAGGATCACGGTCCATGGATAGTTGTAGCCGGAGGATGCTGGACTTCACAGGAAAATTATCAAATGGCTAGAGATGCAGGCCTTTTATTAGCTAAGAATGGTTATTCCGTGGTTACAGGATCGGGTCCTGGCGTTATGGAAGCAGCTAATGCTGGGGCCGTACAGGCGGGAGGAACGTCTTTAGGGTTCATCTTAAAAGGTGAAGACCTGAATGATCATATACCCCAAGGAAATTATTGTCAGGTTTCCCATATTTCCCACCGTCTACAAGGAATGATCGGCAATTCTTTAGGTTGCATCGTGTTTCCTGGAGGGCTAGGTACCGTAGATGAGGTCTTCTTTGCTTTAGATAACTTTAGATATCAAGAGGTACCAAACCCAGTTGTCCTTGTGGGCACACAGTTTTGGGGGCCGTTAGTAGAGTGGATAAAAAATTTACACTATACTCATACATGTCCAAAAAATTTATACCTGGTTGATTCATCAGAAGATGCTGTAGAAGTTATTCAATTTCATTACAAGAATCAGTCTTGTAGCTTTTCTTCTAATTAATCAAAATTTGAGAGTTCGCTCCACGTCCTTGTGGAGCCACTCTCATTTCTTATTTTCAAAAAAATAATATTATATATGCTTCGTTATATTGTAATAATAACGCGAACTAACTTTGGATTTTTTAAAACAAAATTAGATTTACACGATTTATAATCAGATGGTAGCATATTTCTTTTGAGAATGTTTTTTTGTTAATTTTATGGCTATTCCCGCTGAGATTCAAGTTAGAAATTCAGAGAATCAAGTAAGAAATATTTCTGTTTTGGCGAATAACCGAAACTTTATTAAAAATGAAAGACAAACCTTTCTAGCTGTTATCGGTGCTTTTGCTCTGGGTATTATCCTACTTCTTGTTGGGGTATGCGTATTAATTCTTCCTTTAGGACTTACTTCAGCTTTGAGTATTTCTCTAGGAGTTTCTGGAATCATTATAGGCTCTGCGGTTATTGCTTACTGTCTCAAGGTTGTCTATTTTCAAAACGCTATTTGGAGAAAGAACTACCTAGAAATAAAAAGTGCTCTTAGAAGTCAAGGTCTGCCCATTCCAAAAGAAAAGAACACAGAACCCGTTTTATCTATACTCTTCCCTTCCTCGTTAGATGTATTAACCTATGGTAAGGTCCATTGTATGGGGAAAACTAGAACACTAATTGCCCTAAGTGAAATTATTCTCGGTATAGGCTGTATAGTTGGTGCTGTTATTGCTGAACTTTTGATAACTACCTGGTTCCGTCCTGGAATTAGTTTAGGTCTAGGTATTACAGGAGCCGCTCTATTTATCGGAGGTCTTCAAGATATTCGAGCCTTTAGTTTAAGCGCTCAGGGAGTTACCCATCTGTATTTAATGCAGTACGAACAAGAATTAAGAAAGACAGAAAGAACAATATTTGAAAAAAGTTTAAAAAGCGCGGTGTCGCGCTCAACTCTATTAGAGCATAATCTTCAGGAAGCTAATACTAGAAATTTAAACCTGACTACCGAACTCACTTCAAAAAATGCTCAAATTACCCACTATAAAAATCGGATTTCAAGTTTAGAGATAAAAAAATCGATTACCCCAGCTCCTACAACCTCGTCATGGTTAGGTGCAATTTCTTCATCCATTTCATCTACATCGCACTTTTTAAGTTCTTTCCTACCTGGTGGTGTGCAAAAAACCGCTGTTCCTATTCCAGGAACTTTACTAGCTATTACTCCTCCACCGTCTGCAACTGAAACACAAAGAGGAGATGAACAGAAGGAAAACTCGCCTATTAATAATGATGACAATGAGTCTGATGAGGATTTTGAGGATGCTACTGAAGGATTCGATATAGTATCGATAAACTTACACCGTCGCAATAGCATTTAACTGTAAAGAAATCTTGACAACCCTTTAATTTTCAAAGCGTTAAAAATTTTATTACAGAATATTGTCCCCTTAATCTTAGGATCTTGTGTTTTTTATGTTTATCTAAGAGAAGAAAACTAAAATCTTGTTATATTATAAGATCTTATTTTCTCTCTTTTTACTGAAAATTAATAACATATTTGTTAAAATTTTCATCGATTTTATTATTTTAAATAGTTTCAAGTATGGCTTCTCCTATATCACGTTCCTCCTCTCACGAAGAGGCAATAGAAAAGGTTTCCGTATTAAAGCGGGTTTGTCAGGATTCTCATGTTAGTCGTAAGGTTGTTAGTCTCACCCTTGTCGCTGTAGGTATTATTTTAGTTATATCCGGGATCTTACTTTTAACCCTTACGATTGCTAGTTTACCCTCTACATTCTCTATTGCTTTGGGCGCTACAGTTCTTGCCTTAGGCACAAGTTTGATCTCCTTTGGGATAGCTATGCGTATTTTTAGAAAGCCCTCTTTATCCCATCAAGAAGAAGATGTATTAGCTAGCGAAATTATAAGAGTTAAGGGGTTGGTCGAACAGAAAACAGAAGAGGTCACTCGTCTACAAGCACAGCTGGATGAATCTCAAAGACAGCTTGCAGAGGTCTCCGGAGAACTTGAAACAGAAAGACAAACTATTTCTGACCTACAATTACGTGTACAGCAAGCTGAAGAAGGGTTAACGCAGGTCAGAGAAGAAAATAGCGTGCTGCAGACACGTCTACAAGAAGCTGAGACTACCGTTCAGCAAAAAGAAGAGCAAATTCAAGCACTTCAGGCTGAATTGACTGCTGAACAAGCTAAAGTACAGCAACTTGAAGATATGGTTAGAGATCTAGTTGCTGATGCTCAAGAGAAATCTTCTCGCATAGCTTCTCTTAGTGAGGATCTTGATAAAGCTCTTATTAACCAGCAAGGCATGATAGAAAGATTGACTAGGGATTTTGAGACAGAAATTACTAGGTTAAATCGTCTGTTGATGGAAAAAACAATAGAATTAGATGCAGCCAAAGTAACAATAGATCAAATACAACAACGATTAAATAGAGCCAAGCCAACACCGTCTCCTACACCAATAAGAAAAAGTAGCTCTACTCTTTCGTTAGATGTTAATGCTGGTAGCCCAACCGTACGCTCTCGTTTTAATAACTGGTGGGAAAATAGGAAAACATCAAGAAGCGGATCATCATCTGGAACAGTTACTTCCTCTTCTGAAAGTTCCTCCTCGCACGAGCAATCTTCTAGTGAAGGAAACCATCAAAAATGACGATCCGGACGAAACTGAAGAGGCTAACGAAAACTTATAAAATTAGCCTTCCTTGGCATCATCTTAGGAGACAAGCTCGAAGTGTATACTTCGGGCTTTTTTTATATATCCAAACTAATTTTTTTTCTTTCCTGTTGACGACGTAGTGTTCGATTTAAAAATGTCTGAGCAGATCGCCAAAGTATATTTTCCGAATCTTCTGTATGCAAACTATCTCGTAGAATATTATGAATGTTTGGGTGATCTTTAGCTGTAGAACATTCAGGGAAAAACTTCTCTTGGTCATCAGAATAGAAAAAGTCTGTCCCTAAGACAAGTTTATCCAAGATCCCAATTTTTTCAGCATGGTAAATATGCTTTTGCAAATCTTTTAAAGATGATCCCACGAAGTAGTTCACGATATTTAAACCAATGACACCGCCTCTAGATGCAATTTCTTTTGCGTGAGCACCGGTAAGATTCCTAGGGATGTTTTGAACTTCTCGAAAGTTGGAATGACTAGCAAGAACCTGCATAGTAGGCAATTTATCTAAGGTATAATCTAGAATATCATCAGCAAGCCTATCACAACAATGGCTGAGATCTATGGGAATAGCTAATTGTTCCATAACCTCTAATAAACGTTTGCCATCAGTAGTCAATTTGTGGGGATCAAAAACACCGCCACCAAAACGATTTCTTCCATTCCAGACAATACCTAAATAAGCAATAGGACCCATAGAAAATAGGTCTATCAGCTTATTCAGAAGTTCGCTGAGATTTTGGTAGTCGGAACCTAATCCAGAGGCATTTTCTATACTACGAATGATCGAAAGAGAGTTGTTATGATTGTCTTTATCTAAAATATCGGAATCAAAGGAGATAAGTTGGATGCGTTTGTCAGATTCTGGAAGGCTGAAAAATAGTTGATTTTGTTTGTCAGCACTAGGAGAGCTTCCACTATGCTCAGTAAATATAGCGCACACTTGCTTATCAACTCCTCCAGAGAGTAGTTGACCAGGGGAACAACGAACAGAAGGATCTTGATCCGAAAGATTTTCATGAGAAAGAAGGTCGCAATGCATATCTATAATCATGAAATTCACCTGATACGGGTATAAGTATATGGCATTAGATAAGGCGTAAGCTCGGGATATAAAGATGTCTGTTGATTATAAACAAATACAACTACTGGTTTCGAAGATCTTAATGCTTTTCGTAACGAAGGATAGAAATTCCATGGTTGAGGATCCTCACAAATAATACCTTGAAAATTAGGGTGGTGTTGAAGAAACTCTCTTAACACTTCATTATCTCTTACAGTATAAATTTTAATATGTTGAGAAAATGTGTGGAAAGCTCGACATGGTTCTATTCTTTCTCCCAGAACCTCTTCAATAGCGTGTCGAGAGACTATCCCTTCACGATATATCTTTAAGGGATCTGCAGATATTACTGTAGATTCTAATCCAAAGGAACATTGACCAGGAATAATAACAATATCTTCATTCGGGAAATCTTCGATGACTTCATCAGAAGCTACTGCCGGAGGGAAATTTGAAATATTCGCAGAGGTTCCAATTAAAGGCCCTGATATATCGATTAATCTCTTTATTATAGGAAGAGAAGGAATTCTAAATCCTAATTTTTCTTGGGAAAATCTAGAATTTTTATGATCTACAAGTAGGGTTAAAGGTCCTGGAAGGAACTTCTGAGCCAGTTTAATAGCTCGGCAAGATAAAGGATAGCCTGAGAATTTTTCGATATCCTCAAGTGTATTTACATAAATAACTAAAGACTTTCCTCTATCTCTATGTTTTAGAGAATAAATACGTTCTTCAGCATCTAAAGCATTTAATGCTACAGCTAAACCATAGACAGTATCTGTAGGAAAGGCTATAACCTTTCCCTCATGTAAATAATCCGCAGCTTGACGTAAGAAAAAATCTGGATCAGTACCGGACATAAAAGCTCCAGAATTAATCAATTTTAGTACATTTTAACCAAAAACCAAATGATTAACTTAGTAAAAACCTGGTTTAATGTTTGCCTGAAAAGACTTTAGCATAGGTATATTTCTAAATCCAAGTTTTTTAAATACAGCTTCTGTTTTATAAAGAAGATTAAAGTTATTTAATATTAACGACATTAATCCTCTCCTTTATAGAAGAAAAATTATAATTTTCTCTATATCTTACTGATTTATAAGAAAGCCTTGATCTCTAAAATCAATCTGACTAACTTGATCTAAAATTTTATAAAAAATTACCTTTGAGAGCATTCATGGAGTATTCATTTTTTCGTCGTAAGTTTGCTGGATTAGACGCTATAGTATGTCCTGGAGATCCCGATGATCCTGTTATTGTTTTTTGTCATGGTTATGGAGCAGACGCTGATAACCTAGCATTTTTTCCTTCAGCCTGCCCTTTCAAAGGTGTACGCCCTACATGGATATTTCCCCATGGGATAGAACAACTTCCTTATGAATTTGGTGGCGGAAGAGCATGGTTTCCTTTAGATGTTCCTTTATTTCAAAGTTTGATTTCGAATCCTGATATTACTCCAGAAACAGAGCAACAATATCAAAAATTATTTAATATTGATTTTGAAAAGCCAAAAACAGCTTTAGAAAATCTTATTGAAGAGTTGGACCGTCCTAGATATGACGTTATTCTTGGAGGATTCAGTCAAGGTGCTATGATGACCACACATCTTGTACTATCTTCTAAAATTCCCTATCGAGGAGCTTTAATTTATTCTGGAGCTTTATTACTCGACAAAGGTTGGGAAAATAATGTGAATCTTTGTGCTAAAGTTCCCTTTATTCAAAGTCATGGATATCAAGATACCATTCTCCCCTATTATCATGGTGAAAGATTAAATAAACTCTTATCCTCACGTCTACATGGAGAGTTTATTTCTTTTAATGGAGGTCATGAGATTCCTGCTCTTGTCTTACAAAGAATGCAAGAAACTATTCCTTTATGGACAAGCGCTTTAAGTTAACGCGTTAAAACGATTATTCAGTGATGAGAGTTGTAAGGCAACCCATTCCATACAACTTGTCGCTGATGAAGAGTTATCCAAAGCTTGGTAAGCTTTCTCCACAATAATCAACACCTTTTCTAAAGGTAGTATGGGTAGGTTAAGAATATCCTCAGCATATTTAGGATATGTCATCGCGCTTGCGCTAATATTTAAAGAAAGCATAAATCGATCTCTAAATAGCTTAAGAAGGATTTCTAAAAGGTATTTCGCTTTATCTCTAAGCACTTGCTTATCTGTATCAGCGCTGCCTTTAACTATTTGTCCTACTTCTGTGATTTTCATTTTTCCAGAAGCATATTTTAAGAGATATTCAATATCATCTTTATTAGGAGCTATATTCTCATCACCTTGAATATATATAGATAAGCTACGAGAAAGAATCGTAGCAGGTATACGTTGTAGTTTTGCAGATGTGAGTAAAATGACACTATGTGAAGGAGCATCTTCAAGTACTTTTAAAAACACAGAGATCGCTGGTAAAGTCATACGATCTACTTCATGAATGATATAGATCTTATAACACCCTTCATAAGAAAGAATTCCTATCTCCTTTTTGATATCCCTAGGAATCTCTATAGAATGTAATCTTCCTTTTCCAGAAGGAAAAAATTCATGAATATCAGGATGGATTCGCTGGGAAATCTTATATTGTGCTTCAGGGGTATCTTTAAGAAGAATATGTGCCGCTAGATTATATGCATATTGTGAAAGTAAAGTTAACGAATTCCCATACAATAAAATTGCATGAGAGATCTTCCCTTGATTAATATTATCAAGTAAGGCTTCCCAGGGTTGATTAACAACCTTTTCTTCTATTTGCATAACGCTAATTCTGTATAGGCAGTCATAACTTTATTAAGAGACTCTTTGATAGGTTGCCTCCCATCTAAAATAAGATAGCTATCAGGGCGTGCTTCGGCAAGAGATAAAAATCCTTCACGGATTTTTTTATGATATGCTAAAGGCTTATCTTCGAATTTATCCAAGGATTTTTGCTGTTGTTTTCTTTTTAGTCCTTCTTCAGGAGGAATATCCAGGAGACAGGTAAGATTAGGAAGAAACTTTTTTTCTCCTACGACATGGTGACAAAGGTTTGTCACATAATCTTTACCTAATCCCTCAGCTATTCCCTGATAGACAATTGTAGAGTCATGAAATCTATCACAAATGACAATTTTTCCTGATTCTAAAGCTGGAAATATTTTTTCAGTTACATGCTGCGCGCGTGCAGCAAGAAATAGAAATAATTCTGCATAGGGAGAAATTGATATTGTTGATGGATCTAAAATTAAATTACGCACCTGTTCTCCTAGAGGAGACCCTCCGGGTTCTCTAGTGGCGACAACTACTTTCCCCTCAGCTATTAGTCTATCTTTTAGAAGTTCTGTTAAGGAACTTTTCCCTGAACCTTCACATCCTTCAATAACTATAAACACAGCGTTATTCCTCTATACTTGTGGTGAGGTAGTCTCTTCTTCAAGATCTGATAGAGTTTCATCTTCATTTAAAGAGAGTTTTTCCATAGCAACTAGGATATCACCATCTTTAACATGAACTAAGCGCACACCCTGAGTGGATCTTCCCATAACACGTACATCTTGCATATTAATACGGATAGCTTGCCCTTGTGCTGACATCAATAAGATACTGTCGTGATCTGTAACAGAAATAGCCCCAAGAACATCCCCGTTTCTCTCATTAATAAGGATAGAGCGTACTCCAACACCACCACGATTAGTTTCTCGGAAGTCTCCTACCTGAGAACGTTTTCCGAAACCGTTATCGCAAACAACAAGAACAGATTGATCATCCCTAACAATTTGGCAAGCAACTACACGATCATTTTCATTTTTCAATGAAACACCTCGTACACCACGTGCTGTCCTTCCCATAGGACGCACTTTATCATGAGGAAAACGTACTGCCATGCCTAATCTAGTAAAGAGCATGACTTTTTCTTCTTCACTGGTAATATGAGCAGCAGCGATGAGTTCATCTCCATCATCTATTTCTAAAGCACGAATACCTTTCTTTCTAGGGTTGCTGAAGGCATCAAGAGCTACCTTCTTAACAACACCATGCTTTGTTGCCAGGAATAAGAATCCTGCATTTTCAAAATTCTTAACGTTAAGAACCGCCGCAAGTTGTTCTCCAGGACGGATACCTTCAAGGAAATTAATAATTGGCTTACCCTTAGCCCGTCTTTCACCTTCGGGCAATTGCCATACTTTAAGCCAATAACATTGTCCAAAATTAGTGAAGATTAATAGGTAGTCTTTTGTGGATGCTGAATATACCGCTTTTAAGAAATCTGAACCTTTCTTCATGTCGAATCCAGAAACTCCGTGACCACCACGTTTCTGCTCTCTAAAGACTTTTATAGGCATTCTTTTTACATAATCATCACCTGATATGGTAATAATTACAGGCTCGTTAGTGATGATATCTTCAATATCACGAATATCATCAGCATCAAATTCTATCGTAGTTCTACGAGGAGTTTTATGGACTCTCTGAATATCTTGCAGCTCATTTCTAATAATATCTTTGACTAGACCCTCATCAGCAAGAACACGTTTATAATAAGCAATTTTATTTAGTAACTCGTCGTATTCTTTTTGAATTTTCTCAGCTTCTAATCCTGTAAGTTGATACAAACGCAATTCGAGAATAGCTACAGATTGATACTCGGTAAAACCGAAATTCTCAATAAGCTGATGCTTAGCATGTTCCTTGCTATCACTGTTGCGAATTGTGCGAACAACATCGTCCAAACAAGAAAGAGCTTTTAAGAAACCTTCAAGAATATGCGCACGTGCTTCAGCTTTATTCAATTCATAGCGCGTTCTTCTACGGATAACTTCCGTACGGTGACGTATCCAAGCAGAAATCATTCTATGAATATTCATGGTCCTTGGAAGATTTTTATCCAAGGCAAGCATATTTGCTCCAAAAGTCACTTGAATATCAGTAAACTTGTAGAGACGGTTGATAACAATTTCTGACGATTCCCCTCTCTTTAGCTCAAGAACAACTCGGATACCATCTTTATCTGATTCATCTCGAACATCTGAAATTCCAGCCAAGGTCTTATCATTAACTAGATCTGCAATTTGTTCGATTAACCTGGACTTATTTACATTATAAGGCATCTCAGTAAGAATAATATTCTCTCGATGCTTATCCGCATTCTCTTCTACATGAAGACGTGCACGGACTTTTATTTTACCTCTTCCTGTATGGTATGTAGAGCGAATACCCTCACCCCCACAAATTAGCCCCCCTGTGGGGAAATCAGGACCAGGCATGACTTCTAAGATTTCTTCAATAGAAGCATTAGGATTACTTAATACAAGTAGTGTAGCTTCAATTAATTCCCCAAGATTATGTGGAGGAATATTTGTTGCCATACCTACAGCAATACCAGAAGAACCATTACAAAGAAGATTAGGAAATTTTGAAGGGAAAACGACAGGCTCATGTTTCGTTTCATCATAGTTCGAGACCATGTCTACAGTATCTTTATCTAAATCTTCCATTAGGAAGATTGCGCTATGGGTTAGACGGGCTTCTGTATAACGCATAGCAGCCGCAGGGTCACCATCAATAGAACCAAAGTTTCCTTGACCGTCTACCAATGGGTAGCGCATTGCCCAATTTTGAGCCATACGCACCAATGTAGGGTAAATAACACGTTCGCCATGAGGATGGTAGTCTCCGGAGGTGTCACCACAAATTTTAGCACATTTACGATGCTTGGCTCCAGGAGTAAGATTTAATTGTTTCATCGCATAAAGAATGCGTCTCTGTGAGGGTTTCAAACCATCACGAACATCAGGAAGTGCCCGGGAAATAATCACAGACATAGAGTAACGAAGGTAACTTTCCTTCATTTCTTCTTCTAGATTTTTAGGGACAATGATTTCTTCTTTGTTAAACATAGTGATAACCGTCTCCTAAATATCTAAATTATTCATCTTAACTGATAGAGCATGATTTTCGATAAATTCTCTTCTTGGAGGAACTTCTTCTCCCATAAGCATAGTGAAGATATGATCCGCTTCTACAGCATCTTTTAATGATACACGCACTAAAGTTCTTTGTTCAGGATTCATAGTCGTATCCCAAAGCTGATCTGCGTTCATCTCTCCAAGACCTTTATAACGTTGAATTTCTATTCCCTTTCTTCCAAGGGTTTTAAGATGATCAATGACTTCTTTCAAAGTATAACAGGTGTATGGAAGCGTTTTTGAATCTTCATTTGTAATCACCATCTCAGAGTCTTTTGGATTGAGATAATGACGAATATCTAAACCATAATCGCGGAGTTCTTCTTGGATCTCTGCAAAAATAGCTGTTTTATACAATTCAATAACTTTTACAGAATCTGGATCTTCTGATGCTAAAATCTCTTCGTCTTTCTCTTCTGTAGAATGGAAATAACGTCCTCCTTGCTTTCCACTCTTTGGAGGACAGTAGTATAGAGGATATCCTGAAATTTCATTTCGCATCTCTAAGAATTCAGAGAAAGGCACAGCTTTCTTCTCTAGAGCAACTATAAAGTTTTCTACGTTTAAAATAAGCTTCACAAAGCTATCCAAAGCTTCTCCGCTTATTTCACGATCTCCATTTTTAAAAACAAGCTTACTATCTCCTACTCCTAGTGTTAAGAGGTAATCATCCATTTCTTTTTCAGAAAGGATATAGCGGAAATCTTTTTTCTTACTTACTTTATATAAAGGAGGTTGGGCTATATAAACGCATTCATTTTCAATTAATGCAGTCATATGACGATAGAAGAATGTTAATAGTAGTGTGCGAATGTGGGAACCATCAACATCAGCATCTGTCATAATAATTATACGTCGATAACGTAACTTACTTAAATTGAAATTGTCCGAACCAATGCCACAACCCAAAGCTGCTATGATCGTTCCAATCTCTTGGTTCTGGAAAATTTTTTGTAAACGAGCTTTCTCTACGTTTAAGATTTTACCTCGAATAGGAAGGATAGCTTGGAAACGACGATCCCTACCTTGCTTAGCTGAGCCTCCAGCAGAGTCTCCCTCCACAATGTACATCTCACATTTTTCGGGATCCTTTTCTAAGCAATCGATAAGTTTTCCTGGAAGTCGTGCACTATCTAAAGCACTTTTCCTTAACGTTAGCTCTCGAGCTTTCTTCGCAGCCTCTCTAGCTTGAGCTGCAATAAAAACTTTCTCAACAATCATTTTGGCTATTTGAGGATTTTCCTCGAAAAATGTTGTTAGAGTTTCTCCTGTAATCTGTTGTGACACAGATCCTACATCACTGTTTCCTAATTTCTGCTTAGTTTGACCTTCAAACTGAGGGTTAGGAACTTTAACAGAAACTACCGCGGTGAGTCCTTCGCGGATATCTTCTCCTGTTAAGGACAATTTGTCATTTTTAGCTAGATTGTGAGCTTTAATATAAGCATTAAGTACACGAGTTAATGCGGTAGAGAATCCTGTAAGGTGCGTCCCCCCTTGACGGGTAGGAATATTATTTGCATAGGAATAAATTAACTCAGAGTATCCAGAATTCCATTGAAGAGCTGCTTCAAATTCAATATCGCCGTCATCTCCCGCACGAATCCCTGAAATATAAATAGGCTCAGGAAAAAGACTTTCTTTATTTTGGTTTAAATAACTAACAAAAGATTGGATTCCCCCTTCATAGAAAAAAACAACCTTATCAAAACTCACATCACGGTCATCTTCAAAAACGATGGTTACGCCTCGATTTAAGAACGCGAGTTCTCTTAGCCTTTTAATGAGAATAGAACGATCGAAAACACAAGAGGAAAAGATTTTATTATCGGGATAGAAAGTAATTTCTGTTCCTTGCTTATCCGCAGCTCCTAAAGCTTGCAAAGCTGTTACAGGAATCCCTCTAGAAAACTCCATTTGATAAGCTTGCTTGTCTTTATAAACTGTTGCGATAAGTTTTTCTGCTAAAGCATTAACACAAGACACGCCAACGCCATGCAATCCTCCAGAGACTTTGTAACTATCTTTATCAAATTTTCCACCAGCGTGAAGTACAGTGAGAACAACTTCTAGAGCAGAAACATCTCTACCTTGTTTTTTAGATTCTTTTTCATGAATCTGTATCGGAATACCTCGACCGTTGTCGGATATAGTAATACCGCCATCTTCTAAAATCCTTACATGGATTTCAGAACAAAAACCCGCCATAGCTTCGTCGATACTATTATCCACAACTTCATACACTAAATGATGAAGTCCTGTAATCCCAGTATCTCCAATATACATCCCAGGACGCTCACGAACGGCTTGAAGCCCTTCTAAAACGGTAATAGCTGAGGCGTCGTAACTTTTTTCTTTTGCGTCCATACATTATCCTAACAAAAACTGTATTTCCTTGATCTTAGCGTGAGGAACTACTTGGTGCAAGCGAGCGATTAAACTACTTTGATGCGTTTGCTTTAGCGAAGCGTATAAAGAAGAATTGTAAATCTTTACCAATAGAATATGATCCTTAAATCCTAAAGCTTGGAACATTCCATTATACTTTGTTCCTAACATTTCATTCCATGCTTCTATTACTTCTTTAGGGTTGGCAGCAACAATGTGCTCTATCTTCTTTAAATACCCGTTTAAGTAATGCTTTGCATGTTTAATTGTAGAAGCTGTTTTTTTAGAAGTTTTCGTTTTGTGCAACTCTCGATTTTTAAAGAAAGGAAACATAAAACACCTAAAAGAAATACAACATAAATGTCTAATCATACGTTGCATTAAAAGAATGCCTTATATCCAGCAACACGAAAAAAGTCAATATAGCTTTAAACGTTACTTTTGGCGATCTTTTCTAGACAACAACATGACTTATTCATGTCGTGTTTTTGATAAAAATTAAACAACAATCAAACAAAATATTTAAGAAGGGAAAATTTTTTCATGCATAAATTTATTAAAAATTGAAACCATGCTAGTTGATTCTTCAGACCAGTCACTTTTCTTATCTCTCACCTTTTCTTCATAATCACTCTCACTCATTTCCTTGAATGTATCCTTATTAACGATCTGTTTTCTAGGCAATAGGTCTAAAACCACTGAACACCCGAAAGTAATTGGAATAACAAGGATAAATGTGAGAAGTGCTATCAAAACAAGCGCAAGCAAAATAATAGTCTGAAAGATACTAGCGATAAATTCTAGAATTGTTAGAACAATTCCCAAGCCTAAAATCTCTGCAATCCCTCTGAAATAGTGGCCTCGCGTATAAGAGGTCATACTTTGTGTATGGTAGTTACCATCACCCAGATCCTCAATAATAACGCGATTCACTCCGGTATCACGTCCGAAAGTTGCATTATATTCGGAAATTGCAGCAATACGTTTTACACCAACAAATATTCCGACTATAGGAATTGAGCCCAAAAGATTCATTCCTGCATTATCTGGCAATAAAGAGATATCAAAAGGCGAACCTAAAGGAGTTTTAGGACCTAAATTTATAAAACCTGACATAGACCCACCCTTATTTCTTTGTAAATCTCTAACAACCAGGAAAAAGGATAGGTTATAACAAAAAATCCCTCAAGGAAAATCATTATCTGAAAATGTATATTTTTATTCAGAAACCTAGAAATTGATTCAGCCCACTTTAATGTGTGGGCTCGATTTATTATTGGACTAAAAAACTTTCTTTGTATTTCGTGTCAAAGAAGTCTTTCACAGAATCACTCTCAAATAATTGACGTAGTTTTTGAATTCGTGGATCATTTATGTCTTCAGCACGCACGACAACAATATTAGTATATTTAGATGTGAGCACATCTTCTAAACAAAGACTATTTTTATGGGGATAAAATCCGGCAGCAATAGCAAAATTTCCAGGAATAACGGCAGCATCTACATCAGGTAACGAAGATACCAATAAAGGTGCTGCTATCTCTATAATAATAACTTTTCTATCTCCACAACTACAAACATCTTTTGCAGTAATATCTAGGTTAGAAACTTCGTTATAAGCAATTAAACCACAATCTCGCAATAGATCCAAGGCACGTTGTTCATTTGTTCTATCTATAGGAACAGCTATGCGTAATTGCTTTTTATTTTTAAGCTCTTCAAGAGACTGAATTTTATTAGAATATAATCCCATAGGTTCTAAATGTACTTTAGCTAAAGCAATCAGCTTTCCCTCACATTGATAACGTGAACATTCATCTTTTAAAAAATCTTCATGTTGAAAGTAATTCGCCTCTATTTGTTTATCTAAAAGCAAACGATTGGGCACGCGATAATCATCTACAGGAAGTATTTTAAGATATAATCCCAAAGATTTTGCTTCTTTTTGCAAGCTGTAGAGAAGCTGTGCGTGTGGTGTAGGACTTGCAGCAATGCGTACAATCTCCTCAGAATTTTTATTACATCCAGTTAAAGAGACTAGTAAAGCAATTAGAACTAGTATTTTTATTTTTTTCATAAAATCCCCCGACGTCTTAATATACGCCGGCCCCAAGTATCTCCTAAAACCCGGATACCCTCAATAAAAAACAAAGTAATAACCAACACAGATAAAGTTATAGAAAAGTCAAAACGATAGTAGCCATATTGCAATAAAATCTGCCCTAATCCTCCACCTCCAACGAATCCAGCAAAAGTAGAACAAGCAATTAGGTGTACGATTAACGATTTTAATGAGAAGATCAGCTGAGGAAAAATTTCTGGGAAAAGAATATCTTTTACTATTTTCAATTTAGGTATCCCTAAAGCAATAGAGGGCTCAACACATGTCAATGCTCCTGTACGCAACGCATCGGAAACAAAAGAAGCCACTAGAGGCAAAGCTCCAAAAGTTAAAGGGACTATGGAGGCCGTTGCTCCTAAAGATGTTCCCACGATCCATCGCGTTACTGGGAATAGGATAACAATTAAAATAGCAAAAGGAATAGCCGTGAGGAAGCTCAGCACAACGGAAGTTACTGAATAGACGCTCTTCATTGGTTTTAAGCCATAGGGAGCTGTTACAAAAAGTCCTAATCCTAAAAGCCCACCTAGAATTGATGAGAAGAAGAAAGATGCAGCCACCATATACAGGGTACTTCCCGTTTCTTTAATTAACAGATAGAGCATATCTATTTGCATATTTCACCCTCACTATCTTGACTTCTGGAATTGTTGTATAATAACTCCCTTGTCTATAAGAGTCTCTTTTGCTCGATCTCTTTGTTCTCTATTTCCAGATAAAGCCACAATCAAGAAACCCAAGGGGGCCTTACGAAAGAGATTGATATCTCCAGAAAGGATATTGATAGCTATCTCTCCATTTTGGATCAGTTGACTGATCATTCCTTGAACTGCTAAACCTTTTGGGAAACCTAATCTCAAAATTTCCTCATTCTCTCTATGATCGTAGATTCCTTTAGCAATTGAATTCATATGAAAAAGTTCTTCGGTAACCGAGCTATGAGGACTTAAAAAAAGCTTCTCCGTAGGGCCCAATTCTTCAACAGCACCTTGATGCATAACTAAAGTTTGACAACAAAGTTTTTTAATTACCTCAATTTCATGAGAAACAAAAACTTGAGTAATCCCTCTTTCCTCATTTAACTGTAGTAATTTATCAGTAACATCTTCTGTAGATCTTGGATCTAAGGCTGAGGTAATTTCATCACAAAGCAAAACAATGGGATCAGATACAATAGCTATAGCGATAGCGACCTTTTGTTTCTGTCCCCCACTTAATCTACTAGGGTATGCATGCTTCCTCTCATACAAATTTAAGAAATACAAAGCATCGTCTACTTTCTCTTCAATTAGAGATTTCGTCATATCGGGATAACGAATCTTCAAAGGATAAGCTATATTTTCGAATACTGTTTTTGCTAAAAACAATCCGCAGTTTTGAGAAATATAAGCAACTCGCTTGGCAAAAACTAAACGTGAAATTCTTTTATTTGAGTCAAGATTATGAAATCCTGCAATGGAGATAGATCCTGAGGTTGGTGAAATTAAGAAGTCTAAACAACGCAATAACGTACTTTTTCCAGAACCACTATGTCCAATGATTCCAAAAATTTCTCCCGGGTCAACAGAGAAAGAAATATCGTTTAAAATACGATGATTCCCTATTTCTTTATTTAAATTTTTTACAGAAATGATAGGAGAGTCTTTCTCAAACACAAAATGAACCCGAAAATTTATAAAAATCACGTCTGTGTTATTAACACAAGACCTATGTTTCAAGATCGAGTTTAATGTTTGAAATATAAAAAGTGAATAGGGATTAAATTATGAAAATCCCTATTTATGACACCCGCTTAACACACTTGAAATTCATTCTTGTTATAAGAGTCTAGGAAGAATTGTTCCTGCTATTTTTCTAGACAGAATAAGTCGTATTAAGTCTCGTTCAGAAATCCCTAAAGCATCGCGCAGACAATCAATTTGGCGATAGGTAAACAACCCTAGAGAGTATCCGCCCAATATTAATGTCGATAGAAGAGAGCCCACGGCTTCCTTACCTGCATAAGGAAGATAATTTTTCACACGTGACTGTAATTTTGGTGCACCACGAACAGCTCGTAGAAATGAAAACATCATAGATGTAGATGTGGGTGGATGATCAGCTAAGAACATTGTCACTTCCTCATATGCTCTATTTAGATTGTCATTACCACCATTCCATATGTCATAACCTAATCCCGCTGCAGTTATTGGCAAGCTTTCACTCAATTTCTCGAACATACTCCGGGATTCTCTGATAAGATTCTCACCTTGTTCTTGAGATGTTTCTGCCAAGTCTCCCACTATCGTGATTGCACGTACGCTATAAGGATCAATATTTTCATACAGTATTTCAATCGCATTTTGCGGATTTGGTAGAGGTTCACCTTCTGAATCTAAATCATTGATACGCATAATTGCTTTTATATCCGGATTTCTATCGCCGTGTATAAACACCAAAGCTCCAAGAATATTCCCAGAATTCAACATCTCAAGGATGATCATTTTATCTTCTTCGGATCTTCTTAATGCCTGTACAGAACCCACGATATTCGCAGCAAGACTCTGATTACATAGACACCAACCAGACAATAATACATTTAAACTAACTAGAGCTGCTGTATAGGCTGTCTGTTGATCCTCAACGCTCTCTATTAACTGATTCGATTTTTTCAATATCCGAATAATATCAAATAATTTTTCTGAACATTTAGGATCTTTAAAAGCATCATGCAACCAAAAAGCGCCTAAAAGATCGCTTGAAAATGCATCTTTTCCGTTATAGGTAATACATAATATTGGATGGCTATCCCTACCAAAAATTGGGAGAGTAAACATTGAGAGTATTTCCCCATTAGTTACAGGTGGCTCTCCTCTTCTCACCTTATCCCAAAATCTCGACACTCCTCCGCAAAAGTTAGAAAATACTTTACAGGCGTTTCGATGCTCTTTTTCGTATTTCGAATGTGTATCTATTCCAGGATATATAGTTCCCTCCTCAGCAAGATCAAGTAACCGCAATAGATTGCTTTGAAATAGGGAATCTACGTCCATTTCTACTGATGGCCCGGCAACAGGTTCAGGAACAACGCCTGGGCTTACTTCTTCCTCAACTTGACTTGGAATTTCTGGAGGCAATGAGGGTCCTTCTCCAGGAGTTGGGGTAGGAGTTTCTGTTGGTTCTTGTTCTTGGGTAGGCACTGTAGAGACTGGCGGTATAGTTGGTAAGGTTGGTGTAGGAGCTGGTGTGGGTGTGGGTGAAGACACTTGAGTTGAAACCAGTCTCGGACCTCTAGGTCGAGTTCTCGAACCATATCGTGGAGGTCGTGTGATTTTCTGTGGTTCTATATTCCGTATTAAATCTAAGGAGAAATTAGCAAACACTTCTCGAAGTTCTGTGGAAGCTGCAGAAAGCTCAAAAAGTACTTTTCTAATTTTGAGAAAATAAGAGGCAAAAAATATTAAAGATACTGCTGTCGCAACAATAAGAGCTAACCCCAGTACTATGCTGAAGGCAACAGGAATTCCTGGAATCAATTGAAGAATAAGAATCGTTAATAATAAAACAGCTGCAACCACTGCTGAAATCAAGCTGATAATTTGTGATTGTCTTATTTTACATGCGGTATCTTTCTGTTTTGGGGTAATAGGGGGAGATTCCGTGTGGTTATCTGCAGGAGGATGCGGATTGATTGCAGGTTGTGACATTTAATTTTTACTCTAAAACAAATGAAGTGCTACTCCATTTTAAATGTTTAAAGGTTTTTAAAAGTATAGTTTTTTATTTTTCAATGATTGTTTATAAAGATTCTTGACAAATCTTATTGATTACCCACAAACTGACCATTGTTACCACTTAAGGAGTCTCAACTGTATGTCGAAGATATATGATTTGCTAGGCAATGACGCGGAAAATTTGTTGAAATACGAATGCAAACATATCCCTAAAGAAAGCCTTACTCTCCCCTCTCCTGACTTTATTGATAAAGTTTTCTTTTATTCTGATAGAAGTAATCTCGTATTAAGATCTTTGCAATCTATGTTCGCTCATGGAAGGCTGGGGAATACTGGCTATCTTTCAATTCTCCCAGTAGATCAAGGCATAGAACATACGGCCGGGGCATCTTTTTCCCCAAACCCTATTTATTTTGATCCAGAAAACATCGTTCGATTAGCCATTGAAGGCGGTTGCTCTGCAGTAGCCTCTTCTTATGGGGTTTTGAGCCTACTTTCAAGAAAATATGCTCATAAAATCCCCTTTATGTTGAAGCTGAACCATAATGAGCTTCTATCTTATCCAACAACATATCATCAAATTTTCTTTAGCCAAGTAGAAAGTGCTTATAATATGGGTGCTGTTGCTGTGGGAGCAACGATTTATTTTGGTTCCGAGACATCTTCCGAAGAGATTGTTGCAGTCTCTCGAGCTTTTGCGAGAGCTAGGGAATTAGGCTTAGCCACAGTATTGTGGTGTTATTTACGAAACTCTAACTTCGTGACTAATGGCGTAGATTATCATACAGCTGCAGATCTAACTGGTCAGGCAGATCATTTAGGAGCAACTTTGGGTGCTGATATCGTGAAACAGAAACTACCTACACGTCAGGGTGGTTTTAAAGCTATCAAATTTAGTAAAACAGATGATAGAGTATATTCTGAACTCTCTTCGGATCATCCAATAGACCTCTGTCGTTACCAGGTGCTCAACAGTTACTGTGGTAAGGTAGGTCTTATTAATTCCGGAGGCCCCTCAGGAAAAGATGATTTCGCAGAGGCAGCGAAAACTGCTGTGATTAACAAGAGGGCTGGAGGTATGGGATTAATTTTGGGAAGAAAAGCTTTTCAAAGACCTCTTACCGAAGGCGTACAATTATTAAATTTGATTCAAGATATTTACTTAGACCCGAGTATTACAATAGCGTAATCTAATAGAAGGCTCTTATGCATACCCATTCAAAACCATCAAAACCCCTGGGCACGTTTACTGTTGGAATGTTATCTCTAGCAGTAGTGATTAGTTTAAGAAACTTGCCCTTAACAGCAAAGCATGGCTTATCAACACTTTTTTTCTATGCCCTTGCCGTAGGCTGTTTTATGATCCCCTACGCGCTTATTTCAGCCGAACTAGCATCTTTTAAACCTCAAGGAATCTATATCTGGACTCGTGATGCCTTGGGTAAATGGTGGGGGTTCTTTTCTATATGGATGCAATGGTTTCATAATATGACCTGGTATCCTGCAATGCTTGCTTTCATAGCAAGTACACTTGTATATAAAATCAATCCGGATCTGGCCCATAATAAAATCTATTTAGCGACAGTTATTCTTGCTGGATTTTGGGGACTGACTTTTTTTAATTTCTTCGGAATTAGTACGTCAGCTCTTTTCAGTTCGGTCTGTGTTATTATAGGAACTTTAATTCCAGGAGCCATTTTAGTCACTTTGGCTATTTTTTGGATCGTCTTTGGAAATCCCATAGCTATTTCTCTTTCTTGGGGCGATCTACTTCCTGAAATTAATGGTATGTCATCTTTTGTATTGCTTGCGGGCATGCTTTTAGCTCTCTGTGGATTAGAAGCTAATGCTAACCTGGCTTCGGATATGGTAAATCCTAGAAAAAATTACCCTAGAGCCGTATTTATTGGAGCAATTGCCACATTAGCTATCTTGGTTTTAGGATCACTTTCTATAGCTATCGTTATTCCTAAAGAAGAAATTAGCCTAGTTTCAGGTCTTGTTAAAGCATTTTCCCTATTCTTTGATAAGTACAATCTTTCTTGGATGACTAGTATTGTTGTTGTTATGACAATTGCCGGATCCCTAGGGGAACTGAATGCATGGATGTTCGCAGGAACTAAAGGACTATTCGTCTCTACACAAAACGATTGTCTTCCTAGAATGTTTAAAAAAGTAAACTCGAGGAATGTTCCTACAAACCTTATGCTATTTCAAGCAGTTGTAGTTACCTTGTTTACTTTAATCTTTTTATGCTTAGATTCAGCAGACTTAGCCTACTGGATTCTTAGTGCATTAAGCATACAAATGTATTTAGCTATGTACATTTGTTTGTTTATCGCGGGCCCGGTTCTTCGTATTAAAGAACCAAAAGCACAACGTTTGTATTCAGTTCCCGGGAAATTTTTTGGTATCTGTCTACTTTCATTCTTAGGAATACTTTCCTGTTTATTTGCCTTATGGATTAGCTTTTTACCTCCTCAAGAGGTTACGCAGTTGTCAGGAGCTGGTAAAATAGGTTATTCAGCCTTCTTACTATTAGCCTTTTCTACAAACTGCATGATACCTTTTGGTATTTACTATGCTCATAAGAAACTAATCAAATAGGTCTAATACAACCATTGAAGCAATTCCTTAAAAATTTTTAAGGAATTGCTTTTTCATATTTTCTAGCTTCTCTTTTAAGTAAAGCACCCGGAAAACAGAAAATCGAATTTAAATAGCTATTCTTCGAATAAGTTGGGAAATAAAACTTCTAAGAAACGGCCTGAAGAAATTACACTGGTTAAATCTTCTACATTTACTCCCAGATGATTCGCCATTACCTCTAGCTCTCTTCTATTAGCTATCCCCGCACTGAATAAGCCTACAATCATCGGTTTAAATAAAGATTTCCAATGACTTATAGGCATGGCTTTTATGAGCAATCCTTGAATAAAACTCTGATATTTAGAATGGCTATGAAGAAGTTCTATAAGCAAAAAGGGGTTAGCAACTAAGCCATAATAATTATCCCTAATAAATTCGTTTAAATCGAAAATTCCGTTTAAATTTCTTGCTAAAGCAAATCTAAATTTCCAAGAAGAACATGAAGGTAAATTCAAGCAAAAAGTCATTCTCAAGTTTAGATTATCGATAACAGAACGTAACGAAGGGTCATTTTGTATATATCCATCAGAGTTCATCCCACGACGAATCTTATGGCATTCTGTAGCAGCTAAAGCTTGAATAGATCCTTCCAAAAACTCAGCAAATCTATCACGTAAATCGGGTTCCGCTCGCGAGAAAATTAGCTGAACAAAATTGCCACTTTCTAAATAAGCTCGAACATCTTCAGTAAGAAGATCAGGATTATAAGATTCTAGAATATCTATACACGGCTCGCCCATATATAAACCGTAAAGCCAAAGATTAAATGACTGTAGAGCTCTACAGATATAAGTAGGATCTCCGTGATTGATACGCCAAGATTCAGCAATTTCTATAAAATTCCCAAGTAAGAAACGATTAATATCAGGCTTTTCAAGAACAAGAACAATAAAGTCTACAAAAGAGTGCTGTATTAAAAGTTCACTCCAAATTTGCAAACAATAACAAAGCGAGGTCTCTTTTTCTCTAGAACGTATTGAAGGAATAAATAGATCCTTAATTTCCCTAACTATCCCTTGAATTAAGTTTCCTGAAACCTGACCACAATGTACAACAGCTTTAGTAAAGGTAGAAGTAAAACTCATTAGAGACGTTTCTAGGCTTTCTACTCGTGTAGAAATATTATTTCTATACTCTGAATTCTCTCTGTAAAATGTTCCTCTAATAAATACATGTTCAGGAACGCCATCTGATAATGTTGGAATTTCCGTTTCTTTAATCTGCTCAGGAAGAGATAAGTTTAGTAGTGTTTGTAGAAAAATTTGTTCCTCTTTAGAAAATTCCATTTCATCAGGAAGAGTGATTTTTGGAAAAATTCTCTTTTCTGCATTTAAAATGAAAATTAAAACCAAACCCAATAAACATACCGATGTAGCAATACCAGAAAAGAAAAGTAACGCCATCAAAGATGTGAGAACATTAGATCCAACAAGTACTGCACCTACAATAGCAAGAACAACAACGATAGAAAAAAAGATGACCATGATAATGACATCTCTAGAAACACATCGCTTGTACCCATGAGTATCTAAAGGTAGATCCGGGGGATCTTTTTTAGAATGTAAGTGAAATATAGAAGAAATAAAGACCTTTATGAAATTAAGTAATCAAATAATAATTTAAAAAGAACTATTAACTGAAAAAGAAAAAGTTTAAAAATCCTGTGATTAAGAAGAATATCACCATCGACATAATATCATTTAATGCAGTAACTATAGGTCCTGAGGCTAAAGCAGGATCCACTCCTAATTTCACAAAGAAAAATGGTGAAAGCACTCCTAAAGTTGTAGCTGTTAATGATGCTCCCAACACTCCAGCTGCTACAGTAACTCCTAACTGCAACCCGCCTCCAGAAAAGAGATTCATACCTATAAATCCCATAAGATAAACAACAATCCCACAAAGAATCCCTAAGGCAACTCCTGTTAATAAACCAATGCTCATCTCTTTAAAGATTGTTTCTCTACGGCGTCCAAAAGAAAGCGTCCCCGTAGCCATACTTCGGACTAAAATTGTACTACACTGAACACCAACATTTCCAGACATCCCATTAATTAAAGGAATAAAGAAAATAACCAGAGCCAATAATGAGGGGGCAATTTTTTGAAAGTATGCCATTACCGAAGCACTGACCAACCCCGCACAAAGAGTTACTAATAACCAAGGTGCTCTAAGTAAAAATCTCTGAACAACATGACAGCTATGATATCCCACATCTTCCGTGGTCCCTGCCATACGCGCTATTGTTTCGTCAGCAATATCTTCTATAGCCTCTACAACATCTTCATAAGTAATAGCACCTATTAAGAAATTTTCTTCATCAACAACAGGTAGAGCAGCTATCTTATAACGTTCTACTAAGTCAACAACTTCTTCTCTAGTTGCATCAGGCAAAACTTTATGCTCTACCTGATTCATAATCTGCTTTAAAGAAATTTCAGGGGGGTTAATTATTAAACTTCTATCAGTAACAACACCTTGAAGTTCTCCTTTAAAATCCAAAACAAAAACAAGTCGAGTTAAATCTATCCCAGGATTATTTCTAATACATGCAGAAACATCCTTAACAGTAGTTTCCATCAAAAATGCAAAGAACTCATTAGTCATAAGTCTCCCTGCAGTATTGCGGCCATGTTTCTGCAAGTCGCGAATTTTTAATGATTTTTTAGAATCGATCAATTCTAATATTCTACGATAGCGTCGATCAGGGATATCATCTAAGACCCATACAGCTTCGTCTGGGGGCATCTGATCAATGAGTGCACAAACTTCTATATCAGTCAACTTACGAAAAATAGCCCATCGAGAAGCAGAATCTGTATTAATAATGAAAGCTACTCGAGATGCTATACATGAGAGATTTTTATAAAGAATCGCACGAGAATCTGGAGGAAGGCAAGAAACGGCATAGGCTAAATCTATAGGATTATACTCACTGACAATCTTGGAAAGATCATGAGAATGTATATCGGTAGATAAACAAGTAAACGCTTTCTCCAACTTAAAACTTAGCTCATCATCCAGATGACTAGTTTTTGAATCCATTAAGTTTCCTGAACCAAGAGCCGCGTCTAGTTTCTCTTCGCCTCTGTTTTGTTCACCCACCATAGTTTACCTCTTTGATTAGCTACGACTTCATGAAATGCATGTCCAGCTCTTAAATTTGCTAAACATGGATCATTCAGCCATCGTGATTCTGTGATTTTGAAACCAAAATCTACAGAACGCATTACCATCGCCCAAGCCTGACCAATCTCTTTTTTAACAGCATAGAATTTACCTAGAGTATAGTAAGCCTCACCACACCCTAAAGCAATCGCCTGTTCTAAGTATACCTTAACGAACTCTTCAGATTCCAAAGAACGTCGCTTCCAGAATAGAAATAACCAGGCTTCTCCTAATAAGAGTAATAAATCCTCTTGATCAGGATATTCATCGATTAATGGATTTAAAATAATCAAAGCTTCTTCGACCTGAGCTTCATCTTGCAATAGTTTTCCTTTTCCTAAAAGGGTAGAAGCAAGAATAATTTTAGCTCTGAAAGACTGCTTCTCCTCATCTATATTAGATAATAAGGCGTACGCCTCGTCATAATAATCTTGAGATTCTTGAAGCTCGGCCAGCAAATAGCAAGAATGTCCCCATAATTCCAAGATCTCCATTCGATGAGTAAGATCCCAAGCTTTACGATAATAGAATAAAGACTCTTCTAAATAAATTTCCTTATAAACAAGATCTGTTGTCACCTCGGCCAAACATTTTAAAGCAAGGCCTCGATCACTCCAAAATAAAAATACTTCAGGGCGTAAAGAACATAGTCTTTTCACTACTCCAACAGCTTTCTGAAGTAATCTTACATTCTTTTTTCTCACACCCCAGGCAAAATATACATCAAATAATTTCTGCCAACTGTTGATATTTTCGGAATCCCATTCAATACAAGATTTAAAACAAGAAGCAGAGGCTGCGAAATTAGCATCATCGCCAAAATATAAAGCAGAGCAAAGCTGAACCACTCCTAAAGCATGAATTAAATGAGAATTGCCGGGGAAAGCTCTCATAGCAGCAACTAATCGTATCCGACTTTCTCTGAATAAATTTGGCTCATCCAAGTATAATCCCAATACAGCTATACCGTTAGCTAATAAAGCAGAAAGAAGAATAGGATCGGCCCCTTTCTTCTGAGCTGAAGCCAACTTATCTAAACCCATTTCTATATGTTTCATATTACTGTTAAGCCAGCCGGAACGAATTAATAATTCTCCCCATAAAACCCACAATTCAGCAATATGAGGAAAAGCTTGAACAGTTTGATACAATATCCTATTTGCCTGATGAAAATGTTCTTTTTCATAAGTAAGATCAAATAGTCTTACCTTAGCCACAGCATAGCTATAACGATAATTTTCATAAGCAGAGTTATCAATATAACGATTAAAACTTAAGAAAATTGCCTTAGATAAATGGTCTATAGCTTGCTGTAGGTATGAAGAATTTCCTGATTCTAATCCGAGAATTTGTAGGCATTCAGCATAATCTGCATGAGCACTTGCTCGATGTGGAAGCAAATTTAATACCTTAAGAAAAGAATTTAAACTTCGTGCGAGAGCTTCCTTTTCTTTATTCTTATAATATAATGTCAAAAAAGTCTTGCCTATAACTTCATATACATAGGCAGTAGCTGAATGAGAGGCCTCTTCATGTTTTTCTCCCCGACAAAAGTGTTGCCAACCCAAGTTATTATCTAAATGAGGATTAATTTTTAGTAATTGTTCCATCAAATGAAAATCTTTAACGACATGATCAAGAAACGTCGCATCTCCAGTTAAAGAAAACAATTCAAAATTCGCACATATTTTAGCTGAGCATAGAGACAGTCTGTCTGAAGAACTGATTCCCAATTTTTTGAATAAAATGTCTATGTATGATAAACCGTCTATTAAAATCTGAGAGTTCTTCTTATTAATGCCATAATGCATTCCATAGAAGATAACCTTCTTTAGGATCACAACGTGATCGCGAGTAAGCATCAATAAACTTTCAGACAGAGATAAATATCCCTCTCCGATTTCTGAACTTCCCTCTAAATCTATCAATTCAGAAACAAGAAAATCTACAAATGCTTCAGAGCAACCGAATTCATCGAATACATCGGATTGTCTATGGAAATTTTTAGAAGAAATGAAAGGTAAGGATGATCCCATCTTGTGACTGCTGTACTGTCATATTCTTTCCTCATATCTAGAGGATGTTCTAAAAGATTGAATTTCTATCCCCAATGCAGGATACAATCCCAGATAATATACTACTGTTTAAGATTTTCCGAGACGAAAAGATAAGAATTTCAAAACTGATATATTTAGATATTAAATATAAGAGCGTCTGACAGAAAAACTTTGGGACTAGTTTAGCGTATTTAAGTTTTTCATCAAAAATATTTTACATGAGAATACTAAAAGAAACCCAGTCTATATAACGCTTTAAGACCTTGTATCTGTAGAATTAGTCTCTGCCTCACTACCCTGACTATCTTCTAGAGTTGGAGCAGTGACAACGGCTATTCCGGGATAAACAGGAAGGTGCGAATTTGGATAATATTGGGCAGAGATATGCGATCCTGAAACAATCTGACCATCTTTAAATAGGAACATACAAGTCGGCTGGAAACATCCAATCAAGTAGTGACTAAATTGTCCCAATCCCTGACGTGTACCACCACCTTCGAATTTAAAATTACGTTGAGGATTAGCTAACCACAACCCACGAGAACGGATAACATCATCATTCCAATCTCTTTCTACACACGCATAGGCAACACGACCTGCTAAAGGATTAAGTAACCCGTAAAAGACCGTCATCATTGTAGCCGTGCCATAAAAAGGAGCCCTAAGCATATTGACCAAAGATCGGGACATTTCCCTAACAATATCTTTGAAAATAAAACGATCTTCTATGGAAATATCCTTTTTAGAAAAGTATTGGATGACCATTTGCAAAAGTATATGAAAGGGGATCACAATAAATCTAATTAAGTTATAGATCATCTTAATAAGAACAACGAAAGGGGTGGCAATTAGAGGGAAAACGAAAGTTGGAATTCTATAATCCACACCATCTGGATAATAATACACTAGTGCCACACCAGAATTGGTTGCATCTAAAGTAGATAAATCTATATGGCTTTCATGAACTCTCTCTTGAATATTCTCCTTCTCACCCTCCTTAGGTATAGAATAGTAACATACAGGCATAGGAGCCCAGATTCTATTCCCAAAAGGTTTAATTACTGAACCGGATAGAACATCTACCTTTTTGCTAATCCTATGTAAAATGTACATTCCACCGGTTAATAAAATAGTTGGAATAGCCACTGCCACCACAACCGAAACCCATGTCATAACAAATGCTTGCAGTTGCAGGGTGCCAAGAAGCATCGCTAATAAAACCAAAGTGATCAATACGGATAATGCTAACAAAGCAACACGTGTTTGACGATTTGCCTGATACTTTTCTAAATCCAAATGAGTATGGGAATTCTTTGTGAGCTTTGTTTGGAAAGTATTCTTCCATTCTTCTTGGTCTGGAAAACTACTAGATCTAACGGGGGCTAATTTTTCATTAACCGTGGGCAAATTAAAACAAGACATGTTACACTTTTAAAAAGTTTTTATTTTATTTCAATTTCAAAGAAAAGAAATCCTCGAACCACTATACTCTCATTACGCTTTTATTAAAATTTTTTAGTACCATTCATGAGAAAGAAAATCGCAAAATCAAGTTATAATCTCCTATTACTGGGAAGCATGCTAATAGGCTTGGTCCTAGCTTCCTTTAATTCCCCCATAATTTTTCAAAGTGCAGAAATTGTATCAGGAATTTTTTTAAAACTGTTAAGGTTTTTAAGTCTTCCTCTAGTATTTTTTGCTATTGGGTCAACGATTACATCAATTAAAAATTTTCAGATAATGTTGTCCTTGGGTAGAAAAATCTTATACTACACACTACTTACTACAATTATAGCTGCCACAGTCGGTCTAGGATTGTTTATTATTATCTATCCTGTCATGCCTTTAGAAGGTAGTTTAGAAACATCTTCAACCACATGCTCAACAGGCTATCTTAAGGTATTATCAACTACTATTCCTGGGAATATTCTAGAGCCATTTATAGATAATAATGTTATTTCAGCCACATTTTTAGCCGCTTTGCTAGGAATCGCCTCTCTATTTCTCCCTGAAAAAGAAAAGGATTTTACTCACACACTATTTTCGACATTCTTTTCTATACTTTTGAATATTGCTAAAGGTGTTCTTAAGTTACTTGCTCCGGCCACACTAGCTTTTTCTATTCTCTTCTATAAAGAAGTTACACAGAGTCAAGGAAACTTGGTTATCTTTAGTAAGTATCTTCTTTGCGTAGTGGGAGCTAACTTAATCCAAGGGTTTATTGTTTTACCATGGCTGTTGAAAGCAAATAAGCTTTCACCTTTGAAAATTGTTAAGAGCATGTCTCCAGCATTAGTTACAGCATTCTTTTCAAAATCTTCAGCCTCCACTCTACCTCTAACAATGGAATTAGCTGAAGAAGAACTCAAAATTAAACCCTCATTATCAAGACTGGCCTTTCCTTTATGTTCTGTTATCAACATGAACGGTTGTGCTGCCTTTATTTTAATTACAGTACTCTTTGTAGGAACATCTAATGGTCTTAGCTTTTCTTTACTTTCCATGATCGGTTGGATATTTATTGCAACGTTATGCGCGATTGGTAATGCCGGGGTGCCTATGGGATGCTTCTTCCTTGCATCTTCTTTGATCACTTCAATGCATATCCCCCTACATTTATTGGGATTAATTCTCCCTTTCTACACTATATTAGACATGATCGAAACATCATTAAATGTCTGGTCTGATTGTTGCGTTGTTAGTATGACAGACAAACACTTTTCGGATAAACTTGTTGAATTAGGGTAAATATAAATGAACAAAAGTCAGACCCACTTTTCTTCAAGACTAGGATTTATTTTCTCTATGATGGGGATAGCTGTTGGCGCTGGAAATATCTGGCGTTTCCCTAGAATTGCGGCGCAAAATGGTAGTGGAGCCTTTATCTTAATTTGGCTTCTATTCCTATTTATCTGGTCAATTCCTCTGATTGTTATAGAGCTTTCTCTAGGGAAATTAACTAAAAAAGCTCCTATAGGAACGTTAATTAAAACAGCGGGACCTAAATGCGCATGGTTAGGAGGCTTTGTTACTTTAGTGACAACGTGTATCTTAGCCTACTACTCTAATATCGTTGGATGGGGTCTGAGCTATTTTTACTATTCAATTTCTGGAAAAATTTACGCCGGGAATAATTTTTCTCAGTTATGGGAGACTCATTATCAAAGTTCTTTTCCTCTACTGTTCCATTTCTTGTCTTTATTTCTAGCCTATATGATTATTCGTAAGGGTATTGTACAGGGTATTGAGAAGTGCAATAAAATTCTTATCCCCTCATTCTTTGTCTGTACTCTAGTACTCCTCCTTAGAGCAGTGACTCTACCTAATGCTGTTCAGGGAATCAAACAACTTTTCACTTTTGATTTTGCCTCACTTTCTAGTTATAAGTTATGGTTAGAAGCTCTAACACAAAATGCTTGGGATACAGGAGCTGGATGGGGGTTGCTCTTAGTGTATTCTGGATTTGCTTCAAAAAAAACCGGCGTCGTTAGCAATGGAGCTCTTACCGCTATATCGAATAACTTGGTTTCCCTAATTATGGGGATTATTGTATTTGCCACATGCTCTTCCCTAGATATTTTAGGGACTACACAGCTACAACAAGGCGCGGGATCTTCAAGCATAGGCATAGCTTTCATCTACCTACCAGAACTATTTACTAGAATTCCTGGATCTACATATTTACCAGCTATTTTCAGTTCTATATTCTTCCTTGCCTTTGCTATGGCAGCTCTCTCATCAATGATTTCAATGCTGTTTTTGTTATCACAAACTCTTTCAGAATTTGGAATAAAAAAGCACGTAGCGGAGTCCTTAGCAACAGTTATAGCTTTTATCCTTGGCGTACCCTCATCTTTAAGTCTTGCAATATTTGCAAACCAAGATACTGTTTGGGGAATTGGATTAATTATTAATGGTCTTATTTTTATCTATGCCGCAATTAGTTATGGGTTAACACATTTAAAAAAGAAAATCATTAATGCAGTTCCAGGAGATATTCACCTCAATAAAGTTTTTGATTCTATGGTAAAATATTTACTTCCTATTGAAGGGATTGTGTTACTCTCGTGGTATTTTTATGAGGGGCTTTTTCCTGAAGACGGGCACTGGTGGAATCCTATATCGGTATATAGTCTTTCTAGTTTGATTTTACAGTGGTCTATTGGGTTAATTATTTTATGGTCATTAAATAAAAAACTTTCTAAACGCTTTGCTTTCTACAACTTAGAAAATTAAAAGCTTATATCTTGATATATTCTCTTCCTTAAGATATCCTATCTTAAGTTTTATTATTTTTTCCCAAGATAACTTAAGGAAGCATATGGCAACAACATCAGTATCTTCACCCAGTCAAACACAAACTCAAGAGGGTTCACTAGATAGAGTTTTACTGAGCTTCAATGGAAAAATAAATGAATTGCAAAGAAAGGTGGAAAGCCTTGAAGGTAAAGTTAATCAAATAGATAGAGTTTCCTCCCTAGCTCTTACTACGGGTGATAATGTAGCCGCAGATCTAACTCATTTAAGAGATGAAGTTATAGAGCTAAAAGGATGTTTAGCTACGGTTACGGAATTGTTAATTCAATCAGGTTCTTCAGGAACCCCCGGAGCCACGCCTCGTTCGGAAGGCACCAGTTACGTAGTAGGACGCACACCTCCTTCTCTTTGTTCTAAACTCACAGCATTAGCGTTAACAATTTTAGCTTTAATCTCTATCACAATGCTTATTATTTGTATCGTTGCTGTTTGTGGTGGTTTTCCTTTATTTATTTCTCTACTTAACATGTATACAGTTGGTGCTTGTATATCCCTACCCATTATTTCGTGTGCCGCAGTTTCAATGATGATTCTTTGCTCACTGTCTATCGGCTCTTTATTAAGAAGCAGACCCGCAATCTATATGATCAATAATTCTCAAATAGAATCTTAATTATTATAAAAGAATATTTAGGAGAAACTAAGTATTATGACCTCTGTAAGAAATGATTTAAATCCGGCCGATACCACACTCCCATCTTCTTTATTAAATCCGAGTGATCTTGCAACACAATTATCCAATCTTCAAACGACTCTAGCCGGGATACAGCAACATCCTTTAGGTGGATGGCCGCAACATCCTACAGGACCTGGTATAGATCAGAATTATCTGATGCGTATGATGCAGTCTCATATGGCAACTACTGCAACATCAGTGGCCGAATTAAGAACCGAAGTTACTGCAATAAAAACAAGATTGCAGGGATTATCTACCCCAACAGGTGTTTGCAGTGGTCCTATGGCCCTAGCCTCGTTTCTTTTGGCGATCTCTTTAGTCGCTATTATCATTATTGTCTTAGCCTCTTTAGGCCTTGCAGGTATATTACCTCAAGCCGCAGCTATTTTAGTTAATACAGCAAACTCTGTATGGGCTATTGTTAGCGCTTCAATAGTCACAGTAATCTGCCTAATTAGCGTATTATGCGTAACGCTAATTCGACATCATAAACCACTGCCTATTGAAACTGGACCTTCGGGAAATTAAAAAATAAATTATATAAATTTATTCTTTGTTTAATCTCCTATACTCACCTTGAAATTAATTAATTTCATCAGTTAATATATTATTTTCTTAGGTGGGTTTGTTATGCAAAAAGCCCTTCGTCTGCTATTGAACTTGCATCATGGAGAAGAGAGGAGAGCACTTCTATTCCTTGTTTTAGGCTTAATCTGGGGAATAGGCTGCTACGGATCCCTGGCATTAAGCGAAGGGCTTTTTCTTGAAAATGTCGGGACCGAGGGACTCCCCTCTATTTACCTAGGTTCATCTTCCATTCTATGTCTTCTATCTTCACTTATTCTTTATAATTTATTCAAAAAAAGGGTTTCACCTAAAACATTATTTTTAATGCCTATAACTAGCATAATTGTTTGTAACCTCTATCTCCTTTGTTACGCAACAACATGTAGTGAAATCCCTTCAACACCTTTGCTTGTTTATCGCATGCTCTCTTGGAGCTTGATCATATTAGCGTATACAAATTTTTGGGGATTCGTAGATCAATTCTTTAATCTTCAAGATGCCAAAAGACATTTCAGTGTATTCAATGCCATTATATTTCTAGGGGACGCTATTGGTTCCGGTATCGTCAACCGCATCCAATATATAGGTATAGAAAGAATTCTAATACTCTTCATAGTCATTCTATTAAGTTGTTATCCATTAGTGCACTATGTGTCGAAATCTTTGAAAGAGTTATCAGAAGATCATGATCACTTCTTAGATACTGGTCACCCACCATCTGTATCCAAAGCTTTTAAACTCTGCTTGAAGGATAGTTATACTTTTTATCTGTTATGTTTTTATTTCCTAATGCAGCTACTTGCTATTGCAACAGAATTCAATTACCTAAAAATTTTTGAAACTCACTTTGCAGATGGAAATACATACGAACTTACAGCACATATAACTAAGTGGTCCTCATGGATTTCACTAACCAATATGTGTTTTGCTCTATTTGCCTATAGCAGAATAGTAAAGAACATAGGTGTGAATAATATCATCCTATTCGCTCCCCTATGCTTCACCAATCTATTCCTTTGTTGGTCTTTTAAAACCTCAATTGGAATTGCAACAATTGGTATGGTAGCTCGAGAAGGGCTCACCTATGCACTAGATGATAACAATCTACAGTTATTGATTTATGGCGTTCCAAATAGCATACGGAATCAAATTAGAATCGCAATAGAATGCTTTATTGAACCCATAGGAATGTTTGTATGGGCTCTGGTGTGTTTCGCTATTTCTTATCAATATACAGTTTGTCTTATTATATCTTTGATTACAGTAGTCCTCGCCTGTTTATTACGTTCATATTATGCACGGGCTATTCTAAGAAATCTCTCTTCCCAAGCCATTCATTTAAAAAAGACAATGTTGGAATGGATAAAAGCCATGACTTCAAAAGAGAGAAGACAAATTGAACTCCTATTACTTACACACCTCAAGCATCAACATGAACGACATCAAATATTCGCTTTTCAACATTTATTAAATTTGGGAAGCCGTAGTGTACTTCCTAGCTTACTAGCTCATATGAATAAACTAAGCTTGCCTAGTAAGCTAAAGACTATGGAAATGTTAAAAAATAGTCTCTGGGCCAGGGATTTTCTTACTCTAGAACTCCTTAAACGCTGGTCATCGACAACTCCACATCCTTCAATAGCCACAGGAATCCATCTTTATTTTGCAGAACACGATCTATTGCGAATATCTGATATTTCTGAAGATCTTTACGATGAACCGGGGGATAGACTTTTAGCCGCAATTCTTACAGTACGACGTCAGGAAATTAGTGGGCAATATCGTGATATTGCAGATTCAAGACTTAAGGAACTTCTTACTTCTACGGATCCTCAAATAGTATCCATTGGTCTTTCTATTTTAACTCTAGAAAGAAATCCTGATAATTTTCAAATTTTAATGGAGTTTTTAGACAACGTAGGCAATGAAATTTTCATTCAAACATGCAAAGCGTTACAAGCATCTGTAAAGGCTACTCATAAACCCTACTGTAAAAAATTGATACAAGTCTTAAAACAGAATGTTTATAACGATGAGGCTTGCTATTATCTACTAAAAACAATCGGAGTAATCTTAGACGCTTCACTAGTAAAAGACTTCCTTATCACCACATCTTTATTAAAAAGCGCATCTAGAAAACGTGCTGAGGCTATAATCATAGAACTTCCTAAAGAGACAGCAAACTCATTCCTTCAGATTCTTTCTGATAACAGCACACATAATCGGTGTCGAATTCTTGCCGCAAAAGCTCTCTGTAAAATTGATAATAAGCTATTCAAAAAGAATGCTTATAAAATTGTAAAATCTAAAGCACTCAAAGCAATTTTTTATGATTATCATAAAAATTATATTCAAAAATCCTATCCAAAATACAATCTCAGCCTATTGGTTAATACCTTAGAATCCAATTATCAATCAGAAGTTAACTTCATGTTTGAATTTCTAGGTATTTTAGGATCTGTAGAACATTCTGACATTCTTATAAGAGCCCTAACAGGGAAAAATAAAAAAGCAAAAGCTCAAGCTTTAGAATCTCTAGAGAAAAACTGTGAAGATTACCTATTTTCTCTAATCGATCCCTTTATTAATGATACAGGAAAGCGTAGTGAAAAATACTACCTGAAATGCGGGGTTATTCCTTTAACTTTAAAAGAGTTATTGAATATGATGGAAAATTCTCCTTCGTATTTAAGCAAACTTACATCGAGACAGTTAAAGGAAGAATTAGCAAACTGTGATGCTGATTTTCAACCAGCACCACCATATTCAACTTTAGATGAAGAGTATGATCATCATAATAAAGACGACTCTGACAGTCTAGTTCCCTTCTTTACTATTTAGCCAGGAGTCTCTTGATGAATCTAATTGACCGCGCCTTCCTTCTAAAGAAGAATCCTATTTTCAATTCTTTAGATATGGATGTTCTCTTAGCTATTTCAGATAAAACTGAAATTATGATTTTCAAACCTGGGGTGAAGATATTCTCGACAGAAGAACCTAGTTTCAGCCTATATATTATAGTAGAAGGCTACGTTAAAATTACTGAGAATAATTCCTCTTTATCGGTTACAATTTCTTCTCAGGATTGTTTTGGTGAAGAAAGTTTATTTAGTAATAAACTTCGAGAATATAACGCTGAAGCTATAACTCAAGTGCGGACGCTCATCTTAAGCAAAGGACAATTTCTTAGTATTGTTGAAGAATGCCCCTCCGTTGCCTTGTCACTTTTAGAACTCTACGCAAAGCAAATAACTTTTAGACACCCTTCATCATAGAAGCACATCTAAAAATACAATCTAGAAAATGAACTTGGAAAAATAAAACGAAACGGTGCGCTATTTTAGTGAAAAGATGATGCACTAAGGATACAAACGCACCCAGAAAAGGCATGTAGAATTACTAACCCTGACGTGTCTTAATGTATGTAATGACGTCGCCTACAGTACGTAATTTCTCTGCATCTTGCTCTGAAATTTCAAAGTTGAACTTTTCTTCCAAAGTCATTATCAATTCTGTTAAGTCTAAACTATCAGCATTAAGATCTTCGATAAATGAAGAATTTTCATTTACTTCACCCGCATCTACGCCAAGCTGCTCAACAATAATTGACTTTACATCATCTTCTAAACTCATTGCTATATCCTTATGTTTTATCTACACAATTATCTAAAATTTCCTGAAAAAGAGAAGAACAACTAGTATCACAAAAATCTAATTTTTCAATCCAGATCGTTTGTAATCTATTTAGTGTGTCATGCCTCCATCAACACTCACTACCTGAGAAGTGATATAAGAAGATAAGGGTGAGGCAAGAAATAGTGCAACATTAGCAATTTCTTCTGGGAAACCCATTCTCCCCATAGGAACATTTTTTAACCACTCTGTTTTTAAATTATCATTTAACACTTTAGTCATGTCAGTATCAATGCATCCTGGAGCTATACAGTTCACTCGAACATTTCTTGCAGCAACTTCCTTTGCTAAAGCCCTACTAAATCCTATAATACCTGCTTTTGCAGCTGCATAGTTAGTTTGTCCCGGACTACCCATTAAACCAACAACAGAACTAATATTGATTATGGATCCAGAACGAGCTTTAATCATAGAACGAATTACACTCGAACACACATAGTATAGCGAATTTAAATTCGTATTGATAACAGCAGACCACTCTTCTTCGGACATACGCATTAAAAGATTGTCTCGAGTAATCCCCGCATTATTTACTAAAATATCAATACTACCGTGTGCTGCAATAAAATTCTGAACAGCGTCTTTCACAGATTGATTATTACTAACATCAACTTTAGCAAAAGTTGTCGGTTTTCCTATTTTAGATAATTCTTCAGCAGCTTGTTTGCCACCTTCAACATTTAATCCCCATATTTCAACATCAGCACCCTGCTCAACAAAAAGCTTGGCTATGGCAAATCCTATACCTCTAGATCCTCCCGTAACGATCGCTTTTTTCCCCAACAACACATTATTCATACATTTATAGCTCCGCTAAAAAATTATTGATGCTCTCTACTGTGCCTAAACTTTTAATGGGTTTGTTTAACCCTATAGAACGATTTAAGCCCGCAAGAACCTTGCCAGGGCCTATTTCTAAAAATTCATCAACTTCTAAATCTATCTTAGAACAACTTTGATACCATAATGTAGGAGAAGTCATCTGCTTCACTAAACACTGACGAATTTCATCATTATTTGTTAAAAAATCTGCCACCACATTAGATGCGAAAGGTATTTCAGAACTATTCATATCTAAATTATATAAATAAGGAGCTAACTCGTCTTCTGCTGCCTGCATGAGCGGCGTGTGAAAAGCACCGAATACTTTTAACAAAATTGCTCTTTTTGCTCCTAAATCCGTAAATAATACAACAGCCTCTTCTATTTTTTCTCGCAAACCAGCAATCACAAGCTGTTTAGGAGCATTATAATTAGCAATCCAAATACCCTTTCCTAAACTTTCTAGATTTTGTTCAACAATATCTACAGTCAATCCAAGAATTGCTGCCATAGCTCCCGGGTTTTGTTGACAAGCTTGATTCATAAACTGAGCACGCTTACTAATGATATTAAAACCATCAATTGGAGAAATACGTCCAGAGGCAACTAGAGCAGTGTATTCTCCCAAACTTAATCCAGAAACTACAGCGGGTATTATAGAAGTTCTTGAAGCTAAAATTTTTATTACAGCTAAACTATGTAAATATATAGCTAATTGACTGTAAGCTGTTTCAAGTAATTTTTCTTCAGGTCCATCAAACATAATTGAAGACAAAGAAAAGCCTAATGTCTCATCAGCTAAAGTAAATATTTCAGCAGCTTCTGGATAATGCTCTACCAAATCTTTACCCATACCAACATATTGACTACCTTGGCCTGGAAATAAGAATCCTATTTTTCTCATCATGAATTAACCTTCTACCTGCTGTAAAACAACTGCTCCCCAAGATAATCCACCTCCAAAAGCAACTAGGAGCAGATATTCTCCAGAATTAATTACATGTGATTGCAATAATTCATCTAGAGCTATGCACACAGAAGAGGCTGCCGTATTTCCATACTTGGACAAAGTTTTGAATACTTTAGCCTCGTCTATTTCGAAACGCTTAGCTATAGCATCGATAATTCTTTCATTAGCTTGATGTGGAACTAACCAGTCTATATCACCTTCTGCTAGACCCGCCTCAGCAATACATGTTTTAGCTGCAGACTCCATACGTCTTACTGCATGCTTAAATACTTCTTTTCCTTCCATGGCAATAAAATGCTTGCCTTCTGCTACAGTCTCCATAGAAGCAGGAATACGACTCCCTCCGGCAGGCAAACTTAATAAATCTGCCACACTTCCGTCAGCTCCTAAATTTACATTAGTGATTTCTAAAGCTCCTGGACGGCTTTCTCCAATAACACAGGCAGCCCCCCCATCACCAAAAAGCACACAGGTGTTTCTATCTTCATAATTTACAAAAGAAGAAAGTTTATCTGCTGCAATAAGCAAAACATTGTTGTACATTCCTGATTCAATAAAGGCTTTAGCTACTGATAAACCATATAAATAACCAGTACAAGCAGCCATACAATCAAATGCAGGAATTTCTTTTATTCCCAAATAAGCCTGAGCCAAAGCTGCGCTAGACGGAAAAATATGATCGGGAGCTGAGGTGGAAAAAATAATGCATTCTATTTGGTCTTTTGTGAGACCAGCTTTCTGGATTGCTTTCTCTGCTGCTTTAGCTCCCATAATCGATGTATACTCACCAACTGCAGCAATACGTCTTTCTTTGATTCCGGTTCTTGTTACTATCCATTCATCAGAAGTATCTACCATCTGTTCAAGATCAGAATTAGATAGGATTTTTTCGGGTAGATAAGAACCCGTAGCCCAAATAGATGCCTTTCTTGTTTTTTTCACACACAACCACAAATAAAGAAAAAAGCTAGTATACTATTCAAAGAGTTTATACCCTAACTTTTATTTTGGGTATATAAGTCCCTTCTGAAGCCCTAAGACGAAACAAAAAAAATATGGATAGTTTAAAATGTTAAAGTACCCAGATTATTTATCCAAATTGATCTCTTTTCTTAGGAAACTTCCAGGAATAGGATTTAAGACAGCGGAAAAATTAGCCTTTGAATTGTTGGACTGGGATCAAGATCAACTAGAAGCTATGGGTCAAGCTTTTTCTGAAGTGTCTTCGGCGCGAAGTCACTGTTCCACCTGTTTTTCTTTGAAGAATTTTCCAGATAGTCATTGTGAGTTCTGTCAAACCAACCGTGACACCTCTAAATTATGCATCGTAGCAACTCCTAAAGATATTTTTTCTTTAGAACGCTCTCAAATTTTCAAAGGTCATTATTACGTCTTGGGAGCACTATTATCTCCAATAACAGGAAAAAATATTGATTCAGCAAGAATGGATTTATTGAAACAGCGTATAGAATTTTTAAAACCAAAAGAAATCATTATAGCCTTAGACGCTACTCTAGAAGGAGACGCTACCGCTCTTTTTTTAAAACAAGAGCTTGCTCATTCTTCAGTTTCTATTTCTCGTTTAGCTTTAGGCTTGCCAATCGGGTTGTCTTTTGATTATATAGACTCGGGAACCCTTGCCAGAGCATTTTCTGGAAGAAATCCATATTAAACTTGAAATAAAATTTTTCTATTTTTAAATTTTTTTGGCTATAAAAACATAAATACCTTTAGAAGCACTGTAAATACTCAAGATAGTAAGATCTTGTTAAAAAACATCCTAGTCCTTATTTTTGTGCTTACTTCAATAAACAAGTTTTTCTGTCCTAGGGGAAATTCTTTCGAATGTTCATGATACGAAATAAAGTTATTCTGCGGTTTACTGTTTTGGCGCTAATCCAGGCCCCATTGGCTCTAGTGGCTACAGAAACAGTTAAGGAAGGATATACACTAGTTGAATCTATTACGATTACGACCGAAGGTGAAAATTCTTTAAACAAACATCCACTACCAAAACTAAAGACGAAAAGTGGGGCCTTGTTTTCTCAAGCAGACTTTGACGAAGATCTACGGAATCTATCTAAGGACTATGATAGAGTGGAGCCAAAAGTTGATTTTTCCAATGGAAAGACTACCATCTCTTTAGTTCTTGTTGCCAAACCTTGTATTCGAAAGATTTGTATTACAGGAAATGAAGCCGTACCTAATCATAAGATTCTTAAAACTCTACAAATCTACGAAAATGATGTATTTGATCGAGAGAAGTTCTTAAAAAACTTTGACGAACTTAGAGTTTACTATCTTAAACGTGGCTATTTCGAGTCTAATCTATGCTACGACTTAGATCATAACGAACATCGTGGCTATATTGATATCACTGTTCGAATTCAAGAAGGTCCTTGTGGTAAAATTAAAAAATTAGAGATCTGCGGTCTTAATAGATGTGAAAAGGCTGATGTCAAAGAAATCATCCTTACTAAGCAGTACTCAAAAACCACTAGTTGGTTTACAGGGAGTGGTTTATATCATCCAGATGTCGTTGAACAAGATTCATTTGCAATTACTAATTACTTACATAATCTAGGTTACGCAGATGCAACAGTTACTCCAAAACGTGAAGTTGATGAATGTGGAAATATCATACTTTATATGGATGTAGACAAAGGTCCCCTTTATACCTTAGGACATGTTCATATTGAAGGATTTAATCTGCTACCTAAACGACTCGTAGAAAAACAATTGTCTGCGGGTCCTAATGATATTTACTGTCCAGAAAACATATGGGACGGCGCTCAAAAAATTAAAAATATCTATGCTAAATATGGATATATCAACACTAATGTTGATGTGACTTTTTCTCCTCACGCGTTACGTTCTGTTTATGATGTGACTTATCAAGTAAGTGAAGGTTCTCCTTATAAAGTTGGTTTAATCAAAATTACGGGAAATACTCATACAAAACACGATGTTATCCTACACGAAAGCAGCCTATTTCCAGGAGATACTTTCAATAGACTAAAACTTGAAGATACTGAACAACGTTTAAGAAATACGGGTTATTTTCAAAGTGTCAGTGTTTACACGGTACGCTCTCAATTAGATCCTTTAGATAATTCTGAAGAATATCGTGACATCTTCATAGATGTTAAAGAAACCACAACAGGAAACTTAGGGCTATTTCTAGGATTTAGCTCCTTGGACAATTTGTTTGGAGGAGTTGAATTATCTGAAAGTAATTTTGACCTTCTGGGTATTAGACATCTATTCTCTAAAGGCTTTAAATGCTTAAGAGGTGGTGGAGAATATCTATTTCTGAAAGCTAATTTTGGAGATAAGGTTACTGATTATACTGTCAAATGGACTAAGCCTCACTTTTTAAATACGCCATGGATTCTAGGTGTTGAGCTTGATAAGTCAATCAACAGAGCTCTCTCTAAAGATTATTCTGTTGAGACTTATGGTGGAAATGTCAGCACCACATACATCTTAAATCAACAATTAAAATATGGAATCTATTATCGCGGCACTCAGACTAGCTTACATAAAAAGAAAAGGAATCAAGCAGGACCAGATCTTGCTGCTAATAAAGGTTTCGTATCTGCTGCTGGTGTAAATTTAAATTATGATTCTGTAAACAATCCTAGAAATCCAACTACAGGAATACGCAGTGGTATAAACTTTGAAGTTTCTGGTCTTGGTGGTACATATCATTTTACAAAGCTCTCCATAAACAGCTCAATATACCGAAAATTAACAAGAAAAGGTGTATTGAAAATTAAAGGAGAAGCCCAATTTCTTAAACCGTTTGGCGATACAAATCTAGAAGGTATTCCCATTAGTGAACGTTTCTTCTTAGGTGGGGAAACTACGGTTCGTGGATATAAGCCATTTATCATTGGTCCTAAATTCTCTCCTACAGAACCTCAGGGAGGTTTATCCTCTCTCCTACTTACTGAAGAGTTCCAATATCCTTTAATCAATCAGCCTAACGTTAGTGCTTTTGTTTTCCTAGATTCAGGATTTATTGGACTTAAAGAATACACTATCCGATTAAAAGATCTTTGTGGTAGTGCAGGATTTGGTCTACGCTTCGACGTAATGAACAACGTACCTGTTATGTTAGGTTTTGGTTGGCCATTCCGTCCTACAGAAGTATTTGAAGGTGAAAAGATCGATGTTTCACAACGTTTCTTCTTTGCTTTAGGAGGCGTCTTCTAAATATAGCTAAGCAAGAAAGTAAAAGAAACTCTAAATCTTTGGTTGTCTTCAGAGAGAGCTTTTGCTAATCTAAAGCTCTTCATCTCTTAGATCTTATAAAGGTTAATATGAAAAAATCATTACGCTCTGTTTTTCTAGCTTTACTAACTTTAGCAGGTACACAACAAGTTTTTGCTGACAACGACTCTCTTGAGGGTAATTTAGGCGTCGTTAGCTTAAAGCGTTGTTTAGAAGAATCTGCTTTTGGGAAAAAAGAAACAGAAGAACTTGAAAATATGAAGCAGCAGTTCTCAAAGAATTCTGAGAAAATGGAAGAAGAACTGACAGCACTTTATAATAAGTTACAAGACGAAGATTATATAGAGAGTCTCTCCTCTTCAGCTGCTGATGAACTAAGAAAAAAGTTTGAAAGCCTCTCCGCAGAATATAATGCTTTACAGTCTCAATATTATCAAATGTTGAACCAAAGCAATATGAAAAGAGTGCAGAAATTGATACAAGAAGTAAAAAAAGCTTCTGAAGTAGTACGTATAAAAGAAGGTTTACTAGCTATTTTGAATGATGAAGTAGTCCTATCCATTGCTTCTAGTGCTGATAAAACTAATGAGATTATCAAAATTCTTGATGAATCTTTCAAAAATAATTAAGATACCTCAAGAACCAAGGAGTTTTGTATGCCTCAGGAACAGGTTTATACTCTTCAACAGTTAGCAGACTTATTAAAAGTTGAAGTTCAGGGAAATACAGCAACTCCTATTTCTGGTGTCGAAGAAATAAGTGAAGCTCGAGCTCATCATGTTACTTTTTTAGATAATGAGAAGTATTCTCGTTTTATAAAAATTACTGAGGCTGGGGCTATCATCCTATCAAAAGCTCAAGCTCAAAAGTATGGGCATTTAAACAAGAACTTTCTTATAGTTTCTGAGTTCCCATCAATAGCTTTCCAGAAATGTATAGAGCTATTTATCCCTCCTGTTGAATCAGGATTTCCTGGAATCCACCCTACAGCTATTATTCATCCTACAGCCCATATCGGCAAAGATGTCTGTATAGAACCCTATGCTGTTATATGCCAACATGCTTATATTGGGGATTCTTCATATATTGGAGCAGGGAGTGTTATAGGGGCATATTCTAGTCTTGGAGAAAGTTGTCTTGTTCATCCTAAAGTAGTTATCCGTGAACGTGTTGAAATAGGCAAAAGGGTCATTATTCAACCCGGAGCTATTATTGGATCATGTGGCTTTGGCTATATAACTAATGCCTTTGGTCGTCATAAGCATTTAAAGCACCTTGGCAAGGTAATTATCGAAGATGATGTTGAAATAGGAGCAAATACTACAGTAGATAGAGGTCGTTTCAAAAATAGTATCATACGTGAGGGTACAAAAATTGATAATCAAGTTCAAATAGCTCATCACGTCGAGATAGGGAAACATAGTATGATTGTTGCCCAAGCAGGAATCGCAGGCTCTACGAAAATTGGTAACCACGTCATTATTGGCGGGCAGACAGGAATTACAGGTCATATTTCAATAACGGACCATGTAATTATGATGGCTCAAACAGGAGTTACTAAATCTATTTCTTCTCCAGGAATCTATGGAGGAGCTCCGGCACGCCCTTATCAAGAAATTCATCGTCAAATTGCAAAGATCCGCAGTCTACCTAAATTAGAAGAACGTTTAGGATTATTGGAAGAAAAGATAAAGGGATTATCAGAAGAATCCGAAGAAGCACAAATAATCCCTTAGTTGGGTTATATTTTCATTGTTTTAAAGCGTCTTTTCAAAGTTAACATTTTGATTACATTTTTATTGATAATTGCTGGACTAACTTTTCCTGCGGAAATTAATCGAGTTAAGGCCTTTATACCTTCTCCTAGCTCCTTCAAACTAGAAAAAGTAAAACACTCAACTCCATAATTTAATGCTTTAATCGTGTTTTCGACATTCGTAAGCATAGAACATCCCATAAATTTCACACTGGAAAAATCCACGTCTATAGCTAGACCACGAATAGTATTTGCCAAGCTGTAACGTAATGCTATAGGACTCGGTGTAGTTGTTGTAGAAGAAAAATCACAATGATGTAATTTTCCTTGTATACTCCCCGAATGTTTTAATCCTCTGATCAATTCAGAATAATTAGTCAAATCCATACTCACAATTTCTTTAAAAATTAAAGAAATAGCAACTCCGTAATCTTTGAGCAGTGTTCCTATATTGACTCCTATGTCGTATAGATTTTCACAATCCATCAAAGATAAGTTCTGATATGATAAATAAAACTGTAAACTATGAGATATAGAACACCCTAAAAGTAATGGAATTGTCAGAGATTTATTGAAATCATGAATGTATCTACATTGCTTTTCAAAAGAACCGCAAGATAATAATACACCACCTAAGCCACAATTCTCTTCAATTTGGTTTATAGTTGTAGTGAAGTCATCCCATTCTAAACCACAAGAAGGGGCATAAAAAAATAATTGAGCTAATTTCCTATCTATTGAGGTAAGCATCGAGAATAACTCTTTAGTCTCCTCTAACTCCTCATTTTTATACGGCATCCATTGGGTTTTTTTTAAATAATTACTAGCATCCTCTCTTCCACGCTGAAATTCTTGAGCTGAAGTAACAACTCGCTTCGTTATGGTTAATAATTTTTTCTTTAATTCATTATCTTTCTTATTATTGTTGTTATCACGAGAATTCGGGTCTCTCATGACACCATCTATCTGTTCCACATAAAAATGATTCTGACGATTTAGTCTGCTAAAAACGTCCATGTGTCCACAGTCCTTTACTTCTTGGTCGGAAATATACAAATGGGAAGATATTAAAGATTTTTCTTTTTTTTAAAAAACTTAATTACTTTTTTGGTCTTGTCTTTTCAAATCCATGACTTTATAATGGGGTGAACTTAATCCTTGACGCAACTCTCGTATCAAGTATGCCCGACTCTTCTCATTACAATATCGCCTCTATCGAATCGGACGAGGCTACAATAAAAAATATTATTGCTATATACGGCGTGGACCGGTGTCTAAAGTTCATCAAAAATATGTTATTAATTCGCGAATTTGAAGCTCGCGGTGAAGAAGCATATTTAGAAGGATTAGTTGGTGGTTTCTACCACTCCTACAGTGGTCAAGAGGCTGTTGCTACTGCAGCATTAGCCAATACAGGGTTAGATCAATGGTTTTTCTCATCCTATCGTTGTCATGCTCTAGCAGTATTATTAAATATTCCCCTACGCTCACTCGCAGCAGAATTATTAGGGAAAGAAACGGGTTGTGCGCTAGGTCGAGGCGGATCTATGCATATGTGTGGTCCAAATTTCCCCGGGGGATTTGGTATTGTAGGAGGGCAAATTCCTTTAGCTGCTGGAGCAGCATTTGCTATGAAATATCGCGGTGAAGATAAAATTTCTCTAGGGTTCATTGGAGACGGTGCCGTTGCTCAAGGAGTATTTCATGAAACATTAAATTTTTCTTCTCTACACAGCCTTCCTCTTATGCTTGTTATAGAAAATAATGGTTGGGGTATGGGGACAGCTCTTAATCGTGCTATTGCGAAGCAACCTATAGGAGAATCTCAGGGATCTTCTTACGGAATACGTTCATTTACTTTAAATGGTTTTGATCTTTTTAATTGTCTTCTAGGCTTTAAGGAAGCTTACGAATACATGCAAAAGACACATCTTCCTGTTCTTGTCGAATGTCTATGCTCACGATTTAGGGGACACTCTATTTCTGATCCTAATCTCTATAGAAGTAAAGAAGAGATGCAATGTCTTATAAAAAAAGATCCTATTACTTTTGCTAAAAATTGGTTAATCCAACTGGGAGCACTTTCAGAAGAAAAATTTCAAGAGCTACGTCAGGAATGTAAGAATGAAGTCTTGCAAGCCTTCACTGAAGCAAAATCAGATCCAGAACCAGCGATTGCCACATTAGAAGAAGGGGTTTATGCCTAAGTACGTTACATTAGAAATCCGAGAAGCTATTAGAGAAGCTATTGATGAAGAAATGGCCAGGGATCCTAATGTATGTATACTAGGAGAAGAAGTTGCCGAATATAACGGTGCCTACAAAGTTACAAAAGGACTTTTAGATAAATGGTCACCATCAAGAGTTATTGATACACCAATCAGTGAAGCTGCCTTTACAGGTATTGGTATAGGAGCCGCTTTAACAGGCCTGCGTCCAATTATAGAATTTATGAGCTGGAACTTCTCTTTAGTCGCCGCGGATCAGATTATTTCTCATGCTGCAAAAATGCATTACATGACTGGTGGAAAATTTTCAGTTCCTATTGTATTCCGTGGACCTAATGGAGCCGCAGCACAAGTATCTTGTCAGCACTCTCATTGCGTAGAAGCTCTATACGCTAATATTCCAGGTTTAATTGTCATTTCCCCTTCAAATCCTTATGATGCTAAAGGATTATTAAAATCCGCAATTAGAAATGATAATCCTGTTCTTTTCTTAGAAAATGAGTTGGAATACAATCTCAAAGGTGAAGTTCCTATTGAAGAATATTTAGTTCCTATTGGGAAGTCTCATATTATTGAGGAAGGTAAAGACCTGACAATTATTACTTACGGCCGTATGGTTTCTGTAGTAAAACAAGCTGTAAAGGTAGCCAAACAACGTTACGGTCTTTCTGTAGAAATTATTGATCTACGTACAATTAAACCTCTAGACATCTCTGGAATATTTTCTTCAATAAAGAAAACAGGAAATTGTATAGTTGTAGAAGAGGGTCACTACTTTGCAGGAATCTCTGCGGAAATCATTACTGAAATTACAGAACACGTTTTTGATTACCTGGATAGTCCTCCTTTAAGAGTGTGCCAAAAAGAAACTCCTATGCCTTATAACAAGACGCTAGAACAGACAACTCTCCCAAATGTAAATCGTATTTTAGATACTATCGAAAAAATCATGAGGTAAATTTGTGATTTCTCTATTAAAAATGCCTAAACTCTCTCCAACTATGGAAATTGGCACAATAGTAAAGTGGCATAAAAACAGTGGTGATAAGATAGGATTTGGTGATGTTCTCGTCGAAATATCAACCGATAAGGCTGTTTTAGAACATACAGCATCTGAAGAAGGCTGGTTTCGAGAATGTCTTATTAAAGAAGGCACAAAAGTACAAATAGGTACACCCATAGCTGTCATATCTTCTGAAAAAGATGAGTCTTTCAACTTAGAGGAATTACTTCCAAAATCTCCGATTTCACAACCTTCTACAGAGAATAACGAACAAGAAGAAAAATCTGTATCCGATATATCTCATCAAGGTTCCTCAATGATGGTGGCTTTTGGATTTAAACCCGAACCTCCCCTTTCTGAACCTCTATCCCTAAAACAAGCTTCTTCAAAATCCCCAGTTTCTCCTTTAGCTAAACGCGTAGCCAAAGAAAAAAATTTGGATATTTCTGGAATTAAAGGTAGCGGTCCTGGAGGACGTATAGTTGAAAAAGATCTTGAAAAGGCTCCCGCCAAAGGTATTGCAGGCTTTGGTTATCCTGAAGCTCCTGAAGTCCACCCAGGAGCGTATCATGAAGAAACTCTCTCCCCTGTTCGAGAAATTATTGCACAAAGATTACAAGCTGCAAAAACTTTCGTTCCCCATTTTTATGTACGGCAAAAAGTTTATACATCTCCACTATTATCCCTACTTAAAGAATTGCAAATTCAAGGAATCAAACTTTCTATTAACGATTGTATTGTTCGTGCTTGCGCTTTAGCTTTAAAAGAGTTTCCAGAAGTAAATTCAGGATTCAATAGCGTGGACAATAAAATTGTACGTTTTGAAACTATTGATATTTCGATAGCTGTAGCCATTCCTGACGGTGTAATTACTCCGATTGTACGTTGTGCTGATCGTAAGAATATTGGAATGATATCTGCAGAAATTAAGAGTTTAGCTTCTAAAGCTAAATCTCAATCCTTAAAAGAGGAAGAGTATAAGGGTGGGTCCTTTTGCGTTTCTAATTTAGGTATGACAGGAATTACCGAATTCACAGCAATTATTAATCCTCCCCAAGCCGCTATTCTTGCTGTAGGTAGTGTTCAAGAAGAGCCTGTGGTAATGAATGAAGATATTGTGATTGGTTCTACATGCATGTTGACATTATCCATAGATCATCGTGTGATCGATGGTTATCCCGCAGCGATGTTTATGAAACGTTTACAGAAGATATTAGAGGCACCCTCTGTACTTCTATTAAATTAAGACATACTGTGTTTGGTATAGTAAAAAGCGTTTCTAATAAGATAAATTCCCATCTAAAATAGAAGCCCTTTTTACTTAAGATTTATAATTCGTGGGGACATTCCATATATCTTTAGCATAGTCGGAAATCGCTCTATCACTGGAGAAAAAACCCATACCACCAACATTATAAATGGATTTCTTAATCCATTCGTCAGTTTGCGTAAATAAAGTGGCTGCAGATTCATGAACGCGAATATAAGATTCTAAATCTGCCAAAACGAAGAACGGGTCTCCCTCGTGAAGTAACCTATGGACTATAGATTTGAAAAGATCTTTATCTGAAGTATTGAAAAATCCTTGATCTAGTAATTTTAATACATGTGCGATCTTAGGATTATCATTGCATATTCCTTGCGGATAATACTCTCGACGTATTTTTGCTATTTCTTCTTCTAACAAACCGAAAATAAACATATTGTCGCGACCAATATATTCTGACATTTCTATGTTAGCTCCATCCATAGTCCCTATTGTTAGAGCACCATTTAAAGCAAATTTCATATTTCCGGTACCAGAAGCTTCCATTCCTGCTGTTGAAATTTGTTCCGATATATCAGAAGCGGGCATGATCATTTCAGACATGGTCACACAATAATTAGGAAGAAAAAGAACCTTTAAAACTTCATTAACTTGAGGATCATTATTTACACAATCTGCAACGCTGTTGATAAGTTTAATAATGAGTTTAGCGAAAACATATCCTGGTGCGGCCTTACCAGAAAAAATTACTGTTGTAGGAACGATGCTGGAGGCAGCGTTTTCCTTAAGATCATTATAAAGATAAATAACTCTAAGGATATTCATTAATTGACGTTTATATTCATGAATACGCTTTACATGAAAATCGAAGAGAGATTCAGGATCTATTTTTTCTCCGATTTCTTTTTTAAGTTTTAATGCAAAGTCTTGTTTATTTTTTAGCTTAATTTGATGCCACTGTTCTCTGAAACTCGCATCATTAGCAAAAGGTATTACATTATGAATTTGAGAAAGATCTATAAGATGTGCATCTCCAATTGTCTGATCTAATAAGGTATTTAGACGAGGATTGCATAGAGCTAACCACCGTCTCGGAGTAATTCCATTAGTTACGTTAATGAATTTATCAGGGAAAAATTCTACGAAATCTTTGAATAAGGTTGTTTTTATAAGTTGAGAATGAAAAGCAGATACACCATTAACTCTAGCAGAGCCTACAACAGCAAGGCTTGCCATATTCACATGCTTATCACTTCCCTCTTCAATGATAGATAAAGCTCTTCGCTTATCATTATCTCCAGGAAATCTCTGAGAAACTTTCTCCAACCATCGGGAATTAATTTCATAGATAATTTCTAAATGCCTGGGTAATAATCGTGAAAATAGGTCTATAGACCAACGCTCTAAAGCTTCGGGTAATATCGTATGATTCGTATAATTAAATATACGAGTCGTCATATCCCATGCCTTATCCCAAGGAAGCTCTTCCCTATCAATAAGGATATGCATCATTTCCGCTATTCCTAAAGCAGGATGGGTATCATTTAACTGAACAGATACTCTATCAGGAAGATTATCTAAAGAAATATGCATTTTTGTATATCTACGAAGGATATCCTGAATTGTCGCAGACACTAAAAAGTACTCCTGCTTTAATCTCAGCTCCTGACCTTCGGAAATAGAATCATTTGGATAGAGTACTCTCGAAATATTTTCTACTAATGCGATATCCTCTATAGCACGAATATAGTTCCCATGATTGAAATAGTTAAATTCAAATCCGTGGGGAGACTGCGCTTGCCATAAGCGCAAAGTATTCACAGTGTCTATTCCATATCCTGGAATAGGCACATCATAAGCCATAGCTAACACTTCTTGTGTATCTACAAGATCTGCAACTTCTTTTCCCCTAGCATCTGTATAGTGAATCACTCTACCATAAAAACGAATAGGATAAAGATACTCCCCCCTACATATTTCCCAAGGGCTTCCATAGCGCAACCACTCATCAGGAGCCTCTACTTGATATCCATTTACAATTTTCTGATCGAAAATTCCATAATCATAACGAATCCCATAACCGTAAGCTGGAATCCCTAATGTCGCCATGGAATCCAAATAACACGCTGCAAGTCGTCCTAAACCACCATTTCCTAATCCTGCGTCTGACTCCATTTGCACTAAACTATCAAAATCGTAATTTAACTCTGCTAACGCATCTCGCACAAGATCCAATATTCCTAAATTCAAAAGATTACTCTTTAAACTTCTACCAAGTAAAAACTCCATAGAAATATAATAGACACGTTTAACATCTTGTTCGTAATAACTATTTTGAGTCTTTAGCCAGCCTTTAGCTAACCATTCCATTACAGTTTTTGAAACTGCTGTAAATATATCCCTGGTTGAAGCTGATTCTGGAGATTGAACTACTCCAAAATATAGACGATTTAAAATCGCCTGCTTCATTGTTTCTATATTTACCAAATTCTTATCAAAACTCATAAGTCGTCCGAATCAAGAAGTAATTAGAAAGTGATTTTTGTATTTCCATAAGAAAAATCTAAAAAAAAGGAAAGCTCTTAGAAAAGGGAAACAATAGAATCAAAAAAAATACGGTATATTTCGCGTAAAATATTAATTTTTAATTTTAAAAATTAATAAATATTTTAGTTTAAAAAGCTGAAAATCAAAGAACTGCCTATCGTTTAAATTGATTTAAAAATAAAAATATGCTAAATTTTTTGAAAATTTTGTCATCTGTGAGAATATTATGACTACGGCGCATGGGTATGGAGCATTTGCTGGACGTCCAGGTAGAAACGTTTTTACATTAAGTGATCTTAATAACAAAGGCTCTACAGATTCTCATGATTCTGAAACTTCCGGACGTACAACCGGACGCACGGTAAGTATAGCTAGACCTTGTATCGACAGACATCCTACATGTCCGATGATTCAGCATACAGCTCTATGGGTAATTTTAGGATTGACTGCTGCTTTATCAACTTGCTTATTGTTAGTGAGTGGTTGTCTTTCAATACCTGCGATTATCGGGGCATTAATTATACAAATTATCTTAATAGTTGTATCTGTTGCTTGCTTAATTATTAAGTATAGAAAAGAGATCACCTCTAAATTCTGCGGACAAGATTAGCAGCCAATACTAACAAGGGATTTCTTCTTCTGGGAAGAATTCAAAACTCTTATACGCTGAGGTAAGAGATTTCATTAGTTCTTGTGTAGCAATACTAATATCATGCCCCCCTTCCTCTACCTTCTGAGAAATAGTACGTATTGATGAAATTACTGTTGAATGATCTCTAGAGAATACATCTCCTATACGCACGTAAGATAAAGATAGTTTCTGACGACATAGATACATAGCCACCTGTCTAGGCAATACGTATTCTCGAGATTGCGAACGCCCTAAAATACTCTCCGAAGATACACCGTAATATTTAGCAACAGCACGAACAATTCCTAAGGGAGTTAAACGAACACTCTCTGCAGCTTCTAACACATCATGCAGCAAAGATTGTATATCATCCTCATAAAGTAGTTGTTGTGCTAATTTCTTGTAGGCAACCCGTTTCGATAACAACGTGAGTGCGTCTATTAATGTTTTTACATTTGAAGATAGAGAATGAATCAAGAAATCTAAAGCAGTATCTTCTATACGAATAGATAACTGTTGTGCTTGATGCATAAGAAAACTTCTTAACCCTTCTTTTGTTAAAGGGTGAATAGGAACAGCAACTCCCCATTCAAAACGACTGATAAGTCGCTCCTCTACAGACTTTAAATCTCCGGGTGCGTATGCCGAGGAAACTACTATTAATTTACCTTCAGTCTGTAAAGAATTAAAAGTATGGAAAAACTCTTCCTGAGTGGCTCCTTTACCTGAAAATACCTCTATATCTTCTATAAATAAAGCATCGACATTACGATAAAAAGAACGGAATCTTTGCATCTCTCCAGAGCGAATAGCTGAAACTAAGTGCTCTGTAAATAAATCCGAAGCAACATAAAGAATTTTTCCCCCAGATTCTCGAAGAGCACTTACTGCAGCCTGCATCAAATGTGTTTTTCCAGAACCTTCGGGTCCAAAAAGATAAATAGGATTAAATGGGAAGCCTGTAGCATCTTCTCCAGGCTTAGTAAACTCCTGTAGAATACGAAACGGTAAATCATTTTCAGGAGTTACAAGAAAATTAGAAAAAGTCATTTCAGGATTTACATTGCCGTATTGCATAGTGAAGTAGGCAGTCTTTTCCTGTTGGATTTGCTTTTCTTTATAAAAAGGTGTGGTTTTATCTAAAGAAGTTACGTGAACTCGGATTAATTTCCCATTATTGTTCACTAAATTAGTTTTAACCTTATGGCGTATATGTTCTTCAAACCAGGTCACTTGAAAAGAATCTTTAGCCTCAAGATATAGATTACACGCGTCGAAACAGAGGACTTTTAACGACCTTAACCATTTGTCTACAGTACTTGCACCAATTTCTTTTTCTTGTAGCAAAAGAAAGTCTTCCCACGCCCGCATAAAACTATCTCATCTAAATAGTTTTCATATATCTTTTCTAATATAAAAAAGCTTTTTTTTCAGTTATTACCTTTGTCTTTTCTTATTAACAGAAATTTCATTTTTAAGATGTTTGCTGTCTAAAATCTTATTAGTAACCCATTGTTGAATCACTCCAAGAAGCATAGAAGAAAACCAATAAATATTTAAACCTGAAGGGAAGTTATAGAACATAAAGGTAAACAAGAGGGCCATCATTGTCCCCATTGTTTCCTGTTGTCTTTGTTGATCCGTAACAGGTCCTTTTTTCTTCAAAGCAGAAATTTTCTGCTGAGCAAACATTACAATCCCTAATAAGATAGGAAGAAGATGGAACTCGTTTCCAAGAAACCAAATTGGTGTAGTCCAAGAAAATAAAACGTCTGGAGCTGTTAAATTATCAATCCATCCGGGAATAAAGGATGCTCCTCGAAGTAAGAATGAGGACTTCAATAAATCAAACATAGCTATAAGAAATGGTAGCTGAATCAATAACGGCAAACAACCTGTAATAGGATTCACTTTATTAGTCTTATATAAAGCCATGACTTCCATTTGAGCACGTTTAGGCTCTTTCTTATATTTCTGTTGAATTTCTTGAATATAAGGAGACAACTTTTGCATGCGTCTCATAGAACGTATTGACCAAGCATTCAGTGGGTACAGTAATAACTTTAAGAATACAGTAAGTAGAATGATGGAAATCCCCCACGATCCCGTGATCATTCTGAAAAACTTCATAATAATGAAAAGTAAAGCTGCAAAAGGCTCAGTAATAAATGCGAATAATCCTCGGAAAGTTATACAATCGAGATACTGAGGACTTTCACCTTTAGAATTGGTATAAGCTTGATCCAAAGCTCGTAAAGTAGGCTCAGCTAGAGGTCCTGCATAAACAAGGAAACGATGCATTCCTTTCTGATTAGGCAAAGGAAGTAAAGTTTCATATCCAGGATATTTAGAAGCAGGATAAGCTTGATTTTTAGGAGATAATAGAGATAAACGTGTAGGGACAGAACCCCCAGGAACATAGGAAGCGGCATATCCTGCAGGGATATCTGTAAGTGGAGATAAGATAATACCAAAGTATCCATTAGAGTTTAGTATCCACTGGGGATATATTCCGCTATGCAAAGCTAAAGGATCCTTCGCTTTAGGCAATTTCACCTTATCTAATTGTCCCTTATTCTTTTTAATAACATGATATTTAATAGATGGAGTAAATGCGTTGGACATAATTTCAACTTCAGGAACTCCAGAAGTTATCCATATATCATCGCTGGCGCGATTTATACCAATCTCAACTTCAAAAGCATAGGGTTGCTTTTGAGGTAACTTATAAGTTTTCTTAATAGAACCGTCTTTGCTTTCTAATTCCAACATAGTGCTATTGAAAACAGAAACACGGTATCCCGAAGCTACGGAATTAACAAGATCCCGTCCAGAAACAATGTTTAAAGCATGATAACTAGATGGCGTGCGTTTTTTAACATCAGAAAGAATTCCTCTACGCAATAAAGGATAATATCCTCCTATGGTATCAGAAATTTCTGTTTTGTTCGCTCCTATCGAAGGAAGTCCGGGAAAAGAAGCTTCACTAGGAACTTGAGCTTTTAAGTCTCTATCAAAACCGATTTCATTAACTATACTCTTATTGTTCTCAGAAGAAAATGGAAGGTTTATTCCCTCTACAGAACCACTTTCTTGAGAAATAACCAATTGCATATACTCATTGGAAAGAACAAAATATTGTCCAGAATTTACATTGATGCTTGCTGATTGGGAATCATTAAAAATAGCAGCTTTAGTAATTGGGAGGTCTAAGGATTCTAGTCTTTCTTCCTTGGAGTTATAAATACCTAAAGGCAAATATTCATTCCCTGATCTCCAAAACACTAAAGAAGTGCCGTAAACAACACTATCCTTATTATAAATCTTACCTTGTTCTTGCTTATATTGACCTAAGAACACCACAGGTTCTTGATTATTACGAAACTCAACAACTAAAACAGGAAGAGCTTCGCTAGTTACGGGAAGAAATACTTTTCCTGTATTTAAAGGGTCGGTGGATTCGTTGACTTCGCTATACAAAGCAACATGAATATTATCACAAGCTGTTGTTTCTTCTATAAAATCCCAGCGAATTCCAGAAGAATAAACAGAACTTGCCGATCCTCCTTGATTTAAAAGGAGTAACTTATTTCCAACACGCACAGCGTAATGATTTTTATTTACCTCTTCTTCAAGAGATGCAGTCCAAGGAGAAACACTTAATCCCATAGACTTCGTTGCAGCAAGCACTTGTTCTGAAATTGTTTTCTGTTTCTCTGTGAGAGCCTTGCAAGAACGAAAATCATTATAACCAAAAAAGATTTGGCATCCTACAAAAGCTACGCCAACTAAAGAAACAAACAACAATGAACGTTTATTCATCTGATAAACTCTGAAAAATTAAACTAAAAAGCTAAAATACCATAGTATCTATTTATCTCCCATAAGAGATTCCTAACTACACATGGAACTTTTTCTATTTTATAGATAAAGTGTAAGATGTACCTACGCACCCTTTTTATTTTTAATAAAACAAACCACCCCTAAAGACACGCCCAATATAAGTAAGGGTAACGATAGAATTTGTCCTATTGTTAATAAACTATTTGGGCTTATAACTTTACCTTGATGGCTTTTAAAAAATTCAGCAAAAAAGCGGATTAAAGATATGCCTATTAACCCCAGGGATGTGGCCCATCCAGAACCTAAACGAAGATAACGTTTATAACTTAAGAAAAATAGCACTATGGAAAGCAATAAGTAACCAATTCCTTCATACAGCTGTACAGGGTGCACAGACACACCCAAACTTCCTTGTGTAGGAGATGAAAAAATGATCCCCCAAGGTAGGTTTGTAGGCTTGCCTATAATTTCTTGATTCATGAAATTTCCAATGCGAATCATAAAGGCTGCGCATCCAAATACAGAAGCACAAAGATCGCAAAGAAATAAAAAGGTCAGGACAGGGATTTTTTTCCCATATCTCCAAGAAAAAATAATCGCCCAGAGAATTAGACCTACCATACCCCCATGACTTGCTAATCCCCCATGCCAAACTTTTAAAATCTCTTGGGGGTGTTTAAAGTAAAAATCACCTCCATAAAATAAAACATAAGCTATCCGCGATCCTGGAATTATAAATAAAAGAGAATAGAGAGAGAAATTCTCTAAAGCTTCACGAAGCTGATTTTTAGAAAATCTTTTTCCATCTTCTATAGTATAAGAAGATAATGCGAGATAAATACCAAGTATAGAAGCAAGTAAAATACCTACAGAAAAGCACAGACCATACCAAGGGACCCTAATTGGCAAATTATCTGAATTCCATAAAAATTTTGAATGATCCCAATATATTGCTGATAAGAAGACTCGCATTATTCAATCCAAAATAGAAAAAAATATAACTTCCATATAGAATGGTTAAACTACAACAGACAAAAACATATGACTAATAATAAAAATCATTTACTTATTTGTCTCCCAGGCATTCTTTGGTTGTCAGCAGGAGTTAAACTACTTTTAAAAGCTTCCGCAGTTGTTTATCAACCCGATTTTTCCTTTAAAATTTTTGCTCCCCTAGCTATGGGAGCGTGGATTATTGCATCTTTAAAGTATCGGTATTTATTATTAAAATCCGTGTCTTCTCAAAATGAACTATCCCATCAACTAATCTCGGAAACTATATCAAAAAAAAATTACATAAAAAAATCTTTTATTTCCAAACGCTTCTTAATCATGGCAGCAATGATCTCTATATCTTTATTGCTACGTAGATATATTGATAACCACGCTATTCTATTTTTCATCCGCTCTACTATTGGTTATGCTCTTATTAAAACGGCTTTGACCTATTTTGCTAAATCTCACAAAACGCTCTTAGAAAGTATTTAAATATCGATTTTCATTATGCAAACTGCACATATAGGAACAGATATCATTGAAATTTCTAGAATTCGCCAAGCAATACAAACTCACAATCAAAGAATGTTGGATAGAATTTTCACTAAAAAGGAACAAGAGTACTGTTTAAGACTAACTAATCCCTATCCTTCTTTTGCAGCAAGATTTGCTGGAAAAGAGGCTGTGTCCAAAGCTTTAGGGACAGGAATAGGAAAAGTCGTTTCCTGGAAAGATATAGAGATTCTTAAGTCATCAAAACAACCTGAAGTTCATTTACCTTCGAGGATATATAAAAAATTAGGAATCTCTAAAGTATTACTATCCATTAGCCATAGTCGTGAATATGCTACAGCTGTGGCTATAGCTCTAATCTAAAAAACGTTCAGCTTCTAAAGCAGCCATGCAGCCACTTCCTGCAGCTGTAATAGCTTGTCTATAATATTTATCTTGGACATCTCCTGCTGCAAATACTCCAGGAACAGAAGTTCTACAGGTTCCTTTATCAGTAATAATGTAGCCATGTTCATCCAAAGCTAATTGACTAGCCAAGAAATCGGTATTCGGTTTATGCCCAATGGCAAAAAATACACCTGCAGCATCATGTGAAGAGATTTTATTAGAAATATTATTTAAAATATCAACCGAACGAACAACAGTATCTCCGGAAATTTTCACTATTTCACTATTCCATAGGAAAGTAATTTTTTCATTAGATTCTGCCTTTTTTATCATGACTTTAGAAGCTCTTAAAGTATCCCTTCGATGAACAATATAAACACGTTTTCCATAACGAGTTAGAAACATTGCTTCCTCTAAAGCAGAGTCTCCTCCTCCTATCACATATAAATCTTTATTTTTAAAAATAGGAGAAGCTCCATCGCACACAGCACATGCTGTAACACCTTTTTGCCAGAATTCATTATCGGATGCTCCAGGAATTTCTAAACGCTTTGCAGAAGCTCCCGTTGCTATAATACATGTATCACAGGTATATTTTTCTTCATTGGACATCACCACAAAAGGACGTGCGCTGAAATCAACTGAAGTGACATCTTTTGGAAGAATTTGAGTCCCAAAACGTCCGGATTGAGATTTCATATTATCCATTAACTTTTGACCTAGTATGCCCTCAGGGAATCCGGGAAAATTTTCTACTTCGGTAGTAGTCATTAATTGACCACCAGCAATCCCGGAAAAAAATCCCTCGAATAAAATAGGACTTAAAAGTGCTCTTGAAGCATAAATCGCTGCAGTATAACCTGCGGGACCAGAGCCAATAATAATTACTTTAGTGTGAGTCATTTATTTTTACCTTACCGAATGATTTAGAAATAAAATCTAAAACAAATAAAAAATTTTTAAGCAACAAATTAGAATAAAAAACTGCTGCAAGGGAGATCTTGCCTTTTTTAAGGTTTATATTTACACTATCTTTTTTGACTTTGTAGTTTTTAGGAGAATAACATTAAATGCCAAAACAATCCGAATACACTTGGGGATCCAAAAAAATTCTTGATACTATAGATTGCCTCTCGGAAGACGTTGTTGAATTCAAAGATCTTCTATGCTCAACACACGGAATTACTTCAAGCGACGAGGAAACCACCAGTGAGATACAACCTGGCGCCATCCTAAAAGGTACTGTAGTTGATATCAATAAGGACTTCGTAGTCGTTGACGTTGGATTAAAATCCGAAGGAGTTATTCCAATGTCAGAATTCATAGATTCTTCTGAAGGCTTAGTTCTCGGTGCTGAAGTAGAGGTATACTTAGACCAAACTGAAGACGAAGAAGGAAAGGTTGTTTTATCTAGAGAAAAAGCTACTCGCCAAAGACAGTGGGAACATATTCTAGCTCATTGTGAAGAGGGCTCTATCGTCAAGGGACAAATTATACGCAAAGTCAAAGGTGGTCTCATTGTCGATATTGGGATGGAAGCTTTTCTCCCTGGATCACAAATCGACAATAAAAAAATTAAAAACTTAGATGATTATGTAGGCAAAGTCTGCGAATTTAAAATTCTTAAAATCAACATTGATAGAAGAAATGTTGTTGTTTCAAGAAGAGAACTCCTAGAAGCAGAACGGATTTCTAAAAAGGCAGAACTTATCGAACAAATTAATATTGGTGAACGCCGCCGCGGTGTTGTTAAAAATATTACAGATTTTGGTGTATTCTTAGACCTAGATGGCATCGATGGCCTCCTACATATTACGGATATGACGTGGAAGCGAATCCGTCATCCATCTGAAATGGTAGAACTTAATCAAGAACTTGAAGTTATTATTCTAAGCGTCGATAAAGAAAAAGGACGCGTTGCCTTAGGTCTGAAACAAAAAGAACATAATCCATGGGAAGATATTGAAAAGAAATATCCTCCAGGGAAACGTGTTACTGGTAAAATTGTTAAACTTCTCCCTTATGGTGCCTTTATTGAGATTGAAGAAGGTATCGAGGGCCTAATCCACGTTTCCGAAATGTCTTGGGTGAAAAATGTTGTTGATCCTAGCGAAGTAGTGAACAAGGGCGATGAAGTTGAAGCTATCGTTCTATCTATTCAAAAAGACGAAGGTAAAATTTCCTTAGGTCTAAAACAAACAGAACATAATCCATGGGATAACATCGAAGAGAAGTATCCTATTGGTCTACATGTACATGCAGAAATCAAAAATCTAACGAATTACGGAGCTTTTGTTGAATTAGAGCCCGGTATTGAAGGTCTAATTCATATCTCTGACATGAGCTGGATAAAAAAAGTATCTCATCCTTCAGAACTCTTCAAAAAAGGCAGCACTGTTGAAGCTGTTATTCTTTCTGTAGACAAAGAAAGTAAAAAAATCACTCTCGGAGTCAAACAATTAAGTTCAAATCCATGGAATGAAATTGAAGAAATGTTCCCAACAGGAAGTAATATCTCTGGCGTAGTAACAAAAATCACTGCATTTGGTGCATTTGTAGAACTGCAAAATGGTATTGAAGGTCTGATTCACGTTTCAGAGCTATCTGAAAAACCTTTTTCAAAAATTGAAGACATTATCTCAATTGGCGATTCTGTATCTGCAAAAGTAATCAAACTCGACCCAGATCACAAGAAAGTATCTCTTTCTGTGAAAGAATACTTAGCTGATAAACAACACGATCACATGGACACAGATTTAAATAATTTGGACCTAGAAGATTTAGTTGGTTCAGACAAAAAGAAAAAAGGGAAATAATATTACTTAAAAGGTTGAGCTTATGTTTTTTATAGCATAAGCTTGCCTTGGTTTAGCACTCTGTCTGTTTCCTTATTTATAAGAGGAGTATAATGAATAAAGATCTTGTAGCTATTTTTGACTACATGGAGAAGGAAAAAGGAATTCAACGTCCTGTTATCATAGGCGCTATTGAATCAGCCTTGAAAATTGCAGCAAAAAAAACACTAAGAGATGATGCTAACGTTTCTGTAAATATTAATTCTCGAACTGGTGACATAGAAGTCTTCTGCGAGAAAGAAATTGTAGAAGTATGTGAGAATCCTAGTAAAGAGATTCCTTTGGACAAAGCTAGAGAATATGATCCTGAGTGCCAAATCGGGCAGTATATGGACGTTCCCTTTGTTTCTGAGCATTTCGGAAGAATCGCTGCTCACGCAGCCCGACAAATTATCGGTCAAAAGCTACGTCATGCTGAAAGAGATGTTATCTATGAAGAATATCGACATAGGGTCAATGAAATCCTTTCTGGTGTCGTTAAACGATTTGCCAAAGGGTCAAATTTAGTCATAGATTTAGGAAAAGTTGAAGGGCTTTTACCCGCCCGTTGTTATCCAAAAACAGAAAAACACAAAGTCGGTGATAAGATTTACGCTTTATTATACGAAGTTCAAGAATCTGAAAATGGTGGAGCTGAAGTTATTCTTAGCCGTAGCCATCCTGAATTTGTTAAACAACTTTTCTTACAAGAAGTTCCAGAATTGGAAGAAGGTTCTGTAGAAATTGTTAAAATTGCTCGTGAAGCAGGCTACAGAACTAAATTAGCCGTAAGCTCATCTGACCCAAAAACAGATCCTGTAGGAGCTTTTGTTGGAATGAGAGGTTCCCGAGTGAAGAATATCATTCGAGAGTTAAACGACGAGAAAATAGATATTGTAAACTATTCTCCCGTGACTACAGAATTATTACAAAATTTGCTTTGCCCCATAGAAATTCAAAAGATTGCGATCTTAGAAGATGACAAGGTTATTGCTATAGTCGTTCAAGATACTGATTACGCAACAGTAATTGGTAAGCGAGGAATTAACGCTCGATTGATTAGTCAAATTTTAGACTACGAGCTCGAAGTCCAACGTATGAGCGAATACAATAAACTATTAGAAATTCAACGCCTACAATTAGCGGAATTTGATAATCCTCAGTTAGATGAGCCGCTAGATATGGAAGGCATTAGTAAGTTGGTTGTCCAGAATCTTGTACACGCAGGATACGACACGATCAGAAAGGTATTATTAGCTAGTGCTAATGATCTTGCTTCTGTTCCTGGAATCAGTTTAGAACTTGCTTATAAGATCCTTGAGCAAGTCAGCAAATATGGAGAAGGCAAAGTTGACGAAAAACCTAAAATTGAAGATTAAAAACGCTCAATTAACGAAAGCTGCTGGATTAGACAAGTTAAAGCAAAAATTAGCTCAGGCAGGATCTTCAGACACGAAAAGCTCTTCAGAAAAGCCTTCAACCAAGGTTCCTGAAAAAGTTGCAAAAGAAAAAGTCGTGAAGAAAAAGAGTGTTGTAGATCCAAGTGTGCCTACGATGACTGAACCTGTCTCCACTGAAATTTCTCCACGTAGAATTCGAGCTAAAAATCGTTCATCATTTGTATCTGAAGATTTAAACACTTCTTCCTCAGTTTCATCAGATTCTGACGCTGTTGTGTTGTCCGATTCTGTGATAGAAGAGCCGGATTCTTTTGTAGATGCGGAGCAAGAAATCTCAGAGTCCGCCTCTCCTTCTGCAATTGAAGAACCAGAAATAATTGCTAAGGAACCTCCTGCTCCAAAAAAAGAGCCTGAAGTTGTAGTTAAAAAAGAACCCCCTAGGAACGTTGTTTCTATAAAATCCAATTTCGGTCCTACTGGGAAGCATATTAATCATTTGTTAGCTAAAACGTTTAAAGCCCCAAAAAAAGAGGATAAACCTGCTCCGAAAGAGCGAACAGGAGGGCCTCAGGCAAAGCCACAGCAATCTTCTGAGACTACAAACGATAAACAACATTCTCCGAATAATCGGACATCTCAGCCATTTTATCGTAGAGATACATCCAAAAAACCAGGATCTGATTTTAGAGATCGTGTTAAAAAAGATGACAATCCTAAAGCATTTACTGGAAGAGATCGCTATGGACTGAATGATAGTAGCGACGATGATAAGTGGAGAAAAAAACGTGTTCAAAAAACCAAAAAACACTATGACGAACACACCATACAACGGCCTACACATATTAAAGTACCTCTGCCTATCACAATCAAAGATCTTGCAGCAGAGATGAAGCTCAAGGCTTCCGAGCTTATTCAGAAGATGTTTATTCATGGTATGACTTATGTTGTAAATGATATTCTGGATAATGAAACAACAGTGCAATTTATTGGTTTAGAGTTTGGTTGTACAATCGATATTGATTCATCTGAACAAGATAAACTCTGTATTGAAAGTAATACTGTTAAAGAAGAAATTCAAGAAACAGATCCAAGTAAACTGATTATTCGCCCGCCTATTGTAGCTTTTATGGGTCACGTCGATCATGGAAAAACTACTTTAATTGACTCATTAAGAAAAACTAATGTAGCTGCTGTAGAAGCTGGAGCCATTACTCAACATATGGGCGCCTTTTGTTGCTCAACACCTGTTGGCAATCTTACAATCCTAGATACTCCTGGCCACGAAGCTTTTTCTGCTATGAGAGCTCGAGGAGCAGAAGTTTGTGATATTGTTGTTCTTGTAGTTGCTGGTGATGAAGGAATAAAAGAACAAACATTAGAAGCCGTCAAACACGCTCGAGCTGCAAATATTACAATTGTTGTAGCTATTAATAAATGTGATAAACCCAATTTTAATGCAGAAACTATTTACAGACAGCTTTCTGAAATCGAACTATTACCAGAAGCTTGGGGTGGTACAACTGTAACGATTAATACATCTGCGAAAACTGGAGAAGGTTTATCTGAACTTTTAGAAATGCTCGCTCTACAAGCTGAAGTTTTAGAACTGAAAGCTAATCCATCTGCTCGAGCTCGCGGAATTGTTATTGAATCTGAATTACATAAAGGCTTAGGCGCAGTTGCGACTATCTTAGTACAAAATGGAACTCTTCATCTTGGAGAAGCATTAGTCTTTAACGATTGCTACGGTAAAGTTAAAACAATGCATAATGAACACAATCAGCTAATGACCTTGGCCAGCCCTTCCGTACCTGCTTTAATCACTGGCTTATCTAGTATGCCAAAAGCTGGTGATCCTTTCGTAGTTGTTAAGAGCGAAAAAACAGCTAAAGAAATCATTGGAGCTAGACTTGCTGGCCAACAGAAATTTGCTTTGCAGAAAAAACGTCCTAACTTTGACGCCATGTTGCAGAATAAAAAGATCTTGAAACTGATTATCAAAGCGGATGTTCAAGGATCTATTGAAGCTTTAGCTAATTCCATATTAAAAATTGTATCCGATAAAGTGAGTGCAGAAATTCTTTCTAATAGCGTTGGAGAGATCTCTGAATCAGATATCCGTTTAGCTGCAGCCTCTAAAGCCGTTATTATTGGTTTCCACACTGGAATAGAAAGTCATGCCGAATCTCTAATCAAGAATTTGGGAGTCAAGGTTCAACTATTTAATATTATCTACCACGCTGTAGATGCTGTTAAAGAAATGATGACAGCATTACTTGATCCTATTGCTGAAGAGAAAAATCTAGGTTCTGCTGAAATTAAAGAAACCTTTAAGTCTTCCCAATTAGGTACAATTTACGGTTGTTTGGTTTCTGAAGGTATAATGACTAGAAATCAAAAAGTTCGTGTTGTACGTAATAATGAAGTTATCTGGAAAGGCAATTTATCCTCTCTAAAACGAATTAAAGAAGATGTTAGAGAGGTTAAGAAAGGGCTTGAATGTGGTATTTTATTAGAAGGATATCAACATGCTCAGGTAGGTGATATTCTACAATGTTACGAAGTGATCTATCATCCTCAAAAGCTTTAAAATATTATGACTGAAAATAGACGCATAAAAAAGGTTAATTCATTACTTCGTGAAGCGATTGCCAATGTGATCTTAAAAGATGTAAAGCACCCGAAAATTTCGAATCGTTGGATTACGGTTACTAGGGTGTGTTTATCTAAAGACTTACACGCAGCTCGTGTCTATGTTTCAATTATGCCTCACGAAACTACATCAGCAGAAACTTTGGAAGCATTAAAAGCATCAGCAGGATACATTGCTTATAAGGCTTCTAAAGGCGTTGTGCTTAAGTATTTTCCTGAGATACATTTTTATCTCGAAGATATTTTTTCTCCACAAGATCATATAGAAAACTTGCTCTGGAAAATACGAGAACAAGATAAGAATTAATATTATCTGCCTAGAAAGATCTAACATTGACGACATCATTATGGAACTTGCTACAGAACTTAAAGAAGGTATTCTTCTAGTAGATAAGCCTCAAGGAAGAACTTCATTTAGTCTCATTCGCACTTTAACAAAATCAATCGGCGTAAAAAAAATTGGTCATGCGGGTACCCTTGATCCTTTTGCTACAGGCGTGATGGTCATGTTAATAGGTCGTAAATTTACACGACTTTCTGATGTTTTGTTATTTGAAGATAAAGAATATGCTGCAGTTGCCCATCTAGGCACAACTACGGATTCTTACGATTGCGATGGTAAAATTGTTGGTAGATCAAAAAAGATCCCAACTTATGAACAAATAATCGAGGCTTCACAATATTTTCAGGGAGAAATCCAACAAATCCCCCCAATGTTTTCTGCAAAAAAGATTAACGGGAAAAAACTTTATGAATATGCCCGACAAGGGTTATCAATAGAGCGTCGCCAATCTACAGTTCAGGTAAGTTTACAAATCACAAAATACGAATATCCCCTATTACATTTTTCCGTGCAGTGTAGTAAAGGAACTTATATTCGTAGTATTGCTCATGAACTAGGAAACATGTTAGGCTGTGGAGCTTATTTGGAAGAACTCCGACGTTTACGTAGTGGAAGTTTTTCTATAGATCAATGCATCGATGGTTGTCTTTTAGACTGTCCTGAATTTGACATCTCTCCTTACCTAAGAGACTTTAATGGAAACATTCTATAGTTTAACATCGATCCCATCTTCTGTGGATTCTATAACTATAGGTTTTTTTGATGGTTGTCATTTAGGTCATAAACAGCTGCTTACTGCTCTATCTTCTTTCTCAGGAACATCGGGGATAATTACCTTTGATTTACATCCTCAAGCGATTTTACAATCCCCCACTCCCAAGCTAATTACAAGTACAAAAGAAAGGTTCCTACTTTTACAAGATTTCTCTATAGATTATTTATGTATTCTTCCTTTTACAAAGGATTTTGCTAATCAATCTGCTGAAAGTTTCATACTTTCCCTACATCAAATTTTAAAATGTAAACATTTAATATTAGGATATGATTCTAGATTGGGCAAGGGAGGACAAGGAAATGCCACAACATTGCAACCTCTGACAAAATCTTTAGGCATCGAAATTATCGAGATACCTCCATACAAGATTGATAACGAGATAGTCTCTAGTAAAAAAATTCGCCAATTTTTAACACAAGGCGATCTAGATAACGCTAACCGACATTTAGGATATTCCTATAAATACATAGGAAAAATCGAAACAGGCTATGGTTTAGGAACAAAATTAGGCGTCGCTACTATTAACCTTCCTCAAGAGCAGTGCTTACTGCCTTACGGAGTATATGCATGTGAAATAGAACATCGCAATACGTCATATCAAGGGATTATGAATCTTGGAGAAGCTCCTACAATAGGTAGGAATTCCCTGTGCTTAGAAGCACATCTATTTAATTTTTCTGGAAACTTATATGATGAAATAGTTTCTGTAATCCCTAAGAAATTCCTTCGGAAAGAAAAAAAATTTCCTTCTAGAGAAGATTTATCAAAAGCCATTCATAAAGACATTATTGATGCGAAAGTATTTTTTACTACTAATTATGTAAGAAAAGCATAATGTCGCCGTCTTGAACGATGTAATCTCTACCTTCTGCTCGTAATTTACCAGCTTCACGCACTCCTGAACGACCGTCATAAGTTATCATATCTTCAAGAGTAACAACTTCTGCACGAATAAATCCTTTTTGGATATCTGTATGAATTTGTCCTGCTGCTTCTGCAGCCGTCGATCCTATAGGAATAGTCCAAGCTCGAGTTTCTTGTGGTCCGGTTGTAAAGTACGAAATCAATCCAAGCGTTTGGTAGGAGGCACGTACTAGTCGATTCAATCCGGATTCTTGAAGACCTAAACTATTTAAAAAATCCTGACGCTCTTCCACGGGCAGAGAGATCACCTCTTCCTCTAATTGGACACAAATAGGAACCACTTCAGCATTTTCTTTCTTAGCAATCTCTTGAACTATAGCAACATAATCATTGTGCATAGTTGCTATAGAATCCTCTCCTATATTGGCTATATATAACATAGGTTTGGCTGTTAAAAATGGGTAAGGCTTTAACTGCATCTCATCTTCAGGAGACAAATCTAAAGTACGTACAGGCTGACCACTTTCTAAATGTTTAATCACCCTATCTAATAAAGGTAAGACAATTCCAAGGTCTTTTTTACCCTTAGATTGTTTTTCTAATTTACTATGAATACTTGTTGCTGAAGAGAAATCGGAGAAAATCAACTCTAAATTTATGACTGAAATATCATCACTAGGATCTATCTTTCCGGATACATGGGTAACGTCATCATTATCAAAACAACGAACAACATGAGCTATAGCATGAGTCTCGCGAATATGAGAAAGAAATCTATTTCCTAATCCTGCACCGTCTGCAGCTCCTTTTACTAAACCTGCGATATCAACAAATTTCATATCGGCATAAATAATTTTCTGACTTTGGCTCATCTTAGCCAAAATATCTAGACGGTTATCAATAACCGGAACAATACCAATATTTGGATCAATTGTACAAAAGGGATAGTTACAAGAAGCTACTTGTGCTCCAGTAAGGGCATTAAATAGCCCTGACTTACCCACATTAGGAAGTCCTACAATCCCACACTCTGTATGCCCCATATGTCATCTTTTGTTTAATGTTCACCTTTCAGTAGGCAAGAATTCCCACAAACATTAGAACCGTTGGTTCTACGCTTGTGGGAGTTTGCACTAGGCTCTTTAGTATTTTGAACCTAGTACCTTTAGTGTGATCACTAAAGACAATAAAGGATTAGATGTTTCCTGACCAATATTTTCTTAACAACTTATTATTAGATCTTTCTAAGAAAAATCTAAAAAACTTTATTAAGAAAATACAAAGTTATAATAATTAAGATTCAATCCCCTAGGCTTCTCTCTTGTGAAAAACACGCTTATAAGGTAATTTGCAGATTATTCCTATTTAATGCTCTTTATCCAAATTTGGCCAAGCGATGGGTGAAAAAACAGAAAAGGCAACCCCAAAGCGTCTTAGAGACGCCAGGAAAAAAGGCCAGGTAGCAAAATCTCAGGATTTTCCTTCCGCGGTTACCTTTATCGTTTCGATGTTCACAACATTTTATCTATCGTCGTTTTTTGCAAAACATCTTGGTAGTTTTTTAGTTTCTATTTTTAAGGAAGCTCCTACAAATCATGATCCTAGAGTCACGTTATACTACTTGCATAACTGCTTAACTTTAATTCTCACGACTTCTCTTCCATTACTTGGAGCAGTAGGTTTTGTTGGTATTCTTGTTGGATTTCTTGTTGTAGGTCCAACTTTTTCTACCGAGGTTTTCAAACCCGACTTAAAAAAGTTCAATCCTATTGAGAATTTAAAACAAAAATTTAAAGTAAAGACTTTAATAGAGTTGCTAAAGTCTATTTTGAAAATTTTTGGCGCTGCCTTAATTCTGTACGTTACACTAAAAAACCGCGTACCATTGATTATAGAAACTGCAGGAGTCTCTCCGATTGTTATTGCTGTGATCTTTAAACAGATACTTTATAAAGCGGTCACATCAATTGGTATTTTTTTCTTAGTCGTTGCTGTTCTTGACTTAGTGTATCAAAGAAAGAACTTTGCTAAAGAACTAAAAATGGAAAAGTTTGAGGTTAAACAGGAATTTAAGGATACAGAAGGTAATCCAGAGATCAAGGGACGCCGTCGTCAAATTGCTCAAGAAATCGCTTATGAAGATACCTCTTCTCAAATTAAGCATGCGAGTGCGGTGGTCTCCAATCCTAAGGATATAGCTGTAGCTATCGGTTATATGCCGGAAAAATATAAAGCTCCATGGATTATTGCTATGGGAATTAATTTGCGTGCAAAAAGAATCATTACAGAAGCTGAGAAATATGGTATTCCTATCATGAGGAATGTGCCTTTGGCGCATCAGCTTTGGGATGAGGGAAAAGAGTTGAAGTTTATTCCAGAATCGACGTATGAAGCTATTGGAGAAATCCTTCTCTACATCACTTCTCTTAATGCGCAAAATCCTAACAATAAAAATATTAACCAACCCGATAATCTATAATGAACAAGCTACTCAATTTTGTTAGTAGAACCTTTGGGGGAGATGCAGCCCTAAATATGATCAATAAATCGAGTGACCTCATCCTTGCTCTATGGATGATTGGCGTCGTTTTAATGATCATCTTGCCTCTACCTCCGACTATTGTCGACTTGATGATCACTATCAATTTAGCGGTTTCTGTCTTCTTATTGATGGTGGCTTTATATATTCCTAGCGCGTTGCAGTTATCGGTTTTCCCATCTCTACTCTTAATTACAACGATGTTTCGTTTAGGAATTAATATTTCTTCATCAAGACAAATTCTTCTTAAAGCTTATGCGGGTCACGTTATTCAAGCTTTCGGAGATTTTGTTGTTGGAGGGAACTACGTTGTTGGATTTATTATCTTCTTAATCATTACGATCATTCAGTTTATCGTTGTTACTAAAGGTGCTGAGCGTGTTGCTGAGGTTGCTGCGAGATTCCGATTAGATGCTATGCCTGGTAAGCAGATGGCTATTGACGCCGATTTGCGAGCAGGAATGATTGATGCACAACAGGCTCGTGATAAACGAGGAATGATTCAGAAAGAGAGTGAACTTTATGGAGCCATGGACGGTGCTATGAAGTTCATTAAAGGGGACGTTATCGCGGGTATCGTTATCTCCTTGATTAATATCGTCGGTGGTTTGACTATTGGTGTGGCTATGCATGGTATGGATCTCGCCCAAGCTGCACACGTCTACACTCTTTTATCTATCGGTGACGGACTAGTTTCTCAAATTCCTTCACTACTTATCTCTTTAACTGCTGGTATCGTTACTACTCGAGTCTCTAGTGATAAAAACACGAACCTGGGTAAAGAGATTTCCTCTCAGTTGGTTAAAGAACCTAGAGCATTGCTCCTGGCTTCTGCAGCAACTTTAGGTGTGGGTTTCTTTAAAGGATTCCCGCTTTGGTCATTCTCCATTCTATCTTTTATCTTTGGTCTTCTTGGTGTTATTCTTCTTGCCAAGAAAAACAGTACCACTAAAAAAGGAGCGTCAGGAGCATCAACAACAGTGGGAGCTGCTGCTGATGGAGCTGCAACAGCTGGTGACAATCCAGACGATTATGCACTAACCCTACCCGTAATTTTGGAGCTAGGTAAAGATCTATCTAAGTTAATTCAACAGAGAACAAAATCAGGGCAAAGCTTCATCGACGATATGATTCCTAAAATGCGTCAGGCTCTGTATCAAGATATTGGTATTCGTTATCCAGGAATTCACGTACGTACTGATTCTCCTTCACTAGAAGGATACGACTATATGATCCTTCTCAATGAAGTTCCCTATGTTCGAGGGAAGGTTCCCCCAAATCATGTATTAACCAATGAAGTAGAAGAGAATCTTAAGAGATATAATCTTCCTTTCTTAACTTATAAAAATGCTGCAGGCCTACCTTCTGCTTGGGTTAGTGAAGATGCTAAAGCCATTTTAGAAAAAGCCGCTATTAAATACTGGACGCCTTTAGAGGTGATTATTCTTCATCTTTCGTATTTCTTCCATAGAAGTTCTCAAGAATTCTTGGGAATTCAAGAAGTGCGTTCTATGATTGAATTTATGGAGCGTTCGTTTCCTGATCTTGTTAAGGAAGTTACTCGACTTATTCCACTACAGAAGCTTACCGAAATTTTCAAACGCTTAGTCCAAGAGCAAATTTCTATTAAAGATTTGCGTACGATTTTAGAATCATTGAGTGAATGGGCACAAACAGAAAAAGATACTGTATTACTTACTGAATATGTACGTTCTTCTCTTAAACTATATATTAGCTTTAAATTTTCTCAGGGCCAATCTGCAATTTCTGTTTATTTACTAGATCCAGAAATTGAAGAGATGATCCGTGGAGCGATTAAGCAAACCTCTGCAGGATCTTATCTTGCTTTAGATCCTGATTCCGTAAACCTCATCTTAAAATCTATGAGAAATACAATTACGCCAACACCTCCTGGAGGTCAACCCCCTGTGCTGTTGACAGCAATTGACGTAAGACGATATGTAAGGAAATTAATAGAGACAGAATTCCCTGATATCGCTGTGATTTCTTATCAAGAGATTCTCCCAGAGATTCGTATCCAGCCATTAGGAAGAATTCAGATTTTCTAATAAGTATCTGTCGATTCTTAAAGAGGATATATGGCTGCATCTGGAGGAGCTGGTGGCTTAGGTGGTTCACAAGCTGTTGACGTTGCGCAAGTGCAAGCTGCAGCAGCAAAAGCTGATGCCCAAGAAGTTGTAGCTAGCCAAGAGCAATCCGACATCAGTATGATTAAGGATTCTCAGGATTTATCAAATCCTCAAGCAGCGACACGCACTAAAAAGAAAGAAGAAAAATTCCAAACTCTAGAATCTAGAAGAAAAGGTGCTGCTCAAACAGAGAAAAAGTCTGAAGGTACTGGAGATAAATCTGACGCGGATCTTGCTGATAAGTATACCGAAAATAATGCAGAAATCTCGGGTCAAGATTTACGTAGTATTCGAGATTCTCTGCATGATGATTCCTCTGAAGAAGATATTTTAGATCTTGTTAAATCTAAATTTTCTGACCCCGCACTACAAAGCGTTGCTCTAGATTACTTGGTCCAAACAACGCCTGCTTCTAAAGGTGCTTTAAAAGATACTTTAATTAAAGCACAACAAAACCACATGCAACAGAATCGACAAGCTGTTGTCGGTGGTAAAAATATTTTGTTTGCCTCTCAAGAATATGCGTCTTTATTAAATACTTCTGCTCCAGGATTGCGTGATCTCTATCTTCAGGTAACCTCTGATTTCCACTCTTGTGAGCAATTATTAACGACTCTTCAATCACGTTACAGCTTCGAAGAAATGGGTACCGTTTCCTCTTTCATACTTAAAGGCATGGCTGCAGATTTAAAATCAGAAGGATCTTCAGTTCCACCTCCAAAATTACAAGTAATGATGTCAGAAACCCGTAATCTTCAAGCTGTGCTTACTGGTTACGATTTCTTTCAAACAAAATTACCTAAACTTACTGCATCCTTAAAAGCTGATGGAGTAACAGTTCCTGATCTTAAATTTGATAAAGTAGCAGATACTTTTTTTAAGTTAATTAATGATAAATTCCCTACAGCCTCAAAAATGGAACGTGGGGTTCGCGATCTCGTTGGTGATGATACAGAAGCTATTACAGGTATGCTAAATCTCTTCTTCGTTGCCTTAAGAGGAACTTCACCAAGATTATTTACTTCAGCAGAAAAACGTCAGCAATTAGGCACGATGATGGCTAATGCTTTGGACACTGTGAATATTAACAACGAAGATTACCCAAAAGCTACAGACTTCCCCAAACCCTATCCTTGGTCTTAATTTTTACGGATTATCATGCAAAATCAGTTCGAACAACTTCTGGAATCTTTAGGAACAAAACTAAATACCTCTTTAGTTCCTGATAAAAACCAAGCATGTTTGATTCGTTTCAGTGACACTCAAGTTCCAGTACAACTTGAAGAAGATGGAAATTCGGGTGATATTGCTGTAGGCACAATTCTTGGAATGCTTCCTGAAAACGTATTCCGAGAACGGATTTTTAAAGCTGCTCTTTCTGTTAATGCTTCTCCTCAATCAAATATCAAAGGAATTCTTGGTTATGGGGAAATTTCGCAACAGCTTTACCTATCTGATGTCTTAAATATGAATTATCTAAATGGAGATAAGCTTTTCCACTATCTAACCTTATTTTCTATGCACGCAAAAATTTGGATAGCTGCATTAGAAACTGGCAATCTTCCTGATCTACATGTCTTAGGTATGTATCATTTATAACTACTAACAACTGCAAATTTATCTAAACATGCACGTTTTAGGTTCGTATGATTTATGACCCCATTTTCTAAAGCTCTACGCTATATCCAAAATTCCCCAGCTAAGCAAAGCTGGAAAACTCTGGGAACCATGCCTAAACAAGGGATTTGTGTTCCCCTATTTTCCTTACATACACAAAATAGCTGTGGTATCGGAGAGTTTCTAGATCTTATTCCTATGATCTCCTGGTGTCGAAAACATGGATTTCAAATTATACAAATTCTTCCCATTAACGATAGTGGTGAAGATAGTAGTCCATACAATAGTATATCTTCAGTAGCTCTTAATCCTCTTTACATCTCCTTAGCAAGCCTTCCCTACTCTCAATCAGTTTCCTATGCTAACGCCAAGCTAAGAACTATGCAGCAGCTTTCTAAACTTCCCTATATACATTATCCACAAGTCAAAGCTGCTAAATGGGAATTTCTCCGCGACTATTATCAGTACGCGGTTCAAATTGGAGCACTAAAAGACGAAGATTTTCAGATTTTTTGTGAAAAGGAAAAATATTGGTTACGTCCCTATACAGTATTCCGCGCGATTAAGTATCACCTAAAGGGAGCTCCTATAAACAATTGGCCTAAAGTATATACAGATACTAAAAACTTCTCAAAATTCGAAAAAGAATTCCAAAATGAATGTAGATTCTTTGCTTACCTACAATATCTCTGCTTTCAACAAATGTCTCAGGTAAAGGCTTTTGCAGACGACAACCAAGTTTTCCTTAAGGGAGATCTTCCTATCCTTATTAGTAAGGATAGTTGTGATGTTTGGTATTATAGACAGTTTTTTTCTTCTTCAGGATCTGCCGGAGCTCCCCCCGATATTTACAATGCTGAGGGACAGAACTGGCACCTTCCTATCTATAATATGCATAATCTTTCTCAAGATAATTATACCTGGTGGAAAGCTCGTCTTCGTTATGCAGAAAATTTTTATTCTCTATATAGACTGGATCATATCGTAGGATTCTTTCGCTTATGGGTTTGGGACACTTCAGGAAATGGAAAATTCCAACCGGAAGATCCCGAAGAATATATTAGCCAGGGAACTCAGATGCTTACACAGATCCTACGAGCATCTCGTATGCTTCCAATAGGAGAAGACCTGGGGAGTATCCCCACAGATGTAAAACAAACATTATTAAAATTAGGGATATGTGGAACAAGAATTCCTCGATGGGAGCGCAATTGGGAGGGAGACGGAAATTTTATTCCCCTAGAGAACTACTCCCCTCTTTCAGTGACTTCCTTATCCACACACGACTCTGATACGCTAGCCCTATGGTGGCGTCATGCCCCAAAAGAAGCTCAAAAATTTGCGAAATTTCTAGGAATGTTTTTTAAACCAGTCCTATCAGAAGAAGATCAAAAACACATTCTTACATTATCTCATAAAACATCATCTATTTTTCATATTAATTTAATTAATGACTACCTGGCCCTTTGTCCTGATTTAGTGTCCAATAATCTAAAATATGAGCGCATAAATATGCCGGGCACCTTATCGAAAAATAATTGGGTATATAGAGTGAAACCCTCTGTAGAAGAAATTCTATCTCACGATGCATTCAACGCAAATATAATGGATATCTTTTCCCATCTTTAAGATCTAGATCTTACTATTCTAAGTAAAATCAAGAAAAAATTTCTTTTTAAGTATCTATAATTAAAATTTTTTGAAGAAAAAATCTTTCAGATATATCAGAAAATGTCTAACATAGGTTCTTTTCAATTATATATGTCTTATTCTTGCGATAACGACGAAGTTAATGTAGGGAAATCATGTCAAGAAAGTGTCCACTTACTGGAAAAAGACCTCGCCGTGGCAATAGCTGCACCATCCGAGGTATTGCAAAAAAGAAAAAAGGAATTGGTTTAAAAGTTACCGGGAAAACCCCACGTCGTTTCTTCCCTAATATGGTTACCAAGAGACTTTGGTCTACGGAAGAAAATAAGTTCCTTAAACTTAAAATCTCAGCCTCTGCCCTACGTCTTATCGATAAGCTTGGCTTAGAGAAGGTAATAGCAAGAGCTAAAAGTAAAGGCCTATAATTTTTATAACAAAGGGGAATAACCATGTCTTCTTTAAGGCGTCTCGTTTCCCTTTTGCGATCTCAAAATGACCTCATTGATATCTTTGCTCCTGTAAATCCTTATTTGGAGCTTCCCGAGATTCATCGTAGGGTTATTGAAAGTCAAGGTCCCGCTCTTTTATTTCATAATGTTCGAGGGGCCTCATTTCCTGTTCTTACAAATCTATTTGGCACTCAAAAACGTGTAGATCAAATCTTTTCTAGAGTCCCTAAAGATTTAATACCTCAGGCTATTCGTTTATTATCTTCTCCTCCTAAGATATCTCAATTATGGAAAAATCGTAATTTGTTACTTAGAGGATTATCTCTAGGATTACGTAAAGCGCGTTTCTCAAAGTTTCCCTATAAAAAAATGGCTTCTGTAGATCTACATCAGCTGCCTATGCTAACGAGCTGGCCAGAAGATGGCGGTGCTTTTCTTACACTTCCTTTGGTTTATACAGAATCTCCTAGTTCTAAAATTCCTAATTTAGGGATGTATCGCATGCAAAGGTTTGATAGCGATACCTTAGGACTGCATTTCCAAATCCAAAAAGGAGGTGGTATGCATTTTCATGAGGCGGAACAGAATAATAAAAATCTTCCAGTTACTGTGTTTTTATCAGGAAACCCTTTTTTGATACTCTCTGCAATAGCTCCCCTACCTGAAAATATCTCAGAGCTTCTCTTTTGCACATTTTTACAAGGATCAAAATTACGCTATAAAAACGATCCCGATACACCACACCCTCTAATCTATGATTCTGAATTTATCCTTATTGGAGAGGGTATTTGCAACATACGAAAACCTGAAGGACCTTTCGGAGATCATTTTGGCTACTACAGCCTTCAACATGACTTCCCGATTTTTAAATGTAGAAAAATCTATCACCAAAAAGATGCTATTTACCCTGCTACAATTGTAGGTAAACCCTATCAAGAAGATTTCTACTTAGGAAATAAGCTTCAAGAATACCTCTCACCCCTATTTCCTATGGTCATGCCAGGAGTACGTCAACTAAAGAGCTATGGTGAAGCAGGATTTCATGCGTTAACAGCTGCTGTTGTTAAAGAGAGATATTGGAGAGAATCTCTAGCAACATCTTTAAGAATTCTTGGAGAAGGACAATTATCATTAACAAAATTCCTAATAGTAACAGATCACTACGTTGATCTAGATAACTTTCCTAAACTTCTAGAAACAGTATTATCACGCATTATTCCCGAACGTGACCTGCTTATCTTCTCAGAAACATCAAATGATACTCTAGATTATACAGGACCTAAATTGAATAAAGGTTCTAAAGCTATTTTCATGGGTATAGGCCCAGTAATTCGTGATCTTCCGTATAAATATCAGGGAAAAATCATCCCTAATATCACCGATATAGGAAGTTTTTGCCCAGGTTGTCTCGTTCTTCAGACTGAATTACAACAATTAAATATCAACATGTTATTAGATAATACTGATCTTTATTCGTGGCCATTCATTGTCCTAACAGAAAATCTCCAAGAGACATTAACAAGTCCTAAAAATTTCCTATGGAAAACATTCACACGTGCTGCTCCTGCGACAGATTTGCATGTACGTTTCAATAAAGTCGTTAACCACAGACCTCAATACACCTTTCCTATTATCCTTAATTCCCTAATGAAGCCTCACTATCCTAAAGAAGTCGAAGCTGACGAAGACACTATCCAAAAAGTTTCTTACCGATGGAATGAGTATTTCCCTAAATATTCATCTAAGTTATTCTAGCTGATTTATTAAGTTTTCTTTAAAAATGATGATTTTTTTATAACAAAACTATTATTACTAATTTTTAAAAGAAAAATACTAAATCCAATTAAAGCTATGAAAAAGAAAACAAATTCGAAATTAAAAATTATTTTAACTGTAGGATCACTACTATTCTTTGGTGTTCTTACGAAATCTCAAACTCCCGATACATTTCAAACTTTTACTGCTTCGCAAGAGCCTGTGATTTATTCCAAACAGTGTGGTGATGATTCCCTTAAGGTAATCTGTGACGCCATAGATTCTGCAGAAAAAAGTATATTTCTTCGTATTTATCGTCTGAGCGCTCCTGAGATTTTTTCAAGCCTCGCCAATCAAGCTAATGCAAAACGCAATGTCGCCATTCACTATGAAAAAATGGCAAAAATTCAAGAATTCCCTAAAAACAAGCATGTGACATTAGTCGAACATCCTTCTGAAGGAAGAAAGCTAATGCATCAAAAAGCCCTAGCAATAGATGATAAGCAAGTTTGGCTAGGATCGGCAAACTATACACATGTTTCCTTTCTTCAAGATAGCAATTTAATCATTGGTTTAAAAAGTAAGGAACTTTGTCAATATATTAAGAACGAGTCTTGCGGAAACTGTGTTGTCGATGGTCAAAATGTACAATATTTCTCTCTACCAGGTGATCAGGGAAAAGCATTGTCAGCCGTATTACAAACACTAAGAACTGCAAAGAAAACCATCCGATTAGCCATGTTTGCCCTAACCTATCCTCCCGTATTTCGTGAGCTTAATGAGGCTAAAAAACGCGGTGTAGACGTAAAAATTTTGATTGATAAAGATTTTAAGAAATTGTCAATCAAGCAGATTCAAGCTTTAAAAGATTCCAGTCTGACACTACACACGAAAACAACTCGTTATCGTCTACATCATAAATTTGCGATTGTAGATCAAAAAATTCTGATTGCAGGATCTGTGAATTGGTCAGAAGCCGGATTTTGTATAAATTCCGAAGACATGCTTATCCTAGATAATCTTACAGATAAACAGGTGAAAAAATTGAATAGAATCTGGGAAGATCTAGAGAAACAAAGCGCTCTTTCTTACCCGATTAGTGATGAGGATCAAAAAGTCATTCAACTGCCTAAAGAAAAACGTGCTGCCTAGCATTCGTCATCTTTATTCCAAAACAATAGAGAAGCCATATCCAAGACACCTCTATTGCGGGCAATAACCCAAGCTTCTGCGGCATTAGCAATAGCCTGAGCTGCAGACGCCCCTATTTTTACCGGTTTCTTACTTCTAGCAATATTGAAAGTCTTCTCTTGTTTTTGAGATTCACGATCTTCTTGGCTATCTTCGTCTTCTTTAAATCCCGCATTTTTCAAACTTCTAAAATCTAAATCTACATTGCGCAATTGGGATAGAAGAACCTTTGCCTGTTTACGATTGAGAATTTTAAAGCGATGCCTTCTCTGCCTTTCATCTTTCTCTTGATCAGCAATAGCCAATAAAGCCAAGCGCATAGCTTCATTTTTAGCTATTTCATCAGAGATCTTCTGATTTAATGGTATATTGCTATGAGGATCTTTACTCACTCCCTGAGGAGGAAATGCTCCGTAAGGATCAAAAGGTAGTATGCGCACTTTAAACTCCCTAATCTAATTCCATAGATTTGCCTTTTTCATCTTTATCAGAAAAACGCCTGTTATTTCGATCCTGGTTTTGTCCCGAAAATCCTCCACCAGTTCCTCCTCCATCATCATGGACAGAAGCGGCCTCTGGCTTCCCTTGCACCCCAAGACGCGATGAGGAAGCAAATGGTTGCGGAGGTCTAAAAATTAAGGGCGGGTCTATAGCCACGTTACGGTATTGATAAATTAAAGGATCTGGAGGTGCTCCAGGGCCTTTACGCTTCTCCACTTCATGTTTATATTCAGATAAAGAGCGCGGCAGTGGTGCTAGCAGAGATATTCCTTGATGAGAGGAAAATAAATATGCTGAACTTACCGTATCAAATCCCGTTGATCCTGCAGAGGCATCATATTTCGGTTCAGGGTTTTCTTCAGGAACTGGTAAAAATACTGGGTCATTATCCGACAAACCAGAAAAACTTACAGTCCCCTTGTCACTCAAATCCAGAATACTACCATTAGAAGAGGGATCGGCAGGAAATCGGTAAGGTTTTTCACTATGATCTGTAAATAACGGAAAACTTTTTATCACATTTCCTGATTTATCTATAGATGAAAAATCCGTATGTCCTTGATTACTAGAGACTCCCATAGGAGAATGCTCCGGTTTATCGTTATAACTTTGCGTCACTGTCCCAGAAAATTTTGGAGGGGGAAAGCTTGTACTTCCCTCCGACCATGTGGCTCCTAAAGGCACATAAACAGATGCGGGAGCCCCGGAAGACAGCAAGCTTTCCATCATTTTTGCTATAGCAAGCTGGTCTTTTAAAAGATCTTCTCGACTTTCTTTCTTTTCAGCTTCTTTCGCAGAGGTTTCTAAAATCCCTGATCCCTCTAAGTCCACATCTTCAACTTTTCCAGCATCACGACCTGAATCAATAATTTTTGTATTTTTTGAGGTATTTTCTACACGCATATCTGTAATAAGACTGCGATTTTCTAAATCCGATAGATCTACCATGCCCTCATTACCAACAAGAGAAGCTCTGCGCAATAAAGAAGAGGTCTCTATATTTGGATCTAAGATTGTACTAATCATTTCTCCACCTAGGCGATTCACGGTCCAGGCAGTCACTGTAGACTCTGTTATCGATGCTCTAGCCATCTGAAATGAACCAAATGAAGCTATTGAAGAGGTTTCTGCAGCACTGATATCCTCCCTTGATATCGAGAATGAGGATAACGATGTGGATCGTAATGACCCTAAAGAAAGCATAGAAACGTCAGAAGAAGTGTCACTAATTCCAGATGCATCTAAATAAAATCCCTGCATTTCTGGAGAGATACGATTCCCCTTCTTACTGACCATTTCCATATCGCTGGGCAACATGGATCTTCCTTCTCCATCGGCCTCTGCCTTGCGAGCAGAAATTCTAGAGGCCCTTGTGCCAAACCCCGAGAGGAATCCCTGAACACTAGCTCGAACTTTGGAAAAGGCACCTCGTAATTTTGATTTAGGAGATGACGAGGCTTTTTCCTGGGTCTTTCTATATTTTCCCTCATTAATCTGGAGATCAGTCTCGTAATTCGCACTGGCCCCAGACTGGATTATAGCCTCCTGCTTTCTAGAAGAGGTCTCCTTTGTTTCAGAAAATACAGATTCTTTAGGACCCGATAATGACTCAGGTTGTTTCCCCATAATTGCGGGGTCCCATTTATCAGGTCCTGAAGGAGAAATATTGCTATTTCCAGAAATTGACATAATTTATTCTCAGAGTTTTTAAAAAAATACTCATTAGTTATGTTTTAATTTTAAAATAAAAAATAATTAATTCAAAAAAAAGAACTTAAGAAATAATTAAAAGAGAAAAAGACAAAAAAAAACGCAAGGTGGCGGCACCTTGCGAAAAAACCTAAAAATAAGGGAAGAGGGAAGAGAGCCGGTAGGCGCAAGAAAGTGCACCGCCGTCGTTCCAGATGAGGTACTCGTACCAAACTGTCCGGCAATATTGAGATTGTGGAGATCTCAATATTGCGGCAGCTTCTGGAGCGCAAAAATTAGCCCAGGCCACCCCCAGCCTTATTACGGGTTTGTCCCGTTCTGCAAGTTTTTATTAGCTTTTTGCGTTCATCCTTAAAGCTTTATGGAATACTTTCCAAAATTATTAATATCAGTAAAAACGAAACCATCCTGATAGTTAAAAATTAAAACATGATTAGAATCATGAGTTTTCCTACCTAATAGGGAACGCACTAAATTGTCATACTTCTCAGCACGATCGCGAAGTTGTTTTTGATCTTTGGAAATAAGGAACTTAGACTTCTTTCCTTTTAATTTTTTAGGCTTATTCAGAAGTTGCTCTGTCTTCTTCTGAATCACCCGAGACAAATCTCGTCTATTTCTTTTCTTTTTTGTCCCGCTCATAGAAATAAAAATTTTCTAATCAAACCTATAAATTAATTTTAGTTAAAAATTAATTAATTAAACAAAGTAATTAATTTAAATTAATAAAAATCTCTAACTAACAGAATGTTTGGATAAATAAGAAAAATAAAGAAAATATTAAGAAAATAAGAGAAAACAATCTTGAATCTTGATATGAACTTTAGTGAACCCATCTTGTATCCCCTCATGGACCGGTTAGTATCTCTTCAATGCCTTTCTCTCTCCGTATTGAGCTTCTTTATCTGTCCTCAATACTATCCTGACCTACGTCCAATTTTCTTTGCTCCCTATCTGGTAGCTAATTTTTATAGATTACCCAAAGAAGAAATACTGATTCATGCGTTAATTCTTGGATTATTTTGCGACATTGGATCTTCGTATTTATTTGGAATTCATACATTTCTATATATCATTACTTCAGCACTTCTCCATAAAATGCATAAAATCTTTCTTAATGATAGGTGGCTATCGATACCCATCATTAACTCTATATTTGCTCTAGTATTTTCCTATTTCTCCTATCCAACCCTCGCCTTTTTTAATCATAAAATTAATTGGAGTCTGCATTCCTTACTATTAGACGCAAAACACGCTTTTACTATTGATTTCATCTATAGCGGAATAATTTACCTACTCCCTTGTACAATAACTCAAGGAATCCGTAAGATGAGAGGCTTCTTAAGGAGTCGCTCATGTTACTAAAAGGTTCACCCGTTGCCGAGCGGGTCTTAGAAACAATCAAACAGGAAATCTCTAACAGCCCAACACCTCCCGGTCTTGCAGTAGTGTTGATCGGTAATGATCCTGCATCCGAAGTTTATGTTGGAATGAAGGTAAAAAAAGCTACAGATCTGGGTATGATATCCAAAGCTCATAGATTGCCTTCTGACGCTACTCTTACCGATATTCTTAAGCTTATTAACAGATTAAATAATGATCCTACTATTCATGGTATCTTAGTACAAATTCCCTTGCCCAAACATTTAGATGCAAATGCTGTGATTCAAGCTATTGCTCCAGAAAAAGATGTGGATGGTCTTCATCCTATTAATATGGGAAAACTTCTATTAGGACAGTTAGGAGGATTTGCTCCTTGCACACCCGCAGGTATTATTGAATTACTGAATTACTATGAGATTCCTCTTCTTGGACGTCATGTTGCTGTTGTTGGAAGAAGTAATATTGTTGGCAAGCCTTTAGCTGCCATGCTAATGCAAAAACATCCTTCAACAAACGCTACAGTGACCTTACTTCATAGCCAATCACAAAATCTTACTGAAATTCTAAAAACAGCGGATATTATTATTGCAGCTGTAGGTGTACCCTTATTTATTAAAGAAAATATGGTGTCTCCTCAAACTGTCGTTATTGATGTAGGCACATCACGAGTAACAGCAAATAATGATAAAGGGTACACATTAGTTGGCGATGTAGACTTCAATAATGTTGTTACCAAATGCCAAGCTATTTCTCCGGTACCTGGAGGCGTAGGACCTATGACAGTGGCAATGTTGATGAAAAATACATGGGAAAGTTACAAAAAATCCTCTTTATAATTCTATCCTCCTGGGTTTTTAATGGCTGCAGCGCCCCAAAGCTTACGACTTTGGAGGGAGAAAAAATGACAATGCCCTATCGTATTGTCATAGGGAAGTATCTATCAAATCAAGAAACCGAACAGTTACAAAAAGAAATCAATGCAGTCTTTCATGTTATTGATACTGTCTACAATAACTGGAATAGAGAATCGGAACTTTCAAAAATTAATCGCACACCTGCAGGAGTGGCCATTCCTCTATCTAAGGAATTATGTAATTTCTTAGAAATGGTAGATAACTTTTACCGCATATCTGGTGGCAGATTTGATCCTACTTTAGGACCATTGAAAACTCTTTGGCTGTTACATCTTAAGCAACATTCGATCCCCGATGAACAAGTATGGAAATCTTATTATGAACATTCAGGATGGAAGTATGTTGATCTTGATATAACCAACCAAACACTTACCAAAAAACACTCTGATCTACAACTTGATCTTTGTGGTGCAGTAAAGGGATTTGCTGTCGATTGTTTATTAGAAACTTGCCAGAGTTTTTGTTTTAATAGCTATGCAGAATGGGGAGGAGAAATTAAAATTTCAGGGTGCCATCCCTCAGGAAGGCTCTGGCGTATTGCTTCTTCAGCGACATCTGAAATCATAGAATTAAAAAATACCGCAGTTGCCACAAGCGGAAATTACCATCAACAATGGTCTGTAGATGGAAAAATCTATACGCATATCTTAGATCCCCATACGGGGAAACCCTTAGAATTACACAACTATCCTATTATATCTGCAACTGTCATGCATCCGAGCTGCGCGTTTGCTGATGCCATGGCTACAGTACTCATGACCTTCTCTACAAAAACAGAAGCTTTGGCTTGGGCTAAAGAAAATCATATCAAAGTATTCATCAACGATAACGCTTCATAGCAGATTCTACTTCTCGTTGTTTCTCTCTAGCGATAATCGATTGTCGCTTATCGTGAGCTTTCTTACCACGACAGCAGCCAAGACGAATTTTTACATACCCTCTAGAAAGAAACATTCCTAGTGGAATGATCGTTACTCCCTTCTGAGCTACCTTACCCTCTAATTTTCGAATCTCATATCTATGAAGAAGAAGCTTGCGTTTTCTTCGTTCCTCATGATTATAGATATTACCAAAACGATAGGGAGCAATGCTGGCATGCAATAACCACGCCTCACCCTTGGAAATAGCCACATAGGCATCACCAAGGTTTCCACCGTGATCACGCAACGATTTTATCTCGGTTCCGGTAAGCACAACTCCAGCTTCTAAAGTATCCAAAACCTCATAATTACGTAAGGCTTTGCGGTTAGAAACAATTTCCTTACTGGCCATAATTTTTTCCCATTTCTCAACATAGAGAGTTGGGAGGGAGTATAACAAAAAACCCAATTTTCTTTCTTGAACTTAGCAAGTAGCTAGATTAGAAAAATCCTAGGAAATATCTAGAAGACCATAAAATCCCTTTATAGTAATATCCTGCTTTATCCCGGGAAGCTCTCTCGAAGAGATCCTGAGGAACCCCTATTCTCTTAGGGGCAGGATTGAATTTAATGACTTACAGTTGTAGGAAAATATGAAGTTCGTCGTATCCCGAAATGAGTTAGGAAATCTTATAAAAAAAATCCAAAGCGTTGTTCCTCAAAATACTCCTATCCCTGTGCTTACCCATGTACTTATCGAAACATGTAACGATGAGCTTGTCTTTACCGCTACAGATCTTACGGTAAGTACCCGATGCGTAGCTCAGGCAAAAGTCTATGAATCTGGCGCCATTTCCATTCCCTCTAAAAGATTTTTTCAACTAGTAAAAGAACTAACAGAGGCTAATCTTGAAATCTCCGCAAATACTGGAGAAATGGCAAAAATCACTTCAGGGTCTTCTTGTTTCCGTCTACTTAGCATGGGCAAAGAAGATTTCCCTATGCTTCCCGATATCCAAAACTCCGTACGATTTACTCTCCCTGCAGAACAGCTTAGAGAAATGTTACAACGTACATCTTTCGCCGTTTCTCGAGAAGAAAGTCGCTATGTTCTTACAGGAGTTTTATTAACCATTGCTAATGGTACTGTCACTGTAGTAGGTACAGATGGAAAACGATTAGCAAAGACCGATGCCGAGATCTCTTTAGATAAAAGCTTTTCTGGCGATTACATCATTCCTATTAAAGCTGTTGAAGAAATTATTAAACTCTGTTCCGAAGATTCTGAAGCTACTATCTTCTTAGATCAAGCAAAAATTGCTGTAGAGTGTGGTAATACGTTATTAATTACCAAACTACTTTCTGGGGAATTTCCTGATTTTTCTCCAGTAATCTCTACAGAAAGTAGTGTACAGTTAGACCTTCACAGAGAAGAGTTAATTACCTTACTAAAACAGGTAGCGTTATTTACCAATGAATCTTCCCATTCCGTAAAGTTCACTTTTACTCCTGGCGAGCTCACTTTAACAGCAAACTGTACAAAGGTTGGTGAAGGCAAGGTTAGTATGGCAGTAAACTATTCTGGAGAGCTGTTAGAAATTGCCTTCAATCCTTTCTTCTTCCTCGATATCTTAAAGCATAGTAAAGATGAGTTAGTACGCTTAGGCATTTCAGATTCTTACAATCCGGGAATTATTACTGATTCTACCCGTAGCCTATTCGTTATTATGCCAATGAGATTGCATGATGATTAATGAAGATTATTTCCCTGCGTCTTAAAAATTTCAGGAATTATAAAGAAACTGAGATTTCTTTATCTCCAGATATGAATTACATTTTTGGAGAAAATGCTCAGGGCAAAACCAATCTTCTTGAGGCCCTTTATGTTTTGTCTTTAGGCAGGTCTTTCCGTACTACACATCTTACAGAGGCTATTTCCTTTGGCTCTCCTTATTTTTTTCTGGAGATGACCTTTGAAAAAGACGAATTTCCTCATACGCTATCTATCTATGTAGATAAGCAAGGGAAAAAGATTCTTTGTAACCATTCCCCTATAAAAACTTTATCACAATTGATAGGGATAGTGCCTATTGTTCTATTTTCCTCTAAAGATTGCTCTCTGATTTCTGGAGCTCCTGCGGACCGTAGACTATTTCTTAATCTACTTTTATCTCAATGTGATCCTCAATATAAACACTCCTTGTCTTATTATCATCGCGCCTTATTACAAAGAAACACTCTACTGAAAACCAAACAAACTTCCACGTTATCAGTTTGGAATGAGCAACTTGCAACTTTAGGTGCTTATCTAACGTTAAGCCGATACTCTTGCTGCGAACAATTAAATAAACTAGTTCAAGAATTATGGAATAATTCCTTATCAGAACAACTGCGTATTAAATTCAAAAGCTCACTAATTAAACAAGATAAGATTTCTCAAGAGATTATTGCTGAGGAACTTCGAAAACAACTAACAACAACACTACATCGTGATGTAGAATTAGGAACTACATCCGTAGGTCCTCATCGCGAGGACTTTACTTTAATGATTAATGATCTCCCCGTTGCACAATTCTCTAGCGAAGGGCAGAAACACAGTTTACTCGCAATTCTTAGACTCGCAGAATGTCTTTATATAAAAAACATATACAACGCATGTCCCTTATTCTGTATGGACGATATTCATGCAGGGTTAGACAATCACAGAATCTCACAATTACTCGACCTTGCTCCTACTCTAGGACAAACCTTAATGACCTCTACAAATACCCCTCATCAAACATTATCTGAAGACAGTAGGATCTTTTTGGTTAATCAAGCTCAAATATCAATTCATTCACATTCGATTATTAAATAGTAATTTTTATTACTTTTATAATTAATCGATTAATTATTTTTTAAAATAAGTTAATTAAACGCGCTGGTTTTTAATAAAAAACTTATTAAAATAATTATATCGGTGTGCAAATGAATAAATTATTATTAATTTTACTATTTTTAATATCTGGAACGTCCCTTTTAGCGGATACTTCTATAATTCAAACACTTCCTTCGGGAATTGGTGGAATTAGAGAAACATCTCAGCAAAAAGAGTCAGTAATCTGCGTTCACGCATTTTTAAGATCTTATAGGTCGTTAAAACCTATTGGTAATGTCTTAGAAAAAGAAAATTACGACGTATTTATCTGGAACTACGAAACGCGCAAATTTACATTAGAAAGACATGCGGATCATCTTGTTAAATTAATCAAAAAGATAGCGGAGTTAAAGCCGGGTGTTCCCATCAATTTTGTAACACATTCTATAGGAGGTGTTATTGTTCGAGTTGCCTTGGCTAAACCTGACTGCCCTCAAGAAGCAAAGTGTGGTAAAGCCATACTCATGGCTCCTCCAAATGCAGGATCTACATTAGCAAGACGTTACAGATCTTTAGCCATTGTGCAATTTATCTTTGGCGGAAAATTAGGTAGACAGCTACTTACCTATTGCCCAAGAAAAATGCTTGATGTCGGAAAGCTCCCTTCTACAGTAGAGGTTCTTATACTTAGTGGAAATAAGCGGAGTAAGTTTCTTCCCTTCCGTTTGGAATGTGAAAATGATGGAAAAGTATGTACGGTAGAGACTTGCTTAGACACTCCACACAAGGGTTATGTGATTAACACAAATCACACCTATATCATCACAAATAGGAAATCTATTTTTCTCATGAGGGAATTTCTAAAACATGGAAGCAAAACTGCAGCTATAGAACAAGTTCCTGAAGAAATAGAACAAAAGGTAAAGGAAAATAAACAAAAGAGCTCTAGACTAAATACGAGCAAAAACAAGGATATCTATGTTATCCATTGTTTTGGCTCTCATCCTTATAATCTTTATGGTTTTCCTAAAACCTGGAAACCTAACTCACAGCAAAAAAACGAAATAAATCCTGAAACGTTAGGAAAATAAAGAAGGCTATCAATAATAGAGAAAATGGGATTAACATTTTCTCAATAAGCTTCATATTCAAACGACGTCTTGAAATCATCTCCCAGAGGCAAAGCACAATATAGCCTCCGTCCAATACAGGAATCGGAAGAAGATTTAAAACCGCTAAATTGATGCTTACTAATCCAATCCAGAATAAAGCTTCAGAGATCCCTAAGGACCATCCTTTGTGTAGCATATGAACAATCCCTACTGGTCCTGACAACCACTGAGGGTTCAGTCGACCCACAACTAAAGCCTTCATAGTACGTAGACTATCTTTAGAGATATTAATGATTAAAGCATCTGGAGTCGGATTATACTTTACTGTCATATCCTTTAAAGGAATTCCAAGAGACAGTTTTTGTTTTTCTATTTCTATTCTATCTAGATAATAACGCTGTTGATCCTGATTCTTAAATTTTTTCGCCATTTCACGGCGTTTATTTAAAAGATCATCAGAATAAATGCTTATCCATGGTTTAGGTTGGATCGGAGATAATAAACGATATTGACCTGACTCACGCACTTCTTCAGCACTTCCTATTGAATTAATAATTGCCAATAGGCTTTTAGCATCATAAGAACGGATAAATTTCTCATCAGCAATTGAAGAGTCTACATCCTCTAATTGCTCGGGAGTCATTTTTTGAACAATTATGGATACCTTATGATTCTGGACCAAACGTAAAATATCAGTACTTCCACTAACAGGAGTACCATCTATAGCTAAAATACGATCTCCTAATTCTAATTTATCTTCCATAGGAGGAAATGGAGATTCTGGATCTATAGGCTGTAATTCCCCTTCTACATAACCGTAACTATTGATCATATAAGGTAAAGTATATAAAGAAGACCACTTACCTTTAATACCAGCTTCATACTGATTATCGATAAGTTCGTTCCTTACATAAGGAGATAGATATAATGTGCTCGCCAGCATCCTAGGAATGCGTAATGATAATTCCTTATCATAACGAGAAACTTTAACAAATGCATAGGTTTCATTAAGTATCTGAGAAACTTGCATCGGAGAAAATAAGATTTGTCCATCCATCCATACCAATCGATCGCCCGGTAATATATTTGCTGAATACATAGGAGATTCTTTTGAAATAGGCTCCTGATAACGGTATAAAAGATAGCTAGCTCCAGCAAGAGGGATACCATTCTTATTAACATCGAATTCTGTATCTAGGGAAAATTCAGTAGAAGTTTTTGAAAGATACGCGGGATGCACTCCCTTAAAAGATAGATGTCTGTCTAATAAAGCAGAGGTAATAGCATCCTTATCCGAATAATAGGGTTTGCCATTACATGTAAGAATCTCGTCACCAAGATTTAGACCTTTTTCTTTTAAAATAGGATTCACCCAACCAACAATACGAGAGTACTCAGAATAAGCTTTATTTCTACCCCCCGAGATATACAATGCACCAAAGGCAACAAAAGCCAATAAAATATTAGCTACGGGACCCGCAGCAAGAACAACGATTCTTTTCCATGGGGATTTGCTGAAGAAACCTTGAGGTATATCGTAAACAGAATCGGGGTCGGCATCTATACCCTTTTCTCTTTTATCCATTCCCTTGATACGAACATAACCACCAAAAGGGAAAATACCTACACGATATTCTATATTTCCAATTTTCTTTTTATATAAAGCCGGTCCAAAACCAATACTAAAACTCTCAACAGCCATACCTACAGACTTGGCTGCTAGTAAATGACCCAATTCATGGATCAATACCAAAACCCCCAAAGCAAGGGCTGCAAGAATAAAATATATTATTGTCATATACGTACCGGGTTATATCTCTTGAGCAAGGGCCCGAGCTTCTTTATCAACAGCAAAGACATCGTCTAATGAATTGCACGAAGAAACTCGATAATTTTCCATAAGCCTTGTTAACTTATTTAGAATATCGCACCAAGCAATTTCCTCTGTTAAAAATCTTTGAACTAAGACCTCGTTAGCGGCATTAAAAAATGGTCCCGAGGATCCTTTCTCTTTTAATACCCATCTAGCCAAACCAATACTTGGAAAACGATCCTCATCTATAGGAAGAAACTCTAATGTTTGTTTTACAGAAAAATCTATCCCTTTGTGAGGTGCTGGACAACGTTTTGGAGTGGTTAATACATGTTGTATGGGAAAGAGCATACTAGGGGGATTCATTACAGAAAGCACCGTCCCGTCTTGAAACTCTACCATACCATGAATTAAACTTTGAGGATGAATTACAGCATCTATCTCTGCATTTTCCAATCCAAATAACCAATAGGCTTCTATTATTTCCAAGCCTTTATTTATCAATGTCGAAGAATCCACAGTAATCTTAGCCCCCATATTCCATATAGGATGCTTCAATACATCTTCAATAGTTACACGATTTAATTCTTCTCTAGATTTGTATAATAAAGGGCCGCCAGAAGCAGTTAGCATTAACTTTTTTACTTCCGAAGCATTCCTCCCCTCTAAACATTGATATAGGGCGTTATGTTCACTATCTATAGGCAAAATTGTCGTTTGATATTGCTTAGCAATCCCTTTGATAATCTCACCAGCAGACACTAAAACTTCTTTATTCGCTAATGCCAGGGTTTTCCCCAATTTCATTGCTTCTATAATTGCCGGTAAAGCTACAACACCTGAAGATGCGGCAACAACAGTATCAATTTCTACAGCTGTAGCAGCTGCTAATAACCCTTCTTCACGAAGAAATACTTTGATACTAGGAAATTCTTTACGAATTTCAAAATAAATTGGTTCGTCATATACAGAAACTATAGAAGGAGAAAATTCTCGAATTTGTTCGAAAAATAAATCCTTATTATTACCGTATGAAGCAAGAGCGACCACATTGAACAAATGAGGAAGAGACCGAATAATTTTTAAAGTCTGCTGCCCTACACTTCCAGTGGATCCGAAAATGGCTAAATGTTTCAAATAGTAACCTTAACAAATTGAAAAAAAAATCATAACTCCTAGATTAGAGAGTTGTCAATTCTGTATTCAGGCTATTTTTGAATAAAATCTTTTATAGGCTAACTTCTTTCCATAATGAAATAAAGACACAACAATATAAAAAGCCATTAATATAAAAACTGAAATGCCTGAAGTTGATAATCCCACGCCATATGATGTTAAAATTGCTCTAGAACATGCAGGAGCAGCTAATGCTGTAAGAGCACCGAAAATTAAAGACCAAAAAAGCATCCCTCGCACAGAGACAACAAAAATTTTCGCAATAAGTCCAGGAATTAATAAGAAAGCTAACGCCATTAAAACTCCCACTGCCCTAAATGCTCCTACTAAACTTGCTGACAATTGTAAAATAATTAAGTAATCAATGATTTTTACAGGGATTCCTAAAGAAGAGGAGAATACAGAATCAAAAGAAACACACACAAAACTACGAAATCCAATCACAGAAACAAATAGATTAACCAAAAGAATAGTATACACAGGAAAAATATCGCTACGAGTTAATGAATCTGCATTACCTAAAATAAGTTCAGTTCCTATATGTGCATTACGTGTTAGAAATACTAAAAGCAGCAAACTCATTGAAAATAACAAAGAGAATACCAGAGCCGTACTAGCCTCTTCAGGAACCTGAAAAATATTTCTTATAAAATGAATAAGAAAACCAGTAAGTAGGGCCGTTGAAACAGACGCCAGAGTGAGGGTTCCCAAAGATAATGACGTTAATTGATGAGTGAATAAACAAATACTCACTAAGCCAAATAATACTGTATGAGAAACAGCATTAGCATACATCGCCATCTTCTTTAAAACTAAAAAACTACCTACAAATGCTCCAGAAAGAGCAATGGCCAAGAATACTACAACCTGAATATCATCGATAAACAAGTGTCCTAGAAATAGTTCTCCAGAAAAGAATCTTGAGAAAAATACAACGAAAAATTGAATAAAGGAAACCCCATGATATGGGGAAAAGGCTCCTATCATAGTTCCTCCTTTTTTTTTGGTTTTTCTGGAATTAATTTATCATGTGGATCGTAATGAGGATTATCTAATATTTCTGTAATTGCATAATCTAATTCATCTGTTAAAACATGCTCCATTTCTTCTGCGAAACCGTGAACATCTTCTTCCTTGAATTCTAGAGAATGTACAAGATAGCATTCCCATAATCTGTGAGCTCGAACTAATCTTTTTGCTCTGATCTTTCCTTTTTCACTAAGACTCCAGCGATAATCTCTATGTTTTAAAAACCCCTGATATTCAAGAAGCCAAATTCTAAATCTTGGAAAAGGCCTAGGTCCAAAATATTCTTGATATTTATGAGAACAAACAAAATCACGTGCACCGACCTCGGGTAATTGATCTTCTAGTAAATACCAAAATACTTTCAGCAAATGCTCTTGATTCTTAGAAAACGAGAAGTGTTTCCTACGTATATAGCGTATTGCCCATCCTGATTTTGGAGAAAACATCAAACACAGGAAGGTTAAACAACCGGATATAACAACAACGAGTGGACCTGTAGGTAAAGTGATTACACCTGCATGTCCAGAAACATTACAACTAAAAGCGACTGAAATATAACTACCGAGAGCACCACAGATTCCTCCAAATACACAGGAAAGAAGGAAAATAACATTTAACCTATCAGATAATTGACGAGCTGCCAAGGAAGGCGCAACAAACATAGAAGATATCAATACAATACCTACAGAACGTACACCACTTACGATCACTAAGGAAATAAATATAAGAACAATGCTTCCAGAAATACGAGTGCTCAGTCCACAAGTTGAAGCATAATCTTTATCAAAGATAGTCACGACAATTTGCCGATACCACCACCACAAAGTCACTAAAGAGACAAGAAAAACGAAGGCTGCAAGTTTAGCTTCTACATAACCTAAAGTAGCAGCCTGTCCGTATAAATAGGCATTGATACGATTATATAATAAAGGGCAACAATCTTTCACATAACTGGCTAAAATAACTCCCACGCCAAAAAAAACAACGAGAACAAAACATAGAGAAGCATCCTTATGAACTCTTAATACTCTTTCTAAAAATACTATGATTCCATAACCAGAAATAGCAGCCAGACAACCAAAAACAATCACTAAAATAATAGAATCTGTGAAAAAAGATACTTTATAACTTAATAAAGCCCCCAGAAGTAGTCCTGGGTAAGAAGCATGAGAAAGACTTTCGCTTAGAAGAGGTTGTCTACCTACAAGTAGCAGAGTCCCCCATAAAGCAGTGGTCATACAAATTAAAGTAACAGCTAAAAAGCTCGATAAAAAAATAGAATCAATAAAAACACAATCGAGCATTTAATACGCTCCTTGTTGCTTTCCCCTGGATAATTTAAGAGTGCGATCTAAAAGCTCTAGTTCACAACCATAGGCTTGAAAAATGTTTTTGTTAGTTAAACATTCATCAACGGGTCCGGAACAAATAAGATGCTTATTTAGTAAGATAATGTGATCAAATAATTGGCGTACATGACTCAGGTCATGATGTACAACAACAATAGTTCGTCCTTGTTCTTGCAAATCACGCAATACATCTACGACAGTCTGATACGAAGCCATATCTATAGCAGAAAACAATTCATCCATAAGATATAGATCTGCTTTTTGCATAAGAGCTCGAGCAAGGAATGCTCTTTGTTGCTGCCCACCCGATAGCTTTCCTATTTGTCTATTGGCTAAAGCAGATAAACCTACACGCTCTAAAATATTGTAAGCCTCCTTACGATCATCAGCTGTTATTCTTCCCCACATCCCCTTATATCCATAGCAACCCATGAGAACAAGATCTAGAACTGTCATAGGAAAATCCCAATCTACACTAGCTCTCTGTGGCATATAGGCAACACGCTGATGTACTTTTTTAAACTTATTTCCAAAAAATAAAGTATGGCCCGCAGAGGGTCGTATTAATCCGAGTGAAGTTTTTAAAAGAGTACTCTTTCCCGCACCATTGGGGCCTAAAACTGCTGTCAAGGATCCTCTTCTTAAAGAAAAGGAAACATGGCATAAAACATCTGAATGATCGTAGTTCACGCATAGATCATGTACTGACCAAGCAATTTCATTTTGTCTATTCAAGAAATAGTTCCTCCTAGCTCCTCAGTAATTGTACAAACGTTATGCTTAAACGTACTCAAGTAGTCATTTTTAACATTATCGCTATATAAAGGGCGGCTTGCCAAGCGGACACTATGTCCCTTTTTCAAACATGAAGCAATTTTTTTAAGTGCGTCTTGATTTAAAGTATCTTCAGGAAACATAACAGTAACATTATGTTCATGGATATAATCTACAACGAGCATGATATCGCGAATACTAATTTGAGCTTCAGGGGATATTCCTTCAGGAGAAATGCACCTCTTATTCCAAATATTGGCCTTCACCTCCTCTGGAGTCGCTAGATAACGTCTTGTGAAATAACTAAAAGCATTGTGACCTGAAACCAAATATCTAGATTCTTCAGGTATTGTAGATAAACACCTTTTAGCCCAACTATCCAACATTTGCATTTCTTCTATTAATTCCTTGGAATTAGCAGCGAACTCTTTTTCGTATTCTGGAAATTCAGAAATTAAAGCACCGGCTATCTCTCTAGTTCCCTCTGTCCAAATACTAATATCTGTCCAAATATGCGGGTCATAGAATCCGTCTTCTTTCAAAGGAGAAAATACTTCTCGGGCTATTAATCGTTCTCCTATATTCACAACTTTAGGATTATCTTCTAAATGCTTGCGTAAGCTTGCTGTATGTTCTAAACCAAGACCATTACAGAAGATGAGTCTACTCATTGCCATCTTATCTTCATCACCTTTGACCATTTCGTATGCGTGAGGGTCTATAGCACCATCGATAAGGACTATTGAACAAAGTTTATCTCCTACAATTCTAGACACACAATCATGTATCATCCGATTCATAGACAATACATAAATTTTATTATCACTATTGTGCACCTTAGAAGAAGAGCATCCGGAAACAATAAAAATTAAAACTAGGGAGATTGAAAGTTTTACTCTTTTGAACAGACGTGCTAACAACATATGCCTCCATTTAGGGAGATTATTCTCAAGAAATTAATAAAATCGGAACAATGAAAATCATAAGGTATATAAAAGAGACAAAAAAATCCCGCTATTTATTTAGAAAATCTGGCGTAAGAATTAATAAAGATGGAAACAATGAAAAGAAATCAGAAAAATGAATTTCATGTTTTTTGCATTTTATAAAATAAACAAAAAAAACAAGTTTCATGGCAATGAAAAGTCTTTTAATTATAAAGAAATAAATGTTATAGCAAGACTTCTTGTCCTTATGATTGTTTCTTTTAAAGTTATTTATGAAACAAAACGATCTTTTCCCGGAAAATAACATTGCGAAAAAAAGCAAAATCCAACATAAATTACGTCTCTAAATAAACAGAACTTTAATTTTATTTTTCTAAACGTTAAATTGAAAGTATGCCAAATTCTTTCTTATAAAATTTATAAAGTAAGCATCGATTAATTTTTACGAAGATTTAGCAAGTTATAAAGGTGGGTTTCATGGCCGTAGAACAGTCGAATATAAATGAAGAAATAGAAAAACTGATCTTAAAAGCTATTAGAAAGGTCTGCGGAGATAAGGAAAACGATTTATGTCGCTATCTTCCTGGACCGAGTGGTGGCTATATGCACCATTTTACATTAAAAAAAATGAAAAGCGCCGCCCCCGAACAGTTTCTAAAAATGTTAAAAACATTTATTTTAGAATCTGATTCACCACGAGCCATTAATCCAAAACCTCGCGCCCCTAGAGGATCTAAAAAACGTAGAGACTTTATCAACTTCACAAAAACCGATATAGAACGTGTTCTAGAATTAGCTAGACAGGTAGGAGATAAAGACCTCTTAGCACGATTTAGCCCAAAAAAGCCCCTACCTTCTTTAAAAAGAGAGCTTATTCGTTCCATCCGTAATGGAGTGGTTAGTATTGAGCTGTGGAATGCATATGTAGAAGCTGTAAGAACTAATTCTTCAAGTTTAGATTCTCCCCAGTCTTTTGTTTAAAAAGACCTTAATGATCGGCTAGGTAAAGTAAATATTTTAGCCGATTTTCCCCAGTCTCTCGAGTGTTCTGGGAGAGCCTTTGGTTTCTCCTCTCCTTTTTTCTTGTCAATAGAGAAAAAAATTGGTATGCTAGAAGGCTAAAAAACTAAAAATTAATTGTTTTAAAGACAAAACTATTAATAACTTATAAATTATAAAACTAAGCTATTTCAGAGGGTAAATATGACACAAACAGCGGAAAAACCTTTTGGAAAATTGCGCTCCTTTCTTTGGCCAATACACATGCATGAGCTGAAAAAGGTGCTGCCAATGTTCCTAATGTTCTTCTGTATTGCGTTCAACTACACCGTATTGCGTGATACAAAAGACACTCTTATCGTAACGGCTCCCGGCTCTGGTGCAGAGGCTATACCCTTCATCAAACTGTGGCTTGTCGTTCCTTGCGCTGTTGTCTTTATGCTTATCTACGCCAAGCTAAGCAACATTTTAAGTAAACCTGCCCTCTTCTACACAGTTATCACCCCATTTCTTTTATTCTTCGCCCTATTTCCAACAGTAATTTATCCTTTCCGTCACATTTTGCATCCAACGGATTTCGCTGATAAATTACAAACTATCCTTCCTCAAGGATTGATGGGCTGTGTCGCGATGTTAAGAAACTGGACTTTTGCCGCATTTTATGTGCTTTCCGAGCTATGGGGAAGTGTTATGCTTTCTTTAATGTTCTGGGGTTTTGCTAATGAAATTACCAAAATCAGTGAAGCTAAGCGTTTCTATGCTTTGTTTGGAGTAGGCGCGAATATCGCTTTGTTAGCCTCTGGACGTTCTATTATCTGGGCTTCTAAGCTACGTGCTAGTGCTGCAGGCAACACAGATCCTTGGGGACTTTCTCTATATCTCTTAATGAGTATGGTTATTCTTTCCGGTGGTGTTATTATCCTATGCTACTGGTGGATGAACAAGTGTGTTCTTACTGATCCTAGATTCTATGATCCTAAAGAATTAAACAAATCTAAGAAATCTAAACCAAAAATGAGCATGAAGGAAAGCTTTGCCTATTTAGCAAGATCTCCTTACATGTTATTGCTAGCTCTCCTTGTTATTTGTTACGGGATTTGCATTAATCTAGTAGAAGTTACCTGGAAGAGTCAATTAAAGATGCAATACCCAAATGCTAACGAATATAGCCAATTTATGGGTAATTTCTCATTCTGGACCGGAGTCGTTTCTGTTATCGTAATGCTATTTATCGGTGGTAACGTCATCCGTAAATTTGGTTGGTTAACAGGAGCTCTTGTAACACCCGTCATGGTATTATTAACGGGCGTGCTTTTCTTTATTCTAGTTATCTTTAGAGATCAGGCTTCTGGAATCGTAGCTATGTTAGGCACCACACCACTAATGCTTGCTGTTATGGTGGGAGCTATCCAAAATATTCTATCTAAATCCACAAAGTACGCTCTCTTTGACGCGACTAAAGAAATGGCTTATATTCCATTGGATCAAGAACAGAAAGTCAAAGGAAAGGCTGCTATTGACGTGGTTGCAGCTCGTTTCGGCAAATCCGGAGGTTCTTTAATCCAACAAAGCCTTCTAGTGGTTTGCGGAAGTATCGGAGCTATGACTCCTTACCTAGCAGTAGCCCTCTTTGTGATTATTGCTGTATGGTTGGTCTCGGCAACGAAACTTAATAAGCTGTTCTTAATTCAATCTGCGATCAAAGAACAAGAACTTGCAGGAGAAGAAGCCTCTGTTGCTGCTGAAGCTGCTAGTTCTTCATCAACAATCCAGGGAACACCCGCTGTTGAGAATGCTTCTTCGTAATTGAAGTAAGGATCTTAATAGAAGAAATCCTCACCTGTGTTCACAAGTGAGGATTTTTTTTGTCTTTAAATATTTTCAGAGATTCTGGTTCTTATTCCAGTTTTTGAATCAACAACGTATCTATGAAAATTCGTAATATTCTTTAAATGAAAATCTATTTCTATTTTTTTCTTATGAAATCTCATTCGATGACTAAGATAGCCACAAATGTTGCTAATAGTATTAGTATCTTTTTGACTTCTATACCTTCTATATTGAGTAACATTTCTGTATTCTGAATAAGTTGATAAAGCTATGCCGGGTTCATAATTAGGATTAGATTCGTTAATAAAATCTTTTAAAAAACATCCCGCAAGTATTCGCATTCCTCGCTCAGGAGTAGATCTATCTATCCATGATAAAAATTGCCAAGAAGAAATTGGCATCGATCGAATAAGTAATAGTTGTCTCCAAGACAATCCGTGTAGACACATACATAAAAGAAGATTTCTTACTTCTTCTTCTGTAAATTGTACACGAAACTCTATTGATGTCTTATCTTTATCTTTTTCACTGATATATCTACTATAATCCCCCTGGCAAATAATCAATAATCTATCAACTATCATTGCTACATCTTGATGATTCCAGGTATTATTTTTAATATGACGCATCAAACAAGAATATTCTGATTCATTTATTTCTTGAACAAGTCCATACAAATGTAGGGTGAAAATTGTTTGTGGTTTTAAATTATTATCAGAAGATTGATGAATCAGACCTAGTTCAGAAAACCAATAGGCTCCAGAATGACTCCAGCTTCGTCTTATTTCATTTTGATTTAACACTTCATCATCACCTAACTCTATAAAACGTTTCATCCAATATAGAGGGCAATTTTCTACAAATAAGTCATCCAAATTAAGAATCTCCTGGTTCCTGATTTCTCTATCTAAATCGTCAACACCGAAAGCTTCTATAGCACTTCTTAACTGTGAAGAAAGTTTATCCAAATTATTCTTAACTAATGAGTCTTGATATCCTCTGAAATCAGAAATAGAAGTTATCAACTCTCTAAATCTCATAATATCTAAGTCCTGAGTGGTTACTAAATCAAAAAAAACCTTAGGGAATTTTGATTTAATCACCTGGCGAAACCCTAAAGGAATTTGGATGTTTTTTGGTTGCGAATGCTTAATTATAAGCTGCGCGGTGACAAAAGATAGAATACACCAACCTAAACCACCGAGGAGTAAAGAAACGGTAAGATTCATTGATGAGGGTAAAGTTGATAAAAAAATCAGACCTGCAACAATACATAAAATACTCGAAACAACGAGTACAATTATTTGAAATATTGTCGGTCTCTTCGATTGCATGTATCGACAAACCACTTCTTGTTTCGGAAGTGTTTGGAGAACAAAAAGATTCGAAGATCTCATGAGTCATACTAAATGAAATAAAAATCAAAATATTAAATTATAATTATTGAATTTCTAGATTTTTATATTTACAACACAATGTTCTGAAAACAATAAAACATGTAAGTTGCAAATACAAGTATTATTCTATTTTGATCTTCGTAAATAAATTAAACTCACCTTCTTGTATTCTAGTAGTATTGACAACTAACTATGCTCAGTCTAACATGACTCTCTCTGAAACTGACAAAACTCCTATTGTATTTTGAAAGAGTATAAATTAGAAAATATTCGAAATTTTTCTATTATTGCGCATATTGATCACGGAAAATCTACAATTGCAGATCGCTTACTTGAAAGTACGAGTACCGTTGAGCAAAGAGAGATGCGTGAGCAGCTCCTTGATTCTATGGATCTTGAAAGGGAGCGCGGTATCACTATTAAAGCCCACCCCGTAACTATGTATTATGAATACAATGGCGAAGTTTATCAGCTTAACCTCATAGATACCCCCGGTCACGTAGATTTTTCTTATGAAGTATCACGATCTTTAGCTGCATGTGAAGGAGCTTTACTCATTGTTGACGCAGCTCAAGGTGTGCAAGCTCAGAGTTTAGCCAATGTTTATCTAGCATTAGAGCGTGATTTAGAGATCATTCCTATTTTAAATAAGATTGATTTGCCTGCTGCTAATCCTGAGAGAATTCGGAAACAAATCGAAGATTACATAGGATTAGACACTACTCATGCGATTGCCTGTTCAGCAAAAACTGGAGAAGGAATTTCAGAAATTCTTGAGGCCATAATTGAACTAATTCCTCCTCCAAAACTTCCCGAGGAAACTGAACTAAAGGCTTTAATTTTTGACTCTCATTACGATCCTTATGTAGGGATCATGGTATATGTTCGTGTTATCAGTGGAGAAATTAAAAAAGGTGATCGTATTACCTTTATGGCAACAAAAGGTTCTGCTTTTGAAGTTTTAGGTGTTGGAGCTTTCCTTCCTGAAGCCACTTTAATTGAGGGATCACTAAGAGCAGGCCAGGTAGGTTATTTCATTGCCAATTTGAAAAAGGTAAAAGATGTAAAAATCGGTGATACTGTCACTACAGTAAAACATCCAGCAAAAGTGCCTTTAGACGGATTCAAGGAAATTAATCCTGTAGTTTTTGCTGGCATTTATCCTATTGATTCATCAGATTTTGATACTTTAAAAGATGCTTTAGGTCGTCTACAGCTTAATGATTCTGCTTTAACTATAGAGCAAGAAAGTAGTCATTCTCTAGGTTTCGGCTTTCGCTGTGGATTTTTAGGCCTGCTACACTTAGAGATTATTTTTGAAAGAATTATTAGAGAATTTGACCTTGATATTATTGCTACAGCACCCAGTGTAATCTATAAAGTCGTCTTAAAAAATGGAAAAACACTATTAATAGACAACCCTACAGCCTACCCCGACCCCTCAATTATTGAGCATTTGGAAGAACCTTGGGTACATGTAAATATCATCACTCCTCAAGAATACCTAAGTAGTATTATGAATCTGTGTTTAGATAAGCGCGGTGTGTGCCTAAAGACGGAAATGTTAGATCAGCATAGGTTAGTCCTTTCTTATGACCTCCCTTTAAATGAAATCGTCTCTGATTTTAATGATAAATTGAAATCCGTAACCAAAGGTTATGGGTCCTTTGATTACCGTTTAGGAGATTATCGCAAGGGCTCAATTATAAAGCTTGAAATTTTAATCAATGACGAACCCGTTGATGCTTTTTCATGTCTAGTACATAGGGACAAAGCAGAAGCCCGAGGAAGAAGTATTTGTGAAAAGCTTGTTGATGTAATCCCACAGCAACTCTTTAAAATCCCTATTCAAGCTGCTATCAATAAAAAAGTAATCGCTCGAGAAACCATTCGTGCTCTTTCAAAAAATGTCACTGCAAAGTGTTATGGTGGAGATATCACGAGAAAACGCAAGCTCTGGGAAAAACAGAAAAAGGGTAAAAAGCGTATGAAAGAGTTTGGTAAAGTTTCTATTCCCAATACAGCTTTTATTGAAGTTCTTAAAATAGATTAATTCATTCTACCCAAAAATCAATATTTTCAAGTGGTACTCCCTACTCTCTTTGCTGCTATCGCACAAGCAATCGAAACTTAAATATTTAGAATAAATAAAAAATAAAAAGAAGGGGTACAGAAGTACCCCTAAAGAAACAAGAGACTTGTCAGGAGAGCTAGCCATTATGGCAGAATCCCTACATTTTTTCAAAAATTATTTTATAAGCGTTGTAGTTTTAGTTCCTATCCAATCTGTATGGTAAAATTCTCCTCGAGGCCTGTCCTTACGTTCATACGAGTGTGCTCCGAAATAATCTCGCAATCCTTGAGCTAAAGCTATTGAGGAATCTTTTGTTCGATAACCATCATAGAATGTTAAAGCAGCTGCTAAACAAGGCACGGGATATCCTGAGCCAATTGCATAAGCAATCGTTCTACGCCATCCGGACTCAGAGTTTTGCAGTGTGGATTTGAAATAAGTTTGTAAAATTAGTGAAGGTGCTTGAGGTTCATTTTCAAAACCTTTATGGATAGCGTCTAAAAATACGCTTTGGATAATACATCCCCCTCTCCACAATAAAGCTAGCTCTCCGAAATTTAGATTCCATTGATGCTCTTCTGATGCCTGTTTCAACAGCATGAATCCCTGAGCATAGCTAATGATCTTTGAAGCATATAGTGCCTGGAACACATCTTCGATAAAAAGATGAGGATCTTTAGGTTTTTCAAAAACTATAGGAATACCAGGAAGCTCTTTTGCTGCCTGTTCTCGAACAGTTTTCCATGAAGAAAGAAAGCGTGCTAATACAGATTCAATAATCAAAGAAAGAGGAACTCCAGAATCAATAGCATCCATTGCAGTCCATCGACCTGTACCTTTTTGCCCAGCAACATCTAAAATTGTATCAATAACTGGAGAGCCGTCAGGACCTTTTAAAGAAAGTACCTCTACGGAAATTCTCATAAGGTAGCTTTCTAATTCCCGACTATTCCACTCAGAAAAAATTGCTGATACGGCTTCAGGAGATATATCTAAACGTGTTCTTAGCAATCCATAAGCTTCGCAAATTAATTGTATATCTCCGTATTCAATCCCATTATGTACAGTTTTTACATAATGTCCTGCCCCGCCAGGGCCAACCCAACAACAACAGGGATTACCATTAACCTTAGCAGAAATACCTTGAAAAATAGGCGCTATAGACGGCCAAGCCTCACTATTGCCTCCTGGCATAATAGAAGGCCCGTACCTAGCTCCCTCTTCGCCTCCAGAAATCCCCATACCTATAAAAAGAATGCCTTTTTCCTTAAGGTCCCGACATCGCCTTTCCGAATCTTTATAGTAGCTATTTCCTCCATCGATAATAATATCTCCGGCTTCAAGATAAGGTAGTAGCAATTCAATACTTTGATCTACAGGAGTTCCTGCTTTGATCATAAGCATTACTTTTCTAGGACGTTTTAAAGAACAAACAAAAGCTTTTAAATTTTCATGACCCTGAAGGTTTGTGCCTTGAGAATGCTCCTGAAGAAACTCTCGGGTCTTCTCTGGACTCCGATTGTAGACAGAAACAGAAAAACCATGATCTATCATATTTAATACAAGGTTTTTCCCCATAACCGCTAAACCAATTAGCCCAATATCTGCTTGCTCTGCCACTAGTCCTCCTCAACACTTAAATTAGACGCAAAACTAATTTTTTCTTTTTCCCCTGTGCTAATAAAACATATTGATTGTAACACACTTGAGAGTCTTCAAACACACTTTGCTCATCAGCTATGGGGTCGCTATTTACATAGAGACCTTTTTGTTCAATTAATCTTCTCGCTTCTCCTTTAGAGTTGCAAAATCCTACTTCAACAAAGAGATCTATCCATCGTTTCCCGATAGTTTGTCTTCTCTCTAAAGACACTCCCTGTCCCATAGCAATAAGATCTTGGAAATCCTTTTCAGAAACTGAAGATACCTTACCGGGATGCATACTTTGAGTAACCGTCTGGGCCTCCTTTAGCCCATCTTTACCGTGTATAGAAGCTACTATAGTTTCAGTAACAAACTTTTTCACAGCTATAGGATCCGAAAGAAATTGCTGATCTAAATCAAAGATTTCCTCATTACTCAATAAAGTTAGCGTACGTGCTATTTTAGAGATCTCTGAATCTGGTAATCTTAGAAAGTACTGGTATAGCTCGTAGGGAGATGTCAGAGCAGGATCTAACCAAATAGTTCCCGACTCAGTCTTTCCGATCTTCTTACCTTGACTATTTGTTAATAAAGGATAAGTCAAGCCGTAGGCCTGTCCCAGTCCTCTACGACGAATATAATCAATTCCAGAGGTAATATTCCCCCATTGATCGCTCCCGCCGCACTGTAAAGATATGCCATACTTTTCAAATAAGTGGGCGAAATCATACGATTGCAAAAGTATGTAACTAAACTCAGTATAGCTAATGCCCTCTTCAGATTGGATACGCTGTTTAATTGTATCCTTGCCCAGCATCGTTCCCAATCTAAAATGCTTACCTACGTCCCGAAGAAAATCGATGACTGTAGTATTTTTAAACCAATCCATATTATTCACTATTTGCACTCCAGGCAAATAGTGAGAGAGGCATTCGGAAAGCTTCTGACTGTTGTGCTCTACCTGATTACTTTCCAATAGGGTGCGTTCTGTGCTTTTCCCTGAAGGATCTCCTATCATTCCCGTGGCAGAGCCTACTAAGGCCACAGGAGTGATACCGAAATTTGCCATTCTACGTAGAAAGCATATTCCTATCCAATGTCCAATATGAAGAGAGGCTGCTGTAGGATCAAACCCAAGATATGCGGAAGTAGAAGAGGTTACACTGTCTAATCCAGAGGAAAAATCTTCTAAAATTCCTCTATCCTTCAAATGTCTTATGAAATCCCGCATGGCGACTACAAAAAAATCTTAATAATTGAAGTACCATCTTAACCATCGGTCTTCTTATATGCAAGATTCCCTTCTAAGTTTAATATCATAAAGAAAAAATAATAGAAAAAAAATCCGTTTTTATATTAAAATATATCGATTTTTTTATCTTTTAAAGGTTTCTTGTGGCTGCTATAACTTCAAATTCAATCAACACTGCAAGTATTCAACAAGTACAAAGTAAAACAGGGAAATTTGTTCCCTCCACCTTGTGTGTGCGGATCACTTCCGCAATTCTTATTACTCTAGCAATTTTAGCTGTAGTAGGAAGCTGTGCAGCTTTAATACTTACTACAAATCTCTGGTTCTTATTGTTAAGTGCTGCCGGAGGACTATTCTTAAGTCTTGGAGTTATTATAAACTTTATGCTTCCTGTTAAGAAAGAAGCCCAACATATTTGTTAAAGGAAGGCTGATAAAGCCGCTCGAAGTTTAATAAGGGCTTTGGAATGAATTTGGGACACACGCGATTCGCTAACTCCTAAGATTTTTCCAATCTCCTTAAGAACTAGCTCCTCGTAATAATATAGGGCCATGACTTTTCGTTCCTTCTCCTCCAGGCCCTCTATAGCATTTGCTAAAAACGAGGAGAATTCTTTTCTATCGACGATATCGTATCCTGTTTCCGCTCGTTCATCAGGAATACGTTCTTCTAAAGCTACACCAGGTTCCCCATCGGATAATGAAGGTCTTTCCTCATTCAAAGAGATAATCAATGCAGGACGCGCTGAAATGAACCAACCAGAAAGCTCTTGTTGGGAAATTTGGAAATACTCACACAGATCTCCGTCAGTGGGCTCTCTTCCTAGAGACTGTCTTAGAGTATCCATTGCATCTGAAAGCTTATTTGCCTTTTGATGAACACTTCTTGGGACCCAATCTTGCTTCCTTAAATCATCAATAATCGCAGCTTTTATTAAAAATAGGGCATATCCCTCAAAGCGACGACTTTTCTCTGGATCAAAACGCTCTACGGCCCGTACTAATCCTTCAACTCCGGAAGCATACAGATCTTCGGTTTTTACATGGGAAGGCATACCTGAAATCAAACGGTGAACTACGCATTTGACTAAATGTAGGTAAAAATCGATTAGATTATCTCGATACTCAATCGCTTGAGTCTCCCAGTATAAATCCCAAATCTCAGAAATGTTTTGCGTATTTTGTGTTTTCACAAATTTTTTTCTTCGGTAATTATTTTAAGAATAAATAAAAAAAATATTTTAAACAATATTCTAATTAAAATAATTTATTCATTTTAATTAGATTGATTTCGTAATTAAAGTGTCAAAACCTCATCTGAAACAGACCCCAGTAAAGAAATAGGGATTTCTTCAGGAAGTTCATTATGCGATAAAACAAGAAGATCTGGGAAGTGAGGTTCGATCATTTTCCTTAATTCAAAACGAGATTCGCATCCGGTAACAATAGCTCGAAACCCTCCGTCTTCTGATTGCTCTAGGAGATGTTGCACTTGATGAACAACTTTATCACACATTAAGGGATTAGATTTTGAGTATAAGTCACCTATCATTCGTTCTACATGTGAATCCACGGTGATAATTTCTAAAGTATTTTCCTTATCCCAAAGAGCTCTTCCTATATGTTTACCTAAATATTTTCTGATCTTCTCAGAAAGGATTTCCAAACTTTCTTCATGAGATCCATATAACGCTATTGCTTCCAATATCTTAGGAAACAACCTTAAGGATACGCGTTCTTTAACCAGAGCCTTTATTAAAAAAAGAAGAGAGTTTTCAGAAATTTTTTTCGGAATGATCTCATCAATGGAGATTCCAAAAACGTTTTGCGTGTCTCTTATCAGAACTTTAATATGTTTTCCATGAATAGCGTCTGGAGCTAGATTTCTTAGTATTGGCAAAAGATCACTCAAAGATATTTCTTTGATAGAAAAATGTTGCCCACCATAACTTAACGAAGCTTTTTTCTCACTATGAACAATCCGTATTTCCCTAGGCAACAAAACTCCTGTTTCATTGAAGATAACTTCACAAGCTTGCGTATATATTTCTCTGGGATTAGTTCCTCTATAATCTATTGGAAGTAATAGCTGTATTTGTTGAAACTCTTCGGGTATAAGTTCAAGTCCTTGAATATTACCTTTCTGTTTATGTGCCATGAATAGCGCTATCACAAAGACAAGTATAGGCCCCTTAGGAGTTCCCGAAATAAATAGCAATGAAGAAAGCAAAATAGCGATTATTTTAAAATGAGTCCTAGCTTGCTCATAATAATCCATCATATGCTCAAGCAAGGATTCTTTTTGCCCTACCTTGGATATCAACGTAGCTGCGGCACACGATGTCAGTAAGGCCGGTACTTGACTTACTAGGGCATCTCCTACCACTGTTAGCCATAAGTTATTCGCAACACCATCTAAAGAGTATGAAAAGTAAAAAGCAGCTATAGAATTGATAATAAGCAAAATACAGCTAACAATCGCATCCCCTTTTACAAAGCGAAAAACTCCTTCCATAGAGGAAAAGAAATCACTCTCCTCAAAAAGATCTCGTTTTTGCTTTTCAACATCAATACTAGACGCCCTTCCAGATAAAAGATCAGCATCCAATGACATCTGCTTTCCAGGGAGCGCTTCTAAAACAAATCGTGCACGAACTTCGGCCACTCTTTCCGATCCCTTAGCAATCACAAGGAAATTAACTAGAAAGAAGAGACAGCAGGCAACAGTTCCTGCTCCCAAACTTCCTAGAGAAAAGAAATTTCCTAATGAAAAAATCATAGGTGAAGCCCAACCTGAAGATAAAATCAATCGGGTTGACGCAAGATTTAACCCCAGACGAAATAAGCAAAGATAGAGAAATAATGAGGGAAAGAGCTTAGCCTCATAACTAGATTTTAAAGAAAATACCCAAAAGACAGCAGTTAAAGACAGGATGAAATTGATACACAGACCAGTATCTAAAATCTCTTGAGGTAAAGGTATTAAAAAAGAAAGAAGAATGCCCAAGGGAATGAGAGCCATTCTCCATAGTTTCTCTTGTTTGCTTGTCACCAAGCTCCTCCCTTCTGAGACTCTCTTATTTTCTTCAATAATGACAAAAAATATATATCTTCAAGAAAAACTCTTATGTCACAAAATAGAGAATTTTAGTTTATGTTTATCTTGTAGACTATTTTCTTCTATGCTAACGTCTTTATTTCTTAGAGACATTTGTACGGAGTATAGCGCAGCCTGGTTAGCGCGGTTGCTTTGGGAGCAATAGGTCGGGGGTTCGAATCCCTCTACTCCGAATTGTTTGGTTCTTTATAACAAAAGATTTTCAAGGAATCCGATGGCAAAGTTAATCATTTCATCTGATAACGAAACACAAGAGTTTGAGCTGGAAGATGGTTCTAGTATTGCTGAACCCTGTGAATCTTCTGGTGTTCCTTTTGCTTGTACTGAGGGTGTCTGCGGTACGTGTGTTATTGAAGTTTTAGAAGGACAAGAGAATCTTTCAGATTTTACTGATGAAGAGAAAGATTTTCTTGGCGAACCTGAAGATTCCAACGAACGTTTAGCCTGTCAGTGTAAAATCAATGGCGGATGCGTTAAAGTCACCTTTTAGATCCATTCTTAAAATAATGTGAAATATTAAGATGTTTACATTTGCATAATTGTAAACATCTTGATCTTTTTATTTATTAAATCAAAAAATAAAGAATTTCATTTTCAAACAGAGATATTTTCTTTCTCTCTCAGTCTTTCAGAGACAAATTTCTTGAAAAAAAACCTCCTGTATCTTAAGGACATATAATTTAAAATATTGATTATGTTTAGCTTTTAAAAAAATCAATATCTTATGTCACAGCCTATCAATACTCACGGATCGTCTCATCCTATTCCTGGGACACCTTTTTCTGTAACACAGCGTAGCCAAAATAAACAGGGAATCGCTAAGAGAGTAGCTCTTGCCACCGTGGCCGCTTTATCCCTTGTGGGGTTTGTGACAACCCTCGCTTTAGCTATTACCCTGACTATGCCAGCTCTTGCAGCCGCTGTCGTGGTGTTCTCTATAATCGCTGTAGCTTGCTGTGTTCTTCTTAGGAAGACACCTGCAAGAGTCGCTCCTCTTCCTCAACCTATAGAAGAAGGAATTCCTGAACGTCCCGGCTTGACTATTCCAGAATTTACTCCACCTCCCACACTTCAACCAGTGAGAAAGACCGAAGGACAGCCTTCTCCTATTGACAGACCTACAGAAACTCCCGCACCAGCCCCAATACAACCTCAGGATGTACCCGCATCCCTATTACTTATCCCTAGTGCTCAACAACTACTTAATGGCTGGTCACAACTCCCTTCCTCAAATTCTATTAATACACCCCAATTCGATGCCATCGATCCTACAACCACCTTCAAAGGTTGGAAATTTCCGAATACTAAAACTATCCTAGTATCTACCTGCGGTGATATTACCCAACCTAGATTTATCACACAGGGTCTTTCCCCCATGCTGGTAAACGCTGCTAACAATACGATGTACAGAGGAGGAGGAGGGACAAATAAGTTCTTCACAAAAGCAGTAAGCCCAGAAGGATGGCATAACTCTACAGAAAACAAAGGAGAGTTACAAATTGGCGAGTGTACTGCTGGAAAATGGATAAATTCTGACGGCACAAACAATGATTCTAATCCTGCAGGCCCTGCATTCCTTGCACAACTTTTAGGACCTATGGCCAGCCAGCTAAATAATGACCCAGAGAGATGCTATCAAGTTGTTACTCAAGCTTATGAAAACTGCTTAGCTAAGGCTTTAGAGAAAGGCTCTAAATATGTTCAGGTCCCTCTTATCTCATCTAGCATTTACGCCCCCTCCATTAATTTAGTTGTAAATGGACGTAGTGTTCGCAATCAATGGATAGATGCTGTGAAAGCTGCTTTGGTAACTGCTGCTCAAAACTTTGCAATACAAAATCCTAATACAGAGATGATTCTTGTCGTTACTGACATAAACAATCCTCCCTTAGGATAGAATAAGATAGGTCAGGAAAAGTCGTGCATCTTAAATAGAAATCTTATTTGAGGTGCATGATAATTTTTCCGCAAAAATGACTATCATTCCTTTCTTAGATCTTCCGAACATCTATTGCCTAAATATATTTTAGGACCTAGTTAAAAATTTTCTGGTATTTAGTTAAAAGATCCTTTCAAGAATAGCCTCCTAGTTCAAATCTAAGTTGCCAACTTTGTTGTGTAGCATCTACTATATCCACAAATATTAGATAATAAGATATAAGCAATTAAGAAAAATACGCATGAAACTATAATAAAGCATTACTTTTGCTTAAAACATAGATTGTACGATTTTTCGCTCACTGCAAATATACGGGTCAACGTTAAAGCACCCCGATGACTACATGACAAATATCTCTCTTGCCCCATCCTTTGAACAGACGCAGCATTCATCTGAAATACTTCCTAAAAAAAGTTATGAGGCATCAAGAGTTTTCCATATTATTACGCTTATCATTACAGCTTTAGCAACACTTGGAGCAGTTATTTCTTCTGTAATTACAGGAATTCTCCCTCTTCTTTCTATCTGTGCTTTAGCTATTCCACTATTCCTTATATCCCTTTTCCTTCTTAGAAAATCATGGTTACAAACTAAAACACCCAAAAGAACAGATATAAAATCTCTTCCGAAGAGTTTACCCTTCCTTCTTGAAATCAATGAAAATACAAAGCACACAACAATCTTGGAACAATACGGAGAGGTAATTACAGACTGGAATAGTCTACCTCGTATTTTTGGAGAAACTACACCCTCTCTACTTAATAAGGCTTGGAAAATTAATCATTCAAAGACAGCTTTATTTGCCACCACAGGAGTTATCTATTCCCCACGTGTTCATTGCTGCTGCAATCTTCTGATCATGTTAGAACATAATACAAGCATTTCAAACCTAGACACATTAAATATTTCTTGTGAAATTCCTAATATACAAGAGGGGCAGTGTGTTTCCATGCCTTGGAAAAACTCTGACGGATCTAGCAATAAGAAGAAACTTGGCCTACCAAATTTCCTAGGTTTCATTCAAGGACCTGATCCTGAATCCCATAACCATCATCCCGTTGTGGCATTTGCTCTAGCAAAAACTGCCTATACAAATTGTTTAAATGAAGCTGTCAATCAAGGTGCTGATATGATTCAAGTGCCCTTAATATCTACAGCACCATCTCAGCTTTCTCAAAATCCTCAAGAGGCTGCTTCTTGGAAAGCAGCTATACAAACAGGCCTAGTTACTGCGTTAACTAAATTCGCAACCTCATATCCCGAAACAATTATGAACGTTGTTGTCGTGAGTTCTCCTGGATTAGGACTTTCTCTATAAAATTAAAACTATAAACAACTAATTCTGAATGTAATATAAATTTATTAAATAAAAATTATCAAAAATAAATTATTTTATTTTTAAATTTATTTATAATTTTAATTATGTCGCCAAAAAAAATTTCATCGGATAATAATCCGTTACCACCACATCAAATATTTAATTTAACTCCTAAAGAGCGTTTCTCTTTAAAAGGATGTCTGAATAGGGTTTTATATAATCCACGCACCAGAGAGACTACTCAGAAGGTTCTTGCAATCCTAGGAGGAATCGCTCTGGTTGCTGGAGTTGCTTGTGGAATTACTTTAGGAGTACTTGGAGCCCCAGGCTTAGCAGTTGCTACAGCTGTAGGGATTACTCTGGGAACAATTTTATTAGGAACATCTCTAGCACTTTTACCTAGTGGTACTAAAGGAAATATCAGGAAAAGAATTCACGGTGCGTTTGAAAAAAGTAGAGACTATGATTTTCTTTCTAATGATCTTGCTGAGACTTTGAAAGCAAATTTTAAGGAAAGTTTTTCTCTACCCAAAGACATGCAGTCTTCTAGTGTAGAAGATGTCAATGTATTCACAACGAAAAGCAACTCTAACGTCCGGTTGGCAACATTTAAAATTCCAACCTTCTTTTCTCCGATTGTATCTCACGGTACAGAAGTATCTCGGGTTTGTTTCATACCTCCCGAAGCCGATCTCACACATCCTAATACTATTCACAATAGTGCTTTAGATTTGTTTAAATTCGAAACTGGGGATCACAATTGGAACGCAAACTTAACGGCATTTTCCCAAACACCTAAAATTCCTGGGAAATGGGCACGCACGGAATGGATAAATTCTAGATATTCCTCACCTCAGGATAATAATCCAAAGCATCTCATTAACATATGGAATCCCTTTGGGCATTACCCAAAAACAGCAAATGAACGACCTGGGGATAAACGTCATCCTCTTTATGGCAAAGGCAGCTTAGAAGATCAAAAAAAGATGTTTGTTGCACTCTTTAAATCCTTAATTTCGGATGGAGTACACAATATCGGGATTTATGGACACGATATCATGTTCCCAAAAGATCACAAAAACGAATTCTATATCAATACATTCGCACCACTTGATGCACAATTCGAAAGTAGGGTGTTAGTCGCGTTATCTTTAGCCCTATCTGAAGTAGCTAATGATAGAAATAGCAATCTAACTGTGTGTCTTTACGGCATAGGAGGCAACCCACTGCGCCAAAATAAACCTATAATCTATGGAACAATCGATGATTTCGACGATGACGATTAAAGAAAAACTTTTCTTAAAAATTTCTATCGCGGTCTTCACAAATCTACGCTACTTAAGCATGGTCTATTGCTAAGCCTTGATCCTTCTTAATTCATAAGAATAAGTTGTATACATTTCATTTGAAATTAAAATTTTTAAAATAGAAATGTTATTGCAAATCTAACATCTTTATTAGACCAAGATTTTCCTTTACTGAATCTATTCTTTTCTTTTTGATGAATACCCTTAAATGGGTTAAAATTTATTGTCGTTTTTACTCCAGAGCTATTTTGCTCTCTTTTAGTTAATAAATCTTCATGCCCACAATAAAAATTATTTTAGGTTTTTATGGTTATTTCGCCCTCTAAAAAACAAGCTACTAGACGTTATACGCACTCAGTTAAAATTGGGAATCTTTATGTAGGCAGTGAGCATTCGATAAAGACACAGTCTATGACAACAACACCGACTGCGGATGTTGAAGCTACAGTTGCACAGATCTGTGCTTTAGTAGAAGCCAAATGCGAAATTGCTCGCGTGACTGTACAAGGAATCAAAGAAGCTCAGGCGTGTGAACATATTAAAGAACGTTTACTTGCTATGGGAATTGATGTCCCTCTTGTAGCAGATATTCATTTCTTTCCTCAAGCAGCGATGCATGTTGCTGATTTCGTAGATAAAGTACGTATTAATCCAGGAAACTTCGTTGACAAACGCAATATGTTCACTGGAAAAACATATACAGATAAAAACTATGCTGACAGCCTTCTTCGATTAGAAGAGAAATTCACTCCCCTTGTGGAAAAGTGTAAACGCTTAGGCAAAGCTATGAGAATTGGCGTGAATCACGGTTCCCTATCCGAACGTGTTATGCAGCGTTATGGAGATACTATAGAGGGTATGGTGGTTTCTGCTCTTGAATATATCGAAGTGTGCGAAAAACTTGACTATCGTGATGTTGTTTTCTCTATGAAATCTAGTAATCCGAAAGTCATGGTTGCTGCCTATCGTCAGCTAGCAAAAGATCTCGATGCCCGTGGCTGGCATTATCCCCTACACCTAGGTGTTACCGAAGCAGGGATGGGTATGGATGGGATTATCAAGTCTGCAGTAGGTATCGGCACTCTCCTTACAGAAGGTTTAGGAGATACTATTCGCTGCTCATTAACAGGATGTCCTACTACAGAGATTCCTGTTTGCGAAAGTTTACTAAAGCACACTACGACGTACCTTGATCTTCCTAAAAAAGAAAATCCTTTCGCTTTAGAAAATTCAGAAAGCTTCGTCAATGCTTCTAAAAAAATCACAAAAACAACCCCTTGGGGTTCTGTTTACGGTGTTTTCATTAAACTTATAGAAGAACATCTTTTAAACAATCCTATTGAAAAGCTACTTGAACAACTCGGCGTTAATCCCACAAACGGCAAAAAAGATTTTACAGCTCCCGATGGAGTAGTTGTTCCGAAAAGTTTTATAGGGACTTCTCTTGTGAAAAAATTAAAAGAACACATGTTGGTTTTCCATCATCATGAAGTCCCTTGTCTTTATGATTATAACGAAGAAATATGGAATAGCGACCAAGTAGTAAACGCTCCCTTTGTTCACTGTCACGCTACAACTCCGTTTATTCACAGCACAAGAGCATTCTTCGAAAAGAAACAGTGTGCAGAGCAACCTGTAAAACTAGTGTTTTCAAAAGATCTTGACGATGAATGTGAAGCAGCTGTGTCTATAGCTACAGAATTCGGGGCGCTTCTTCTTGATGGCTTAGGTGAAGCTGTAATTTTAGATCTTCCTAATATCCCTCTACCCGCTATTCGAGAAATTGCTTTCGGCACTTTACAAAGTGCTGGCGTACGCTTAGTAAAAACAGAATATATTTCTTGTCCTGGATGCGGAAGAACGCTCTTCGATCTTCCTGAAGTGACAAAACGTATTCGAGAGAGAACAAAACATCTTGTAGGATTAAAAATTGCTGTTATGGGATGTATTGTTAATGGGCCTGGAGAAATGGCAGATGCTGATTTTGGATTTGTAGGATCTAAAACGGGGATGATCGACCTCTATGTAAAACACACATGTGTGAAAGCGCATATTCCTATGGAAGATGCTGAAGAAGAACTTGTCCATCTTTTACAAGAACATGGTGTATGGAAAGATCCTGAATAATAGGTTTTTAACTATGACGCAATCAAATTCTGAAAATAATCTAATTAAACTGACCTTTCCAGAACTTTCTGATCTGCCTTTACGTCATGGATTATTTCCCAAACAAAAAGATGCGGAAGGCTACGTCTATGTTCCTAAAAACGAACACATCCGCAAAAATCTAGGTGCCGAACGTTTCTGCGACCTTCATCAGGTACACAGTACAAGCTTACGCCACGCTACGTATACGACCCCTGCAGGATGTCCTGCAGATGGGTTGTATACCCAAGATCCCCTGATTTCTTTACATATCCGTCATTCGGATTGTCAGCCAGCTATCTTTTATGATCCAGAAAAGCATGTTATTGCCAATGTGCATTCAGGATGGCGAGGGCTCGTGGGTAATATTTATGCTGTAACAATAGCCACGTTGAAACGTGTTTATAACTCGCATCCTCAAGATTTAATTGTCGTTATCGGTCCTTCTTTAGGACCTGACTACGCGATTTACCCTGATTATAGAGAACTGTTTCCTCCAAGCTTCTTTACTTTTATGCCGAAAGAAAATCATATGGACTTCCGAGCTATCGCCAGAAAACAGTTATTAGATCAGGGAATTTCTAGTTCTAAAATAACAATCTCCGAAAGATGTACGTATACTGAGCATGAGATTTTCTTCTCTTCTCGTTATCGCAACTATCATCCGGAGCCCAATGTGATAGATACACCAATAAAAAAGAACAACGTTACAGCTGTTCTTCTTCTTCCTAGATAACAAACCTAAAAATCAAGCAGACTTTCTGGTTGCTCTATAGCATCTTTGATTTTGATAAGGAAACCTATAGCTTCTTTGCCATCGATAATCCGATGATCATAGCTAAAAGCAACATACATCATATCTGCAATAGCTATGGTATTATCAATAACTACAGGGCGTTTTTCTATTTTATGCATGCCTAATATCCCCACTTGAGGAGGATTAATAATAGGCGTAGAAAGTAAAGAACCGTAAACACCACCATTAGTAATGGTGAAGCTTCCTCCCTCAAGCTCTGGAACAGAAATCAGACCGTCACGAGCTCTACTTGCCAAATCTGCAAGCCTTACTTCAATATCCCCGCTAGAGAGCTTATCACAATCACGAATCACAGGAACAACAAGACCTCTATCTGTTCCTACAGCAATAGAAATATCATAATATTGACGATAAACGATTTCATCACCGTCAATATATGCATTCACACGAGGATAAGCCTTTAATCCTTCAATAACTGCTTTTATGAAAAAAGACATCAAGCCCAATTTCACATTATAACGAGAAGAAAAGGTCTCTTGTTTCTCCTTCCGAAGCTTCATAAGAGGAGTCATATGAATCTCATTAAATGTTGTTAACATTGCTGATTCATGAAGAGCTGAAACTAAACGACGAGAAATCGTTTTGCGTATTGAGGACATACGCTCACGTACTTCATTTTTAGATCCTGAAGATTGTGGTGTATTCTGAATTTTATCACGTAAAGGAACAAAATTCTTTCCCTCTGCAGGAGGTTCGTGAGCTTTAGATCTTGGGAAACAAATAATCTCCGCGTCTACAGGTTCAGTAGCAGGAGTTTCCTCTATAGGGCTGTCAGGAACAGCTTCATTGGCATCATAGATTTTAGCAACTATCCCTCCAACAGCAACAATATCTCCTTCAGCAACTGACCAGATAATCCTTCCAGATGTAGGAGCATAGATAAGCTGATTTACCTTCTCGCTTTCGATCTCCATAATACCTTGATTCTCCTGAACCAGACTTTCTGAAGTCACCAAAAGAGAAGCTATTGTTACTTCGCTTATGGATTCAGCGACATTGGGAATGCGTACTTCTGTAATCATACATTACCTAGAGAAAACAACGTTTCCATTAATGTTAAAAATTCTTGTTGGCTAAGACGTGCAGATCCTGTAGCTGTAGAGCTACTTCTTGGTCTACTTATACATGTAAGTTTTTTAGGAAAAATCTCTTCAGTTGCCATAAATACGTAATCAAAAGCACCCATATTCTGAGGCTCTTCTTGAAGCCATACATAATGGTCGACTTTAGAATACTTGCTAATTAAAGAAAGAAGATCTTCGAGATATAAAGGATACAAACTCTCAATACGTAAACAAGCAAAGTCTTTCTTACGTTCTTGAGGCAAAGCTCCTTTGAAATCATAATATACCTTTCCAGAACACAACACTAAAACCTTAGCATCGTAATTAGGTTCTACATCCTCAAGGATAGGACGAAATCCTCCAGGAACGGTAAATTCATCTATAAAGCTTGTACATTCAGGATGGCGCAAAAGCATTTTTGGAGTAAAGATCACTAAAGGCAAGGATAAATCCCTCTTCGTATGTTCACGAAGTATACGGAAATACTGTACAGGAGTTGAAGGTATAACAACTTGGAAATTCCAATTTGCAGCTAGTTGTAAATACCTTTCTATACGTGCTGAGGAATGTTCCGGTCCTTGGCCCTCATAGCCATGAGGTAAGAGAACAACAAGATCAGAATGTAAATCCCATTTTTGAATCGCAGAAGAAATATACTGATCGAAAATAATCTGCGCTCCATTAGAAAAATCTCCAAATTGCGCTTCCCATAAAACAAGTGTCCGCTCTGCTTGTTGAGCATAGCCGTACTCAAAACCTAAAACAGCATATTCTGATAATGGAGAATTATATATATCTACAGATCCTTGATCAGGGGATAGATGATATAGGGGCGTGTAGGTCTCTCCGGATTTCACATCACTCCATAACAAATGCCGCTGACTAAATGTCCCACGAATGGCATCTTGTCCTGAAAGACGTAAGGAAAACTTTTCTATTAATAAAGAAGCAAAAGCAAGCTCTTCAGCCATTCCCCAATCATAACCAATTTCCCCATTGGCCATTTTCATTCTCTTATCAAGAAGAGCTTTAACCTTAGGATGGGGTATGAAATTTTCAGGAAGACCACATAGTTTAGAACTTATATGAAATACAGTATCCCTGCTTAAAGAAACATCGATATCGTTTACTAATAACTCACCGAGATCCATACGATCACAATGACGACAATCTCTTTTAGGTAGAGTTTGACTTTCTTCCTGTTTTAATGTTTGAAATTCTTTACTGAGGATATCCTGAACACCTTTTTCGATTTTTGTTAGGTTATCCTCAGAAATTTCCGAAGAATAATTATCTAATAGATACTTCTTGTAGATCTCACGAATTGTTGATTTTTTCTTAATTTCATCATAAAGCAAAGGAGCTGTTATCGAAGGATCGTCACTTTCATTATGACCGTATTTCCGATAACAACAAAAGTCGATGATAACATCGCAATTAAATTCTTCACGTACTTTTAAAGAATATTCTATAGCTTGTAAGCAAGCAGTAACATCTTCAGCATTCACACGAAATACAGGAATCCCCAACATCTTAGCAATATCTGTACAGTAAGGTGTGGATCGTGATTCTCTAGGCTGCGCAGTGAATCCTATATGGTTGTTTACAACAATATGGAGAGTTCCTCCTGTAGAATACCCCGGGACCTGACTTAATTGTAGAGTTTCATAAACAATTCCCTGTCCTGAAAATGCAGCATCTCCGTGAACAAGAATCGCCAAACACGAATGCTCTTTTCCTGAGTCTACTTGATGTTGTAAAGCAGCAACAACACCCTCGACAACGGGGTCTACAGCTTCCAGATGGCTAGGATTTGGCAACATAACAAAGGTTACCTCCTCACCATTTTTACTATGAGATCTAGAAACATAGCCTTTGTGATACTTGACATCTCCGACAACATCCAAGCCTCGAACTTTAGGGTTATCTTCGAACTCCATAAATACATGAGAGTAAGGCTTCCCTAATACATTTGTTAAGACATTCAATCGTCCACGATGAGCCATACCAAGAATATAGTTTGTGATATCTTGAGTAACGCCATAGTGCACAAGATGTTCAAGCATGGGAATTAAGCTTTCAGCACCTTCTAAAGAGAATCTTTTCTGTCCTGTAAATTTTATCTGTAGAAATTCCTCAAAGAATGTCGCTTTACACATATCTTGATATGTGCGCAAAAGTTCGGTAGGAGATCTTTGAGGAGGCTTGCTCTCCATGAGCTTCCATACATATTCCTGTAATTGAGGAGAACACGTAAGGGTCTCTACAGAAATACTTCGGCAATAAAAGTTTTTTAGGGCCTGAATCAAATCACGAACAGGAACTTTAGTTTGGGGAAGCAGACCTAAAGAAGGGACAGTTTCATTAAGATCTATATTCTTAATCTTTTCTTGAATTAAAGGAGAAGGATTAGCAGGAGATAAAGGAGAAATCTGACTTTGTAGATAACCGTAATAGCGGTATATCATACAAAGAAAATGAGCTTTCTTTTCTTGTAAAGTAGCATATGCTTCTTCATTTCCAGAAGATACTGAAGCAGCACCTTCTTGACCTAATTGGTATCCTTCAAAAAAATATTTCCATGAAGGATCCAAGGTTTCATGATTTAGAAACCTTTGAAACATAGCCTCGATCCAGTCCATATCCGAAGAATGGACTTGTCCAGCAAACTCAGAATCCATATGATGTTTGTTCTCGATAGATGCGATCTGAATTTCGTTTCATAGCAAATTTTTATTTTTCAAAAAAAACAATCTTTGCTTTTTTTTCTATTATTGAAAAAAAGCAAGGGATACATTACATCTGCTCTCTAGAATACAGGATGGTGCCCACTAGATGAAAAGTGAACGTCTCAAAAAACTCGAATCTGAATTACGTGACTTAACCCAGTGGATGCAATTGGGTTTAGTACCAAAAAAAGAAATCGATAGACATAAGGAAGAAATACGTTCTTTAGAAAACAAAATCCATGAAGAGAAGGAGCGTCTGCAACTTCTAAAAGAAAGTGGCGAGGTTGAAGAGTTTGTTACTCCAAGACGTAGTCCTGCAAAAACTGTTTATCCTGATGGACCAAGCATGTCAGATATGGAGTTTGTTGAAGCTACGGAAACAGAAATCGATATTGATCCAGGTGAAACTGTTGAGCTCGAACTTCCTGATGAAGATCGCGAAGAAGGTGCTGTAGAAATCGATTATTCCAGTGATGATGACGAAGATCCTTTCAGTGATCGCAATCGTTGGAGACGTGGGGGTATTGTTGACCCCGATGCTAATGAATGGTAAACAACCCTTAGCCCTTTACATCCATTTTCCTTTTTGCTCAAAGAAATGCCACTACTGTAGCTTTTATACGATTCCCCATAACCCGGAATCTGTAAGTTTGTATTGTAATGCGATTCTTCAAGAAGGATTGAGTAAGTTAGCTACTGTTCAAGATACATATTTTATCGATACTATATTTTTTGGTGGAGGAACACCTTCGTTAATTCCTCCCCATCATTTGCATAATATAATCAAAGTCCTAGCTCCTCATGCACAAGAAATCACTCTAGAAGCAAATCCTGAGGATTTATCCGAATCGTATTTAAGAGATCTTACTCTAACCCCCATTAATAGAATTAGTATTGGAGCACAGACCTTTCATGATCCCCTTCTTAAAGCTCTAGGAAGAATACACTCTGCATCAGCATCTATGGACGCTGTCCATCGTTGCTACGAGCATGAATTTAATAATATCTCCATAGATCTCATTTATGGTCTCCCTACACAATCTTTGGCGGACTTTCTTTCAGATCTTCATCAAGCTCTTAATCTACCTATTACCCACATCTCGCTTTATAACCTGACCCTAGATCCTCATACATCGTTTTATAAGCACCGTCGTATTCTAGCGCCCTCTATTGCTAATGATGATATATTAGCAGCCATGAGTCTCTCAGCCGAAGAACTTTTATCTTCGCGGGGATTTTCTCGCTATGAACTTGCCTCATATGCAAAATCTCAAGCAGAATCAAAACATAACCTCTACTACTGGACAGATAAGCCTTTTTTAGGGTTAGGCGTTTCTGCATCACAATATATTGATAATGTACGCTCAAAAAATTTCTCAAGAATCTCACAGTATCTACGTGCTGTGCGGAAAAATCTTCCCACTCATGAATCTACAGAATCCCTACCAGAAGAAGAACGTATAAAAGAAGCTCTGGCCTTAAGATTACGTCTTACCAAAGGAGCGCGATTAAAAGATTTCCCATCTTCACTAATACAATCTCTCACGTCCATTCCTCTAATTAAAGAACTGTTCAATCATAACGAGGAGTTTCTATTCTTAAATAAACAGGGTCGATTATTTCATGATACTATTGCTGAAGAAATCATGAATCTTTCTTTTTAATTTAATAAAAACATTAATAATTGTTATTAGCTTTTATTAAAAACAACAATTAATTGTTATTAAAAATATGAAAGATAAAATAGATAATAACTACACTACAGATTTATCATCTAATACTAGTAGAACAAGAGCAACGACAGATCCTGATCCATCTTTATTTACTCTGACAGGAACAACAATCACATCAATGAAAACCATTAATATGAATAACCAAAATATTAGTGGTTTACCTGAGCCTAGACAAGACTCGGATGCGGTATCTTTAGATTATTTAAAATCCAATTACGTATCAAAGAGTGATCCTCAATCTGGGTATCTCCCCACAACAGGTGGAACCATGACGGGGAATATTGATATGAGTGGTCATTCAATCATTAATGTAAAGATGCCTGAAAAAGCCCCAGGATCAACAGATTTAAATCCATCTGCTGCTGCAACTGTAAAGTATGTTATGGATACGGCTACTACAGTCACGAATAACCCTCAAATTAATGATGCAGTAAATAAAATCTCTGAGGTATCTACAAAAGTCAGTACTATTGAAGCTGCTTTAGGATTGACTTCAACTAACAATCCAGATCCAGATGCGCCACCCCCACCGGACACTTCGCTATTTGTAAAAATTGAAGGAAGTACCATGACGGGTGATCTAGACATGTCTCAACGTACTGTCAAGGGTTTAGGAACACCCACTGATCCTAAAGACGCGGTAAATGTTGAATACCTACAAGCTAGAGTCACAACACCACAGATTGGACTATTGGGGAATACAATATCTACTTCAACTACAGTCACAGGTGATTTCGATTGGAAAACAGCAGCTACACCTTCTCCAACACCAGCTTTACCAAGTCCATCACCCTCCGTGCCTACATCACCTCTCCCGAAACCATCACTTCCACAACCTATAAGAATGGGATCTGATGTAACCGCAGCAACAACCACAGGGCCAACGGCAACTCCAAAAACTGATAATATAATTACCACTCCGGTAACAGAACAGTATTTAAAGATTGAAGACTCTGATACAAAAACTATCAAAGTTCTTGCTCCAGGAATTGTCACACTATCTGTGACAGCCAACTGGTCTGGGGGTTCTACTGCAAATATTGGTGTGATACTAAATCCATCTACAACGACAACAAGTGGATCTAGTTCGGGGTCAAGCAGCAGTGCAACTCCTTCAAATACTGATACAGTAATCTACAGCGTTGCTGCTTTAAGTTCTGGACAAAATTTATTTTGTCAAATTCCTGTTCAAAATCCTTCTGACCTTAAATTAAAATTCACTCCTCCGACAACTGGTGGTAGTGGTAGTGGAGGAAATGATCTAACTGTTACTTCTTGGTCATGGCAAGCAACTCTTCTTCCATCAACATTCCCAACTACATCCTCTCCATCTACACCGTAGTTCCTTAAAATAAGGCTAAGTTTATTCTTAGCCTTATTCCATAATTTAATAAGCGGCTCCCACAAAAGATACTACCCATGTTTGTTTAGAAACTGCTGGAGCAGATGTAACATCGAAGCTTAATGTTGTTGAAGTAGATGCTTGTGTGCCCTCAACAAACACATAAGTCTTTCCTATCAATGTAGTATCAGACTTACCTGTCACTCTATAGCACTCTGTTTTTGTACCACCAGTAGGCGTGAGGGATAGTATACAACTGACATCTGTAGCTGGAGTAGGCGTTCCAGGTGGCGAAGGAGGAGTTGGTTGAGTAAAATCATAGATAAAAGAAACGCAATAAATGCCTCTACGCAATAGTGTCGCACTAGTTTCACTATTAGATGTAATGTACTTATCAGAATTTTGAGACTTTGTATAATCTGGGGTTGAAGGTGATCCGCTATTCGTCTGTTTTAAACAAACAAAAGAAACGTCCATACCCGTCCATTTTGGATATGAAGTATTCTTCCCTATTTCTTGTAGAGTTTCTGTAAGGTCATTTACAGCAACAATTCTTTGAAGATTATCTTTTGGAGTTGCCGTAGAAATAGCTCCAACAGCTGAAACACCACTTGCTGTAGCACCTGTTATTGCAAGATTTTTAATGGTAGGTTCTGGATCTGTGGGTGTACTTTGCTCGCTTTTTTTGAATCCTAAATTGCCAGTCATAGAGTTTCCTCCAGCACGCACTAACCATTTTGCTTCAGAGGATTTCGAAAGTGTTCCATTGGATGGCGTTCCTAAATCTTTTATAATTTTATCTAAACCATCTTGTGAAGTAAGTTGATTTATACGATCGATAAGATCGGTTACTTTAGCAGCAAGAGAACCTATATCTTCTGAGACCATACCTACAGAAGCCATATCATTATCATTAACAACAGTGGTTTTATATGATGTAGGCAGACCAACCACAGTGTTACTGCTCCCCATATCGATATCCCCAATCATCAACCCACCTGTCGTCCTTAGAAAGATTCCTCTTGTAGTGACGCCTCCCTTTTGAAGATAATCACTAAGATCACTTTTTAAAGCGATACTCCCACTAGCAGGATCTCCAGATCCACGAGCTATATTTGTAATTCTTTGATTCGAAACGTTCCAAGGTTTACGCATAGCATTCTCGGTAACACCATCACCTCCGCAAGAAAATTGAATCTGATCGTCAGGAATAGTTTTTCCAGAATTTTGCGCTTTTATATCTTTAATTATATTTTTCATTTTTTAATTTATTAAACTTATATTGATCAATTTTTAATAAACAAATAGAACAAAATATTTTTTTTAAATATAAAAATTATTTAATAATAAAAATGTCGACGGATTTACGGAGGAAAAGCTAAGGTATATTGATCGAAAAACAAGGAGAATACTGTGCCCCAACAAAGTATTATGTCGACGATCGTTAATTTAATTTTTTTCCTATCGCCGTCCGTACCTGTATTGATTTTTTATAGACTCTTATTTAAAAATGAACCCCTAGCTCCTAAAAAGCATTTTAAAAAGTACAAGAATCTTATATACCTCTGTGCTTTTATTATTATCGCCACCCCGATCTTATGGAATGTATTGTACATCTGCGCCATGGCCTCTGGGAAAATAAGAATGCGTAAGCATGTGCCCTCTATGGATCCATCTTATGTAAAACTGATGGGCACGCCTATTCTCGTCTTATTTGTCTGGTCAATAATAGAACCATTCATTCTTTGTAAGAAAATGCGTAAAGTAAAAAACCATTACGCAAAACTTGCTAAAGAAGCAGAAAGTACTCCTGTAAAACAAGAGCAACCTCTTGTTGAAAGATGCTGCTCAGAAGGTTCTTGCTGCAGCAATATGGATATCTAAGAAATTCATGATGAGAAACCTTTACTTCAAAGGTTTCTATCTTATTTCTAAACGAGAGGTTATCTCGGATTATGAAATAAAAAAATTGCCGGGGTCTTTGTGATTTGTTTAGTTACCTTATCAAGATCTGCAGATTGCAACCAAGTATTTACTGATCTTGTAGAGACAAACTCTTGATCTCCGGTAATGTCTACACCTACACATAGCTCAGCATATCCCGGTAGAGTTTCTAATAACGCTTGGAACGTATGAATATTACGATACGGCGTTTCAATACATATTTGCGTATGTTGTTTTCCTGAGCTACTCTTTATACAACGTTCCCTATCCCTAGGATTTTGTGGAAGGTACCCTAAAAAAGTAAAATTCTGTCCGGGCAATCCTGATAGCATTAGCGCTAATGTTATAGAACATGGACCTGAAAACGCCTGAATCGACAGATTAAGAGCACGAGCACGACGCACGAGTCCTGCTCCAGGATCCGCAATGCAGGGAAGCCCGGAATCTGAAACTAATCCCCAATTTTCCTGCTTTTTTATAATAGGCTCGAGATAAAAATCCCAAGCTTTTACAGAACGATCATTTTTATTTAGCACAGCGATGGGAAACTTATGTGTCTCTTGTACTTTCCAGAGACTAAGAAAAGCACGTCCCCCACGATCACTTTCTGCTATTAAACCTTGAAGTTTAGGGATAATCTCTCCGATAACCGCAGGCAAAAGGTCCACACGTCGATTACCTAAAGTATTTGGGAAAATATACAAAGTCATGAATTTGTCATCCTAATCAGCAAAGTTTCAACAGCTATTATAGAGTCTTGGACATTATTCTTAATAATACTCTCGGCATAAAATAAATAACTCAGAGCTTGATGAAGTCGTTCTTTCCCATAGGTAATGAAAAACCGATGCTTTCTATCTCCTGTTTCTTCTTCTAAACTACGCAGACCGTATAAGCATTGACCACGAAGAAAAGCTATCAATCCTAGAGGATCTTCTCCATGTTCATAGAGCAAAGCTCGTAGTAATGTCTGACTTTCTGAAGTATTCCTCTGCAAAATAGCATCACGCAATTTCCATAGAGATATTTGTTCTTTTTTTACTATAAAGCTTTCAATATCGCTATACTCGATTGCTGGCTTTTTCCCTATGCAACAGAGCAGCTTATGAAATTCTCCAATAAGGTTATGCATCTCCCCCTGAGGAAATTTCTTAATAAATGCAGAGGCTAGAGCTAAAGAACACGAGACTCCCAAAGACGTGGCTCTTTGAGAAAGAAGAACAGTCATACGCTTCTCTCTATCCGATTGCCACTCACCAAATAGTGATAGGGAAGCAGTAGAGGCTAAATCCTTACGTAAAGATTGAAAGAACGATTGTTTCGTAGTGAATAAAAATATAGTGAGATGTGGGTGAGGATTTTTGGCATAACGGATAAGAAAATCGCGAGTTTGTTGAGACAACTTCTCAGTTTGAAAAATAGAAATCACCTCTTTGGTGGCAAATAATCCATAAGATTCTGTCCACTTTGATAAATCACTAACTGTCAATCCCGAAGCATCGAATTCCTGAGCTTTCCCAGAGACAAGAAGCTCAATGCATACATTCTTATCCTCTTCAGAATTCGAACCAATGACTGTAAGAGCAGGAGCCTTTTCCTTATAGAATTTGGAAAAATCTTGGAAGCAAGTGTATTCTTGCATCTCCTAAACCTCCTAGCACATATACGCGTAGAGATTTACTATACCCTTTACTCATCTAACTGTACAGAGGGAGTCTGTAGAATCTACAATGTAGGCAAAAAAAAACGGTAAGAGGTTTTTATACCCTTACCGTTCACCATCGTCTAATGAAGCTAGTTCCTATCGAGAAACAAGTTTCATCAACTGTTGACGCCAGCCATGAGCTGTACGAACACGGCTTTTAGAACCACATCTTCTTTTAGCTGAAGAAGAACATACACGCTTGCAAGAAGCTGTATGTCTATGATGTTTGTGGCATGACATAGCAGGCTTTGCTACTGTCTTTCTAGCAGCTGTCTTACGAACTGTAGTTTTTCTAACTGCAGGCTTCTTAGCTACAGTCTTACGAGCTGTTGTAGTTTTTCTAACTGTTTTGCGAGCTGTAGTCTTAGCAGCTGTCTTACGAACAGTTTTTCTAACTGCAGGCTTTCTAGTAGCTGCTTTTTTAGCTACAGTCTTACGAGCCGTAGTTTTTCTAACTGTCTTACGAACAGTAGCTTTTTTAGCAGCTGTCTTACGAACTGCTTTCTTAGCAGCAGGCTTTCTAGTGGCAGTCTTCTTAGCTACAGTCTTACGAGCCGTAGTTTTTCTAACTGTTTTGCGAGCTGTAGTTTTCTTAGCAGCTGTCTTACGAACTGTCTTTCTAGCAGCAGGCTTTCTAGTAGCAGCTTTTCTAGCAGGTTTACGAACAGCTTTAGTAGCTGTTTTCTTGCTGCTACGTTTTTTTTGTACTCCTAACATTTTCATTTCCCCTAATTAGACAGGTAATTACTTACCTCATCTATCGGCAGGAAATTGAAAAAACTTTAATAAAACGCGTATTTATTTTTAATAATTTAAAAACAAATACGCATTACTAAATCAAAAGAAGTTTAAAAACAATTACTTAGATAGAAATTTTTCTATGTAATAAATAAGACAACGAACACCGAAACCAGAAGCATATTTTGGATAGAAATCTTCGTCTTTCTCACGATATGCAGTACCTGCAATGTCTAAATGTGCCCAAGCTACTGATTGATCTTCAAGAAAACGTCTTAAGAAAAGTGCTGCCGTAATAGCTCCTGCACGGTTATTACCAATATTTTTCATATCAGCAATATCAGAATGCAAAGCTTTGTCATATTTTTCAACAAGAGGAAGTCTCCATAAAGCCTCACTAGTTTCTGCTGAAGCTTCTGAAAGATCCTGTGCTAATACATCATTATTAGAGAAGAAACCAGCTACATCCTCTCCTAAAGAGACAACCATGGCCCCTGTTAATGTAGCAAAATCAATAATTCTTGTAGGTTTACAGTGTTTTAAAGCATAAGTCATTGCATCTGCGAGTATTAAGCGCCCTTCAGCATCTGTACTACCAATCTCTACTGATAATCCTGACATACCTGTATAGACATCGCCCATCTTATAAGCAGCAGCATCTATAGCATTTTCTGTAGCAGGAATAATAGCAGTAACATTTACGGGAAGCTCTAAAGCAGCTATTCCTGAAAGAATACCTAATACTGTAGCAGCACCAGCCATATCCTCCTTCATGGTCAACATAGCTTTGCCTGGCTTAAGATCCAAGCCTCCAGAATCAAAAGTTACACCCTTTCCAATAAGTACGGTGTGATCTTTAGACTTTGGCTTACCTTGATAGCTTAAAACAATAAAACAAGGATCTACAGCAGATCCTTTAGCAACGGCAGCTAAAAGACCCATTTTTTCTTTAAGAATAGCATCCTTATTTAAAATCTTAGCATCAACGCTGGGAAACTCCTTAGCCAATCCCTTAGCAATATTTGCTAATTTTTGAGGCGTTACCTCATCGGCATTACCATTTACAAGATCTCGAGTCAGGTAAACACCTTCAAAAATATTTTCTTCTTTTCTAAAGATTCTATCGGCAATCTTAGGAACAATTCCCATTACATTGACTTTGATCAATAAGGGATCGTTCGATGATTCCTTAGTGTATTTAGGATAATTATAGTTTAAAGATAGGATCCCTGAAGTTAGATTTATAAGGAAATCCTCTATGGAAATACGTAATTCAGAAATTGTAGGGAGCACAACATTCACCGTTGTACATTTTGCCTTACGCAACACACGTGTTGCTTTAGCATAAGCTTCTAAAACTTCTTGAGAAGCTAACTCTTCATTCTTTCCTAATCCTAGGAGTACGAGACGTTTCTCTTTTCCCTGTCCAGAGCTATAAATAAGTTCGACTTCTCCGCTTTTTGCCGAAAAGTTGTCTAAGGCAACTTTATAAAGTGATTCATATTCTTTTCCAATTGAAGCTGCGCATTTAACTTTATCTTTAGACTTCCAAAAAGGAAGAATAATCGCGTCAGCTTTAACACGTTTACTACAAGACGCTTGAGAATGAAATAGAACCACAATTACCTCTTTATAAAAATCGTTATTTCGTTAGCCATTAAAAAGGCACATCTTCAGATACATATTGTTGACCTTGACCATAGCCAGCATACATATCTTTATCCGCTATGGCTTCAGCATCCAAACTTTCTCCCTCAAATCCTACAGATACATTATCATAAGAGGTTTGAGATGAGCTGTCTTCAGCCGATGGAGAACGAGATTCGCTTCTGCTAAAAGGACTAAATTTAATTGTATCAACACTAATCACCAAAGAAGATTGGGGAGTTCCGTCCTTACTCATATAACTTTCTACAGAGATATCTCCTGCGATAATTACCCCCGATCCTTTTTTCAAATAAGGGAGCATTTTATCATAACGGTTATGCCAGATATTACATTTGCACCACACAGTTTCATCTTTGGTTCCTACGCGAGATTTTACGCCTAGACGCAATACAACTACGCGTTTACCTTTCGAGGTCATTCTTTCTTCAGGATCTGCTCCTAAATAACCGACAAAATAACCAAACATCATAAAATCACCTATTTCCTTTAGAGCTAACGCTTCTCTGCTTATAGCGAGCGTCGTATTGCCATTTTAATATTACGAAAATCTGACACACCTACAAGGCTTAAGCCTAAAGGTTTTAAAATCTGACTTCTGTTAAGCGGCCTTAATTAATCTCAAAGATACAACAAAAGACACTCATACGCATACCATGAACTTATCGAGAAAATCACGTTATTTGTAATTTTATCCATAAATTTGAACTACCCACAGTTTATTTGAAAAGCATTCTGTACTATTTGCGAGAACATTCACATACCAAATACTTTTTAAATATCTAGTTAGATATGGCCTATGGCCTAAGCTTCAATATCAGAGTCTTGGTCAACTTATCTTAAAAGCTAATATCACGAGACAATGTGTTATACATCTGCCAAGTAATATCGTCAATATGAGTCATTAGGAAAATAAGAAAAAAGAAACCTTAGAGGATACTTAAAACAGAAAAACATCCCATCTATGATTTAAACTATAGAATTAACTTATCAAAGAAAACTCTAGAAAATCTCAGCGCGCTTTCTGTTTAAAAATCAAACCATCATATTTAAGAACAAGGAGCGTCTTTGCCATATAGAAAAAGACCCGTGACGCACCCTGGATTAAGTTATGCACGAATGCCCGTAGGAGGAGGTTGTATTCCACCACCAGGACCACCAGACTGAGGCATTTGAGGCATAGTATCTACAGAAGGTTCCCTGCCAGCGCAAATATCAGAACAAACAGTTCGCCATTTTACCACAGTTTCAATAAATAATTGAGCAAAGGCCTTTAAAAGATTTGTTTCGGCGTATTTCATGTCTAAAACACAGTGCATCAAAATGAGCTGTTCTTTAGTAGCAACTCCAACGCCGCCTCCAGCCATTTGTCCACCAAGCATAGATCCTTCTAAAAGCTTTTCATATAAAGCTAATTTTCTTTGAGTATTATCTGGCAAACCATCTAACAAGGGAGCGTAGACATACAAACGATCAGAATGCTCTTCGTAAGTGAGGTGAAGGGAAAATTCGCCATCAACAAACAAAATGCACGTATTGTTCTGATCAAAAGCTACATCAGGAAGCTTTAGTTCTCTAGCAAAATTTTTTAGATTTTCCTCAGCATTTTGCCTGGACATGAGGGAATCTCCTTGTGATAATTATTATTTCTTTAAGTTAACATATTGTAGATTTGTTAGTAAACGATTTCAAAGACTTAAAATCAAAAACTTTCTTGTTTTTCTCAACCCATTGTGCTATCGAATTGACAATGGGCAAAATTAGTTTTTATCCAGGCTCTCCACTACCTTTGGGAGCAACTCAGCTTTCTTCTAACCGTTATCGTTTCGCGTTATTTTCTTCACAAGCCACTCAAGTAGTTCTTGCTCTTGCTGATAAAAATTTCCATATCCAAGAAATAGTTTTATCATATGAGAAAAACCGCACGGGAGCTATCTGGCATATAGAAGTGGAGGGAATTTCTGATCAGTGGTCTTATGCTTTTCGCATAGATGGTCCTACAAACGCAACAGCTAAGTTTGATTTTAAAAAATACCTTTCTGATCCTTATGCAAAAAATCTCCGTTCTCCACAAACTTTCGGTTCTATAAAAACTTCTGGAGACTATGCCTTTAGTTATTTAAAAAATGAAGAGTTTTCTTGGGAAGGAGATCGCTGTCTCAATTTACCCAAAGAAGAATCAATCATTTATGAAATGCATGTCCGCTCTTTTACTTGGAATAATTCTTCTCAAGTACGCTATCCAGGAACTTTTCTAGGTATTATCGAAAAGATAGATTATCTAAAAAAACTTGGGGTCAACGCTATTGAACTTCTCCCTATTTTTGAATTCGATGAAACTTACCACCCTTTTCGAACTGCTAACACACCTTATCTTTGCAATTACTGGGGATATTCTTCTGTAAACTTTTTCTCGCCTTGTCGACGCTATGCTTATGGTTCAGATCCCTGTGCACCAATCAGAGAATTTAAAACTCTAGTGAAAGCTTTACATAAAGCAAATATTGAAGTGATTCTCGATGTTGTTTTTAATCATACAGGATTAGAAAACACAATTTGCCCTTTGCCTTGGATAGACCTGTCTTCATATTATATGGTCAATTCTCAAGGAGAATTCGCAAACTATTCAGGATGCGGGAACACAGTGAACACCAACCATACACCCACAACGCAATGGATTTTGGATTCCCTACGTTATTGGGTTCAGGAGATGCATGTAGATGGGTTTCGTTTCGATCTTGCTTCTGTATTCTCACGTGATCCTTTAGGTAATCCTCTTCCTTTTTCGCCAATCTTACATGCCATCAGTTATGATCCTGTACTTTCAGAAACAAAAATTATTGCCGAACCTTGGGATGCCGCTGGTTTGTATCAAGTAGGTTACTTCCCTACCTTAAACTCACGCTGGAGCGAATGGAATGGGCAATATCGCGACACCATAAAATCCTTTTTAAATGGAGATCAACATCTTATTGGGACTTTTGCCTCAAGGATTTCTGGATCTCAAGATCTCTATCCAAAAGGTTCTCCCTGCAACTCGATTAATTATATTTGTAGTCACGATGGATTTACTTTGCGTGATACGGTTTCCTACAATAACAAACATAATGAAGGAAATGGTGAGGATAATCGCGATGGAAGCAATGCAAACTATAGCTATAATTTTGGAGAAGAAGGAGAAACCACAAATCCGAAAATTCTTACTTTACGCCAACGCCAGATGCGTAATTTCCTATTAACCTTATTCCTTTCTCAAGGGATTCCTATGCTACAGTCAGGAGATGAGTATGGGCATACGGCACAAGGAAATAATAATCGTTGGGCATTAGATACGGATGTTAATCATTTCCTTTGGGACGAGTTATCTAAAAATACTTCTCTTTTTGATTTTGTCTGTAGCGCCATTCGTTTCAGAAAACAACATAAGGAAATTTTCAATAAAGGATTCCTTACTCATGAAAATACTATCTGGCTTGATGTAAACGCGAATCCTATGGAACATTGGCATCCTAGTAATTTTTTAGCTTATGAGCTTAGAGATTCCAAGTATAGCCTATTCACAGCGTTCTATACAGGAGAAGAAAGGATAGAAATTAATCTACCAAAAACAAGAGAGAATTTTCTTCCTTATCAAAAAGTAGCAGATAGTTCAGGTTTTGGATCAGAAAACCTAGTAGAGAAAGTCTTTTTAGATTCTTATATGATGCTAGTTGCTATAAGCTATACAAGTCAGCCTAGCTAATTTCATTAGCCTCATCATTCCAAGATTCTATAACTACAAAATCAGCATCTTTATAGAATTTTTCAAGAATTTGACGTGCATTATAACCTTCTACCGCAAGACGATCAACATTAGCTTTAAGCAAGCCATCAGCATCAATAACTAATCCTTCAGGATTATCAACAATCAATCGTGATGTCCAATCTACAGCATCTTCAACACCATAGAATTGTCGCGTAGCTCCATAACCAGAGTAATTATCTTCGGATCTCGTGACATGCCAGAAGTTTTGAGGATTTTTAGCAAGAAGCCTTTCATATAAAGCGGTTCTTTCTAAAATCACACATGCTGATAAAGCTTCTTTATCTAATTCTCTAAGATATTTTGTGGAAAGAATCGATTTAAGATACTCTTCAACAGTTAGCTCATTAGTCACAACAATACAATGTTTATCTGTCTTATGAATATAAAGAGCTCCCTTATATTGTAGACCGTTTACAAATAGTGATGCAGAATCATCCACAGGTTCGATCTTTAAACATTGAACTCCAGGGAAATTTTCTCCCCATCGAACACCTCCGTAAAGAGCGTGAGCAGCACAACGCAAACCTTGAGGTGAATGTTGCAATAACGTGCTGTCACCATAAAGGCGATAAGGACCTTTAGCTTCTATTAGAGCCGTGGTACTCTCATTCAAAAGAAGAACGCGAATTTTAGGTTCGGAAACAATAGGTTGAACCATAAAAGTATCAGAAACCTTAACTTCTGTATACCCGGCTACGCCCATACTGAAGGCAAGTCCTAAAAGGATGTACTTCAATATCTTCACTTTTCTTCTCCTAAACTCTGCAAGTTATCTGAACACCTTTTCAAATGATTATAAGCAATTTGGGTAACCATTCTTCCTCGAGATGTTTTCTTTAATAGACCTTTTAAAATCAAGAAGGGCTCATACACATCTTCTAGGGTTTTGATGTCTTCTCCTACGGCGACCGATAAAGTTTTAATACCCACAGGGCCACCCTGATAATAGTCTATTATTGTGGTGAGGAGTTTAATATCAATCTCATTTAATCCCCAATCATCTATTAATAGCATAGCCAGAGCTTTTTCGGCTACGTCGCTATTAATACAATTACCCTCGCGCATTTGAGCAAAATCCCGAACCCAGCGCAAGAGATTATTGGCTAATCTAGGCGTTCCTCTAGATCTTCGGGCAATCTCGTATAATGCTGAAGAATCAGCATCAATTCCTAATAAATTAGAAGATCGTTTAAGAATTGTTGTCAAATCTTCATCGGAGTAATATGACATACGTCCGGTAAAAGAGAAACGAGCGCGCAAGGGCTCACTTAACATTCCAGAACGTGTCGTTGCTCCTACTAAACTAAAAGGAGCAAGATCCACAGAAACAGATCGCGCACCAGGGCCTGAGTCAATAGTAATGTCAATCTTATAATCTTCCATTGCAGAATATAAATATTCCTCGGCAACTTTTCCCATACGATGAATTTCATCAATAAAGAACACATCACCTTCTTGTAAACTTGTCAATAATCCCAATAAATCAGATGGTTTAACAAGTTGAGGTCCTGAAGCAACGACTAACCCTTTACCTACGGTATGAGCAACGATATGAGCAAGTGATGTTTTACCCAATCCCGGAGGACCGAAAAAAAGACAGTGACCGGGAACTTCTCCCCGTTGGACAGCAGCATGAAGGAACAATTCCAAACGTTCTGTAAGTTGCTTCTGACCACAAAATTCCCTTAATCCCTTGGGGCGTAAAGAAATATCGAACTTTTTATCTTGATGTAAGACAGATACCTGATGTGTCATATGTTACCGCATTTCCCTTAGTCTCACAAAGGATAGGAATTTCTGTCTTCTAAGAAATTTGCATGAGCTATATTATTTGCTCTTCTTCTCAAGAAATCTTAGAGAAAAAATTAAGATCTCTGTTTTCCGAAGTTTCCATCGCATAGCACATCTGCAAAAATATCGTTATACATAGGCTAATTCTATAACGTCAACACAAGTCATTAGAAAAATATAGAGAAGAATATCTTAAAAAAATGAGAACAAACTAATTAAGATAGCTCTCTCGCATAAAAAGAGAAACTTAGGAGTGCATACCCATAGCTAAGAATGATTAAAAAAAATCTTAAGAAAAAATAAGATTTGCCTTTTTCCTACGCTATTATCTAACATCGCCGTAGAATCACATCGAATACAACGTGCTTCTCTTCTTAGAGAGACAGTGTATTCTATTTCAAAAGTTAAAAGACCTTTGAATTTTTTAGGTATTTGCATATACCGACAAAAGATGTATTCTATTGTCGTATGGAAAACTGTATCCCTGGCATTACCAAGATTACAGTTTCTATGAAATCAAAATACTATGAAAACGTTCTATAGAATCTAACTACTAAGGTTTCTAAATGAGCATTAAAGAAGATAAATGGATCCGCAAAATGGCACTGGCTCACGGAATGATCGAGCCTTTTGCAGATGGCCAAGTAAATACAGACGCAGAAACTGGAGAGAAATTAATCAGCTACGGTCTATCTAGCTATGGTTATGATCTTCGTTTGTCTAGAGAGTTTAAAGTATTCACTAACGTATATAATTCTCTTGTCGATCCAAAGCATTTTACAGAAGATACGTTTATCTCCATTACTGATGATGTTTGTATCATTCCTCCGAATTCATTTGCTCTTGCTCATAGTGTAGAGTATTTTCGTATTCCAAGAAACGTCTTAACAATGTGTATAGGAAAATCCACATATGCACGTTGTGGACTCATTGTTAATGTAACTCCTTTTGAACCTGAATGGGAAGGATACGTTACCATAGAAATTTCTAATACCACTCCCCTCCCAGCAAAAATTTATGCTAATGAGGGAATAGCACAAGTCTTGTTCTTTGAAGCAGACGAGATGTGTGAGATTTCTTACGCAGAAAGAAAAGGTAAGTATCAAAAACAGCAGGGAATTACTGTTCCTTTTGTTTAAAGTTAGAAGATGCAAAAAGTTCACTGGCAGAGGTGCCTTGAAGAAATTGTGGTTAACTCTTGGTGGTTAATCCTCTGCATGCTTATTAGCGGGTTTATGTATGACCGCGCTATTCGTGAACTGAAACAAGAGGAAATACGTTTACAGAAGCGTGTATCAGAACTTCAAGAGAAAATCCTTTATGCTGAAGAAGAGCAAAAACAACTTCGATTGCATATTCAATATTGGGATGATCCTGCAGTGATTGAATCTGCTTTAATTCGTAGACTAGGGTTAATTCCTAAGGGCTATACGAAAGTATGTTTCTCTCCGATTATAGAATCGAAAAGCATGGATTGAGACACAAGCATGATTTCTACTGTTCTGATTTTCCTAATCATATGTTTTACCCTGTGTTCTGGATTTATTTCATTATCACAGATAGCACTTTTCTCGCTTCCAACCTCTTTAATTTCTCATTACAAGCGTTCTAGGTATAAAAAGCAGCAGTTAGTAGCGTCTCTACTTTCTCATCCTCATCATCTACTCATTACTCTAATCTTTCTTGATATCGGATTAAATATTGGGATTCAAAACTGCGTAGCTATACTTGTTGGTGATAAAGCTTCGTGGTTACTTATTGTTGGTTTCCCTTTAGCTTTAACTCTGATCTTATGTGAAATTTTACCTAAGGCAGTAGCTCTTCCGTTTAACACACAAATAGCCGCTTTTGTTGCTCCTCTTATTTTAGTATTTACAAAGATACTTCGACCTTTACTCTACTGGGCAATTAGCGGTATTAACTATATTGTACAATGGATTCTTTCATCTCAAAAGATAGATATTATCCAACCTCGAGAATTGAAAGAGGTTTTACAAAGTTGCAAAGACTTTGGTGTTGTTAATCAGGATGAAAGTCGTCTGCTATATGGTTATCTATCTCTTAGTGATTGTAGTGTTAAAGAGCGTATGAAACCTCGTCAAGATGTTTTATTCTATGACATTCAAACACCCCTGGACAATCTCTATGATCTATTTTCTCAGCAACATTGCTCAAGAGTTCCTGTATGTAATGACAATTTACAAAATCTATTAGGAATCTGCACAGCTAAAGCTTTGCTACTTCATGGTAAACCCCTACAGTCATCTGAAGACCTATTACCTTTATTGAATAAGCCTTATTATATGCCTGAAACAATATCAGCAAAAACTGCCCTATGTCATCTTGCAGCTGAAGATGAAACTTTAGGTATGATCATTGATGAATATGGTTCAATCGAAGGATTAATTACTCAGGAGGATCTCTTTGAGATCGTTTCTGGAGAGATCATAGATCAACGAAGCGAAAAAGTTCTTTATACAATGTCTGGGAAAGATGTTATTATCGCAGCAGGTACTTTAGAATTGAGTGATCTCAGTGAGATTTTCAATATTAATCTCCCTACAAATAACAATAGTGCAACTTTAGGAGGATGGTTAACTGAACAGATGGAATCTATTCCGATTACGGGGACAAAACTTAATTGGAACAACCTTATGTTTCAAGTTTTGGATGCCGCTCCCAATCGCATACGCCGAGTATATATAAGGAAAATGCATGACTGATTCTCCTTTCTTTTGGCTTGGAGTCAATTTTGTATGTATTGTTCTTCAAGGATTCTATTCTATGATGGAAATGGCTTGTGTTTCCTTCAATCGTGTACGCCTGCAATACTATCTAACAAAAGATCATAAGAAAGCACGTTATATTAATTTTCTTATTCGTCGTCCTTATCGTTTATTCGGGACCGTGATGCTTGGAGTAAATATAGCTCTTCAAATTGGTTCTGAATCAGCTAGGAATTGTTATAAAGCTTTGGGATTTTCTCCAGATTACGCACCTTTCACTCAGATCTTTCTTGTCGTAATTTTTGCTGAGCTTTTCCCTTTGACGATATCACGTAAAATTCCAGAAAGGTTAGCACTTTGGGGTGCTCCTATACTGTATTATTCTCATTATCTATTTTATCCATTAATTCAGTTCATAGGGAGTCTTACAGAAGGAATTTACTATCTACTAAAGATAAAAAAAGAGAAGTTAAACTCAACACTAAGTCGTGATGAATTTCAAAAAGCTTTAGAGACACATCATGAAGAACAAGATTTTAATGTTATTGCCACAAACATTTTCTCTTTAAGTGCAACATCGGCAGAGCAGGTATGTCAACCCCTAGATCTAGTTACAATGTTGCCTTCTACAGCAAATGTTAAGGATTTATGTCGTAAGATAAAAAATACAGATATGGAGTTTATTCCTGTATACCATAAGGCACGTAAAAATGTGATAGGGATAGCATTGCCTAAAGATTTTGTGAATAAAAATCCTGATGACGCATTAATTCATAACCTCCATTCTCCATGGTTTATCACAGCAAAATCTAAATTAATACGTATCCTAAAAGAATTCAGAGATAACCGCTCTAGCGTAGCTGTTGTATTGAATTCTTCTGGAGAACCCATGGGTATTCTCAGTCTAAATGCAATTTTTAAAATCTTATTTAATACGTCAAATATTGCCCAATTAAAGCCTAAAACTGTCTCCTTAATAGAAAGAACGTTTCCTGGAAATACACCATTAAAAGATCTACAGAAAGAGTTGGGGATTGAGCTTACACGTTATGGAGTAGAAACTCTAGCACAGCTAGTTTTACAATTACTTGATACTCCTGCAGAAATTGGAACATCAGTAATCACCGATAATCTTCTTCTAGAAGTTAAAGAGGTATCACTATACGGAATCAAAAGTGTATCTATCAAAAATCTACTTTCATAACTTCACCAAGCATTTTTCAAACGAGTATTTACCCTTATAATTTTCTCTATAGCCAAATCAAGATCTTCTTGCGTTAGCAAATGAGAAAAAGAAAACCGTAGTGTAGCTAGAGATATGTTCTGATCCATTTTCATAGCAACTAAAGATTTGAAGGCTGTAGTTGCTCCAGAAGAACACGCCGATCCATAACCACAGGCCACACCTTCAATATCTAAAGCTATTTGCATTACCTCGCCTTCTAACGGAGGAAAAGCAACGGCAGAAACGTTATTGACACGAGGCTGATATTCACAATGAATTTTAATCTCAGGAATACGCTCTTTTAAGCATGCCTCGAAGTAATTGCGATACTGTAAGATTTTTGAAGTTATTTCTTCTTGTTTTTCAATAAGAATATTAAAAATATAACATAATGAAGCGATTCCCCAGAGGTTTTCCGTCCCAGAACGTATACCCCCTTGCTGACCACCACCCAAAAGTAAAGGAGGGACCTTCAATCCTGGAGCTATAAGAAGAGCGCCTATTCCTGATAAAGCATGAAACTTATGCCCACTAAAAGCAGCCATAGTGACACCTCTAGGAATGGTTACCTTTTCTCTAGCAATAATTGCTGTAGCATCCACAATAAATTGTAAATTATGCTTTCTAGCAATATCAGCAACTACTTCTATATCTATTTTCGCACCAATTTCGCTATTTACCCATCCCAATACGATTGCCGAGGTTGCTGGTGTAATAGCAGCCTCTATTTGTTCCGGACTAATTACGCAACTTCCAATCTGAGGATCTAAATACGAAACGATAAGATGGGCATTCTTTAAAGGCTCTATTATTGCAGGATGCTCGCAACTGCATGTAATCACATGGCTTCCCTTAGGAAGACTCGCAATAGCTAAATTTAAACTTTCCGTAGCGCTCGAAGTATAAATTACCTGTCCAGGAAAAGACAACGTCTTCTGAATTAACTCAGTCGTTTCATGAATTATCTGCCGAGATTTTTTCCCCGGACTATGTACACTTGAAGGATTGGCATAAATCCCCTCATGAAAAAGTTGTTGTAGAAAATGCAAAAGACCTGGCTCTAGAGAAGCCATGGCGTTGTTATCCAAGTAGATCATTATACAGTTCCCTAAATTGGCTATTACTGTATTCGGACTAACACCACGGTAACATTATCGGATCCCCCACGACTATTTGCTAGGGAAATCAAAATGTTTCCACTTTCTTCCAAAGTCATAGATTGAAGTAGGATATCCCGCATATCTGCGTCAGAAACCATGTTTGTTAAGCCGTCTGAGCAAAAAATAAACAAGTCTTCTTTTGCATAAGAAATATCCCGAATATCGGGGATTACATAGGGACGACTTCCTAAAACATTAGTCAGAATATGCCGATAAGGATACACCTTATCCGATTGTTTAGAAAGCCCATAACGATTTTTCAACTGATTTGCTAAAGAATGATCCTCTGTCAAACAAGAGAGCTTTTCACCGCGCAGACGGTAAATTCTACTATCTCCTACATGCAGCAGCCAAGCCTTTTCTCTAAGAAATTGCATAAAACTCAATGTAGTTCCCATACCCTGAAGACGTGATTCCATAAGACCATGCTCATAAATCAAACCATTAACTTCAGAAAGAATTACCCTCAATGTTTCTCTATACTGATCATCCTTAAACTCTGCTAGCTGGGATTGCCTGGCATCAATTAGTTCCATTAAGCTAAAAATAGCTTCATGAGAAGCTACATCGCCTCCTAAACATCCTCCCATACCATCTGCAATAGCAACAGCTCTTGAGGAAAGATTTACCTGCCAAAAATCTTCATTTCTAGAGCGGACCATTCCAATATCGCTTAGACCAAAATAATCAAAATCTACAGTATTTTGCATGGAAACTATAAAGTACTAAATACGGATAAAAAATTAGAGATTCTCTATGACTGATTAGTGCAATCAATAGAAAATTATAATTTAACATTCTCTCTGGGGTATACCAAAATAACAATATTTATAGAAATTTTTTATAGTTACATTTGCTTGTTTTTTTACAAATAAATTAATACTAATTGGCTAAAATAGAAAAAGTTGAGTTATAATTACCATCTTGCAGGAAATAGTTAGTTAAATTCGGGAATCTTTTAAAATGATCCCGATTAAAATAGAATCATCGCGCTGTTTAAAATTACAAATGTCAATACAACAAGCATCTTTAAAACCAGATACGCCTTTGTTTGATGTGGACCCATCTAGAACTTGTTCTCAATTCTTAAAAAAATATGAGAAAAGACTTGTAGGGTGTATTCTGGGCCTTGCCGGGATTTTAATTTTATCAGGAATTATCTTTGCTATAGTATTTCCACTAACAGCATCTATCGTAATCTTATCTCTAGCCTCCATTTTGATGGTTCTGTGTTGTCTTCTAGATTTGATAAATACACAATCCGATCCTACAGCCATACAACCAACCTCCTTTGTTTGTCGAGGATTCCCTCTAGAGGAAAGTAGTCCCGTTGATGAGGATTCACCCATACGCGCACCATTCACTATTCCTAAATACGATGATTTATTAACCACTTTGTGGACAGAGTCTCGATGGCACAATCTTCCCTATAAAATACGTCCTCTTCCAGATAGCATACAGCAGGTCGTATGGCGATTAAATAGCAATCCAGGAATTATCCTGATTTCCACTGTAGGTGATACTACAGAACCGAGAACCACCTCTGAGTGCACATTAATGATGGTAAATCCTACAGATCCGGAAATGAATAGAGAAGATCTATTTTGGGGACGCTATTCTTTTTATAGGACTGTAAGCGCTAGCTGCTGGGAGAGGGCAAAACAAACTTCAAACAATAATACTATATTAACTCCAGGTTCCTGCTCAAAAAAATGTATCTGGGAGACTACCGAGGGACTAAAAAACCCTCCGAACACTGGCCTACCCTTCTACTTCTCGCATGCCTATAATCCTCTAACACCAGAATATTACGATCCGAGAGTAGCTTTCTATGCATGTAAAGAAACCTATACAAAATGTTTTGAAGAAGCCATTTCCGGGGAAATTCCAGCAACCATGGTGCAAATCCCCTTATTATTCTCTGAAGCAAACCGAAAAGATCGCTATGATGATGAAGACCTATCTATAGATAACCCTCACCTAAAAGCCGCAAAAGCTGCTCTTGTCGTTGCCCTTCAAGAATTTTCAGAGAGAAATCCTAACATATTCTTAACAGTTGTTGTGGTGAGGGAACAAGGTATGCCTATAGAATCGCTTCTCTTCTCATCTAGAGAATTAAATTAAACTAAATACCCACAATTAAAAGACTTAAAAACCATTTTTTGCTAAAATAGTGTAGTTAATACTTTTAATTTTTGGTAAAAGCATGTCATTATCTTCAGCATCTTCAACATCCTCTTTAAATCCGGATGTAGTGGTAAAACCACAGAGTTTTATTACTCCCGAAGCTTATCATAGAGGACTAAGAAAGGCGAAAGTCCTTTCCACCATTACGATTGTGGCTATGGCGTTAATATCCGCTGCGGGTATAGCGGCCGCTGTTTTTACTGGGATTGCGGGTCTATGGGCCATACCTGTAGTTGCTCTCGTCCTTTCCGTAATTTTGGTTCTAGTAATTTATAGAGCACGACCCAAACTCTCTTTTGTGCCTTTTGGTGATGACTCTTTCTCCAGTCCTCCAGTACTAGGATTTGCTAATACTGAACCGGGTTTTTCCGAGGGATTAGGAGCTGAAATTCTTAAACAATAGTAAAATATTTACTATATGCTTTTAAGAACGTTAAGGAACCCAGATGAATGTCTGTGGTTCCTTTTTTATTTCCAAATTCTTTATAGATCTTTTATAGACCTAATACGAGATTCAATTAAGCTAGTCCCCAGAACATTATAAAACCGTTAGCAATAAGCGATTAATAAAGCGCGTTTCTTAAACTAGCGCATTGTTTCTCTAGAAAAAGAGATCAAATTAAACTAAATCTCACTAATTAAAAGACTTAAAATCATAATTTCCCCTAGAATGCCTGCAATCAACACTAATTTAGGTGAAAATTATGACATCTGTACCTTCATCACCAACTAAAGAATCTACATTTGACTTACCTACCGTACAAAAGACTGATTTAGAGAAGTTAGTTCTAGACACAGAGAAGAAAATAAAAAGATCTAACATCTTAGCTATCGTGGTTATAGTAGCCGCTGCCTTGCTATCTGCAATTGGCATTATCTGCGCCATTGTAACCGGAATTGGTGGACTTTGGGCCTTACCAGTAGGTGCGATACTCTCTGCTATAGTTTTATTAATGGCTATTTATCAACATTGCTCCTATTTGGAGTCTAAATTACAGGTTCCTGTATTACCAGGTCCTGAAGGGATAGATGTAGACAAAATGAAAAAAGATCTAGATCTAGATGGGGGACCGACACCACAGGACGGGTCAAAAACACCTGTAGATGAAGATAAAAAATCACCCACTGATGATAGCAAGAACGGTGTAGATAGTTCTAAAAAAACTGGTGATGGGGAAAACAACAATGTAGAAAATTCCTCAAAAACTGAAAACCCCGACAAACATAAAGAAGTAGAAAATTCTGAAAATACAGAGTCATCTATATCTAATGGAACTGAGGATTAGTTAATCCTAAAGATGCTGTCTAATTTTTTCTTTGTTTAGGAAAATTCTGCCCGTAAGTTTACGGGCATTTTTTATTATTCCCAGATTATCCCTGTAGATATCTAAAAAAGATCAAATTCACTCTAAATAAATATGTAAATAGACTTGGCATAAAAGTATTCTTACGCTTATGAACAGATAGAAAAAGACAATGTTAAGGATAAGTATAGTAATGAAATGGTTTCTTTCTATTCTTGTATTCTCATCCCCTGCGCTATTAATTCCTGGATGCACATTAATTCCTAAAGAATGGGATTGTCCTTGTTCGCATCATCAACAAGAATCTTCTCAAGTAAAATAACGAAAACCTATAGGAATGAATCTAGGGTTTTCTATGATTTCGGGGCTTGTTTTTATTTTTTTCTTTGTTATAACTTAACAGGAACAATAACTCAGTATCCCTATTCGTAGGAAAACACGAATTCCTTTGAAAGAATAGGGTGTTTTACAAAAGTAAAATTCAATACCCGAGCAAACGGTATTCGTTAATGTAAGGACAGCAATTATGCGAAAACTCCTCTTATTAGTTTCTTGTGGACTTTTGTCTATAAACCTATCTGGCTGTTCTCTACCAGCATCGGGGAGCTATCATCCTAAGCTTTACAAATCAGGAAGTAAAGCCAAGGGCGTTGTCGCAATGTTACCAGTATTTTATCGTTCTGGAAAAATCTCTGAAGTACTTCCATGGAATTTACAAGCAGAATTCACTCAAGAGATTGGCAAGAGATTCCACTCTTCCGAAAGATTATTTTTAATTAAACATTCTGCATCTCCCCAGGTCGTCTCACAATTTTATTCTCCTGTGGTTCCTGAGTTTTCTCCACAAGCAATAGTTGAATTTCTTCCAGCAGAGTTTGTGGTAGCTACAGAACTTTTAGAACAGAAAACATCACAAGATATGTTTGGCCACGACTCTATAACAGCCTCTGTTCGTGTTCGTGTTTTCGATATTCGTCATAATAAGGTTTCGATGATCTATCAAGAAATCATTGAATCTAGTCAACCTCTTGCTACAACAGCAAGTGATTATCATCGTTACGGATGGCAAACAAAACATTTCGAATCTACACCTATGGGGCTCATGCATCACCGTCTATTTCGAGAAGTCGTTGCCAGAGTTGAAGGTTATGTCTGTGCAAATTATTCGTAAAATTTATGATGCATTCTTGGTTATTCCTTCTTGTATTTCTAGCTCTAGCAGCTGTTGTATCTAGAAATTTTTTTATTTGGCCAAAGCCTTCAGAAAAAACCCCTTTACAACTACGACATATTCTTGTCGGAGTTGTTCTTTTGTTTCTTCCAGGATTAATTCCTTTTATTACAGGATCGCATTCTGATATCGCTGCACGCTCATTACACGGGATCTTTCTAGCGTCTGCCTATATCTTTTACCTTCTAGGACTACCTATTGAAGTTACACGCAGTGTAATTTATTCGGGGAATAAGCCTGAAGCAACATTTTTAGGCGCAATTTTTTCCGCAATACGGATGTGGATTATTGTAATCCCTATTACTCAGATCATTGGTCTCGTGCTAAATAAAGGATTAATGCTTATTTTGCCTATCGAGGCTCTACAAGAACAAACATTAACTCAAGAAGTCCAGGATACACTGACATCTACAGTATATGATCGTGGATTTATTTTAAGTTTAGGGATTTTAATTCCTTTTGCTGAGGAAATATTCTTTAGGGGTTTTCTACAAACCTTTCTGAAAAATAAAATGAACAGAATTTATGCTCTCTTATATTCTTCAGTAATCTTTGCCCTTACCCATGTAGAGCATTCTTGGGGGAGCCTGGTATTTGTCCCTGTTCTTGTAATTTTTTCTCTACTTACAGGGTTTCTTTACGAAAAAGAACGCCATATTGCTGCGCCCATAGTATTGCATATACTATTCAACGTTACAAATATCGGAATGTTATCAGTTTAAAATTGAAAAAGAAAAAGAGTAAGTTGGAGAAACACTTCTAGCAAAAGAAAGCTCTTCTTAGGGCTGCTACCTTCCAGTCCTGACCCGGTTCGTAGGTCTCTTCTCTTAAAAGGTCCCCAACTTACTGCTCTTTGATATCACAGTCAGTGAATTTTACTAAAGAGGAAAGCCTTTAGTAAATGTCCTATTTTTCACTTTTCTCTTCGAGCTTAGCAAGAGCCCATGCCGTTCTTGCTTCCTCATAAGAAATTGTTTTACTTGGATCGAAAACATGAGGAGCACGACGACGAATTTTAGCAAGAGCTTCAGTAATAATTGCATCTACTGAAGACATTCCTAGAAATTCCATCTTGAAGCACAACAACAATACAAGAGTAAGAACATCCCCAGCTTCCGAGGTGACTTCCTTAATAGGATAGCCCTCATGAACAGCTTCGGAAAGCTCCTTACACTCCTGGAGAATATGGCCAAGTATAGAATCAAAATCCTGATGATCTGTCCAAGGACAGATACCATCTGAGACCATTTTTCTAACAAGCTCTATCAATTGAGAAAAGTCTATATTTTTCATGAACTTAAACCTTCACAAGTTCAGGATTAGAAATAGTATAAGCATTCTCTAATAACCAGGCCTTTATTTTCCTATGTCCGGAAGAAAAAGGTAAGGAATCCAAGACCTCTATAGGATAGAGAAACTCAGATTTTGGTTTAGATTTTGCATGGAAAATTCTCGGAATAAGACGTACCTTATAATGGGTAAAGGCATGACGTTGTTCCTCTAATTCTCCATAAAATACCAATGGAGTTCCTACACGTTCCTCCATTTCTTGAATAAGCCCTTCTATATCCGAAAGATCATCAAAAGACTCAACCTCTATATAAGGAAATTCGTATAAACCAGCCATCATCTCCTCAGGTTTTCTCTGTTCAAGAACGATAGCATCTTCATAGAGAACAATCGCTACCCAACGAAATAATGTAACAATTTTTTTCCTGGCATGACGTATCGGAAGAGATTTTTGCCGACCTTCTTTATAAGCTCCACACATAATATTTAAAGGACAAATTTCACATTTCGGAGCACGTTTACAAATACATGCTCCAAGCTCTATCAAAGCTTCGGTAATTATCTGCGGATCTCTAGCGGGCAAAAGAGATAAGGCAATTCTAAATACCCAAGTTTTAGTAGATTCTAAATCTATAGAAGCATCTATTAAAAATACTCTACTAATTACCCGCAAAACATTGCCGTCTACTGCAGCTGTTCTTCTTTTAAAAGCAAAAGCTAAAATGGCATGTACCGTATATGGACCTAATCCTTTTATCTGCATTAAATCTAAAGGATCGTCAGGAAGCTCTCCTCCAAAATCCTTCATCACCATCCGGGCTCCATACAAAAGATTCCGCACTCGAGTGTAGTAACCTAAACCTTCCCAAGCCTTGATCACATCTTCTTCTTTAGCCGTGGCTAATGCTTCTATAGTTGGGAACTTCTCCATCCACTCAAGAAAATAATTTACTACAACTTCTGCTCGAGTTTGCTGGAGCATCACTTCGGAAACCCAGACATTATACGGTGAAGGATTGTCTCTCCATGGGAAGCTACGCTTATTATCTGTAAACCATTTTTTTAACTTTTCCACAGGAAATTTCTTTGCTCTTTCAGAAAAAGCTATCTTTGCCATACAAATTCTCGTAAAATTTTACCTAAGTTCTAAATTTTGCTACTTTATGAAAGAATTCTCATGGGTTGCTGATCATGTAGAAAGATTATCATCTTTCTTACGTTCTCGACTTCCCGATTATAAAAAACATATCATTCTTGATTCGGTGCGTTATCACGGTTGTCGTGTAAACGGTCATTTGGAAAGATTCGAATCTTATAAAGTTCAACCCGGGGATTGCATTACTTTAACCTTACAAATAAGATCAGAGCCAAAAATCCTTTGGGAAGATCTAAATTGTTGTATTTATGACAAACCTTCCCATATCTCTACGGAAGATCTGGCAAAAACAACAGAACTCAACATAGTCCATAGGCTAGATAGAGACACCACAGGATGTATCCTATTTGCCAAAAATACAGATGCTGCTAATGCCCTCGCGGAACTGTTCAAGAAACGAAAAATACATAAACAATACACTGCTTTAGTTTTTGGTCATCCAAAAAAATCTTCGGGGACGTTAATTTCTCATACTGCTCCTAAATCACGTCGTTGTGGTGCTGTAATTTTCGGAAATACAAATAAAGATCGTGGGAAGTTAACAATTACAAATTGGTCGGTATTGTGTACTTATAAACACTATACTTTAATGCGTTGTGAACCAATTACAGGAAGGACGCACCAAATCCGTCTACATATGCAAACTTTAGGCCATCCGGTTGTTGGCGATGTAGATTATGGCAGGAAAGAACAACCAAGAAATGTATTCCGTCCTCTACTCCATGCACACGCCCTAACCTTTACATCGCCATTTTCTCAAGAAAAGATAGATGTTATAGCGTCCTCATCTGGAGATCCTAGAGAAGTAGTCCCTCACCTACTACAGAAACGTTAAACTCTAGTTTCTGTTAAACCTCCGGTATTACCTCCTCCATTGTTATTGCCGTTGCCCTCTTGTCCCTGATTATTTCCTCCTTGATTAGTGCCATTGCCTCCTCGAGGGCGTGCGCCTTCCTCATCATAATTACGTTCGTTTTGTCCCTCTTCTCTAGGTGGCGTTGCTCTCAATCCGCTAACCGTAGCACGTGTAATTATAGGAGCTGTTGAAGTTGGGGGTTGTGTTGTAACAGAAGTCGTGGGAGTAATTCCTGCTGCTAACATCCATCTACTGGATAGGCTTGTTAACAGCTGTTGTCTAGATGCATCTCCAGGATTTCTCATTCTCTCAGCACGTTGAGCGTGTTCAGCGAAACATCTCGCCGCTAGATCTGCATAAGGATTTACTGAGGGAACATAAGGAGCAGGTCCACGATTACGCTCATTCATTAACCGACGATTATCTATGTCAGAAATTAACTGTCGTATTCTACCTCTCTCATATATCCTTGCTCTTTCAGGATCTACAGTATCAGAAACAACACAGATACCTCGATAAGCAAGAATCATACATACGAGAGTCATCAAATCATTGACATCCATCCAAATTTGTCGTCCTCCGTGAGATGCTTTCATTAAAATCTTTCCCAAATCCTGCATTACAGCTGCAGCTGTAATCACACCTAGGGGTCCTACTGCTGGATTACGACGCGAGGTCACGGTAAGTTCTGGAAGAGTAAGGGCTAGCCGTTCCATATCAAACTGTGATGCTGCTATAACCCCTCCATTTCCTCCCCATTTATGAAGTATGCGCACACAGTCTTTTAATTGATTAGTATTGATATCACAGTTACTTGCCATTCCAGAAACAAAATATCCTCGTAAAAATGTATTTTGCAAAATATTGCGATATCCTTGTGCAGCTACTGCCCACATAGCATTTGTTTTATTTTTCAAAATCCCTGGAAGATCTCTAGAACAGTTCCTACATTCCTCTCGAATCCTATCCATAGAAGGAAGTGTTACAGCCGTACTCCCAGATAAGAGACTGACGGTATCCATACCTAGATTGCTTAATGCCATCAAAAATATAGAAGCACCGAACTCATTCTCGATTTCTTGTAATTCTTGCTCTAAAGCTCTTCTTGAATCAACTTGTACACCACAGCAATTTCCGAATAGACCACATAAACATCTTCCCAAACTTCCACAACCACATTGTCCATCACTACATCCACATCGAGGACAACAACAATTTCCCTCACAACATGTATGGCAATTATCGTAGCAGAACCTTCCACCTCGACGTGCGGACTCACTGGTTGCCGCTGCAGCAATAATAGAAGCTAACGATCCTACAGCAGCACCTGCAGGACCTGCCAAACCCGCTAATCCACTTAATGCTTGTACAGCTGTTCCTATATTAGACGAAGTAGTTCCCTGACCGCTCACTAAGTTTGCTAAAGCTCCAAGCCCTTGCTGCAAAGCTGCGCCATTTTGTCCCTGAAGTAAGCTCAAAATAGATTGCGCACCTTGCTGGTAAGGACCAGAAGTGGACGCAATACCCTGCAGCAAACCTATAAGTATTTGTGAACCTTGACTGGGAGCACCTCCAGGGCTTTGTGCAAATAAACTTAAAAGCACCTGAAGCATTTGTTGATTTTGGTTTCCTGCAACCACCGGTTGTGTAATCACAGGTGTTGGCGCAGGAGCTGGAATAGGAGTTGTTACTGTTCCTCCTGTAGCTTGTGTGAGTAGAGTTAAAAGCGCTTGTACTCCAGGATTAACTCCAGGAACCGGAACATTTACCTGTGGTGTTGTAATCCCTGGCACAGGTTGTGCGGTAATAACAGGTCCTGTAGGTTGCGTCGGAGCTGGAGTAGGCGTTGGCACTGTGCCTCCCGAAGATTGTGTAAGTAAATTTAAAAGCGCTTGCATATTAGGATCCGCAGTAGGTGCGGGTGTAGGGGTTGGAGACGGAATAGGAGTAGATGTTGGAGCTGGAGACGTACCACCTTGTGTAAGCAAACCTAAAAGCGTTTGAATATTCGCAGAAGTATTCACACCGCCACTAGGGCCAGGCTGTCCTGTAATTATAGGAGGATTACGAGGAACTCCATCAGTTTGTGACGTGATATTTCCTCCAGAAGAACCACCACGTTGAAACCAATCATAAATACCAGCAGCTAGCCCTCTAACCCCTCCTGGACGCTGCGCTCCACTTCCTGCCCCACCCGTGGAATTTGTACCAGTATTTGAACTACCATCATCAAAAATAAAACCGGGATTCGTATTACCTCTACCTGTAGGCGATGTCATTTCTATTCTCCTTAACTAAAACAACAAACATAGGGTAAATCAACCCAAGTCATTGATTTTTAAAAATTAGTGTACGGGAGATTAGAGAAGATAAGATGAAATGTATAGAAAAAATTTGAATTTTTAAAAAAATGAGCATGTAATAGCCATATTTGTTGTTTATTTTCGTATCCTTTACGGCTGAGATACCTATAAACAACTGTGGTTGAGTTATTACATGCTCGGATGTGTTAGTTTTCAAAATAGTCTTAGCTATTTTCAGAAACGGTTTAATATACTTAGGTTATACAGAAGTTTCTCTATACTCCTGAGCAACATAGATACCTCCAGAAGCTCTTGGAGATCTTACAACAGGACGATCCACTTCATCACATGGTTGTGTGGAGGCATTCTTTAATACCAAACCCGAGGCTCTCATCCACGGCATTGACATCTTAATAACAAGATTGTCCCTCACTTCAGTTCTTGCTCTATCTTTAAAAGATCTATAGTTGTTTTCTTTCTTAGATGCATTTCTAGCTATATGAGTGTATAGAACTGAAGCATTCATACTAGCTCTGATATCACTTGGTTTATTCCTTTCTACTCGAACGCGATTCTCTTCAACTACGGCGAAGAGATCTTTGACCTCTTGAACATCATGGATTCTGGTATTCTCAGAGCCTTCCCCATCAACAACAGAAAGATTTCTGTATGCTAAAACGATACAAACTAATGTCATGAGATCTTCAGTAGACAACCAAATATTATTTCCCGTAGATACAGATGCAGAAAGTATTCTAGATACACAAGTCATAACGTCAGAAGCATCAGCAGCACCCAATCTGCGATGTACCGTATCCCCACGTTTCATAACAACAAGAGAAGTAAGAGAACCTACTAATCTTGATGAATCAAAAGGTTCATTAGTCGAAACAAATCCATGAGACCCCCAAGAACAATCTATGAGCACTTTTGCTCGCAATCTATTATCATTAATAATGATATGACGATTGGACAAGCCTGCAATAATTCCCTCTTTAAGAACTGGGTGAGACAAAAGATTAGAGTAATTCGACGCAGCCTCTCCCCACATCTCTTTAGTCTTACTTTTTATAATACGGTTAAGATCTTTAGAAGCAGATTCACATTCAGACTTAACCTGATCTAAATTAGGCAATACTACGTGCTTACCAGCAAGAAGATCTACTGTGTTTACACCCAAATTATTTAAAGCAATCAAAACTACAGCAGAGCTGTATTTGCTTTCTAACTTCTTAAATTCTTCTTCTGTAATACCACCTTGACGAGTATCTAAATTAAAGCATCCTGCGAAAATACCACATAAGAATGAACCAAAGCCTCCACAACCTACAGCACCATCAGCACATCCACAACCCGCACAACCGCAATTTCCTGAACAAGAATCTGCACAACCATCGTAACATGATTGCATAACACGACGTGTCGTTTCACTTTGTAATACTCCGGCAACTAAAGAAACAATAGATACTGCAGCAGCTATGTTCGATTCCCCACCAGGATGGGTGGTCTCATACAAATTTTTTAGTGCAAGTAAGAAAGAGCTCAATCCTTCAGGAAGCGGCAAACCAAACGTTCCCGTCAATACACCCATTAGTTCATGCAACATGACCAAAGTAACAGCACCCCCTTCTCCTTTAAAGAACGTAAATAATGTCTGCAATTCATTTGAAGACTTGAATACGGGTGTCGACATAAATATATCGCAAAACTTAGAGATGTCTTGTGTAGAGGTGAAATCTCCCTCTTTAATTAAATCCAATAATTCTTTGTATTCTTCCCTAGTCATACCCCCAGATATGTGATCGAAGAGAGCTTTGACTCTGCCTCCGCTGATGCTATCGTGAAGTAAGTCTTGTTTTAAAAGATCGATGAAAAAACCAAACACTTGTGTCCGTAGTATTGGGGATGTATCCTCTGTAGACTCTGATGCAGCTGCTAGAGGTGTCGTTTCAGCATCTTCAAAAATTGAAATATCATCCAAGCACTCCATACTTGCACGAGGAGGCTGTGTGAGTATTGACGATCGTGCAAAAAGATCAGCTCCGCATGAAACAGAACGAGAAGAAATAACTTCCCTGACATGGTCTCGAAAAACAACTTGATCTTTATACATTTCTTTTAAAAATTCTTCACAAGTTATTTGATCTGTTTGCGACGCGCTATCACATAGGACTGGCTCCATATCTACATATATATCTTCCAGGCTTGCATCTAAAGCTGATAAAGCCACATTAACTGCAGCCATAGCAGCATCCCCTGCTTCTGAAACAAAAGCAGACGAGGTCAGCGTAGAAGTACTTTGTGATACTTGTGAAGTAGATGTTGTGGTTGAATTAGTCAACACTGTTTCAGCAACAGTAGAAACCAATGATGTGTTTTCTGTAGCGTTTGCTTCTTCTTGGGGTTCTCCAAAACCTAAAAAAGAACGAATATTCCCTAATGGAAATGCCATGATTTTTCTCCTATTTTAATTTTATCCTATTCACTTACAGATCACACTAAACATAGGATTCTCCTTGCAAACTTGCGCAAGGGGCAGAGAGTTTATGGTTGTGAAATTAAAATGTAAATAAAAATTTTAATTGATAGCCGGGACAATGAAGCAAAAAAAATGCTTTGATGATTAATGAGCAAAATGCATTTTCAAAGAGTTTCGGAATAATAAGGAATCTGCTAACCTCCCCATATCAATACGGACTTAGATAATAAGGTTGGCATATGCTAAAGATCGATTTAACTGGCAAAGTAGCTTTTATAGCAGGCATTGGCGACGATCAGGGCTATGGCTGGGGAATCGCTAAAATATTAGCAGAAGCTGGAGCTACTATCATTGTAGGCACTTGGGTACCTATTTATAAAATCTTCTCCCAATCCTGGGATTTGGGAAAGTTTAATGAATCAAGAAAATTGTCTGACGGAAGACTCCTAGAAATCAAAAAAATTTATCCCATGGATGCAAGTTTCGACAAACCTGAAGATGTTCCTCAAGATATTGCAGAAAACAAACGCTACAAAGGGATTTCGGGGTATACCGTTTCTGAGGTCGTTGAACAGGTAACAAAGGATTTCGGTCATATTGATATTCTAGTCCATTCTCTAGCTAATAGTCCGGAAATTTCTAAACCGCTTTTAGAAACATCGCGTCAAGGTTATCTAGCTGCGTTAAGCACTTCGAGTTATTCTCTAGTTAGCTTATTAGCACAATTTGGACCTATTATGAACCCTGGTGGCAGCAGTATCTCCTTAACTTATTTGGCTTCTTCACGTGCTGTACCCGGCTATGGAGGCGGTATGAGCGCAGCAAAAGCCGCATTAGAAAGTGATACCAAAATGCTTGCTTGGGAAGCAGGAAGAAAATGGGGAGTTCGTGTAAATACTATTTCTGCAGGTCCTCTAGCGAGCCGTGCGGGGAAAGCTATCGGATTTATCGAACAAATGGTAGATTATTACTTAGATTGGTCTCCAATCCCTAAACCTATGACAACAGAACAAGTCGGAGCTGCTGCCGCATTTCTAGTTTCTCCGCTAGCCAGTGCTATTACCGGAGAAACTCTCTATGTAGATCACGGAGCAAACATTATGGGAATTGGACCTGAAATGCTCCCTAAGAATTCTTAATTCTTTGATACATTTTTATACCCGCCTCCCACGCTCGAAGAATTCCCAAATCTTTCGCTGGGGAGGCAAGGAAATCCGCTATGACATGCATGTGTTTTGGAGCAGAATTCATCACGATCTTAAAATCTCCACGCTCAATTAAATCAATATCATTAGCATCGTCCCCAGAAGCCATAATGAAAGGTTTTTGACCTTCGTAGAGCAAATCGACAATACGATCAACAGCATAACCTTTAGATACAGATTTGTCTGTCATGAATAAGATGGAGTAATCAAAATCAAAGGGCCATCGCATGCATGTGATAGTCAAATTCTCTACTAACTCTTTAGACTTATGAATTCTTTCTTCTATCTTTTCTACTTCATTTTTTTTACCAAAAATTTTTGCGACAGCGAACATTTTATGAGGATAATCTCTAGAAAGCTTTTTACTCTCTACTAACCTCTCCCTATCTTTTACAAAAGGGAAATATACAGGATCTAAATGGCGTAAAAGCTCTTTTTCACTAGGACAGGATGTAAATCGATAATATTGATCTTGATTCACAGCTCCGGATTCTATGGAAAAAATCACATCACTATCTTCCACACACATCTCTAACGTATGTAAAATCTCATTAGGGATATCTTGAAAATAAAGAAACTTCTTATCCTCAGATGACCAAACACAAGCACCATTTTGACATCCTAATAAATATGGAATCGAAAGATCTTTGAATAATTGATTCGCATAAGAAAAGTATCTCCCAGTAAGGAAAAATATTTTCCATCCAGAATTATGAAGATAATTTAAATTCTTAACAATTTCAGGATCCAAATGATGTGGAAGATGCGTAATTGTACCATCTATATCTGTAATCAGTAATCTATCCATAAAGCAATCTTACCACTCCCCTTAAACCTATTATGATTTTCCTATACATCCCAATATCTGCATAGATCGATTGTTAAAAATTACATCTATTCTAAAGAACAAAATCAACATAAAACACGATAAAGAAAGAGACTATTAAAAACACTTCAAGATCGATCGGAGTATATTTTCTTAAATTTCAAAATTAGTCATCTTAATTACATCGTTCTTGCAGGAATATACAAAGTTACAGTTTAATTTATTCTTGGAACCTATCAAACATTAACTTATAAAGAACTGATCGAAAACAATTCGTTAGTGAAATGTCCTAAAATCAAATTGTTTCTTAGTTATTTTATGACTATAGAAACTCAAAAAGGTCTTAAATATGCCTTATAAAATTCTTTCTTATCTAACATTTTGTATGGACGATCTTGCTCTTGCTGATACTTCTAATGAGCAAATAAATCTTCAAGGAATGTTTCCAGAAAATATGAAACTGGAAATGTTTAAGATGTTAGGATCTTTAATGTTACTTCTTACACTATTTGGTATTGGAGTATGGGCATTTAAGAAGTTCCTAAAATCTAAAGGTCAGGGGTTTGGAAATACTTCAACAATTAAAATTCTTGATCGACGCTCCTTAAATCAAAAAACTTGTATCTACATCATTCGCGTGGTAAACAAAATTCTTATCATTGCAGAATCAGGAGAGAAAATTACACTACTTTCAGAATTTCCTCCCGACACAGACATCAATGAACTCCTACAACAAAATGAAAAGAAAGAACCTTCATCTACTTCTGATTTTCTTAGCAAGAGCATACGAAAATTTCATAAGAATAAAAAAGTAGATAATACTCAGACCTCTAATCTTACTGACAAAGAATTTTAAGCATATTTTATGAACAACTTGGAGTGTTTTTAAATGACAACATGGTCTTTAAATCAAAATAATCTATCAAAATATCTCACACATGCAGGATTAGAGCCTCTTTTAGAAAGAGAAAGTGGATTAACTTATATCAATATCCAAGTAGAAGATCACGAGTTGCCTTTGTTTTTTGTGATTCGTAGTGAAGGAGAAATTCTTCAAATGATTTGCTACTTCCCTTATCAACTCTATGACAACCAAAAAGAAGCCACAGCACGCCTTCTTCACTTGCTAAATAGAGATGTGGACGTTCCTGGATTTGGAATGGATGAGGAACAAGGATTAATTTTTTATCGTTTAGTAGTTCCTTGTCTAAATGGTGAAATTAATGAAAGACTATTGCGTGTATATATCGACACAATTAGGTTGGTTTGCGATAGTTTTTCTCACGCTATAGGCTTGATCTCTTCAGGAAATATGAATCTTGACGAATTGAAAAAACAAGCACGTAAAGAAAGACAGGAATAATTTAGGAAGATTTGATGACTGCACTAATTTTTTACGATACGGAGACTACAGGAACTCAGATAGATAAAGATCGTATTATAGAAATTGCTGCTTATAACAACGCTACTAAAGAATCCTTTGTCACTTATGTAAATCCTGAGATTCCTATTCCTGAGGAAGCATCAAAAATTCATGGGATTACTACATCTACAGTGACTTCAGCCCCGAAATTTCCAGAAGCCTACAAGCAATTTTGTGATTTTTGCGGAAATGAAGCTGTCCTTGTTGCACATAATAATGATAGTTTCGACTTCCCACTACTTGAAAAGGAATGTCGTAGACATTCCTTAGAACCCTTATCTTTAAGAACAATAGATTCATTAAAATGGGCACAAAAATATCGCCCAGATTTACCCAAACATAATTTACAATATTTACGTCAGGTATACGGTTTTGCAGAAAACCAAGCCCACCGCGCTTTAGATGATGTAATTACCCTACACAATGTATTTTCTGCACTTATAGGAGATCTTTCTGCAGAACAAGTACTTGCTCTAATGGAAGAGAGCCGTCATCCTAAAGCATTTAAAATGCCTTTCGGAAAATATAGAGGCAAACCTCTAACCGAGGTTCCCGCATCTTATATCCAATGGTTAGAAAACCAAGGCAATCTGGATAAAGACATGAAAGCTGCCATCGACTTAATGAAACAAATGACATGATACTCTCAGCTGCTTTTTCACCCTGCCCCAATGATATTTTTTTATTTCGTTCTTTTTTAGAACGTCATGAAGGTTTCTCATTATTAAATCAAATTACCATTGCAGATATTGCAACATTAAATGAATTAGCTTTGCAACATCGCTGTTCTCTAATAAAAATATCGGCAGCATTATTTCCAAAAGTTGCGGATAATTATATCCTCATGGAAGTAGGCACTATTATCGGCTATGGTGTAGGACCTCTAATATTATCTTCGGATCCTACGGCACCTATAACCTCTATAGCAACTCCTGGAGAAACAACAACAGCACATTTACTCTGTAAGATATTCTATCCTGATGCAAAACTGATCCCCATGAAATATGGTGAGATCCTTGCAGCCATTTTACGTGATGATGTACATGCAGGTGCGATCATTCATGAGGAAAGGTTCAGCTACAACTCACAACTATTTTTAAGAGCAGATCTAGGGAAACTATGGGAAGAGAGAACACAACTCCCCTTACCTTTAGGATGTCTTGTTGTGTCAAAAACAGTTCCACAAACTGTTGTAGATATTTTAACCCTAGCATTAAGAAAATCTCTATTTCTAGCATTGAAAGATCCTAGAGGCTCTGAAGATAAAGCTTTAGAATATTCTAGAAATAAAGATACCACAGTTATTCGTAAGTTCATCGATACATATGTAAACGATGAAACTCTTGTATTATCTAATTCAGGGAAAAAATCTCTTTATACATTATCAAATTATGTCAGCTGCCTTATCTAATTACCTTTGTAAAATTCTTCTTATTCTCGCGGATATGGATGAAGCAAAATCTCTTATTGAAGATTTTGCTTTTAATCGAGCTGATAAAAATTTTTATCAATGTCGAGATTCACATATGTCTATAGCTATGGACATGATTCTTTTAGAACAATGGGGAGAAGATGGCGTTATACAAGCCTTAAGAGATATTAAATTAGAAAATTATGATTCCTGTGTGAATCTTGGCTTTGCTGGAAGTTGTTCTCCTGATCTTCCTTTGCAGACCTTCTATACTATCGATAAAGTATCAAAGCTTAGCAAAACCACTCCAGAGCAACTCGACTCTGCAATTGAATTAGAGATCGTAGCTATTCCTAATCTCCCAAAAGCCAATTTAGTTTCTGCTCACGCTCCTTATAAATATGGATTTCATGAGACATTCCAGCTTGTGGATATGGAAGGGTATGCTATTGCTAGATTATGCAAAAATCATAACCTGCCTTGTATGATGATGAAAATCACTTCAGATTATGCTACGCGAGAAGGTGAGGAATACCTTAAAAAACATAGAAGTATATTAGCAGAAAAACTTTCTTACGCATTCACTTCTTCTATCTATGATATTGTAGAAACTTCTATCCCCAGCCAAATCTAATTCTTGCTTTAGAAAGAAAGTGGTGTAATCAATTCTGAACTTGTGGATGGAGATGATTCCCAATCCTTAGTTCCTGATAATTCCCACATTTTCAAGAAAGCAGGACACGATGATAAAAGCTCATCTTTTACTCCTTCCGCGACTTTCTTTCCTTGCTCTAAATAAATTACCCGATCTACGTATTCAAGAGTAGAGAGCTTATGAGCAATGATTATCTGGGTGCATTGACCTTTTAGCTGTCCGATGATTTCTTTGATATAGTTTTCACTAATAGCATCTAAAGAAGATGTAGCCTCATCTAAAATTAAGAGAGAAGCATTTTTCAATAAGGCTCGTGCTATAGTTAATCTTTGCTGCTGTCCTCCAGAAAGATTTTTCCCAGATTCCTCAAGAAGACTATGGATTCCTTGGGGCATTTTTTGAACGAATTCGTAAGCATAGGCTTGTTTTAACGCATGAATGACATCATCTTCGGGGATATTCTTACCGCAAGTAAGGTTATTCCAAATAGTATCATAAAATAGAAACGGATTTTGTAAAACACAGCCGATATGATTCCTAAGAGAAGATTTGCTATAGTCTTTAATAGAAATTCCGTCTAAAAGAATCTCTCCCTGAGATATCTCGTATAGTCTAGGCAATAACTTACTAATCGTTGTTTTCCCACTTCCTGTAGGGCCAACAATACCAATTGCCTCACCTTTGTTTATTGTAAAATTCAGCTCCTTAAGAACTGTTTTCTCATTATCATAAGAAAAAGAAACATCTCTGAATTCTACACTTTTTGTTAAACCAAGGAATTCTTGACTATCTTCAGACTCATTATGAAGATCAGGATGGCAAAGCACTTCATAGAATCTTTCAGCAGCTGCACAACCTTTCATAATGGTTGTATTTTCATCTCCAAATTTCTTCACAGGATCATAGATAAGATATAGTAATCCACAAAATACAATAAGCTCTTCAGGAGGAATATTGAACTTGTAGAGACCAATGATCACAACAAAAGCAAAGAATAAAGAAGCTATCGTATGTAATAGTGGGCGTGGAAGCAAACCATAAGCTGCACTTTTTTCTTCCAGAGCAGCAATCTGATTATTTTGATCACAATATTTCTTAAAAGCAAAAGATTCTGTACGAAAGACCTTTACAGTGAGAATTCCTGCGAGAAAATCTAAAAGCACCGAAGAAAATTTATCCTGATTTTTTTGTATTCTCTTCGCTAAGGCCTTAATTTTTCTAGCAATGATTACAATAGGAAGAATCAATACAGGAAAAGCAACCGTCACCAAAAGAGAAAATTTCCAGGATATTGATAAACATACTGCTAAAGCTAGTGTTAAGGTTATCGGAGCCTGAACATAGTTAACCATTAAAGAGTTTACTGCTTGAGCAATGCTTGTGGAATCAGTAATCACACGACTACTAAGATTTCCCATATCGTGAGTATGGAAAAATGTCATTGGAAGCTTTTGTAAAGCTTTGAAATAATCTCTACGAAGATCACAACTTACACGAATAGCCACTACTTGAGATAAAAATCTCTGAAAGAACAAAGTTACTGCTTTAAAAATCGCCACAATGACTAAAAATAAGGCTAAAGAACCAAAACGTGATAGATCTATATGCTGAGAAATAAGACATGATAATCTGCTGGTTATGGACGTAGTTCCTTTTCCATAACGAGAAATATAGGCATGTGCTTGTGCAGAAGTTATCGTGTCGGAATCAGGAGAGATGTCAGACCATCTCTCTAGAATCTGATCTTGGCTTAACTGAGAGGCTTTCACAAGTCGATTGTTTTCCTTGCGAGCGAAAAGAACAAAAGCGTCGGGTCCTGTTTTTGCTATAATGCCTAAAGAAAAAATCTCCGCTTGAGAAGAAACAGTTAGTCCTAAAATAGCAAATAGGGAAAAACCTAATAGCGTAAGATGCTTTTTATGCCTCAGGACCGCTTTCAGAAGAAGTTTCATAGAGACCTATAGTTCGAAATTTCTGATACCGCTTTTCTAATAAATCTTCTATCGATAGGTCTTTTAACCGCAACCATTCCTGAAGAATGAAATCTTGAACATCGCGATATACAGTAGCAGGATCGTGGTGTGCCCCACCTACCGGCTCCTTAATTACAACATCCACAATAGCAAATTGCTTGAGATCCTCACCATGCATTTTTAACATAGCAGCTGCCTCGCTATTCTTTTTAGGATCTTTCCAAAGAATAGAAGCGCAACCTTCGGGAGAAATTACAGAATAGTAGGAGTGCTCTAGCATAGCAATGACATCGCCGATTGCCATTCCTAAAGCACCTCCGGAACACCCCTCACCAATAACGAGAACTATAATCGGGGTTTTTAATCTAGCTAATTGGAAAAGGTTGTTAGCAATAGCCCATCCCTGACCACGTTCTTCGGCTGTAAGACCGGGGAAAGCTCCAGGGGTGTCTACTAAGAAAATGATAGGTAAACCAAATTTCTCAGCCATTTTTGCTAGGCGTAATGCCTTGCGGAAACCTTCGGGACAAAGCATCCCAAAATTTCTATGCATACGAGAGGAGGTGTCGCACCCTTTTTCCTGACCAATAAGCATAAAGCGCTGGCCCTGGATTTTAGCTAATCCCCCCACAACGGCAGGGTCATCACGAAACGCACGATCCCCACAAAGCTCAACAAATTCCTCACACATTCCTTCGATATAGTTCACAGAGCGAGGACGAGAGGGATGACGGCAAATCTGCACACGCTCCCACGGTGTCAAATCAGAATAGATCTTCTCTTTTAACTTATCTAAACGCCGTTCCAATTTCTGTATCTCTGAGGAGGATAGTAAAGAATTTTTTTTGTTTTTTTCTTTAAACTCGGCTATCGTTTTCTCGTACTCTACCACTTGTTTTTCGTGGGGAAGAAGCTCCATAATAACGTTTTCTCCTCTTACAGAAAGGATAATTTTAATACAAATAATTCTTAAAAAACAATTATAAGATTGTTTTATTTCGAACTTTCAAAAAAATAATAAACTATTAATTATATTTTTCAAAAACAACAGAGACGCTGGCGTCCTTATAGGGTATATTAATCAAAAAATTACTTCCCCAAAATCTTTCTTTTCCCTGTAAAGAAAAAATTTCCATATAGGGACTGGAACACAGAATACGCAGAGAATCCCGTTCTCCATGAATTATTACATCATTTGACGGCCCCTTATAAGAGTCCAGAGAACTTGATCGCAATCTAGGACCCTCAACTACTTGGCAACTTTTTCCCTTACAGAAAATCGAAAATGTAGACTTACAAGGGTCTTCTTCTATCAAAGAGAGCACTTCACACTGCCTCTCTGAGATCTTGATATGATGACGAATTTTTGACCCCAGATAAGCATCTTGTAAGTAAGAAAACCCCGTAATCCTCGAATAAGGTATTGCTGTAGCACAAAGAAAAGAGATTTCCGTAACACTCTGACTTTCTAAAATGGAAAAATCTTTAACCATTCCACAAAGACCGAATCCCTTGCAATCACTAATATCTCCGCAACACGGGCCATAGTTTACTATACCCACATCTCCGGAATAATAAGACCCGACACCGCTTTTACATCCTGATCCAGAAACAAAAATGGATGCGGAACGTGTTCGTTGCATCCAAAAACCGAGATTAGGATCTGTAAAGCTATATTCACTAGCTACCTGTTGATCTAGCTGATATAGAAAGGATTTACTTAACGTGGTCTTTTCCTTGATAGATCGAGTATGTTCTTGGCTCCATAAAGCAGGAAAAATCGTGGATTCATGCATAAATAATGCCTGCTGGAAAGAGTTCATCTTTTCAGCATATTTTAAACTATTATCGTAAAATCTAGAGATTTGCAAAAGTAAAAGTCCAAGCTCTGCATGTTCTCCTGGATAAGGAAGACCTTTCCAAGGGAAACCTCCACGACAAAATAAACGTGTAGCTCCAGAACATTCTTGTTCTAATTTCAAGAAATCTAATCCCAAGTCTTGTCCCTCTTCCAAAGCCATAAGCAAATAAATTGCTCTCGCTATGTCGTGAACTTTTAATAAAGGATGATGTCGGAAAAACTTAAAAACAAAATTACGAAGTTTTTTATCCTGAGAAGCATAGATTAACTGCTTAACCTGCAAATCAAAATTCGAATGGGGAAACACTTCGATACATTCTTGCAATCTTAGCTGTGATCCCATCACTATTCACAATTTTTTTACTCAGAAACGGATTGCGTCCAGACAATAATAACAAAAAACTTTAGAGTCAAGTCCCTAAGTAATCCTAAAAACTTGACTCTGATAAATTAGATAAAAGAGAAAGGCACGAAATTAGGAATGCTTCGAAGGAGTCTCGATTAAGCGTTTCATTCTTTTTCCTGGAGTAAATTTCACGGCACGTCTTGCAGGAATGTGAATGGGAACAGTAGCGTTTTTAGGGTTGCGCCCTACTTTAGGTTTTCTTTCTACAACCTGTAAAACGCCGAAATCTCTAAACTCTAACCTATCACCTTTGACTAGAGCATCTGTCATTTTATCCAAAAAATTTTGGATTACAGTACGCACATGATTCGGATGAATCTTGTGATCCTGTGATATTGTACTGATCAGTTTTTTCTTGGTCATGGTAGCCATATTAGCCGTTGCCTCCTAATTAAAGTGCCCTAAAGTAACTTGTTGAGTAGCCCTAAATAATAAACTTTTGAAGTATATGCGTATCATATCTATTCATCCTTTGGATTCAAGACATTTTTTAAAAATACGTAGTTGTTCTATATCGTTATAAGTAACGAAGATTCATATTTGCCAAAACTTATGATTGCTGCATCTTATAGTCCGACAAAAAAATTCTAAGCTTTCATATTCTAATTTAATAACGGCAAACGCGTGACTTCTTTAATCTAACTTGATAAAGTACTGGACCTGGTGTCCTCGTAGCTCAGTAGGATAGAGCGGTTGCCTCCTAAGCAGCAGGCCATGCGTTCGAATCGCATCGAGGACGACCTCTTCTTCCTTTCATTTTTTCTCATTAGAAATTTAACTCGCCTTTGCAGAAAGTTTTCTGGCCTTAATATTTGCTAAACTCGTTTTTTGAAAATTAGGACCAGTAAGAAACGTATGGATGCCTTCGGCCATGCCTTTGGCTATATGCATTCGGTAACGTGCATCTAAAAGCGCAGCTCGTTCTCTAGAATTAGAAAGAAATCCAGTTTCAATTAAAATCGCAGGCATTGTTGTTTCTCGAATAACAGCGAAGTTCCCGTTCTTCACTCCTCGATTTTTCAACGCCCCATTTTTTTGCATTGCGTTTAGGACATCCTTAGCTAGAGCTTCTGAAGCACGGCTTCTGGAAGCAACATTATTTTTACCATTATAAAAATATACTTCAGTACCAAAGGCTGATGTGTTAGACGAATGGTTACAGTGGATACTGACAAAAATATCAGCTTTGTTTTGATTTGCTAAAGCCGCCCTTTTCCCTAGATCCACATAAACATCTGATGTCCGGGTAAGAACTGGCTTATACCCCATTCTCTTGAGATAACTCTGTAGTGAAAACGCAAGAGATAAGGTCAAAGACTTTTCCTCATAATGAAATTCTTTACTCGCCGTGCCTTGATCTTTACCTCCATGTCCTGGGTCAATAAAGATCACTTCATTGCGACGTACGCGCTGTGGAGGCGCACTCTCAGCTGCGATTCCTCCAAAAGTCATTCCAAAGATACAGAAAGTAAGCAACGTATAGCGATTAGACATGAGATGACAATACCCCGCGCACAATTTCCTTATCATCAAAAGCGATGGTTTGATGTTTAAAGATCTGGTATGTCTCATGCCCTTTCCCTGCCACTAACACTATATCCCTATCTGAGGCAATGGACAAAGCATATGTAATTGCTTGTTTTCTGTCGATTTCGATGGAAAAATTTCTTTTTACAAATCCTGAACAAATATCCTGGATGATGTTTTCTGGATCTTCCCCTCGAGGATTATCCGAAGTCACAACAGCAAATCCGTATCTCTCGACTACATTAGCCATAATTTTTCGTTTGCTATGATCTCTATCTCCTCCACATCCAAAAACAACAATGAGCCTTCCTTCTTCAGGAAGTAAATTATGTAATGTTTTGCACACGTTTTCCAAAGCATCTGGAGTATGCGCGTAATCAATATAAATAGGACAGGGGCCAGAAAATATAGGTTCTAAGCGTCCTCTAGGAGATTCCACATTCGCGACTAAAGAGATCAGCTTCTGTAAATCACAATCACACCTTTGATGCGTGACTGCTATAGATGCAAGAATATTATAAACGTTATGTTTCCCTATTAAAGGTAGGCGACACGGGAAAGATTCCCCTCTATAGATCAAATCAAAGTCTGTTCCAAAAGGAGAGGGTCTTAAATTCGCAGCCAGATAATCTGATGACCTCTCTATTCCATAAGTAATGGGCTGTGCCTGAGTGACTTCTAAAAATCGCGAAGCATAAGATAGATCACTATTTACGACCGCTAATCCTGTAGCCGGAAGCATTGAAAATAATTTCAGCTTCGCATTTACGTACTCTTCAAATGAACTATGGAAATCCAAATGGTCAAGAGTGATATTAGTTAAAATTCCAATATCAAAATCGATGTGAGCTAGCCTCTCTAAAACAAGACCTATGGAAGAAACTTCCATAACTGCAGATGTTAGACGGTTTTTCACCATCTCGGCTAAATACTTTTGTAATAGACAAGATTCGGGAGTGGTATAACCATCTTGAATACGATTGTTTCCTAAAATATGCTCGATCGTTCCTATCAAACCCGAGGGGTTATCACAGGAATCAAACAGGAATTTTATTAAATGGGAAACTGTAGTTTTACCGTTGGTACCTGTAACACCTATAATACAGAGTTTTTTAGAGGGATAATTATAATACTTTGCAGAAAGCTCTGCTTCAAGCCGAGGAAGATTTGAAGAGATAATTTGAACAACAGATAGAAAAGGATTATAAATTGAAGAAGCTACAGCAATAGCTCCGTTTTCAACAGCAAGCACTGAAAAATCGTTCGCGTCACAATGCTTGCCCTTGTTGGCTATAAAAATATCTCCTAATCCAACATTACGGGAATCTTTGGTAAGATTTCTCACATCTATGGGAGAAATTTTTCCATAAACCTTTGCTTCTATGTTGTTAAGGAGTTCTTTTAAATTCATTTTTTAGCCCGAGGCTCCTCTTTCAAGGAATGCCTCCTTCTATATACAAAATTGTTCTTAATATGTCTGTAGATACTCTTTTGTCTGTGAATGCAGAAAAAAAGTTTCGTTCGTGCTCACGCATTATAAATAAACTTTCGAATATCAACGATGGCTCAAAAAAATTACCGCCGAACTAGTTTACTTACAACAATTAAAATAGTCCATCTAATTTTTTCTTCTGCTTAAAAAATATGATATTTTTATAGTGATAAGAGCCTCTTTGCTGATAAAATCTTTTCCTCTTCGATTAGAAGTGAAATCCATAAGGATAAAGATGAGACGGCGTCTTGAATATCAGGCTAGTTTAATAGGAAATAGCTGTTTTTATAGAGATAACGAGCAATTCGTTGCGCATACGAGAAATCTCCCAAAAATCATTCGATGGGGCTGCATACGCAATCATCAGGGTATCATGCACAATGACTGGCTGTTAAATAATAAAAATTCTATTTTAGAAACCATCGCACGTGCGATTCCCATATTAGGGAACATCCTAGGAGCAGCTAAACTATTTAGCATCTTTGCAGCACCCACGAAAACAGATAGTAAAGTAGACGTTACTTTTCATACCTTCGCAGCAATCTTTGAAACACTCAGCTTGGGTTTCGTTATACTGGTATTAAAAATAATTTTTACAATTATATCGTTGTTAACCCGTCTTTGCCAGCAACAACAGGAATTTTCTCAAACCCCTATTTATTACAACTTAGCAGCATAGGCTTATTTCCCCGAACGATTCCACTCCTCATATAAAGATTTCATAGAAACAACTTCCTTCTTGTAATCATATTTTTGTTTATCCTCAGGAACCCCTAGATAAGATAGTGCTCGATCAGCCACACGACCAAATACCGGAGCAGCGCATCTACCCCCCATATAATTTTTAGTACCGTCCTCTCGAACCCCATGATCAGGATCATCTATAGAAACAAGCATAACAAGAGGAACACTGGTTTCTTCTCCAGGATATATAGGTGTGATTCCGATAAATGAAGAAATATGACGATGCTTGTCATACTTTCCATTAACAAGTTTTTCTGTTGTTCCTGTTTTACCAGCACTAGAATGATTTTTAGGGGAAGCTCGATATCCTGTGCCTCCAGGATATGTAGTAAATCGGATAGCTTTCAATACTTCATCAACGATATTTTGAGAAAGGATCCTTTCTCCCCTAACTCGAGAATGTAATATATATTCTTGTCCAGAAGTGGTCACAATTTTCTTTATCAAAGTAGGACGCACATCATAACCACCATTAGCAAGAATCGCATAAGCCCTTACCATCTGTATTCCTGTGGCAAGAACATTGTAACCCATAGCAAGAGAATATGGTGTCGATAGAGACCATTCAGGAACACCATTAATATGAAAACGCTTTGGTGATGGCACTAATCCCGACGCCTCTCCAGGCAACTCTATTCCTGTTTTCTTTCCAAATCCCAATAACAACAGCTTCTCTTCATACCAATGACTTCCTAAATTCTGTACTATACGATCGGCAAGTTGCGCAACATAGACATTAGATGATTTTTGTATCGCCATATACATATTTAAACGACGATTTAATGAAATGTCCTTAAGTGGAAATTGCTTTCTTCCAGGAAAAACGGTACGAGTAACATCTATAGGTTCAGAAGGATCAAATAAAGGTTTCCCTGATTTTTTTAACATCTCTTCATTTGCAAGCAATCCAATAGCAATGGTAAGAGGTTTCATAATAGAACCTGGTTCGAAAACATCACTTACTGATTTTACTTTCGTATCCTCTATCTTTTCCTTATCATTGAAAAAATCCTTATACTCTGCAGGATTAAAAAAAGGGTATTGCGCTAAGGCTAGAATATCCCCAGTATAGGCATTCATTAAAATTAGGCGCCCACCCTTAGCTCGAGCCTCTTTCACACCTTTTTCTAATTCCTCCTCAGCAATTGTCTGTATACATGGATTAATAGTCAGATAGATATCCGATCCATCCCTAGGAATTTTTGTAACCTTATCAAGATCTAAACGATTCAAAGGAGAACGAAGAAACTTACGCTCCCCAGGTTCTCCTTCAAGAATATGATTGAAGTATGCTTCTAATCCCCCGGTAGGAAAGGCTTTTCCTGTTTTCTCATCCTTCACTTCTCTAAGAGTATGGAGAACTTGACCCAAAAGTTTTCCGAAAGGATATGACCTTTGATAGTCGGTTATAAAAAATAAAGCGTTAGAAGGTATTTTAGATTTAGATGCATAACCGCGCCACCAAGAAAGAATTCGATCACGTTCAGTACGATCTAGCCATAAAAATAACTTTCTATGTCTAGACTTCCTATCAAATTCTCCGCGTAACTTTCCATAATCCCCATCAGCAACAAGATTAAATATTTTTTCAGCAATGGTATCGCGATGTTCTTCTGGAATTGCTACAGCGTCTAAACAAAGATGAAATTTAGTAATATCAACAGCTAGAGGCTGTCGCTGCTCAGGATCTCCTTTACGTACATTCATCTGAGAAAAGAACGTTCCTCGACGAAAAGGATCCTTAACTCGAAATTCATGTTGCCCCAATGCTTCAGCAGCCCAACGTTTCCCTTCACAAATTTGAATTTTATAATAACGTACAATAAGGAAAGAGTAGGCTAGCAACACTCCACAAGTAATCATTGTTAAGTATTTACGATGATTCATAGGTCACAACACAAACACTATCTTCTGTAGGATATTGGAGATATTGATATTCGGGTAGGCTTGCTATATGCATGAGATGTTCAGGACTTTCGATTTTATCAATAAGAAAGCCCAAAGCAATATTTTCTTGTTCTCTTTGGCGTAACTTTGACCATAAAGAAGGAATTTCTAATCGTAGTTTTGTCAGGTCATTTTGTTTATTAATATAGGAATAAAGTAAACCACCTAGAAAACAAAAACAAAAAAACAAGCGCAAAAAACGATATTTATTCATGAGGATTTCTTTTCAAAGCAACGGAGTTTTGCCGATCTACAACGAGGATTTTTTCTTATTTCTTCATATGTAGGCATAATGACTTTCTTAGTAAGAATTTGTCCTAGTCCTGACTTCTCAGCCTCTTTAAAAAACCATTTTACAGGACGATCTTCCGAACTGCAAAACGAAATAATCACTAAACGCCCCGCAGGAGCAAGCCAACGCATAGCAGACTCTAGCAATACTTTCAACTGCACGTCCTCTTGATTTACATACACCCGTAAAGCTTGGAAAATTAAAGTTAATGGATGAATTTTCTTACGCAAACGATATGAAGGGAAAACCTTTCCTGTTGCTTCTTTTAAATCTTTCACAGTAATAATTTTCTTATGTCTTCTAAAATGCACTACAGCTTTAGCTACATTTTTCCAATGTGGTTCTTCTCCATATTCACGAAAAATCTTACCCAACTCTTCTTCCCGAAGCGTGTTCAACACTTCACTTGCAGTAATTCCCTTAGAAGTATCCATACGCATATCTAAATCATGACCTTCTCCTTGAAAACTAAAACCTCGAGATAAAGTATCTAGCTGCATAGAGGAAACCCCAAGATCAGCAAGTATACCATCATAAACATCTTCCCTAGAATCTTTAGCCAGATCTTCAAACGAGGCATGACGAAGATGTACGCGATCTCCAAATTTTTCCAAACGTTCCTTTGCTAAAGATAAAGCAGATGTATCACGATCAGATCCGTCATAAGAAATTATAGAAGGATAGGCAGAAAGAAACGCCTCAGCATGACCCCCGGCTCCTACAGTGACATCACAGAAAGATCGTGGATTTCGATTAGAAAACCATGATAAACATTCGTTTACTAATACCGGAATATGGGAAGGGGTCTCAGACACAAAAACGCCTAAATCATTCTAAAAACAACAATACGAGAAAAATATACACCATTAGAGAGAATGGGGAAAGATTTCTATTATTTGTCATTTTTGATTTTAAGACTAATTAAGACTATTGACTTTTTCCTTTACCCTATTATGATTTAGAAAGTAGGGTTTTAAAGGCTGTATTATGGTAGAAATTTTTAATTACAGTACCTCTGTTTACGAAAAACACGCGTCTAACAATAAAGTAGTGAACGATTTCCGCAAGGAAGTTCACATGGAAAGTTTGACGATCCGTGATGTAGCCAAGCATGCCCAAATTTTGGACATGACACCAAAACCTTCGGCTTTATCTTCTCTTATGCAGACGAATAAGAAAACCCACTGGGCTTTCTTTTCGCCTCCTAATAACTTCCATAAACAGCGATTCTCGACTCCTTATTTAGCCCCTTCATTAGGATCTCCAGATCAACAAGATGATGATTTAGAGAAAATTTCTTCCTACTTAAAGGTACTGACTCGAGGAAAATTCTCTTATCAAAGTCGTGTAACACCTTTTCTCTCTTATAAAGATCAAGAAGAAAGTGAAGAAGAGGAAGAAGAAGCTTCTGATTCTGAAGAAGACGTTCTCGTTCAAGAAGGAAAAATCTTACTCAAAGCTATTGATCTAGGATTGAAATCTTCTAATATCATGATCGATTACGTTATTTCTCGTATTTTTCAATTTGTTCAAGGCTAAAATATGTTGGATAATGAATGGAAAGCCATCTTAGGATGGGGAGATGAAGAACTCGAAGAATTACGCATTTCTGGATATATATTTCTTCGTCAGGGACATTACCAAAAAGCCATCCTCTTTTTCGAAGCCTTGGTTATTTTAGACCCATTAAGTATTTATGATTTCCAAACTCTTGGCGGATTATATTTGCAAATTGGAGAGAATGCTAAAGCTTTAGGAGTCTTAGATCAAGCTTTACGTATGCAAGGAGATCATCTTCCTACGTTACTAAACAAAACTAAAGCTCTCTTTTGTTTGAATCGTATTGACGAAGCCTCTGCCATAGCTGTCTATCTTACATCATGCGACGATCCTATAATCGCTAATGATGCCGAGGCTTTGCTTATGAGCTACACTAAAAGAACAATCAAAAAACCTATTGCTCTTTCTAACTAATCTTGCGTGTATTTATTAAGAACGGTCACGTTCATTTTTATAATAATTCCTGATCCATTTGAAATCGTCCTGCTGTTTTTTTTACAGAAAAACTATTGATTGCTTATCAATACCAATGGTACATTGGCAATTTCTTCTTAAACGAGCATAAGTTGCCCGTCTATAAGAAAATTCTCGACACGTTAAAGAGAGCAGCATGTTAACCTGTAACGATTGTAGTACTTGGGAACAGTTTGTGAATTATGTTAAGACACGTTGCTCAAAAACGGCTTTTGAAAATTGGATTTCTCCTATTCAAATCATAGAAGAAACACAAGAAAAAATCCGTTTAGAAGTTCCCAACATCTTTGTTCAAAATTACCTTCTTGATAATTACAAACAAGATCTGTGTTCTTTCGTTCCCCTTGATGCCCAAGGAGAGCCAGCTTTAGAATTTGTTGTTGCAGAAATCAAAAAAGCTCCCGCGCAACCTATTACACCTCGAGAGCAACAAGAGAGCCCTGCAGAAACTTTTGAAGAATCTAAAGACTTTGAACTAAAATTAAACGCAGCTTACCGTTTTGATAATTTCATAGAAGGCCCTTCAAACCAATTTGTCAAATCTGCAGCTGTAGGTATAGCAGGACGTCCTGGGCGTTCTTATAACCCTCTATTTATCCATGGAGGTGTGGGCCTGGGGAAAACTCATTTGCTCCATGCTGTAGGTCACTACGTTAGAGAACATCATAAAAATCTTCGCGTTCATTGCATTACTACAGAAGCTTTCATCAATGATTTGGTACAACACCTTAGACTGAAATCTATCGATAAGATGAAAAATTTTTATCGTTCTTTAGATCTACTTCTTGTCGATGATATCCAGTTTTTGCAAAATAGACAAAATTTTGAAGAAGAGTTTTGTAATACTTTTGAGACTCTAATTAATTTAAATAAACAAATCGTTATTACTAGTGATAAGCCTCCAGGACAACTGAAATTGTCAGAGCGTATCATTGCTAGAATGGAATGGGGATTGGTGGCTCACGTAGGAATTCCTGATTTAGAAACTCGTGTAGCAATTTTACAACATAAAGCAGAACAAAAAGGTCTGCTTATTCCTAATGAAATCGCCTTCTATATTGCCGATCATATTTATGGAAATGTTAGACAACTTGAAGGAGCTATTAATAAGCTTACTGCCTACTGTCGTTTATTTGGAAAGACACTTACAGAAAGTATTGTTCGAGATACCTTAAAAGAGCTTTTCCGCTCCCCTTCCAAACAAAAAGTCTCTGTAGAAAGTATATTAAAAAGTGTTGCTACTGTCTTTCAAGTCAAGCTACAAGACCTTAAAGGAACCTCACGTTCTAAAGAACTTGTTTTAGCTCGGCAAGTCGCTATGTATCTCGCAAAAACCTTAATCACAGATTCTCTAGTTGCTATAGGTTCTGCCTTTGGGAAAACTCATTCGACCGTACTTTATGCTTGCAAAACTATAGAACAGAAAATAGAAAAAGATGAAACTTTAACGCGTCAAATTAGTTTATGTAAAAACCACATTGTTGGGTAATCTAGGAGAATTCCTAATGTTCCGTAGAACTGGAAAAAGTCCCTTTGAAGATGTTCAGACATTATATGAAGAAGAAACACCTTCACATTCTAATTATCCCTCCTATCCTAGATCTGAGCGTTTAGATTCTCCACCAAATCTTTTTGATTCTCCAAAATCTCCAGAAACACGTCCGTTATCTTCTTCTTATCCTTTAATTGAAGAACCACAAAAATGGACGTCTCCATCTTCTGAAGTTGACTCCCTACCCTCATTTACAGAAGAACCCGAAACCACTCTTGGAGAGGGCGTAACATTTAAAGGTGAATTAGCTTTTGACCGTTTATTACGCATTGATGGCACCTTTGAAGGTATTTTAGTTTCTAATGGAAAAATAGTTATAGGTCCTAAAGGTTGTGTAAAGGCTGATATACAACTTCAAGAAGCAGTTATTGAAGGTGTTGTTGAAGGTAATATTACAGTCAGTGGGAAATTAGAACTCCGCGGTGAAGCGATGGTTAAAGGTGATATCCAAGCAGGAACTCTATGCGTTGATGAAGGAGTGCGTCTTTTAGGCTATGTAGCTATTGTCGGAATCAACGAAGAGTCTCAGAAAGAAAAAGACTGATAAGTATTGCAGGTCGCGGAGCATACCTTTCAATATTATTCTGCCATTCACGAGATAATGGATAGTCAGATAAAATACATATAGGTCCCGTATCTATGTATTTTTTTAGACTATTTAATTGGCGTCCTAGAGGTAAAATTCCCTGATAAGGAACTCCTGTTTCTTTAGATAACTGTTTCACAAAATCTTTAGGAATTTTTGATATTAGATAAAAAATCTTTTTAGGAAAAATTTCGTAAAGCTCCCACTGATATCTTATAACTCTTGTGAAAAATTTAATGGTGGGCAATTTTCCAAGACGAGCCTGAGAGTATAGAGAAAGTGCTTTCACAGAAGGAACATATAAACAATAAGATTTCCGAGAAAATGATGGAAGGCAAGCTCGGCAAGTCGCTATCTCATCTATTCCTAAAATATGAAAACAGTGTGGGCAACGCCCTACTACCTTTTCTATTTTTAAAGTTTCCAAACATTCACGACATAAAAATTCCCCGGGTTCTTGGCAACCGTAACAGAGCTTAGGGAAAATTAGACTAAGAAAAAAACTAAAGAATCTCTGAATCACGCAAAATTTTTATTCCTAAAATTCCAATCAATTTGTTACGTTCTTAAACGTGTAGAAGCTTCAACTTCCCTCTCAGTAGCAATGCTTAAACGATTTGTTAATTCCATCTGGGAAATTTGTCAAAAGGACAAGTTTCAACGCTTTACTCCAGTTGCAGACGCTATCGATACGTTTTGCTACGAGCCTATCCATAAGTCTTCATCTCCTCCGTTTATTCGTGATGCCGTAGATGTCAAACGTTGGATGATGCTTGTTGTTATCGCCCTATTTCCAGCAACATTTTTAGCCATATGGAATTCGGGAGTTCAAGCTTTAGTCTATGGGTCTGGAAATGCCCAGCTCATGGAATCATTCTTACATATCTCTGGATTTCGTAGTTATCTCTCATTTATTTTCCACGATATCGGCTTGTTTTCGGTTCTTTGGACAGGATGTAAGATTTTTATTCCCCTACTGATAATTAGCTATTCCGTAGGAGGTGCTTGCGAAGTACTCTTCGCTGTGGTTAGAAAGCATAAAATTGCTGAGGGATTACTCGTCACAGGAATTCTCTATCCCCTAACATTACCACCAACAATTCCTTATTGGATGGCTGCCTTAGGAATTGCTTTTGGGGTTGTCGTTAGTAAAGAATTGTTTGGCGGGACAGGAATGAATATTCTCAACCCTGCTCTCTCAGGAAGAGCTTTCTTATTCTTCACGTTTCCAGCAAAGATGAGTGGAGATGTTTGGGTAGGGAGTAATCCAACAAAAATTAAAGAAAGCCTTCTTGCTATGAATTCTACAGCAGGAAAATCGATTATTGATGGCTTCTCTCAATCTACCTGCCTACAAACATTAAACTCTACATCTCCTGCCGTAAAAAGAGTTCACGTAGATGCTATAGCTTCTAATATATTACATATGACACATGTTCCTACAGAAAGTGTGATACACTCACAATTTTCTATCTGGACAGAGTCTCATCCTGGATTAATGTTAGATAAACTGACTCTAGAACAATTACAAAATTTTGTAACCTCTCCTCTTAGTGAAGGGGGTCTTGGTTTATTGCCAACACAGTTCGATTCAGCTTATTCAATTACTGATGTTATCTACGGTATTGGGAAGTTCTCTTCGGGAAATTTATTCTGGGGAAATATTATTGGTTCCTTAGGAGAGACATCAACATTTGCTTGTTTACTTGGTGCTATATTTCTGATTGTTACGGGCATTGCTTCTTGGAGAACAATGGTATCCTTCGGTATAGGAGCCTTCATCACCGCTTGGTTATTTAAAATTTTTAGCATTCTTATTGTTGGGAAACATGGAGCTTGGGCTCCTGCAAAATTCTTTATTCCAGCCTACCGGCAGTTATTCCTTGGAGGTTTAGCCTTCGGTCTTGTATTCATGGCTACAGACCCTGTATCATCCCCAACCATGAAATTAGCAAAATGGATTTATGGATTATTTATTGGTTTTATGACAATTGTTATCCGATTGATAAATCCAGCATACCCCGAAGGAGTTATGCTCGCCATTCTTCTTGGAAATGTATTTGCTCCTCTTCTTGATTACTTTGCTGTAAGAAAGTATAGACGAAGGAGAATATAAAACTATGTCTTCAGAGAAATCTAAATCCCATCTGAATCAAACATGGTATGTTGTACTTTTCATTTTCGCTTTAAGTTTATTCTCTAGCGTTTTCCTTTCTACCGTGTATTATATCTTAGCCCCTTTCCAAGAAAGAGCGGCTATTTTTGATCGCGATCAACAAATGCTAACCGCAGCACATGTTTTAGATTTTTCTGGAAAATTTCAAATCTATGAGAAAGGTTCTTGGAAACCTGCTGTATATGATAAAACCTCCCACCTACTTAAAGTTACAGATAAACGTGCGCCTGTTGTCACGAGCTCGGTTTTAGATTCGTACGCACAAGGGTTTGTTCGTCCCCTACTTGCGGATAAACGTGGTCAAATGTTTTCTTTCGAAGAAAAAAATATCAATGTGACAGAATTTGTTGAAAAACATCAAAACGGTCATTTTTATCAACAACCCTTACTATTATTCTACGTAATCTTAGCGAATACTGAACAAGCTAGAGCAATGAGCGCTTCCGAGGTTATTAAAAATCCCTCAGTAGTTCGTGCTATTATTATTCCTATTTCTGGATTCGGTTTGTGGGGCCCTATTTACGGTTATCTGGCTGTAGAAAATAACGGTGATACCGTTTTAGGAACAGCATGGTATCAACAAGCAGAGACTCCAGGATTAGGAGCAAATATTGCCAATCCCCATTGGCAAAAGCAGTTCTATGGGAAGAAAATCTTCTTACAAGCAGCTTCAGGAAATACAGATTTTGCTACAACACCTTTAGGTCTTGAGGTAATTAAAGGATCAGTACAATCAGCATTTGGAACCTCTCCAAAAGCACTATCATCGATCGATGGTATTTCTGGAGCAACATTAACGTGTAACGGCGTTACCGAGGCTTATGCACGATCTTTAGCTCCCTACCGTAGCTTGTTGATGTCTTTCGCTAAGCTTAATAACCAGAGAGATCACAATGGCAGCAAATAAATCATACAAGAGTTATTTCCTTGATCCTCTTTGGGACAATAACCAACCTCTAATTGCTATTTTAGGGATTTGTTCTGCACTTGCTGTAACGACAACAGTCAACACAGCCATTACTATGGGCCTTGCTGTAAGCTTTGTTACAGGATGTTCCTCATTCTTTGTATCCTTATTACGAAAAGCTACTCCTGACAGCGTCCGTATGATCACTCAGCTAATTATCATTAGCTTATTCGTGATTGTTATTGATCAGTTTTTAAAAGCCTTTTTCTTCAATATCTCAAAAACACTGTCCGTGTTCGTCGGATTGATTATCACCAACTGTATTGTTATGGGAAGAGCTGAAAGTTTAGCGAGAAATGTACCTCCTATTCCAGCATTTTTAGATGGTTTCTCATCGGGATTAGGCTATGGCTGGGTACTAGTTTCTGTGAGTATAATAAGAGAATTCTTCGGCTTCGGTACTATTCTTGGATTACAACTTATCCCAAAATGTTTTTATGCTTCTGAAGCTCATCCTGACGGATATGAAAACTTTGGTTTGATGGTTTTAGCTCCCTCAGCATTTTTCCTTTTAGGCATTATGATTTGGGGAGTGAATATTCTTAGATCTAAGAAGGCAAAAAGGTAGCTTTATGTGGTTAGGCGAATATACATGGCTAAATGTCTTTGGTATTTTTTTACAAGCAACCTTCATCCAAAATATCCTTCTATCGAATTTTCTTGGAATGTGTAGCTATCTTGCCTGTTCAGCACGAGTTTCTACTGCTAACGGCCTAGGAATGTCTGTAGCATTGGTTCTGACAGTTACTGGAAGTATTAACTGGGTAGTACATAAATTTATTACAGGACCTAAAGCTCTGACCTGGATATCCCCTTCATTAGCGAACGTAAATCTAAATTTCCTTGAGCTGATTATCTTCATTGTAGTTATTGCAGCTTTTACACAGATTTTGGAATTACTTTTAGAAAAGGTATCCAGAAATCTCTATCTCTCCTTAGGGATCTTCTTACCATTAATTGCTGTAAACTGTGCAATTTTAGGAGGAGTGCTCTTTGGAATCACACGCAACTACCCATTTATCCCTATGATGATATTCTCTTTAGGTGCGGGATGTGGCTGGTGGTTAGCTATTGTCTTATTCGCAACTATTAAAGAAAAACTTGCCTATTCCGATATTCCTAAAAACCTCCAAGGAATGGGAATCTCTTTCATTACCACAGGACTTATAGCCATGGCCTTTATGAGTCTTACAGGTATTGACATCTCTAAGCCATCAGCAGCAACACCAGTATCTGACATCCTAGAAACATCCAATGCTTCTTCTATAGCAGCAAAAGGTCTAAGACCTTTGAAAAAAGCACGAATAGCACAACAACGTGCAGCTAAATCCAAAGCAGCGAATATAAAAAGGGGAAAAGCTCAGTAGGTTAACTATTAGAGGAAATCTCAATAGTATCCTTAGCAATTTCTGGGAACTGACATAATACGTGTTTCACCATAAACATTGCTATGCATACAAGAGTACAGCAAGCAAAGAAAATTGCCGTGTACAATGCTGCAGGGGTAATTGTTGGTGATTGAACGGTAAATATTATCATAACGAGTATTGCTAGGGAGGTCATAAGCGCTGATAATACTCTACGAAAAGTGCGCAATCCCTCAGATTCCCCTAAAGGTCCCTCATGTAATCGATATAATAGAGTTGCTGTATTCGGATTCTCTGGAGAAGGTCGTTGAAATCTTTGGATGTTAATCATCATAAGTCATAATTCCTTTATCTATTCCTGTATGGGCTCCCCGCTACTAAGGAGGTTTTTTTCATAACGACGAAGAAGATGATATTTCGCACAAGAACAAATCAGTGCCACTAAGGTCATAGAAGCACTCATAATCCATATCATTAATTGCGTTGCTATCAGAGGGGTCCCAAAAAGCCCATAACAAGCTAGACCTATCACAGCTAAGGCTAACAATACTGTAACCGCAGTTAATACCTTAAGTTGCGTTGAAAGCCTCAACTGAACACTCTTTATCTCTATAGGAGTAGAGACGCTGCCAACTATTAACGAGGACATGATAAAATGTGTGTTAAACTCTTTTAGGGAAAAATTTTACTCCTTCAGAAAATAAAAAAAAACTCTTATCAAAACTCAAAAAAATATAACTAATGTAAGACTTTTTTTGAAATACTAACCTAACTGTTGTCTAGGAGAAAGATTTTCTGTATTCAATTTTTGATTGAGTTTGACAACCACGAACCACCCAGATTCCTCAGGAGAGTTATTAAGAAGCTGTATATTCTCTTTAAGATTTTCATTAATTTCTATAATTTCTCCTGAGACAGGGCTTAAAACTTCAATAGCGGATTTTGAAGATTCTAGGATAACAAGAACCTCACCTTCCTTACAAAAACTACCTATCCCAGGTAAATCAACATGAAGAATTTGGCCCAAGTTTTCACCCATTCTAGCTGTCAATCCCAAACGGACAACATCATTATGAATCGGTAGAATCCATACATGATAATCAGAATCCCACATTATCTGACTCCTTCATCAATAAAATGTTCTATATAATTCCCTAGAATTTCTTCATTTAAATGACTCTTAGCAAGGAATAGCTTCTCTACACTAGCGGGATCAACACATGTTTGATGTGATAAACATTTATAGAAAAAAGGCCCTTCTTCAGGATTAAATTCAATATTTGATAATGTCCCCTCCTCCATAGAAGCTAAAACAGGATAAGATTGAGGAATATTTTGATCTCCACGAGCAAATATTTTTATAGACTTTTCAAGATTCCAAAATAGAGTTCCTGCTTGATACGTTCCGTCTTTATATTCTTCTATCAAAGACCATAGACGTTTTTGCCAGAGATCTTTGCCTTCTTCCTCTTGATATCGAGATTTTAAAGCAGAAATCACCTTATCGATCTGTGAGGAGTTTTTATGTGAAGAAATTAAGGTTTTAGCCAGATCCTTACGTAACACTTCGCGATAAGGAATTACTTCTTCACCTTCAAAACACGTATCTACGATAAATGTATAGTAATGTTCACCATCCTGACTGTAGGCTTCTAAAATCTCATTATCTAGTAATAATGTAGCTAGCTCATTTCCATCCAAAATTCCTTCTAAAACACTATCTTTCCCACAAGATAGAAAAACTTCATGACTCTCGTGCTTACACTGAGCTAGGCCTTCCAGAATTCTTTTGGGATGCGCTCTTAAAATCTCTTTTCTGGTGAAAGAATTGATCTTTTCCACAAGAGAGGGTTTAAGAGCTTGGAAATCCTTACTCGAATTGCATGTTTCAATTTTAGGAAACTGTTGAAGTAGAATTTGGAAATTCTCAGGATTTTGTTGCCACTGGTGAGCCTCCACCATAGGCACTTTCGTTTCCAAATCTTGAAGTCTTATACTCTTATAGGAAACTAAAAATCTTCGACCTACTAATTTCGGTTCTTTGGCCTTTATAGTTTTAACAGGCAAAGCAAAACGTGGAACATCAAGACAATCCTTAACTGGAACGCCTACGAGATTGATATAGGTTTCAAAAGCTTCCAGATCTTCTTTATTCTTAAATTGGTATTCACGAGGTAGCTTAACCATTTCCACAGATGTAGAATCTTTACCCATAGAGAAAAATTCTTGTAGAGGACGATAATCAAAAGTTACACTACCCTCTAATTGTAAAAAGGCTCTCTTACACAAAAGTATCTCACGATACATTTTAAAAAATTCTGATTCGTTCACTCCAAGGAAATCAAAATAAGAAGCCACAAATTGGTCAAAACTTAAAGTAAGACCAGCATGTTTACTTAATTTAGTGAATGCATGTTGAGCTTTATCTTCAAAATCTTGTCGAGCTTCTTTTAAAGAAGGCATAGCAATATTTTTTTTCTGCTCATTGACAAAGCGAATTAAAGCTTCAACAGCGGCAGAAACATACGCATCTCCAAACCAATCGGCAATATTCTTATAACCAAATAAGCGTAGATCTTTCCCCTGAGCCAAAGCAGCATCTTGAGGAAGATTAAACATCTGTCTACGATATTCAAGCATCTGTTTAAGAATATAATGGGGAAATTTTTTCTCTTCTAAAAAAAGTTGAACTCTAGCGACAAACCCTTCAGGAGATACAGGATTATCTATTTCCTGTAAGGTCGTCAAAGCTTGATATAAGCGAGGGGCCGAAGACTTCCAAACTTCTTCAGAAGAAATGAAAGGAGTATCAAATCTTCGATAAGCTTGATAACGCTTCTCTTTACTGAAAGCTGGATAGTCTTGAGAGTAGATTTTTAAAAAGAGCTTTTCCCCAATTTTATTTGTTAAAAAGCGCTCTGTAAGTAATCCTTCATTTAAAAAATTCCATTCCTGAGGATTTCCTGTGAAGGGATAAGCCTCATTTATAAAGAATCTCTTAATAGCTAGAAACTCTCTTTCGGAATATTTTTTCCCAGATACAGAAAATACAACTTTCCTAGAACCATTACGCGCAGATTCTCCTGGATAGCGCCCCCAGCCTATACCTATTCCAGATACGCATACGCCGACAATAACTAAACCGATGAATTTTTTCTGATGCTTATAAAAGAACGCTAGCAAAGCCACCCTCTTGGAATAAACAGTAAAAAACTTAGTGTAAACTATTGATCGGAAAAAACCAAGAAGGATCCCCTGAGAAACGGAAAAGAGAGAATCCCTCTCTTTTCCTTATCGAATTTTATTCCAGGCTTAAGCAGGCATAAAATTAATTTGTAAATGACCAATGAGATTGTGAACAGGGTTAAAATACCAATCAAAAATCTCAGAATTATCTACGGGTTTGGATAGGCTTAAATCTTTTTTAAAGACAATGCTGGCTTTTTGAGCAACTTCTGGAGAATCAATTACAACAATACTTTCATAGTCAAAAAGATCACTTTTCTTACCAAAATTATAGCTCCCTATTACAAAGAAACGCTCGTCCACAATCATACATTTTTTATGTAGCTGGGTATCCCGAACAAAATATTCACTCACAGAAAGAGAACTACTAGGTTGTTTTCTAGAAAATATGAATTTTTTCCATAGTGAGGGGCGCTCGCCATAAGATAAAAAGAAATAGTTCATACGATTGCCCCAAGCATATACTGCTGTAAGATCAGGACTATTTTCCGTACATCCATTAGTAATGATTTCCGATCGGACACCCCGATCAAAACAAGCAGATTTTAAACTCTCAATAATTTCATCCTTGGGAATAAAGTACATATTCGCAATTTTGATAGATTTCTCTGACCTGTTTATTAAATCTACATATTCCTGGGTGATTGCATTTTTACTTTCATCAGGACCAGAAAAAATCACACGAATATTTTTAAGATCTGTTGACACAAGATCAGGACTTTCTTCAATGGCATTGCAATATGTAGATTCAGCTTCTTCAACAGTTAATTCTGGATAAGAAAGCACCCGAAAATCATCGAGATTTTTATTAAACCAGGGTTTTTTTGCGTAGGCACTCCAAAGACCATAATGCGCGTGAAATTCCTTTCTTAACTCTGTCCCGAGTTGCGCAGAGCTAATAGTGATATCCTGATCACGAAAAGCTCTAGGTCTTTGAGTTCCTGCTATAATTAAACGTGAAGACTCGACAGGTTCAGGAACAGCATCCCCCTTAGTACACATAAAATCTTCAAAATTTGTTCCCCCCATAAAAATGTACTTCCCATCCACGATAGAAATCTTAACATGACTTTCTATAACATTGGGCGCTAGAATACTCGACCCCGGAGGGCATCCAGTAAATAAATAAAAAAATCTATTAGGCCAATTGATTCTTGCATTTTCGAGTATTTGCTTATCCTTACTATCAATAAATGTAGGCTGAATAAGTATATAAGCACACAGATGAGGAGCCTCAGACATACGCTTATCTAGATGTTCAACGATTTCCTTCAGTAGATTTCCACCAGCCATGCAGGGACACAATTCAACATAGTGCTCGGCAACATCTATTGCTGATAACAGCTTTTCGTAAACCTCAATACTATTATCATGAACAATAACACCCACATGTTCCTTAGAGGCGGGAAAATGCACCATAAAGGCAAAAGTATCTTTTGTTATAAATGAACAAAAGAGTGCAATAACTAAACCCCATCGCATTTTATTCATAGATGGCCACTTGAAAATCTTTGAATTAACCCTTCTTTTATTTCTTTTCTTGCCTCTGAAAGATCCGAAGAAGGCGCTGACAGACCTAGAGGAAAAAATGCCCGTTTTTCAATTGCAGGGACTATAACATCAATAACCTCAGGCAAAAGAAACTTTTGGTAAAACTCTAAAGAACTCCCGGATAAGAATATGGATCCCTGATGTAAGAATCCTTGTTTTACAGTACGCTGAGCAGCACCTCCTACTTTCCTATCTCCCATTAAAACATCATATTTTGAAGCTCTAGCCATACAAAAATTAGACGTCTGAGGATGATGCATATCCTCGTTAAAAGAGAGCGTGCCCTTGATACGAAAAACCTTATTCAAAACCTGTAACACCATCTGATTAACAGTATAATAATTCTCCAACACAGTTGGTGCATACATAGGATGTTCCGATGACATTAATAACGAAAATGCGTAGTCTCCGTGATGAAAAACAAAGCCTCCTCCCGTAGGTCGGATAGCCGCGTCCATTCCAAGGTCGGCCCTATTATCAATTAAAAATTTTTCTGGACGCATAAAATAGCCGTAAGTGAGAGGGTATTGGCTACCCCACTCATAGAGATGCAGAATCGCTTCTCCTTTTTTGATGTGTTCTAGCAAATACTTATCTCTGGCCATATGGGCCTCAGAACTTCCTTTTCCGGAATCTACTATGCGAACAGTCATAATGAAATGGAGGGGTGTCAGTGGTGAATCATTCGTTAAAAATGTAGAAATAGTATAGCATAGGAGATGGATTCTTTACTATTTTCGTGAAAAAAATTCTTTTGTCTCAGTAATACTTTATCTATTTATCGAAGAGTTGCATCATTATTTTAAATTTCGTATATGCTTAAGGAAAGTTCTACCCGGTCTTTTAGGTTTTTATGTTTGAGAAGTTTACTAACAGAGCAAAACAAGTCATTAAATTGGCTAAAAAAGAAGCTCAGAGGTTAAATCATAACTATCTAGGTACAGAGCACATACTCTTAGGCCTACTCAAACTAGGCCAGGGTGTAGCTGTAAATGTTTTGCGTAATTTAGGGGTAGACTTCGACACTGCAAAGCAAGAAGTCGAGAGATTAATCGGTTATGGACCGGAAATTCAGGTTTATGGCGACCCCGCACTTACCGGTAGAGTAAAAAAATCTTTTGAATCAGCAAATGAAGAAGCTGGTGTTTTAGAACATAATTATGTAGGTACCGAGCACCTCCTTTTGGGGATTTTAAATCAAGCTGATGGTGTTGCTTTACAAGTTTTAGAAAACTTACATATTGACCCTAGAGAAGTTCGCAAAGAAATTCTTAAAGAATTAGAAACATTCAATCTTCAACTCCCTCCCACATCTTCTTCTAATCCTCGAGGCAACTCTTCCTCTTCTTCCAAATCTTCTTCTTTAGGCCATACCCTGGGTGGAGAAAAAAGTGATAAGCTATCAGCGTTAAAAGCCTACGGTTATGATTTAACAGAGATGTTTCGTGAATCTAAGCTTGATCCTGTTATTGGCCGTTCTACGGAAGTTGAACGTTTAATCTTAATCCTTTGCCGTAGAAGAAAAAATAATCCCGTACTTATCGGTGAAGCCGGTGTAGGGAAAACTGCTATTGTTGAAGGATTAGCACAAAAAATCATTTCTAATGAAGTTCCTGATACTTTACGTAAGAAGCGTTTAATTACTTTAGATCTTGCTTTAATGATTGCAGGAACGAAATATCGCGGTCAATTTGAAGAACGTATCAAAGCTGTTATGGATGAAGTACGCAAACATGGAAACATCCTTTTATTTATCGATGAACTGCACACTATTGTAGGTGCTGGAGCTGCTGAAGGCGCTATTGATGCTTCAAACATTTTAAAACCTGCATTAGCACGTGGAGAAATCCAGTGTATCGGAGCAACAACAATTGATGAATATCGCAAGCATATTGAAAAAGATGCAGCTTTAGAACGTAGATTCCAAAAAATCATTGTCCAACCACCTAATGTAGACGAAACTATCGAAATCCTACGTGGGCTGAAAAAGAAATACGAAGAGCATCACAACGTTGCTATTACCGAAGAAGCTTTGAAAGCTGCAGCCACATTGTCTGACCAGTATGTTCACGGACGTTTCCTTCCTGATAAAGCTATTGATTTATTAGATGAGGCTGGAGCTCGCGTACGCGTAAATACCATGGATCAACCTACAGAGTTAATGAAACTCGAAGCTGAGATTGAAACTACGAAACTTGCTAAAGAACAAGCTATCGGAACTCAAGAATATGAAAAAGCCGCGGGATTGCGTGATGAGGAGAAAAAGCTTCGAGAACGTCTCTCCAATATGAAACAAGAATGGGAGAATCATAAAGAAGAGCATCAGATTCCTGTAGATGAAGAGGCTGTTGCTCAAGTAGTCTCATTACAAACAGGAATTCCTTCTGCAAGACTTACTGAAGCAGAAAGTGAAAAATTACTTAAATTAGAAGACACTTTACGTAAAAAGGTTATTGGCCAAGATCAAGCTGTAGCAAGTATTTGCCGTGCTATTCGTCGTTCAAGAACAGGGATTAAAGATCCCAATCGTCCTACAGGCTCCTTCTTATTCTTAGGCCCCACAGGAGTTGGGAAAACATTACTTGCTCAACAAATTGCTATTGAAATGTTCGGTGGCGAGGATGCCTTAATTCAAGTAGACATGTCTGAGTACATGGAAAAATTTGCTGCTACAAAAATGATGGGATCGCCTCCAGGATATGTTGGTCACGAAGAGGGAGGCCATCTTACAGAGCAAGTACGTCGCCGACCTTATTGTGTTGTTTTATTCGATGAGATTGAAAAAGCGCATCCTGACATTATGGATTTAATGTTACAGATTTTAGAACAGGGACGTCTTACAGACTCATTCGGCCGTAAGATTGATTTCCGTCATGCAATTATTATCATGACTTCTAACTTAGGCGCTGACTTAATTAAGAAAAGCGGAGAGATTGGATTTGGATCTCGATCAAATTTCGATTATAAAGTAATTCAAGAAAAAATCGAAAATGCTGTGAAGAAACATTTAAAACCGGAATTTATTAACCGCTTAGATGAAAGTGTTATCTTCCGTCCTTTAGAAAAAGATGCCTTATCTGAGATAATTCATTTAGAAATTAATAAACTGGATTCCCGTTTGAAAAATTACCAAATGGCATTAAGTATTCCAGATTCTGTAATTTCTTTTTTGGTTACCAAAGGACATTCCCCAGAAATGGGTGCACGACCTTTACGTCGTGTTATTGAGCAATATCTTGAAGACCCTCTTGCAGAGCTTTTACTTAAAGAATCTTGCCGTCAAGAAGCACGAAAACTTCGCGCTAATCTTTCTGAAGATCGCGTTACTTTTGAACGTGATGAAGAACAGGCTACTGAAAGTATTGCAGCAACTATACCAAATAGGGAATCATAGAAACTTCTATGATCCCACCCCCAAGGCACTTCTCTCCATCATAAAAGGCAATTGTTTGCCCGGGAGTGATTGCCTTAACGGGAGAAGAAAATCGTACACGCACTTCACCATTCTCCTCTGAATCAAGAATTTCACATTCTTCATCTGCAGAACGATAGCGCACTTTCGCACTACACTGCGTTATAGATTCTGGAGATACAAACCAATTCAATTCCTTAGCTGTAAGTTCTTTCTGATAGAGTAAAGGATGATCTTCTCCCCGTACTATATATACAATATTTTGCTCTATATCTTTGCCAACAACATAACAAGGTTTTTCTGAGCCCCCCAGATCTAACCCACGTCGTTGCCCTATCGTGTAATAGTGAGCGCCTTCGTGTCGACCTACAACTTTCTGAGAATCATAGTCCACAATATCTCCTTCTAAGTTTGGCACAAATTTTTCAAGAAAACTTTTGAAAGGACGTTTCCCAATAAAACAGATACCTGTGCTGTCTCTTTTCTTAGCGGTAGCTAATCCAGCTTCTTCAGCAATAGCGCGCACTTTTGTTTTTGTCATATCCCCTAAAGGGAAAAGCACATTATCTAGGGATTCTCTTCGTGTTCCACATAAAAAATAACTTTGATCTTTTTGGGGATCTATACCACGAAGTAAATGAACTCCGTCGCTATCTGAAGATAAACGACAGTAATGACCCGTAGCCAGGAAATCTCCTCCCAACTCGCGAACTTTTTTCTGAAGAAGATCAAACTTTATTTCGCGATTACAAAGAACATCGGGATTAGGTGTATAACCTTTAGAATATTCTGCAAGGAAACGAGAGAAAACTCGCTCACGGTATTCCTTAGCAAAAGATACTGTGTAGTAGGGAATGTCTAATTGATTAGCAACTCTCTCCACATCTTCATAATCTTTAGCTGTAGAACAAAAGCCATCACTATCTTCCTCCTCCCAATTTTTCATAAAGAGTCCCAGAACTCTGTAAGAAGTAAATCTTTTTAATAAGTAGGCAACTACGGAGGAATCTACGCCTCCAGACATAGCAACAACAACAGTTTTATTCATAAAAAACTAAAATAGAAAAGAATTTAAAAAGAATTACTTTATGTTACGTATTGAATAAAATGAATACATTCTTTAAATTTCACCACTATATTTTAAGGAATTCTGTGGTATTAAGTCTTTCTAATTCTATTTCCCCAACTCTTTTATCCTTACCCAGTCAATGCTCTCTTCTTTTCAACGTAGAACGGGATGCTACAATGTTACAAAAAAAAGTTGCCGTTTTCATTGAGCAAAGTTCCTTTTCTTATGTTTTAGCTATTATACTTTTAATCGCTACGATGATTGGTGGAGCTGTAATTGTGGCTTTTGGATGTGTATCTGCTAGTCTTCCGGAAATAATTAGTGGTGTGACTTTAATGGTTGCTTCTTTGGTTTGTATTCTTCTACTTATTAGTATGATTTATTTAATCAAATGCCTACCTTCTAAAGTTCAGCAAACCATAACTCTAGTAAAAAACAAAACGTCCTCCTTATCTTCTTTCCAGTTACTTCAAACTGCTTATTCAAAATTGATTTATTCAATCATAGAGAAGGAACAGCGCATAGAACAATTAAAACAAGAAGAACAACGTCTTCTGATAAGACTGCAAACTTGGCAGGAAATATCAAATTCAGCTCTAGAAATTTATTCTTCCCCATCAAGCAATCCGAATTTAATAAATTGAGTCACGTTCCCATGACATTAGCGCCTGTATCTATAGACAAAAAGGTAGTTCTTCTCCTTCCTTGGGACAATTATCGTGCTAATTTAATATTACGCACTACGGTGTGTTTTGCTATATCGATACTTACGTGTTTAGGAGTGATAGCCTTAATGAGCTATGCTATACTCTATGGCAACTGGTTAATTTTTGGTATTAGCTTAGGTATAATCCTTCTTCTCATTTCCGTAGCCCTTATCTTAGATTTACCTGTAAAAAATAAATTTTTTGGCACCTCATTGACTAATGAGATTTCTCAAGATATATCGAACTTAGGGGTAGAATCTATCGAAAAATTCCGTGCAGCATTTGCAAATATACGGAATACATTTATACCAAATATGCGTGACCTACATAATAAACTACAAAATGATTATGACGTGGCCATATCTATAAAAGAAACGCAAATTCATGACTTATCTCAAAACCTAGATTCTATGGTAAATGATAAACGTCAGGAATTAGCGATATGGATGGAAAGTAATCCCAACTCTCCTCAAGCTCGTGCACTACAAGAACAATTAAATCGTTGGGATCAATTTGAACAGAAAGGTTCTCCTAAAAGGAGACACTCTACTTCTTAGGGAATCTTCCCCTTAGGAACATTCCCTACATTAGGACGGATTATCCCACCAGATTCTACAAAAGCTATCAGCCGCATTTGCATTCCCACCAAGTGATTGAGGATCATGTGGCAATTGCTACTTACATCAGTCCAAATACCTATGACTTGTTCCGAGTAATTCTCAAGTCTATTTTTCCCAGCTTGCATCTCAACAAAGAGTTGCTCAACCTTCTGAATATCTGCCTTCATTGCTTGTATATCATTACGATAAGAAGCAAGTACTTTATTCACGTCTTCATTTAAAATGAAATAATCTTCCTCATTCATTATTGCTGGCTTTGCTGACCACATTTTTTCAAGAGCACGTTTACCAGAAGGACTCCATCCACCACCAAATCCTAACTCATCCTCATCTAAATGCTGTTCGTAATCACCTATAAATGTCACACCACTGCTATCGCTTTGTCGTCTACGTCTAGCAGCATCTATACCTTTAGACACTAATTCATCAAATCCTCCAGTATCATTCAATAGACCTTCTCGATCACTTGCCGGTACCTGAGGATTATAATCATCTTCTTCTTGAGCATTCTTCCTATCAGAAAGGACAGACACCCCTCTCTCCAACCTATTAGCTCGTTGCTGATATTCTTTACTGAGATACTTATATTTAAACTCTATCTCTTCTAGATGTTCATTTAAGAACTGTAATGTGTCTCTCACTTTGTTATATTGCGTATAAAAGTCTCTATTATCCAACGTCATCTTCTGATCAGTTTGCAAAGAGACTTTCAACATATTCATAAGAACAGATTGATCTTTGGTTATATCTTTAAGAGTTTTAATATCAATCGTAGATGCAAGATCTTTAAATAATTGTTTTTTATTTGTCTTCGATCGCTTTAATATTGTTTTTATTGCATAAGACAAACCTAAAACAGCAAGACCGATTCCTATAGCAGCTGCTAAAATCATCGGCAGAGCAAAGATCCCTCCAGGAATGATTGCAGCAATAACACCTACAGCAGCGATACCTCCAGCCACTAAACCTAGAGTTACTCCCGCATGAACCTTCGACATCGTACTACTTAATTCCTGCATCTTTAAAGAAAAGACCCCACCACCTTTAGACAATCTAGAAGTGATACTATCTCCTAATCTAATAAGTAATTCATTTTTCCTAGCAACACTGGGATAACTATCATCGCGCTGAGCATAATCTTCTTTGGAATAAACAGACTGACGTCCCTCAAGTAAACTAACACAAGTCAAATAATCGCTAGTGATTTGATCGAAGCTCTCTATAAACTCAAGACCTTCTTTTCTACCCATCTGCTTTAAAATATTTTTTTCATGTTTGCCTATTTCCATATTTAAATGAGCAAACCCGTCAACCATATGATTATATCTTGGCCACATTCCTTCTAAGAGTTCATTTTTTGGTTTTATTTTTTCAGGATTTTCCTGGAGTAGAATCTTCTGACGCTTATGCTCAACAGCTGCCCTTTTCATAGTTTGAGCCAGAGAGTTCACAGAAGTGAATAGCATACTTCCGCCAACTCCAAGCAAAACTCCTCCTAATGCCATAGAAATCGGTAAACCTACAGGTGTTGCTATAATTAAAAATACAGAAGCAACTATAGCTAAGATAGCTAGTACTATTCCTGTAGCTTGAATAGCCTTAGCGATTTTTGGATTATTATCTAGGGATGATTTTCCAATCTCTACCTGATTTAAAGCAGGACTTTGATATATTGGCTTGGGCTCAGACATAATAAGAATAAAAATAAATAAAACACTTTAATCATATAATAACTGTTTGAGACCAATTAATTAATTATAAAAATTAATAAACTATATTTAAAACAGAGTTTATAAAAACAAAAAAGACAGAAACCATTAAGGCTCTGTCTCTTTCGTATTAGAACTCACATTCTAAGTAGATCTTTAAGGATTAGGTTATGGAGTAGGTGGTGTAGGATTTGGAGGGGTTGTGCCACCGCCAGTAGTTGTTGTAGAATCTGAAGCGTTTGCAATGATGATGGCTCCAACAATCATGGCTATAACTGTAACGACCATGGTACATACAGAAATGCTTGTATGTGTACGACGTTTAGCAACGCATGAGGAACAAGGCCAATCTGTCTCAGAAGAATCACAACGGTATTGCTTCGCATTAAGATAGCTATTCACATTAGTATTTCCTGAAGCAGAAGATGTACTGTAGAAATCATCCGTAGGTGTGTTGCTAGCAATTTGTTCTTTTTGATCTGGAGAACCAGGTTTTACATTTTGTGTGGATTCTTGTTGACTTTGTTCACTACCTGCGTTTCTTCGAGTATTTGATGCTTTCTGAGCACGAACTTGAGGATTTACAGAACCGTTGCGTCTAACTTTGACAGCCGCAGCTTTTTCAACATCATAACGCAGTGTTGAAGTAATCTTCCCATTTCTAGGAATTTTACTTTCTTTTACACGAGCCTGAAGAGCTTCTCTTGAAGATTTCCTCTTGGCGACTCTCTGTTCTCTGGCTAAATCCTGAATAAGTTTATTTCTATCTTCATGAACTACTTTGACATCAGGACGAACAAAAATCGGTAATACTGGGCCTTCTTTGATATCGTGAACAACTTGAATTGCTTCTTTATCTTCAGAAGAGGCCTTTGCTTCCCTATTGACGATCATAGTTTTTAATAATGATCTAGGAGTTTCAGTATTAGGAGCTGCACGTACTATTGTACCGGCTCTTTTTCTGATTTTAGCTTTTTCTCTAGCTGACAAGCGAGGCGTTGTTTGCCTAGATTGTTCATTTACAACAGCGTTTTGATCGCAATTATTAGATCTGTGATATCTTTTAGAATACTTTCCACCGCGAGTTAAAAGACTTCCTGTTCCATATTGAACAAGCTCTTCGCAGCAATAATCCACACTCTGTTTAATTTGTTGAGCAAAGACTCGTTGTTGTTCCTTACGCTCTTCAGTTTTTAAACGACGTTGTTCTCTAAAAGAAACGCGTTGTTTCTTACGCTCTTGGCATCGAGCTTTTTGCTCTTGATTCAATCTGTCTGTGAATAAAAAGGAGACCTTTTTGCACTTTTTAGCTTTTTTTGCTGCCGCTTTAGCATTCTTTTTAGCTTCGGCAGCTTCTTTTGCTTCTTGTCGTGCACGTCTGTTCTCTTGAATCTTTTGGATTCTTTGCTCTTTCTTGCTTTTTTTGCTTTCCAAAGCAATTAAAGAATCTTCGGAATATACGGAGCTAACTTCAAAAGGAGCAACTGCAGCACTTGCGTAACCTACAGAATGGGTAAAAGTTAACAAAATGGAAAGCATTGCAAGTTGCGAAGTACGCTTAGAACTCATCATGCTGCTATAATCTCCTAGATCAGCCTATGAGATCACCATAACAACAATAGGACTTTTTTCACAACTCGGAGTTGCAAATCTTTTATAGAGATTGATAGTTAATGGATTTGCGACTCCCAATTCTTAATATAGGCAAGGAGTTGTTCTTTTTCTGGATAGTTTGTTAGAAAACTCCGTGCTTCTAAAGACATTCCAAGATGCACGATTTTATTTATTAAATTTAAATGACTTTTATCTTGGGAGGCAAAAAGGAAGAATAATACGTTCACAGGCTTACCATCAAGAGCACCGAAATCAATGCTTGTTGATAAAAACATAGGAACAACGACATCATAGTATGCATTAATTAGAAAATCTTTAGCATGAGGAAGAGCGATTCCTTCTCCAATACCTGTGGACATAAGATTTTCCCGATGAGTAAGCATCTCGAAAAGCACACTAGCATCTAGGTTAAATTTCTCTGCTATGTAAGAAGAGGCATATTGGAGGGCTTCTGCTTTATTTTTCACAGATACATCACGGATAATTCCTCCGCGATAAATTGCTTTATATAGGCTATACTTTAGAGAAAGATCCCGAAACTCCTCTTCTTGTTTCTCGTCTTTTTCTAATCCTACTAAAGCTTGATTATGTAAGATCCAATCCTCTATTTCTTCTCGATTGAATCTATGTTCATTATTCATACTATAACTAGGGATAGCCCCCTCATCCAGCCATCGGCGGACAGTATTTTCAGAAACATCTAATAAAGAAGCTAATTCTTCTAATTTTAAATCCATAACTACTACATTCCTAAAAACACATTCATGACTTCTTCAATCGTTGTAACTTGTAGCAATTTCTCACGCCGAGATTCATCTCTAAGTGAAAGAGTTAGTGTAGATAACAGCTTGAGATATTCAGCTTGAGCGTTATCAGGACCTCCGATCAAAAATACTAGACGTACTAAAGCTCCATCTATCGCATCCCAAAGAATCCCTTGAGAATGGATACCTATAGCGATAAAAAAATCAGAACAACTATGTAATTTACCGTGTGGGATTGCCACTCCCATGCCAATACCCGTGGACATAATATTTTCACGAGTCACTAAAGCTTGAAAGAACTCTTCTTTATTCTCAAGTAAGCCTGCGGTACTTGCAAGATCTGTAAGATCTTGAAGAATCTCCTCCCGAGAGCTTTTATTCAAAAACATAATAAGATTGGGGGATAAAAGAGAAAACAAGGAAAAATCAGGTTGACTCTCACAATAGAAAGGCATGTCACTTCTCTCCGGTATGCCCAAAACCTCTACTTCCTCGAGATGTTGCCGTTAATCCTTCTTCTTGATCCACGACTATAAACTTTGCTTGGACTACGGGAGCAACTACAGCTTGAGCAATACGCATCTTAGGCTCGATAATAAAAGTATTCTCTCCAAAATTTGCAAGTATAATACAAATTTCGCCGCGATAATCAGCATCTATTGTTCCCGGAGAATTAACAACCATAATCCCATGTTTTAGAGCCAAACCGCTACGTGGGCGTACCTGCACTTCGTAACCTTGAGGAATTTGCATTTTTATTCCTGTAGGAATTAATACGCGTTGTCCCGGCAATACGGCAACAGGTTCTTCAATATTGGCTCGAAGATCTGCACCCGAGGCGCCTTCTGTGGAATATTCTGGAAGATCTACTCCAGATTCTAATTCACAAAATATAGTCATAAGAACAGTGCCGTGGTTACTATAAGTATCGGGTATGATGTTTCATTCACTGTCATCTGTCAATAAAAAAATTTCTTTAAGGGTCTTAGATAGATCCCTAGGTGCTTTGTCTTGGCCGCCAGTGTATTCTTGAGCACAAAAGTAATCAAGCAAACTCTGCAAAGTACTCTTTAATTGTTTCCTCTCAACCACTTTATCAATCATTCCATGTTCAAGAAGAAATTCAGATTTTTGAGCCCCCTCAGGAAGATCTTCACCTATAACCTGGGCAACAACTCGAGGACCGGCAAAACAGATAAGAGCTTTAGGTTCTGCAATAATCACATCGCCCAAAGAAGCAAAAGAAGCTGTGACTCCTCCAGATGTAGGATTAGTCAAAACAGAGATGTAAGGTAGGCCTGCTTCGTGTAATTTTGCTAAAGCTGCGGAAGTTTTCGCCATCTGCATTAAAGAAAACACAGATTCTTGCATTCTTGCACCTCCGGAAGCGCAAACAATAATTACGGGGAGCTTTGATACTATAGCCTTCTCTACCAGTCGTGTCAGTTTTTCTCCAACGACAGCACCCATAGATCCCGCCATAAAATTGAAATCCATGACAGCCAAAGCTACAGGATGTTCACCTATGGCACAAATACCAACAAGTACTCCCTCACTTTCTGTATTATCTTTTCTAGCCTTAGCTAAACGATTTGGATAAGTATCGGTATCAACAAATTTTAACGGATCTTGTGATTTGAGATTTGTATAGAGAGGACGCCAAGAATCTTTATCAGCTAACAATTTTATCCTCTCAGCCGCAGTAATACGGTAATGATAAGAGCACTTGGGACAACAGTTAAAATTTTGTCCCAATTCATTCGCATGAATCATCTCGTGACAATGCGTGCACTTCAACCAACCGCTAAAACCATCAGCCTTTATCTTTTGCACTTTAATCTTAGGTTTATCGTAAGAAAATAAACGCACAAGCCACCCAATCCAAACTTTTTAGCAGGAGTAATTTTAAATTAAAGTTATTAACTCTTCAATTAAAAATACTCTTTTAATTAGTTAATTCAGAAAATCTTTTTTCAATATATCCCCAATTAATTACTCGAGGAATTGCTTTTAAATAATCTAATCTAACATTTTTATACTGGAGATAGTAAGCATGCTCCCAAACATCTACTCCTAGGAGGGGCACCTTACCAGTGGTCGCCTCTAGAGGATCTTGGTTAACTGTTGCATGTAGCATAAGCTCTTGTTTTTTGGGACAAAAAGCTAGCCATGCCCATCCTGAACCTTGAATAGGAGCTGCAAATTCAATAAATTCTTTTAAGAAATTATCAAAAGTCCCCCAAAACTTTTCAATTAGCTTAAGCAATCCATGTTTTGGAGGCATGCCTCCACCTCGATCTACTGGGGCCAACATTTCCCAAAATAGGGAGTGATTGATATGCCCACCGCCATTAAAACGTATGGCAGGCTCTAAAGAAATAAGACGTGTAAGATCTTGTTGAGCACCGGCAATATCTAATTTTTTCAAAGCATCATTTAAATTATTTATATAACCTTGATGATGCTTCTGATGATGTAAACGCATAATTTCTGCACTAATCACTGGTTCTAGAGCATCGTAATCATAGGGCAATTCAGGTAAAGTATAGGGTACAAAGGTCATAGGGAAGTCCTTCATATCTGTCTTGAGTTCATCAAGAACATGGTTTGGAGATATTCTATTTCATAATGGACAAATCTTGACTCAGATCTCGTATAAAAGAGATAGACCGAGAACAAAAATCTAGCCAGCTTTCTGCAGCGCCAGTGTAGATGCGCTGAAGATATTACTACAAGGGGATTTTAATTTTTATTATTCGGCCTGTAAGGAGGAAAATTTCTCTTTAAATTCGGAAATAAAATTTTCTAATTTTTTCTGACTTTCTTGTTCTCTTTGGACTTGTTCCTGTTTCTTTTCTGCTACCACATCATAACGGTTTACAAGCTCAAAATATAATTTTATTTTAGGCTCTGTACCTGAAGGACGCACTATAATCTTACCCCCACTATTGTAGTAGTAACACAACATAAACATCTTGGGAAGATAGAGTTTATAAGTAGTTCCCGAGGCCGTATTAATTCCTATACCCTGATGATAATTTTCAAATGTTACTACGCTATCCCCTACTAAGGACATAGTAGAAGGATCAAGAGCTGCCAACTTCTCTATTTGGGATTTCATGAAGCTTTCCTTCTCTGGTTCAAAAGATAAGGAGACTGTTTTATTCATAAAATATCCATGAGTCTCATATAAATCTAAAATAGCCTCTCGAAGGGTTTTCCCCTGAAGCTTTTTCTGCAAAGCAGCTTCTGTAATTAACGCTGATGTACTAATAGCATCTTTATCTTCTACATGTGTGCCGTAAAGATAGCCATAGGATTCTTCAGCGCCAAACACATACCTTTCTAATTTATTTCTCCAATCTTCTATTTTCTCTCCAATATACTTAAATCCGGTCCCTACATTCACAATATCGCCACCATAAAACTTTGTGATTGCTGACAACATTTCTGTAGTTACTAAGCTTTTAATCACCTTGTCTTCTTTACCCAAAGGAGAGTAAGCTGACCAAGCATGCAAAATATGATCAGCAAGCAAACAGGCAATTTGATTTCCATTAAATATATAGGGGCGGTTCTCATCTAAACACACAACTCCCAAACGGTCTGCATCAGGGTCTGTAGCTATAAAAATATCATCCTGATTCTTTATCATTTGCTGAATTCCCAAAGTTAGCGCTTCAGGATCTTCAGGATTAGGCAAATGTACCGTAGGAAAACTTCCATCAGGAAGCGCTTGTTTCTCAACAAGCTTAACCATAGGAAAATTCCAATCTTTTAAAACTCGAGGAATCATAGTAACTCCAGTTCCATGGAGTGGAGAATAGCTTACGTGAATTGCCGGTCCTGAAAGACGATTATCTTCAGGATATAGCTGCAATTGGTGTACGGTTTTCGTGTATAAAGCCTCATATTCTTCTCCCACAAAATGAATACAGGGATCTTCTAAAGAATCAACGAGTAAAACTTCTTCAACATCTACTGATGCTCGAATAATCTCCTGATCTAAAGGAGGTAATACTTGCCCTCCTGAAGCCATATAAACCTTGTAGCCATTATACTCTGGAGGATTATGAGAAGCGGTAATCATCACTCCTGCTAAAGCCTGTTGAGATCTTACAGTAAAAGAAACCAAGGCTAGAGGTTCAGGATCTTTAAATATAAGCGCATGAATTTTATTACCCGCGAGAACTTTCGCAGTTTCCTTAGCAAAATCAAAGGAATGATTCCGCGTATCATAACCAATGACTACGCGAATCGAATCCCCAGGATGAGGGTTATGTTTTTTTAATACTTGTGCCAAACCTTGAGTAGCACGTCGCACTGTGAAGATATTAATTCTATTGGTGCCCAATCCCATAGGACTACGTAATCCCCCAGTACCAAAGGCAAGAGTTTTCCCAAATAGTTCCTCAAGACGCTGCGGATTGTTTTCTAGAAGCTCAGCTATAATATCTTCATCGTTTTTACCAAAGTCACTAGATAGCCAAGTCAAGATATTCTTGGCTGTTATAGGGTTACAAAGAGTTTCTATTTTCTGCGGAAGATGCTTCATAAAAGTTCCTAAAAACAAATCGAGATCTTATGCAGTCATAACATAAAAATAGCTCTAGGCAAACAATTTCGTATATTTATCTAAAAGAGAGAAATCTCTTTAGGCAACAGGAATCCCTGCAGAGGAAAAAGCAAGTAGAAGAGCTGTTTCTCCTGGCTTCGGGAAATAAAGCTCGGTGGGATAAGATCCAACAAAAAAGACTCCCTGACCTACCTTATCGCCTGATAGAGATAAGAGTAACTGACAATCTTCTTCCCTTTCGCTGATGCTATCTTCAGGGAAAACCCAAAAATCACTGACTAATAATAATCTAGGTCGATGTACGAGATTAGCAGCAAAAATATCCAAATGTCGCTTTTTAACTAAAGCTGCCACTTCAGGAAGGGTGCGGAAAATATTGTCTCTCCAGCGCGCATCTAGTGTATTTTTGGAGATGGATTCCACGAAATGTCTTAGTTTTGTTTCTAGAGAAAAACAATCGTCCGCAGAGACCAGATCTTCGAATAATATACTACCTTGATTTTGAAAATGGCGCAGGTGTTCTAAATGTAGAACAATCCTCATACTTATCCATTTAAGAGAGTGTAACCAAAAGTACTATAGACTTTAAGCCCTTTTCCGCCTATAAAAAAACTCCGATAACTAATGCGTTATATTTTAATAGGGCAACATTTCATAATTTTATGAATAATCTGATCAACATTAAAGAAGTTGAAGCTAAATTAAATTTTACATTTACTCAACCGAAACTCTTAGTTACTGCTCTCACACATCCTTCTTATAGGAATGAGACTGTGACTATTACCGAAGATAGCGAGCGTTTGGAATTCTTAGGAGACGCCGTGTTATGCTTAATCGTAACCGAACACTTATTCCTATTATTTCCTTCCATGGATGAGGGCACGTTGTCCACAGCACGTGCAGCTTTGATAAATGCAGTTTCTTGCTGCCAATATACTGATGCATTAGGATTAGGAGAATACTTACTTATAGGTAAAGGAGAAAGGATTCAAAATGAGCGAGGAAGAACCTCAGCTTATGCTAATTTATTTGAGGCTATTCTAGGCGCTGTTTATCTAGATGGGGGCTTAGCTCCAGCAAGACAAATTACCGTACCTCTGCTGCCCTCAAAAAAGGATATCCTTCCCCTTATGCTAGGAAATCCGAAAAATCGTCTGCAACAGCTCACGCAAAAACAATTGCGTACATTACCCATATATCAATCCACCCCGTGGACATCCCAACAAGGTGCCCCAGGTTACCATATTCGGGTAACAGTCAATGATGAAGTTTGGGGTGAAGGATTTGCCTTATCGAAAAAAGAAGCCGAGAAGTTAGCGGCTCAAGAAGCTTTAGATGCCCATGACTACGAAGATAAAAACACAATGGACTTGTAATGAATGCGGAACCAATACACCAAAATGGTTAGGTCAATGTCCAGGATGCCTACAATGGAATACATTTATTGAAGAACTCGTCTCCCCTTCTCAAAATGGAAGACGTTCTCGATCGCAAGCAACTGCAGTATCTTTGAATACTGTAGAGCTTCGCGAAGAAGAACGTTTATGCATAGGAGAACCCGGTTGGGATCGGATTCTAGGCGGTGGCGCCGTTCGTGGTAGTCTTACTCTATTAGGTGGTGATCCAGGAATTGGAAAATCTACTTTACTTTTACAAACATCAGCAAAATTTGCTAATCGAGGTCTTAAAGTCCTCTATGTTTGCGGAGAGGAATCTGTAACGCAAACCTCTTTAAGAGCACGGCGTTTAAAAATTTCCAGTGCAAACATCTACCTATTCCCCGAAACAAACCTTGATGATATTAAACAACAAATAGCAACACTCAACCCCGATATTTTAATCATCGACTCTATCCAAATCGTATTTAATCCTGCATTGCATTCTTCTCCAGGATCCGTAGCTCAAGTACGAGAAGTGACTTCTGAGCTGATGCATATTGCTAAACAATCACAAATCACAACTTTTGTTATAGGTCATGTAACAAAATCTGGAGAAATTGCTGGTCCTAGAGTCTTAGAACACCTTGTAGACACTGTTTTATACTTTGAAGGTAATTCACACGCCAATTATCGTATGATACGCTCTGTAAAAAATCGTTTTGGCCCTACGAATGAATTGCTTATTCTATCTATGCATACTGATGGATTAAAAGAAGTTACTAATCCTTCTGGTCTCTTTTTACAAGAAAAAATTACAGAAACCACGGGTTCCGTAATTATTCCTATTATCGAAGGATCTGAAACTCTTCTTATCGAAATGCAAGCTTTGGCATCATCTTCTCCGTTTGCAAATCCGATTAGAAAAACTTCAGGATTCGATCAGAATCGATTTTTGCTACTCTTAGCTGTCCTAGAAAAGCGCGCTCAAATAAAATTCCATACCGCTGATGTTTTTCTATCCATAGCTGGAGGATTAAAAATCACAGAACCTGCTGCAGATTTAGGTGCAGGACTTGCTGTAGTGTCATCATTATATAATCGCCTTTCTCCTCAAAATTATACATTTACTGGAGAAATAGGCTTAGGAGGCGAAATCCGTCACGTTACCCATTTAGAAAGACGTCTTAAAGAAAGTAAGCTCATGGGTTTTGAAGGTGCTGTGATTCCGGAAGGACAAATTTCGGGATTATCTTCTGAAATTAAAGATCATTTAGATATTCGAGGGGTGAAAACTATAAAAGATGCTATCCGACTGCTACACTGATCCTTTTCTTTCTGATTTTTGCGTAGGACGACGTCCCTTACGCATAGCTTCTCGAAGATCTACCTTAGCACAAGCTCAGGTACACGAATGCGCTCGTCTTCTTCATTCATGGTTTCCTAAACTTTGGATTCAGATACATGCAGTAAACACTCGTGGAGATAAAGATAAAATTACTCCTCTACGCCTCGTAGAAAATTCACAATTCTTCACGGATGCTGTGGATAAGCTTGTCCTTCGAGGCCACTGCCATCTTGCTGTGCATTCCGCTAAAGACCTCCCTGATCCATCAACGACCTCCGTTGTAGCAATAACAAAAGGTTTAGACCCTTCAGACCTTTTAATTTATGGCGAACGTTACCTTTGGAAACGATTTCCTAAAAACCCTAGGCTCGGGAGCTCTTCTTTGCGTCGGGGAGAAATGTTAAAAACCCTATTTCCTAAGGGACAGATTCTGGATATTCGAGGTACAATAGAAGAGAGACTGGAGCAGCTAGAAAGCGGAAAATATGACGCTATTGTTGTTGCCAAAGCTGCCATTATTAGATTACACTTAAAATTACCTTACACTAAAGTACTTCCTCCCCCTTATCATCCTCTTCAAGGACGTCTAAGCATTACTGCAGCAAAAAATATCGAAGCTTGGAAAAAATTTTTACTCCCGTTAAATACATCGAACATTGCTCAAGACAAACTCTTAATCTCCATTTAATCTAAAAATATAGCTTAGATTATATCTAAAGCAGACTGTAATAAACGTTATTAGAATAAATCAGTAAAAAATAGCGTTAATAAATAATTAAAATAAACAATGTTGCAATCATAAATCATAAAATTCATGAGGCAATATCATGTTTACCGCGTACGTTACCCTGCCTACTCATATACACACTACAAGTAGAAATACTTTGATATCTGTTCCCACAACAAAAATTGCTGTGTGTAAATCAGCATATTTTCCTGAAATTAGCATGCGCTTCTTAGTTTTCCCAATTTCAGGACTCATTTTTACAATTTTCCTAATTTATCGTAGATTCACGGTAATGCGCAATGCCTATTCAATTTTAAATTATACTCCTAATCAAAGCTGTGCTAATAAACTTTGCTCTCGTGTACATCCTAAATATTATCTTCCCTTAACTGCATTTGGAATTTTAGGAGGTATAGGAGTGTTAGCCCCCTTTCTTATTATTGGAATTATTGCTTACTTGATTATCAAAATTTTAAAAAAACTCTATACTTTTATTTGAGTTTATGGGAAAATGCTTTCGCTTATTTTTTTTCTCTACTGAAATAAACAATCAAATTTTTTAAAAACTGACACACCCAACTTCTAAATAAAGAAAAAATCTCTAGAGAAAAACTTTAAATAGCCAGTAATTAAATTTTTAAAGAAGGTAGTTCCCTTATGCCTCTTGTTGCCACAATTATTCCTGCTCACCCCCATGTAAACTCAAACGGGTATAGATCAGATGTAGCAGCATCTACTGTGTTACATGCTCCAAAATATCTACTCGATCCGGATGCCAAATTACATCGAATTCAAAAGCTTGTTTCCTGTATTCCCATTGCGGGTTTATTGATAGCAGGCCGTCTTATTTATCAAAAATCTCTGATGAATAAGGAATATGCGAAGCTAGACTACACCCCCAACCAAAAATGTACGAGTTCAATCTGTTCTAAATTAGATCCAAGTCATTTAAATCTTGGTATTGGTGTTGCTATTTTCGGTGGATTAGGTCTGCTATTCCCAATTATACTGCTTGTAGGCTTTGCTCTATTGATCATGGCTCTCTATTCGAAAATAACAGCATATTGCCGTGGTTCTTAACCTAATCAACTGTTATAAAGTCCATTCCATGAGTAATCAACGTGCTTAAGATTGAGTTTGAGGGTGTTTTTATTATAAAATGCCCTGAAACTATTAAATTTGAGTTTTTGCGAATTACAAGATTCTTAAGAAAAATAAAATCCTAATAAAACTATTTTTTAATGATATTTTGTTAAAATATCTTAACTTATTGTTGAATTAGCCATAGAGATTGCAGTGCAAACTAAATTAAGATTTCTTGTGTTTAAGAAAAGTTATGGAACTAATTTAATAAATAGAAATAAAATAGTTTGGTTTTAGTTCAAAACTTATTGTTCTCATTGAAATATAATTCACTACGACCTTTTCTAAATTCTAATTTAACAAGTAGGGATTTATGGGAATAGTTCAAATTCCTCAACATACACACGTGAACGAAAACGGCAGCATTTGTCAAACATCCGTTGCCATATTACCTGAGGCAATTCACGGCTGTCCTATGGCTATAGAAGCTATGATGACCAGACTTCAGCATATCCCTATGGTCTTGATTCCCATTGTAGGGCTGATTTACGCTGGTATCTTCTACTATAGATATGTACAGGCTCGGGCCGCCTTCAAAGGAGTGAACAATTTCACCCCAAATACAAAATGCCCTCGATGCCGAGAAACGGCACAGATTATGTGTTTACCTATAATCATCAGTGTTTTGGGTGGTTTAGGCTTTATGTTACCTCTACTTATTCTTCTTATTCCTATTCTTTTAATTATAGGCTTATCGAAAGCTATTTTTGGTATTGGTAAAGGGATAGCGGCGGGAATAAAATACTGCTCAAAGAGAAATCTGGATAACGTTGATATTTAAAACCTATCTGCAAGCTTATACTAGACACAAGGCTTCAAAGCCATTTCAGGATACTTTGCACGAGAATGTAAAGCGCTATAGAGTGTTTTGACCATAGTCTCACAGATGGTCGTAAGCTCATCCAAAGTTATTGGAGAATCTGCAAATTGTCCATCATGTATTTTCCCAGACACAATCTTATCTACGAGATCCCGTAAAGCCACCATACTTGTTCCCTCTAAAGAACGCGCCGCTGCTTCAAATGAATCTGCAATCATAATAATTGTGGATTCTTTAGAGGATGGTTTTCTTCCTGGATAACGGAAAAGTTCCTCGTCTGAAGTTCCTGTGTTGGGATTATTTTGTAAATGACGATGATAAGGAGAAAGAATGACTGATGTACCATGATGCTCTTCAATAACACGAATAAAAGAGTCGGGAAGACCGGCCTTCCTAGCCAACTCTACTCCTTCAGGAATATGCCGCATAATCATTCTAGCACTCTCTATCGGAGAGAGACTACTTTTTGATGTTCCAAGCATTTGATGATTTTCAAGAAAGAATCCTGGATTAATTAACTTACCAATATCGTGATATTGCGCCACAACACGACAGAAAAGCCCATCAGCATGAATAGCATTAGCTGCGGATTCTGCAAGGATACCTACTAAAACTGAATGCTGGTAAGTCCCAGGGGCCTGTTCGAAGAGTCTCTTTAATAAAGGGTAGTCGGAGTCTAAATAGGCTAATAAATGATTATGAGTACAGGCGCCGAAAGAAGATTCAAATACAGGAATTAAGGCTCCAACACCTAAAGCAGTAATCAAGCTATAAACAAAACTTCCTAAACAATCCGCACGGAAAGCTGTTATAGATGCGGCACCGAAGAACAAACGGAATCCTGTTAAAATTGCCGTGGATACCCACCATAACTTCATACAACACCAAAACAGTGAAGATAGACGCGTTACTCGGCTCAATGTGAATAAAATCCTCCATGAACTTAATAAGTTCATAGCAAGGAACCAACTATTGTTCCAAATATCTGATTCTAAAGTATAGAGAACTCCTAAAAATGTGCAGGAAGCTCCTGCAAGAGGAATGCCTACAAGATGACCAAGAAGAATAGCTGTAAAAGGAAGAATCAGCGGATAGGAAAGATAAATTTCCCAACTTTGTGGGCCTAGAGCACAAAGAGTCTCTGTAATCTTTACTCCGATCAATGATAGGGAAAAGATAGCAATATAGAGCATAAAACGTTTTGGCGACATCAATAACTCAGGACAAAACGTTACCAATGAACGATAGCCCCAAATTAAAATAACTACCACCAAAATAAGAACTCCTAAAGCTCCCCGGCAAGAAAATAACGTTGTTGAGGAGACGAGTTGGTGACGTAAGCAGCGAAGGATTTTTGCATCTCTTGCACTAATCCTTTGATACTGCCTTATAATAGAACTGCCCTTAGGAAAATGCTCCAATCGCCGTGTTCCAAGTAAATCTCCTTTAACATAGCCTGATTTTTCCTTATCAACAGCGATATCTAAAGACTTCTCTTTTAGATTATCTATAATATGCAATCTACAAGATACCGGACAATTTTCAGACCTTAAGAAATTATCCACATGTGCAACACATTGATGTATAACTTCCCTAGAATCAGCACTTACATGAATTCCCAGCAAACGATCTCTTTCTTTCAGAGCCGAGGGACGCAAATGAAGATCTTGAAGACAAGTTTCTGTAGAGTTATCTATAAATCCCACGGCGCCGAGAAAATCTTGAGTTTTTTTTAGCCACCGTCGTGTTTCTTCTTCTTCGGGTTCTTCAAAACAAGTGTTTTCAGAAATACGGTAGACCTTTCCAAATACTTCAGGAACTTCGGCAGTCTTACTATAGAATGCATGTACGTTCCAACTTATAGAAAATTCGATAGGAGAACTCAGAGATACTTGAGCAATATCCCCCTCCTTATATACAGGAATATGAAGAACTCTAAGGTAGATAAAAGAAAATAACGTTAAACCAAAAATAGCCGTAATACCAAAATATAAAAGATATCTTGACCACGGCCGATCTATTTCAGCAGTAGTACAGCTACGGTAAGTTTGCCTACGGTCTTCCATTTGCTTGATCATATGCTCAATACAGGCTATATCTATTATTTTTTAGCTATCACACCAAAGAACAAAACACCATTTTTTATTCAAAACTAGCACTTCTATCTTTTCACAAATAAACTCTGTCACTTGCAAACAAGAAAACTCAAAAAATTCATAGGAAATGACATCACTTAAAGCACATTATCATGATTTGTGAACTTTGCTCTATTTTAATTAAGAATTTCATACTATTGACTATAGCTTGATATATGACAAAGAAAAATGACGATTTCTCATGGCACTCCATACCTTATCTAAACAACACCATGTTCTATCTAATGCACCAATATATTCATTAAAGAGGGACAATTTCCAACCCTTTATACTATAGTGAACATAGAAAAACTGTCCCTAATTGCAAATTCATTAGTGGACGCATTTTTGGGACACTCAGTCTAGGAATCCCAGGAAAAATAGTCACCTGAATTAAATAAAAAAACTCCTCGCAAGAATTTTTAGAGGCTTAATAAATGACATCTACAACATATCAAGTTTCTTCTAGAAAGTACCGTCCACAAACATTTTCCGAAATTCTCGGACAAGATGCTGTAGTTACTGTTTTAAAAAATGCCTTAAAATTTCAACGTGTAGCGCATGCTTATTTATTTTCAGGAATTCGCGGAACAGGGAAGACAACCTTAGCAAGAATTTTTGCTAAAGCATTGAATTGTATAGAACCAACTTCTAATAACGAACCTTGCAATCACTGTTGTGTTTGCAAAGAAATCTCTTTAGGAAACTCCCTAGATGTTATAGAAATTGATGGCGCTTCCCACAGAGGTATCGAAGATATTCGTCAGATCAATGAAACGGTCCTCTTCACCCCAGCGAAATCGCAATACAAAATCTATATCATCGATGAAGTGCATATGCTGACAAAAGAGGCTTTTAATTCCCTATTGAAGACTCTGGAAGAACCTCCTAGTCATGTAAAATTTTTCTTGGCCACTACAGAAAATTATAAAATTCCTGGAACAATTTTAAGCCGTTGTCAAAAAATGCACTTAAAAAGAATCCCAGAGACAATGATTGTAGATAAGTTAGTATCTATATCTCAAGAAAACTCCATAGAGACTTCTCGTGAAGCTCTTCTTCCTATTGCTAGGGCAGCTCAAGGAAGCCTCCGCGATGCAGAATCTCTTTATGATTATGTCATAGGGTTATTTCCTAAATCCTTATCCCAAGAGTCTGTATCTGATGCTTTAGGTGTAGTCTCTCAGGATACTCTTTGCACTTTGGCGGAGTGCATCCGCACACAAAAATACGCCGAAGCCCTACAGCCAGTGACTACTGCAATAAATTCTGGAGTAGCGCCAATAACCTTTCTTCATGACCTTACTGTTTTCTATCGTGACGTACTTCTTAATAAAGATCAGGTAAATTCCCCTCTATCAGCAACGGCAATGCATTATTCTAGCGAATGTTTACTAGAAATCATTGACTTTCTCGGAGAAGCAGCGAAACATCTACAACAAACTATCTTCGAAAAAACATTTTTAGAGACCGTAATTGTTCATCTAATTCGGATATGCCAACGTCCTTCTTTAGAAACTCTGTTTTCACAACTTAAAACATCAACTTTTGACACACCTAAAACTATCTCCCAACAGCAAGAATCGCCTAAATCTATTATACCAATTGAAAAGCACTACGAAGAACAAAGTTTCTTGTCTTCATCTTCGAAATCTCCCATTCCTAAAGAACCTTCCTATCAAAAAGAGACTTCCCCTTCTTTAGTAGGATCAGCTACTATAGATACGCTTTTACAATTTGCTGTTGTTGAGTTTTCAGGAATTTTAACTAAGGAGTAAACATGGGCAGTGGATATGCTAAAAAGAAAAAGGAAGCAAAAATCATGGAGCAGCAATTCCTAGAAATGGAAGCTTCTCTAGAACAAAAACGCTATGAAGGACAAGCAGGTAACGGACTCGTTTCTGTAGTGATCAATGGCAAATGTGATATTGTTTCTGTAAAAGTACAGCCCACATGTCTTGATCCTGAAGAACCTGAAGTTATTGAAGATCTCTTTCGTTCAGCATTTAAAGAAGCCAAAGAAGCTATGGATAAAGAGATGTCTGTAATGCGTGCAGGAATGCCTTTTTAAGATAGTAGGGCCTGAACTTCTTCGCAGGTCCTTGCTCTTAATAATTTCTCGGTATGCTCTACACAATTACTCAAATTCAAAGAAGCTATTTTCTCTCTTAGCTCTACAATAGCTGGCATAGCAACAGACAATTCCTGAACTCCCAATCCTAAGAAAAATGGTGTTAAAGATAGATTTGCTGCAGCCTCTCCACAAATAGATGTATAGACGTCATGCTGCTTAGCATTAGACACTACATGGCGAATCATTCGCATTACCGAAGGATGAAGTGGATTATCGAGGTAATAAGGTAGAACTCTTTCTCTGTTATTTCCTAAGGCGTATTGCATAAGATCGTTGGTACCTATAGAAATAAAATTACATTCTTGAAGAATCTCATCGATCATCAATACAGCTGAGGGAATTTCTATCATACTTCCCCAGACAATATTTTCTATATTATGATCCTTATTAAACGAACGACGTACATTCTCTAATCGACGTTTCACTTCTATAATTTCTATAACATCCGCTGTTCCAGGAATTAATACTTTTAAAGGACCTAATACCGAAGCTGTTAAAATAGCCCTAAGCTGATCATCAAGCATTTGAGAATTCTTCAATAAATAACGTATTGAACGTTCTTGAATAGGATCTTGACCAGGGCACGGCTTATCCTCTCCAAAATCAAATAAACGCAAAACAGACACGCGCTCTGGAAATAAAGCTAAAGATTTATATACCACGGCTTGTTCTTCTTCCGTAGGCAACCTATCTTCCGCAATCGCCAGGAATTCGGAACGAAATAGCCCAATAGATGTTTGAGGGAAAAATTCTGAAAGCATACGCACTTCTTCAAGACTAGCGGCATGAGAAGACACTATTGCATGAGGTGATGCTTGTGGATAGGATTTTACACTGTAAGATGTGCTTTTTTGCTTATAACAATTCTCAAGCGTCTTTGACTTAGGATTAAAGATAATCTCACCACGAATACCATCAATAAGTACAAGCTTACCCGAGTATTCTTGAATACGTTCCCAGTTTTCATGAGAAAAATTTGCTAAATACGGAATATTTTTTGCTCTAGAAACAATAGCAGTATGCGACGTCGGAGCACCAACTAAGGAAACGAATCCTCGAATATAGGAGGGATTAGCACTGGCAACTTCTGACGGAGTAAGCTCTTGGGAAAACACAATGATATTTTGATCTGCATCCCCCAAAGAACTCTTATGTTGACAACATAAATGACCAATCACACGATTAGAAATATCATGAATATCTTGAACACGATCTACAGCTAAAGAGACTCCTTGTACAGCTGTTAAAGATTCTTCTATTTTCCCCATGACAGAAGAAAAGACGTATTCAGCATTCTTACGATCTTTTCTGATAGTATTCACAACCTCTTCAGTCAAAATAGGATCTTTAATTATCTCTAAATGAGCCTGTAGTATCGAAGATATCTCTTGTTGCCCTTGTTTTCCTTGAACTTCTTGTTCTAGGGCAACAATATCAGATTTAGAACGATTCAATGCTTTATAGTAACGATGTATCTCATGTTCTACTTCCTCTTGGGGTAAAGTAAGTTCATGAATTTGCAAAGGAGAGGTTCCCAGAAAAAAAGCTTTTCCTATGGCCACCCCAGAAACTAAAGTCATTCCGGGAACTCGCCATTCTTCATTTTGTTCTACAGAAGGCGCGGGCGTGTTCATCTACAACTCTCCAAAACCTGAATCAAAAGCATCCTGCACTTTCTGCAGTACTCGATTCGCATCTTTTCCTTTAATACGCACAAAAATCTTTCCATTTTGTGGTGCTCCTAATATGAGTATGCTCATTATACTTTTCGCATTTACTGTTTTCCCTGCATAGGTAAAGCTTGCTTCGCAATCTTCACCATCAAACAATTTAACAATAGCGCCAGCAGGGCGAACGTGTATTCCAGAAGTATTTTTCACAACACATACACATGTCAGTTCATCATCACCTTGAGAATCCACAGGAACTTCCACATCCTCGACATCTAAAACACATTCTCGACATTCATCCACCATATACCTCTTCACTATGTAAGTAGTTTTCTAACCAAGAAAGAAAGGAAGGATAATGACTTGTAGTTAAATGTAAAAGCTCAATACTTTCTAAACTTCTATGAAGTAAACTATCCTCACTCAACAATACATTTGGTGAAGGACAATCTCTACGCACTTCGGGATCAAAAAGGAAACATTGGTAAGCCAAAGGTTCTTCATAACCATAGAAAGGAAAAATCCCCAAAGAAGTACAATTATCTTCGGGAGAGATCTTTTCTAAACGTAGTAACAACTCTCGCAACTTATGTTGAACTTTGGCTAAAGAACGGCAGGGAAAAATTCCCTCATCTTCCCATTTTCCAAATCCATTATGAATCGTGAAAAACTTCTGATAATCACTATCCCCTAGTTTAGGAAAACAATGTCCATCGACCTCTAATAAAGGAGGCTCACCTTGAAAACCACAACGCCCATCGCCAAAAGTATAGAGCATTTTTACATCATAGGGTTCATTAGCAGAGCGATAAATATAAACATCCAGACTATCTAATAGAGAAAAAAAACGACAAATACCCGGGAATTGATTATCATCAACTCCCAAAACAGTAAGCCAATACTCTTGGCAAAAATCTAATCTATCCTTTTTTGATAATCCCATCAGCTCGTACCAGCCTCGGGGCAAACGAGGAGCTTTCTTGGAGATCTCTTCCCAAGACATTTCTTCACGTAATTGCTCTATAGAATACACTTCAAGAGTGGGAAAAGAATGAACCGATGTTAAAACGTTTTGAAACTTTTTCATCCTCTGTCCTTATTCAAACTTTTTATTCCCTGTGGATACAGCTAATTCATTCTTGTCGATACTTTCAACGACAACACCCTCTATTAATCTGCGCACTCTATTGGCTAACGGGGACTCTAGCGCGTACCCATCCTTTATGCGGGATATTCTTACTTCTAGTTCTTTCCCTTTTTATTCCCAAACAACAACGTAAACAACAACTCTTTATGGGAATTTTCTGGATTATACCCCTGATGACTCTATCAGAACCTTCTTCTATTCATAAAGGACAATCATCAGGAAGCTTTATCATTAAATCTGGAAGAGAAAATAGATATTTTGGAGAAGCTGTTCACCTACAATATCCCTGTGGACAAAAACACCGGCATGTTCCTTGTATTATTCTTATAGACGCACATTTAGAACTAAATAAAAAATACTACATCCAAGGAACAACGCTAGATCATACATCCCAAATTATTTTTAAGTCTAATGGTTGCTATGAAGAAATACAGCCAATAAAAATAGCATGTATTCAACATAAATTACGAGAATCATGTCATAAACGTATTTTACATTTATTTTCTTCTGGGGAATCAGGAAGATTCGCCTCTAGCCTTCTTCTTGGCACTCCCTTACCAAAACATCTAAAAGAAATTTTCAAAAGTAAAGGACTAGCCCACCTATTTGCTATTTCTGGATGGCATTTTTCCCTATTCGCCTCAGCTCTATTTTTCCTTTTTGGTATTTTCCCAACAAAAATAAAATATTTTCTTACTTTTGTTGTGCTTTCGGGACTAACGCTATTGTTTCCCTGGTCTCCTTCGGTATGGAGAGCATGGATTTCTTTATCACTAATTTGTCTTTCTCCTTTTTCTTCAGGATACTGCTCTAGTCTGAATCGTTTAGGGATCGGATGTATTTTGTGTTCTTTAGTATTCTCGCCCCTATCTCCAGCTTTCGCTCTCAGCTTTTTAGCTACTTTGGGTATTTTACTTTTCTTCCCTCATCTATTTCGTTTTTTCTATACACCCTGGAAAGAAATAACTCCTGAATATTTACTTCCCTTTATTCGCTATTTCTGGGGAGCCCTATCTATAGCACTAGCCTCACAGATCTTTCTCTTTTTCCCTGCAGTGAACTTCTTTGGGTATTTTCCACTGGATGGTCTAATCTATAACCTCTTTTTTCCCCTAATTATCCTTCCGATTTTTTCCCTTATTCTCATTTCTTTGATTTTTCCGTTTGTCGCCCCGATGACAAAATTTTGTATTTCGTGGATTATCTCGCATCCGCTTCTTCATAGTCATAATTTTCTGACATCCCTATCCCCCGCCCCTACGTCTCCAGAAAAACTCACTGTGATTCTCATTCTTCTATTTTTGCTTGGCGTTAGCCTAGAAAAAACAAAAACAACAGGAAATCTACCCTTAACCAATTCTATTTCTGAACTATAGAAAAATTTTTCATTCACAATAAAATTCCTATGTAAAAAATTTTTTTATTGTGAAACCTACGCGCTTTGCTTAAACTAGAGAGAAAATATGTAAGTATATCATTGATTATATTCAACTTAAGGCAAGCTTGTGTCTACTTCACCTACCAATAATCAAAGTACAAATCCCTCTCCAGAAACACCAATTACTTATGTGAATCTTGGGAAATTGAAAATACGCCTTACGCGCATTCTGCAGACAATTACTGCATTAGGCATCGCATTAAATATTGGGGGTATTGTTTCCTTATGTTTAGGTTCTTCATTAGCCATTGCCCTACCTCTACTTGTTATTGGCATTGCCTTATTGATTCTTACCTGTTTCTTTTTAGCTTCGCGGTTAAGAAAACCCCCTCTGCCAAAACCAGCGCCTTCTTCCCCTCCAATCACACCAAAACCGACAAGAGTTAAACCTGGAGGAACACCTCCACCAACGACACCTCCAACAAAATCTCCGGTAACAACACCCCCTACCTCTCCTGTAGTAGAAACACCTCCGGTTCCTATAGAAACTCCAACTCCAGTTCCCGTGACTACACCTCCCGTACACCCTATTGTGACAGTACGTGTTCCAGAAATTCAAATTCCGGGATTTTTAGACTTCACACCAAAATACATAGCTAATTTGTTAAAAATACGCTTTGGAGTTACTGGAATACATCCTCAAGGACGTATCAATAAAAATACGCAATACGTAACGGTACGTAGTGATAGACATAATCTACATATATGCTTCCTAAAAGGACATCCTCTTGAAGATCCGTTCTTAAAGAAAACGAATTCTGCAATGCTTGTTCTGACAAATTGTGAAAGAGAGAAGCATCTGCTATTAGGGAGATCCTTAGCTTTAGGTCCGCATATAGAAAAAGCTTGTTGGAATGATATTACAAAACCGGAGTCTACGAAATTCCCTCCAGAATCTGTTGTTGCTGGCCCTTGGGTGAACAAAACCAAAGATATTCCACCCGCGAGTCACCTTATCTGCGCAAACCCTCCTCTTATTACGCTTATACGTGATGTACACCGAAGAGCAATTAACTTTGATGATTTCGATTATGAAAAAGAATTCAGAGCCACAGTAAGAATGTATCAAGCCATATTCGGCATCTGTAAAGAAAATGGCATTACCTCGATTCAACTTGAACTTCTAGGATTAAATAATATTGGATCAAATCAAGACGAATACGAAGCTTGGTACTCAGGATGCGGTCTGGCTTTATTAGAAGCTATACGTATCGAAGAAGAAACCGAGGGAAGCACGCTCACGCATATTACTGTAAATAGTAGAACAGAACTTCCTTTACTCTCTGCTTTGCAACAAGCGTATGGATCTTAACATGGTGTTCTCCAGATCTCTATAATCTGGAGAACCTTCCCATCTTTTATAAAAAGATTCTTTACAATCATAAAACTGAAGAAATTTTATTGTGAACGGTCATCTAAATGACTTAAAATGAGCTTCCAATAAGAAAGTATAGTCTTGACTATCTTCAAATTAGGTCAAGCCCATGTCCATTTCACCTATAAATAATCAAAGTCTGTGTTCAGTTAATCCAACTGCAATTACTTACATATATTTAGGGAATATAAAACTACCACTCATACAGATTATACAAACGATTTCTACTCTAGGAATGGCTTTAAATCTTGGAGGTGTCATAGCCCTGGCTTTAGGTTCTTCATTAGCTATTGCCCTACCATTATTAATTATTGGCTTTGCTCTACTTATTCTTAGCTGTTTCATTTTATTAACACGCCTAAAAAAACCTCATATAGCCCCAATCCCTTCTGTAGAGACGGAGTACATCACACCACCACAATCTCCTATAGTAAAAAAACCACCAACACCAATAGAAACTCCTAAACCCACTTCAGTAACCACACCTACGCAACATCCCATAGAAATCTTTATTCCCGAAATTGAAATTCCAGATTTTTTGGATTTCACACCTGAGTATACCGCTCATCTTTTACAAACACGCTTTGAACTTACTGGGATACATCCTGCAGGACGTATGAATAAAAATACGGAGTATGTGACCATACGGAGTAAAAATACTGATCTCAATGTATGTTTCTTAAAAGGGCATCCCTTGAATGATCCATTCTTAAAGAAAATAAATTCTGCAATACTTGTTCTGACAAATGCAGATAGACAGTTACACCTTTTATTAGAAAGATCGCTAGCTTTGGTAGGACAGATAGGAAAAAAATGTTGGGAAAAGATTACCCAGCCTCTCTCTAAAAAGTTCCCACCAAGAACTATTGTTTCCGGACCTTGGGTAAATCCATCGGGAATTCCTCCCGCAAGCCATCTCATTTGTGCTAATCCCCCGGTTATTCTTCTTACAAATGAAGTGCTCAACAGAGCAATTACCTTTATAGATCTCGATTACAAAACAGAATTCCAAGCTGCTGTAAGAATGTATCAAGCCATATTCAGGATCTGTAGAGAAAATGAAATAACCTCTGTACAGATAGAACTCGTAGGATTAAATAACATCGGCTCACATCAAGAAGAATACGAAGCTTGGTATTCAGGATGTGGTTTAGCTTTATTAGAAGCTATACGTTTAGAAGAGGAAAATAAATTCAGAACACTTACTCATATTACTGTAAATAACCTCTCAGATTTGCCTCTCCATCTATCTTTGCAACAAGCTTACCAACCTGAAACATTGTTGAGCATGCTAACACAATGGCTACCTTTTTCTAATTAACAACAAGAATTTATAAAAAATTCTTGTTGCTATCAAAAATTTTATTGTTAAGCTCCTTTGCTTATTTTACGATTATATCGCTGGTTGTATTTATCTTAGGATCCCTGCATGCCTTTAATTCACCATTATGTGAAAAATCAAACCTTAAGCACCTCTTTAAGGTTATCAGAGGCATATGTAAGCCTATGCAATCTAAAAATAAAAACATTGCATATTATACAGGCAGTAGCTGCCTTAGGATTGGCATTTTTATTAGGAGGTGTGCTGGCGCTATCTTCAGGACAATCTTTTGCTTTTTCCTCTCCTTTATTTGCTTTAGGAGCTGTTTTTCTTATTCTTAGCGGTCTGATTTTAATAATGCTAAGAAAATGCCTCTTACCTATTTCCACACCGACATTCTTAGATCTTACGTTATCCGGTGTTGCAAAACGCTTAAAAAACACTTATGCCCTAGGCCTGGTGTTTCCATATGCAAATAAAATTAATAAGAATACGGAATATGTCTTTGTAAGTAATCCAAAGACCGGTGTGCAGCTATCCTTCTATAAAGGACATCCTATAAACGACCCTCTATTAAAAAATGAAGATTCCGCGATTATGCTCTGTACGAACTCTGAAAGAGATTCCAGTTATGTAATTAATAGAACATTAGCATTAATTGGACGTATAGAAAAGGAATGTTGGAATGATATTACAAAACCTAATTCCACAAAATTTCCTCCAGGTTCTATAGCTTATGGACCATGGATAAGTAAGTCTCAGGAAAGAACTCCTGCTTCTCATTTGATCTTTATCAATCCACCTACTATCGAAGTTCTTCTGTATACTAGGCAGTTACAAAAAGCTATTACCTTTCAAGATTTCAACCACGAGGAGGCTTTTAAAAATCTCGTAGATGCTTATCTCAAGTGCTTCCGCATTTGTAGGGAGAATAAAATTAGCTCATTGCAGCTTGAACTTTTAGGATTAAATGATATTAGTTCGCATCAAGAAGAATACGAAATGTGGCATTCTCAGTGTGCCTTAGCCTTACTAGAAGCTATATGTATAGAGGAAAAATGCAAAGAACGAACGGTAAAACAAATTACCGTAAACCATCAAAAAGAACTTCCTTTACTATCTATCTTGCAGAAAGCTTACAACAATTAAAATTCAGCCAAGCTTTTTGCTGCTTGAAGAATTTTCTCCTTCTGAGGAAGAACTTCATTTTCTAATATCTTTGAGTAAGGAACAGGAGCGTGTAATCCAGCAACACGACGAATAGGAGCGTCAAGATAAGAATATGCCTGTTCGGCTACAGTCGCAGCAAGTTCACTACCGAATCCACAAAACTCTGAAGCTTCATGAGCAATAAGAAGTTTCCCTGTTTTCTTCACAGATTCTAAAACTGTGGCAAAATCACAAGGAACTATTGTTCGTAAGTCTATAACCTCTACAGAAATATCCAAAGCTGCTAATTCCTTGGCAACCTCCATACTCATAACTAATGACATGCCCCAGGAAACGATCGTAAGATCCGAACCTGGATGGGTAATTGCTGCTTTACCAAAAGGTAAAACATAATCCGAAGAAAATACTGGACAAGCACTAAAAATACGCCGTTGATATAACGCCTTATGTTCTAAAAAGACCACTGGGTTAGGATCACGAATAGCAGCCTTTAATAAAGCTTTTGCATCTGCAGCATTAGATGGATACGCAACTTTAATTCCCGGGCAATGTGCTAAAAATGCTTCTATACTTTGAGAGTGGTAGGGACCACCCTGTATATACCCTCCACAAGGAGCTCTAATAACCAAAGGAACTTCCCACTCTCCTGCAGAACGGTAGTAAATACTAGAAGCTTCGGAAAATAACTGGTTAATTCCTGGCCAGATATAATCAGCGAATTGGATTTCAGCAACAGGCTTATGAATACCATCCATAGCCATACCGATAGCAGTTCCTATGATTGTAGCTTCTGCTAATGGCGTATTAAAACAACGTTCTATACCGAATTTATCCGTCAGATTTCTTGTAACGCCAAAAACTCCACCTTTATCTCCAGCAACATCTTCACCGAAAACAACTATTCCAGAATCTCTATTCATTTCTTCAATTAAAGCTTCCGTAATTGCATCGCGCATTACTTTTGGTTGCGTATCACGCAAATTCTGAGCTTCTAAAGAATCTTCATAATCAATTAGAGAGATCGTATGTGGAGAAAACACGTCATGACTTGTAGAACCTTTACTAGGGAAAGGCATTGCTTCAGCAAGTTCACAAGCACGAGCAACCTCAGCTTCTGCCTCAGCTTTTATTTCTAAAATCTCAGTAGATGAAATACCACATTCTTCTATCATTTGTCGTTCTAAACGTATTAGAGGATCATTACTTATGCAATGATCCAAATCTTCACGACTACGATATTTCTCATGATTATCAGAGTTACTATGCGGTTCTAAACGCATAACTTTGATAAGAATTAAAGCGGGAATAGAAGCATACCTAGCTTGATCTACAGCTTTAGAAAATGCATCCACTAGACCGAAGTAATCACCGCCATCCACTTCATATACTGAAAGACCGTGATAACTTTCCCCTAAACGAGCTAAGTCTGTAGAGCATTGATCTTTAAAAGGAACAGAAATCGCCCAGGCATTATTTTGCACTACTGTAACTAACGGTAGCTTATGTAGGGCAACGTAATTTAACATCTCATGGAATTCTCCTTGAGATGTAGATCCGTCTCCTCCTGAGACATAGACTACTTCTTTAGATTTTGTATGTTTCGCAGCCCAAGCTCGTCCTGCAGCCTGAAGAAATTGTGTGCCAACAACACTAGATTGACAACAAATACGCAGTTTTTTGTGGGAATAGTGGTAGGGCATCATTCTACCAGAAGAATGATTAGGGGCTAATCTAGCAAGAAAAGAAGCAAAGATCTCGGAAAAATCACACCCCAACCCTATAGGAAATCCTTGGTCCCTGTAATAAGGGAAAGACCAATCTTTACCTGGGATGAGACTCTTTCCTGCAACAACTCCTGCAAGTTCGTGACCAGCGCAGGACAGCTGGAAAGTTCCTCCAGAATCGCTTTGTCGAGAAAGAAGGAGCATCTTGTTCTCAGCAAATCTTAAACTCCAGACTAATTTCAGAACTTCTTTAATAGAAGATCCTAATTCATGCTGTATTGCTTCCATATCTGCTCCTTGGATAGACAACTAACGCTATCCCTTATCTATACGGCGAAGTCAGAAAAAAAACCCTTTATTTTATCTAAGAAACTACGTTTCTTAGGGAAATTTTCTGCCTTCTCCGTAGTTGCGAACTTACGGAGTAATTCTTTTTGCTCTTCTGATAAATTTTGTGGAGTCTCAACAGAAACTCGAACGAGTAAATCCCCGCGTCCTCTACCATGAACATTCGGGAATCCTTGATTCTTAATCTTAAGAATTGTGCCACTTTGGATCCCTTCAGGAACCGTAAGGCGACACGTACCTTCCTTCAAGAGGGTCGGAATTTCTTTTTTCATTCCTAAAGCTGCATCGACAAAACCGATAGGCAACTCTAAAATCAGGTCATCTCCACGCCGTTCGAAAACAGGATGCGTTTCCACATCAATAAAAACATAAAGATCTCCAGAAGGAGCGCCATTTTGTCCGGCATCTCCATAACCTTCCATCTTTAAACGCATGCCAGAATCAACTCCAGCAGGAATCTGCACATGAACGTTTCGCTTATCTTTAACTCTTCCTTGTCCTCGACAGTTTGAACAAGGATCTGTTATCACGCGCCCTTCTCCACCGCATTCAGGACATGTTGATGCCATAGAAAAAAATCCACGACTTTGAACAATCTGCCCAGAACCTTTGCATCGATCACAGCATTTGATTCCTTGCTCACTAGCAGCACCGCTACCAGAACAAGTTTCACAAGTTTTATATCCGGAAACAAGGAGCTCTTTCTCTACGCCACGAGCAGCTTCTTCAAATGTTAGGGTGATATGAACTTTCTTACTAGCTCCCTGACGGGCTCCCGCAGGGTCGCCACGCATGCCAAAAGCTTCTCCAAGACCACCGAATAGACCTTCAAAAAAGCTTCCGCCACCACCAAACTCTCCACCGAAAGCTCCCATAAAAGTGCGAAGAGCATCTTCCATATTGCCCATGCCACCCGCACCACCGAAACCACCGGCTCCGGCAAAAGGTCCGTCCTTACCATAGCGATCATAAGACTCTCTCTTTTGAGGATCACTCAAAACCTCATAGGCTTCGGAGACTTCCTTGAAACGTTTTTCTGCCTCAGCATCTCCTGGATTTTTGTCGGGATGATACTTAACGGCCAACTTACGATAAGATTTTTTTATTTCCTCGGGAGAGGCAGTTTTAGAAACACCTAAAACATCATAGTAATCCATAAATCAAACACCACTAGATAGGACATTTTTCTAACGACTGCGGTATTTAGCTGCGGCTTTAGATTTAGCTCGCTTCTTTACTGAAGGTTTATCATAAAACCTGTGTGCTTTAGCAGCCTTTAAGATCCCTTCTTTATCAACTTTCTTTTTCAAAATTCTCAGAGCTCGATCTACAGGCTCACCAACTCTAACTTTAACACTGGGCATGCATTACCTTATTTCGCATAATAATCACTGTTAAGCCTAAAACAATACAGCTATACGTCTCACTCTGCTATGTTAGAGGCGCCTCGATTGTAACATCAGATCTATTACCCTTCAAGAGTTAGTTGACGTGCAACGCACTGAAAAAGCAGTAGGATTGATTTTAATCCAGCGCGCCTACTGATTGAAATATTTTTAAATTAAAAAAAACAAGAACAACTGCGGTAATCTGGGATCAGTTGCTGACTACACTCCAAAAGCATAAGTTGAGAAACTACATTCCTCCTGATATGGTCAATTGAAGGTGCTACTTCTTCTATACGAATACTATTTGAAAAACTATCAATGAAAAGTTGTGGATTAGGAGAGATGACGTGGTAGCAATTATTTGCTAAACAATACTCGGAAGCTTCTCCATAGGGCAATAAAATTCCGGGACCAACCCCATTCTTTTCATAGATAAACCCATCTTCCGAGAGATCTGAGCTAAGAGTTAATACTCCGCCCTTCTTTCCTAAGGGAAGCATCAAAGCCTTTCCCTTGTCCTTGGGAGTCAAATATCCCTCCAAGGAACTATACCCTATCATAGGCACCTTTCGAGATAAGGCCAATCCCTGAGCAAAAGACAACCCAACGCGTGTTGCAGAAAAATTCCCCGGACCGGCGGCAACCCCAATCCCCTGAAAACACAAAGAACTATTTTTAAAAATAAATTCTAGAACCAATCCTTGATCTGGACCAACAGGTAGATGCCAGTGTTTCAATACCTTCTGGTGATCTACATAAGCTAAAAATGGTTGATACCCAGAAGTATCAATAATAACATATCTATGAAAATGCATAATTCAAATTAGAATAGAACAGGTAAACTATAGCAACTAAAAAACTTTTAATCAAAAAAAATAACAAAACTAAATAATAAATAAGCAGTTCTAAAGATTTAGAAATATTTAAACTCAGCACACAAACACAACAAATCTAAAGTAGATTTATTATGTTTTTAAAAAGTCTTTAAGACTTTCCTTTAATCTAAAAATGTTATTATTTTGATTGAACGACCGTTCATTCTCTTATTGCAAAGAGAATTCGGACAACCTCTCCCAAACTAGAAAATTGATAATAATTTCCTTGATATCAGAAAATCTTTTACAGATTTTAGACAATTCAAATAGCTAGTAACAAGAGTGATACCGATGATCTGAAAATTATTCTAAATCAAGATCTGATAAAAAAACATGAGAAATTATTTAATCTGAAACATATAGGCAAAAATATTCGAGAATTGTTTTTTTAAAAAATCAAGAAAAACGATTTGCGTAAAACCCTCATCTTTTTTAATTCTTATTCCTTGGCTCTGCTATTTCTCTAGTAGTTGTGTAGGTGCACTAATTTCGATTATTTTGTAATATATCGAAAAGAGGATCTTTATTGTTGAAAGTGCTGCTATCAATAAGTTATCAGAGCAACTTAGATAAATGTATCCGATGATTTTAGTATAAGGACAATTGTGGACTCTACAATAAATAACGACTCTCAGATCTTGGATCCCAATCCTGAAGAAGTAGAAAAACTTTTAGATGAATCCGAGGAAGTCGAAGAAAAATCAGATGATCGTTCCTTACCTTCTGAATTATTTATCCTTCCACTGAACAAACGTCCTTTTTTCCCGGGTATGGCGGCTCCGATTCTTATAGAATCGGGACCTTATTACGAAGTGCTAAAGCTTCTAGCAAAGTCTTCGCAAAAATACATAGGTTTAGTTCTTACCAAAAAGGAAGATGCTGATATTTTAAAAGTTGGTTTCAACCAGCTCTATCGTGTAGGTGTAGCGGCACGCATCTTGCGTATCATGCCTATAGAAGGAGGCAGCGCCCAAATACTACTCAGCATAGAAGAACGTATCCGTATTGTAGAGCCTCTCAAAGATAAATATCTTAAAGCACGAGTCTCCTATCACAAAGATAATAAAGAACTAACAGAAGAGCTAAAAGCATATTCTATTAGTATTGTTTCTGTAATTAAAGACCTCTTAAAACTTAACCCCCTATTTAAAGAAGAACTCCAAATCTTTCTTGGACACTCAGATTTTACTGAACCAGGGAAGCTTGCCGATTTTTCTGTAGCGCTAACAACAGCTACTAGGGAAGAGCTGCAAGAAGTTCTTGAAACAACGAATATGCACGATCGCATTGATAAAGCTTTGATCCTCCTTAAAAAAGAGCTAGATCTTAGCCGCCTACAAAGTAGTATCAATCAAAAAATCGAAGCAACGATCACCAAAAGTCAAAAAGAATTCTTTCTAAAAGAACAGCTGAAAACGATCAAAAAGGAGCTGGGATTAGAAAAAGAAGATCGAGCTATTGATTTAGAAAAATTCATGGACCGGTTAAAAAAACGCCAGGTCCCTGATTATGCGATGGAAGTTATTCAAGATGAGATGGAAAAACTTCAAACCTTGGAAACATCCTCAGCAGAATATACCGTATGCCGTAACTACCTAGATTGGTTAACTATCATTCCTTGGGGAATTCAGAGTAAAGAATATCACGATCTCAAGAAAGCTGAAGTGATCCTCAATAAGGACCACTATGGTTTAGAAGATATTAAACAACGCATTCTAGAACTCATCAGTGTTGGAAAATTATCTAAGGGTCTTAAAGGGAGTATTATTTGCCTAGTAGGCCCTCCAGGAGTAGGCAAAACAAGTATTGGTCGTAGTATAGCAAAAGTTTTACATCGCAAATTCTTCCGTTTCTCAGTAGGCGGAATGCGTGATGAAGCCGAGATTAAAGGGCATCGACGCACCTATATTGGTGCTATGCCAGGGAAAATGGTCCAAGCATTAAAACAAAGTCAAGCTATGAATCCCGTCATTATGATTGACGAGGTTGATAAGATTGGTGCGAGCTATCATGGCGATCCCGCATCGGCTTTATTAGAAGTTTTAGATCCGGAACAGAATAAAGACTTCTTAGATCATTACCTAGACGTACGAGTAGATCTATCCAACGTTCTATTTATTCTAACAGCAAACGTATTGGATACTATTCCCGATCCTCTTTTAGATCGTATGGAAATCCTCCGTCTTTCTGGTTATATTCTTGAGGAAAAGCTTCAGATAGCAACAAAATATCTTGTTCCCCGAGCACGCAAAGAAATGGGGCTAACAGCTCGTGAGATTGTATTCCAACCCGAAGCTTTAAAGCATATGATTAATAACTATGCTAGAGAAGCTGGTGTGCGTACATTAAATGGAAATATTAAGAAAGTCCTAAGGAAAATCGCACTTAAAATAGTTAAAAATCAGGAAAAAACGCATTCAAAATATACACAATATAAAATTAATGTAAGTAATCTTCAGGATTATTTGGGTAAACCTATCTTCTCTAGCGATCGTTTTTACGACAACACACCTGTCGGTGTCGCTACTGGGTTAGCTTGGACATCTCTAGGAGGAGCTACTTTATATATTGAAAGTGTTCAAGTTCCTTCAATGAAAACTGATATGCATCTTACAGGACAAGCTGGGGATGTTATGAAAGAATCCTCCCAGATTGCTTGGACATATCTGCATAGTGCATTGGAACGTTATGCTCCTGGTTACAGCTTTTTCTCTAAATCTCAGGTACATATTCATATTCCTGAGGGAGCAACACCTAAAGATGGTCCTTCAGCAGGTGTAACGATGGTGACTTCCTTATTGTCTTTACTTTTGGACACACCCATTTTAGAAAACTTAGGTATGACGGGTGAGATTACACTAACAGGACGTGTATTAGGAGTCGGAGGAATTCGGGAGAAACTCATAGCTGCACGTCGGTCACGGTTAAATGTCTTAATCTTCCCTGAAGATAATCGTCGTGATTATGAAGAACTGCCTGCCTATCTAAAAAAAGGTCTAAAGATTCATTTTGTTGCACATTATGATGATGTTTTCAAAGTTGCTTTTCCGCATATTAATTAACTCTCACGAGATAATTTAGAGCCGTTTTCTTTATAAATTAACGGCTCTAAATTCTTCCTAGAAAAAAAACTGTATATTTACAAACGTTCCCAAAATTTCTAAACTTCACGTTCTTAAAATAAACCCATGCGGTAGACTTTCATGACCGTCCCTGGATTAACTCCCGATGTTGCTGTCCAAAAAAATCATACCAACCATACTATAACAACAGATGCGGCAAAGAAAGTAGAAGGCAAAAAAGGTAGTAACCTTATTGCCTTGATTTGTATGCTCGTCTTAGCCTTACTAACAGCAGTAATGCTAGGAGGGTTTCTAGCTACACCATTTATTCCTGAAGGAATCTACATCGGTATTACCGCTTTAGCCTCACTTCTCGTGGGTCTGGTATTATTCCCTATCATCATGAGCTGTTTATCAAAACCTCCTGTCCCCGTACGACCTAGAGATTTAGATCTGTCCAAACTAGATACACGACATAATCGTCTACTTCATGAGATCATCAAAGATGATGAGAAAAAATATGTCCAAGAACAGGAAGGAAAAGTCCAAAGAAGACAACGAAAAACTTTAAGAGCTCGCCCTGAACAAAAACGAGCTCAAGAAACATCTTCTGATGAAACACCGCGACCACGAAGAAAAACTTCACCTGTATTAAATTTAATCCGGCCAAAAAATTCCTCTTCTAGTGCATCTTCTAATCTATCCTCCTCTAATTCTGACTCAGATTCTGACTCTTCCAGCCCCAGAACACAACCTAGCGCTATAGTCAAACCCTGTTTACCCTCGAAGTACAGCGATTACTTCAACTGCGTGGATTAAATAAAAATAAAATTCATAATATCTATAGGTAAGTTCTAGTAGAGTATTTTTATTAGATTAGTTTATTCTATTTTTTTCCCCGGAAACTTTCTCCTAAATTTATGAGCTGTAGAGAATTAATTATTTTAGGTTGCTCTAGTCAACAACCTACGCGAACGCGTAATCAAGGAGCCTATCTATTTCGTTGGAATAATGAAGGTTTACTTTTTGATCCAGGTGAGGGAACACAAAGACAATTCATTTTTGCTAATATTGCCCCTACTGTAGTCTCCAGAATCTTTATCAGCCATTTTCATGGGGACCACTGTCTAGGTTTGAGCTCCATGCTTATGAGACTAAACTTAGATAAAGTTACCCATCCCATACACTGTTACTACCCAGCTTCAGGGAAAAAGTACTTCGATCGATTGCGTTACGGCACTATCTATCACGAGACTATAAATGTTGTGGAGCATCCTGTAGATAAAGAAGGGATTGTTGAAGATTTTGGAAATTTTCGTATTGAAGCGCGTAAACTGGATCACCTTGTAGACACCTTGGGATGGAGAATCACTGAACCCGACACGATAAAATTCATTCCAGAGAAAATCAAAGCTTCGGGATTGCGCGGGCCCATCATGCAAGATCTCATTCGCAATGATCAAGTAACAGTAAATGGAAACACTGTATACCTTAAAGATGTAAGCTACGTAAGAAAAGGCGATAGCGTTGCTGTTATTGCCGATACTCTTCCCTGCCAATCTGTTATAGATTTAGCTAAAGATGCAAGAATTATGTTATGTGAAAGTACGTATCTTGAAGAGCATCGTCATCTAGCAGAAAGTCATTACCATATGACAGCAAAACAAGCTGCTACGCAAGCTTTAGCTGCAGGAGCACAACAACTTGTACTTACACACTTTTCTGCACGTTATTTAAGTTCTAAAGAATTTGAATTGGAAGCTGGGAAAATTTTCCCTAATGTTGCTGCTGCTGAAGAATTTCGCAGTTATCCCTTTCCTAAAAACCTCTCTTCTAAATAAATCTGGGTAAGGAGATACTTTAGAAAAATATTTAGGGAAACTATGGTCTCAGCTTTTTATGCTTTTCTTGATTACCTAAAAAATATAAAAACAGCATCTCCTCATACTTTAAGAAACTATTGTATAGATTTAAATAGCTTTAAAAGTTTCTTAGAAAAACAGAATAAACTCTCCCCATCTGCACCTATTTGCTTATTTGTACAAGAAAGAAAAGACGCTCAGCTTTCATTCTCTTTATTTACGAAAGATCTAATACGTCTCTATATTTTAGAATTGATGCAGGAAAATAAAGCAAAACGTACGATAAAACGTCGTCTCTCAGCAATTAAAAGTTTCTCACAATATTGTATAAAACACCGGATTATTCTTGAGGATCCTACAGAGACTATCCACGGGCCTAGGCTTCCTAGAGAATTACCCTCACCTATTACTTATGAACAAGTGGAAATCCTCATGGCAACCCCCGATCTATCGAAATATACGGGGTTTCGTGATCGTTGCTTATTAGAACTATTTTATAGCTCAGGACTACGTATTAGCGAAATCGTGGCTATTAATCATTGGGATATTGATTTTAATTCTAATCTTATCCGCGTTCAAGGAAAAGGAAAAAAAGAACGTCTTGTCCCTATTACCCCTCATGCAGCCCAATGGTTACAACAATACTTAAATCATCCCGAAAGAACTACTATAGAACAAGATGCTCAAGCAATTTTTTTAAATCGTTTTGGAAAAAGATTAACCACTCGTTCTATTGATAGAAAATTTCAAAAATATCTTCGTCAATCAGGCTTATCAGCGAATATCACACCTCATACAATTCGCCATACGATTGCTACACATTGGCTAGAAAACGGTATGGACCTAAAAACAATTCAAGCGCTTCTTGGGCACTGTTCTTTAGAAACCACAACTATCTATACTCATGTATCTATGAAGCTTAAAAAGCAAACCCATGATGAGTCTCATCCCCATAGCTAAACCTTAGGCAAACCTCTTGTGCTCTAAGGTCCTCTTTGTTATGCTAGACGCTATGAGCATCGTACTTGACAAAATCGGCAAAACTTTAGGCACACGCGTACTGTTCGACGACGTTTCTGTCGTCTTCAATCCTGGAAATCGCTATGGATTAACAGGACCTAACGGCGCAGGGAAATCCACATTATTAAAAATAATTACGGGCTTCGTAGAGCCTACTCGCGGGTCAATTTCTTTACCTAAAAAAGTCGGAATCTTACGTCAAAATATTGATAGCTTTGGAGACATCTCTGTCATAGATTGTGTGATTATGGGCAACGCCCGTCTATGGGATGCTCTGCAAAAGAGAGATGCTTTATACTTAGAAGAGTTCACAGATGCTATTGGTATCAAACTTGGCGAAATGGAAGAAATCATTGGCGAAGAAAATGGTTACCGAGCAGAATCTGAAGCTGAAGAGCTTCTCACAGGCATTGGTATTCCTGAAGAACTATTCAATAATAAAATGTCCACGATTCCTATAGATTTGCAGTTTCGTGTGCTTTTATGTCAGTCTTTATTCGGCCATCCAGAAGCCTTACTTCTTGACGAACCTACAAACCATTTAGACATTTATTCGATCAACTGGTTGGGAAATTTTTTAAAAGATTACGACGGTACTGTAATTGTTGTTAGCCACGATAGGCACTTCCTAAATACTATTACCACTCACATTGCTGATATTGATTATGATACCGTTATCATCTACCCAGGTAATTATGACGCCATGGTAGAAATGAAAACAGCCTCTAGAGATCAAGAGAAGGCTGACATTAAATCTAAAGAGAAAAAAATTGCCCAGCTTAAAGAGTTTGTCGCTAAGTTTGGAGCAGGTTCTCGAGCAAGTCAGGTGCAGTCTCGCTTAAGAGAAATTAAAAAACTCCAACCTCAAGAATTAAAGAAATCCAATATTCAGCGTCCTTACATACGCTTTCCCTTATCAGAAAAAGCTTCTGGAAAGGTGGTCTTTTCTATAGAAGGTATCACCAAAAGTTATAATGATGAAGATCCTGTATTTCAGCCTTTCTCTTTAGAGATCTATCAAGGAGATAAGTTAGGAATTATTGGAAACAATGGTCTTGGAAAAACTACGTTAATGAAGCTGTTAGCTGGTGTAGAGTCCCCGAATCAAGGATCCATTAAAATTGGTCATCAGGTTGCTTACTCCTATTTTCCCCAAAATCACTCTGACGTCTTAAAGGATTGCGGAGATGAGACACTATTTGAATGGTTGCGTAATCGTAAAACAGGTATCAATGATCAAGAAATCCGTAGTGTTTTAGGAAAGATGTTATTTGGCGGTGATGATGCCTTTAAGCAAATTAAGGCATTGTCTGGAGGAGAAACCGCACGTTTGCTTATGGCAGGGATGATGTTGGAAAATCACAACGTACTTATTCTTGATGAAGCAAATAATCACTTAGACCTAGAATCTGTTTCTGCATTAGCCTGGGCCATTAACGATTATAAAGGGACATCCATATTTGTTTCTCACGACAGGACTTTAATCGAAGAGTGCGCAACAAAACTTCTTATCTTCGATAAAGGTAAGATCACTTTCTTTGATGGAACCATGGCAGACTACACAAGCAGCAGTAAGCTAGCCTAAGTTGTGTAACAGTCTAGAACATATTTTATTGAGGGCATATGGAACCACAATTGATCTTAGGCTCTTCTTCTCCACGAAGAAAATCAATTCTACAATATTTTCGTATTCCCTTTACTTGTATCTCATCAAAATTTGAAGAACACGCTGTTCCCTATCAAGGGGATCCTATTGCATATTCACGAGAATTAGCCGTAGGAAAGGCTGAATCTATAGTCAAAGACCATAATCCTGAAGGTTTGATCCTTACTGCCGATACTGTTGTCGTCTATAAAGGAGAAATTTTCAATAAGCCGAGCTCTTATGATGAAGCTATTGAGATGTTAAAAACATTAAGTGGTCAAACACATTCCGTAATTACCAGTGTTGCTCTTCTCCAGGATCAGAAATTAGTAACTGGAGAAGAGACAACACAAGTGACATTTACTGAGCTCCCTGAAAAATATTTAGGAAGGTATGTCGAGGCATTCTCCACTTTAGATAAATGTGGGGGCTATAGCATTCAAGAAGGCGGGGGATTGATTATCAATAATATTCAGGGCTGCTCATATAACGTCCAGGGTCTTCCTATTAAAACATTGAAACATCTCTTGTTGGAGTTCGACGTTAATTTATGGGATTATCTCGTTTAATCGCACCCCTAGGATTACTATTGAGTTTTCCCAGTGTACTCTTTGGAAACTTCCCTGATCCTGTAAGCCATAAGATCCTTTACACTAGCCAAAAATCTGTAGAACAAGCTCTTATTGCCTATTTAGAAGCTTTAGATACTCATGGGGAACACGACTTTCCTTTATTAAGAAAAATTTCTGAGAGCTGTTTACGACAAGGATTACGTTCAGAAGATCCCTATGTAAGAAAGAGTACAATTATAGGTGCGGGGATTGTAGGTTCTTCGGAAGCTCTCGAGATTCTCTCACAGGCTATGGAAACAGAAGATCCCCTGCAGCAATTATTAGTATTATCTGCTTTATCTTCGCACCTAGGGAAAACATCTGATGAGCTTTTATTCAAAGCTCTTGCCTCTGCCTATCCTGTGATTCGTTTAGAAGCTGCCTATCGCTTGGCAGGATCAAAAAATATTAAAGTTATCGATCATCTCCATTCTTTTATTTATAAGCTGCCTGAAGAAATCCAATGTCTTTCTGCTGCTATCTTTCTAAGATTGGAAACTGAAGAATCGGACACTTATGTACGTCAGTTGCTCTCATCAACGAAAAGTACAACAAGAAATTACGCAGCCTTACTCATTGGAGAATATCAACAAAAACGGTTTTTACCTACATTACGCCATTTATTAACAAGTGCTTCTCCTCTAGATCGTGAAGCTGCTGTTTATGCTTTAGGCATGTTAAAAGATGGCCAAAGCTACAATGCTATAAAAAAACTTTCAGAGAGAAATGATCCTGATTTATCCTTGGCCGCTGCTCAAGCATTAATTGCTATTGGCAAAGAAGAAGACGCTCTTCCTATTTTTGAAAAACAGGTACGAGAAGAACGCTCGAATGCTCTCTACACAGCACGATTATTATCAAAAGAAGTAGGAGTTCCTCTCGTGCTTCCTGTATTTTTAAATACTAAAAATAGCGAAGCAAAGTTAAATGCCGGCTTAGCCTTAATACATTTAGGATGTGATCATCCTCATCTTCTTAACTACATTACAGAATGGTTAATACAGCCGCACTATAGCCAAGCACTCATCCCAGGATTTTCTAAAGGACGCGCTACACAAGCATGGAAATGTCGAGGAATTATCCTTCCTCAAAATCCTACAGAACGTGCTAAAGCTTTATCAGCAATTCAGAGTTCTGAAGAACAAATTCTTATGTCTCTATTGCAGCTTCCTAAAGAAGCGTATCTTCCCTATATAGAAAAGATACTGTTAAGTCAAAAAACACCCCTCGCTTCTAAGGCAATAACTTTTTTAGCACATTCTTCTCATCAACAAGCTTTAGAAATTCTTTCGCGGGCTTCCCAGCTTCCTGGAGAACCTGTAATTCGTGCTTATGCTGATTTAGCTTTATATAATCTTACTAAAGATCCTGAGAAAAAATTATCCTTACATCGTTATGCTCAGGATCTCATTCAAGAAACCCTATTGTTTATTGATACGGAAGATAAACAACCCCATCCCGATTCTCCCTATCTTCGCTATCAAATCACTCCAGAAACACGAGCTAAGCTTATGTTAGACATCCTTGAAACTCTGGTGGCATCGAAAACTCATGAAGATATCCGCTTACTCATCCAGCTTATGACACAAACGAAAGCAAAAAATAGTCATATTCTAGCTGGGCTGTTGATGAAAATCGTAGAATAGTGGGAGATATATGAAGCGTTGTTTTCCCTACCTCCTTATATCCTCCCTCTTAGCGTTTTCATCTTCAGTAGACGCATTAACACATAAAGAAGCTGCAAAGAAAAAAGTCTCTTATCTTAGTCATTTTAAAGGGTTATCAGGAACTTTAGATATCGAAGATGGCGTGCTTAATATTCATAACAATCTTCGCATACAGGCAAATCGTGCCTATGTAGATAACGTTCCTGATCGTGGAATGAAGTTAATTGCCCATGGCAACGTGATGGTTAATTATCGAGGGAAGACATTAGTTTGTGATTACCTAGAATATTACGAAGATACCGATTCATGTCTTTTGACAAACGGTAGATTTGCCATGTATCCATGGTTTTTAGGCGGGTCTATGATGACATTGACTCCAGAAACTCTGATTATCCATAAGGGCTATATATCCACATCTGAGGGCCCTAGAAAACATATTCGCCTTTCTGGAGATTATCTAGAATACTCTTCTGACAATGTGCTCTCCATAGGGAAAACAACATTTAGCATTTGTAATATTCCCATACTTTTTCTTCCGCAATTTTCCATTATGCCTATGGAAATTCCTAAACCTCCTATTAATTTCCGTGGAGGTACAGGAGGCTTTTTAGGGTCATATTTAGGAGTTAGCTATTCACCGATTTCTAAAAAACACTTTCAATCTACATTTTTCTTAGATAGTTTTTTCAAGCACGGTATTGGTGTTGGTTATAACATGCATTTTTGCCAAAAAGACAATCCTAAAAATGTCTTTAATATGAAAAGTTACTATGCCCATCGCCTAGCGATTGATATGGCCGAACCTAGAGATCGCTATCGCTTTCATGGGAACTTTTCTCTATCGCGAAAACAAGCAAAATTATCAGGAGAATATCATGTTAGTGATAGTTGGGAAACCGTTGCAGATATTTTCCCTAATAATTTTTCATTAAAAAACACGGGTCCTACGCAAGTTAGCCTTACATGGCGAGATACATTATTTGATGGTAGCTTATCTTCTTCGGTGAAGGTTAATCCTTTCCAGAATGTGAACCAAGAACTTCCTTATGTATCTTTGAAACAGCACCCCGTGAATATTAAAAATACGGGAATCTTTATTGAGAACCTCTTCGAGTGTGGGTACTTAAACTTTGCCTTTAGCAATAATATTCCAGGATCGAACTTTTCTTCATTACGAGCTTCGGCATCTCCTAAGATCTACCGTACGATTCCTTTGCTTGTAGGAACGCTAACACCGACTGTATCTGCATCGGCAATTTACTACAGTAATGTTCCGAAAACTTCTTTAAGGCATACTCAAGCCTCTGCACAAGTAAATTTAGACTATCGTTTCTCAGCATATAAAAATTACCTCCATACAAAACATATTGTAGAACCTTTTATTTCTTTTTCCTCGGCGACGCATCCTTTATCAAAAAATCATGAACACTATATCTTTTCTATAAACGATGCCTTCTCCTCTCTACATTTATGTAAAATTGGTATAGAGTCTTTCATATTAAATAGGGTTTCCCCTAGTTCTCCGCGAGCATCGGCAAAACTCTGGACGACGCAAATCTTTAAAAATACATTTGCTAGATCAACATTTCCAAAAACAGCATGTACGATTTCTCTACCTTTAGATCGTAAAAACACTTTATCTTTGGATGCTGAATGGATATGGAAAAAACATTGCTGGGATCACATGAATCTTCTCTGGCAATGGGTAGGAAGCGATAACGTAGGCTTAACCTTAGAGTTTCTGCATAGAAGTAAATATAGTCTTCTTAAATGTGATAGGGACAACTATATTTTAGATGTTAGCCGTCCTCCTGAAGAGCTTTTTAATTCTCCCCTATCTGACCGTCGTAATCTTATTTTGGGGAAGGTGTTTATTCGTCCTCATCCCTGTTGGAATTACCATTTAACACTAAGATATGGGTGGCATAGAACAAATACACCAAGTTATCTTGAATATCAGATGATTTTAGGAACAAAAGTCTTTGAACACTGGCAGCTATATTCTGTGTATGAAAAACGAGAAGCGGATAACCGCTTCTTCTTCTATCTAAAACTAGATAAACCTAAACGCCCATTTAATAAGTAATCTTTGGCTAAGAAAGATAAGAATTTTTAAAAGACTTAGAGAACTCCTTAAAACAATGAATTAAAGAGCTTAGAGAATTAAGAGGCGCGATCTTCTTCTTTTAAATGAGCGTTATAACGACGTCGTATCTTTTCTAATGCTGCCTTAAATTTCTTAGAATCTTTAGGTTCTTCCATCTTATCAATGTACAGGACACCAAGAAGATGATCGTTTTCATGCATGATAATACGTGCTGGGAATCCCTCTAATTTTTCTGTGAATTCCTGACCATCAAGATTAAGAGCTGTTACGGTAATACTTTGAGGGCGATAAACATCTGCACGCAATCCAGGGATAGATAAACACCCCTCCCTACCAATCACAAGATCTTCAGAAGGATCGGAAAGAACTGGATTGATGTACACCTTAGGAAAGTCACAAAAGATCAAATCTCCGTCCTCTGTTTCTCCCGCAACACACATAACAAAAAGACTTACACTTTCTCCCACTTGAGGAGCGGCTAAACCAACACCTTTATGAGCTACCATAGTCTCATACATATCCTGAACTAACTGACGAATCTCAGCAGTAATTTCAGGAATTATATCAGCCTTTCTACGCAATGTATGGCTGCCATAGTATTCTAATTCTCTAATCATTATTTATCACCCGCAGATTAAGCTACTAATTAGCTTCTTCTATTAAATAGAAGGGACAGACCGTAGGTAATAATGAAGGATGCTCTATCTCTTCTTGAACTTCTTCTACAGAAAACGTTGTAGCGACAGGTAGTAGACCACAGAAACAGAATATATAGAAGATTTTTTTCATAAGATCATGACTATTAAAATTTATTTCCTAAGAATAAATGATTCACCTTACATAAAGATTGATCATCTTTATACAGATGTTATTCGTTAGGGACTTCCTCTCCATCTGGAGAAACTTGTTCTAGAGCATTTACAGGGAGCTCTTGAGAATTTTTCCCTAAGTGTGTTGTGGCGAAAGATAAAAGTAGGCAGCTAAAACAAAAAACTACGGCAAGCCAAGCTGTTACTTTTTTTAAAATATCTGGGGTGGATACACCAAAAACAGAATCTCCAGAATCTACACCAAAAGAAGAACCTAGTCCCATGCTTTTGCTTTCTTGAATCAAAATCAATCCACAAAGAATTACGCACAAAAGAAGAAAAACAAATAAAAATGAATAAAACAAGCCAGTCACGACGCTTCTCCTAAATCAACAAACCTACTTGAGGTGAATTCCTAGCCCTTTAATTTATTGTCTTCTTATCTACAGTCTCCAAAAACAAAGCACTACTTAACGTATAAAAAATCTTTTCTACGCAGTCTTGTCAACAGTCTGTAAAAATCCCTAAAAAGGCTCAGATAACATTCTCTTATAAAACTAAATTAATCACCATATTGAAAAACATTTTATTGCTTTGAAACACTATTCTCAGACAGAACCTTAGCACAATTTATGAAAATTTTTCATAAACTACGGTTTCAGAAACCAATAAATTTTTTCATATCACAAAATCTAGAGATTAAAATTCTCTATAACACTGGCAAAAACTTTAGGATCTAAAGAGGCTCCCCCAACTAGCAAACCATCTACATCTGGACAATGAGCAAATCCCTCAGCATTATTTGCTTTTACAGAACCTCCATAAAGAATAGAAATCGTATCTGCTTTTTCTTTAGAGAATATCCGAGCAAGAACCTCGCGACAGAACGCATGAACTTCTTGTACATCTGCAGTTGAGGCAACTTTACCGGTACCTATTGCCCAAACGGGTTCATAAGCAATGACTAAAGAAGCTGTTTCAGGAAGCTGAGCCAAACCTAGCGTTAACTGATTAGATAAAATATCTTTTGTTGTGCCCTTCTCTCTGGCTTCTAAAGTCTCCCCGATGCATAACACTGGGACAACTCCCTCACGAGATGCAGCTACAACTTTAAGAGCAATTGTAGCATCTTCTTCATGAAAGATATGACGACGTTCTGAATGTCCTAAAAGTACGTAATCTACATTAAATTCTTTGAGCATAGGCAGAGAAATTTCTCCGGTAAAGGCTCCAGAACTATCCTGATGGATATTTTGTGCACCCAACCAAATAGGATAGTTAGAATTTTTTATCACCTCATTGCAAGCACTCAATGCCGTGAATGCGGGAGTAATGCCAACCACAGATGCCGGTAATATCTCTTTAAGTAATGGACCTAAGACAGCTAGGTATTCTTTAGCTTCTTTAATAGTCTTATACATTTTCCAATTACCAAAAACATAACTCTTACGTTCCATCTATGTCCTTAATTTGTTATTTAACACCCATATCTCACTATAAACATGGATTCACCGTTCTTGCTAGTTTTCTACTAAGAAGGTAATTTATTTTAAAAATAAATAGAACTTGAAACCTCTCGGCATTCCAGAGCATGACGACTTCATCTTCTCCTCAAGCAGTAACGACTCTTACAGAATCTATAAAGAATCTCCTTGAGTCAAATTTTTGCCATATTGTGGTCAAGGGAGAGTTAAGTAATGTCTCACTACAACCCAGTGGGCATTTATATTTCGGCATTAAAGATAATAAATCTTTTTTAAATGGGGCTTTTTTCCATTTTAAAAGTAAATATTTCGATCGTCGTCCCAAAGATGGTGATTCTGTAATCATTCATGGGAAACTCACGGTATACGCTCCACGAGGTCAATATCAAATTGTGGCCCATGCTTTAGTTTATGCTGGAGAGGGAGATCTCTTACAAAAATTCGAAGAGACTAAGAAGCGTCTCGCTGCTGAAGGTTATTTTGCTGTAGAAAAAAAACAAACCCTTCCTACTATCCCTAAAAGCATCGGAGTGATTACCAGCCCTACGGGTGCTGTAATTCAAGATATTTTGCGTATTCTTTCTCGTCGTTGTTATCAATACAAACTTCTTATTTATCCTGTAACAGTCCAAGGAACAACCGCAGCAAAAGAGATTGCCCAAGCTATTGAAGTAATGAATCAAGAACAATTAGCTGATGTTCTTATTTTAGCACGTGGTGGCGGTAGCATTGAAGACCTCTGGGCCTTCAATGAAGAAATCATTATAAAAGCGATAGATGCTAGTTCGATTCCCATCATTTCTGCTGTGGGTCATGAAACTGACTATACATTATGCGATTTTGCTGCGGATGTCCGTGCTCCCACACCTTCTGCTGCTGCAGAAATTGTTTGTCAAAGCAGTCAACAGCAAATCCAGATATTTAAAAGTTATTTGCACTACCTGAATGCACATTCACAACAACTTCTTTCAGGAAAAACAAAACAAATTCAGCAATGGAAGCGTTATTTAGATCACGTAGATTTTTTCCGTTCGGCGCAGCAGTCTTTAGACTATCTTTGCTTGTCCGTAGAACGGTCCATACAGACAAAACTTTCACAATGCAAACAGCGTTATACGCAATATACGCGGTGGTTGCAAAGTGATGTATTACAACGTATGACGTATCGTCTTCATGATCTTTGGAAAATGATTGTTCAGGCCTTTCACAATCGCCTACGCGCTTTAAAACATCTCTGCGTACATATGAAAAAAAATCTTGTTTTTCATAATACACAGCAATTTGCTCAGAGATTAGATCCTTGGAAACAACAAATTCATAGAACTTTATATCAACGCCTAAGATATTGCCATCAATCTTTAGAGCATAAGCAGACACTATTAAAACATTTTAAAATTAAATTAAGTCAACAAGTCATTAAGGAAAAATATGCTCTTAATCTTTTAAAGAAACGTTTGATTAATATTTTTACTAATACTGTATACGAGAATCGAGAGCATTATTTTTGTACTCGCAAAAATTTTATACTTTCCCTACACCACCTCGTAGAAAGAAATCGGGAAAAATATCATACAGTCTCTAGACAACTGAGTTCATTAAATCCTAGAAATGTTTTGAAACGTGGTTATGCTATGCTCTTTGACTTTAATGAAAATTTCGCTATTATCTCCGCAAAAAGCTTACATAAACATAGTTGTGTAAGACTACGTCTACAGGATGGGGAAGCGACTCTTACTGTAACGGATATTCAGAATTTTGAAACTCAAGAGTCCTAAATTATGGAAGAAATGCCCTTTGAAAAGGCTATGGAAAGGTTAGAGGAGATCGTAGATCTTATGAATCAACCTTCAACCTCTTTAGATTCTTCTTTAAAACTTTATGAAGAAGCAGACGCACTGATGCGCATTTGCGAGTCGCGCATTCATAAAGCGGAAGAACGTGTACGTGAGTTATCAGAAAAGCGAAACGAAGATCTTCTTTCTGAAGAAGAATCTCTCGCGCATTAACTTTAGAGTGAGCGATGTCGCGCAAGAATTTAGATTCCACAACTCAAGAACTTCGTTCTCTACAAAATCACTTAGATTCTCTTGACTCTTTGGATGATATTTTAGTTGCATATGAAAAAATGTTTTCTCTAATACACGAAGGTTTAGATCAGATCTTAGTCAAAGATCAACAATGTTACATTCTTTCCGTACAGCCTAATGGCACGATTTTAAAAGATACGTTAGATCAGCCTGTTTTACAAACATTTGCTATGACTACAAAGCCATGACTTCTCAAAATTCCTCTATTTTAAGTCAGATATCCTCTCCTGCAGATCTGAAAAAGCTTTCTTTTGCCGATCTTTCTCTTCTTGCTGAGCAGATGCGTCATAAAATTATTTCTGTTCTCACGAAAACTGGAGGACATCTAGCTTCTAATTTAGGTATTATTGAATTAACGATAGCTTTGCATTATGTATTCTCCTCTCCTGAGGATAAATTTATCTTTGATGTCGGTCATCAAGCCTATCCTCATAAATTACTTACTGGGAGGAATACTGCGGAATTCAATCGGATTCGTCATGATCACGGTTTGAGTGGATTTACCTCGCCTTTCGAAAGTGTTCATGACCTTTTCTTCTCAGGTCATGCAGGTAATGCACTTTCGTTAGCTTTAGGAATGGCAAAGGCTACAGAAAATTCTAGAACTCATGTTCTTCCTATTCTTGGTGACGCAGCATTTTCTTGCGGACTAACTTTAGAAGCATTGAATAATATAAATCCTGACTTATCTAAATTCATTGTCATTTTAAATGACAACAACATGTCTATCTCGCAAAACGTGGGTGTCATGTCCAAGAGTTTATCTCGCTGGATACACCATCCCAAGTTTAGCTTACTTTCTAGAAAGTTAGAAAAGTGGTTAATGAAGATCCCACGTTACGGCAATAGTATAGCTAGACGCTCACATAAAATATCTACCTGCTTAAAGTCTTTCTTTTGTCCAATTCCTATTTTTGAGCAGTTTAACTTAGCCTATATGGGACCTGTGGATGGTCACAACATAAAAAAGTTAATATCCTTATTTCAAACTGTACGTGATTTACCCTTCCCTATTCTCATTCATGTTTGTACAAAAAAGGGTAAAGGCCTAGAAATTGCCCAAGAAAATCCCTCAAAATACCACGGAGTGAAGGCAAATTTTAATGCTCCGGCAGAAAACAAACTCCTTCCCGTAGTTAAACCACAACTTACCTATCCCGATATCTTTGGGAAAACACTCTGCTCTCTTGGAGAAAGCTCTCCAAATCTACATGTTATTACTCCCGCTATGTCTTTGGGATCACGCTTAGAAACTTTTAAAGAGAAATTCCCAGAACGTTTTGTTGATGTTGGCATTGCCGAAGGCCATGCCGTAACATTTTCAGCAGGAATCGCTAAAGCTAATGTTCCGGTTATTTGTTCTATTTATTCTACATTCTTACATCGTGCTATGGATAATGTATTCCATGACGTATGTTTGCAAAGTTTGCCGGTAATCTTTGCTATAGATCGTGCAGGCTTAGCTTATGGCGATGGTTGCAGCCATCATGGTATTTACGATTTGAGTTTCCTTCGTGCCATGCCCAATATGATCATCTGCCAGCCAAGAAACGCAATAGTTTTCCAGCAGCTTCTCCAATCTTCACTTCAATGGACACGTCCTTCTGCAATTCGCTATCCTAATATAGCAGCACTTCAAGGTGATCCTATAGCTACAGATATCAATATGCATCGTGATCCAGGATTAGGAGAAATTCTCAGTCAGGGAGAGGACGTGTTAATCGTAGGTCTTGGACACATGTGTAGCGCTGCGCTATCGATAAAATTGCAGCTACTCGCTCACGGAATTTCCGCAACTGTTGTTGATCCTATATTTATCAAACCTTTTGATAACAATCTCTTCAGCATTCTATTGATGCATCATTCTAAAGTCATCATTATAGAAGAGCACTCTATCCGTGGAGGTTTAGCCTCGGAATTTAATGATTTCCTAGCTACCTACAGCTTTAAAGTCGATGTCTTACACTTTGGCATTCCTGATGCTATTTTTTCTCATGGGGATAAAGAGAATCTATTAAAAAGAGTAGGATTAGATACTGATAGCATGGTTAAACGTATTCTCACACACTTTAACTTCCGCACAAAAAAATCCCCCTCTAACAAACTGAGTATTGTCTAAATATGATTTGCTTGAGAAGCACGAAACGCTCTGAATAGCCTTTCCAGCAATTAACCTATTACAGAAGCTACAAATGTAGTTGTTCCACTGCAACGGCTAAAGGGTGATAAATATAACGTAGGAAGACATTGATCCGCTTGCAACATGATGGGAGATAAAATCGGAAGGCAGGGAATGTAATTACGCGTACGCACTTTGGAATAATATAACCAAGTCTCCATGAGAGATTCCTAGAGTATTTATTGAAATATTTATTAGAAACAAAATCCTAAAGGTTAAACACCCCTATTCTTCTGCAATCTCGACGGAAGATAATACCATATTGTGCTTTCTATTTCTTTCTTTTTCGTTAAAAAAAACTCCTTTATAAAATAAAAAAATCACTAATAAAAAATGAAATTAAAAATTTATATTTTAAATATATAAAGTCAAAACCTTCTTTAAGAACGTCTCGAGGTCTACTTAAGAATGAGAAGATAGAAGGTGAAAGAGTTTTAGATAATCATCGAGAGAGAGCGTTTCCGGACGAGTTTTTTCAGAAAATTTTAATTGATTTAGAGCTTCAAAAACCTGCTCTTTAGGATAAAGATCTTTAAGAGAATTAGCTAGAAGCTTTCTTCTCTGTCCGAAAGCGGCCCGAGTGAGAGCAAAAAATTCCGTATGAAGAGAGGTTTCTAGGGGAAAGGTATCTTTCACTGTCATATGGACAACTGCTGAGGATACCTGAGGTTTGGGTAAAAAACAGCCCGGGCTAACTTTAAAAGCGTAGCGCACGCCAGCAAAAAACTGCAAAAAGACAGTCAACGATCCGTATTCTTTCCTTCCCGGCTGAGCAGTAATACGACGGGCGACTTCATCTTGCATCATTACCGTGACTGTTTTCCATTGATGAGGAATTTCTAAGAACAATTTCGTTAACAAAGGTGTTGTGATATGATAAGGAAGGTTTGCAACAACTCTCCCTTTCCCCTGCCAACCTTTAGTTTGCAGTTGTGACAAAGGATATTTACAAGCGTCTGTAATTTCTAAATCTATAGGAAGTTGCTTTAATGTTTCCTCAAACATAGGATCTTTTTCTAAAGCAATAACGTGAGCTCCCTGATTAACGAGCACTTCGGTAAGAGCACCGAATCCTGGTCCTATTTCTAGTACCCAGTCTTTCGCTTCCACACAGGAAACAGAAAGAATTTTTCTTAGGATATTCCCATCTATTAAAAAGTTCTGCGACAGGCCTTTTTTAGGACGACCATGAACCTGAGCTAAAAATTTAGTAAGTTGTTCTGGAGAACTACGTGACAAGAGGTCTCCTAAAGCAATGAAAATAGTGGGGGAGCTTCTTCGGAAAGCAATTTAGCAATCATAGAAGAGTCAAAACCATAACGGGTACGTAATTTCATTTTATACTGACCCTCTATTGTTTCAGCATAATTCATAAATAACGTTTGCTTAATCTGTGTTTCCATGTCTTCTAAAGACTGCATTGCCATTGGAGATTTATCAAGAAGCACATAAAGCTTGTATCCAGATTTATGTGCTTTAGGCTGACTACAAATAGCTATAGGATAGTCCACACTAGATAATTCTGTTTTATGAGCATCGGACAGCTCCTTATCATTACGCATAAACTCTTCGGAACAGACAAACTGTCCTCCTTGAGAAAGAGCCAGAGCAGATAAACGCTCTTTATTCCAACTTTGTGTTTCATTTAGTCGTGCACATATCTTATCAGCAATCTGACTTGATAATGATTCTGTAGCCGCTTTAATTGTGACTACGCGGTATTTCCATACTGTGGTCTTTGCTGCTTCCTGAGCTAATTGATTGTAATGCTCGCGAATTTTTCCTGGAGTAACTTTTAACATGACTTTAGAGCGTACCATCATGCTCATGACTCTTTGAGCAATCAATGTACGATTTACTACGTTAAATATATCCTCCGGAGTCATATCGAAATGTACGTAAAAATAAGACAAATCCCTACCAAACATTGCTTCAATTTCTTGATTCACTGTAGTAGGATCTACATAAATTTTTTTAGCCTTAGCGTCAGCAACCATCAAAAACTCATCGATAACCGATTCTAAGACTACCGGCCACATCGCTGTGTAATATTGTGAACGTGCGGGATAAGAATCTATGAGCTGGGGATAAGAAGAAGCAAAAAGAAGATTTAACTTTTGGATAACATCTAAAGTAGTGACGACATTCTCTTCATCAATTTTAAACAGTACACGATCATGAATAGCAATTCCTGCAGGATCTTCAGGAATTTTTTCTGAAAGATTTTGATATTCGCGTTGCGTAGGAAGAGAACCCTCATGCCCTATTAAAAATCCCGGCGAACAAACTAAACCCACCAAAGAGAAAACGCTTAGTGTTTTGTTCTTCATGATTTGCTACTCCCTAATGGTTGACGTGTCTAGGGATTAACTATAAGAAATTAACCAAATTTTGACCACTTCGAGAAAAATCTTCATACGAAATGCATGAAACACAAAGAGTTATTTTGAATTTAGATAGGTGCGAAATTCTTCAATATTAGAAAATTTCCTTCCCATTCCTGATTCTAAAAGACAAATGATTGTGGATGTTTGTCCTTCCTTAGGGATTAGACAGTGCTCATATTCAGGAAGAATCTCTTCTAAAGATTCACGATCTTTTGCACTCATCCATACAACAGAAACTTGAGGGAGAAATAATCCTGCAAAGCAAGATAAAACAGCTTCACGATCGCTATCGTTAGCTAAAGAAATAAGAATTTTTTGATGGCTACGTGAAAAATATGCCTGCGCCGCTAATAAATTTCCTAAAGAAGAAAACTTATGCGTATGCCATCGAGCTTGGGCAATTTGTAAGATATCTTCAACATAGGTGAGATAATGCTTCTTTTCTGTAAGCATGTGCAATTTTATCAATGCTTGGCAAACAAGAGCATTTCCGGATATTGTCTCTCCATCAGAGAGATTCTCCTGTTTTAAAAGTAATGCAGCATCCCTACCATCTGTGGTATAAAATCCTCCACTTTCTGAACGAAAAGATACGATCACCTCTTTCATAAGATCTTCAGCCAATAGCAACCATTGTGCACCGCAGCCTGTCTCATAAAGTGCGAGAGCCCCTAAAATCACTCCTGCGTAATCTTCTAAACCTCCCGGATACTTAGCATCACCATCGCGCCATCGACGCATTAAGGTAGAATGCTTACATAAATTCTTACAGATGAACTCCCCACACTTCTTCGCTATATCTATATAGGAAGAGTCCCCAAGGATTCTCCCTGCATATGCTAACGTATAGAGCATCCAACCATTTTGAAATGTTAATGATTGATCATCTTTAAAAGGACGTGCTTTAGTATCTCTATGGAGACGTAATTTTTCTTTTAGCCTATCGATAACTTCGTGAAACTCGTCAACACTACACCCATATTTATCTGCAATTTCCTCGATATCGATATGAGAAGGGATATGTAAGATGTTTCTTCCATTACAGAAGCCTTCTCGAGAAATCCCATAATATTCACAAAATAGCTCGGCATTTTCTCCAAGCAACTCGCGAATTTCCTCTCCTGACCACGTAGCATATCTCCCTTCAGAATTTCCCCAATGTTCTCCATGTTCTGAGGTATAAAAAGCTCCCACTTCAGAGTTATAAAGCTCGGAAAGAATATAGCGTAAGGTTTGCTTAGCAATAGACAAGTACTCAGGTTTTTTAAGACATATACCAGCATCAAGATAATCAACCACTAAGAAGGCATTATCAATAAGGCGTTTTTCAAAACAGGGAATTAACCACTTATCGTCTATGCTATAGCAGTAAAATCCCCCACCTAAATGATCGAAAATCCCTCCCTTGGCCATCATGTCCAAAGAACGATCCACGAAGAATAAGCTTCTATTATCCTGATACTCCACGCCGTAACGCAGGAAAAACTGAATCAACAGTGCAGGTGGGGTTTTTGGGAACGCCTTCACTCCTCCATAATGAGGGTCGACATCTTTGTATAATGCCTCTACCGTCTTACGTAAAGTCCCCTCTTCTAACATTTCTTTTCTTGAACATCTTTCTATAAATGAAGCAATTTCAAGGATTTTATGTGCCTGATGAACAAGAACCTCGCGTTCTTCGGGATCCTGCCACATCAAATTGAGTTTCTCTATCGTTTGTGAAAATGAAGGTAAACCTAATTTCACCTCAGCCCCTAAGTAATTCGCTGAAAAAAATGGCAATAAATCAGGAGTTAAAAATACGTTCAGAGGCCAAGAAGAAGAATTTTGATGCTCCTCAGATATAGAAAGCATTTGCGCAAGATCAAAATAGAGATTCGCCACATGAGGAAGTTCTTCTTTATCTACTTTGATATTAATAAAATGTTCATTTAGCATTGCAGCAACTTCTGGATTTTCAAAACTCTCCTGAAGCATCACTTGACACCATCGTGAATGAGCACAACCAATAGAGAGGAAAATCGGCTTATCTTGCGCTATAGCAAGATCAAAAGCCTCGCTATCCCATGGATACCAATTCACCGGCGTATGAGCATAAAGAAGCAAATACGGAGATTTTTCACTGATAAGTCTGTTCGTATATAGCGGCTGCGACATGATAAAATAAAAAACCAAAAATCTATAATTCATTTTAAATCAAAAAATGTACTTTTAATATGATTTTTATATATTTAATTTTATTAACTCGCTTATATATAGACATATAATTCTAATTAATTTTATTTTATACTCACCAGACAAGCAAAAGGGATTCCTATCTCTTTTATTTTCAATAAACTGACTTAAGAATTTGTTTTAAGACATAGAAATATAAAAACGTAAAAAAATAGCCCTGCGATCTTGTTTTTAGTACTTTAAGGATTGTAGAGAAAATTATGGTTGAGCTTGATTTCCTACCTAGGAATGCCTAAACTAATGTATTCACGGAAGAGTGGCAGAGTGGTCGAATGCATCTGATTCGAAATCAGAAGTTCTCTTACAGGAACCGGGGGTTCGAATCCCTTCTCTTCCGTTTTCTATTTTTTAAATGATTAAAAATTAAGGAAAAGTCCCAGACTTTGTCTTAAGAGTCTTGTCCCTAATTTGTTAAGACTTTTATCCTTGACCCTCAGGACCAATCACATAGGTAAGCAAAGATTGAAAATACTTATCAGAAAGTTGGTTGTGTAGCTGGAGCCATTGTAAATTCGCAATATCTGATTTATATTCTTTTATACGTTTTACAGCTGGGCTGTAGTGCATACCTATAAAATAGACATTGGCTTGTTTACAAGCTGCCTCTGCAGAAATTAGATTATCTTTATTTGCATCTAAATAGATCACTTGCTGCGGAAGAGTATCTAAAGTTGCAAATAGAGTAGAAAGAACCTCTTCCATGGTAATTCTGTTAATAAGACCTCCTGTAAAGAGTACCCGGTCTTCTATAAACATGGCGTGTTGAGGTCTTCCGAATGTTTTTAGGTGGTGCATCCATCCGTCACTACGAGGAGGTAAGCATGATGAAAATCGTAATCCTAAAGCAACAGCAGAACGAAGAAAATGGCTTGCTATAGGTATCGGTAATTGGGAAACCCCCATTACCCAAGCTTCGGAAAGTGATAAGGCAGCTATAGTCTTAGGAACTTCAGGATGAATGAGCTCATAGTCTATAGCGAAAGATAGAGCAATTTTTTCACCAAAAACCTTTTCAATAGGATCAAGATCCGATTCTTCTTTTTTCAAATTTTCCAGACGTTCTTGAAACCATGCTGTTGTGCCTAACATTTGTTTAGGAAATATGACCGTTTCATCTAATGCTAGTAAAACTAAAGAACCTTTTTTTGCATATTTATTGATAGCTTGCACATCAGAAACTTTGATAATACTTGCTTCTAAGGAAAATACGGAAAAGAAAAACGTGATAAAAAATACTACCTTCATAGCAACGCTCTCAAAGAAAAAAATCGTCTCATTGTACGGAGCATCTCTTTAGGAGGAAATATTTTTTTATATAAAGTTATCTGTTGAACTTTTTTCTATGTGAAAAGAAATTAAAAAGGGCCCCAAGCATCCTCTCAGGGGGACAGAGAGGACACTAAAGGCTTGTTTCAGATAAATGATGTTAACTCTTTTGATTAAGAGAATCTAGAGATAATTGCGCGGTAGTATCGGATATAACCGTCAATGCCTGTTCTTCTTGAATCTCTACAGCTGCTGAATACGGATATACATAGGAAAATAGAGTTTCCGCAGCAGGATAATATACTATACCAAAAAATGTGATCCCAAAATCTATACATTCTCTACCTAAGGATTTAATCTCCTCAGGATTATCACTCAAAAATACAATATGCTTTGGGATTTTATTTTCATAAATAAACAATTGCTTCATAGCTTCAGAAAGTTCTGAAGCTCCACAAAACAAAATTCCCTCTTGTACTAACGCAGAATCACTACACTTCGTTCCTGTTCTCAAGAAAAAATCCTCTGTAGGGAATGCTCGAGAATGTATTTCTAGACCACAATCTTTAAGACTTTTTAAGGTTGAAGAAACCCCTTCAATTCCTAATAAAGAAATTCCCAACACCGAACATCGACATTCAGAAAGTATTCGGGAAAACTGATCAATAACACTAGCTTCTAAACACTCTTTGCTTATTAGTGTATCTATAATAATCTGCTCTTCATTAGCCTGCTTTTTTGCTTGAAAAAAATCTCCATAACGTTTGGATAGCTTAGTCAACCTATTTTGATACCAACCTGGAGAACCTATATACCGATGTTGAATTACGCTATCTACGTTAATGCAAAATAACGTCTCTTCACTACTTTTTTCTAAATGTGAGAAAATATCGCTAAAAGAATAAGCCATTGTCATCGGCAAGGGCTTCTTCTTTGCAGCTTCAGCTGTAGTCAACATACCTAAGACAATAACTGTAACTACAGCACACTTAGGAAGATATTTCAGCAATCCCATTACGATTTACCACGTTCTGGTTATAATAAGGTGAAAAGTCATAGGAATTTTTTGAAATAAAATCAACAAGAAAAATTTTATCTAAAGAAAAACTTCTCCCACTCACAACCCATTCTCAACCATTTTTTCTTCCGTTCTCAAAATACAAATTCTAAAGAAAAACTTTATCACCCCTCTCCACAACCAAATCAAAGTGTAAAGTATTTTTTTGAAAAATATAGATTTTAAAAAAATTATTTGATAATAATGCTCCCCACTTAAAGCGCTGAGGGTCAGAAATAAGAGCTTTTTAGAGATAGGAAATTTCTATGAACTCTTCCCCATGAGTGCTTAAAAAAACAAAAAGGTTCGTTTTTAGTTGTGAATTCAAAAGACAGATTTCGGCTGTTTTTCCTTATGTATTTAGAAAGCTAGCTATGCGTAAGAAATACATCACGGGTGCACAGCTTTGAACAACTTTTAAAAGAGGTGATAATATGTGCTTTCCTGGTTTCCCCAATATTCCTGGTTTTTCATTCAGTTTTCAGAGAACAACAGAACATGAAACTGATGAAAATCAACCTGGTACGAGTAATCAATCCATTCCGTTAGTTACACAACAACCAACTCCCACGCAATCAAAAAGCAAAACAAAAACAGAAGTAAAAATTTCTTTCGGTGGTGGTAATAATGAAGAAAATGAAGAAGGCGGAGTCGAGAGTACCGCCGCGCAAATTCAAACAATAGTAGAGACAACGCAAAATATCATTCATAACCCTCAAGTACAAAAAGGCTGTATGGTCTGTTACGATCACTGCAGTGGTCCATGCATTAATCGTTGTGGGTGGTTTGGAAGTTGGTTTTGCGCCTGTTTTAAAGCCTGCTGTATTTTAGAAACGCCTATGGATACCAATATTCCTGATATTATGAGAAATATGGATGGAAAATATGGACCTGTAAGCTTAGCCATGGCTGTACAACATTTAGATTGGGATATCCCTGATATGGTGAAACGCGGACATGATTTATCAACGGAAGATGAAAAAAATTTAGAAAATGAATGTAAAAGAGCTAAAAAACAACTTACTGGAAGTTTTAATCAACTTTCTCAACAATGCTTCTATGATAAATCTACAGAGATTACCGATGATTCAAACTTAGAAGACGTTTTACCTACTTTACTTAAAATTATAGGAGATCAGGCTTGGAAAGACCCTGAGCATAAACCTCATCCTCCAAAATGTTGGGTTTTAGAGCCTGCAGTAAAAACTGATTCAACATCACCCACTTCGGTTCCACTCCGGTTAGATTTACGTAGACCTTCGTTATTTCCGCCTCAAGAAACAGGTGAAAACTATGACCGTGCCACAGCTACAAAATATGATAAGAAGAAAATGACAAAATGCCTTGCTAATCTTGACGTTTTATCACTAGAAACAGGAGCAGTAGGAAATCTAGGCGCTAAAGATGCTCACCTAGTTGTCACAATATTTGAATTTTTTCTTTGTTTAATTGCTGGAGAGAATTCTCCACTGGTAAAAAGTGGCGGATGTGTCTGCTACGACATAAACCGCTTCATTAAACTCTTTATGTTGATTTTACTTTGCTGCGGCTATGTCCCCGTGGATAAAGATGGCGATACCACAGTAAAATATGATGATGACGAAGATCCATTTGTGAAAATATATAAACAATCTCTACGGAGTTATACCCACAAACAACAACAGGCACAGGCCGCAGCTGCAGCCCCTGCAACGACTCCAGATCCACTTGGAGCTGTTGGTGGCGTTGTAACACAGCAACCAATAACGACGCCTCTAGGGAGATCCCACGTTTCTGTGAGAACAATTGTATCTACGACTTCAACAACAACGGGATTTGGATCTAGCCAATCACAGAGAAAAATACTTCAACGTCAGCATAGCATACACAACCCTGTCGATGATTATCAACCTGGATGTGATGATGATTGGTTAAAGAAAATGATCGATGGTGGTGATGATGATGACGATGATGATGACGAGGATATTTTCCAACAAAGAATGCTCATCGGTAGCTCTAATGGTTTGAAGGATGTATTTGCTGCTATGCGAAGATTTCATGATAAGATGTAGGTCTTCTCGATCAAACTTGTTTAAGTGGTTTCTTGAAATGAGAGACCACTTAAATTCAAAAAAATTTTATAGACTTAAAATAATTTCTTGAATAACATGTGCCCGCCTAAATGCTTTTTAGCACAGAAAATGAGGATAATCCACGCTTTGGTTTCTTAAAAATTTTCTTCAAACTTAGCAATGTATACTCCCTAATTTCATAAGGGTGAATAACGCTTATGAACCCTCTTCAAAACGACTTAAAAGTGCATAAAGCCATTTAGCATGGGATTAAGAATCATCAACAGTATGAGGATTCTTAGTAAAAAACATTGTTATTTATGGAGTAAATTATGTGCTGCCCTGGGATTAGCATGAGCTGCCGCTCAAATCAAGATGCCTATACAGAAGAAACAGTTTCTTTAAATGGGATTACAACACAACCTGGATCCTCTTCAGAATTTAGTTTGAAAGTGGGTGATCCAACGTTATTAGATACTATTCGAGCTGCTGGTGATCTTGTTTCAGACGCCTTAAACTCTGCAAGAGTTCAACGTACAAGCCAATTCTGTCAAGATTCTTGCAGACCCTGGTGTGCAGATAATTGCTGGAGTCCTTTCCTATGCTTTTTTGACTGCCTTTGTACTTGTATGATCACCCCAGATGATCAAGTGGGATCTGAAGAGAAATACGACGATTTATCTGGATTTATTCAACACCAAAGAGATGAGTTTGGTCCTATTTGCGTTGGTATCGCAATGAAAAATGGTCCTTGGGATATCTCTAAATTATTAGCAGAAGGTCTTACTTTATCCGCAGAACAGAAGTATCAATTCTCTGAGAAATGTAGAGAAGCAAAAGATCAATTAGGAAGATGCTTAAAAGGTGGATCTCAACAAGAACTCTTTAAAGTAGCTAATAACGCACATCAACTCCCTTCAAAAGGGTCTACAGAAGTAGAAAATGTGAGAAAGTCTTTAGAAGAATCTATTGATGGTGCTTTTATTCCTTCTATTCCTACATGTCTGATTCTTTATCCTTCTGAAGCTAATGAAGGAGCTTCTAATGATCAAAGATCAGGTTACAATCTTAATATCCAAAGATTACAGCATCAGCTTAGCCAATTAGAAGTTTTGGATTTAAATTCTCAAGATACTGGTTTCTTAGGATTTCAATCTCGAGCAGTTGTGAGTGTTTTACAGCTCACTTTGAATAAATATGTGGATGAGGCAAAAAATACCTTTGATTCCCCAGGATTTGGCTTGAATATTGAAGAGTCAAAATACCGTACTTTGCTTCTTCTTTCTTTACTATCTTTAGGATTTGTTCCTTTAGGTGCCGAGCAAGAACAGCCTGTATGCTTAGAACAATTACAAAATACAAGTAAGGAACTACGCACAAAAGATAAAACTGCCCCAAAATCTCCAAGACTCGACACACGTTCCCTAGGAACCGAAGTACGAGTCAATGCTGGAACAACTCTTCCTCTACCTAAGTATGGACAAAGAGTTATTCTCAACGGACGCTTACCTGCAAGTGCTGCTGGAACATCGTGCGTTGATGGAGTAACACCAGGAGCCAAAAATGGAGCTGAGCTTTGGGATCCTACAAATCCTAAATCTCAAGAAGCCCTCTTGAAAACGGCTAAAAGCATCACAGCTATGACTTCAAGTCTATTTCTAAGATAATTATCAACACACGATTTAGAGGCGGCTTCCTCCGCCTCTTCGATCCAACAAGCCCTTCAACTTATACAGATATTCCAAAATCTTGACTACGTGAAAATCTATGAATTTTCACACGACTCTGCTCCTTGTATCTATCTTTAAAACCCTATTGCTCATCTCACAGATTTTCAATGCCTTATCGAAAAAACTCCTAGCCAAAAAAAATCGCATTTTGAGATTATTTTGTATTTTTTTAATCGCAAAATACAGGCCATGAACATCTTATGCCCTGTCTTTTACTATAATTTCGGAGAAGAGCTATGTGCTGTCCCATTGGGTGTGGTTGTAAATTTACTGTAGAAGAAGGTCACCATTCTGGCCAGCAAGAAAACCAACCACTACAAAGTCCTATAACTACACAGCCTGGAGGGAAAGTATCTTTAGAGATTAAGCTTGGCGACGGCAATGATCTATTAGAAAAAATAAAATGTGCAGGACAGATAGTATCTTCAGTATTAAACGCCCCTAGTACACAACGTGGTGCTGGATATTGTAGGGAACATTGTGGCTCTTGGTGTGATAATCACTGTCCGAATTGGCTATCACATTGTTTCCAATGTTTATGCACTTGTATTATAAATCCCAGTGATTCTCAAAGCATAAATCAGGATCTTTCACAATTCCTATCAGATGTGAAAAAAAAGCATGGCTCTATTGTTTTAGGGATGGGCATGCAACACAATGGAATAGATTTCCCCTCTCTTATGTCTGAAGGGAAAACTTTAAATCAGAATCAAAAAGACGATTTCGATAAACAATGTTTAGAGATAAAAGCGAGTCTGAAAAAACTTTTAATGGGTAGTCTTCAAAAAGAGTTATTCGATACGGCTAATGATCCTAAAAAACTCCCCAAAATAAATGACAACGATACACTGATGGTAAAATATGGTTACGGTGATGTTATGTCTAGATTACACCATAAACCTCCAAATATTTGGATTGTCTATGATAATGATGAGGACTCTAAAGATGATTCTAAGGGAGCTACAGGAGGCACTCAAAAAATACACTATACTAAGCAATTAGATTGGACAAAACTCCGTCACCAATTAAATCATCTTAGCGTTTTACAATTAGATAATAATGAAAATTTTCCTCTAGGAGGGAAAGAAGGGGAAAAAGCTATAGCAGTATTAAAAAATACCTTCTATTGGCTGACTCGAAACGCATCATGCTTTGAAAAAGGAGAAACGGGCTACGGTCTTACGATTACCTCTAGTAAACTATTGAAACTGATTCTTCTTTCTCTTCTATCATTAGGTTACGCCCCTACGGATAAAGGAGGAGGTGCTCCTACAACTACACTTCCTAATTTAACAACACTTTCTCAGTTCTTAAGAGAACGAAGAAATCATAATGAGCATATATTTGGACCAGGCGATCCTGACGATCCAAATGACGATACTGAGGTTGATGGTCAAAATCAATCAAGCAGCTCCTCATCTTCGACAGATACGGGAAATAATCAAGATGATGATGATGATTGGTTCTCCAATCAGCGTCAGGACGAGTTACTCCAACTTTCTGGAAAAATAAAGGGGCTATCTGGAATCCTTGGATAAGGAGTTCAAGGCAGATTAAAATAGATAAATAAAAGAGGCAAAGTTTTGCCTCTTTTGTATTTTACAATGAGATTTCTCATTATTTTAGAAAATAGATAGTAGGGATCCCAACCACCAAATTATAATGCCACTGGTCACGATAAGTCCTGCCCACCAAAGATTTGACCAACTACGAATAGCTTTTTCTGGAGAGTTTCTTCCTCCCATTGATTCTAAATCTAAAAGCATCTCCATATTATGTTCTGAAAACTCTTTGAAGATTTTCATAACATAAGGATGGTCTTGAAGAATACGTTCACTATCTAATCCTAAATAAGCTGCGTATTTCTTTATAAATCCTTGAGCATAAATTGGAGAAATGAGCTTGCCTAAATAGCCATTTTCTATAGCTTCTAAGCATGAATAACGTATAGATGTCGCTGCTTCCACATCTTTTAAGGATAAGGATTGTTCTTCACGTTTCGTGCGAAATACCTCTCCTAGATGTAGAAGCTCTTTATGAATTTGTTCCGCCATAGAGATTCCTTTGCAGGCACCTTAAATGAAAACCTCTTGATCTTATTAGAGATTTCCTAATCTCATTTTATAGAAAATGAGAAACTCTCCCCTGTTTTAAGATCCTGCCCACTTGCAGGAATATACAGGATTAACGTTTAATTTGTACTTCGAAATCCGCATATACACTATATATCCTTATGCTATGTATAGCATAGCGATAAATATGCCTAGTAAAACATAAGGATAAAAGCTTCTATCCTTAGTATGCCAAGATAATTCGACACTTTTTTTTATGTCTACACCGTTTGTTACCCAACTATCTCCTTCTTTGCACGGTCTATTAAAAGATCGTCTTGAAGAAAAAGGCTTTGCTTTAACACAACCTCAGCATACGATTTTTCAAGCACGTTCTCCTTCAGTAAGTTGTACTCTCTATACTTCAGGGAAACTTGTCGTACAGGGAAAGGGAGCTCAAGAATTTATCGAGTTTTTCCTAGAGCCTGAAATCTTACTAACCTTTACCCATAATCGTATAGAAGAAGATCTTCGTCCTCGTATAGGTGTAGATGAATCAGGAAAAGGAGATTTTTTCGGTCCCCTGTGCATTGCGGGAGTTTATGCTCGTGATGAAGATACTCTGAAAAATCTCTATAAGACAAAAATCCAAGATTCAAAAATGCTCAATGATACACAAATTGTATCGTTGGCAAAAACTGTTCGTTCATGCTGTAGCTACGATGTCATGATTCTTTATCCTGAAAAATATAATGAGCTTTATGGAAAATTCCGTAATCTCAACATCCTTTTAGCCTGGGCACATGCTACAGTTATTGATAAGCTCGCTCCACATCCTTCCGGTGAGGTGTTCGCTATTTCTGATCAATTTGCCTCTTCAGAAAGCGTTTTACTCAATGCTTTGAAAAAGAAAAATACCGATATCTCAGTAATTCAGAAAGTACGCGCAGAACAAGATATCATTGTCGCTGCTGCATCTATACTAGCTCGAGAAGCTTTTGTCACTGCGATGACGAAGTTAGAACAACGCTTTTCTATTAAGCTTCCAAAAGGCGCCTCAGCACATGTAAAAACTGCTGGAAAATCTATTCTCAAAACACATGGAAAAGATGTTTTATCTCTTGTTTGCAAGACACATTTTAAAACGTTTGATGAAATTTGTGATTCTATATCCCCTTAAAAACATAGTGTGGAAAGAACGGCGATTGCTATTGAAATAAAAAATGCGCTCATCATTAGCTCCTGTGAAAATAAGTAGTAATCTATCCTATGAAAGTATAGTCTAACTTTTATTAAGATAGATCAAAATAGCTAAGACTCATTTCCAAAAACCGGGATAGCATCTCTTCCTCTTAACAAGATATTCTGAGAGATATTTCCTGCAGGAGCTGTAAATAGAGATATGTTGAAGTTGTTATTTCATGTGATGACTCTTGCTGGTCATCTACTCTCCACACCCATCTACATTGTTCATGATGCCTGCGGCGTTGATAAAGAAGCCCGTGATGCCTGTCCCAAGCCACGTCCTTTTTCTCTACAAACGCAGTACTTACAAGTAGAAAGTGCTGATTTTAAAAAACTCCCCAATCAATCTCTTGGCTATCGCCAATTTGACGCAACCTTCCTTTGTACTCTTCCCTTAACTCCACAATCAGGAATACTATTTTCTACAGGTTATGTAGGGGCGAATATTCTTTGGGATAATACTCAACCTGTACCCGGAGACCCAAATTCTCTAGGATACTATACCTTCCAAGACAAGTCATATTATAGCTATATTTTGCTATCCGCAGGAGCCTACACACTATCCTTAAAAAATTGGCAATGGTCTGTGGTTCTTTCTAGCCTTATCGATCCAGAAAATATGGAAGCAGGCTATGGGCTATATCAAGCCGTACTTTCTGGAAAATATCAAGCTACGCAACAACTTTCTGTGATTTTTGGTGTAATCAATGAAACAGGCTTACACCAAGAAAAGGCCTGGCCGTTACTAGGTGCCACCTACAAACCTAATGATAAACTCACAATCAACTGCATCTATCCAGTGAATTTCTCTGTGGAGTATAACTGCACCTCGGTTTGTGATTTTGGAGCTGCGTATCGTCTAACGCGATTACGAAAGAAACTCCATTCCAATGATCTCGCCTCTTCTGAAGGTATTTTCGAATACCAGGGCCGTGAAATTGAAGGTAACGTAAGACTCTGTCCTTGGCCAGGAAGCTTCATCAAACTTTTTTATGGGTGGTCTATCGGCAGTGACATCTCTCTAGCAGATAGCCATAATAATAACGTGACAAATCATCCTTTTAAATCCTCAGCCTTCTTTGGTGGATCTGCTGTGCTTTCTTTCTAAATAAGAATTAAAAAATATTATATAGTTGTGTTGTAGATAATTAGTTTTAATTGGAATTTCGATTGTACTAAATTTTACAACTATCTAAAATTTTTTCATTCTAATATATAAGTTCATTTTTAGGTTAAAATGAATTGTCGTGAAGTTTGTAAAAAAAGCTCACAAATTTATTTCGATTGTACATTTCCTGAGAGGGTCCTTGCACGTCGCTGTCAAAATAAGGCTCAGCAACACCCGAAAACGGCAATGGCTATTGAGGTAGCGGTATCTGTTATTCTCGGCACAATCAAAATTATTACTTTCCCAATAGCAACATTCTCAGCTTTAGGAGTGATTCCCTTTACCTGCGCATTAAAAGCGATTTCTACGAGAAGCTGCAAACACGCCCTTCCTTATTTGGCGGCATGGTTCATCAGCCTTTTGGTCTCTGCTCTTATTATTGGTGCTATTTTTGGCTTGGTTATGGTCGCTCCCGAGGTTGTCTTCTTCATGATCGGTATCTGCGGAGCTATAGGTGCCAGCGCTACGCTTTTAAATATCCATAGGGAATTATTTTCTTTAAGATCTTTACAAACCCAAGAAATTAAACTATCCACGACTTCAGAAGAAACCCTATCTTCTTCCTCATCATCCCCGGACCTCTCTCCTCCTAGCCGGAAAGGTTCTTCCGAAGTTGCGAACCACAACGTGGAAACCACTTTAGAAAACGGAAATTCCTAATTTTTCACAGCCTCTAATATTACTCTTTCTTGGAAAATCCTCACCTAATGTTTCAATAAACACTAGGGTCTTTACTAAAAGTTAACATAGTTAAACAAACAAAACTATCACAACTAAACAACAACAACTTTTATAATATAATTAAGTGGTTATGAAATAACGGTTTTAAAAAAGTTATATTCATATCTAAAACAATATAAAAAAACAGAGCTACGTGCATGAGTAATCCTATAGATCCTTTAGGGCAATCACACCGACCGGTTCCTAAAAGTCAGATACCCACGCCACATACGGGCATCGGAAGTCGTATTCGTACTTCTTCCACAGGATTTTTCGGAAGACTTCTCTCTCTCCCCGATCGCAACCCCAAGATGCGTTATGTGTTCGATATTGGGATTATCGCGATTGCTGTTATTTCCATTATTGGTATTCTTGTTGCCTCTCAGGGACAAGGTCTTTTGTTATTTGGGTTAATCCCCGGGTTTATTTTTGGTGCCCTAGGAGTGACTATGCTCATTTCTGATGTTGCCAATACACCAAGATCTCAGAAAATCGCCGACACTATTACTGCTGTTCTCTTACCATTCATTCTTTTGGGAATAGCTTCAGCATTAATTGCTTCAGCATACTTTACAGCTGGAGGAAGTACCCTTATTCTTGCTAACCCGCAATTCCTTATGGGCTTCATGACCATAGGATTGGCTTTAGTCTCATTGAGCAATGTCACATTCCAGCATTTTAAAACTGAAGCTTTGATTAAAGCTCAGCAAAAGGTTATTGAAGTTTCCGAGCAATCAATAACCCCAACTACACCTTCCGAAAAAGATGTGAAGCGTGTTTCTCAAGAGAGAAGAAGAGATCATGCTGCAGATGCTAGACGTGAGCGCGAAGATCAAGAAACCCGCACGCATACACGTCAGCGACATATCTCTAGAAGCTCGCAGGGAGTGCTTCAACATAGATCGAGAAACCAAATAGAAGTTGAACAAGCTGATCCCGATTATCTATCTTCGGGTGATGAATTTTCTCCTCAAGCACAAGATGACTTTTCTTTTTTACATGATACCTATAACCCATTCTCATCCGTATATCAACCTCCTCAATCTCTAGAAGATTCCTCCTCTGCCATACAAAATGTCCCTTTAGGTCAACCTGTCTCTGGAGACACTACTACAACAGGCCCCGTCACCTCAACACCTCGTAGAGTATCTCGCATAGGAGCTGCAGGATCATCACGATCTAGAAATAGAAATGAGGATGAAGAAAGACAAGAAAGAGATCAAAGTCAAGGTGATGATGAATCTTCAGATCTAGAGAATTCCGATTCACAACGTAAACAAAGTAGAAAAAAGAAAAGAAAGAAAAGCTAGGTTTCTAAAATTTTTCTAATTAAGGATAAAATAAAAAGGCTCTCTTGATGTTTTTCAACCTCAAAAGAGCCATTTTTCCCTTAGATACTCAACAGCTTACAAAAAACCTTAAGATTTTTCAACTATTATTTACCCAATTCAATAAGTAAAAGCTCGTTCACTCTATTTGGAGGAGCTTTTCCTTGAGTGCGTTTCATAATTTGCCCAACTAAAAACCCTAAGGCTTTGGTCTTACCACCCTTATAATCAACAACAGATTGCGAGTTAGCACCCAAAACTTCAGCAATAATCGCAACTAAAGCACTTTCATCTGTCATTGGCAACATCTCAGGATGTTCTTTAAGAATATCTTCAGGACTCTTTTCTGGAGATTCCATCATCATATCGGCAAGATCTTTAGCTATCTTCCCAGTAATCACTCCCTTATCAATAAAATTGACAAGCTGAGCTACGCTGCTAGGAAGAATCCCTGAAAAGGCAAGGTTTTTACCTTGTATTTTACAACGTCCTGCAAACTCTACAGTCACCCAATTAGAAAGAGCTCGGTAATTCTTACATTCTGTAGCGGCTAATTCAAAGAAGTTTGCAATATGCTTATCGCTAATTAAAATAGCAGCGATATCCTCAGCAAGAGCATACTCACGCAAATATCTTTGATATTTGTCATAAGGAAGCTCAGGAAGCGTATCACGTATTTCATTGATATACGCTTCTGTTAACTGCAATACAGGAAGATCCGGTTCTATAAAGTATTTGTAATCCTCAGCTCGCTCTTTAAGACGCATCAATACCGTTTTTTTCTTTTCAGGATCCCAACGGTATGTTGCTCCAGGAATGACAGTTTTTGGATCCTTATTAGGATTTTCTAAATAGGCATCTATCTGTCGGCAGCGTTCTGCTTCTAAAGCTTGCGCCATAAAAGCAAACGAGTTCATATTTTTAATTTCTACCTTATTGCGTAATTCTTCACTACCCCGAGGGCGTACAGAAACGTTCACATCGAAACGCACAGATCCCTCTTCCATATTACAATCAGAAATCCCAATGTAATCTAATAAAGATACAAGAGCTGTAGCATAAGCAACAGCATCGTCCGCACAAAACATACAAGGTTTAGAAACAATTTCTATTAAAGGTACACCGGCACGGTTGTAATCTACTCCTGCAAATTCTCCGAAATGTTTTAACATCCCCGCATCATCTTCAATATGCGCTTGCGCAAGTTCAAAATAACGTTCTTCACCCTGAACAATAGCTTTTACATGTCCTCCCCGCACTATAGGATGCTCAAATTGTGTAATTTGAAAATTCCTAGGACTATCGGGATAAAAATAGGACTTTCTATCGAAACCGCTTAATAAAGCTACTTCACCTTGAACTGCACAACCAAATAAAATGGCCTTTCTTACTGCTTCTTTATTCAATACAGGCAAAGACCCTGGCATTCCTGTACACACAGGAGAGATATTCGTATTAGGCTCATCACCAAAACGATTTCGTGCGCAACTAAATAGCTTTGATTTTGTATTTAACTCTACGTGGACTTCAAGACCTATGACGGATTCCCAATCAGCATAAATATCGCTCATTATTTCACCTCTCCATCAAAAAGTTTGTTACATCCTTTAGGGTATAAATTCTTAATCCCTGCATGTTCTTGGAAACTATAACCGACCTGACATACCTGCTGGTCTTTACCTTTTTGACCAATCACCTGAAATCCTAAAGGTAAGCCTTCTTTAGAAAATCCTGAAGGAACAGCGATAGCAGGTAAATAGGCTAAATTCATAGCAACAGTATAGATATCTTGTAGGTATAGAGAGATAGGATCAAGAATATCCCCATCAGCAAATGCAGGGCAAGAACATACCGGCATAGCAATTACATCACACTTTTCATAAGCTGTTTGGAAAGCTTGAATGATTTTCGCACGAATTGCTGTACCTTTTTTATAGTATACGCTTTGACGCTCTGCAGATAACACATAGTTTCCTAAAAGGATCCTACGCATAACTTCCTTACCAAAACCTTGAACGCGAGAAATAGTATAAACATCTTCCATACTATGAGCTTCTGGAGAGCGGTATCCATAACGGATACCATCAAATCTTGCGAGATTTGTAGTAGCCTCTGCAGAAGCTACTATGTAGTATACAGAAACAGCATGATGTAAAATATCGAGGTCTATATCAACGATCCGACTACCCTGACGCTCTAAAATATTTAATGATTCAAAGAAGTTCTCTTTAACATCATCTCTCAAGCCTTCTAAAAATCCCATAGGCACACCAATCAAACTAGGCACTTCTAAGGATAATGCATCTTGGAAAGATCCTGAGAAAAACTTCTGAGAAGTAGCATCTCTTTCATCTTTCCCCGAGAAAACGTCCATAGCTAAAGCTACGTCTTCAACAACGGTCGTTAAAGGGCCTATCTGATCTAATGAGGAACCAAAAGCAACTAAACCATAACGAGACACAGCACCGTATGAAGGTTTAAATCCAACGACGCCACAAAATGCTGCGGGCTGACGTATAGAACCTCCGGTATCAGAACCTAAGGCTATAGGACAAAATCTTGCAGAAACAGCAGCTGCAGATCCTCCGGAAGACCCTCCAGGAACACAAGATAAATCCCAAGGATTTTTTGTTGGATGAAAAGCAGAATACTGAGTTGTAGAGCCCATGGCAAACTCATCCATATTGAGCTTACCTAAAATAATCCCATCTTCAGCTTCTATACGTTCAACTACAGTAGCATCAAAAGGTGCTATATAATTTTCCAAAATCTTAGAAGCACAAGTCGTACGCAATCCCATAATATGGATATTATCTTTTATCCCTATAGGCACACCTGCAAGTTTCCCTAAAGGCTCTCCCCTTGCACGTTTCGCATCCACACTAGCAGCTTTTTCATAAGCTCTTTCCTGGCAAAGAGAAAGAAAAGCACCTATGCGACTATCTTCTGTTTCTATTCTATTATAAAAATACTCTGCTATCGCTGTAGCTGAAGATTCCCCGCTCACTACAGCATTTCTTAACTCTAAGGCACTCTTTTGATACATATTCCTAAAACCGCGATCTCTACTTAATTACTGTGGGTACTTTTACTAATCCCCCTAAAGATTCGGGGACATTAATAAGAAACTCCTCACGAGAGAAACTTGAGGCGACGACATCTTCTCTTAAATCTTCAGGGCTGATGACATGGGATAAACCAACCTCAATAACTACATCTGTTACATCCATGGAAATAGATGCTTTCATAATACCGATGACTTCGTTTAACGAAGTCTCGTATTCCTGAATAAGCTCTTCGCTTAATTCTAAAGCTGAGCTCTTCGCTAAAAGTAAAATTTCTTCTCTAGTTACATAGGGTTGTGTCATTTCCTAATCTCGATAATTTATTGTAATGAAGCTAATGTCCATTTTGAGTTTTTCATGAAAAAACTTCTTGCTCAACTTAACTCGTTGTATGCAAAAAGTCAATGTCTCCCCAAATGCCTGAAAACAAAAAAAAACTTTATTAAATTATAAAAAAGATTAAAAGATGGAATTAAGTATACATCACTTAGGAGAAAAGCAATGCTAGGCAAACTCGTTCGGGGATTATCCTCTCTTATTGTTGTTCTTTGTGCATTGAACGTAGGAATTATAGGATTAACTCATCATAAAGTAAACCTTATTGCTCGACTATGCGGAGGCGCAAGCGCAACAGCAACACAAATTACTTATATTGTTATTGGAATCGCCGGGATTATTTCTTTAATAAGCTATTGTAGTTGTTGTTCTAAGAAGCATCAAGGTGGGGACTGCTGTACAAAGGGTCATACATCTCATCATTGCGATCCTAAAAATTAGACCTTCTCTTCTCAAAACCTGAGATTTCTTCCTAAAATAATTCTCCTAGTTTTATAGACATCAACGAGAAAATCAAAAGCCACATAAAATAATGTGGCTTTTGATGTTTTTCATTTCCAACACTCAAAGCATTTCCTCTCTGTTTCCTTCTCTGTTGTCTCTTGATTTTTTAATTTCTATCTCCTATTGCGTGAAGGAATCTTCCATATCACCAAAAGAACCTTGTTATGAAGTCTTCCGTTCCTTGGTTGTTAATCTCATCAGCAATTACACTTCCATTATCCTCCATTGTTGCTGCCGAAGAAGCAGTGGTAGCAGAGATTCCTAAGAATTCCGAACCTCAAAATGGAAACGTAAGTTTAGGTCCTAACGATAATTATCCCGGATCAGGAAGTAATGGAGCAGGATTTACTTATAAAGAGACGTCGAACGCTTCCGGGACTACTTATACTCTTAATGGCGATGTATCTATATCTAATGTAACCGCTACCCAGGCACCAGCCTCCAGTAGTCAGTCTGAAGTTCAAGCAAAACCAGCTGCTGAATCTGTAGAGAGAAATGGTGCAGAATCTCAAAATGGTAAGGCTAGTAGTGAAAAGGATAAGGAAAATAAGAACGCAAGTGCGGAAGGAGATTCTTCAAGATCTTCAGAAGAGCATTCAGACGCAGAACCTAGAGTAGAAGAATCATCCAGAACAGAAGTTTCACAACCAAGTACTACAGTTGTTAGCACGGAAAGTTCTAACTCTAGCCCTGAACCCACAGAAGTTTCATCAAGTTCAGATACTGAAACGGTAACAACATCTAGAATTTTATCCGGGATACTAAGAGCTGATGCTACTGTTTCAGATGCAAGCAGTTCATCTAGCTCCGATTCTTCAAGTTCTGAAGGATCTCAAGTCTCTCAGACCCCGACTAAAAGTTGTTTCTCAAATACTGCGGGCCCTCTTACTTTTGTTGGAGCTGGTCATTCCCTCACTTTTGATACTGTAACCATAGAAGCTCAAGGAGCTGCTATTAACAATAGTGCTGGATCAGCTTTAACATTGTCAGGATTTAATAACTTATCCTTTACCAATGCTACAAGCCAAACTCAAACATCCGCAGATAGTGCTATCTATGTTGGGCCTAAAGCCACATCTGGTAGTGGTGAAGCAGGAGCTGCTGAAGTTAGAGGAGCTAGCTCTGCCACTGTCTCAGAACCAAATGCTGCTGCAAGCCTTTGGACGATATCTTCAGATACAGACGCATACGAAAACAGAATTATAGCTGCCGAAGGTAGTTCTGGTGAAAACAGTATTGCCAATCCGAAAGCTGAAGGCGCTGCGCCTGATGCATCTGCTCCTGCCATCGTTCTTAAAGAAAACGTCAACATCACATTTTCTGGCAACTCTTCTAAAAAAGCTGGTGGTGCTATTAATGTTGACGGTGGTTCAGCAACAATACAAAATAATACCGGGACGTGTATCTTCTCAAATAACAATGCTAAAGAGCAAGGTGGTGCTGTATCTGTTACTGGAAATTTCGATATCACTGGAAATAAAACAGTCGTCTTTTCCGGCAATAAAGCCGTAGTTGTTCCTGCAACTCCCACAGAGCCAGCTGTAGAAAAAGAAGCAAGTCAAACACCTACCACAGGTACCGGTGGAGCCATTCATTGTTTAGCAGCTCCTGTTTCTGTTCCCGCAAAGGTTTCAGAAAAAGTTGTTGCCGCTGCCACAGGAGGAGTTCTTCCTTCTATAAGAGCTGTATCGTTATCAACAGATAGCGCTCCCGCACCAAAACAAGCAGATGCCGCTGCAGCTGCTGATCCATGTGTAACCATCTCAGGAAATACTACAGTTACATGTGATAATAATTCCTCTACTGTTAGCGGTGGAGCTATTCATACTAAGAAATTAGTTCTATCTTCAGGTGGAGATATTACCTTCTCTAATAACTCTTCCGGGAAAGGTGGAGCTATCTTCATTACTGATAATGGAGATATCAGCATTACTGCTGCTACAGGATCAATTACTTTCCAAGGCAATACAGTTACAGCAGCTGACGAAATTACTCTTCCTGCCAAACCCCAAGCAGGGGCCGCAGATTCTGCAGTGGCTGGATCAGTCTCTAGTAATGGTCAAGCTGAGAATCAAGCTGATGCTCCTCAGGCCAACTCTGTTCAACCTGAGGATGGAAAAGTTGCAGCTGCGTTTGCAACTTTTGCTAATAAAGCTGAAGCTCAAGTAGATGCTAAAGCTGCTCAAAACCAATCCCAAAAACCTTCCCACAATGCTATTCATTTAGGTAGTGGAGCGATAATTTCACAATTACGTGCTGGAACTGGGCAAACGATTTTCTTCTACGATCCTATTACAACTACAAAACCAGTTGCTGCTAGCCCAGGATCTTCTGGACCTGCAGGTCCTTCAGGACATTCTGTAATTTTAAGAGCTGCCGCAGTTTCTGATGCTGCAGCTGGACCAGGAGCTGCTCCTGCTAAAACTCCTCTAAAAATCAATGCTCTTGATGAACAGGTCCCAGTAGTAAAAGAAGCTCCTGTTTCTGGAGAAACAAAACAAGCCACTTATAATGGTACGGTTGTATTCTCTGGAGAGAAGCTCACTAAGGAAGAAGCTGCAAATCCATTGAATGCAACGAGCGTTTTCAATACCGAAGTATCTCTTGAAGCAGGAACTCTTGTTTTAAGAAGTGGAGCTGGCTTACTTGTAGATTCTTTTGTACAGAAAGATGGTTCTTTGATCATTATGGATGGCGGAACATCAATCATAACGAATGTCCCAGCTGCTGAAAATCCTAGTTCCAAGGCTGCTTCAGTACCAGCAGCTCCTAATAATGTAGTTCCTGTTCTAAATGCATCCTCTAAATCAGACCTGAAAATTATATCTGATTTAGTAGCCTCCTCTTTGATGAACTTTAAACAAAAATGGCCTTCTGCATCTGCATCCGCATCTTCAGGTGTTGTAGCAGGATCTCAATCAAATACAAACGGATCCATTGTAATCAATAATTTGGCTGTTAACTTAGACTCCTTAGGCAATGGTAAAATGATTACTCTTGCTGTACAGGGAACGGGAAATGTTACTTTGACAGGAGATCTGAAATTCCAAGATAGCAGTCAGAATTTTTATGACAATCCCTTGTTAAATAAAAACTTCACCGCAAATATCTTAGATGTTTCGGCAACGGGGGGCGGAACCGTAAATACCAACGGTTTCAATATGATTCCTCAAGGATCCACAAGCTCTAATGTTGGTTATCAAGGTAATTGGGAAGTTGTTAAGAAAGAAGAAAACGGAAAAACCTATTTTGAACTCAAATGGATATCCGCAGGTTACACACCCACTCCAAATCGCCGTGCAACTTTAGTGCCTAACAGCTTATGGTGCTCTGCTATTGATATTCGTGCTATTCAACAACTTGTTGAAGTTAGCACCCAAGGCGAAGACTTCCATAAGGGTATATGGATCTCAGGAATCTCTAACTTCTTCCATAGAGACTCAATGAAAGTACAGAAAGGATTCCGTCATATCAGTTCGGGATATGTTGTGGGCGCAAGCACACAACCTATAACTGATAAGGTTATTGATATTGCTTTCTGTCAGATGTTTGGTAAATCTAAAGATTACCATCTTGCAAAAACTAGATCGCATATCTATGCAGCATCTATCCATACAAAACGTGAAAAACTACTCAACCACTACAAGCTCTCGAATAAGAAAGGTTCTATCCTTACTAAACTTCCTGAGCAAATTCCTGTAATCTTTGATGCTCAACTTAGCTATAGTTTAAGTCATAACTCCATGACTACAAAACACACTCCTAATCCTTCATCAAGAGGTAAATGGAATAACCACTGCGTAGCTGGAGAACTAGGAAGCTATCTTCCTATAGTTATTGATAATCCATTTATTGAAGAGTTCTCTCCATTCATGAAACTTCATGTTGTCTTCGTACAGCAAGAAGACTTCAAAGAAACTAAAGGAAATGATGCAAATAGGAATTTCCAAAGTGCTCACCTTGTAAATATTTCCCTACCTATTGGTATGAAGTTTGAGAAAACAAACAAATATAACATTTATAATATCAGCCTTATCTATCAGCCTGACATCTATCGTGATGCTCCAAAATCTAAAGTATTCCTACCCTCTGCAGATACTGGGTGGTCTACAGGAGCAACAAACTTAGCTAGACAAGCTTTAATAATTGATGGCTGTAATCATCACCATCTAACAGATAGTTTCGAGGTCTTCTGTCATGGAGCTTTCGAACTACGCGGATCTTCTAGAAATTACAACCTTGACCTAGGAGGTAGGTACAAATTCTAAAACCCCGCTTTCTCTGAAACGATCGGGCCTCTTAACAAAAATGAATAAAACATGTCAAGTCTTTTCTGTATTAGACTTGCTTTCTTTTGTACTAATGAGTATTTAACGAAACTGTTTTTTTCATTTCACCACAAGTGTATAAAATGAGGCCTTCTTTATATAAGATTTTAATATCGTCAACCCTGACGATACCATTATCTTTTCACTTCTCGCAATTGCATGCGGAAGTGACTTTAACTCAAGAATCTATTCTCGATGCAAATGGAGCATTCAGTCCGCAATCTACAAGCACTGCGGGAGGAACTACTTACAATGTTGAGAGTGATATTTCTATTGTAGATGCAGGACAAACAGCAGCTCTTGCTTCGGCTGCTTTTGTTCAAACTGCAGCTGATCTAACTTTCAAAGGAAACGGACATAGCCTATCCATAGAAAACGTAAACTCTGGAGCAAACCCCGGAGGGATTAACGTTTCTACTGCAGATAAAGTCCTTACTCTAACAGATTTCTCTAAGCTAAGTTTCACAAAATGCCCAGAGGCTACGGTAAATACTGGGAAAGGAGCTGTTAAATCCGGAGGAGCATTAAACTTAGCAAATAATGCTAGTGTTCTTTTTGATCAGAACCACTCCGCTGAAGATGGTGGAGCTATTTCTTGCAAAGCTTTTTCTCTAACCGGCTCGAGCAAGGAAATCAGCTTCACCACCAACACGACTGCGAAAAAAGGTGGTGCGATTGCTGCTACGGGAGTTACTAACATCTCAGACAACCAAGGAAAAATCGTATTTTCTGGAAATACTGCTGTTAATTCTGGAGGAGCAGTATATGCAGAAGGCAATACGACTATTTCAGGAAACAGCTCTGTTGTTTTTAACAACAATGCTGTTTCTGGAACAGGAGATGGTTGCGGTGGTGCTATCCATTGTAGCAAAACAGGTTCGACACCGGTCCTTACTATAAGAGATAACAAAGTCTTGATTTTTAAGGAAAATACTTCTGCAGCGAAAGGCGGGGCTATTTATGCAGATAAGCTCTATCTAACTTCTGGTGGGCCTACGTTATTTGCAAATAACAAAGCTATCAATGCTTCGCCTAAGGGAGGAGCTGTTGGTATTGCTGCTAACGGAGAATGTAGTATAACAGCTGAACATGGGGATATTACCTTTGAAAATAACCTCACCTCTACAGCAAATAATGCTACGATAAAAAGAAACGCAATTAACATTGAGGGCAATGGAAAATTCATAAATCTACGTGCTGCTTCCGGGAAAACTATTACCTTCTACGATCCTGTAGTTGTTGAAGGCACTGCTGCTGATCTTCTCACTTTAAACAAAGCTGAAGGTGATAAAGTCTACAATGGTAGAATTATCTTCTCTGGAGAAAAGCACACTAAAGAAGAAGCTGCTGTTGCCGACAACTTAAAGACTATATTCACACAGCCTATTACATTAGCAGCTGGTGAGCTGATTTTAAGAAATGGTGTTGAAGTAGAAGCAAAAACTGTTTCGCAAACAGCGGGTTCTCGAATTCTCATGGATACAGGAACAAAGCTATCCGCGAAAACAGAAGACGTCACCTTGACAAACTTAGCCATCAATCCAAATTCTTTGGATGGAAAAAAATTAGCCGTAGTTGTCGCAGATGCAAATGCTAAAAATGTAACTTTGTCAGGGGCTATTGGTGTTATCGATCCTACCGGGAAGTTTTATGAAGATCATAAGCTAAATGAAGCGTTATCTCTTCAAGGAATACAACTTTCTGCAAAAGGAGCTGTAACAACAACAAACGTACCTAGCACTACTGTAGGAACTCCTGAAAGACATTATGGTTATCAAGGGAACTGGTCCGTTGCTTGGGTAAAAGACACTACATCAAATCCTAAAACGCAAACAGCAGTTTTTAAATGGAATAAAACAGGATACATTCCAAATCCTGAGCGTCGTGCTCCCCTAGTATTAAATAGTCTTTGGGGATCCTTCATGGATGTACGTTCTATTCAGGACGTAATGGAACGTAGCGTAGATAGCATATTAGAGACACGTCGTGGTCTTTGGGTTTCTGGAGTGGGAAATTTCTTCCATAGAGATCAAAGTGCGGCAAATCGTAAATTCCGTCATATCAGCTCCGGATATGTATTAGGTGCAACAACTAACACTTCTAAGGAAGATACGCTTAGCGTAGCTTTCTGTCAGCTATTTGGAAAAGATAAGGACTATCTTGTAGCAAAAAATGCTGCGAATATCTATGCAGGTTCTATCTATTATCAACATGTAAGTAAGTTTGATGATCTAACAAGACTATTTAATGGACCAAACACTTGTTGTTCAGGATTCTCTAAAGAAATCCCTATTTTCTTAGATGCTCAAATTACCTATTGTCACTCCGGCAATAATATGACAACTACCTATACAGACTATCCTGAAGTTAAAGGCTCTTGGGGTAATGATACTGTTGGCGTAGCGTTATCTACTAGCGTGCCCATTCCCATATTTAGTTCTTCTTTCTTTGATAGCTATGCACCATTTGCAAAATTGCAAGTTGTCTATGCTCATCAAGAAGATTTCAAAGAACCTACAAGCGAAGGTCGTGTCTTTGAAAGTAGTGATCTTCTCAATATTTCCGTACCTATCGGTATAAAGTTTGAGAAGCTTGTCTATGGAGAAAGAACAGCTTACGATCTTACATTCGTGTATGTACCCGATGTATATCGTCATAACCCAAGCTGTATAACAGGATTAGCTATTAATGACGTTACTTGGTTAACAACAGCTACGAATCTTGCTAGACAAGCTTTCATAGTTCGTGCAGGTAACCATATCGCCTTAACATCTGGATTTGAGATGTTCAGTCAATTTGGTTTCGAATTGCGAAGCTCTTCAAGAAACTATAACGTAGATCTTGGAGCTAAAGTCTCTTTCTAAAAAGCACCCCCCTGCCCATACCTGGGCAGGGCTTCTTCCCTTCCACACTCTCAATCCCCTTGACTTTTAATTGTTTTTGTGATCGGTTAACGCTATCTCAATTCACCCAGAGCATGAAATATGAAATACCCAGTTTACTGGTTCTTAATATCTTCGGGGTTAATCGCCTCGACCTCATTGAGCTTCGCTCAAGGAGAAAGTCAAACTTTGACCCCTGCAGATAGTTATAATGGCAATGGAACATTTACGCCGAAAACCTCAAGCAATTCAACAAGTACAACCTACACCTGTGAAGGCAACGTGTGCATTGCTAATGCAGGAAATCCAACACCTCTAACTGGAAGTTGTTTTTCTCAAACCGCAGGTAATCTCATTTTCATAGGGAATGGACACTCTCTCTGCTTTGATAGCATCAATGCCGGATCTAATAATCCTGGAGCTATTAATGTTAGTGGGAACGATAAAACATTATCCGTAACAGGATTTTCGTCATTTTCATGTGCATCTTGTCCTCCTGGAACAACAGGAATGGGAGCTATTAAAGCTGTGGGAAATACAACTATAAAAGATAATACTAGCCTTATCTTCAATAGAAACTGCTCTTCGACTAATGGTGGCGCTATCAGCTGCACGAGCACAAGTAATAATGCTGATTTAAAGTTTGAGGGAAATCAACATCTTGTATTCTTTGGAAATTTATCAAAAAGTAGCGGTGGAGCTATATATACAGATAAATTAACCATTACTTCAGGCGGATTGACTTTATTTTCTAACAATACTGTCTCTAAAGCCAGTGATCCAAAGGGTGGGGCTATTTGTTTAAATAATACTAGTAGCGAGTGCAGCTTAACCGCAGACCTCGGAAACATTATCTTTGATGGAAATAAAATAATAACAACAGGAGGTAATGCGAAAACTGTCAGAAATTCTATAGATCTAGGTACTGGTGGGAAATTTACCCAATTGAGAGCTAAAGACGGCTTTGGGATTTTCTTCTATGATCCTATAGCGAATAATGGAGACACCAACACAGAAATAGAAATCAACAAAGCTGAAGGAACTACAACCTATTCAGGTCAAATTGTCTTTTCTGGAGAAAAATTAACGGTTGAAGAAAAAACTGAAGCCGAAAATCTTCAATCCTACTTTAAACAACCTTTAAAAATAGATGCCGGTTCTTTAGTCCTTAAAGATAGTGTTACAGTTACAGCAAAAAAGATAACCCAAACACAAGGTTCTTCAGTTGTGATGGATTTAGGCACTACATTACAAACCCCGTCCGCAGACGGAGATGTTATTACCTTAACAGATTTAGCCATTAACGTTACCTCATTGGGGGGGGGGGGGGTTCCTCGCCTGCTAAAATTACAGCAACAACAGCTGATAAAAACATATCAATCACTACTGTTAATCTAGTCGATTCCGACGGGAACGGCTACGAATATCCTATCTTTTCTACCACTCAAAAATTCTCTTCCATAGAAGCTAAAGCAAACGGTTCCGGAACAGTAACTATTCCGGAAAATCTCCCTAACCACATTCCATCTCAACATTACGGATATCAAGGAAATTGGACTGTAACCTGGGCAGGAAACACCAATACCACTAAAACAGCTACTTTAGATTGGAAACAAACCGGTTATCTCCCTAATCCTGAACGTCAAGGTCCATTAGTTCCTAATACTCTTTGGGGATCCTTCTCGGATGTGCGCGCTATTCAGAATCTTATGGATGTTAGCGTCAACGGTGCTGACTATCAGAGAGGCTTCTGGGTATCAGGATTGGCTAACTTCTTACACAAAAGTGGGACAGAAACAAAACGCAAGTTCCGTCACAATAGTGTAGGATACTTGTTAGGAGCCTTTGCTCAAACGCCTTCCGAAGATGTCTTCAGCGCTGCTTTCTGCCAACTCTTTGGAAAAGACAAGGACTATCTTGTTTCAAAGAACTCTTCTAACATTTATGCAGGCTCTATCTACTACCAACACACCTCATTCTGGAGTGCTTGGGATAGACTGCTACAAAATACTATCGGTGCTCAAGCTCCGTTAGTCCTTAATGCACAACTCACCTATAGTCATACTTCTAATGATATGAAGACCAACATGACTGATAAGTATGCTCCGCAAAATGTCGTCTACTCAGAGATCAAGGGTGATTGGGGCAACGATTGTTTCGGAGTAGAACTTGGCGCTGTTGTGCCTATCGAATCTCAATACTCTACCCTATTCGATATGTATTCGCCTTTCCTAAAGTTCCAGCTTGTTCATGCTCACCAAGAGGACTTTAAAGAAAATAGCAGTACTGAAGGAAGATACTTTGAGAGCAGTAATCTCACAAACATTGCTATGCCCATCGGTGTGAAGTTTGAGAGATTCTCTGCAAACGATAGTGCTTCTTACAATTTAACTCTGGCCTACTCACCAGACATTGCAAGAAGCAATCCTGACTGTACGACGTCTCTGCTAGTTAGCCCAACTACAGCTGTTTGGTTAACTAAAGCAACAAACTTAGCTAGACAAGCCTTCATTGTAAGAGCTGGAAATTACTTATCTTTCAGTCCAAACTTTGAAATCTTTAGTCAGTTCGGTTTCGAGCTCAGAGGCTCTTCCAGAACCTACAACATAGACCTCGGATCTAAAATCCAGTTCTAACTCACCTCCACCTCCCCTGCCCCACCACGGGGCAGGGCCTACCAACTCTTTCAATACCATTGACTTTTAATTATTTTTATGATCGTTTTAGTCTATCTAAACCTATCTATGATCTAAAAATATGAAATATCCAGTTTGTTGGTTCTTATCCTTCGGGTTGATAGCCTCGACCTCTTTATGCTTCTCCGCAGCAACAGAAGAAATCTTAACTTCCGAAAATAGTTTCAACGGAAACGATGGCACGAATGCAACATTCACAACACGATCTACATCCAATAATGAGGGAACTATCTATAGATGTAGTGGAGATATTTGTATTGCCTATGCAGGGAAAAGAACTCCTCTAACAACTAGTTGTTTTACTGAATCAACTGGCGATCTGACATTTATAGGTAATTGGCGTAAATTGTGCTTTGAGAATATTGATACTGTCAACAACACTCCAAAACCTGCTGCCATTGAAGTAACAGCTGACAAAACTCTGCTTATTTCAGGATTTTCTTCTTTCTCATGTTCCTACTGCCCGCCATCACAGAAATCAGCTGTACAAGCAGCAGGAGCTATTAAATCGGGAGGAGCAGTAAAGTTTGAAAACACCTTTAATGTTCTATTTGAGAAGAATCAATCTAACGAGAATGGTGGAGCAATCAGTTGTAAAGGACTCACGTTAACAGGCGTCACTGGAACTGCTAATTTTACAGACAATCAATCCGTACAAAACGGCGGCGCTATTTATGCGACAGGGACAACCACGATCTCCAATAACAATAGTGTAATTTTTACAGCAAATGATAGCTCAGGAGGATCTCTTTCAGGTGGAGCTATTGATTGCACTGATGCAACAAATAATAATGCAGAATTAAAATTAGAAAATAATAAAAAGCTCTTATTCTCAGGAAACATAACAGGAAAAAATGGCGGAGCTATTTATGCTGATAAGTTAACCGTTACTTCTGGTGGACCCACCTTGTTTTCTAATAATTATGTTATCCATACCTCATCACCTAAAGGTGGGGCTATTTGTCTAAAAGACACTCACGGAGAATGCAGTCTAACCGCAAATCTTGGTGATATTACTTTTGTAGGAAATACAGTAGTCACTGATCAAACACCTGCTAGAAACTCCATAGATCTAGGTACTGATGGTAAATTCACTCAACTGAGAGCTAAAGACGGCTTCGGCGTTTTCTTTTATGATCCTGTGACATCATCAGGGACACAAGCAACCAGATTAACTATTAATCAACCAGATGGGAATTCAACCTATACTGGAAAAATTGTCTTCTCAGGAGAAAAGCTGACACAGGAAGAAAAAAAAGTTGCGGATAACCTTAAGTCTACACTTATTCAGGAAACATCCCTAAATTCTGGTTCATTGATTCTAAAGGACGGTGTAACTTTAGAAGCCAAATCCTTCACACAAACAGCAGGCTCTTCTGTTATCATGGATTTAGGTACAACACTACAAACACCATCTACAGATGGAGACAGTATAACCCTTACTAACCTTTCTATAAATGTTGCTTCATTAGGCAATGGTGGAGTGGCTACTCCTGCCAAAATTAAAGCAACAACAACCGGAAAGAAAGTTACCATTAATTCGGTTAGCTTTGTTGATGATAATGGTAATGGTTATGACTACCCTATACTTGCCACAGATAAACCCTTCACAGGTATAGAAATTACTGCAGCTACAGCTAGCACTCCTGATATTCCTGCACAAAATCTGACTAATTATGTTCCACCAGCTCACTATGGCTATCAAGGCAATTGGACAGTAACCTGGGCAGGAACCGGTGACACAAAAACTGCAACATTAATTTGGAATAAAACTGGTTATGCCCCCTCTCCTGAACGTCGAGGAACTTTAGTTCCTAATACCTTATGGGGAGCTTTTTCAGATGTAAGAGCTATTCAAAACCTTATGGAAGTTAATGCAAATGGCGCTAATTATCATAGAGGATTCTGGGTATCAGGATTAGCAAACTTTTTACATAAAAGTGGTACCGCAACAAAACCGAGGTTCCGTCACGATAGCGCTGGATACCTCTTGGGAGTATTTAATCAAACGGCTTCGGAAGATATATTTAGTGCTGCATTTGGTCAGTTATTTGGTCGAGATAAGGATTATCTCGTCTCAAAAAATACTGCTAATATCTACACAGGATCTATCTACTATCAACATATCTCATCCCTTGCTGCTTGGGAGAGATTATTAACTAGAGCTTTAGGTCTACAAGTAGCTTTAGTTCTTGATGCTCAACTAACTTATAGTCATGCTTCCAATGAGATAAAAACAAATGCCCCTGGAACTGTTCCTCCTCAAGATACTATTTATTCACAAGTTAAAGGCGATTGGGGTAATGACTGCATTGCAGTAGAGTTTGGGGCTACAGCACCTATCGAATTAGGCTACGCTTTCTTTGATACATATGCTCCGTTTATGAAAGTTCAGTTCGTATATGCTCATCAAGAGGACTTTAAAGAACACAACAATGATAGAGGAAGACATTTTGAAAATAGTCATCTAACAAATGTCTCCCTACCTATAGGAATACGATATGAAAAATCTGCTAAAAACAATCGTTCTTCTTACAATCTAACACTTACTTATGTTCCTGATATTGTGAGAAGCAATCCTAATTGCACAACCTCTCTTCTATCCAATCCTACTGGAGCTATTTGGACAACAACAGCAACAAACTTAGCTAGACAAGCTTTTGCTATAAGAGCAGGAAATTATAAGTCTTTTAGCAAGAATTTCGAAATCTTCAGTCAATTTAGTTTTGAGCTCAGAGACTCTTCTCGAACCTACAATGTAGATCTTGGATCTAAGATCCAGTTCTAATTTCTCTCATCTTCCCTGCCCTATTACGGGCAGGGGTTCTCCAAACACTCTCTGTAATTCTATTGACTTTTAAATATTTTTGTGATCGTTTTAAGAAATCTCAAATCACCCAGAGCATAAAAATATGAAATATCCAGTCTACTGGTTCTTAATATCTTCGGGGTTAATTGCCTCGAATTCATTAAGCTTTGCAGCTCCAGCAGAAGTAGTATTACCCTCATCAGATAGTTATAACGGTAATAATTCAGCAAATACACCTTTCTCTCCGAAAGAAACATCTAATGCTGACGGAACGAATTATAATTGTACCGGAGATGTATGTATTGCCAATATCAGTACCGGTCTTAGCAAGAGTTGTTTCACAGATAGTCAAGGAAATTTACTATTCCAGGGAAATGGACACGCCTTATGCTTCGAGAATATCAATGCTGGGGCTAACAATCCAGCAGCCATTAATGTAAGTGGAGGCAATAAAACTTTATCTATTAATGGTTTCTCATCATTATCTTGCTCTTTCTGCCCTCCAGGAACATCAGGTCATGGAGCCATCAAATCAGCAGGAACAACTACCCTTGATAATGACTCTAAATTACTTTTCCGTAAAAATTGTTCAACAGATAATGGCGGGGCAATTTCTTGCAAAGGGTTAACTCTACAAAACTCATCGAATTCTACAACATTCATTGAGAATTCATCCGCAAAGCATGGTGGGGCAATATATTCTAACTCCACTACAAATATCTCCAATAATAATTATGTAACATTTACAGGGAATACAACTACGGGAAGCTCCGATTCTTCCGGAGGAGCCATTTATTGTAGCGATACATCTAATTCCCCTGAATTAAAATTAGAAGGAAATAAATCTCTTATTTTCTCCAATAATATTTCTGGGACTAGTGGAGGAGCTGTATTTGCAAAAAAATTAACAATAACTTCTGGGGGGACCACCATATTTACTAATAACTCTGTTTCTAAAGATACTGATCCTAAAGGTGGGGCTATCTGTTTAGATACTAGTGGTGAATGTAGTTTCACCGCCGATCTCGGTGATATTATCTTCAACGGTAATACTACAACTGATACTAGTAGCTCTGGATCAACAAAAAGAAACGCCATAGATCTAGGTAATAATGGGAAATTTACAAAATTAAATGCTAAAGATAATTTTGGCATTTTTTTCTACGATCCTATTACAGCAACAGGAACCGCAGATGATTTAACAATCAACCAAACAAATGGAAATTCAACCTATACAGGGAAAATTGTTTTCTCTGGAGAAACTCTATCCCACGAAGAAAAAATAGCAACGAATCTTAAGTCTTCTCTAGCTCAAAAGGTCACATTATCTGCCGGCGCTCTTATTCTTAAAGATGGAGTAACTTTAGAAGCTAAATCTTTCACTCAAACAGCCGGATCTGCTGTCATTATGGATGTAGGCACCACCCTACAAACTCCAGCTACCGATGGTGATACTATTACTATAACTGATCTTAGTGTCAACGTTGCCTCATTGGGGGGGGGGGGGGTCGCCTCTTCTTCAACTGCTAAAGTTCACTCTCAAACAACAAATAAAGCTATTACTGTTACAGCTATAAGTTTCGTTGATAACGATGGCAACGGTTACGAATATCCCGTATTTTCTAAAACTCGAGATTTTGTTTCAGCATTGACAATTCAAGCAGCAACAGGAACTACACCANGGCGCTCTTATTCTTAAAGATGGAGTAACTTTAGAAGCTAAATCTTTCACTCAAACAGCCGGATCTGCTGTCATTATGGATGTAGGCACCACCCTACAAACTCCAGCTACCGATGGTGATACTATTACTATAACTGATCTTAGTGTCAACGTTGCCTCATTGGGGGGGGGGGGGTCGCCTCTTCTTCAACTGCTAAAGTTCACTCTCAAACAACAAATAAAGCTATTACTGTTACAGCTATAAGTTTCGTTGATAACGATGGCAACGGTTACGAATATCCCGTATTTTCTAAAACTCGAGATTTTGTTTCAGCATTGACAATTCAAGCAGCAACAGGAACTACACCAACTACACCAGTAGCATCTAATTCTCCAGATATTCCCTCATCGCATTATGGTTACCAAGGATATTGGACTACAGCTTGGAACAATGGCACTGACACCAAGTCAGCTAATCTAACATGGACACAAACCGGTTACCTCCCCAATCCAGAACGCCAAGGACCCTTAGTTCCTAATACATTATGGGGGTCTTTCTCAGATGTACGCGCTATTCAAAATCTTATGGACGTTGGTGTCAATGGCGCTGACTATCAAAGAGGTTTCTGGGTATCAGGATTAGCTAATTTCTTACACAAAAGCGGCACTGCTACGAAACGTAAGTTTCGTCACAATAGTGCTGGATATGTTCTAGGAGCATTTGCAAAAACGCCTTCTGAAGATATCTTCAGTGCCGCTTTCTGCCAATTATTTGGTAAAGATAAAGATTACTTAGTATCTAAAAACAGTTCCAACATCTATGCAGGATCTATCTATTATCAGCATACTTCATTCTGGAGCGCTTGGGATAGACTGCTACAAAATACTATCGGTGCGCAAGCTCCGTTAGTACTCAATGCACAGTTAACTTATAGTCATACGTCTAACGATATGAAGACTAACATGACTCAACGTTATGCTCCTCCAAAAACAACATACTCAGAAATAAAGGGTGATTGGGGTAACGATTGTTTTGGAGTAGAACTCGGAGCTACTGTGCCTATTGAATCTCAATATTCTTCCTTATTTGATATGTACTCACCATTCTTAAGATTCCAATTGGTTCATGCTCACCAAGAAGACTTTAAAGAAAACAGCAGCACCGAAGGAAGATACTTTGAGAGCAGTAATCTCACAAACCTCTCTATGCCTATTGGCGTGAAGTTTGAGAGATTTTCAGACAATGATAATGCTTCTTACAACTTAACTTTGGCTTATGCTCCGGATCTTGCAAGAAGCAACCCTGATTGTACAACTTCTCTGTTAGTTAGCCAAACCACAGCTGTTTGGTTAACTAAAGCTACAAACTTAGCTCGACAAGCTTTCATTATAAGAGCAGGAAATTATCTTTCCCTATCTTCTAACTTTGAAATCTTTAGTCAGTTTGGTTTCGAGCTCAGAGGCTCTTCTCGAACCTACAACGTAGACCTTGGATCTAAGATCCAGTTCTAATTCCATCCACCTCCCCTGTCCCATTCCGGGACAGGGCCTCTCGGGACACCCCTTCAATCACCTTGACTTTTAAATATTTTTGTGATCGTTTTAGCCTATCTCAAATCACCCAGAGCATGAAATATGAAACATCCAGTCTACTGGTTCTTAATATCTTCGGGGTTAATTGCCTCGACCTCATTGAGTTTTGCTCAAGTAGAAAATCAAACCCTATCTTCTAATGATAATTTTAATGGCAACACTGCGGGTAATGATGTATTTAAACCCAAGGAAACCACAGGTGCAGATGGTACAAACTATATATGCGTGGGTGACGTATGTATTGCTAATGCTGGCACTCCAACGGCTTTAACAACTAGCTGTTTTTCTCAAACAGCAGGGAACTTATCATTCATAGGTAATGGCCACTCCTTATGTGTTGAGTATATCACTACAGATTCAAATAAACCTGGTGCCATTGAAACAATTACTGATAAAACCTTATCCGTTTCAGGATTCTCTATGTTTAACTGCTCTTTTTGTCCCCCAGGAGTGACAGGATCAGGTGCTATTAAATCCGGTGGTGCCGCAACTTTCGATAATGATTTTAATATTCTGTTTAAGAAAAACTGCTCTTCAGCCGCTGGCGGGGCAATTTCTTGTAAAGGACTTACTTTGAAGGGAACTTCAGGAACTGCTAATTTTATAGAAAATAAATCTACAGACAATGGTGGCGCAATAGATGCTTCAGGGGATAGTTCTATTACAGGCAACTCAGGAACTATTAATTTTTCAGGAAATACTTCCGCAAAACAAGGTGGGGCTATTCATTCAAATTCAACCACCACAATTTCTAGCAATAGTAGGGTAGAATTTTCAAAAAACACAACAACAGGAAATGCAACTTCTTCTGGAGGAGCTATCTATTGCAGTGATACAACTAACAATCCTGATTTAAAATTAGAAGGTAATACACAATTAGTCTTTTTGGAGAACTCATCCCAAGTTAGCGGAGGCGCAATATTTGCAAAAAAGTTAACAATTACTTCTGGTGGAACCACTATATTTGCAAATAATTCTGTTAGCGCTACTGCTGATCCAAAAGGCGGGGCTATTTGTTTAGACTCAAGTGGTGAATGCAGCCTAACAGCAGGTCTTGGGGATATTATCTTCGATGGTAATACTCTGATTACTACAGGAAGTCCAGGATCTACAAAAAGAAATGCAATAGATCTGGGAACCAATGGTAAATTTACAAAATTAAGCGCTAAAGATGGTTTCGGTATTTTCTTCTATGATCCTATAGCCAACAATGGAGAAACAAATACAAAACTAGAAATTAATAAAACTGAGAATTCAACTAACTATAATGGAAGGATTGTTTTCTCAGGAGAAACCCTATCTCCTACAGAGAAAACAGTAACAGAAAACTTAAAATCCTCATTCAAACAACCAGTCACATTATCTGCCGGTGCTCTTATTCTTAAAGATGGAGTAACTCTAGAGGCTAAATCTTTCGAGCAAACAACCGGCTCTGCTGTTATCATGGACGTAGGCACCACCCTACAAACTCCTAGCAGTGGTGGAGAAACCATCACCCTACCTGACCTTGGCATCAACGTCGCCTCGTTGGGGGGGGGGGGGGTTACCTCTTCTTCGACTGCTAAAGTCCATTCTCAAACAACCGGTCAGGCTCTTACAGTTAATGCTATAAGCTTCGTAGATGAAGACGGCAATGGTTACGAGTATCCTATTTTCTCCAAAACTCGCGATTTTGCAAATACCGTAACACTAGAGGGACCCTCAGGAACTCCTGTAACCGCACCAACTATTCCTACCGCACCCAATACACCCTTAGCTCACTATGGTTACCAAGGCAATTGGAAAATTGCTTGGCAACAAGGCACTGCCAACAACGAACAAAAAGCCACCCTAACCTGGACAGAAACAGGCTATCTCCCCAACCCTGAACGTCAAGCTCAGTTAGTTCCTAATACCTTATGGGGATCTTTCACGGACATGCGTGCTTTGCATCAACTAATGAGCATAAGCGCTACAGGTTTAGAACACGAACGTGGTCTTTGGGGAGCTGCTATTACAGATTTCTTACATAGAAAAAAAACAACGACAAGCAAGAAATACCGTCACGTTGGTGTTGGCTATGCTGTAGGTGCTAGCGTACAAACACCAACTGAAGATCTATTTTCTTTAGCTTTTTGTCAGCTCTTCGATCATGATAAGGATTATGTAGTATCTAAAAACCGCACGCATGTGTATGCGGGTTCCTTATTCTTTGAACATTTCCATATGCTACATCCTCAGGCTTATTTCATTAAAGCAGGCTCGAAATTTCCTTCTTCGTTCTTAGCAAAACTCCCTGAAAATGTTCCTATGATTTTCAATGTACTATTTAGCTACAGTCATGCTGAAAATGATATGAAAACACGCTATACAAAGCGTTATTCTCCTAAACCTCTCACATATCCAGAGGTTAAAGGTAGCTGGGGAACTAATTGCTTCGCTGGTGAGGTTAACGGAAGCTTCCCTATGGAGCTTCCTGATTCCTACATCTTTGAAAGATTTGTTCCTTTCATGAAGGTACAGATGATCTACGGTGAACAGGAGAGCTTCCAAGAACCTACAAGTGAAGGACGTTCTTTTGAAAATAGCCATCTTGTGAACTTAGCTTTACCTATCGGAGTGAAGTTTGAAAATGTATCTTCGAATAATAAGGATACTTTCGATCTTACACTTGCCTATTCTCCAGATGTCTATAGAGACAATCCCCATTGTGCAACTTCTTTAGTTGTTACAGGAGCTGCTTGGGAAACAAAAGCTACCAACTTAGCTCGTCATGCTTTTGTAGTTCGTGCTGCTAATAACTTTACCTATTCAGAACATGTAGAGTTATTTGGACACGGAGGATTCGAACTTCGTGGATCTGCATATAGCTACAACTTTGATCTTGGTGGCAAAGTCCGCTTCTAAGATTTTTATATATTCCCTGTTTAAATTAAACAGGGAATATTCCCCATATTTTCCACATCAATATATAGCAACTCTTGCTTTATTTTCGGCTTTCCCCTATGTCGTATAGAGCCGCAAAATATGCAGGGAATACTAATGAAAAACTCTATTTATGGGGTTTTGCTGTTTTCCTCTTTTGCCTTATCCATTGCTACCGAACTTCTTGCAGATGCCGATACTGTCAATATTGCAACTGGATTCAACGGCTCCTCTAGTGAAACTTTCAATGTTAAACAAACAAATAATGCTGACGGAACTACATACAATCTAACTGGCCCGATTTCCTTTTTACAGGTAAGCAATTTAAATCCAGCAAACACAAGCTGCTTTGCTAATTCTGCTGGCGACCTTACCTTTACGGGGAATCGTCGACTTTTCTATTTCGATGATATCATATCAACAGCAAAAGGTGCCGCGATTAGCACTACTGCAGATGCTAAGACTCTTACCATATCGGGATGTTTGAGATTGATTTTCTATACGTGCCCTAGAGCAGAAACAGGAAACGGAGCAATTTATTCGAATAGCTCCATGTTAGTAGAGAACAATCTTGAATGCAGCTTTGGCTATAATAAATCTTCAGGGAAAGGCAGTGTTATTTGCTGCGAAAAAAGCACATCTGCAGGTGCAACATCACCTACATTAACAATACAAAATAATGGCGAGCTTATCTTTTTAGGTAATTTATCCTCAGCTTCTGGAGGAGCAATTTATGCAGAAAAAATGCTCCTATCTACTGGAGGAAACACCTTATTTCAATCTAATGTTACTAGAGATAAGGGCGGGGCTATTAACATTGCCGCCAATGGTGAAATTAGTCTATCTGCAGATAAGGGAGACCTGACTTTTGAAAGAAATATTGTAATCAAAAATAATCAAACTATCCGTAATGCTATTCATCTAGAGGATGGGGCGAAGTTTCTTCAGCTACGTGCTGCTAAGAATAAGTCTATTTATTTCTATGATCCGATTACTACTACAGGGGATGTAGCCGATCGCTTAACTATCAATGCTCCTAACGGAGCTAGTCCCTATGAAGGGACAATTGTATTTTCCTCAGGAGAATCTTATGTAAATTCACCTGTTTCTAAACTCACCTCATTCTCTCAAGATCTCACACTAGCAGCAGGAACCTTAATTTTAGAAAAAGAGGTATGCATAAAGGCAAAATCTTTCGAGCAGAATCAAAAGTCTCTATTGTTCATGCATCCTGGAACCAAATTAGAAACTGCTAATAATATCTCGATAAAGAATCTTCATTTAGATCTTAAGCATATAGTAAATGCTCCTGCAATACTCACTGCAACTGCAGATGCTGCTGCTGTCGATGTCCGTGGGCCTGTGGTTATGCACCTCGATGATGAAATCTTTTACAATCAGGAAGCTTTAGCCAACACATTATCTTTCGAATGTTTAAATATAGGTGCACAACGTTTAGACAACATCCTTGTTGATGATATTCCTGATATTCCTACGATGACTATGGAAACCCATCGTGGATATCAAGGGAAATGGACGATTTCTTGGGAAGAACAACCTCAGATTGTTATTGGCAACGTCCCAATGCAACCTAATAAAAAGATGTCCCTAGTTTGGAAACCCTCCGGATATATTCCTTTTGTAGGAGGAACTGGAGAATTTACCTCTTCTTTGGTTCCTAATAGCTTATGGAATCTCTTCTTAGATACACGCTTTGCTCAACAGGCTATAGAAACCAATGCTCAATCATCAGGAAATAACCTTTGGATTTCCTCACTTACCAACTCTTTCCGTAAAGGCTCTACTGACAATAATCATGGATTTCGTCACAAAAGTTCGGGATATATTGCAGGAGGAAAAATACATACTCCTCAAGATGACATATTTAGCATAGGGATCTGTCAGCTATTTGGAAGATCTAAAGACTTTGGATCTGCAAGATCTAAAGATAAATTCTTCTCAGGGTCTTTTTATGCTCAGCATTCGAGATACTTACTCCCCATTATGCGATTCCTTTCAGGAACATCAACGTATAAACCAAGATTCTTATTAAAAATCTCTAAAGATTTCCCTATCAACTTTGATGCTCTCCTAGGCTATAGCTATGGTAGAAATCATATGACAGTAAAATACTCTGATCGCACACAAACAACAAGTTCATGGAATACCTATGGGTATTCTGCCCAGATTGGAAGTTCTTTACCGTTTGCTTTAGATGTTTCCCATACATTCTTCCAATACGTCTCTCCATTTATTAAATTGCATTGGATTTATGCACATCAAGTCCAATTTCAAGAACAAGGAATAAAACGACGCTCTTTTAGTAATAGTAATTTAAAAAATCTCTCATTACCAATTGGTCTAAAAATCCAAGGACAATCACTACATCGTCTCTCTTATGAACTCACTGGGATGTATATTGCCGATCTCTATCGTTGCAATCCTGAGAGTGTGACTTCATTAATATCCGGAGGTTTGCTCCCCTGGACAACAACAGCAACAAATCTTGGTAAACAAGCTGCTCTGTTGCAAGGATCAGGAAACCTCTCCCTTACATCACACATCAATATCTTTGCTCAAGGAACTGTAGAATTCCGCCGTTCCTCCTATAGCTACAACATGGATTTTGGCAGTAGGGTGCATTTTTAACAGTGTAAATCCCTGATATCAGGGATCTACACTCTTAATGACACCTTTGATACCGAATTAATCTGCTTTTTTGAGTAGGCATCACTCCTAAGGTTATGCCCACTCCTAAAAGCAGAAAACATTTTTTCCTATAAAACAACAGGGAATGTACTATGAAAAACTCTCTCTACGGGTTTTTAATCTTTTCTTCTTTTACCGCATCTATGGCGTTTGCAGACGCTACCGACTTACCATCTTCAACAAGTTTTGATGGTTCTACAGGAGCTGGACAATTTACTTCGAAACAAACAACAGCTTCTGGAGGTACTACCTATACACTCACCGGTGATATAACCATCCAACACGTAAAATCAACAACACCAGCAAATACAAGCTGCTTTAAAAATTCTACGGGGAATATCACCTTCACAGGAGCTAATTACTCTTTAATATTCGAAGATATCATATCCACAGCTCAAGGAGCTGCTATCAGTAATAATACTGATGCAAAAACACTTGCGATGTCAGGATTTAACATCTTATCCTTTATTGCTGCTCCAAAAGCAACCACAGGAAACGCAGCTATTTATAGTGTGGCATCAACAACCATCAAAGAAAATAAGAAGTTAACTTTTGATACAAACCACTCTACAGCAGCAGGCGGAGCTATCCATTGTGCAAAAACAGGAGCAACAGCAGCAACGCTAACTCTTGAAAAAAATGAATCTATGATATTCAGAAACAACTCCTCAGCAACTACAGGGGGAGCTATTCATGCAGAGAAATTTGTCCTTAAAGCTGGCGGAGCTACCCTATTCGAAAATAATCACGCCACACAGAAAGGCGGGGCGATTTCTATTGTAGGGTCTGGGGAGATTAGCCTATCTGCAGATGACGGAAGTATTATCTTTAAAGGGAATACCATTACTGACGCAGGAAATAAGGTAAATAACGCAATTCATGTAGGAGCTAACGGGAAATTCTTAAAACTAGAAGCTAAAGAATCCCAGTCTATTCTATTCTATGATCCTGTGGTTGTTGAAGGAACTGCTGCTGATAATTTAGAAATTAATAAAGCTGCCGGCGCAACCACCTACACAGGATCTATAATCTTTTCGGGAAGATATATAGAAAGCCCTCACAAAAGAATGAAGCACATTTCTAAATTCACACAACCTCTGACTCTATCCGCAGGATCTTTGGTTTTAGAAAAAGGCGCGCACCTAGAAGCTAAATCTCTAACACAAACTGCAGGATCTAAAGTTATCCTAGATCAAACATCCAGTATAGAAACAAAAGAAAATCTAGATATTAAAGAACTTTGGTTACGTCTTGATGACTTCAAAAATCCTACAGCAGCAAATATCTCTACATCAGGAAATGCTCATACCGTCACAATTAAAGGCCCTTTGGGGATCTTCTCAGATCAGGAAACCTTCTATGACAATCAATCTCTTGCTCATAATGTAGATCAAGAACTCTTAACACTTGCTGATAAAGATATAACAAAGATTACCTTAGTAGATATCCCCCAAGCTGTTAGGAAAAATATCGATTCCCATCGTGGATATCAAGGTGATTGGACTATAGATTGGAAAACGGTTCCAGGTTCTACAAATGCTGGCGTTACAACTTTAGGGACAAAAACAGCAACGATACATTGGAGACCTACAGGCTATATTCCTTTTGGAGGAGCTCAAGAAATCACTACTCCTTTAGTGGTTAACACTCTATGGGGAAATTTCTCAGACATTCGTAATTTAGAAAGAACTGTAGAATCTTTAGCAACAAATTCCCTATGCACTGAAGGTTTCTGGGCTGCGGGGATTAAAAACTTCCTACATTCTAATAGCTCTGCAAAAAATTATGTCTTCCAACATAATAACACTGGCTATGTCATTGGTATGAATAAACATACGCTATCAGACAACGTATTTTCCGCAGCATTTTCCCAGCTATTTGGTAAGGATAGAGATGACGCTAATGGTCAAGTAGACCATCAAACACTTTCAGGATCTTTTTATGCACATCACATAGGCTCGCTACCTATGTTGCGCTTCCTTTGTGGGGGATCTACAGATTGCCCTCCTGAACTTCAAGCATCTCCTTCTATCCCTGTTATCATGAATGCTCAGCTAAGTTATAGCCATAGCAATAATCACCTTATAATAAATCACACAGATACAACGCAAACAACAGGAATATGGTCTAACTATTCCTTAGCTGCAGAATTAGGATCCACATTTGTCTATACTTTGAGCAAATGTCCCTCTATACTTAAAAACATATCTCCCTTTGTCAAACTCCAAGGTGTATATTCTGAACAAAGGAAATTTACAGAAGAAGGACTACGTCGCTGCTTATTCTCGAGTACATATTTAGCTAACCTAGCTCTTCCCCTAGGGATTAAGATCCATGGAGTATGTCCTAGAGAACTACTTGCCTATGATCTATCCGCTATGTATGTTCATGATGTATTTCGCATTAATCCTGAAAGTATGACACTATTTCTAATTGGAGGCTTAGCTCCTTGGGCTACACAAGCCACCAACTTAGATACCAAAGCTGTGGTTGTTCAAGGTTCTGGAAGATTCGCTGTTAGACCAAACATCGAAATTTTCGCAGAAGGCAACTGTGAATTACGCTCCTCATCTCATAGTTATAACTATGATTTTGGCGCTAAAATACATTTCTAGATCTCCCTCACTTCCTGCTCTTTAAGAGCAGGAAGCCTCTCCTCCTCCCCACAAATCCTCTCCGATAAGCTTGAAATTTTTTATTTTTTTATCTATTTCGCGAGATAGTTCCTCATAACCCAAGATACCTTCATGAAACTCTCTGTTTATGGGTTTTTACTCTCGTCCTCCTTGCTATCCACCCACATAGCATTTGCTGAAAATGCTTCAGCAGCTCCATCAGCTCCGCAAAGTGCTCCCGCGGCAGGAGCTAGTAAAACCATCACTGAGCTAACCAATGGGTTTGATGGAAATACAGACACTCAACCATTTACTACTAAGTCATCGAGTAATGCTGATGGGACAACTTATACTGTTAAATCTAATATCTCTTTTAAGAATATTTCTTCGGTCACCGCAGCAAGTTCTTCTAGTTCATCAGGATCTCAACCTTCTTCGGATGTGGGGCAAGGTAGCTCTGAAGGAAATTGTTTTAAAAATACTGCTGGGGACCTAAATTTCTCAGGAGAAACTATATCACTGACATTTGAAAATATTTCTCTCACAGCACAAGGTGCAGCCATTAGCAACACGGCTTCAGGGAAGACATTACTGTTAACAAATTTTATTAATCTTACTTTCTCGAATTCTCCAGTATCTACCGTTGCTACAGGTAAGGGAGCAATTTATTGTGAAGATTCTAAACTACAGATAATTAATAATGGGAATGTTACGTTTTCAAATAACCATTCCGTAGAAAATGGTGGAGCAGTTTGTTATAAAGCACCAGCTGCTTCCCCCTCTCCGATTCCGGTGTCGCCACAACCATCCCCCACAACTACAATTTCACTACCAAAAACGTCGATTTTATCCTCTAACCCTCCACCCACCCAACCAGGAGGACCAGGGGGTACGCCTGGCGATCCTGGACCAGGAGGACCGAGCGCGGCTCCTGCTGGTCCAGATTCTGGAGCACAACAAGTAGCTCAAAATACATTCGCCTTCGGTGGTAACGACAGTCTAACATTTTCAGGTAACTCATCTGATAAATGTGGTGGAGCTATCTATGCTCATGATTTAATCATTACCGCTACTGGTCAGACATTATTTACTAATAATACAGCTAAAGAAAAAGGCGGGGCCATTGCGATTGCTGATGGCGGCGTCATATCTTTGATAGCAGAATTAGGAGATATTATCTTTGAAGGAAATACAGTAAATGGTACGCCTAATGCTATAGATCTTGGAGCAACTGCTAAAATTGGAGATTTATGTGCTTTAAAAGGCCAATCCATCATTTTCTATGATCCAATTACATCAAATGATTCAGCTGACACCGCAAGCAAACTGACAATCAATGCTCCATTACAACCTTCCGGGGGGGGGGGGGGTTCTTCTAGCCCAATTTCAATCAGATCCGCAGCAGCTGTTCAACCAGTACCTAGACTTTATGAAGGTACTATAGTTTTCTCTGGTAAAAAGCAAAATGCATCGAAGACTAAAGCGTTAACTAGCAACTCCACCTTAAAACAACCTGTAGAACTAGCTGGTGGGACATTTGTTTTAGAAGATGGAGCCTTATTTTCTGCAAAATCTTTCACACAGACGGATAATACTTCTGTAGTACTACTAGAACAAAATACACAACTACAGACTTCAGAAAATATAGAGTTAAAAAACTTATGGGTGGGTGTTACTAACGTAAATTCATCAGATTTTGCAAGAGTTAGTACTACAGGAAGTACCGGAACTATCAAAGTCACAGGAGCCATCACACTTGCTGTTTCTGACCCCGCATTTTATGAAAATCCAGATCTTGCTAAGCAATTAAATCGAGAATTTATAAAGTTATCCACAAATGGTGGAGCTATCACACTTGAAAATAGTCCCAACACACCTAGTCAAGATATCTCGTCACACTTAGGTTATCAGGGTGTGTGGCAATTGACCTGGGCAGATGCTCCTCAAGGATCTGGAAATGCCAAAGAAAAAGTAGCGACTTTAGGTTGGCAACCGCAAGGTTACCTCCCCACTCCTGGAGACACACAAAGCTACACCTCTTTAGTTCCTAATAGCTTATGGGGAATGGTTTCTGATGTTGCTGCTATCCAATGTTTAATTGAAGGAGAAGCAAATTCTGCACAAGGTAAGGATATCTGGGGCGCAGGATTATCTAACTTCTTAAAAGGCAAGAAAACAAATAAGAATCGCAAGTTCAGAAATTTCAGCTCAGGCTATGCCGTAGGGACAAGCTCTCAATCCCTTCATGGTTTTAAATTTAGCTTTGGTTTTTGCCAGCTATTTGGAAGAGCGAAAGATTACGCAGGTGCAAGAATTCATGAGAAAATCCTTTCAGGATCTTTGTATACACAATATGACACAGAGCTATTACCTATTTTAAAATTCCTTGCAGGAACGTCTGTATTCAGACCAAAAATTTTAAAACAGATAGCTGATGATTTCCCAGTAACCTTCCAAGCACAATTTGGTTATTTTTATGGAGACAACTCCATGAAAATAAAATATCTCGACGCTACACAAACAAACAGCTCTTGGGAAAACCATTGTTATTCTGGTGATATCGCTACATCTATAGCTATTCCTATACAGAGTAAAGATGGCATTATCCAAATGGCATCGCCGTTTGTAAAAGTACAAAGTGTCTACGTATATCAAAAAGGATTCCATGAAAAAGGCTTAAGACGTAGAGCTTTTGATCATACCTATTTGACAAACATTTCTATACCTTTAGGGCTGAAAGTTTATGGAGATTCTGCATCTAAAGATCTCCATTACGAACTTTCTGCAGCTTATGTAGGTGATGCTTATCGTCACAATCCTAAAAATACAACAACACCAATTGTAACGAATATTGTTGCCACACCATGGATAACAACCGCTACAAATCTACAAAGACATGCAGCAAGATTCCAAGGTGCTGGAGATTATGCCCTAACCTCCTATATCCAACTATTTGCTCAAGGGAGTATTGAGCTACGTAAATCTGCAAGAAGCTATCACGCTAATGCAGGTAGCTCTATCCATTTCTAAAGGATTTCCTCTGCTCTATAGGAGCAGGGGAAATATATTCATGAAAAATCTATTTTCTCTACCCCTTTAGATACAAAGATCTTTGAGAAAACATCCCTTATTGATCTTGATTAATTTCAGAAATTTTTCTATGTGAGGAAAGGCTTTTTCTCATTTCCCTCCCCTAAGCAAAAAAACATTCTGAAAATATACTTTTGAAATAACATATGACGCAAAGACCTAATCCATGGATTTTTTGCTGCTGTGCTATGTCCTGTTTGTGTTTTTCACCAGCATATTCTGCTGTGTTAAAAACACTCACCTCTGCTGATAATTTTGACGGCATAAATAACGCGGCTTTTTCTATTAAAGCTTCTGATAGTGAAGAAGGAACTACCTATATTTTATCCGACGACATTTTGATACAAAATGTTGCGCTTACCAAACCCGCAAATACTAGCTGTTTTAAAAACACCAAAGGAGATCTTCTCTTTAACGGGAACAACCGTAGTTTGACATTTGATAAAATCACTACCGCAACTGAAGGTAAGATGATTCTTAATTCTGCGGATACCTTCTTTACTATGTCGTGTTTCTCTAAATTGCAATTTTTAGAACCAACCGGCTCAAGAAAAGGGAAAAGTGTAATTATCTCTAAAGGATCTTTAATGTTTAGATCCAATGACGAGATCCTCTTTACAGGATGTTACTCATCAGATAAGGGAGGAGCGATTTGTTGTTTACCTACTGCAGGATCACAAAAAACATGCTCATTATCATTCTCTAGAAATCGGAAAATCACCTTCTCTAATAATATGTCCGTAAACGGTGGCGGGGCGATCTATGCTAAGGAAATGCACCTAACAGCTATGGGCCCTACTAATTTCATAGATAACACAGCTTCTGGGGATGTCAATTCGAGACCTGGTGGCGGGGCTATCGCTATCGCTCCTAACGGAGAGCTTTCTCTATTTGCTGAAGAAGGAGATATTACCTTCGCAGGAAATACTACAATAAGAGGTGGCCACCTCGAAAAAAATGCCATTCATTTAGAAAATGATGCATTTATTAGCTATATAGGAGCTCGAGAAGGAAGAACTGTAAGATTTTATGACGCAATTACCTCAACATCTGTATCTGACGTTCCTCTGCTAATTAATCAAATAACGGGTGGGAACATATACAAGGGGACGGTTGTATTCTCATCAGGAGAATGTATTGGATCATGCTCTTCTTTAGCTTCTATAAACATGTCTAGGATTTCACAAGACATGATATTAGCAGGAGGCACTCTAAACTTAAATTCAGGAGCAATTCTTTCAATTTTTAATTTCATTCAACGTCCCAATACAACGTTTATTCTAGATCAAAGCACAATGCTTAGGGTGCAGCAAAATGCTGAATTTCTAAATATCACTGTTCCTGTAAAACTTTTTATTTTAAATCCGAAACTGAAAGATTCAAAAATAAAATTTCGTTCATTATCACATCGAGAACCTGGACAAATTTTACTCTTATCAAGAGATAAAAAATTGTCCTTATCAGGATCTATCAATATCGATATTCAAGATGAAGATTTTTACGAAAATATAGAACTAGCGAATTCCACAAGAATTCCCCTAGTTAAAATTGAAAGTACAGAATTAGACGATGCACGTATAAAAATAGATCATCTGAATGTTCCAACAGATCCTTATGGATATCAAGGATCTTGGAAACTCGAATGGTTAGAAAAAGCACCGAGACAAATAAATACACGTTCAAGAACGAATGCAGAAAAAATTGCTCATCTTGTCTGGACACCAAAACATTACCGACCTCGTCTTATTGACTCTCAGGGAAATTCCCTAGTGCCCAATAGCCTATGGAACGCTTTTGTAGAGATTCGTGGTATCCATAACCTTATGGATACCGTTTCTGACGGTAGCTTATATCGCAATGGCTTATGGGTTTCGGAAGTTTCTAATTATTTCCATAAAGATCATCATAAAGATAATCGCGGCTTCCGTCATACCAGCGGAGGCTATGCTTTAGGACTCTCACAACAAACTCCCTCTAAGGATATTTTTAGCATAGGCTTTTTCCAGATGTTCGGGGTTTCTAAAGATGCCTCCTTAGCAAAAAATCGTGAAAATATCCTCGCAGGATCTGTATATCTGCAACATAGCACACCTATAAAGCCTATCCTAAATTGGTCTTTAGGGAACCTATTCGCTCGTCCTGAATTCTTATCGAAGGTTTCTTCAGATCTTCCTCTAATTTTAAATCTTCAAGCAACCTACAGCCATAGTAAAAATAAACTCACGATAACACGAAAATCTTCAGAAATTACTCATGGGTATTGGAATACCCATTGTGTAGGTGCTGAATTAGGATCTTCTCTATCCTTTGATTTCCATGAAGAGCATAATATCTTCCATCAGATCCTTCCCTTTATGAATCTTCAAGGTGTCTATGCCTATCAAAGGAAATTTAAAGAAGAAGGAGAGAAAAAACATGAAATTACCAGTAGTAAATTAGGTAATGTCTCCCTACCAATCGGCGTACGTTTGGAAGGACATACTTCGCGTTGGCCTATTTTCTACTCAACATCTGTAGCCTTTATTGCAGATCTATTCCGACAAAATCCATGTTCTACAATTACCTCCACCTACGCACCTTTTGCTACATGGAAAACTTCAGGAACAAATCTCTCAAGGCAAGCACTAGCAGCGCAATTGTCGATGCATTGTGCAATCTTAAATAACATTACGCTATTTTCAAAATGCTGCGCAGAGATACGCAAATCTTCACAATACTATTCGGGAGATATCGGTAGTCAGTTCTTATTTTAAGACATAACATTTAAAAAGCATGACATCCTAAGAAATTCAGAAAAACTTTTTGTAAAAAAATTCTGAATTTCTTCTATGGCTAAACTTGTAATATTTTCGGAAGAATCGCTCATGTAATGATCATCCTCTCAGAGAGAAAATCAACAAAAATTCTCATCTACACAATAGATTATCAAATAATATAAAGCTTCTAATGCTAAGGATTTCATTGAAACGCTTTCCTAGCCTATTGATCTTTTAATACTTTTTATTTATTAGCAAAATCAATCTTGTTGCATCCTCTTGAGCAAATGAAAGCGTCTCTCCGTAAGTTTCTAATTTCAACAACGCTAACACTTCCTTGTTCATTCCAAGCCTTCTCTTTGGAAATCGTGGTTCCTAACGGAACTTATGACGGTAACCTTAGAGAAATGTTTCCCTATACGATTACATCAAATCCTGAGGGAACCACGGCGATATTGTCAGGAAATCTAAACCTTTTAAATCTTGACAACTCAATGGTAGCAACACCTTCAAGTTGCTTTTTCAACTCTGTTGGGCCCATGACAATTGTGGGTAAAAACCATAATCTAACATTTACAAACCTTCGCACATCAGTAAATGGTGCTGCCCTAAGCTCTATTCCGGCAACAACTCCTGAATCGTTTCCTTATACGATTACGGGGATGAACACCCTGTCCTTTTCTAACTGCGTAGCCCTGATGGCTCGTACTACACCTCCAAACACTACAGTTAATCCAAAGGGTGGAGCATTATACTCCAAAGCTCCTGTATTTCTACAAAATATTCAGAATCTGATATTTAAAAATAACAGTGCTGCAGATAACGGTGGTGCTCTATGGGCACAAGTAGTAGGAATTAGCAATATCAAAAAATCCATGCAGTTCCTTAGCAACGTCGGTGCAAACGGCGGAGCTATCGGTGCATCTAAAAGTCTAGATGTTACACAATGTCCTTCGGTTCTTTTCAGGTCTAACTCTGTTGAAAAACTTGGTGGTGCTATTCATTCAGTTGATCCTACAACAACACCACCTCCACCTCCAAACGGACCTGTGAATACTGTCATTAATTTTTCAGGTAACGGCTCCATACAATTTGATGCGAATAATGCGAAATCTGGCGGGGCTATTTATTCCAAAGGGAACATCAACTTCTCAAATAACGCACAATTACTCATGCAGAATAACTCTGCATCTCCTGAAGTTGCTCCTTCTGGGGAGACACTAGGACAAGGCGGAGCTATTTATTGCACACAGCAAACAGGCAATTCCCCTCCTCCTCCTGCAAATAATCCCGAATTTACAGGGCTAACTATAACTAATCAAAATGAAATCTTTTTTGCCAATAACTTCGCTGCAACTGCAGGTGGAGCTATTTACGGAGAAAAAGTCAGCATTACTTCCTCAGGGAAAACGGTGTTTACAAACAACATCGCAAAAGATGGCGGAGCTATCTATATTCCTGAAAATGGAGATCTAAGCCTGTCTGCTGACTATGGTGATATGATTTTCTATGAAAATCTAAAAAATGATGGTTCTGCAGTCACTAGAAACGCCATTAGCCTCGGTGCAGGAGCAACTATTAAGTTATTAGCAGCCTCTGGAGATCATAATCTCTGTTTTTATGATCCTATTGTGTCTGTCCTCCCAACAACAGCTCCGAACGGCAATAATACTCTAACTATCAACCAAGATAGAACATCCTCAACTCCCTTTACTAACCACATCGGAACCGTACTATTCTCTGGAGCCCATGTAGATAGTCAAAGTGCGAATACTACAGCTAATTTTGAGTCAACTATCTATCAAAAAGTCGTTCTAGGTGGCGGGAAACTTGTCCTAGCCGATAAAGCAAGTCTGTCTGTTGTTTCCTTTGATCAAGAAGCTGATTCTATTCTCCTAATGGATAATGGAACTACCCTAGCAATTACAGAGCACTCTCACGCAACTGCTGCTGCAGGAGGTGGCGGAGGAGGTGGCGGCGGTGCCGCAGCTCCCACCAATCAAGATAATGCTAACGGAACCATCTCAATAAAAGATTTACATATCAATATTAGCTCACTTACACAAGCCGGTGAAGGAGCTAAAATTGAAACAAAAAATACTGCAGGATCTATTACATTAACAGGTCATGTATCTCTAGACGATGTCTCAGGAACTGCTTACGAGAATCATGATCTTTTCAATAAAGATACTGTTACTCTCAAAGTGCTTTCTCTTTCTACAGCTGGAGATAGCAAAACCACTACAGATGCTCTTACACTCACTCCTAGAGGAGATGCTGAGCCACAATATGGCTATCAAGGATCTTGGAAACTTACATGGGAAGACGGTACAGGTAGTGATTTAAATAAAAAGAAAACTCTAAAAGCTGTTTGGACAAAAACAGGATTCATTCCTAGTCCTGAACGTCAAGCATCTTTAGTCCCTAATAGCTTATGGGGAGCTTTCATAGACCTACGCTCTATGAATGCCCTAGCTACAGCAAGCTGTGATGGCTTTGGCTACGGTAAGGGATTATGGGTGGCTGGACTTTCGAATGTCTTCCATCATGATCGCAACAGCGTATCCCATGGTTTCCGACGTATTAGTGGTGGCTACGTTATTGGAGCAAATTCACAAACAATTTCTGATTCTGTATTTGGAGTAGCCTTCTCCCAGGTATTCGGTAAATCTAAAGATTACGTAGTCTCCACAACAAAATCACAAGCTATAGTAGGTAGTGCCTACCTATCCATAAAACATCCGTTAAGCAACACTATCTTCACATCCTTTGCTGCAAGAATTAACTACAGCCATACTAACGAAGATATGAAAACACGCTATACCTTCATGCCTGAAGAAGATGGCAATTGGGATAACAATTGTTGGTTAGGAGAAATAGGTGGAAGCTTACCTATTGTTTTACAAACCACTAAATTACATCTAAATCAATTTGTTCCTTTTGTGAATGTTCAGCTTGGCTATGCTGAACATGGATCCTTTAGAGAAAAACTTGCAGAAGCACGCTCATTCTGTTCGTCTCGTTTGATTAACTTAGCGATTCCTTGTGGATTTAAAATTGATAGGCGTTCCCACTCCCATCCGGATTTTTATAGCTTAGCTATATCCTACGTTCCTGATGTATGGAGAAGGAATCCAGGATGTGACACTTTATTACTTGCAAACGGATTCCGCTGGAAAACACCTGCAACAAATCTAGATAGACATGGTTTATTGATGCAAGGATCCACACATACAGCTGTGAACAATAATATTGAAATCTTTAGCCATGGCAGTTGCGAATTACGTAGATCCTCACGCAACTACAATATAAATGTAGGAAGTAAATTTCGATTCTAAATACTACTAACGATAGGGTTGAGGCATGCCTCTTTCTTTAAGATCTTCTTCTTTTTGCTTTTTGGCTTGCTTATGCAGCTCGGGGTGGGTTTCTGCCCAAACCATAAATCAAGCTAAGCTTACGCCTCCTTTGTATGATATAGGAGAAGCTTTCCACCTGACTTCGAATTGTTTCATTGAAGATGCCTATGGAGCTAAGTTCCCCTCATCTTTCTTAGGATCGAGCACAAACTTCACTATATTCGGAAGAAATCGCTCACTAACATTTGCGCAATGTCATGCTCCTGTAAAAGAAGGTTCATCGTTAATCTCAGCTACAGAAGCACTGACATTGACAAATCTTTCTAAGCTTGTTCTTAACGAAAACGTCTCTACAGGAAAGAATGGCCTTATCTCAGGGAAAAATATCTCAGTCACTTCCTCAAGATCCGTAATAGTTACAAATAACAGAACCCCCTATACTCCTGTAGTTACTAGCGTTACCACTCCTAACGCCTCAACCACAGTAAACTGTTTTTGCGGTTCTGCAATTCGTACAGAGACAAAATTAGATATTACGAAAATTCGTGGTAATATTACCTTTGATAGCAACTCCGGAAACTTCGGAGCAGCTCTCCTTAATGATACGGCAGCCACCTGCAACATTGAGAATAACTCCGCAGCAATCTCTTTCTCTCAAAACTTTGCTGCTTGTGGTGGAGGAGCTATTTATGACGGAACGATTACCTTTAAGAATAACTCCGGACCGATTACCCTAGCGGGAAACACTGCAGCAAATGGATTACTAACAACTACTCCCACTCCTGCTAAAGTTATAGGTGCAGGTTGTGGAGGTGCGATTTGCGCACCAACAAAGTCTGTGAGCTTTGCTAATAATACTGGTGAGTGTGCCATAAATTATAACCTTGCTGAAAAAGACGGCGGGGCAATTTATGCGACTACATGTGATCTTACAACTAGTTCTAATACCTATTTAAATAAAAATGCTGCCAAAGGAAACGGTGGAGCTATCTGTACAAAGGCTCTTACTATAAATTCTAAAGGCCCTATGGTGTTCTTTAACAACAGGGCAGAGAAAGGTGGGGCTATTTATGTTGCTTCTACTGTTGGTGAAACTAATAATCCTCCAAATTCAACGTTAAGTTTAACAGCAAGTTCTGGGGATATGGTCTTTATCGGCAATATGCTCGACAATCGTCCAGGAACACGTAATGCTATCCAAGTTGAAGGAGATGGTAAAATCACCTCTCTTAATGCTACAGGATTATCTAATATAATCTTTCATGATCCTATTACAAATAAGGGTCCCACAACTACAAATCCCACAACTTTAGACACGATTAAAATCAACTCTACTGGCTTTGCTGGATCAGTAAAATTCACTTCAGAGACACTTACCATATCAGAGAAGTTAAACCCAGCAAACTCTACAACTTCCTTATTTGGTAAAGTTGTTATTGAAGACGGTCAACTTGTTGTAACTAACAATGCTACAGTCAATGTTCTTGGTTTAACTGCAGAAACAGGCAGACTAACTTTAGGTTCTGGAGCATCTGTTGGCTTGCTTACAACAACAAATAATCAGCCTACTCCAGAAAACTTTAGCATTAAAAAATTAGGTTTTGATGTTAAGTCTTATCTAAATCCCAATTATACCACCGCCACTGTCACAACATCTAATAGTAAGACAATTACATTAGAAGGTTCTTTAGATGTTGTTTCTGAGGATAACGAAGATCTCTATGATAATCCCTTATTGTTAGCCTCATTGTCTATTCCTATAGCTACCTTCACAAGTAATAACGGTAGCGCTACTGATCCAATAAAAACGAACTTCACCGTAGGAGATCTTGCTGTTTCTCAACATTACGGCTATCAAGGAGTGTGGTCATCTACATGGACAACACCATTACTAGCTCCTACACCTAATGGCGGCATCCCAACAGGAACAAATAATCGTACTCTCTATGTTGTATGGAGACCAGATCCCGCCTACCATGCTCCCTATGTTTTAGATCCTGAACGTCGTGGAGAACTTGTATCCAATACCCTATGGACTTCCTTCTTAGCAACGCAGGCATTCTCAGAAGCTTTAGAAGAAACCTTCCTTTCTGAACACGAAGGTGTTCTTGTTTCTGCAAAAGCTATCGGTAGCTATGTCCGTCATCCTGTACAGAAGACACATGATGGATTTAAAGGAAGATACGGAGGTTATCAAGCCTCTATTGGTATCCATTATCCTGATGATGCTTCTGTAGGCTTAGCTTTTGGTCAGCTTTATGGTCAGGTAAAGAGCAAACCTTACGATGCACAAAGTACAGAACAAATCAGTTTAGTTGCTTTCTTCGGGAAATTCCCCGTTGTTACAGAAAATACTGCAACGAGCATCTCCTGGGAAGCTTCATATGGTTACGCAGTAAACCATATGAAAACAAATTACCTAAACTCCATCACGCAAAGAACCAGAAAGTCTAAGGGACGTTGGCATAACAATACATACTATGCTTCCGTATCTGTAGAACATCCGTTCTTAACATGGTGCACTCTTACACGTAAAGTTGCTCGTGATCTTGAGCTCTCAGGATTTATATCCGCAGAGTTTATGGGTGGTTGGCAAAATGCATTTTCTGAAAAAGGTGCGCTACCACGTAGTTTTTCTAGAGGTCGTGGGCACAACATTACCCTACCTATTGGATTTACTTCCGAATGGTACACACCATTTAAAAAGGCACCTTCAACTCTGACATTAAAACTCGCTTATAAGCCTGATGTCTATAGAGTGAACCCACATAACGTAATCACTATCTTAGCTAACGGTGAGAGTATTCCTATAACGGGAGCACAAATCCCTCGTAATGGATTCTACCTACAGATGCATGACAGTGTAGAACTCTCCCAACACGCTACAGGATTCGTAGATTACGTATTTGATTCGAAAAAATCTTATGCAGGCCATCGCATCACGACAGGACTGCAAGGAAGATTTTAAACACCTACCGAGAGAAATTTTCTTTGCCCTAGGGGAATTTCTCTCTCTTTCTTCTGCTTCATTCAACACTCTTTTAATTCACAAGTTACCCGTAATACCACAGAAAATTTAGCTGTTTTTCTCTAACCTTTTGCTAGCAAAGTAAATATCTTCAGTAGGCACTAGACAAAGATCCAAAAAAACTTTATATAGCGGGAAACCATATCCTCTACGACCTTCTCAGATATGTATTTAGCGCCTCTCTCTTTAGTTTTGTTCCTTTGTTTCTGCTCTTACGGATACGGAAAAGAGCATTCTACAACGGATGATAATTCTTCTCTTTCTCATTTCGACTTTCCTATTCCTATGAGGGAATATTCTCCGATAGACAAACGTTTATCGAGAGATGTCTCTAAAGATCTGTCAATATCGAATTATCTTCAGACGGAATTCTTCTCTGATCAATCTAACAGAGATAAGGGGGGCGCGGTTACCTGCAAATCTCTGAATCTAACGAACAATCTGGGGACCATTTTCTTTGTAGGAAATAGGGCTTTACAAAACGGTGGAGCCGTTTATGCCGTAGAAAATGTTTCAATATCCAAAAACACTAGTGTTGTTTTTTCTAAAAACAACTCTTTAGATTTATTTTCTACACCAATGAATTCTACTTGTTTTGGAGGAGCTGTAGCTACAAAGAACTTCGAAGCTTCTTACAACACGAAATCTTTAGAATTCATTGCCAATAGTGCTAAAATGTATGGCGGAGCCATCTATGCAGAAACAAAATGTGCTTTTTCCAACAACTCTGCTGATATTCTTTTTGAAGGGAATCTCTCTACGTTTATGCCTAGTTTTGGTGGGGCAATTTATACAGCAACTTGTGAAATTACTAATAATTCAGGGAAAATCACTTTTATTAATAATGGAGGACAAGGTGGGGCTATTCAAGCCACCACATCAACAACTATCAAAGATAACACTGGCACAATTATTTTTATGAATAATCGTGCATCTATATCTGGTATGAATCCTTTCACAGCCAATGATGAATATTCCGAAGGCGGAGGTATTCTTAGTTCACAAATTACTATAGAAAACAATACCGGACCTATTTACTTCGATGGGAATATGGCTTCTGCTTACGGAGGAGCACTAGATTATACCAACCTTACCATCAAAAATAATGGCCCTGTATATTTCTTAAATAATAGTGCACATCAAGGGGCTGCTTTATATGTAAAAAACGGTAGCGGCACAACCACTATCTCCGCAGATAATGGAGATATTATTTTTGATAATAACGTTATGAATGAAGGCAATCGTCTTCGCCGGTCCATAAATTATTTTCGGGGTTCTCATACTCTATCCTTAGGAGCTCGCCAAGATTATAAAATATGTCTCTATGATACGATAAATACCTCTAATCTCACGACTTTATCTATCAATCCTGAGGCTTACCATATAGGGGCCGTAGTATTTTCAGGAAAGCATGTACAGCCTGCTTTAGCTAATGACATAGAGAATTTTCAAACCAGCTATACTGGAGAAATCACCCTTAAATACGGCACTCTAGCTATAAAGAGCGGTGCTCAGCTTTCCGCATATAAAATTACACAAAGTGAATCTACCTACCTAGCTCTAGGGAAAAATACTGTTGTTAGAACACAAGAGAAAAGTTCTTCTGATAAAACTAGCGTTTTAGAGCTAAAAAATCTCCTCATTGATCTTCCGGAAGTTTTAAGTCCTCAATCTGAACCTCCGATGATATGGATTTATCCAGATACAAATAATAGTAATTTTACGGAAAATACTACGGCGAAAATCACGATAACAGGCTCTGTGGAGCTTTACGACGGGAAAGAAAAAGATTTTTACGACAGTTTAGATCTCTCTCAACCTATCAATGGTGTAGCTTTGCTACACCTTTCCGAGACTTCTGGCAATCCCATTACAACTACAGATTTGAATATCCAAACGATAAATCCTGGTGAGCACTACGGTTATCAAGGTCTTTGGTCTCCCTATTGGGGAGAAATTACAACAGTAACAAACGATGCTAGTGCAGCTACAGCTAATACTAAACATAGATATCTCTATGCTGATTGGACACCGTTAGGCTACACACCAAATCCTTTATACAAAGGAGATCTTGTTCCTAATCTCCTTTGGCAATCTGCCTACCTTATAGCAAATATTCCCTCATCGATGCCTAAAAGCAATCTCGAAGAAAATATGTTTATCGAGGGAGAAGGATTAGGACTCTATATCCATCAAAAGAATAAACATGGAAATTCAGGATTTTCTTCTCGAGCTTATGGCTATGCCGTAAAAGGGCAAGCAAAATCAGCAACAAATCAGTGCTTCGCTTTATCTTTTGCTCAGGTTATTGAGAAAACTCTAGAAAATCAAACGAATCATAAAAGTAACTCCCACAGCTACCTTGCTAGTCTTTCCTACCATGTGCCTTGGTTTGATGAGTCTTTAATTACATCAGCATCTTTTAGATACTGCTATTCAGATCATCATCTGAAAAACTCTTACAATCATGGACAAGAAAAATCACAAGCTGAGTTCTACAATCACGCTTTATGTGCAGTTTTTGGATGGGCTTTACCCGAATGGTATGCTTTTTCTCATTTTTCAATCACACCATTCATGCAGATGATTGCTCTACAAGTAGAGCAAACAAATATAAAAGAAGTTGGGGATCATGCGCGTACATTTTCTAATCAAAATCCCCTAAGAAATATAGCCTTGCCTATAGGAGGAGAAATCTCCGGTTCTTCTTATTCTAAAATTCCTACAACATGGGAATTAGAATTTTCCTATCGGCCAACAATCTATAGAAATAAACCGAAGGTGCTCACCACTTTACTTGCAAGTAAAGGATCATGGACATCTTCAGCAACCTCCGTAACGAAAAATGCCTTCCATGCTAAGGGAAAATATTCCATTGATCCTTTCCCTAATTTACGTGTTTTCTTGAACTACCAACTCGACCTATCTTCATCTACAACAGCACATTATATACATGCAGGAAGTAGGTGGTTATTTTAATTATGAAGCTTAAAAAGATACTCATGCGCAATCTCTCTCTACGTCTACTTGCTCTGTTTTCTCTAACCTTTATTACTTCCTTAGAAGCTAGAGATCTATCTTTCCCCTTCATTATCCCTTCCTTAGGTCTTCCCTCTTTCCCTGATTCTTTAGAAGCTTATATGGAGGAGACAAATTTATTAGGAAATACACGTGGAGCAACTTCCCTTACTTTAGATGGTTATCAAAAACTCATAGCCTCCGCACAACTAACAATTTCACAAGGCGCTGTTTTAGATTGTCACAACTTAGATATTTGCAATACGCAAGGCCCTATGATCTTTGTAAACAACAGTACACAAAAAGCAGGGGGAACATTTTTTGCAAATAAATTGCAGATATCTGGTAACAATGGCTTTATTCTATTTTCCAATAACTCAGCAAGAAATAGCTCTACCGATATCAACGCTAGTATATTTTCTTTGGCAGGAGCTATACGAGCAGACCAACTTGGAATAACTAATAACAAACAACCTGTTTATTTCTTAATGAACTCCTCAGTTACTGATGGAGGGGCTATACAAACAACAAATACCATCACGTTATCAGATAATAAAGCGCCATGTCTCTTTTATAGTAACTTATCCCTATGGGATACGGGTAGAGGTGGGGCTATACGAACAAATAGTTTCGAAAGCTCGAAGAATACTAAAGACATTTTATTTATTGATAATCGTGCAGGAACAGGTGGAGGAATTGCTTCATACGGTGGTTGTACTTTTTCTAACAATCAAGGAAATATCGTCTTTTCAAATAATGTATCTTCTAATCTAGGCGGAACAAATAATTCTAATGGAGGCGGTATAACAGCTAACTCTTTAGGATTTACTGGAAATTCTGGAAAAATCATTTTCCAAAATAATTCCTCCACAGGATCAGGAGGAGCTGTTCAATGTAGCTCTTTAAATATTAGCGAAAATCATGACATATATTTCCTTGATAATTCTGCAGAAAAAGGCGGAGCTATAAGCAGCGGATCTCTATCTATATCTGCAGATTACGGCAATGTAACTTTCAGCAATAACCTTTGTCTTCCTGTTAGTGGGGATATATATAGAAATGCCATAAATGTAGGAAATAACTCTAAAATAGAGTTAGGAGCGAAATACTCCCGAGCTATTCTTTTTTACGATCCTATAGAACATGACGGTACGGGATCTAGTATAGTCATCAATCCCCATAGCGATCATCAAGGCTGTGTGGTTTTTTCAGGAGCTACTGTCTACGAAGATCTGAAAACAGAGAAGAATCTGTTTTCACAATCTAAAACTAAAGTAGAGCTTAAAAATGGGGTTCTTGCCATCGAAGATGGTGCAGGAATAGCTACCTACCAATTTGAGCAAACCGGTGGCAGGTTATGCCTTGGAAGCGGAGGAACTCTCGCAGCAAAAGAACAAAGTGATAGTGTGAAAACTGCTACAGCGACAATAACAGATCTTGGTCTAAACCTTCCTTCACTACTTTCAGGATCACAACCTGCAAAATTATGGATCTATCCTTCAGCTACAACAACAGCTGGGGCCACAACAACATTTGCAGAAAATACTGCAGCTTCCATCACCCTATCGGGAAATCTTACACTAACTGATGAAGAAGGCAATAACCCCTACGATACTCTAGATCTATCTCAAGGTAGGAATCATATTCCCCTACTCTATCTTTGTGATAATACGGCTTCGAAAATTACTTTAGACAACCTCAATGTCAATGCGATTAATGATACAGAGCATTACGGTTATCAGGGATTATGGGCTTTAAAATGGGAAGCTAAGACAACCGTCACAGACAGTACCTCAGCAGATAAAGCCAATACTAATCATAAATACCTGTATGGAGATTGGACACCAACGCACTACCTCCCTAATCCAAAATACCAAACAGTACTTGTTGCTAATGCTCTTTGGGAGACTTTCTATACAACGATGTCAAGCATGCGCACGTTTCCTGATATCATGGAAATTCCCGCTATCTTTGAACTGCAAGGACAGGGATTGATAACATCGATTCATCAAGACAATCGTCTGAAGAAACCTGGATTCCGCATGGAATCCTCAGGATATGCTGTAGGCACATCTTCAGTAAAAGAAACACAACAGAGAATCTCTTTTTCCTTTGCTCAGCATTTTGCCCATCTTAAAGAAAAGGAATCAGAAAATAAGCTTTCTTCGAAAAACTATGTTGCGGGTATGCAGCTGCGCCTTCCTTGGTTTGATAAGGATGTAATTACAACCACAACATTGATTTATAACTATGGCTCTCACAAAACAAAACACAACTATAGAAAAGAGAACAAAATCTCTCGTGGAGATTTCTATAGCCATAGCTTTGCAGCATCTTTCAACACCACATTTGAGCTAAATCCAATTTATGAAGGTTTTGACTGTGCTCTATTCATAGAAGCTATGGCCTTTAGAGGATCATTATCTAGTTTCTCAGAAATCGGAGATTATGCAAGAAGCTTTGCGGTTATTCATCCACTATATAATGTTACCCTACCTATGGGGATTCTCTGCCAATGGTCACATGATGTACATCTTCTATCCTCTTGGAAACTACAACTTGCCTACCATCCTGTGATCTATAGACACTATCCTGAATTGCGCACTACACTATTAACAAGTAAGGGATCTTGGGAATCCGAAGGTACTCACGTTGCACGTAATGCACTAGCGTTTGCTGTAGGCAATGAAACCTATCTATTCTCAAATCTAAAAGTCTTTTTAGATTACCAAGCGAATTTCTCTTCTTCTACATTCTGCAACTATCTAAAAGCAGGTAGTACCCTAGAATTTTAAGAAATGCCAAACTTGTTATAAGAAAGTATTATCTATCCTAAATGAAAAAAGGGCATGGGATCTCAGAAATCGCTTATGAAGTAAAAGTTAATACTTTCTAAATTCTCATAATAACACAGACATCTACTTCACAAAATACACAATAAAAACATTCATTTAGAAAGAATAAAATATAATCTATGTATTCCCAAAATGTTTGATTATCTGTAGATTATTTAGAGTAAATCCCCCATCTCGATTATACGATACTCTAAATACTACGGGGATTATGTTCGCAATCTACATAAGCCCCGAGAGAATGATATGGGATCTAAATTAACGAAATACTTCACATCTATAAGTCTTACTCTTGCACTGTTTAGCAATGCATATGCTGATGATGCAACTCAAACCTCTACAAATCCAACAACTAAAGAAATCGAAATAAAGACAGATCGCAAAGGGGATTTTGTAGGGAATATCTTTTGGCAATCTACCTACGCTGCAACATCTGGAATGAATGCATCCAGGTTATCTTTAGAATCTCTAAGTGATAAATCCTTTTATTTTGATATTGAAGGTGGTGCTTTAGGTCTCTGTCTTTATCAACAAGATATCGGGGAAAAAGTAGGATTCCATATGGATGGTACAGGATACTATACTGGTATCTCCTTTGGATCTCCTTCCCTTTACAAAATTGGTTTTAAATTTGCTTCCCAGCATACCAATGCTAATGCTAATATTGGTCATAATGAAGTAGCATCAGATTATTTATCCTTAGGAAGTTACTGGGAAATCCATTGTTTTAAAGGGAAATTTATCCTATCAGGAAACTATCTCTATACCCAAGGTCTTCATGAGCTAAACTATACTCATCGTCAACTTTTAGGAGCTTGCTATGGCTCATTCGAAAGTCAAACCGTAGGTAGCGCTCTCTCCTTTTACTTCCCTTTAAAGGCTAGAACAAATGATCGTTTGACTATCATTCCATTTTTCCGCTATCAAGCCTTTATCTCAAAACAAGATAGCTTCACAGAAGACGGTGCTCGCGTACGTACTTTCGTAACACCTGATGATCTTGTTGATGTCAGCCTACCCTTCGGATTGCATAATAAATTAGCCTTCCATGGATGCTGCCCATCCATTTGGGAATTAGAAGTTGCTTATAGACCAACACTCCTAAGAAAAACACCTTTAGTGGGTTCCGTATTAGTAGCAGATAACGGCTCTTGGATTTCTTCACCTACAGATGTGAACTATCATGCTTTTTCTATAAATCTTAAAAATGAAACGCGATTATTCAAACATCTACATATAAACTTTGATTATCAATGTGATATCTCTTCATCTACATGTAGCCATTACATACTGGGTGGAGGGAAACTCTCTTTCTAAAACTATAAAGATAAAGTTTAGGAAGCTCTCAATCTGCTAATTTATTTTTAAAAATAAACGATATTAGAAGGTTTGTTTTACTAAAAACAAACCTTCTTCATTTATAGAATAATATTAAAGAAATAGCCTTATATTCTAACAACAAAAGAAACTGGTACTTATCTTTTTATATCTACAATATCAGCAGTAAATTCGTATAGAAATTCTAGACAAAGATAAAAGAAGTATTTTATAGGAGGGAAAACCATATCATAACTATGTTTTTTTTCAGATATGTCTCTAAAATCTCTTCTTTATTCTCTCATCTTATCGACTTGTGCTCACAGCATTATCTATAGCAACGACATTATGATACCTTCTGAGGGGATCCATAAACAACTTTATTATTTAGATTTTGCATTAACTCTTATAAATCAAGCTCCTTTACAAAAGAATTATGGAGTATTGCGTAGTCCTTCAGAAGACATTGTCATCTCCTATGATAAGCAACCTAAAGTATTTATATGCCAATCTAATGTAGATAATGGTGGTGTGATTAGTTGTAGATCTTGCAATCTTACAAACAATACCCAACCTATTTTCTTTGGAGATAATAGAGCCACTGATAACGGCGGAGCAATCTGTTCTACTGAACACGTAATAGTCTCAAAAAATTCCCAAGTAATTTTTTATCAAAATAGTGCTTTCAGTCAGAAAAATCCTTCTAGAGACACTGCGGGAGGTGCTATATATACGAAAAATTTTGAAGCCACCTTTAATAATAAAGAAACATTTTTCATTTCTAATTTTACTAAAATGAATGGTGGCGCGATCTATTCATCAGAAACATGTAAATTTACCGATAATTCCTCCTCTTTACGCTTTGAAAACAATAGAGGTTATCACCTAGACGGACTCGGGGGAGCTATTTATGCAAAATCTTGTGAGTTTTCTCGTAATACTGGAAAAATTCTCTTTGCTGGAAATAAATGTGGAAAGGGCGGGGCTATCTATTCTACTGTTTCTACAAGTATTGCCGATAATCGTGCTTCTATTACTTTTTTCAATAATGCTGCTTGTAATGGGACGCCTTATGCTCAGGGAAATGGTGGGGCAATTAATAGCACTACAACAATCATAATCGAAAACAATAAACAAGCTATTATGCTTGATGGCAACTCAGCAGCTCATGCTGGAGGAGCTCTATCCTATCAAAACTTAACTATCCAAGACAACGGGCCTATTTATTTTTTCAATAATACTGCTTGTTGGGGAGGTGCATTTTATGGACAAACAGAAAACGGTTCCACCGTGCTATCAGCAGATAATGGTGATATAATTTTCAATAATAATATCGCGATAGATAGAAATGGTGCTTCTCGATCAGCCATGTATTTCTCTAGCAATCACACATTATCGTTAGGCGCGGCTAGCAATCAACGTGTATGCTTTTTCGATACAATAGATACTAGCAATGTAAGCTCTTTTACTATTAATCCTGAAGCTAAACACACGGGAGCGGTAGTATTTTCAGCAGCTCACGTTCAACCAAATTTAACTACAAATCTAAAAAGTATTCAAACTAGCTATAATGATGAGCTCAGAATCAAACATGGTATCATCTCTGTCGAAAATGGTGCGCAGTTATCAGCCTATAAAATCACTTCCGAAGCTAATACATATTTTTGCTTAGGCAATAGTGCCGTTGTTAAAACTCAACAGAAAAGTGATTCAATAAAAGACAGTAGTTTACAAATAAAAAATATAGCAATTCTTCTCACAGAAGTCCTACAACCTAAAGCTATTTCTCCTATGCTCTGGATTTATCCAGGGGGGGGGGGGGGTAGGTACTCTCCGAACTCTGATGCAAAAATTTCGGTATCAGGCTCTCTAACTTTATGGAATGAATGTTATTGCGATCCTTACGATGGCATAGATCTTTCTGAACCTATTGACGGAATTCCTCTCCTACATCTTTCTGAACCAGAAAATAATCCAATAACAGTTGATGATTTTGATATTCAATCGATAAATTCTCATCAACATTACGGTCATCAAGGAATTTGGACTCCGTATTGGGAAGAAATCACAACACCATCTATTACGACATCATCAGATACAACAAATTCGAAACATCGGTACCTCTATGCTAATTGGCTGCCCACAGGTTACATAGTAAATCCACAACATCGAGCAGATCTTGTAGCCAATACACTTCGGCAAACAGCCTATAAAGCAACTACTTTTTACCCTTCCCTAATAGATAGCAACCCATCCTTTTATCTACAAGGTCAGGGATTAGGAATGCATACATACCAAAAAGATAAAAATGGAATTTTAGGATTTTCTTCTAGTTCTTTAGGATATAGTGGAGAATGTCTTCTTTCCTCAAAAACCAATCATAAGTTCTTGCTCACATTCTCACAAGTGATTGGAGAAATAAAAGAACACATATCAACAAATAAAATTAGCTCTCACAACTACCTAGTAAACCTATCTTTGCAAATGCCCTGGTTTAATGAACATCTTATAACTACAGCCTCTTTAGGCTATTGTTATGGGGATCATCATATGCAAAGTTTTTACACACAAAATAAGAAATCAGAAACACAATTCGAAGATCATGCTCTAAGTGCACGTATAAGTTGTTATCTTTATGAAAAACTTTCTCTTTTGAATCATTACTTTACACCATTTATTCAATTAAGTGGTGTACGTGCAGAACAAACTAAAATCAATGAAACTGGAGATTTCCCTAGGAAATTCTCTAACAAGCATCCCATGATTGATGTAACTCTACCTATAGGAATTCAAACCTCTTGGGCACCTAAAACCCATCTACCAAGCTTCTGGGAAATCCAACTCGCCTATCGGCCTTCAATCTATAGACAAAATCCGAAAATCCTTACCACACTACTAGCAAGTAACGGATCTTGGATATCTTCAGGATCTTCAGCAACACGACACAGCTTACATGCTGAAGGAAGAAACTCCGTTTATCTATTTCATAATATAGTTGCCTTCTTGAACTACCAACTAGATCTATCTTCATCTACGACGTCTCACTATATAAACGCCGGAAGTAGAGTGGTGTTTTGATAAATTATGAACTTGAGAAAACTCGCTATGAAACATAAGTTTATTAACAATCTTATTCTCTCAACATCTTGGTTGGCTTATTTTTATAGTATAGATGCTAGAGAAGTGATTGTTCCTTCCCCAATGCCCTCTGTGGAATACTTCTACATCCCTGAATCTATAGAATTACTACTGCAGGGAACAAACTTAACTGGAAAGACACGTTCTTCTGATTCATTAACATTACAAAATTATGAAGAGATCTTTTCTATTTCCCAACTCTCTAATGATTCAGCGGGAGCATGCTTAAAGTGTAATAAAATCTATATTCAAGATACTCAAGGTTCTATTATTCTAATTGGCAATATCACCCCACGTTCAGGAGGCGGAGTCTATGCTGATAATAACTTAGAGATCAGAAATAATAATAAATTCATTATTTTCTCAAATAATCTAGCTAGAAGTACGGCGATTGAAGTTCGTTCAAATATGGGAGGGGCTCTGTACACGAGATATCTCGATATTACAAACAACAAAGAGCCTATTTATTTCCTTAGAAATGCAGCTACTTCTAATGGCGGTGCCATCATGGCAGGGAAAACATTTAATTTATCTGACAATCTATCTTCCTGTATTTTCTATGATAACGAAACCTTATCGGATGGTTCAGGAGGCGCTTTAAGATTAGAGTATTTCAATTGTAAGAGGAACTACGATGACATACTTTTTATTAACAATCAGTCAGGATCTGGAGGCGCGATCTCTTCATTATATGATTGTCATTTCTCAGATAATCTAGGAAACATTATTTTTAAAAATAACATAGCTTTTTCCACAGGCAATAATAATATTTCTGGTGGAGCTATAGAAGCAAGAACTATTACCTTAGAAAATAACAAAGGAATAACCTCTTTTCATAATAACTCTTCCGCGGTCTATGGTGGAGCTTGCAAATGCGTTAAATTTATTATCCGCAGCAACAATGATGTCTATTTTACAAATAACTCTTCTCAATTAGGAGGAGCTATAATCGTTATAGGCAATGGCTGTAGCGTTGATTTATCTGCAGACAATGGAAATATCATTTTCAATAACAACTTATCTCTATCCTCAGCAAATACTATCTATAGAAATGCTATTCACATAGGCAGTAGCAACTCTACCTCTACCCAATTTGGAGCAAAAATAGGACGGCATATCCTTTTCTATGATCCTATTGAACATAACCTTCCTACATCCAATAATATGCTCATTAATCCTAATAGTGAGGATCAAGGTTGTGTTATCTTTTCGGGTGCTACAGTTATCGATGCTCTTAAAACAGAGGATAACTTATTTTCAAAATGCAAAAACACTATAGAGCTTAAAAACGGTGTTCTAGCAATTGAAAATGACGCGGGGATTGCAACATTTAAATTTGTACAAACGGGAGGGCTCATTTGTTTAGGAACAGGAGGCACACTAACAACAAGAGAAAACGCTAGTAATAACCAAGCTGCCGATCTGCAATTAAATAATCTTGGATTAATCCTTCCTCAACTACTTTCAAGTAAGGCAAAAGCAGCAAAATTGTGGATTTATCCATCCAAAACCACACAAAATTCCACTGATTCTTTTCAAGAGAACACACAAGCATCAATCAGTGTTTCCGGCGATCTAATACTAGCTAACGAAGAAGGATATAGTCCGTATGATGATACGGATCTCTCCAGCGGTATTACACGAATACCTCTCCTGTATCTTTGCGATAATGCAACAAAGAAAATCAATATTGATTCCCTAGATATTCATGCTATCAATCGAAACGCTCATTATGGCCATCAAGGACTATGGTCTCCCTACTGGGAAGAATACACAACTACTGCTGCTAATACTTCTGTAGATACTGCTAATACTTCCCATCGTATACTCTACGCCGACTGGACACCTACCGGCTACATTCCTAATCCAAAGTATAAAACTCTTCTCATCGCCAACGCTCTTTGGGGATCTGTCTATACCACACTATCAGGAATGCGTACTCTGCCTTCTCCAGTAGCTAATCCCAATTATTTCGAAATCGGTGGTCAGGGATTACTCATGGCTGTTCGTCAACGTAATCGCTTAGGTATACACGGATTCCGCATGGAGTCTGCAGGTTTTGCAGCAACGACATCGACTGCGACAGAGATAAATCACGGGATCTCCTTTGCATTTTCTCACCAAATATCTCACATCAAAGAGCATACAACATCCAATACAGTCTCTTCGAAAAATTACTTCGGAGGCGTGCAACTGCGTCTTCCTTGGTTAGCAGACGCTGTAGTTACCACGGGATCTCTATCTTACAATTATGGAGACCACACAGCGAAGCATTTCTATACAGAAGATAACAAGGATTCCGAAGGGTGTTTTTACAGTCATACATTCGGAGCTCGTCTGAATTTCATGCTAAATCTCAGCCCCATAAATAACGCTTTTTCTGTATCGCCATTCTTAGAAGCTTTAGCCTTCAGAGCTACGCTTTCAAGCTTCATAGAACAGGGAGATTTTGCACGAAAATTCTCAGTAAATAGACCTTTAGAAACTATCACATTGCCTATCGGATTGATCATGCAATGGGCACGAGATGTACACTTACCAACGACTTGGCAAGTACAGCTTGCTTATCATCCTGTTGTTTATAGACACTACCCTAAGGTTTTGACAACACTACTGGCAAGTAGTGGTTCATGGCCCTCATCAGGAACACCAATCACACGCCACGCTTTCGCTTATAAAATAGAGAATGAAACTAAAATCTTCTCTTACTTGAAGATCTTCCTCAACTATCAAGGGGAGTTTTCCTCCTCTACCTTCTCTAATTACCTAAAAGCAGGAAGTGCCCTAGAATTTTAAGAAATATGGAGAAATTCGAGATCTTTGAAATCTCATAATAAACTGAAGCTGATGAAAAATATTAGAATTAGAAAGACTATGACTTAAGAAACACATCTTTATATTTCCAGCATGTTTTGTTGTTAGTAGATTGCTTAAAATCAATCTTCTATCTCTAAAACATCCACAATTCAAGAACAAGTCACGCATAAATACTGAGACTATCACGGATTTATAAAACCCTAGACAATCTTATATTTCTTCGCGTATAGGGGCGGCTATGTGTGGTCTCAGATCTTTATTATCCCAGTATGCGCCCCTACACCTATCCATTTTTATGCTTAATTAGCCTGAGTATTTGCTCTCAGAAAGTAGGCTGTCTTGCCAAAGAAAAGAAAGTATGCTCTTTCCATGAAATTACTGAAACTGGTCATATCTGCCCATGGTCAAGCCCTTATGGAATTGATCAAATTCTTAAAAGATCTCCTATGTCAGTCGGAGAGCTCCATAATCAAAATGCTGATATAGATATCACTAACCAAAAGTATTTTTGTGTTAATTATCAATATAATAGAGGAAGCGGTGGAGCTGTTACAGCTCAAACTTTAAATATTACGAAAAACATTGGTCCTATAATTTTTAGAGAAAATATCACCAATGACAATGGCGGGGCTATTTCCTCAACCAATTGCAACATTACATACAATAAACAAGCATGTTGTTTCATCAACAACATGGCTAATGTCCTTATTGATCAATCCAATGTTCGTTCTGGTGGAGCCATTAAATGTTCCCAACTCGTTATTTCTGACAATGTTGGACAGTGTCAATTTTTAAATAATACAGCTTCTCTATCAGGAGGAGCAATTAAAACTGATAATGATGTCAGTATCACCAATAATTATGGCGAAATAATTTTAAGGAACAATAAGTGCTTAAAAGAAGATAGTTATGGGGGTTGTATACACAGTGCTAATTGCTCTATTACATCCAACTATGCTCCCATAACCTTAATAGATAATCAGGCTGGTTGTACTGGCGGCATATACGTTACAGGAACTTGTACGATCTCTCATAACTCAGGTATTGTTAAATTTCTTAATAATAGTTCGACACGCCAAAACAATCCAGCCGGCGGTGGAGCTATTTATTGTAACACCTGTACAATCACTAATAATCCTCAAGGCTTGATTTTTCAGAATAATACTTCAAAATGTAATGCAGGCACAATCTATGCTCAAGATCTCACTATCAAAGATAATGGACCCATTTTATTTATAAACAACTCTTCGACATGGGGAGCTGCTATTCAAAATCGTGGAAATACATCGAACTTTTATCTGTCAGCTGATCTTGGCGACATCGTATTTAAAAGGAATTTTTGTTTTAACTCTTCGGGAAGTTATAGAAATGCTCTCCACTCGACCCCTAACTTAAATCTACAGATAGGAGCAAGGCAAGGTCATAGCGTTAAATTTTATGATCCTATTGAAAACGGGCACCCCTCATCTTCAGTTCTTATATTTAATCCAGAAAGTTATCACCTAGGAACCGTATTATTCTCTGGAGCAGATGTATCTCCAAATAATACTAATTTTGCTGATCTCCAGAGTCAAATGAGAAATATATCAAAAATTGCTCATGGGGTGCTTGCTGTTGAAGATAGAGCAGCATTAGCTATTTATAAAATCACTCAAGATGAAGGAACCTTACGCCTAGGGAATAGCGCAGTTATTACTACTATTAAAAATGCCACTAGCAACCAACAAACAACGGTCGGGTGCACGCTCACGATTACTAAACTTGCTTTAAATCTCCCTTCTATTCTTACTAAAGGTGCTCAAGCTCCTAAAATCTGGATTTACCCTTCTGTTAGTAGCAATAACTATACAGAAGACGATAACCCGACAATTACTATTTCTGGACCTCTAACCCTATTAAATAGTGATAATGAGGATCCCTACGATTCTTTAAATCTCTCCAGCGGAATCACACGCATCCCTTTTCTTTATCTTTGTGACAATACAAATAAGAAAATTACTGTGGACGATCTAAACATTGAAGCCATCAATGATAAACAACACTACGGCCATCAAGGGGTTTGGTCTCCCTATTGGGAAGAATATACAACAACGACAAATTCTTCATCCGATCTAACAGCAAACACACATCATAAATACCTCTACGCAGATTGGACCCCTACGGGTTATATCCCCAATCCAGAATATCGCGGTGATCTCGTTGCTAACGCTCTCTGGCAAGCCGCGTATAACGTAATCACTGGTCTACATAGCCTAACCCCCCCCAACGCAAGTCGTACAGGAGTTGCTGGAGGTGGATCAGGTGCGTATATCTCACAGAAGACTCGCAACTTAAAACCTGGATTTGATTTATTCTCTAGAGGTTATTCTGCTCAAGCTTCGCGTTCTACAGATACAAATCATAACTTCGCGTTAAATTTCTCTCAGTTCTACAGTGAAATAAAAGAGTCTAAGTCTAAAAACAAAATCTCTTCTAACTGTTACTTTGCTGGAGCACAGCTACAAATCCCCTGGTTTAATGAAAATATCCTCTCGTCAGCATCCTTAGGTTATGCTTATTCACACAGCCGTGCAAAAACGAAAAATCAAACTACAAATACAAATTCTGAAGGGCATTTCCACGGACATACTTTAGGAAGCGAACTTTGCTGCATGCTTCCTGAAGGCAATATCTCGAATTTACAATTCCGTCCTTTCGTTAAAGCTTTGGGCATACATGCTATTCAAGAAAGCTTCACAGAAACTGGAGAACAAATCCGCAGTTTTGAAACCAAAGATCCCTTAATTAACGTAACATTACCTTTGGGACTCTATTGTTACACAGAACATGAAGCTAATTTAAAGATCAGCTGGGAAATTCAACTTGCCTACACCCCGACTATCTACAGACAAAAGCCTAAGATCACCACTATACGATTGATAAGTCAAGGGACATGGATCACGTCAGGAACACCTGTAGATCACCATGCAGGCTCTATTTTGGTAAAAAATACTACAGCTCTATTCAATACTATGAGTCTGAGCATTAACTATCGTGGAGATTTTTCAAAATCTACACTGTGTAACTTTCTAAACATAACGAGTGAAATCAAATTTTAGATTTAGAAAATAAGTACCTCTATGAAAATACAGTCCTCCTCTCTCTTCAGCGCTTATCTTCTGACCTCTTTATTAGCTTGCTTATCACTTTCTTTAGATGCATCCACAAAAAAAGCTACATGCCCATTTCAAAGCTTTGGCTATGAACAGCTTCTTTGTCCGGAAATATTCTCTGATATTTCTGAAGAACAAAATACCCTTGAAGGACTTACACGTTCAACAGGTGCTGTTACTGTTGAAAACTATAAAAATATTATCTGCTATCAGCAAATTTCTAATAAAAGTGGTGGGGTTTTCGATGCTGCCTCGGTAATTTTACAAAACATTAAAAATGACGTGAAATTCATCGCAAACATAACAGGAAATAAAGGCGGGGTTATCTATACTACAGGAAACTGTAGCATTACTCAAAATCTAGGAAAACAATACTACATTAGCAACCAGTCTATCGCTCCTGCTAATGTTAGTAACTCAACAAACTATGGAGGAGCTATCTGTTGTGGAGGAGATCTTGAGTTATCTAAGAATCGTGGGGCTATTTGTTTTGCTTATAATACAGCAAGAATTCGTGGGGGGGCTATTTCCGCAGATGGGAATTTTAAGATAACAGGAAATTCAGCTCCTATTCTGTTAATGAACAATTTAGCCTTTCATCTTGTTTACGTAAGTAACGGAAATAGAACAACAAACGCACAAGGCGGAGCAATTTATTGTCAAAATTGTGAGATTTCAGACAATTCTGGGCCTATATGTATAACTTCTAACACATCTCCTGTTGGCGGTGCTTGTCACGCAACTTCTACTGTCACAATTAAAAATAATTCTGATTTGATTTTCTTCGCCAATAACTCTGGTGTATGTGATCGCCCTCTAGGAGCGATAAGCTCTGGAGGCGCCGTCTCTGCTTCAACTATAAACATAGAGAACAATTCCGGTCCTATTTGCTTCAACAATAACATCGTAGATCGTAATGGCGGCGCCTTATGGTGTCAATTTTTAACTATTAAAAATAATGGGCCTGTTCAATTTATCAATAATCGAAGTAAGTGGGGAGGAGCCTTCCTCATTAAAAATAATGGGACTTGTGATCTATCCGCAGATAATGGGGATATTATTTTTGATAGTAATTGTGGAATTGGGAGTAGTCAACTGTATAGAAACACCGTGCACTGTACGACAGGAACAACTTTAAAAGTTGGTGCAAAAAAAAATTACTGTGTGAAATTCTACGATCCTATTGAATGCGTTTACCAATCTCCATCAGTCACATTTAATAATGAAGATTATCACCAAGGAACGATTTTATTATCCGGGGTATTTGTTCCGGATTCTTTCAAAGGAGAAGGGAACTTCATTAGCTATATAAGAAATCCGATAACTATTAAATACGGAGTTCTTGCAATTGAAGAGCGAGCAGGACTGGCTGTCTATAAAATTACCCAAGAAAAAAGTACATTACGCCTAGGTAATGGCGCAGTTGTCAGAACAAATATAAAAGCTGAAAACACCTCAGGAAGCAATCCCCCAGCTCAAACAAGCAACGGTTCTGCTCTTGATATTAAAAGCCTTGCTCTAAATCTCCCCTCTCTGCTTCAAAAGGGAGCTCAAGCTCCCAAGATTTGGATCTATCCTACAAGTTCTACAACTAATAATACGACCACTTATACCGAGGATACTAATCCGACCATCACGCTTTCCGGCCCTCTACAACTATTTAACAGTGATAACGAAGATCCCCACGACTCCTTAGATCTATCCAGTGGAATTACACGTGTTCCCTTCTTATATCTTTGTGATAACGCAACAAAGAAAATTACAGTCACAGATTTAGATATCGAAGCTATTAACAATACGAAACGTTATGGCTATCAAGGAGTCTGGTCTCCATATTGGGAAGAATACACGACAACCACCAATTCTGCTTCACCAGAGACAGCAAATACTTCCCACCGTATACTCTACGCCGATTGGACACCTACTGGCTATATTCCTAATCCAAAATATAAAACGCCTTTAGTAGCAAATGCCCTCTGGGGATCTGTCTATACTACACTTTCAGGAATGCGTACTCTGCCTTCTCCAGTAGCTAATCCTAATTATTTTGAACTCGGCGGTCAGGGATTACTCATGACTGTCCATCAACGTAATCGCTTAGGAATTCGTGGATTTCATATGGAATCTGCAGGTTATGCAGCGACCTCGTCGGCTGCAACAGAGATAAACCACAGGATCTCCTTTGCATTTTCTCAGCAAATGTCTCACATTAAAGAGCATGCAACATCCAATAAAGTCTCTTCGAAAAATTACTTCGGAGGCGTGCAGCTGCGTCTTCCTTGGTTAGATGATGCTTTGGTTACTACAGGATCCTTAGCCTATAATTATGGAGACCATACCACGAAGCATTTCTATATGGAAGATAGCAAGGATTCCGAAGGGTATTTTTATAGTCATACGTTTGGAGCTTCTCTAAATTGCACTTTGAATCTTAGCCCAATTAATAATGCTTTTTCCGTCTCCCCATTCATAGAAGCTTTAGCCTTTAGAGCTACCCTCGCAAGCTTCATAGAACAGGGAGATTTTGCACGAAAATTCTCAGTAAATAGACCTTTAGAAAGCATCACATTGCCTATCGGGGTGATCATACAATGGGCACGTGATGTACACTTGCCAACGATTTGGCAAGTACAACTTGCCTATCATCCTGTTGTTTATAGACACTACCCTAAGGTTTTGACAACACTATTGGCAAGTAGCGGTGCATGGCCTTCCCAAGGGACACCAATCACACGCCATGCTTTCGCTTATAAAATAGGAAATGAAACTAAACTCTTCTCTTATTTGAAGATCTTCTTAAACTATCAAGGAGAGTTTTCCTCCTCTACTTTCTCTAATTACCTAAAAGCAGGAAGCGCTTTAACCTTTTAAAATGCATAAGGCTATAAAGAGATTTTATAGCCTTTCACCAGCACATCTTGATGTCTTACTGCTTATCCTTACGTTGATCTCTAAAAATTCTTGCCCTCTCTTGTACTAGTCTCATCATTTGCATCATTCTACCACTTCCATAAGGAGTCTCTGGGGGGGTTTGCAAAGGAGGAGGCACAGGCAAAGGACGGTTAGTGTTAGGATCATAGGGTCCTTCAGGTCTAGGGGGTAAAGGACGATTAGCTAAAGTATCAAGAGCTGGAGGTACGGGAAGAGGAGGTAAAGGACCACGATTTGTAGCTCCCTCTCGTCTCATTCTAGTTTCCTCAATTAACAGATCAATTTGTTCTGAAAAAGAAACTGCTCCTATGCCATTTCCAAATCCTGGGGTCACTCCAAGAGCAAATCCTAATTGATTATCTGGAACCATATAGCCATCATCATAAATCTCATTAAATATTTCGGGACCAGCTCTTGGCGTATCATAGATATTATCCTGATCTCCTCTTATTGAAGAGCTTATCGGGGAAGCACCAGGACGTGGCATATCATAAATATTGTTGTCATTATCACCACGTTTTATGGACATTCTATTTTGAGAACTTGGAAGATCATAAGTGTGTTCTTCATCATCTTCTTTTTTACGACGACTCCCTCTTAGCTGATCATATATAGATCCGCCAACGTTACGATTTCTATTTGCTCTTGTATAAAGACCTTCGGGATCAGGACGTCCTGCCATATTTTCATAATCTGTATCATTTGGATGGTTGTCCGGCAAAACAGGACGCATATCCTCATAGCCAGTATTCCCATATGGCAACCAGCTAGCACCGATTATCTCGTATGTCCCTTCATGGCCATCGACTAGAGTTTGTACAATTTCATGACCAAAATTTCCGCGAACATCGGTAATATAGACAACCTCAGGTTGTCCATTTACCCAAGCGTTCACCATGGAATCAGGAATTGTAAGAGTACCCGGATCATAAGGATCGTCTGAGTCGGTGTGTTTTTGAATAAATCTTGCGACTTCTTCAGCATACGCATTGTCTCCGGGAAGGAAGCTATAATAACCTCTCCTACGAACGCAACAGCGCTTTACAAGCTCACCAAGAGATTGCAGTCCTTTTCTTACTAAACGCGCTAGAGCCACTAAGTTAAGTTTAATAATGGTAAGTATATTGATAATTCCTTGACGCAACTTCTCAAGAGCAGCTTTAATACGTTCTCTTAATGTAGGTGTTACGCTTTCGGATATTCCTGCATCAAATTGTAAACGCAGTTTATTAGCTTCTTCTAATACTCTTTTTGCTTCAGGACTAATCTCTCCTAAAATACTATCGGCATCATCGCCCCTTCCTACGTCATCTAAAAGTACTTCTTCAAATACACTGGATAAATCTGTATCCATATCTAAAAATACAGCTTCTCCAACGCCATCATTGTACTTTTTAGAAGAAGATGTTGTTATATTGATAGAATCATCTAACGGATTTAACCTATCTGTAAGTGAGGTTGCTCCGGCACTTAACATCTTATTAACATGAGCTTGATACGTATCGCGGTACTTTGTGAATTCCTGCTGCTCTTTTTTATTGTCCGTTTCGGCAATCATCTGATCATACATTCTGACCATATCGACTAACTCACCAAGAGTCATACCGATCATTCCATCCACAGGCTCTTCTTGTTTCCTAGTGGCATAATCCCACCAACCACGAACACGAGCTGCAAATCCACTAGCACCAGATCTCCCTGAGGATGTAGAAGCTCTGGAGTTATCTTCTGTATCAATATCTACTAGACGCCCTACAGGAACTTCATCAGAAACATCCGTAACATCTGTATCTCCAGTATCTATATCTACTGTTGTGTCTGTAGCGTCTGTTGAAAAACTATCTTGAGAACTTTGATTCCAATATGCTTGCATTGCTCGAGCTTCAGGAAGACGCACTCCATGTTGTTGATATCCCGGAATGATAGGTGAGGAAATTTCCATAGGCTTTTGAGTTTCTTTACTCTTTTTCCCACCTGTGAATATCCCCTTAACAGCTGACCATATACGAGAAAAGAAGCCAGGTTTTGATGTCCCCTCTGGAGAAATAGATGATTTCTGAGCCTCTTCTACCTCATCGGGAGTAAGCACTTGAAAGCCGCTCTCCATGAGCATACGAGTTCTTTCTTCTATTGAACTTTCACTACTCGAACTACCTGATCTAGAGCGATTACCATCCCCATAAACTATATTATGGCCCCCGAAACTGGCTGATCCAGATTTTTTATCGTCATCATTGCCATGAGGAGGGATTCTTCCTGACCCACCGCCACCTCCAATTCCGCTTACCCCAGCCATATTCGCGCCTCTTTTATATTAAATCTAAAAAAATTACATTGTTATAATTTAATTTTATCAACTTTTTAAGAATTAACAAAACAAAGACACTATATTTATTTTTAAACAATAAAAAATATAGAAGGACTACCTATTTACAATAGTAAAAGGAAATGACTTAGTGTATTTTAACGCAATCCACAGACAACCAATAGCTTATTCTTCAAAAGCATCGGCAAATACGTCGTCATCTCCAACCTCAAGATCAAAATCATCAAAGTTCGCATCAACAACGAGATCCTCTGTGGAGATTTGTAATTTTCCGGAAATGTCATTTAGATAGGTTCTTCGTGAACGTAAACGCTCTCTTAACATAACTAACTGATCATAGAGCCATGCCGTGAGTTTTTGTAAATACATAGCAGATCCAATAGTAACTAACGTAGAACCTATTGCCAATACCCCGGCAATAATAGGAGCTAACGCAGGAATGAGAGTAAGAAGCATGACTCCGACACCTGCGGCAATAAAAATCCCCGCAACGATAACGCTATTAACACCACGACCTTTTTCAAAATCTGCGATTTCTTCACGAATAGCACGATCGGTTTCGAGAATCGTATCTTTGCCAACATGTAACCAAGCTTTATCAATATCTGTCTTAGGAAGATCTGAAGCATTGGCTATGCGTTTTGCAAATTTTGCTTTTGCCCTGGCTTCTTTCCAACGTAGTTTAGCAATGCTTAATCGGGACTTACATTGAAATACATTGTAAACCAAACCTGAGGATGCCATAGGCAACACTGTAGAAGCAACCGAAGAGCCTACAGCAGCAATAAGAAGCACTTGTAATGCTGGTAGCCCAGCAAATCCTGCAGCAACGACAGCAGCTAATCCTGCAAGTACAAGTAACATAGATAAGGCGAATATCACCTTTTGTCTGGGAGTTAGGGATAAACGTTTATCAATTTCCTCAGTGGTGATTCTCTTATTTTCGAAAATCTCTTCGGAATTCTCAACAAGAGTAATCTTTTCTTCTTCTACTTTAATCTTATTCCTAGAGATTTCTTCTAAAGGCTCTTCAACAAGCTCTTTTACTGCAATATCTTCATTACGAATATTTTTTAATCCTGTATCAGCAAAAAGCATCTGACCTTTTTGCGCTTCTAAAAAGCTTTTCCATTTCCCTACACTACTATGCAATAACGTCTGAAGAATTAATCCTATTCCTATGGAAACAAAAGGAGGAGCAAGAACAATCAAAGCTGTAGCAGGAGCTCCCCCCAAAAGAATAGTACCCACAATAGCAAGGGCCACCCCTAAAATCACAAAACCCGTACCTATCACCAAAAGACTTAAGCTAATACGATGTAATTTCTTAGCCTCTTGCATAATCTCTATACGCGATAAGGGCTCTCCAGAAGCAGCTTTTTCAGAACGAGAAAATTTTACATATATGTAATGCGTGATACTTGCAAATCCCGACTGACTACCCTTAGAATACGCAGCTCCCCCTAAATTCCCAACAACCCCTCCGTATCCTCCGGGAATGAAACTCGCCCCCACTTTCATGGCCAATCCCAATCCAGTAAACCCAAGTCCTATACCTGCAGCACTTTTTAACCTCTGCCTCTCTGACATTTTAGGAGCAAAAAGATCTCGAACCTTATTAACAACGTTTTTCATAACTGCGAAGCCACCGAGAGACACCCCAGATAAAGCTAACGCTAATACAATACCTTGAGGAACTCCAGGAGCTAAACATGTCAAAGCTACAACAACGATAACCATAGCTAAGGCAAACACCATCAATCCCGCTAGCAACCCTACAGAATGAGAAAACCTCCTTTTATCCATAGTCGTATCTTCAATACGCATAGGACGGTGTAGGTGTGCACCTACCGTATTACCCTGAGATACTTGAGGGGAAGCTCCCGCTCTTATAAGCCCGGAACGTCTATGATCATCGCCTGGAACTTTAGAAACTGACATAAATTAAAAAACAAAAAATAAAATTCGTTGTTAATTAATTATAATCACAAATTCAGATATCAAACATTGATCAATTAATTAAATAAAACACAACAAAATCAATGAAAATTATTTAAAAATAAAAATATCTTATTTTGAAAAGCTAACTTGAAAAATTAGAGTTGCTAGAGGGGGGAGCTCTATATCGATTCCCCAAGGGAAATTATGATCTATACATAGCACAGGTAAGCGATTGCCTTTTCCTGAGCCACCAAAACTTATATCATCGCTATTAAAGAGCAACTCACATGTTTTAATACCTTGGGAATGTAGAATATAGGAAGGAAAATATCCCGAGCTGAAATGATGAACACATAGTAAAGCACTACTACGATCCTCTCCTGAAAATCTGTAATAGGAAATCACATTATTTTCGGTATCTTTAAAATCTACCCAGAGGAAAGACTCTTGTTTATCATCTCCTTGCCAAAAATAAGGAAGAGCACAATACAAGGTGTTCATTTTTGCTACGCATGCGTGTAAAGATGCGTGATAAGGATTGTCTAGTAAATGCCAATCTAAAGGGCTATCAGGAGACCACTCTCTCCATTGGGCAAATTCCCCTCCCATAAATATAAGTTTTTTCCCAGGTTGACATATCTGATAGCTTAGTAACAAACGCATATGAGCAAATTTCGTCCACGTATCTCCAGAGATTTTTTGTAATAGACTTCCCTTACCATGAACAACTTCATCGTGGGAGAGAGGTAGAAGATATCTTTCGTTAAAAGCATACCACAGACTAAATGTTAGATCATTATGATGATAAGAACGAAATAAAGGATCCACTTTGATATAGCGAAATGTATCATGCATCCATCCTAAATTCCACTTATAATCAAACCCTAAACCTCCAGAATTTATAGATTCTGTAACCTTGGGAAAATCTGTAGACTCTTCGGCAAACGTCAACACTCCAGGAAATTCCCTATGCACTACAGAATTAAAATGCTTGATAAATTCAATAGCATCGAGATTTTCTTTTCCTCCATAAACATTTGGGGACCACTCCCCCTCTTTTCTTCCATAGTCTAAATACAGCATCGATGTCACAGCATCCATACGTAAACCGTCGATATGCATTTTATCTAACCAAAACAAAGCGCTTCCTAAAAGGAAGTTTACAACCTCACTGCAGCGATAATTAAAAGTATAAGTATGCCAATGAGGATGTAGGGGTTCTTTATGATCCACACACTCATAAAGAGCCTCTCCATCAAAATAAGCTAAAGCAAAAGAATCTGTAGGAAAATGACCTGGCACCCAATCTAAAATCACTCCAATGCCTTCACCATGGAGATGATCAACAAAAAACTGAAAATCTTGGAAAGATCCGTACCGCCATGTAGGCGCATAATATCCAGTTACCTGATAACCCCAAGACTCATTTAAAGGATGCTCTGTGATTGGCAATAACTCCACGTGCGTATAGTGCATGTCCTTACAATATTGAGACAATCTCTTCGCTAATTCTCGATAACCTAAAGGTCGCCCATCATCCCATTGCCAAGAACCTACATGCACCTCATAAATAGCTAAAGGTTGGTCTCTTGTATTACTACGATTTTCCATCCATTTTGTATCGTGCCATGTATAGCGATCGCTATTTACAACTTGCGATGTAACTTGGGGAGGAATATCAAAACCTTTCCCGTAAGGGTCAGTTTTAATAAGAACCTCTCCGGAAGCACTAACGATTTCCCATTTGTATAGCGTTCCCTCATCAAGACCGGGAATAAACAACTCCCAAACTCCAGAATCAGAAACCTTACGTAAAGGATTAACTAAACCATTCCAAAAGTTAAAATCTCCAACTACAGAAACACGTTGTGCATGTGGAGCCCATACAACGAAAAGAACTCCCCAAATCCCTAGAATATCACAGGGAATGGCTCCCATGTGCTCATAAATTTTGTAGTGCGTACTCTGATGAAATAAAAAGGAGTCCATCTCTCCCCATAAAGGAGAAAAAGCGTAGGGATCGTGAGCTAGTAAGCCATTTTGATGATAAATGCGATAATCGTGGGGAACTATTCCTTTAGGAGTAGCTAGGGAAAATATTCCCGAATGATGATGTGTAGCACGCTCAATATTGCCTTGAAGCTCCACAGCTACAGAATGTGCTCCAGGTCGGAAAAGAATGATTCTATCTTGTGAAGAACTCTCAGAAATAATCCCTAAAAACTTATGAGGATTACTCTCCCTACCAGAAATTAACAAGGAAATATCTTCAGAGTTTAAAATCCTCTCGACCATTGGGAAACTAGCTTACTTATGGAAACAATCCCATAAATACGTAGTTCCTGCTTTTATCTCCATACTTTCTCCTAAAGAAATCTTAGAAGAATTTACTAACTGTTTCTTTTCCCATTGGCGTAAACGACAATGGGATAATTCTGGAGAAAAACCCAAAAGCAAAGATGTTGCTTCCTGAGCATGCAAACACACACGACGGATTGTCTTTTTACTCCATTCTAAAGAGAACTTTCCTATTCCTTGAAGATAGACATTGATAAATCTTCCACAGGGAAACTCTGGAGGTAGGGAGGGAAGGATTTCCACGATCTCCTTATCGTACAAAATAAAGAGATCACATAGCATAGACATAGTGGAGGAAAGTAATGCAAAAGGAATATTCTCACGTTTATTTTTTTTAGGAAGTTCGTCAAGAATTCCCTGATATTCAGTATCGTATACCCTAGGCAAAAGATTCTCAGAAAATCCTGCAAGATATAAAGAAGATAATGCCGAATAGATCTCCGTTTTCCTTCTTGATTGAATCTTTTCGTAAGCATCAACGAATAAGATCCCACTTCCCTTCTTTAAATACTCCTCATCTCTTGAAGAAGCGGGAGTAAGAGAACTAAGTCGTAGCAATAAAGGAAGAACCTCTTTTAGATCCCTGCGATGGCGAATCTTATGTAGATCTGCGTGTTTATGTACCCCTAAAGAAAGTAGCGGTTCTGCGGAATCTGCACAGGGTAGCTGCCCTTTCAAAGAATCTACCTTTTCCCCGGAAGGAAGAATGTAGTATTTATACTGCTCAGAAGCAATAGCTAAGCCTCCACGATGCAAATCTTGGAAAACAGCAAAGCGTTTTAAGGGTCCCCGAGCGTCTACGTAACCTTCATTAAGAAGTTCATGAGAAGCAGAGAATATACGCCATAATGTAGGGAATATCTGAGCATAAAGCTCAGATCCTGGAATGGGCATAAATGTTCCTGGAATCAACGTATAAGGCTTAAAACTCTGAGTTATTTTAATCATACACGTTTTCCTTTAAGTGTATCTTCTTCAACAGCATCTATATATATATCTACTAACGTATTCACAGCTACATGAGGATCCGCAGGAAAACCTACCATATCAAAATAGGGAGAATGACCGTAAGCAATGCCCCCATCAATTCTTTCAACAAGTACAGAAAGCGTTTCTCCAATACGCTGTGCCATCTCCTTACGGGCTACTTCTTTTGCAACCTGAGCAAGACACTTCTTTCTTTCATTAATTACAGATTGGGGCAGTTGAGAAGAGAACGTATAGGCCTTTGTTCGTTCTCTAGGGCTGAAAGGAAAAATATGTACTTTGATAAAACCAACATCTTCAATAATCCGTAAGGTATCTTCAAAATCTTGATCTGTTTCACCTGGGAATCCAACAATTACATCTGTCGTGAAAGCATATTTAGGATCCACAGAACGCAAAGCATCTACACAATCTAAAAAATCACTTCTTGAATATTTACGATTCATGCGTTTTAAAATTGCATTAGATCCCGATTGCAAAACAAGATGCGAAGAATGACATGTATGTCTTCCTGAAAGTAAAATATCTCTAAGATCTTCCTGAACATCTTCGGGATCTATAGAAGAAATCCGTATCCTTTCTATACCTTCAATCTCATCTACCCGACGGATAAGATCCGCTAAAGACTTTCCCTCATCTTGATAATCACCAACATTAATGCCAGCAATTACAACTTCTCGATATCCCTGAGAAACTAGTCCAGAAATTTCCTCGAGGATTTCCTGAATAGGTCGCGAACGTGACCTACCACGTAAATAAGGAATAATACAATACGAACAAAAGGAATTGCACCCATCTTGAACTTTAATAAAAGCTCGAGATTTCCCTTCAAAACTACGAATACGAAACTCAGGAAGATCTTGAATAGAGGGAAAAATCTTCTCCATTAATTGATGTTTTTCCTTATTGGACACAAGAAGACACTGCCTTTCTAAAGAATTAAAAAATTCTTTATCAGCCTCTCCTAAACAGCCTGTGACGACTAAGAAAGCATCGGGATTTTGTCTACAAACTTGACGTACAGCATAACGTCCTGAACTCTCGGCAGATCCTGTAACAGCACACGTATTGACAATACATAGGTCACAAGGAACCTCGGGGTCGGTAATTTCGCGATAGCCCAGGAAATTCAGCTGATCTCGATAACTTTGAATTTCATATTGATTTACACGACATCCTAAACAAACAAGTTTAAACGTTCCCTTTACTTCTACAACTGTCATAAGTTTCTAGCGAGATCTGAAAAAATAAGAAAACAGTATTCTAAAGTATCCCTACTTTTACTCACTAATAAAGATTCTCTTTTTCTTATTAGCCTGTAAAAAACTTCCTAGTATAAAATCTAATCTTCTTTTTTCTTTTGAGAAGAACGAGAAATAAACGGTTGGTACTTTTTCTCCAATTCTTTTGGTAGATAGCTCTCTACAATTAAAATATCATCTTTACAACGATGTGAAAGTACTAATCCTGCATCATAAAGCTCGGTAAACTTCCCGTAGTCTTTATAAGAAAATCTTAATGTCACCTCGGGGCATCCTTCGGTAATAATGTCGGTCATTGCTTCAAGAAGATCTTGTATTCCCTCTCCAGTTTTTGCAGAAACTAATACAGCACGTGGGGATAACAAACGAAGCTTCGTAGATGCTTTCCCATCAGGAAGCTCATCGACCTTATTCAATACTGTAATGATTTTAGGATGATCGATTCCTAATTCTTGTAATATTGCTTTTGTTGTCTCTATATGCTCAAAAGCTAAGGGATGTGATGTATCGACAACATGAAGTAAAACATCTTCATGTAAAGCAGCTTCTAAAGTACTTTTAAATGCTGCAACGAGAGTGTGAGGCAATTTACGGATAAAACCTACTGTATCTGTAACGAGAACACGCTGACCACTGGGAAGAATACATCTACGCGTTTTAGGATCTAAGGTAGCAAATAGCTTATCCTCTGCATAAGTTTCTGCAGAGGTTAAAAGATTCAATAACGTGCTCTTTCCAGAGTTGGTATAACCAATCAAAGCAAATGAAGGAATTCCTCGTTTTTCCTTAGCTTTGCGACGCTCTTTTCTTTGCTTTTCTACAGATTTAAGATCGGAAGTCAATTTGTGAATTCTTTCACGAATCATCCTTCTATCGAGCTCAATTTGTTTCTCTCCTTCTCCTTTAACGAATCCTCCGCCACTACCGCCTCCAGATTTTTGACGTGATAAGTGGCCCCACATTCTTTTTAACCGAGGAAGAAGATAACGTGCGCGGGCTAATTCTACTTGAAGTCCTGCTTCTGCTGTAAAAGCACGGCTAGCAAAGATCTCTAATATCAACTCTGTACGATCTAAAACGACAAGACCTAAACGTTTTTCCAGGTTTCTCTGTTGTGAAGCAGTAATTTCTTCGTCAACTATCAAGGTGCCAATAGTAGGAAATGCGTGTAAAATCTCCTCTACTTCTAAAAGCTTGCCTTCATTTAAATACGTCGAAGATGATGGCATACGCAAAATCCACGAACGTGTTTCCAACACTGTGATATCGCATGATTCAGCAAGAGAGACTAACTCCTCGCTATGTTCTTGAACATTTTTTTGATCAGCTTTTCCTGTATAACAAGAAACTGCTAAAGCTTGAGAAGGATCTTGCTCTTCTCTAGGAAGAGAAAAACGCCATCCTAACGCACTTTCACGACTCTTTTTCTCTTCTTTAGGCTTTTTTTTCATTATCTATCCTTATAAAGACCAGGAAACTTCCATACCATCATAAGCACACACCTTATCAGAATAATCTGCGAGTTCTTTTTGTAGATTATGACTGATATGTGTGATGATTAATTTCTTTGCTCCAACATAGGAGGCAAAATCTTCTGCCTGACTCATAGTAAAATGTGCGTGTCCGCGTCCATAAAAAGCTGGAGGAGGCTGACTAGGAGAAACTGATAAAATTAGGGTCTCCACTCCAGAAAGATAATTGAAAATTTCCTGATCATACCTATTCATATCAGTAAGATAAGCGAGATTTCCAAAACGATACCCCATAACTTCACAAGATTTTTGATAATAGGAAACGTAGGTATACGGAAGATCTAAAAATGTATTCTCACCATAAGCTTCATTTAAAATGGTAAAATCTAAAGAAGCAGGAAGTGTGGCGTCACCACCTTGAGGGAAGACAATATGCTCACGAGCTTTACAAAGATATTTATAAGTAAATGCGGAAAGGACAACAGGGAGGGAAATTTGATGCATCACATACCAAACGCGCAAATCATCAATACCCCCAATATGATCGTAGTGCGGATGAGTAAGAAATACTCCATCGAGTTTTTGAATGTTATTTTCTAACATCTGTTGTCGAAAATCTGGACCAACATCAATAAGAAAGTTCTTTCCTGCCCATTCAATAAGCACGGAAGGACGCAAACGCCGTATTTGTTTTCCTGTGCAAATGGCACAGGAACAAAAGGCAACAGGAATTCCTTCGGGATTTCCTGATCCTAAAAAGATTAATTTACCTGACGAAAAATCTCCCCGAGTCTCTTTTTCCACAGACAGTCCTCAACACATTCCTAAAAATGAAATTGTAGCTGTCTAGAAAATTAAGAAAAAGAAGAAGCGGGCTCGGAAGGCATAGCCTCAGAAATAGGTAGAGAAATTGCGGAAGGAGGAAGAGAATTGTTAGCTAATATAGGATCCAACAAATGACATGAAGGAGGGAAATCCGTAAGTACGACATACTTTTCTGTACCGTCTTGCACATGAACAAGTTCACAACGTTCAGTATAATCCTTTGATAAGCTTAACCATTCCCGAACACGCGCCCGTGAAAAATAGTTAAGAATTGCCCCAATTAAACATAGGACTAAACCAACGCCTAACAAAATTGCGGGGAAACACCAGTGATGTAAGCCAGGAATTACAGGGGCAGAAACAATCACACCAAGAATAACGCCTGAAAGAAATAGGATACCTCCCCCAAGAAAACTTAATAAAGAGCAGATATCTAAATTACGCACTCGAAAACATACATTACGCATTTGCTCACGAACAGCAATAGCTTCGGCGTCTTTGGGGTGCAATCCCCATAATGTTGTCAAAGGCCCTGAAGAATATGTCCCCTTAATTGGATGATTCTTACATCGCAAAACAGGAGCCACGCCACTAGGATGACCATCACTACCCACGACAAGGACAGAAACCTCACTAGGTTGTACAACACTCTCACAAGAGGAACAATAAAAATGCGTGTTAGCATATTGAGCACTATCCTTGAAACCAGGATAACACGGGAAGGAACCAAACATACACAGCCCCTTAAAATAACCAGAAAGAAAAAAAATAACAAAAAGAATAGAAAAGATCAAATTAAAGAGTTTTTAGAAATAGATACGAATTAATTGCTATATAATATAAGAAACTTAAAAAATAAGAGTATGAAGATAGATTTGAAAAATAAAATTACTGTTTAGAAGATAGACAAGAAGAATCTTCTGATACGAAGATTCTTCTTAATAAAAAGAAATGTTAAAAGTTTTTTTGATCTAAACCCCATTTCTTTTCTAATTCACGAATCGTTCCATCTGCTTGCAGCTCATCTAAAGCCTTTTGAACTTCTTCTACATGTTCAGAACGATCTTTCGCGATTCCTAAGCCACAACCTAAAACCCACCAATCTTCAGGAAGATCGATAGTTGTCGTATATAAGTCGGGGAACTCTTTCAATACTACACGGGCAACGGAAGGTTCAAGAATAGCTATGGGAGATTTTTTACAACCAACTTCCATTAGCACCTCTAAAGTACTGTCGAAAGAACGCACACAAACCCCAGGTAAAGATAACAAGTAATCCTCATGAAAAGTTCCTGTCTGCACGGCAACTGATGAGTATTTAGATAATGGAAGAAGATCTTCCTTTCCTATAGGTTGTTTAGACACAATGGTCAACTCACAAACCCCCTCTCCGTGGTAAGGAATCATAGTGATTTCTTTTTGACGTGATCTAGTAATCGACATTCCTGCCAAAATAGCATCTATACGGTGTTTTTTGAGATTTAAAATTAGCGCATCGAAAGAAAACTCCATAACTCTCAATTGCTTATCTAGTTTTTTGCTAATAGCTTCAGCTAGATCCATATCAAAACCTACAACCTTGCCGTTTTCATCAATAAATTCAAAAGGTGGGTAGGTAGCATTTGTCCCCACTATCCAAATTTTATCCCTATTAGCAGAAGAACTACAACCCACTAAGAATAAACAAAATACACAAAACAAGGCTCGAAGGCAAAAAGTAAACTGTTTCATAAAAACTATGCTAGAATAACTAAAAATATGCTATACTGTACATACGGAATAATAAATCATCAAACTCGAATATGCTTTTAAATTAATTGACATCGATAGCGAGTAAGTATGTAGTTATAAAAAAAAATTCAATTATGAGCTCACCATCTTCCACTCCTCCTTCCTGCCCTCCTCCAGGAAGAAACAATCTTTATCACCTACAAACCAACCCACAGGATCCTCTATGTATTAGAGCTCTGAGACTGGTTGCTTATGTGCTATTACATATTATTACATTAGGTCTTCTCCTACTTTTCCATTATTGCACCAATCATGCAATAGAAGAGACACCTATACCCGTTATCCCCGTACAACCACAAACTCCGACACCTCCTCCAACAGCATCACCGATACAATCTCCTGTCTCTCCAAGAAGAAGCCCTACACCTCAGCCCCAACAACAACCCGTTACCAAAGCCTCGCTGGATCTTCCTCCTACAACACCAGCACAGCCAGTAGATACCACACAGCCTCCTGCGCAACCAGTAGACACAACACCTCCTACAATTCCTCCAGCAGGTACTCCTTTAATAACACCAGCACCGACTCAACCTACCACACTTCCAACAACACAACAACCTGCCTCTCCTACGCTACCCATTACTAAAGGCTCCCTGGATCTTCCTCCCACAACAACACCTACTCCAGAACAACAGCCTGTCTCTCCAGCACCACAAACACCGGTACAGCCATTAGACACAACACCCCCTACAGTTCCTCCAATAGACACTCCTATAACAACACCAGCACCGGCTCCCAGACCAGTACCAGGATTACCTACTTTAACCGAGATTGTAGATCGCATGCAAAACCTGGGGGTCTTACCTGCAGGTGTAGATAGAAAATCTTTAGAAGCTATGGCTAATTTTAATGAGCAAGGATTAGCCCCAAATAGCGCGCGTTTAACTATTACAGCAGCACAAATTCTTAATCCCTTATTTGTAGCTACGTATCCTAAACGTATTCAATCAAATTTCCAAATTATGATAGGAGATTTGGAGAATATCATACGTACAGGAAATCCTCAGGTTGAAAATACTCAAGTTGCTCACCTATTGTTAAATCAGCTAAGACACTTAGACGCCAACTATTATCTTGTGGATGTTCCAGGAGATGGGAATTGTTTTTACCGTTCTTTCTATATAGGCTGGATGTGTTCTTTAAGGCGCTCTGCGAATCCTCAAGCATTCGAAAATGAGGCTCAACGTATTCTAGGATTACCTTTTGCACAATCATCGATAAGAAATCGCTTATTATCTGAGCAAATGGCTCGAATTATCCGGTCCTGCCAAAGCCATCAAAATATTAAAGACCTATACGATCACGTTCTTCTCTCGCCTATACATACGCCTGTGGCCATCTCTTATTTAAAAAATCTCGCTCTTTTCACTATGGATGAAAATCGTATAACAAGCATGGGAGGAAGTGAAAACGTTCGTGCTTTAATTTTAGCTCAGATGACAGAAGCCCCAGAAATGTTAGCTGATTCCCTAAGAAAGATCATCCAAACGGAACCATCTAGTCCTATTTTAAATCATATCTTCCGCGGCAACACATTGCCGATAACAGGAGCTGCGCAACAAAGCGAACTCACTTTAGAGTTCCTATCGCAACTACTGCTCAATAATCAAGATATTCAACAATTACCTCAGGAACAACAGCAGGAAGCTACGCAATTTCAAGCATCATTAAATGAGCTTATGGATACCATAACTGCCGTCTTAGTTTCTGGAAACTTAACCGAAGAAAATGTTGCGCCCATCTTACAAAATCTTCCTCCAGAAATTCAAGGACACTATCAAAAATTCTCTCAGGCTATTACTGCAACCAGACCTGATACTCCTCTGCCTACACCGTTAATTCTTCTTTCTTTCCTTCTTTCCCATCCCTCATGTGCCGCAAATAATCATCTATGTTCTGACTTCCTACAACAAGCAAAAACTGTATGTGAAGGCGTTTTAGGAAATGACATAACCCTAGCAGCATTTTTAGGATGGAACGGAGAAAAAGCAGCAGTACTTGATGCAAAGCTACAAACCTCCTGGTCTCAAAAACAGGCTGGTAGCTTGATTGAGGTTGCTCTTGATCTTTGTAACGGATTTAAATCTTCAGGGACCGTTGTACAACTAGGCATCACCTATAAACTCATTGCCAAGTTAATGCAAACCACATTACAAACTATTCCTGAAGCGCAGTTACGAACCACTTTAGATACTCTTTTAGCGCACATTAATCAAGGCTCTAACGCGGAAACGTATCTTCAAATGACCACATCCCCTATATTTGCAGGATTAGAATTAGAGGCTTCAGCAAATTCTCAAGATAGGATATACGCAGAGGGAATAAAAATGTTCTTCTTCCTATTGCAATATCCTTCTTTACTTCAAAATCAGGCTACTGCAAATGCTGCAAAGCAGATTATGTTGCTTTATCAACCGCATCTGCAACAAGCATTGCGAAAGAAAGTGAATGCGCATCGTGTTTTATCTACAGGGGGAAGTATTTTTGGAACCTTCTGCTGGTCCGGTCCTGTATTTGGACATGATGTCAATGCTCAAACTATTGAATCTACACTATCCTTCCTAGCTAGGGATCCCGCAGCGCTTTCGCTTTGCCAAAGCATGAGAAATGATTTCTTCCAAATTATGGATTCAGGAAATCTATTAAGGATCTCTGCCTTAATTCAAGAAGTACAGACAACCTTCCCTGAGCTATGGGAAAACTTTATTCAACATCTAGATATAGTAGGACATAGAGCCACACCTCAAAACGCCAATAGACCCTTCAGCCAAACACTCAGTCCAGATATTTTACTCTATAGTTTCTTGAATACACATCCTCAGGTTTTAGATCATACTACAGAGTTGACAACCAGGTTAATTGCTTATATTACTGAGCAAACAACGCGCATTAAAACGAGTATCGTGAATAACTTTGATCGCTGGACTGTATTGTTCTGGGCAAACTTAGAGAAAATAAATACCTATAATAATTTGCAAAAAGTCTTCCTATTCTCTTTAGTACGCCGAGAAAATGCCCATCCAGAAGCATCTCAATCCTTTATCCATGATCTGAATACTATGGACATTCGAGAGCTTATGCGTATGTTTAACTCTGTAAATACGCAAGCAGAAGATGAGCATATCTCTGCCATTTCTCACGCTTTAGGCTCTCTAGCGCTTTGTCAATATTTAGCAGATGGCGGTTTAACACAAACTGTAAGCCAATTGAGACGACTGGCAAATAGCTACGGGTTCTTCCGGACAGACTACACCCCAGAACAACAAGCACGGATTTTTGTTCTACGTGCTAATAACCACTACAACTGTTTATTACCAAAAGATGCTAACGATACGACGAGAGCAGCAAATCGTGGAAATCCATAGAACCAAAACTATCAATTAAGGGAAGCTTTCTTATTCTTACGACTACCTACCCCCTACCTCACACGCTAAAACGATCCCCTAAAGATCCAAATATCATCCTTCCCCTATCTTCGGAAATATCCGTAGGAGGGGGGAACCCTCTTCTTATTGCGGGTCCCTGCACTCTAGAAAGTTATGAACACACAGTAGCCATAGGCCTCGCTGCTAAAGCAGCAGGAGCTACGGTATTGAGGGGGTCAATAAGGAAACCTAGAACGAGCCCCTACACCTTCCAAGGATGGGAAAAAGAAAGAGTTATCTGGCATAAAGAAGCTCAGCGTATTCACGGATTACTCACAGAAACAGAAGTTCTAGACGTTCGAGATGTGGAAATCACATCAGAAAATGTTGATATTCTTCGTATAGGTGCGAGGAATATGCAAAACTTTGTTTTGCTTCAAGAAGCTAGCCAAAGTCACCGTCCAATTATTCTCAAACGTCATCCTTCAGCAACTATAGAAGAATGGCTATGCTCAGCTGAATATCTGCTTAACTCTCCGACATGTCCCGGAGTAATTCTTTGTGAACGCGGCATACGCACTTTTGAAACATCCACGCGTTACACACTAGATCTAAATACAGTTGCTCTGCTCAAAGAAATTTGTCCTCTTCCAGTAATTGTTGACCCTTCTCATGCTGCAGGAAAATGCTCATTAGTCGTGCCGCTCGCAAAAGCCGCTATGGCTGTAGGTGCTGACGGATTAATGATAGAAATGCATGAATATCCAGAAAAAGCTCTTTGTGATGGGAAACAGCATATCACTCCCGAAGAACTTACGGATTTATTCTCTTCCATAAAAGAAGAGCGTTCAAATGCTATCTATCAAAAAATTGGGAATTAAATATCCTCTCACTCCACATCTAAACTTTAGGGAATACCTACCCGACTCACTCTGTTTACAACTAAACAGAATTAAATCTAAAAATAATTTAATTAAAATTAAAAATATTAAATCTTTTTAAAAAGAAAATTTATAATTCTTAAAGAATTGAATTGAAAAATTTTGTTTGTTTTAACTATTTGATTGCGAAACAACAATGAAGGAATAAGAGTATTTTCTTCATGGAGGTATATGGTAACACAAACATGCAAACTCTACCTTTTACAATGTCTATTTTACGCCTTATACTGGCTAATTTACTATTGTAGAAAATTACTCAGAGGCATACCCGACCATCCCGATGAACCTTTGTTCCAAGCCTTCCTATCCTCTCTTATAGATCTTCTTTCTAGCTTAAAACAACTTCCGAATCCCGACGTAAGATAACTTAATTAATGAAACTCACCTTCTTGTTGAAAAAAACAAGAAGGTGAACCCAGAGAATATCCCTATTAAGATCAACGCAAAATTTACCTAGAAAAAGACTAGGCTTGCCCCTCTGAAGGCTTTCTACTATATACATAGAGAATTTCGACAAAGACAAACGCTAGCAGTGAACATAGCCAAGAAATCAAATCTCTAGAGAAAGGAATAGTGATGAAATATCCACAACTATACACACCTCCACCTATAAGAACCGCTGCCCAAGCTGCTGCAGGACTAGCTTGATAACGTGTAAGAAGGGCTGCACCTATCGGGACAGAAAGACAACATACTGAAAGACTATAACTTAGCATTAGCAAATCTACGATGTTGCTAAAGCCCATAGCAGTAAGGGGTGCTAACACAGCAATAATACAAATCAAGTAACGATAGTTTATCGAAGATATCTGAGGGATTTCTTCGCTGACAAGCTGTGCAACAGCACTGATCAACGAATCTGCTGTAGAAAGTATTGCCACACCAATTGCAGCTGCCATGACAGCTGCAAGTGATGGACCACTAATATAGGCTACTGTATCAATAAGCACACACCCCTGAGCTATGCCAAGTTTTGCTCCTAAAGATCCTAAAAATAACGGGATAAAATTAAACAGAAGAATGACAATACCTGCAAGTATTGCTGCCCATTGTAAACGTCGTGGTGACGATGCTGCTACACAACGCTGCGCCATATCTTGTTCAACAATCATAAATACCATAGGCATGAAAATCCATCCCGGAAGTTTACTCGTTGGCAAAGGCTCGAATGCAGAACTAGAGAGTATAGGAGTAAACTCAGAAGAGCCGTACCAAACAGAAATAGCACAGGTAGTCACAGCAATGAGAAGGAAAATTGCCTGAATGATATCCGTTCTTACTACTCCTCGAAATCCCCCTGTAGATGTATAAAATACTAAGGTTATCCAAAAAATAGCTGTTAGATACTTACCACAAGTAAAAACACTGAATAGCTTATCCAAAGCCACAATCTGTGCTACAAGAATAAAAAATAAAGATAATGCTGAAAGGAGAAAGGCCATTTTACGCAGCTTTTTCGACTTATAGACACTTTCAAAAAGTGTCACAACAGTAACAATAGATCCTGAAGCCAATTTCCTTCCGGGACCAACGCCAAGTAATATTAACCCTAAAGCGACTCCTAAAGGATACAAAATTACCATATAACCATAACGCGCAGCTTCTTCAGCAGCACCGAGCAAGACCCCACCACCAATCTGCGTGGCAATAAATGTCATTGTTAACGAAAATGTTTTTAAACTTCTTCCCGCTAGGAAATAGCCCTCGCGATCTTGAACTGTAGAACCACCCTTACGCCCTACAAATAAACAAAAAGCTTGAACACCAAGCAAACAACCTAAAAATAATCCAAAATTCATTTTGAAACTCTCAACTGTAAAAAAATAAATACGCCGAAGAGCAACTGTCAAAATAAGACAGAAACAACACAAATCTTCAGCAAAAAAAATTACTTTAAAAAACAGTTTAGATTCGATGGAGGTAGCGACCGGAGTAGCGGAAGCTTAAAGAAAATAGAGAAGCGCGAAGCATTTTCAAAGAAAAAGATGATGTTTGCATATCTAAAAAACCTAGCGCCTTAGACTTTCACATAAATATAAAATAATTCCTCTTAAAAATCTATAAAAAGTCTCTGTTTCTCGTTGTATATTTAAAAAATATAGAAAAAAATCTCTGTTATTTTAAATAAAGAGACAAAGAAACAAATTAAAATTAATTCATGAAGAATAAAAACATTAAAAAGAATTCTAGTATTTATTTAAAAAAATTTATTTATAACATAATCCATCTTGTAGACGGTTTTTTAGAAGCTTTGGAAAAACAGTGTAAATCTTTATTTTCTAAAGAAGAATGTGATCGTGCCCTATCTTCATTAATTGAAGAGTTACAAAAGTATAAAGAAAACCTAGATACTGTAGCTATTGATCCTTCTAATCCTCTAGATAATCTAGTCAAGCTGACAGAAACGGACCTACTTAAATAAAGCAAATAAAGCCCCTGCCGCTGCGCTGCGTAGCGAAGGGGTTTCATGATAACAGCATTCTAGAAGGAAATCCACTGCCTCTGTGTTTTCAGAAAATGCTATGCCTTCTAAAATAGCAAGTTTGTCTTGCCAGCGACTTTTAGGATAAAGATCTATAGCTTTATGTAAGGACTCTCTATTTTTTTTCTGGCATAACATAGCTAATGTCGACTCTAATTTAGAAGCGAAGCTCTTATCTGCTGTCCATATTTGTGCAGCCTGTTCGTCTCCTTCCTCCCAAAATACTCCTGAAAAAAAGCTCCATCCTTGCTGCTGACGGTTAGAAAGAAAATCTTCTGTGACTTTTTTAACCTTACTATATTTTGCTATCGCCAATAAACGGATAAGCTTTCTTCCAATTTCCCTTTTTACCATATCAAAATAAAGAGGAAGAGCAGCACTTTTAGGATTCCATTGTGAATTCCAAAGAAATTGTTCTATAGCCCAGCACATTTCGGGATCACAAATAAAATCAGCGACGACATCTCCTGCTTTTTCTATATTTGTACGACTGACAAGAAGTAAAATCGCAAGATTTGCTGCTGCCTTTCTAGAAGTCACAATATGCAGATATTTATTAGCAAGATCTTTTCCCCGTATTCCTAAAGAACACACAGCAACAGAAGCTGCTTCACAAATAGAAGCGAAGGGAGCTTGTAAACCTTTAACTAAAAGCTCCTCCCCTAAAGCATCTCCCTGAAGATATAATATTGCTGCTGCTTGCAAGCGTACTTTAGGAAATGGCGATGTTTGTGCAATATGCCGCACTTCATCAGCAATTTTTCTTGATTCACAGCTTACCCTACGTCCGCAAGCTAAAGCTGCGCGGAGCGCTGTTTCCTGTACTTCAGGATACTGAATAGATAATAAATCTAAGAGGATGTCTTCATCTTTTCCATCTCCTTCGTGACGCAAAAGCTCGCAGGCAAATAGTGCCTGATCCATATCTTCTTTTACTTTAGATCCTGTGAGTAGTTGTGGGGTAAGCATCAAAGATGCTTTCCACGCTTCCCGACGCTCCTCACCGTCAACAAGTTTATTATTTGCTCGTTCCTGAAGATGAGGCAGCAATTCGTCAATGTCTAGCATTGCAGCAATCTGATATGCTGTCATCCGCACCTGCATAGATTCGTCATGATGAGCAATCTTATAAACAGCATCCTTTAAACTCTGTGTCCCATATTGCAAAACAACCTGTAGAGCTAATGTTCGCACCACAACACTATCGTCAGAAAGACTAGATAATACTAAAGGAACTAAGCGAAAGTCTCTAGCAAGACCTATAGCAAGAATACTCACAGCACGAACTGTCATCGAAGGATGCGAAATTCCATCGCAGAGAATTTGTTGAGCGAAATCTTCTAATATATCGCGATCTTTAGCAAGTTGTGGATAACGTTGACGAGACTTATTAAATTCTTGATTCCAGGTTGTATAATCCTTCCCTTGTGCGAATGCCTTCAAAGCAAGACGCGTATCTAAAAACGAATAATCGGAAGAAGACAAAAGAATCTTAGCTTTCTTGATAGCTTCAGGGAAATCGTGAATGAGCAAATGCTGGCGCAAAGACTGCGATCCTTGTGCTACATGCGTAAATAAACAGAGGAAAATTAAGCAATAGCCCCTAAAGAGCTTCCACCTAAAAGATGAATATGTAAATGGAATACGCTCTGTCCCCCCTCGACACCATTATTGATCACGACACGATATCCATCAGCAATACCAAAAGCTTCTGCCAATTGTTGAATAATCTTTCCTGCCTCAGCAAGCAAGGGAAAGTCCTCTTCTTGCATATCTTGCACTCTTTCGATGTGCTTCTTAGGAATGATTAATAAATGAACAGCAGCCTGGGGAAAACGATCTTTAATAGCTATAAAATTCTCATTTTCAAAAACTTTTTCGCACTCTATTGAGCCTTCGATAATTTTTTCAAAAATGGTCATACTAATCCTCGATTTTCTAGTACCAGTTGCAGGGCGCGTCGACAATGTTCTTTGCTATCCCAAACAGATAAAAATAGGCCCTTATGGCAAAAAATTGCTCCAGGAATACCACTAACCTCTTCGAGATCTTTACCAAGAAGTCCAGCCCAACTTTCTGGGAAAGGGACACGAACTTCCATACGTCTATCTAAGGTAGGGGGAATTCCTCTAAGAATCCATTGATCACAGGCTGGGAAACACACAAACGCTGCAGGATGGCGTTCTCCACCTAAGAAAAAGAAATTCTCCTGCCATGCTAAAGGCCGATCGAAAAACAAACAGAATTCATCTTTTTCCATAGCGGATCTGACAACATCTCTACACATGCGATCGTAGCGGAATTTATTTCTTAAGCGCTTCAACAAATCTATAGTAAATTTTAAAGCAAAAAAGAAATCTGCATCCGAAGAATTCCTACCTTCTTCAGGATTGTATATTTTAATGATATCGGAAAAAGAACAGAAGCCTTCTTTTGAGAAGAACCTGCCGTTATCTTGTTCATCAACACCATGAATTAATGTCTGATTTAGAAAGTGATACTCTTCTAAATCAATCAATCTTTGTTCTTTAAGATAATCTAATATCATACCTGCGCTACTCCAAGGGCCCTCATAAGACACTTGGTGATGATCAAATCTTTTTTGATCTACAGAATAAATGCCACCAACATCACACACATACTCACATTCTGCAAGTTTCTCGGGATTTCGCGTACGGATGATCTTCCCTTCATCAACAAGATCAAATAAAATAAGCAATGCACACGCTGTGACCTCATCAGCATGAAAAGAACCGTCGTGTGTACCAACGCTTCTTGGAATTCGCATATTTCCCATCCTTTTTAAAAACCCTCCATTGTATCCAGAGAAAAATAATTCTCAATCGCAAAGACGTTTCTTTCCGTTTTCTTAAAAATCTTTTTCATCTAAAACAAAACCTTCTAGCTAGAAAAGCCGATTTTTTTGGAGGATACATGTATAATTTATTCCACAGGAACCATGACGCAACTTCTCCTGATGGGTATCTAACCTCTCCTTTGCGTATACTTTCGCCCAATATCTATGAAGGAGAAATAGAAATACTAAATATCCCCGAGTACTTCTTGGGTTTTCATTTACCTAAGCACTGCTTACATCTCAATCTAAAAAGCTCACTCGCACAGTTAGGTGTAGATGCAAAGATTAAAGAAGCCGAACTCAGTAAAGAACGCTCACGAGCCCGTCTATTATTACAAATTAGCAGTCATGATCCCGTTGCCTCCGTTATGCTCACCCTATTAGAATCTGGTGACTACATCGCAAAATTATTTGCTTCTGATGATCGTAGATTAGTACGTTCTCCACAATATCTAGAGAGAATGCTGAAACATACGGATAAGTCAGGCATGCCTTTGTTATGTTTTGGTAAAAAATTAGAACATCTAATTTCTTTAGATGTTATTGATGATCGTCTTGTAGTCTCTCTTCCCACTCTTCCCGGTGTGATTCACTATGATCATAAAATTTATGGCCTACTTCCTCTAATAGGAAAAGCATTAGGTCAGCCCAACATGAGAGTAAGAAACTTCCTTTCTCTATACCAACATAAAGTAGAGCGTGAAAAACTACCTCTCCGTGACCGTATATTACTCATAAAAACCGAACCCTTACATATTCGCACCGTATTTGCTCGCGTTGTAGATTCTCTTCTTCCTGAAGGGATAAAACATACTGCGGCAAACATTTTAGAGCCCACGACACAAGAGTCTGGAGATATTTACGAATTCTATGGAACAAGTTCAGTCCCTGTAGAAACAATTCCTTTGGAATTTTTCACTATTGAGCCCTATAAAGAACACTCTTTCTTCTGTTATCGTGATCTACTAAAATCTTCTTTAGAATCTGAACAATGTATTTTTGATATTTTTGAAACTACACCAGGCACTCAAGAAAAAGCTGCAACCTTCATTTCTAAAGGTAGTGAGATTTCAGAGTTATCACAAAATTCCTGGTTAGTTGGTTCCGCAAAATCCTTATACAATAAAACAGAACCCTACCCTATAAATCTTCAAGAATACATAGAAGAACAACCTTGCTTTCCCTTCCTACAAGCTATGGAAACGGGACACATCACAAGCCAAGGAGTAATTTTCTCTAGATATTTTCCTTCTGCCTGTCTCAAAGGCATGTTGCTTTCTTACCATGTAAACTATTACCTAAAGCAAATCTATTTCCAAATACCCTCCTATACCTATGGAGAATATTTCTCTGAACATGACCGTTCGTTACTTATGGACTTATACTTTGCAGGGATTTCTACATTCTGGGTAGATAAAGTCTCTAAACGCGTGTTACAATATGTAAAACGTCGTGGGAAAGATTCAGGAATGTTTGTTCCTACTCAACGTGTTCAAGAATTTCGCTCTGCCTATTTTATTGGCATTCACGGCTCTTGTATTGTTTCAGAAGGTTATAAAGAAGATCTCCGCGCATTTTTAAAAGGTCTTCATGATCTTACCCAAGCTCTGCCTATTCCTGGATTCCCTCCCAACACTCCCTTAGCAATTATGACAGGAGGTGGACCAGGAGCTATGGCCATAGGGAATGAAGTCGCTACAGAACTAAACCTTCTCTCTTGTGGTAATACTGTAGATTTCGAGCAATCTCCAGGAACACACCAAGCTGCGAATCCCTATACGCAAGCAAAAATGACCTACCGACTCTCCTCTTTAATTCAACGTCAAGAACACTTCCATGTAGATCTTGCTCTATTTGTTACAGGAGGTATGGGAACAGATTTTGAATTTTCTCTTGAACTTATCAGTATAAAAACAGGGAAGAAACCTCCTGTTCCTATATTCTTAATTGGTCCAGCTTCCTATTGGAGAGAAAAGGTTACCCCTACATATCAAAGCAACTGCAAAGCAGGAACAAATCGCGGTTCAGAATGGGTAAGTAATTGCGTATTCTGTATTTCTACCCCTCAGGCGGGCATCGAGATTTTCAGAAGATATCTCAATAATACATTACCTATAGGACCGGAATACCCTCCCTATCCTGATGGATTCATAGAGGTGTAATTTAGAAGCCGTAGGTTAAGCGAAAGCCGTAGTAATTACACGGCTCTCGCACAAATTGACCTTCTTTAGAAAATCCCTGGTGATACTCAACAAAAGCACGGATTTTTCTGCCTACATCACGAAATTTTGACCATTCCATACCTAGGATATAGGTTTGATCTATGCCAAAACGCTGCTCTTCCCAAAAGCGAAAGTGCATAGCAAAAATGGGTTGTGCGTGTAAATTTCCTTCTCGTAATCCAAAAGGACGTAATTCTGCTCCCGCCTCTATGTATAAAGGGCGCTCAGGAAATGTCAGATCTCGACTGATGATATAACCTAAACCTCCATAAAGACGCAGTTGCGCGTTATAGCGTAAAGAAGCAAAGAAATCGATTCCCTCATCACTAAGATTAAATCTTGGGAAATTCGGATGAGTCAGAAGAAACTCATCTCCCAAATGTGAAGAGAGATGCCAAAGGCGTAAACGAAAACTCCATTTATCTACAGCAAATCCTAGTAGACCTGCGACGAAAAAGTCAGAGTTTACCATGCACGAATCAGGATGGTCTAAATCGAAAACAGAAAAGACACCACCTTGAAGACCAATATCTAAATCCCCATGAAATCGAGAAATATCGAAAAGACGTAGGAGAATAAAATCTCCACCAAAAATAGCAGAACCTACGCGATTCCCTATGACCTTCTCATTAAAACGAATTCCGGCACTATTTGTTACCTGACGAGGATCAGCAATTAACGGAGCAAAAAGTATGGTATTTTGTGGCAACCACACGCCCTCTTTACCACAGACAATCTCCATCCCTAAAGCTCTCTGCTTTGGCAATATAGGACAACCTTCTCTATAGCGATTACGACATTCTTGATAAGAGCTATCACAAATCTCTACAGCAGTAATGCAGGGCAAATCTTTGATGAAATCTACAATCGCATTGGAAAGGACTGTATCCACAGGAAGGGAAAATACATAAGCAACGTTATCTTCAACAACTACCTGAGTACAACTATCTAAAAAATGCATGTCCACGAGGGCTTGTACATATCCCGTAAGATAACAGCCATTTTCAGATTCTTGGATATTTTCTGGTAACTGATCTGAGCGAGTAACAGCTTTTCTAAAACTCTCACAATCGGGACAACGTCCAGCTTCTTGAGCTGCAACAGTTAAACAAGATGAAAAATAGCAAATAAATACTAAGCTGCATAAACAGCAGCTATAATGTAACAGTCTTCCCATGGTATTCACAATCTATAGAAAGAGCTGATTTATTTAGCAACAATCGAACGTGGATTCACAAAAATCTATCTTATCAAATCGATCTCAAAAATATCCTGAAAGGAATATGTAACTAATAACCAAAGACTCTATGAGAACAAAAAAAATAAGACAAAAGGGAGAAAAGCTGCACTTTTTAACAGCTAAAACTTCTCTTATGAAGAAGATAAACACAAAAATAGTTCTTTTAACAAAGAAAAATTAAATTAATTAAAGTTAAAAAACAGCACGACAAAAATAGAAGAATATTTATAAGGAAAAGAACGAGTTTGGAATACTTAAATCACAGGAACAGCCCGCCTGTGACTCCTCTATCACTCCTAAGCTTGTGATTCTAAATGTAAATTTAGCATCACGAAAAAAGAAAACTTTCCCTTTCCCATCCAGTTACTCCAGTTAACTGGGTGGGATTTTTATATAAAAAAAGCCGCATCCTAATATTTTTAAGATGCAGCTTTTTTCTACAAAACGAAAATCTAATCAAACGTCAGAATTTACTGTTCGAGAGGCTTGCCGTCTTGATCTGCCCAACGGATTCCACCTTTACCACCTGTTTTAGGCCCTCCAGGTTTTTTAAGAATTCCCTTATTTTTATTTCCCTCTATACGTGCAGACTTCCTTGTTCCCTCAGCTTTAGGGGCATCTCCACTAGAAGCCTTAGCTTTGGGGAATATAAACTTTTCAGGATTCACTTTGGTTAAATCAGGGCTAAACTCATATCCCTCGGTTTTACCATCTGTTTTTGCCTTTTGTTGTAAACGTGCGGATTTCCTTGCTCCCTCAGCTTTAGAAGGACCACCTTTTCCTGTTGGAACTTTAGCTCTAGGGATTTTTACTGGTTTCTTATTCCCTCGTGTAGCACCTAAATCTGGGCTAAAGGTAGATGAGCCATCATCTATTTTAACTTCAGGTCTGGGGATTTTGAAAGCTGGGCCTAAAGGTTCAGGCTTATACATATCTTTCGTTCTCTTGCCCCCGGGAACCAGTTTCCCAACCCTAGCTTTTGCTTCTTTGGCAAGATTTCTCATTTTTATTTGTTCTGGAGTTTTCTTCCCCTTCTTACCGCCAATTTTTTCTTGAATCTTCCCTTTTACCTGCTTCGCAGTAGCAGCTATTCTTTTTCTAAGTCCACCTACGGCACCCCCTACGGCAGCTCCTGCTCTTTCTCCGGATTCTTTGATTTTTTGACCCAATCCCAATATCTTAGCAGCAGCTTCGTGAGCTTTCTTCCCACCCGTTCTGCCTACTCTAGATTCGAGATATCCCGAAGCACCTCGCACACCTTTTTGTCCACGAACAGCACCCCTTCTTGTGAATCTTGAACTTCCCCCTATGCCACGAAGAGGATCGTCTTTATTATCTTCAGGGCCACGAGATGGTCCTGCGGCAGAACTTCCATAAGGGTTAATCGGATTCATAATTAAACCTAAAAATAATCTTTTATATTTAATTAAATTATAAAACTTATTTTGAAAATAAGAACCAATTAAAATGCTAAAAACAATATATTTAATAATAAATTAAGAATTCTTAATGATTTTTCAGAGAGAACGATTTATATTTCTCTAGTGGATCTTAGATAACGAAGAACGTTTGTTTTAGAAAAAACAGAAAGGTATATGAAAAAAGCAGAGCCTTTTTTAAGATGTCCGACAGACACCACAGATAACGAAAAAACTCGATGCGCAGAAATAGTAACTTTTCACAATTAGAAACCAATTATCTTTTCTCTAGTATTCGTCAAAAAATTCGTACTTTTCGTGAAGAATTTCCAGAAGCTTCTATTATCGATCTATCTATAGGGGATACCACCCAACCCCTGCATACGGCAGTCATTGATATCTTTACAAAATCTGTACAGAAATTAGGGAATCCGAAAACCTACCGCGGTTATGGTCCTGAGTTAGGCCTGCTAGCTTTAAGAGAAAAACTCTCTGAAGTTTTCTATAATGGGAAAATTTCTCCCGAAGAGGTTTTTATCTCAGACGGAGCAAAAATGGATATTTTCCGTCTACTATCCCTATTCGGTCCTGGGAAAACTGTAGCCGTTCAAGATCCTTCCTATCCTGTATATATAGATGCTGCTCTTCTTGTAGGAGCTAAAAAGATTGTTAAACTTCCCTGTACAAAAGAAACCAATTTCTTTCCTTTGATCCCCCAAGAAGAAGCCATAGATATTTTCTGTCTATGTTCTCCTAATAATCCTACAGGCACCGTATTAACTAAAGAACAGCTAAAAGAACTTATTGCGTACGCAAATTCTAATGGAAGTATAATTCTATTTGACGCTGCCTACAGCGCATTTATTTCTGACCCTTCCTTACCAAAAAGTATCTTTGAGATTCCCGAAGCACGCTCTTGTGCTGTAGAAATTAACTCTTTCTCTAAGTCTTTAGGATTTGCAGGAGTACGTTTAGGATGGAATGTGATTCCTAAAGATCTTCAATACAGCGATGGTTCTCCTGTAATCCGCGATTGGGAACGTTTCCTACATACGACATTTAATGGGGCTTCTTTACCTGTTCAAGAAGCCGCAATTACCGGAGTTTCTTTATTTCCAAATTTAGAAACCATCACGCATTATCGCCATAATAGTTCACTTTTGCGTGAGGCTCTAAAAAAAGCCGAATTTTCTGTATATGGTGGTGAACACGCTCCCTACCTTTGGGTTGAAGTTCCTAATATTATCCCTGACGAAGATTTTTTTGACTTTTTCTTACAGCAGTATCATATTGCCATCACTCCTGGTAAAGGATTTGGCTCGTGTGGGAAAGGTTTTGTTCGTTTTTCTTCTTTAGGGAAAACAGAAGATATTGTTGCAGCTTGCCAACGGTTAACCCTAACATCTGTACATGATAGAATGGTGTTGTCACTATGATTCTTCGTAAAATTGCTCAATATGCTTTCTTTCTTTCCATTATCTGTTCTTTTATTTCGGTAGTCGTCTCCTCACCAAATCCAGAACAAGGATCTCCTAAAGTCGCTGTGTTCTTATCTTTTTCCCACTCCATACTCGAAGATTGTAGTCAAAGCTGTATAGATGTTTTAAAAACATTAGAAAATTCTCCAGAAGTGCTTGTTGTCAATGCTGAAGATAGCGTTGTTAAAGCAAGGAAACTCGCTCGCACTTTGCATAGTGATCAAGATGTTGTAGCTATTGTCACCCTAGGCTCTATAGCAACAAAAATTATGAGCCAAATTGAGACGAAAAAACCGATTATCTATGCCGCTGTACCTGAAGGAGAAACATTAGTTTTCCCTAAAAAGCAAATAAATATTTACGGCGTTAATGATACTCTAGATATCAATCAATGTTGTTTTGCTATACAAGCAGTAAGAACAAATGCCGAATCTTTAATCTATATAAAACCTACTGAACCCTTCCCATCAGCATTACAAAAAGAAATTGAGAAGAAACTCCATGCTTCAGGAATCGCCGTTACAGAAATTACTGTAACACCTGCAAATTTTAAAACACGTATCCAACAAGCTATCGATAAACGCCCCTCAGCAATTTTTATTCCTTTTTCCTCTTTAGCTCATAAACAGAGAACAACATTTATCGAAGATATCCTTAAAGAAAAAATCCCTGTAATTACCGACGACTTCTCTTTAGTAGCCGAAGGAGCATGTGTTGCTTGTGGTGTTGATTTTAAAAAATCTGGGAAACAAGCAGCGCAAATGGTGTATCATTTACTCAATAGACATCAAGATATCGAAGGATTACGAAAAATCATTGCTGAACCTCTACCACAAACAACAACATTTAATGAGGATGTTATCCGTCGTCTAGGATTAAAAATAAACAGAGCTGAACGCAAGCAATTCCGTTCTATTATCTTTAAAGAAAATAGAGATAAGAAGGCTGCTGTAAAAAGTGATAAGCCTGAAGGTGAAAAGACTTGTAGCCCAGCTTAAAATCCGCATTCTCTCCAATTAGAGATTATAGATTCCGTAGCTTTAGGTAATAAGATTCGTTTTTTTCTAGAGGTCTCTCCCGAAATCAACGTAACGTCACGTTTGGGAAGGGATAAAGTTTTGGCTAACAAAGCAATTACTGCTTCGTTAGCCTTTCCTTTTTCTGGAGCTTCGGTGACACGCATTTTCAACACTTCACCTTCAAATCCAACGATTTTATTTTCTTTAGATTTTGGGGTAACCTTCACCTCCAAAATCCAATATTCCTCATTCAAGGACTACTCCTGAGATATTATAAGATAACCATCAGTTTCACTTGCCCATGCTGCTAAAGAATGTAGACATACTCTAGGAGCCCAATCGTGTTTTAGAATTGCTTGCGCAAATCCAGGGCCAGAAATATCGTATTTTTCCTTATCAAAATGCTTAGTTACCCGAGAACGATCTAAATGGATAAAAGGTTGGCTACTTACAAATAAAATGCGCTCAGAACCATCTCCATGATATGCGCGAAGGATTTTTAATGTATCATGGCGCGTCCCATACTTTTGACCTTCTGCAGGTTCAGCAACTAGAAATTCCACCTCAATACCACCTGAAGCATCTCTCCACGCAGTAGGAACTACCATCTGCATCCAGACAAACCTCGCGATTTCGTCTTCTGAAGAAGGAAGTTTATGCTCTCCAGGATTCCAATTTTCTTCTATAGGAAATGGATTATGACGGTTGTCATAAAATTGATCAGGGTTTTCAACCTTAGCATAGCGTTCTCGTCTTCCAGATAGGAAAATAATCTTTTTGAAACGTACACCACGATTCCATTCACGAATAAGGAAATCTAAACGCTGACGAATAGTCGCAAGTGTACCACCAAAGACTACAGCGCTACCATAAGTAGCTGCATAAGCAGGAACTACCTGCGTCATTCTCAATAAAGAAAGATCATTATAAAAAGCATGATCATCCTTTATTGGTAAAGAACCGAAATCAGCAGCCATACGCTGCTCCCGAGTTAATAATAAAGGCTTTGTTACCTCTACTAATTCCTCAGGCGTTTCTACCTCGGGCAAATCACAAAGCTCTAAAAGATGACTTACAATAGGAAGATACTTTTTAGGAGAACAGGAAGTATTTCTATCTGCAAAGGGACAACAGCCCGTAATTAGCAGAAACATCATTCCCAAATACACTGGCAATGAGCGTTTTCTTTTGATATTCATAAATAAAGGTGTCCTAAACAATCCGTAGTAACAAGAGTGAACATACTAGAGCATTTCAAAAAAGACAACACTCAAACAGATCGCAAGAAGCTTTCTCTACTTATTTACTCTTAAGAATCATCCTCATCTCTCCTCTGCCCTTCCCAATCTTGATTATCAACATCTTGAGTTTCTATAGTGTTATCTTCAGGACGACGTATCGTATCCTCATCAGATAAATCTCCTCTTCCAGAAACTAAAGTTCTTACGGAAGCCGTATTTTGATGCTCCGAAGTAGTTCCTGATGTAGAGGCAAAAGGATTTTCAAATCTAGGATTTTTCTCATTCTTATCTTTAGAAGGAAATTGCAGTTTGCTACGAATCTTTTTCGCTATCCAAAATAAGAAAAATAGCATTTTATCATACAGAGTGTGAAACATCTGTACTAAGGTATTCCATAATGTCTTTAACTTATTGATAAAAGCTTGACAGCAAGAAACTGTTGCAGCTGCCTCTTCGGTTGATTCTGTAGCTGATCGAATGAACTCTTCCTCTGTAGGAAAATGTATCCCTTCTAAAAGAAGACGCACATCTTGAATCTCTTGAGATATTGTAGGAATAGCACCCCTAGGGTCAATTTTCCAACCTTCCTCACCAAAACGCAATCCAATGTGATCTAGGTTTGAAATAATTTCCTCATAGCGTCTTCCAAAGGCATTCTTTAAATCATCTATAGACAAGCTCATTATCTCATGATGCGTATCCCCCAAAGCAGATACCAGACGCACTGCTGCACTTTCCAATGCATTTATACGACCGTTTAACGAAGCCATTCCACGACGTAAATCAAGAAATTTTTCCTGGAGATCTACATCATCTTCCGTAGATTTTCTAGATGATTGTCCTGCAGCACCAAGCTTCGTCTTTTGAAAATCCTCAATCCTTCTTTTCAAGTTATCAACTAAAGTCTTAGTTTCTTCGACGCCATCAAATAAAGCATCTGAGAACATGTCAACCTTACCGAAAAGTTCTTCTTCTTTTTTATGAAGATCACTCACAATTTCTTCAGTGAGCCCCGCAGATTCGGGCGATAACGGAGATAAACTAGAGGGCATCCCAACAACGATTACCGAGTTGGCTACATCTTGAATATCAGCAATCGCAGCATCTATGTTCGCCACCTCTCCAGCAGAAAAAACCTCAATACTTAATCCTGTCTCATTAACACCACCAGCAGCGCCTCCTTGATCTTGAGAAGAGCTATCTGTATTATCCACATTATCCAAATGAGCGTTTGGATCCTCTGGAACAGGATTAAGATTTTGACCAGAACTTCCACTTACTGATGACATAAGATTACCGAATAAAAAATAAAAAAATCTTCTTTTTAACTAATTATATTTATATCTAATTGGATATTTATTTTTTAAAAACAAAAGAGTAATGTAAATAATATTAACTAAAAAACAATCATTTGTAGTTAATACTAGCAATTGATCAAGAAAAGCTGCTGTGTTAAGATTTGTCGATCCGTAAAGACTTCTATATTTTGATAAAGAAAATAGTATCTATTTCGGTATCTGCCGGTTAAAAATCAAAGATCTGTGATTGCTACCCTATGAAAACTTCCCAGCTTTTTTACAAAACTTCTAAAAATGCAAATAAAGAAGCCACCGTTTTATCCTATGAGCTTCTGGAAAAAGCCGGGTATATTTTCAAAACAGCAAAAGGAATCTATACCTATACTCCATTATTTTGGCGGGTAGCTCTTAAAATGATGGATATCATTCGCGAGGAGTTAAATGCTATCGGGGGGCAAGAACTTGTGCTTCCTATTCTTCATCCTGCAGAACTCTGGCAAAAGACAGGACGTTGGGAAGCATTCCGCTCTGAAGGGCTGCTTTATACCCTAACGGATAGAGAGGATAAAGAACTCTGTCTTGCTCCTACTCATGAAGAAGTCATTTCCATGTTTGTTTCCCAATGGCTATCAGGAAGAAAACAGCTACCTATCCATCTATATCAAATTGCAACAAAATTCCGAGATGAAATCCGACCAAGATTCGGATTAATGCGCGCTAGAGAATTCCTAATGGAGGACAGTTATACATTCTCGGATTCTCCAGAACAGATGAACGAGCAATACGCCAAGCTTAGACAAGCCTATCAAAATATCTTCGATAGATTAGAAATTAAATATGTTATTGTAGAAGCAGATGGAGGGAAGATCGGCAAGGGAAAATCTGAAGAATTCCATGTTCTCTGTTCCCTAGGAGAAGATACTATTTGTGTGAGTGGTGCTTACGGTGCGAATATCGAAGCTGCAGTTTCACAACCTCAACAATATACGTATGATAAAGAACATCTTCCTATAGAAGAAGTAGTCACACCTGATATTCGAACAATAGAAAATCTCCAGGACTTTTTCTCCCTTCCTCCCCATAGAATTATTAAAACTCTAGTAGTTAAGCTCTCTTATGGAGGAAAAGACAAGTTTGCTGCTATAGGCATCCGTGGAGATCGTCAGCTCAATCTGACTAAAATACGCTCTAAACTTAATGCTGATGAGTGCAGTCTAGCTTCTGATGAGGAAATTCAAAAACATCTGGGCACAGAAAAGGGCTTCATCGGTCCTTTAAACTGCCCTATCGAATTCTATGCCGATGAAACTACACGCTGCATGACAAACTTTGTCTGTGCAGGAAACGTAAAAGATAAACACTATAAAAACGTAAACTGGGACCGGGATATTCCTCGACCTGAATATGCAGATTTTCTTCTTGCTGAAGCAGGAGATCTTTGTCCAGCAAATGGCAATGCCCCCTATGAAATCTTTGAAGGTGTAGAAGTTGCACATATTTTCAATTTAGGCACACGCTATACAGAATGTTTTGAGGTAGGCTTCCAAAACGAACAGGGTGAACAACAAACCTGTTGGATGGGAACCTATGGCATTGGCATCGGCCGAACCCTAGCTGCTTGTATAGAACAACTTGCTGATGACCGCGGTATCGTCTGGCCTAAAGCTATTGCTCCCTTTGATATCGCTATTCTCTATAATGGTGGCGACTCTATATCTGAAGAAGCTGCTGAAAAAATCTATAAAGATCTCAAAAATTACGGTTACGCACCCCTATTAGATGATCGCAATGAAAGACTTGGATTTAAATTAAAGGATAGCGATCTTATCGGAATTCCGTATAAACTCATTCTTGGTAAAACTTTCCAAAGTTCTGGGATCCTTGAAATAGAATCTCGATCTAAAGAAAAGTTTTCCGTAGAACCAAAAGATTTTTTCAATTGGTGTGAGAATTATTTTCCAAAATCCCGTAGTTTCTCCCCCATTTCCTAGAGATAGATTAGCATTCTTTGGAATCGAGTGCTAAATAACCTTGACCTCAGGGGATCGTTTTCCTATAATAATCACCAGCGAACAGATTACTTATATTGGAAAACTGACATGTCCAGGTCGTGGATCTCAAAACGAGAGTCTAAGATTCTTTACATACTCTTAACAACAACAGAGCTGTATTTAAAAACAGGTCAACCTGTTGGATCAAAAACTCTGAAGGAATATGAATCTTCCAATCTGAGCACGGCAACTATTCGCAATTATTTTTCGGAGTTAGAGGCAGAAGGATTTCTAAAAAAGAATCATATCTCCGGAGGAAGGATCCCTACGGATTTAGCTTTTCGTTATTATGTAGACCATTGCGCAGATTTTTCTCAGGATGAGTTACCCGAATCTACAATAAATCTGTTAAATCAATTGCCTGAAGAGAGCCAAAATATCGTCAAAGATTTACAAAAGGCATCAGAACTCTTAGGAGAAGCTCTACAGTTACCCACATGCTTCTCCTCTCCGCGATTTGAAAATGACTCCGTAACCAATATCCAACTTTCTTTAGTAGACGAACAACGCGCTGTTGTCATTCTATCAACAGAATTCGGTCAGGTATTTACGGATACCCTATGGCTATCAGAAACATCACATCCAGCTTCTTTAAAACGTATCGAAACTTTTCTTCAAAGTTATGTTCGTAAGCAACCTCCAACAGAGATTCTTTCGCAAAAAGAAGAAGACCTAGGAATGACGTTATATAACGAAGTTGTGGTGCGTTATCTCACCCGTTACTGTAATTTCAGTGAGGAGGATTTATATCAAACAGGATTATCAAAACTCCTAAGATATGAGTCTTTCAAAGATCCTGATATGCTAGCCTTGGGGTTATCATTTTTTGAAAATCGCCGCCATATGTGCAAACTTTTAGATATTGGCATGCACAGAGACCGCCCCACAGCATTTATAGGTAATGAGCTTTCTGATATTTTTGGAACTCCAAACCCACAGTGTGCTGTTATCACGACTCCTTACTACATGAATCGTACTCCATTAGGAGCCTTTGGTGTGCTAGGCCCTATCAATCTTCCTTATAAGGAGATTTATAGAACCCTCACAATATTTGCAGACAAAATCAAAGCAAGCCTGACACAAAGTTTTTATAAGTTTAAATTATCCTTCAGAAGACCTTGTCCTTCCGATCCTAAACTCTCCAAAGAACCCACATTACTGGCAAGATACTCTTCTATAAAACTCTTACCTCCTAAGGAGACGTCATGACAGATTCCTCTAACGAACATGAGGCAGAAAATCCTTCAACTCCCACTCCCGATAATGAGATTCAGGATCTCCAACAAGAAATAGCCACGTTAAAAGCGGAGCTAAAAGAAAAAAACGATAAATATTTAATGGTCCTTGCGGAATCAGAAAATGCCCGCAAGCGTATGCAAAAAGAACGTCAAGAAATGATGCAATATGCAGTGGAAAATGCTCTCATAGACTTTTTAGTGCCTATAGAAAGTATGGAAAAGGCTTTAGGATTTGCATCACAAATGTCAGATGAAGTGAAAAATTGGGCATTAGGATTCAATATGATCCTGCAACAGTTTAAACAAGTTTTTGAAGAGAAGGGTATCGTTGAATACTCCTCAGTAGGACAAAAATTTAATCCATTTTTACATGAGGCAGTGGAAACAGAAGAAACTACAAAAGTCCCCGAGGGAACTATCATGGAAGAATTTTCTAAAGGCTATAAAATCGGAGATCGTCCTATTCGCGTTGCGAAAGTCAAAGTAGCGAAGGCACCCGCACCTCAAGGAAAAGAAGAAGTAGAAAAATAAAATAACCCCCCTAGAGATTAGGTAAGAATCATGAGCGAACAAAAAAAATCTAGTAAAATTATAGGGATAGACTTAGGAACAACTAACTCCTGCGTATCTGTAATGGAAGGTGGACAGGCTAAAGTCATCACCTCTTCAGAAGGAACACGCACAACACCTTCTATCGTAGCATTCAAAGGAAACGAAACTTTAGTAGGAATTCCTGCAAAAAGACAGGCTGTCACAAATCCTGAAAAAACCTTAGGCTCTACAAAACGTTTCATCGGAAGAAAACATTCTGAAGTAGAATCTGAAATTAAAACAGTACCATATAAGGTGGCTTCAGGATCTAATGGTGATGTCGTCTTCCTAGTGGATGGAAAACAATATACACCTGAAGAAATTGGTGCTCAAGTTCTTATAAAGATGAAAGAGACTGCTGAAGCATATCTTGGAGAACCTGTCACAGAAGCTGTAATTACTGTTCCAGCATATTTCAACGATTCTCAAAGAGCTTCTACAAAAGATGCTGGACGTATCGCAGGCTTAGATGTCAAACGTATTATTCCTGAACCAACAGCAGCAGCTCTTGCCTATGGAATTGACAAAGCTGGTGATAAGAAAATCGCTGTTTTTGACCTTGGAGGAGGAACTTTCGATATCTCCATTTTAGAGATTGGCGATGGCGTATTTGAAGTGCTTTCCACAAATGGGGATACCCATTTAGGAGGAGATGACTTTGATGAAGTTATTATTAAATGGATGATCGAAGAATTCCAAAAACAAGAAGGCGTTGATCTTAGCAAAGATAATATGGCTCTTCAAAGACTCAAAGATGCTGCTGAAAAAGCAAAAATCGAACTTTCAGGGATGTCTTCCACAGAGATTAATCAGCCATTTATCACTATGGATGCTAGTGGGCCCAAACACTTAACATTAACATTAACACGTGCACATTTTGAAAAGTTAGCTTCTAGTTTAATAGAACGTACAAAAGCTCCATGTCAAAAAGCTTTAGCAGATGCGAAACTCTCTGCAAGCGATATTGATGATGTATTGCTCGTTGGGGGCATGTCAAGAATGCCTGCGGTTCAAGAAGTGGTAAAATCAATCTTTGGTAAAGAACCAAATAAAGGTGTAAACCCTGATGAAGTTGTTGCTATTGGAGCAGCTATTCAAGGTGGTGTTCTTGGTGGTGAAGTAAAGGACGTCTTACTTCTCGACGTGATTCCTCTTTCATTAGGTATTGAAACTCTCGGAGGTGTGATGACTCCCCTCGTAGAGAGAAACACTACAATCCCTACACAGAAAAAACAAATTTTCTCAACAGCTGCAGATAACCAACCTGCAGTAACTATTGTTGTCTTACAAGGGGAACGCCCTATGGCAAAAGACAATAAAGAAATCGGAAGATTTGACCTTACAGATATCCCTCCAGCACCTCGGGGACACCCTCAAATCGAAGTTGCTTTCGATATTGATGCTAACGGGATTCTTCATGTGTCTGCAAAAGATGCTGCTAGCGGTCGTGAGCAAAAAATCCGTATCGAAGCAAGCTCTGGATTAAAGGAAGATGAAATCCAAAGAATGATCAATGATGCTGAGAAAAATAAAGAGGAAGATAAAAAACGCCGCGAAGCTTCCGACGCAAGAAACGAAGCTGATAGTATGATCTTCAGAGCTGAAAAAGCCATCAGTGATTATAAAGAAAATATCCCTGAATCTTTAGTCAAAGAAATTGAAGAACGTATAGAAAAAGTACGTACAGCTCTTAAAGAAGATGCTTCTGTTGAGAAAATCAAAGAAGCTTCCGAAGAACTCAGCCGTCATATGCAAAAGATTGGAGAAGCTATGCAATCACAATCTGCATCCGCTGCTGCGTCTTCAGCTGCTAACGCTCAAGGTGGTCCTAATATCAATACAGAAGATTTGAAAAAACATAGCTTCAGTACACAACCACCTTCAGGAAATTCTGCTTCCTCAAGTTCAAATAATGATAATATTGAAGATGCGGATGTTGAAATCGTAGATAAACCTAACGATTAATATCCTAAAAATCTTATCTTTTATTCCCTATTTCTCTGCAGAGGGATAGGGAATTTTCTTTTTAACCCTATCCATAAAAATATCTTTGCATTAAAAACATCCAACAAAGGCTAGGTAAACCCGTGAAAATTATAATTTCAGACATGGAGCAAAGTTGGTGAAAAAAATAAGAAAAAGAAGACCTAAAGGCTTTAGAAGAAGCTCTAAGCAAATCTTAATTTCCGGTGTCCTATTTGTTCATGCCAAGAAAGGTTTTGGATTTGTTACTCCTGACCATCCTGAAGAATACCCCTTTGATATTTTTATTCCTGCAAGAGACCTAAAAGGTGCTCTAGACGGAGACCATGTAGTTGTCTCTCTTTTCCCAAATTCTAAAGAAGGGGAAAAAAGAAAAGGAGTAATTCACCAAGTTGTGTCTAGAGGAAAGACGGTTCTCGTAGGAACCATAACCTCAGTAATTGATGCAACAACCGCTCTCGTTTGTGTTAACGCCTTAGGACCAGATATCCCTGTAAAAGCAAAACTTCTCCCTAAACGCTCCTATAAACTTGGAGATCGTTTATTACTAAGCACCCCTGTATGGAAGGAAAAACCTGAATCTAAAGAACCTCCTCCATTGGAAATGCTCGAATTTATCGGAAATATCTCCAATGCTAAATCAGACTTCCCCTGTATAAAAGCAGAATATGCTATTGAAGAAGATTTCCCAGAAGCTGTTATTGAAGAAACTAGCCATTTCTCACAAAAGCATATTAGTCAAGCCCTACGATCACGGAAAGATCTTCGTGATCTCCTATGCTTTACAATCGATTCGATAACCGCAAAAGATTTCGACGATGCCGTATCGTTAACTTACGATAACAACGACAATTATATTCTTGGTGTCCATATTGCAGATGTCTCTCACTACGTGACACCACATTCTGCTTTAGATCAAGAAGCGAGTAAAAGATGCAACTCTATTTACTTTCCTGGGAAAGTGATCCCGATGTTGCCTTCAGCACTTTCTGACAATCTCTGCAGCTTAAAACCTAATGTAGATAGGCTTGCAGTGTCTGTATTTATGACTTTTACCAAGGAAGGACACTTATCTGATTACGAAGTATTTCGTAGCGTGATTCGGAGTAAATACCGTATGACCTACGATGAAGTAGATGAGATTGTAGAAAACAAACAACCCCATCCCATATCAAAAACTCTCCTTGCTATGGCAGAGTTAAGCGAGAAATTCGCGGATATTCGAGAAAAACGTGGTTGCATCCGACTCGTTCTACCTTCATTTACTATGTCGTTAGATAATCTTCAAGAACCTGTAGCTCTTATAGAAACACGACAAACTCTATCACATAAACTCATCGAAGAGTTTATGCTTAAAGCTAACGAAGTGATTGCTTATCATATTTCCCATCAAGGGGTCACTCTACCATTTAGAATTCATGAATCTCCAAATGATGAAAGTCTACTCTCATTCCAAGAGATGGCAAAAGCTATGGGTTTTGATATTATTATGACTCCAGCTCAAGAACCTGATTACCAATATTTACTACAAGAAAGCTCTGCAGGGCATCCTTTAGAATCGATTCTACATTCACAATTTGTCCGGAGTATGAAAACAGCCTCATATTCAACAGAAAATAAGGGGCATTACGGATTAAAACTCGATTTCTATACACATTTTACAAGTCCTATTCGTCGCTACATTGATCTTGTCGTTCATAGACTTCTATTTCATCCCATGTCGATAGAAGAAACTCGCTTAGAACACATCGTAAGAGCCTGCTCAACACAAGAACGCATAGCTGCGAAAGCCGAATTTGCTTTCGAAAATCTTAAGAAGACCCGTTTTTTAGATAAGTTCTTAAAAGAACAACCTGAAACAATTTATAAAGGCTTTATCATTACAACAAATCCTGAGGGAATTTCCTTCACGGTTCCAGAGTTTTGCCAAGAAGGTTGTATTCCAGCAGCGCAATTGCCCAAAGAATATTCCTTGAAAAAGAAAACTTCTCCCGATGATTTTCCAAGCAAAATGCGTCCTGGAGCAATAATAGAGGTAAAACTTGCTGAAGTGAACCTTCTGAATCAGGCAATTACCTGGTCTTTGGTAACCAAAACACCAAAAACTACTAGTAAAAAACAATCTAACCCGGAAAAGAAACCTAGAACTAGAAGAAAAGGAAAACAGAATAATGCTTCCTGAAAGTTTTTTTCTAAACGATGACGTTCTTCATTTAGCAAAAGAGTTATTAGGACATATTCTTATCACCAAACTCTCCGGAAAAACAACTTCAGGATTTATCGTAGAAACAGAAGCGTATCGTGGGCCAGATGATAAAGCTTGCCATGCCTATAACTATAGAAAAACAAAAAGAAATAGTCCTATGTATAGCCGTGGAGGTATTGCTTATATCTATCGTTGCTATGGTATGCACTCTTTGTTCAATGTAGTAACCGGGGATAAAGATCTCCCTCACGCAGTACTGATTCGAGCTATCCTTCCTCATGAGGGAGAAGATATTATGATCGAAAGACGTCGTTGGCAAAATAAATCCAAACACCTGCTTACCAATGGACCAGGAAAAGTTTGTCAAGCACTCAATCTTACCCTTGAACATAATACCCTTTCTCTTACCTCACCAAATCTTCATATAAGCAAAGAAAAAATTTCAGGAATAATTACACAAACACCTCGCATAGGTATTGATTATGCCGAAGAGTACCGTGATCTTCCCTGGAGATTTTTATTAAATATAAAAAATTAAGAAAAATTTAGAGAAAAAAGCATTGAAAATTGCTAAAAAAAATTAAACATAAAGAATATAAGTATTCTAACCTCTGATATGGCAAGTAAAATCTAATAAAATATTATGGAGTCATATCGTAAACTCTGTTCTTATGTTAGTTCAATTAAAACTAGAAATCCTCTAACTCAAAAATAGTGATTTATGAAAAAACACTTTATTACAGGCCTGGTTATCCTTCTTCCCTTAGCAATTACTCTTGCTATTGTCGGAATGATAATGAATTTTCTTACTCAGCCGTTTGTTGGCCTGGTTTCAGGATTTTTCGAACGTATCAGCTTTTATTCCAAACACAAAGCTCTACTAAAATTTGTCTTGCAGATCATCCTTTTGTTTGGACTATTCTTTGCTACAGTCCTTCTAGGATTTCTCGCACGTTTAATGATTTTCAAATCTTTGCTATCTATTTACGATAAAGTTCTTCACAAAATCCCTATCATAAAAACTGTCTATAAGGCTGCTCAACAAGTCATGACAACAATCTTCGGATCCCAATCCGGATCATTCAAACAAGTTGTTATGGTTCCCTTCCCCAATGCACAAACACGTTGTATCGGTCTCGTTGCAGGGGATGCACCAAATATCTGCTCCGATGATCCCGAAGATCCTATGATTACAGTATTTATTCCTACAACACCCAATCCTACTTCAGGTTTTCTTACGCTTTTTAAAAAATCTGATATTACTTTCTTAGACATGAAAATTGAGGATGCTTTCAAATATATTATTTCTTGTGGCGTGCTTACTTCGGGATCAAATACCTCCTGTTCTCCAATTACTGAGGCTTTAGGACAAAATCCTCAGTGATAAATGGGTCATCCTATTGAAAAAAAACGTTCCTTTGATTATCCTTTTCCTTAATTATAAGTCTCCGATCTTTCTCTCGATCACTTTGGAGAATTAAAAAGTTAAATATCGAGTTATCTTATGACACGCATGAGTAAACAAGCTCGTCGAAGAGCAGTGAGTCCAAAAAAGCGTAAACCTATTTATGCAATTACTCATCCAAAACCCGCTCCAAGAATCGCTTACAAAGAACGTAAAAATGTTGTAAGCAGTGAAAGTATTTTTATTCCACAAATTAGTTAGTTACTAGAGTACCAGTTATGTCACGACATCGTAGTTACGGTAAATCCATTAAAGGGGAAACTAAAAGAAACGTACTTAAGCGTTTTGAACGAATAGACGTTTTGCGTAGACTAGGCCGTTGGAATGATGCTACAGCAAAAAAAGCTACGGGTCTTCCTAAAACTCCGGTAATGAAATAAAAAATCTACGCTGATTTATCTTGAAAGAAGTTCCTATAGAAGTTTGTATTTCCAACAAGCAAAGTGATGTTCCCATTCGGATACAATCAGCGAAAAAGTTAGTCCTTTGTTGTCTACAACATTGGAAAATTCATACGGATCAAGTATACATTTATTTCTTAGAAGACGAAGCCTTAGCACACCTTCACGATAAAATATTCTCAGATCCTTCACTAACGGACACTATTACTCTACCTATAGATTCTCCAGGAACTACTTCTCAACCTCATATTCTTGGGGAAGCCTTCATTAGTCCGAAAGCTGCTATACGATTTTTGAAAGATCGCGCTGAAGATTCTGATCTTCTATATGAAGAGATTTCTCGTTATGTTGTTCATTCTCTCCTTCACATGCTTGGATATGATGATCTAACTCCTGAAGAAAGAAAAAAAATGAGAGGTAAAGAAAATCAAGCGCTATGTATGTTAAGAGAAAAAGACGCGCTTTTATCAGATTAAAATGCTTGATTTCCTATTAGCAATTTCTATCCTCACTCTTCTGTTTGCGACAGCACTCACACAAAAATCTGTCAAAATACAAGATGAAGATGATAAGCAGCACCGACAATATTGTCAGTCAAATACTCCTATTCTTTTAGCCTCTGTATTACTCAGTTTATACGGAATTTTGGGAATCACTATTTACTCTAAATATACATTCTCAACCAAAAGCTTATCTCTAACCTTTTGGGTAATTTATATTCTTGCAGCTTCATTGGCTTACGGTTTCCTTCCTTATTGTATAAAACTCCACAGAGGAATTGGCTCCGCACTATGTTTCATCTCTTCTCTATTTCAAGCATTTTTTCTCCCCTTCCAACGATCCATTAATAACAATAAAGATGATCCTAAAATTCATAGTTCAGAAATGGAGAATCAACTGTCTGAAGCTGTATCATCTTTTGATAAATTGATCGTTCGAGAAATTATGATTCCTAAAGTAGATATCTTTGCTATTCAAGAAGATACACCCATCCGCAATGCATTCCCAGCTATCGTAGAAGAAGGCTATAGCCGGATTCCTCTGTATAAAAAAAATATCGATAATATTACTGGCGTACTTCTGGTAAAAGATTTGTTGGCCATGTATCCTAAATCTATAGACTCCTCTCAACCCGTCTCTTCAGTAGCTAAGCCTCCATTGTATGCTCCGGAAATTAAAAAAGCTTCTTCACTACTTCAAGAATTCCGTCAGAAACATCGCCACTTAGCAATCATAGTAAATGAATATGGTGTTACCGAAGGGATTGTCAGTATGGAAGATATCATTGAAGAAATCTTCGGTGAAATTGCTGACGAGTATGACGTTCAAGAAGATATTCCTTATAAAAAAGTTGGAAACTCTTGGATCGTAGATGGACGTATGAATATCTCTGATGCTGAGGAATATTTTAATCTAAAAATCCATCATGAAAATAGCTATGACACCTTAGGAGGACATGTTTTTCATAAAGTTGGTGCTGTCCCACAAAAAGGTATGAAAATTCATCACGAAAACTTTGATATCGAAATTATCACTTGCTCAGAACGTAGTGTAGGCAAACTCAAAATCACCCCAAGAAAAAAGAAACTATCTCCTTCGTAACTTCCTATAATATACAGAGAAACAAAAGAATAGAAAAATCTCTTTGCAAAAAACCTAAAGATTTACGAGAGTTAGGTCTTGAGAAATCACCATAGGTTTGGGAGCATCATCGATAATGAATAACATCCAAAAAGAAGAGCACGGAACCACTGCTGTCTTACATCTCCAAGGAAAACTTGACGGGATCTCTTCTCCGGAAGTACAAGAAAATATCTCACAATCCCTATCTTCAGGAATCAAAAATATCGTGCTTGATTGCGCGAATTTAGACTATATGTCTAGTGCTGGCATTCGAGTTCTTTTACAAAGCTACCACCAAGTAGGAAAACATTCGGGAAAAATTGTTCTTACCTGTGTCCCTAAAACAATAGAGCAAACTTTATACGTTACCGGATTCCTCTCATATTTTAAAATGTTCAATAGCGTACAGGAAGCATTACAAACATTAAGCAAAGACGAAGATTGAGAAAAACCTTTTTCTCGTATATGATAATGCCTTCAGTTGATTCCAACCCGCTATGTTACTATGCGCAGATCTGTTTGTTATGTTAATCCTTCCGTAGCTAGAGCTGGGCAAATATCCACATGGAAATTTCTTTACTCTCTAGTTGACTATCTTCCTGAAGGAACAAAACTTAAATTTGACTTGGGATGTCAAGGAAGGCCAATAGATTGGGAAACTCCCTCTATCGATCTAAAACAATCTCGCAATACTATCTATTTAGAAACACCCAGAGGGGATATTCTTACTGCTGTAATGATCCCCATACCCAATAGCCTGGTTCATCAATACGAATTTACCCTCCCCTATGAATTAGAAGCCGGTGAGACTCTTACTATTATTCTCGGGCCTTCTCCAGAACATCCGCAAACAGATGAAGCAGGAAATGGTGCTCAGCTATTTACTCAACGTAGAAAACCTTTCTATCTTTATGTAGATACCGAAGGTAAGGGAAACTATGATGAGCCCGATATCTTTACCATGGATATTCGAGGTAATGTTCTTAAACATATCCAGATTTTTACACCTTCCTATGTTGTAAAGAATAAACGCTTCGATATCACCGTGCGGTTTGAAGATGAGTTCAATAACCTTACGAACTTCTCTCCAGAAAATACACGTATTGAACTCTCCTATGAACATCTAAGAGAAAACCTTAATTGGCAATTATTTATTCCTGAAACTGGATTCGTTATTCTACCTAATCTCTACTTCAACGAACCTGGAATCTATAGAATTCAATTAAAAAACCTTTTAACGAATGAAATCTTCATTTCCGCACCTATAAAATGTTTTTCAGAGTCAGCTCCAAATCTTATGTGGGGTCTACTACACGGAGAATCAGAACGTGTAGATTCTGAAGAAAACATAGAGGCATGTTTAAGACATTTTAGGGATGATTGTGCTTTAAACTTTTATGCGTCGTCCTCTTTCGATAATCAAGAAGGTTTAACTCCTGATCTTTGGAAAATGATCAACCAGACTATAGGAGATTTTAATGAAGAAGATCGTTTTGTCTCTTTATCTGGCGTACAATATTTTGGAGAACCTGGAGAAGAAGGTCTTCGCCAAATTCTCTATATAAAAGAAAATAAATCTTGTTCGAAACATAAAGACTGTAAGATTGCTTCTTTATCAAAACTCTATAAAAGCGCTTCGGGTCACGAAATTATCTCAATACCATGTTTCACTGCATCGAAACATTATGGATTTAACTTTAACAACTTCCATCCGGAATTTGAACGTGTTGTAGAAATTTATAACTCCTGGGGATGCTCAGAACGAACAGAAAAAGAAGGGAATATTTTCCCTATCAAGGGATCTGATTCTGAAGTTGAATCAGGGACATTAATAGAAGCATTAAAACGCAACTTGCGTTTTGGTTTTGTTGCAGGTGGCCTTGATGATCGTGGTATCTATAGCAAATTTTTCGATGTCAACCAACAACAATACACTCCAGGACTCACTGCCATTGTATGTAACAAATACAATCGAGAATCTCTTGTAGAAGCTTTATATCAGCGTCACTGCTACGCAACTACAGGACCAAGAATTATTGTTAGCTTTAACATTACCTCAGCTCCCATGGGTTCTGAGTTGTCAACAACTACAAAACCCGGCCTTGCTGTAAATCGTCATATCTCAGGATATGTTGCAGGAACAGCTCAACTAAAAACTGTTGAGATTATCCGTAACGGGAAAGTTATAAAAACATTCCATCCTGATAGTAACAACCTAGATTACGAATATGATGATATGGAACCTCTATCTAAAGTAACTCTTAAAGATCCTAAAGGAAAAATTCCTTTTGTGTTCTACTATCTCCGAGTAACTCAAATAGACCAATCTATGGCATGGAGTTCTCCTATTTGGGTAGATCTTCATTAATACTACCGATTGAAGGCTGATCTTTTTATGATGACTCTTTTTCTTCTTATTTGCTGCGCTACAGCACTACTAGGAGTAGGCATAGTCATTTTACTCATAGGCTCTTATCTCTTAGGTAGACCTCTATCTAAAGGATGTGGAAAATCGGACTGTTGCCATAAAAAAGCATGCGATAAACAAACTCGATCTGATTCTACAACTAAAGCGCCACCTTATGACGACGACACGCATCCCCCGCATTCTACCTAAAAACTCTTGGTTGAAGCATTTATTCGATAACTATATAGAAGGAGCACGTCTTTCCACAGAAGATGCCTTACGCTTACTTCTCCTCGAAGATGAAGACGATCAGCATGCTTTATGGGCATTTGCAAATATGGTACGTCAAAAATACGTCGGAGATGTCGTTTACTACTCCTCAACGTTTTATTTATATCCTACCAATTTCTGTGAATTCAATTGTACTTTCTGTGCTTTTTATGCAAAACCAGGGGATCCTAAAGGTTGGTTTTATACACCAAATCAGTTAATAGAAAAGATCCGCGCCCTAGATGTTCCCATTACAGAAACACATATCGTTGCTGGATGTTTCCCAGATTGTAATCTAGACTATTATACTGAGCTATTCAGTAAGATTAAGGAAAATTTCCCTCATATCCATATCAAAGCATTAACAGGTATCGAATATGCTTATCTCGCCAATCTGCACAATATTCCTGTTATAGAAGTATTGAAAATCCTAAAGAATGCTGGATTAGATTCTATTCCTGGAGGAGGATTTGATATCCTTGTCGATGAAATACGGCAAATACTAGCTCCAGGACGTTTATCTTCTCAAGATTTCTTAGAAATTCATAAAGAAGCGCACAATCTCGGCATACCTAGTAACAGTACTATGCTATGTTACCATAGAGAACGTCCTGAAGATATCGTCACACATATGAATAAATTACGAAATCTTCAAGACGATACTTTAGGATTTAAGAACTTTGTATTGTTAAAGTTTGCAACAGAAAACAATCCTCTAGGGAAAAGATTACGTAAATTAGGTAGTTCCCATAATATCATGCCAGCATCTATCATTGCTGTAGCAAGATTATTTTTAGATAATTTTAGAAATATAAAAGCCTTGTGGAATTATCTAGGAATCGAGCAAGCTCTACATTTGTTATCCTGTGGAGCCAACGATTTCTCGTCCACACATATCGGAGAAAAGGTTTTTCAAATGGCCTCTTCGAATCAAAATATAAAAATGGATATTGAGGGAATGGCAAGCCTCATCAAAAAACAAGGACGCATACCATGTCTGACAAACTCGAGAGACGTATAACTTTAGGTTGTGTAAGCTATATCAACGCTTTTCCTTTTTCTTTAGAACTTGCCAAACATGAGGATATCCTTCTTCATACAGCACCTCCAGCAGATCTACTTGGGAAACTCCTTGACGGTAGTTTACAATTTGCTCTTACCTCTGCAGTAGGATTGCTAACCCATCCCTTAGGAAAGCTTCCAGGATTTGGCATAGCTGCTTATAAGAAAATTCTTAGTGTAAATCTCTATGCTGCATCGACATTTTTTACCTCAGAAAAACTCCGTATTGCAGCAACAAAAGAAAGCCGCTCTTCAGTAATGTTACTGAATGTTCTTTGTCGTCATTTATGGAATACCCCTCTCCCAGAGATTATTCAGCTCTCTTCCGAGGAAGTGATCGAGAAAGCTGAAGAATATGATGGCTTATTATTAATTGGCGATAAAGCTCTACACCATCCTTACATCGCAGGATTTGCAACTTATGATCTTGCTCAAGGGTGGTATGAACTTACCCAGTTACCTTTTGTTTTTGCTGTTGTCCTGTCCAATAATCCTCAGGGAAGGGATGTTATACAAGCAGCATTAGAAAGCTCATTGAGCTATTTTGAATCTCACCCAGAAACAGCTATAGCAAAAGCTATAGAACGCACCCAGTTGCCAAAAACTCTTATTAAAGAGTATTACTCTCTCTGTCGTTATCGTCTAAGAGAAGAAGACTATGAAGGCTTAGAAAGATTCCGAGAATATCATGCAACCATCTATCAACAAGCCTAATCTTCAGGAGATGTTTGATTCTTTGGCACCTAAATATGATAGGATCAATTCTATCCTATCTTTAGGAATGCATCATTTATGGAATCGTAAGTTTTCAAAAATGTTAGGAAAGTCAGAACGTATTTTAGATCTTTGTTCAGGTACGGGGAAAGTTGCCTATAGATATATTCGGGATTATCCAGGATCAAAAGCAACACTAGTAGATTTCTCGTCGAATATGCTCTTGAAAGCAAAACAACGTTACCCTAACGCTCCTTTCACCTTTATAGAAGGAGATATTATCCAATTGCCTATCAATCAAGAATCACAGCCGTTAGCAGCAATGGCCTATGGATTACGAAACCTTCCTGATTCTAAAAATGCTCTTCATGAAATCTATCGTATTTTAAAACAAGACGGATCCCTAGGAATTTTAGAACTCACCTCACCTTCTAATAATCATCCCCTGTATCTAGCACATCGGTTATATTTAAAATCTTTGGTTCCCTGGCTAGGAAGATTATGTTCTAAAAATAAACAAGCTTATCAATACTTAGCTGAAAGCATTAAGAATCTTCCTAGTGACGATTACCTAGAGCAAATCTTCAAAAATGCCAAATTCCAAATAAACAAAAAAAGAAAACTTGCCTTTGGGGCAGCGACTATTTGGATATTACGAAAGATCTGAAGTCTATGAGGACTTCTTACGGCCACGTTTAGCAGGAGCCTTACTCTTAGGCGCAGGCTTCTCATCATCATCACTATCGTCATCATCTCCAAAGAAATCTCCCGTAGACAGTGAATCATAACCTAATTTTGCAGACAGCTCTTTCAACGAAGCGAATCTTTCTGAAAGATTAGCAAGGTTTAATTGATCTTCAACACGGCCTGATCCACGCAAATGCGCAAGGAACTCTTCTTCAGTATCAAATTTCTCAGAAAATGTGATTGAAGATGCTGAAGTAATTTCTGGAAGGAAAAGAAAACGTCGAGCAACTGCGGGTACCTTAGTATAAATATCACTGGATATCGTAGTCTCAGATTCTACTTTTGCTGATTGCTTCGGAGGGCGTCCTCGTTTAGGACGAGGATTTAGTGCTTCGTTAGAATAATAAACTTTAGCCTTATTCACGAGCAACTGACGTGCTTGTGATAACTCTTTTGATACTTTGGTATCGAAAAGATGAATTTTAAATTGTTCTAAAATATGCTTCGTAAAGTCTAGATCTTCCTCAAAGACAAAATGAAACTTATTATTACGCAACCACTCAATAATACGTATACGAGAACGTTCTACATAAAATTGTTGCCATTTCTCTAATTCAGATTCATGATCGTAAATAAATTCTAAAAACTGTTCCCGAGCATTTTTAGATTGTAAAATTTCAAGAAACTTTTCTTTCGTATCAATATCATAAATTTTTTCATTGATAAACGTCTCCATGATTTTCTTAACTTCATAGAACGTTAACTTAGGAATTAGACAATAACGTTCCGCGTTTACCTCTAATTCTTCATAGATCTTATCCAAGTCTTCTTGATCTTTATCTAAATCAATATAGAGGATAAACCCCTCAACACGATCTAAATAAAAATCTCTCTCATCGTCAGACTTAGAGAAGGCATCCATAAGACGCAGGGCACGTAATAAAAGAGGATTTTGTGGTACAGGATACGTAGTCATAAATCAAGATTATAGAAGAATTGGAGTTAGAGGGCAAGAGATCTATCCTTAAGAAATAAATTCACAATATAGAATCACAGATAGATATTCCTCCTCTCAACTATTTTTGAAGCCTTTTCTATTCAGATTCAATATAAAAATTTGAAAACTCTAATGAAAGACTTCTTTATTTACAGGACCTTCAAGATACACTCGATCGCCATCTAAAAAAATTTTAATTAAAATATCACTCCATGTCCGAATACGCATTTGAGTATTTGATAAATTGTAGCGCCTAGATGCAACAAGAGCTGCTGCTGTAACTCCGGTTCCACAAGCCAAACATTCTCTTTCTAATCCACGTTCATAAGTACGTATTCGAAACTCTTTAGAATTTATTCCTTCAACGAAATTTACATTAGTCCCTTGAGGCAAAAAATCCTCATGGTAACGTAGAAAACTTCCCCAAAGATCTATAGGAACACAAGATACATTATCGACAAAAACGACAAGATGAGGAACTCCCGTGTTTATACTAAAAATTTTTTTAGGAATCTGTGAAATAGTATACGAGAGACTATGACAATGATATTTCCAATCTGGAAGAGTCATATCTACAACAACACGATCCCAAGAATAAAATTTTCCAAAATAGATTCCTGAATCGGTTTCTACAGAAATTTCTTCTTTTCTCAATACTGAAGAAAGATGGGCTATAGCACAACGAAGACCGTTCCCACACATCTTAGGTCGAGAACCATCATCATTAAAAATAATTAGCTTAGCATCAGCAACTGACGAAGGAAGAATAAGTAAAAATCCATCTACTTGTTCCTCCTTACATAAAACGGAGATTGTCGCAATCTCAGGACAGGTCTCACTAAGAATAAAGCGATTTCCTGCCCCAGAGTATAAGTAAGGCTTATAAATCGCTGAACGAGAAAAGGATGCCATCTAATAAACCAAAATCCTTGGCTTCATCTGCTGTCATCCACATGTCCCTATCAATAGCTTTTTCAATGACTTCTCGAGGTTGCCCTGTGGCTTCTAAATACACATCCACGATGCGTTTTTTCGTTTTTAAGATCTCACGGGCATGAATATCTAAATCCGTAGCTTGTCCTGTAATTGGACCTCCTATGGATGGCTGATGAATCATAATACGCGAATGAGGAGTTGCAAAACGACGACCAGGAGCAGCGCATAAACTTAATACCGACCCCATAGAAGCAGCTAATCCTGTAACTACAGTAGTTACTGGAGAGGTCATCATTTTTATCTGATCCCAAACTGCAAACCCTGCATCTACGGATCCTCCAGGACTATTAATTACGAATACTATAGGCTGACCAGGATTGGTAAGTTCTAAATACCAAAGCTTTTTAATAGCATCTGCTGCGCTCTTATCTGTTACAGGTTCTGAAAAGAATACCCGACGGGCATCTAAGATTTTTTTATCTATAACATCTCGTAACTTATTAACTACTTCCCCATCAGGCATAGAACAACATATCTCCTAACTAAACTAAAGTTTCCAGATCAATTTCAGGATAAAGCGGGAACCGCGATAATAAGTCTGCGACTCGTGCTCTTGCTTCTTGAGCAATGTTTTCTGGAAGCTCTCCTTCACTTTTACTAAAACTATCATCAGCATTACGTCTCAAAGTAATATTTCGCAATACTTTCACAATAATATTCGCAACTTCTTCCATTTCATCGCTGCTCATACCAAGAGTTGTTAAAGCAGGTGTTCCCAAACGTATTCCTGAAGTATCCCATTTGCCTACAGCATCCGATGGTATAGTGTTGCGATTTACTGCAATACCTACGGAACTTAAGATATCCTCAGCTATGCGTCCGGAAATACCTAGAGAAGTCAGATCAATAATCAACATATGATTATCTGTACCACCTGTAAGTAAACGTAATCCCTGCTTTTGGAAATGTTCTGCTAAAGTTCTAGCATTGTCCACAACCTGATGAGCATACTTTTTAAAATCCACAGTAAGGGCTTCTTTTAATGCTACAGCCTTCGCAGCAATAACGTGAGGTAAAGGCCCTCCCATCATTAACGGACAAGCTCTATTAATTACCCCATCATATTCCTTAGAGGCTAAAACCAAACCTCCACGGGGCCCGCGCAAAGTTTTATGAGTTGTCGTGGTTACAATATCAGCAAAAGGAATAGGATTTTCTTCTTCAACAAAAACGCCGCCAGCAACAAGACCTGCAAAATGCGCCATATCCACCCATAAAACAGCTCCACAATCATCAGCGATTTGTTTTAGAGTAGAAAAATTTAACCTACGAGAATAGGAAGAATAGCCAGCAATTAATACTGTAGGCTTATGTATCCGCACCAAACGTGCAATCTCAGCATAATCAAAAAGCTCTGTCTTTTTATTAACTTCATAAGGCAAGCAGCGCATTAATTTCGACATCACGTTTAGACGTACGGTTCCATGCGTTAAATGGCCTCCCGAGTTCAATGAAGGACCTAGGCATACATGAGAACCTATCTCAGCTTTTAACTCAGCATACTCCTTATCAGTAAGATCATTGATCGTTTTATAACCTAAACGTTTAACAGCAGGAGCTTGGATTTTCTGAGTGATAATCGCCATTATTGCTAACAAATTTGCATCTGCTCCGGAATGTGGTTGTACAAAAGCACTTTCTGCACCAAAAAGTTCTTTAGCTGTTTCAACACATTCCCACTCAATAGCATCAACATTCTCACAACAAGAATAAAATCGCTTAAATGGGCTCCCCTCACAATATTTATCCGTAAGCAGGTTCCCCATAGCGAGCTGAACCGAAATAGATGCATAATTTTCAGAAGCAATCATCTTTAAACGAGAACGTTGACTCTTTAGTTCATCAATGATGCTCTTCCCAATGGAAGGAAAGGAATGCAAAAGATGGTCTAATGCAGCTAAATATGCGGTAGAAGCCAGATCCTGACCTTTCTTCCCCGAAGCATTTTCTAAAAATTTATGCAACAATGATGCCATTGCCGAACCTCTATTAATAACTATCTACAAACGAAAAACTAAATATAAAGCGAAGCTCTCCGCACTTAACCCAAGAAAGCCTAAGAATTACTGCCATTTTTCCCTTGGAGAAAAAGCTAAGATCTAGAAAAAGACATCCTAGCTCCCACATCGAAAAATGTCAATCCGCTCATCATGCAATCCATGCACCATTAAAAACGAGCATCTTAGATGGTACATTACTATAGTCTCTACTACGACTATTATGAAGATCAAAACTGTTTTCTAGATGCGAAACAATCCTGCGCTATCTAAACTGCATATTTAGATTCATTTCTAGAATAAGATACTTTCATGACCATATATCTAGGATTAAATCAACAAACGGCAAAAAAATATTGTGCTCATTTTGTTCCTATCCTGAAGATCGTTCCGTTTGCAAGAAGTCTACCCCAATTACGCCTTGCTTTTCGCTACCTAGAGAAAACCTCTCACATTTTACTTACCAGTCCCTCTTCAACATCTCTATTTATCTCTAGAATGAGCAGGAAAGTATCTAAAAGAACTTTAGAAAATAAACATTATCTTTGTTTAGGGAAAATCACAGCACATCGTCTTGTAAGACTTCTTCCAAAAGCACCGTATTCTCTAGCTACTATTGAAACAGGAGAGGGAGTCCTCCCTATGATTTCCTCGTTACCCGAGGATGCCCGTATTCTCTACCCTCACTCCGCTCTATCTCGATCTGTTATCAAAGATTTTTTAAAAAAAGAAAGTAGGTATTTTTTTGCTTATCCTCACTACAGGATTCAAGAACTCCGGTTAAAATCAAAAATATTTGATCAATGTAATCGAGTAATTCTAACCAGTCCTTCAGGAGTTAGAGCTTATGCAAAACTTTTCCCTATTCTCCCAAATAGAATACATCTTTGCCAAGGTCCTATCACATTAAAAGAATTTCAAAAAATTTATAGTCATCCTGGAGAACTTCTTCAAGAGGAGAGCTCCGTGGAAAGCTAATGACAAAAAACAGTTTCTACGAGTAAAATTATCTCGCTCCTAAGCTTTTACTCTACAGTATTCTGTATGTCAATTTCAGCAACACCAGCACAAAATCAAGAGCCCCTAAATCTATTCTCCAAGGGAAGTGAGGCCAGAGGCAAACTAATTCATTTTATCGTACACTGTATAATTCAAGCGCTAGTTTTAACAACGCTCACAGCAGGAATCATGGCCCTGGGCTGTTGTATGCACCCCATGTTTTTCATATTTCTTATTGCCATCATCCCTGTTTATATATCCCTTAGAAATTTAGCTGCTGATAAACTTCGCGATCTATACATCGCATTCAAAGTGTATCCCTCTGAGGATAAGATCTATGACATCGTTTTCTTCTAAAGTTAAGAAATTATAAAGAATAAAATCACTAGTCATTGCCATTTAGTTTTAATAAAATTAATTAACAAAAACTAAATATTATTACTTTTTATGCCTAGTATTAACCCGGGTGATTCCCATAACCAAATCGGAAATCGCAACGCGCCGAATTTGACTCCCGCACTCTCTTCCAGAGAGATCTCCACTCAGAAACACAATAAGATACTGAAGATAGCCTCTCTATCTATTCTTGGCGCATTAGCTGTTGGAACCACAATAGCTGGTATTACTCTGGCCGTTGTTTTAGGATCTCCAGTATTTGCTGCTTTAGCCATCGCCTCGGTGTTATTCGCTGGAGTAGCTATACTTGTCCACAAACAGCTAACACAGAAAGCTGATGGAGACTGGGCGCAAGCATTAGATCAAGACTTTAGAGCTCTCCCCTCCCAGACCGCAGATGCGAACTTTGTCACCACACCAGGAACCCGCCTATCCTTCTACCAAAATAAGAAAAATCCTGGGATTAAACTTGGAATCCAAGAAGATACCACTACAGGCTTCTCTATTAAATTCTCCGCTCTTCCTAGATCAAACACTGTGAGAATGGTGACAAGCCAAAGCGGAATAACATTCAATGCAGTAACTCCGGGTCCACAAACAGTTATTACGGCAAATTCAAATCAATCCCGAGCTCTGTTTAGAGAATTAACCTCACTTGGGCAACATTCAAATTGGGGCGCGTCTCAATATCAGGGACAAACCTCTATTAAAATACCATTTGCCCCAACAGAAGCACGCTCTACAGAATTAAATATAAAAGACAACTCGTCCATTCCGCTTTCAGAAAAAGAAAGATATCCAGAATTCATAGGACACATTCGTGGTCCTAAACTTGAAGAATTCTCAGGAAGTGATCAAGAAGTAATGAATGGTTACTATAATCGCGCGCTTTTTGCCTACGAGAACTGTTTAAATGAGGCTATTGAAAAAGGCTGTTCCATAGTTTCTCTCCCTCTATTCTCCTCTGTTTATGAAGTGAATGGAAGAGACCTTTTACCAAGGAGAAATCAAAACTATGAGTGGCTATTAGGTTGCAATGATCTATGTAAAAAAGCGTTAGTTGAAGCTATTAATAACATAGCACTTGCCAATCCGAATTCTTTAAAATTACTTGTTCTTTTACAAGATCCGTTTGCATCCCTTCCCTAGAGAAATACAAAAAGGAGAGTTTTCAATTAGAAATCTCTCCTCTACCATTCAAATAAAAAATTCCCAAAAAAGAACCTTTTATTTTTTTCCTCCCACCATTAACCTACTCTTAGATTCATAAGGATAATAACCCTGTGAATTACGTATTTAGGAAAGAGAACTAAAGAGAAGCTGGGAGCGTTTTAAAGCGGCGGACTGCCTTATACGGCAAAGGAACAAGTTCAAATCATCTTTTAAACTCGCTCTTGGGTTGAACTGGTAAAAATTAATTCACATACTAGTTGGGTGGTTAAACTTTTGCCTTTTCTTAAGTCATTGTCTCTTAGGAATTTCTTTTATTGAAAAAAACGTTCTTTACTTCTTGCTAAAAAAGCAGTAAACTTGCTTTCTTCTTCAGATGTATTCATTCCTAAATCTCATGATTTCGTATCCGTATTTAGGAACCACTAAGCCAAGCAAGGAATAGTTTTCATGCATGAAGCCCTCCAGAGCATTTTAGCCATTCAAGAGCTCGATATTAAAATGATTCGCTTGATGCGAGTCAAGAAAGAGCATCAAAAAGAGCTCGCTAAAGTCCAATCTCTTAAATCTGACATTCGTCGTAAAGTTCAGGAAAAAGAATTGGAGATGGAAAACTTAAAGAATCAGATTAAAGAAGGTGAGAATCGGATTCAAGAGATTTCTGATCAAATTAACAAATTAGAAAGTCAACAAGCAGCTGTGAAGAAGATGGATGAGTTTAATGCGCTCACTCAAGAAATGACCGCAGCAAACAAAGAGCGTCGTGCACTAGAACATCAACTTAGTGATCTTATGGATAAGCAAGCAGGAAGTGAAGACCTGATTGTTTCCCTAAAAGAAAGTCTAACATCTACAGAAAATAGCAGCTTCGCTATTGAAAAAGAAATCTGTGAAAGTATTAAGAATATTAATCAAGAAGGCAGAGCTTTATTACAGCAACGTAGTGAATTAAAAGAAGCTACGGATCCTGAAATGTTTCTTATTTACGAACGTTTATTAAACAATAAAAAAGATCGCGTTGTTGTTCCCATAGAAAATCGTGTTTGTAGTGGATGTCACATAGTTTTAACTCCCCAGCATGAGAATTTAGTCCGCAAAAAAGATCGACTGATTTTCTGTGAACATTGTTCTAGAATTTTATATTGGCGAGAACCTGACACTCTCGCTGCTGATAGCTCTACAGCAAAACGTCGTCGAAGACGCGCCGCTGTATAACAAGTTCATCGGAAGAGAAAGGCAACCGCTTTTTATATCTCTAATAAGGTATATTGAGAGGAAAGTCTGGACTTCATAAGAAGAGATACTGGAGAAACTCCAGGGGCCGTAAGGCTACGGAAAGTGCAACAGAAAACATTCCGCTATAAAAGGGTCTTTTATAGACAGGCTGAAAATTCCTACTTTAAGAGTAGGAGCTGTTAAGGTGACTTAATAGACATGCAAACCCTATCTGAAGCAAGAGAAAAAGTTTTTGTTTCTGCATAGTGAGGAAGTTTCTTCCTCATAGACTTTTTCATAATCGCTTGAGGGGTATAGTAATATATCCCCTAGATGAATGGTTGCCCTCAAGATGGTCTTTTCCATCTTGTAGACAGAATCCGGCTTACTCTCTCTTCCGATATTTTTTTAATTCTTTAGATAAGTCCTGCTTTTGCCAGCGTATGCATCTGAAGCAATCCCACAACATAGCGTTGATCTTTAGCATCTACAACAGGTAGGATAGTTACAGGACTTCCTGTTTCCATCATTTGCAAACCAAGAAGAACATCAGCATCCTCATTGATTACTCTAGGATTTGGAGTCATAACATCTTTAAGCTTCTGCAATAAGATATCCCCTCCATGACGAGATAACGATCTACGTAAATCTCCATCCGTGAATATTCCCAGCATTTCGAATTTTTCATTCACTATGCAAACACAACCACAACCATAAGAAGAAAAAATATCTAAGGAATCTGCGATTGTATTTTCTGGAGAACAAAAAGGAACTTCTGTCTTTGGGAACATATAATCTCGGATTTTCCCAACAACCTTCAAACCAATTTGCCCACCAGGATGATTCTTCCCATAATCCGCTAGAGATATCCCCCGACTACGCAGTAGTGTAATAGCAAGAAGATCTCCAAATAATAACTGGCATGTTGTTGATATCGTGGGAACAAGATTAAAAGGATCTAATTCTTCTATCATGGGTAAGATAATCACATGATCACAAAGAATTGCTAAACTGGAATAAGCAGCAGACGTAATACCTACAGTAAATACACCTCGTTCCTTTAAATAGGGAATCCATTCTAAAAGCTCCCGAGTTTCCCCACTTTTAGAAAAAAGACAAACAATATCTCCAGAGCGAATAATACCAAGATCCCCATGAAGAAGATCTCCTGAAGAAAGAAAAAAAGCACGTTCTCCGAAGGACTGTAAAGTAGCAGCTATCTTCCTTGCAATGCAACCACTTTTCCCCACACCAGAAAAGAATATAGAACCTTGGTGATTCAGTATTTTCTCAGCTAGCAACCAAGTTCCCTCACATTGGAAAGTAGAAAAAAAGCGTTCTAAAGATTCCTTTTGCTTAGCAACAATATCTTGGCATAAATCAATAGCTGTTGTGGGAGAACCCATCCCTTTAATCCTTGGAAAAAATCGTAGTGTGTTAGCTCATCGTAACAGACTCTAACCGATTTTTCAATGAGGTTAAAAATTCACTACCATAAATGCCATCAAGCACCCTATGGTCAAACGTTAAGGTTACGTATACCATTCTTCGGATAGCTAAAGAATCGTCATCGCGAACAACAACACGTTTTTGTATTGTCCCTATTCCTAAAATAGCCACTTCAGGATAACGAATTATAGGCATGCCGATTAAAGCTCCAGTCATACCAAAATTAGTAACTGTGACACTGCCATCTTGAGTTTCTGAAGGATCAAGCTTATTAGCGCGAGATCGTGTCGATAAATCAGCAAGAGTCTTTGCAATACTTACTAAACCGCGGTCTTGACAATTACGAATAACCGGAACGACAACACCCTCTTTATTCAGATTAACAGCAACTCCTACATTTATCGATTTCTTCACAACAATTGTATCCCCGTCTAAAGATCCGTTTAATAACGGGAACTGCTCCAAAGCTTTTGCTAAACATTGGATGATAAAACTTGTTATTGTTAACTTTACACCGTGTGTTGCAAAGAATCGATCTTTCTCTTCGGAAATTAAATTCATCAGATCTGTGACATCAATATCTACAATAAGAGAAGCATGAGGCACCTCATCTGAAGATTTAGATAATGAAGACGCTATGGCCCTACGCAATGGAGACATCGGAATGCGATTTTCATTCGCATTTGTTATTTTTGAATACGAAGGCTCACGCATTTCAGAAATGTAGCTTTCTAAGTCTTTACGGGTCACTCTCCCTTCATTTCCTGTTCCGGAAATTTGCTGGAGCTGCTGGATGCTGATACCTTCACGATGCGCTAAACTAAGAACCGCTGGAGAAAACCATGCTGTAGTATTTCCCGAATCTTGAGAGCAAGAAATCTCAGAACAGGGCTCTTGTAAAACTACCTCTTCTTGAATATCTGATTCCGTATCAATTATAGCTAAAATTTCTCCAGAGGCAACTTCATCGCCTTCATTTACAAGACAACGAATTAACTTTCCTGCTTTAGGAGATGCTAATTCAGTGGCTATCTTATCTGTAGATATCTCAATTATAGGTTCGTCTTTTGCAACATACTCGCCTACTTGCTTAAGCCAACGAACTACAAACCCTCCGGAACCAGTCTCTCCTATTTTCGGAAATCGAAATTCAAACATGCGTAAACTCCCCTACACCGTCTCTCTACTTTCGTCTTCTAAAGCTACCTTGTCTTTTATCGGTGTCGATAGCTCACCTTCTCCAGAAGCCACATAAACAGCTACTACAGCATCTCCAAGGATATTCATAGGAGTTCCTATGATGTCTCGCAATCTATCAATTCCTGCTAAAACAGCGATTCCTTGAATAGGCAAGCCTACAGAGGCTAATACAGACCCTAAAGTGATCATTCCTCCTCCAGGAACACCCGCACTGCCTACAGCAGAGAAAGTTGCTGCAATAACAATCAGTAGCAAACTACTGAAAGGTAAAGGACAGTTATAGGCCTGAGCAATAAACACAGCAGCCATACCTTGAAATATAGCAGTGCCATTCATATTGACAGTAGCACCTAGAGGCAAAACAAAACCAGAAACTTCCGAGGAAACTCCAAGATTTTTAGATACGCAACGCATTGTTACAGGTAATGTTGCCGAACTACTCGAGGTGGATATCGCGCAGGATATCGCATCCATCATCGCAGAAAGAAATTTAGAGAAGGACATCTTACAGCCCATGCGGATAATACCGCCAAAAACAATCACAGCATGAAATAGACATGCGAGGTAGTAAGCTAAGATAAACTTCCCTAACTGCCAAAGAATGACTAAACCATGACTACCAGAAATCCACGCCATACTTGCTCCCACACCATAAGGTGCAAAAGCCATGATCATATTAATCATGCGTAACATGATCTCAGAAAAACCTTCTATGAACTTCGCAACGGGTCGTCCCTGTTCTCCAGAAAGACGCATAGCTATTCCTAAGAAAATAGCGAAGACTATGATTTGTAAAATATTTCCCTCAACGAAAGATCGAACTGGGTTTGAAGGAAAAATTTGAGAAATCAAAGATAAGAAATAGGCAGTATTTTTTTCAGGAGCAACTATAGTTGTTTCGATAACATTTTGTGATAAGTCACAACCCTCTCCGGGGCTAAAAAATTGGGCGAAGCATAAACCTATAACAATGGCTACGCATGTAGTACCTAAATATAGGCCTACACTTTTCATTCCTATCCGGCCTAATTTCTTCATATCACTGATAGAAGCAATACCTAGAACCATGGAACAAAATACCAGAGGGTAGACAACCATGCTTAATAGATTTAGAAAAATGTCTCCTATTGGTTTAAAAAAGATCGCCTTGTCTTCTAAAATTAAACCTAGGGTAACCCCGACAAATAATCCTATAAAGATTTTCATCCATAGTTTCATTAGTTACCTCTTACTATTATGTATTTGATCTATTCTATCCAATAAGGAAGCTGTAGAGCCTTCGTGATCTGAAAAATCAAAATGCATTTGTACCTTACCAATCGGAAGAATCCCTTGCTCATGAATTAAGTTTCCGAGCTTTACGCTATCCTTTTCTGTGCACAATATCCCCTGCCCTTGACGCATAGCTATTTTTGAGCTGAAGTAGTGCAATTCTTTCTTTGTTATTCCCGCGTGGTCAGGCAATAAATATGTTCCTAGTATTTTCACTCCGGCATGTTTCAACATATCAAGAAATCCCTGCGGGAATCCTAGACCACAGAAAACGCCGGCGGCTAGTCCAGAAAGACCGTCCAAAGGAAGTTTCTCCTCACTTGACTCCCAAAACACCTGAGAGATGCGAGGTTCAACAAAAATTTTTAGCGATGGACACCAGGTATTTAAAAGTTTTTGATTCTCTAAGCAACAAGAACCATTAACTATTATAAAATCGGCCTCCTTTAATCTATTAGGAGAATCTCGAAGGCGCCCCCGGGGAAAAAATTTTTCTCCCCCTAGGGGATCTTGACCGTTAACTACGACAATTTCCACGTCCTTGTGTAGTTTATTGTTCTGGAAACCATCGTCCAAAATCAAAATATCAAAATTCCTAGCGGCATCTTTAGCTGAAACTCTCCGATCTTTATGCACAAAAACAGAACCCTCTGGGAGTTTACCCGCCATAAGCAAGGGTTCATCTCCTACATAAGCAGCGTTATGCGTCTTAGGATCGACTATGATGAGCTTTCTCTGACGACTACATTTTCCTTTATATCCGCGAGAAAGAACGGCACAAGAATATCCTCGTGCTTTCAGATTTTCAGCCAACCACAATACTGTGGGCGTCTTACCTGAACCCCCGAGAACAATGTTTCCCACACTGATTACAGTAGAAGACGCGCGGTAGGGTGCTGAACAAAATAGCTTTCGACGAAAGCCTGCAGTGCGGGCAAATATCCAAGATAGGATTTTCCCAAAACACCCCCAACCCAAGATTTTCCCGTAGCTAATTGCTACGGTTAAGCGACGATAAAAAATAAAAAAGGGCGAAGGAAAGCGTGTTTTCATCGAACTTCATTATAACTCACTGATCAATCCATTCAGAAAATTATGATTGTTTAAAACCACAATCTTCGCCGCATCTTGGAAACGTTAAGCATCTCATAAAAAACATTAAAAATCAAGTTTACACAAGAAAATTAAAAAAAACTTATATAACAACTAATAGAATCTATTTTTTAATTAATTCACGTCACAGTGATAAATAATACGAATTATTTTTTGATCTCATAGAAAATGTTTTTCGGGAATTTTTCGTCAAACTAGGATAGCCAGCGTTGTCGAATTACTTCATAAGCAACAGCAGATACGGCTGTGGACAAATTTAAAGAATCCACTTGTCCAAGCATAGGAAGAGAAATTTTTGAAAAATTTCCTTTAAACCAAGAAGAAGTTAGACCATCCTTTTCCGAACCAAAAACTAGAGCTAATGGCTGATTATAATTTTCACAAAAGTACATTGAACTTGCCCTAGGAGAAGTCACAAAAACATGCCATTTTTCCTCTTCAATAGTTTGTAATACCTCATCCAAGGTGGCGGACCAGATAGGAAGAGTAAATACTGTTCCTAGTGAAGAACGGATAAGATTAGGGTTATAAAGGTCAATTATAGGATCACATAAAATCACTCCGTCAGCACCCACTCCATCAGCTATCCTAAGTAGAGCTCCAACATTACCAGGTTTTTCAACCTGTTCTATGATTAAATAAAAAGGTAGGGGATTTTTTTTCTGACTTAAAAACTCTTCTCGAGACCACCAACGTTTTTTCATCACAGCAATAAAATTATCGTGATGCTCTTTATAAGAAAGTTTTGAAAGAGTTTCCTCCAAACAATAGATCTTTTCCAGGGGGGTTTTTTGAATTCGATTTAAAAAAGATTGCTCTTTTTCCGAAATATTAGTTCCACAGAAAATCCGCTCGCATTCATATCCTGAGGTCAGAGCCTTTTGAATTTCTCGAAATCCTTCCAAAATAAAGAGAGAGCCCTTGCGAGAGCGACTTTGTTTTAATGCTATTGCCTCTTTCACTTTAGGGTTATTTTTCCCTACGAACTCCATTTAGCAAATACTCCAGAAGGTAAAGCTTGATTTCCATCACCACAAAAACTTTCTCCAGAAGACCAATACTGTTTATCTAAAGATAAAGCTCTAGTAGCTAAACTATATAAAAAAGCAGGTGTATGACCTGGTGTATGCGAGGTAATCAAAATATAAGAAGAAGAATCGGAAAGTAATTTAGAACATAAAAGCAATAACGGAAAGAAATCCCTGTCTATTTTAAAGACCTCGCCATCAGGTCCTCGGCCGTAAGTAGGCGGGTCTAATAAAATCACCTCGTATTTCTTCCCTCTCCGTATTTCTTTTTGCAGAAAAGAAAATACATCTTCAATAACCCAAAAGATCTTTTTCTCAGACAAGGCGTTATTCTCAACATTCTTTTGTGCCCATTTTACCGCAGATTTCGAAGCATCAACGTGACATACTTTTGCTCCACACTTTGCAGCAAAGATTGACGTAGAACCTGTGTAAGCAAATAAATTTAACACACGACATTCAAAATGTTTTTCTATGCTTTGTTTCAATTCGGGCCAAAAACCGCTATGTTCAGGAAACATACCTATGTGACCGAAAGGAGTGAGTTTTAATGTACAGTCAACGTTATTCAGAATGATTCGCCATTCTTGAGGAACAGAAGATCTGCAATGCCATTGCCCATCTTCACCCGATCTTTGATATTCAGCATGCGCCTTTTTCCATAGAGATGGCGAACTCTTAGGCCAGATTGCCGTGCAAGAGGGTCGGATAAGAGTTATTGGTCCAAAGCTTTCTAACTTCTTCCCATCACCACTATCCAGTAATTTGTAATCCATACTATTTATTTTATTTCGGAGGATATAAACGCCTTAAGGTATCCACTTGTGTTTTTGTTGCCATATCAGGCTCAATATTTACTTTCGCCCCCACCCGTTTATATCCTAAAGTCGTTCGAGATAATGTCTCGGGAATTAATCCTATTGAAAATACATCTTTGTCTATAGTAACAACTGTCAGGCTAATTCCATCTACCGAAACAAATCCCTTCTCAAAAAGATATATAGATAAGGAACTAGGGACACGAAAATAATACCGATTTTTCTCTATACATACAATCTCTCCGACACCACAAACATGACCAGAGACCATATGTCCTCCGATTGCATCAGAGGCTCTTAAAGAGCGTTCAATATTTACACGATCGCCTACAACTCTCTCTCCTATTGTAGTACAAGCAAGAGTTTCAGGAATAATATCAAAAAACATTTTACCTTCTTCTTCAAGTTTAACTACAGTAAGACAAACGCCATCAATAGCAACACTACAACCAATTTCCAACTCGGAAATACATTTCGAAGACCCTCTTACACCTATAGTTAAACCTTCATCTCTCGGCTGAATACTAAATATCTCGCCCAGCTCCTGAACTATTCCAGAAAACATTCTTAATTCCTAAGCAACTAGCATTTACAATAAAACATCCTTGCGGTAAGATAGTATCCTTTCGCAAAAAGAGCGAAAAGTTATCACGCTATCTGCATCTGTCGCAAGCCCTATTTTTATAGATTGGGAAAAAAAATTTGCAACTTATAGTCGCATAGATTTATCCTACGTTAAAATTATTATTTTCTTAGACTACCTTAACCTTAGGAGGTAGCTCCCATGCAGTGTCCTTTTTGCAATCATGGGGAATTAAAAGTTATAGATTCGAGAAATGCGCCAGAAGCAAATGCAATTAAACGCCGACGAGAATGCTTAAATTGTGGTCAAAGGTTCACAACTTTTGAAACCGTTGAGCTAACTCTGCAGGTATTGAAACGCGATGGTCGTTACGAGAATTTCCAAGAATCTAAACTAATTAACGGATTAAATGCCGCCTCTAGTCACACACGTATAGGTCAAGATCAAGTGCATGCAATAGCCTCTAACGTAAAATCTGAACTATTGGGTAAACAAAATAGGGAAATCTCTACCAAAGAAATTGGCGAACTAGTAATGAAATATCTAAAAAAGGCAGACATGATTGCCTACATTAGATTTGCCTGCGTCTATAGAAGATTTAAAGATGTTGGCGAATTAATGGAGGTTTTGCTATCTGCAACTCCGGATATGGAAAAATAGTTATTATTTTAAGGTTAAGGAGAGGAAACTATGCCGTTGTCTGAGGACGAAATAGCCAATTTTAAACAAAGACTTCTAGAAATGAAATATAAATTATCTCATACCCTAGAAGGGAATGCTCAAGAAGTCAAAAAACCTAACGAAGCTACTGGATATTCTCAACATCAAGCTGATCAGGGTACCGATACTTTTGATAGAACTATCAGTTTAGAGGTGACGACTAAAGAATACGAATTATTAAGACAAATTAATCGAGCTCTGGAAAAAATCGAGGAGTCTTCTTACGGGATCTGTGATGTAAGCGGAGAAGAAATCCCTCTAGCTCGTTTAATGGCGATTCCTTATGCTACAATGACGGTCAAAGCTCAATCACAATTCGAGAAAGGCTTACTTTATGGAAACTAACCCCAATGTCTAGTCGCTCCCGATCTACCTTCCTTACTATTTCATTTTTCGTCCTTATTGATTGGGTCACTAAACTAGCTGTTTTGCTGTATCGAGGAAATCTGCCTGAAGCTAGCCCCATACTATACCAATGTAGTTGGGGTAAGCTATTTTTCTGCATTTGTCCCACCTTTAATGAAGGCGCGGCCTTCGGATTATTTTCAAAATATAAATATTTCTTATTCGTTATACGTATAGCAATTATTTTAGGTATTCTTGCCTTTCTTTTTCTAAGAAAGAAAAGAACCTCCCCTTCAATCCGCTTCTCCCTGATTCTCCTTTGTTCCGGAGCTATTGGCAACGTTGGAGACATCCTATTTTACAGGCATGTAGTGGATTTTATTTCTATCGGTTACAAACGTTGGTCCTTTCCAACATTTAATTTTGCCGATATTTTTATCTCTTTAGGAACTTTAATCTTCGTATATAAGCTTTATTTTCCTACTAAACAAAAGATGAAATAGGGATAATAGTTTCCCCATCGTCTTGATGAACAACTGTTTAAATATTTTAATTATTAAAAAAAGTTTTTACCATGAACACAGTCTTGTCTTTACTAGCAGCCTTCGATGACTTCTTCTGGTCATACGTGGCTTTTCTCATGATTATTTTTCTGGGGCTAAGCTTTTCATGGAAATCTGGTTTTTCTCAATTCACCAAGTTTCCTCAATTCTGCAGGCTTTTCTACCAGTATTCGCAGGAGTCTTCCAATAAAAAGGGGAAGGACAGCGAAAGAGGTGTTCATCCATTGAAGGTATTTTTTGCTTCAGCAAGCGGAAATATCGGTATTGGTAATGTTGTAGGCATTGTTACTGCTGCGTGCATTGGTGGTCCCGGAGCCCTATTCTGGGTTTGGATCGCAGGAATTTTTGGTTCTATTGTGAAATACTCCGAAGTGTACTTAGGGATTAAATTCCGCAAAGTAGATAATGATGGTGTTTATCAAGGCGGGCCGATGTACTTCCTAGATAAAGCTTATGGAACCAAACTCATACCTATTATTGTAGCTGTACTACTTTGTATCTACGGCGTGGAAATTTATCAGTTTTCTGTTATTGCCGACACGATTTCTCATTGCTGGAGCATTCCAAAATTGTTCACCATTTTTGGCTTGCTATTTTTAATTCTCTACGCAGTTCAAGGAGGATTACAACGTATTGGAAAAATCTGTGCTTTCGTGCTTCCATTTTTCCTTACCGTGTATTGCGCACTATCTCTATACATACTTGTAAAAGAGTTCCACCAACTTCCTTCCCTATTTTCTGCTGTATTCTCATCAGCATTTACAGGACACGGAGCTATTGGCGGATTTGCCGGCTGTACTTTAGCAACTACAATTCACCAAGGTATCTCTAGAGCGGCTTATTCTGGAGATATTGGTATTGGCTTTGACTCTATTATTCAAAGTGAAAGTTCTGCAAAACGTCCAGAAACACAAGCTCAGTTAAGTATCATAGGACTCGCTATAGATAATCTTATCTGTACTCTAAGCTTACTTATGGTGCTTGCATCAGGATCATGGTCTCTAGGCCTTGACAACGCTTCTCAAGCTGTTGAACATGCTCTAGCAACGTACTTCCCTCTTGTGAAGATCTTACTCCCCACATTCTTCTTTGTGACAGGTTATACAACAATTATTTCGTATTTCCTCGTAGGAAAAAAATGTGCAAAGTTTCTTTACGGAAACGCTGGATCAAAGATCTATACTCTATACGGAGCTGCTATATTACCAGCATTTTGCTTCTTATCGCAAAATACAGCTCTATTGATAATGTCTGTATCCGGAGCTCTTCTCCTATGCTTTAACCTGTTCGGGGTCTTCCTAATGAGAAAAGAGGTGGAATTCCCAACATCCGATAAAGCGATTGAGCTTCACTCATCAGCAGAATAGGAATTTCAAGGGGTTCATTTCCTTTTGAATCCCATCTTATTTATTATCAAGCACATATCCCCAACATCTGTTGGGGATTTTCTTTTCTACGCTTCTAACTTACTTATTAAAAAGTATTTTCTTTAATTTTTTTTAAAATAAACCGAAAATAAGAAGTGAAATTAATTAATAAAAATAAAAATTGTTTTATTCACTTTATATGAATACTTACCTCACGGGAGCAATAATTGTCTGTTGTGTCTTGCTATCAACGTGCATGGTAACAATGTTCGTTTTGACTATTAGCTTATTACACAGGCTCAATAAGATAGTTAAAAATGTCAGTAAAATTACGACAATTTTAAATTTTGAAGCTAAGATCCTAGCTCCTTTATTATTAGGGAAAAAGCTAATTTTCGGTTGGTTGCGCAAACGTAATAAGCGTTTACCTAAAGATATTGAAGATTTCCTCTGTGAGGAAAGTAAGAGCAGTTGGATCGGAAAAATCTGTCGAGGAGCGAAGTGGACTGCTGCAGCTCTACTCGTTTGGTGTGTATTTCGCAAAAAAGATTAATCTGTCGTAGGGGGAAAAAGAAGGTATGTTTAGAAATCACAAGCCCAATAAAAAAACTTGCAAACGTTGGCGTTGGCTCAGAGGTGTACTATTCGGAGGATTTATAGCTACATTGCTTACTTGTTTATTCACTCCAAAAAGTGGTGTGCAGTTGAGGAAAAAACTTTCTAGAGTAAAAACCTCAGGAACGAAAAAAGGCAAAACTTTATTCAAACACTCTAAACAACACACGAAAGCTTTTGCTCAACAAACAAAAATGCTAGCGAAAAACATATCTAAAGAAATCAAAGATTTCACAAAAGCAATGATCGATGAAACTAAAGATTAATTTCGTCTAATTATTCCCTCTATGGCCTCTAAAGAGAAAGATATATATCGTCTTTAGAGGTATGCCTCAACATAGTTAAAGAAAAATAGAATAGACTTTAACTATTCCATTCTTATTAACATACGCTTAGATCAATTTTTTATTTCCATGTATTTATTTTATCTTTCTATGTAAGTTAGATCTCTTACTCTAGACCGTGAAACGACTAGGATTCTGAAACATGAAGCAGATGTTTTTTTGGAAATTCGTACTTCTTTCTTCACTAGTACCATTAGCCTACACTTCTCATTTATCAGGAACGGAGATTGTTCTCCCTTTATCGGGAATGCATACAGGTGAAGACCTTGAATTATTCACCATGTTAACTACATCCCCTCAAGGAACCAATTACACCTTACGAGGTGAGTTTACTCTTAAGGATTTTCTTGGTTACAGTATCCATAAATCGGGAGGAGCATTTCGCAATTTAGAAGGAAATCTTACATTTACAGGTAGCACTCCCCTAGCGACATTAAATTTCACTAATTTACAACTAGGTGGTCAGGGAGCGGGTGTATTTTCTAAATCTTTTCTTACTTTTGAAAATTTAAAAGCAGTCAATGTGGAAAACAATCAAAGCACTGGAGGAGTTCTTACCTCTAGACAGGATATGTTCTTCACTAGAAATACAAATCTACTTTTTCAAAATAATGTAAGCCGTGGCCCAGGAGGTGCGATTCTTCTTACAGGAGCGCAACCAAATCGCATGATATTTAGTGAGCAACGTGGCTTAATTTCTTTTATTAAGAATCGTGCAGAAGTTGTAAAAAATATTACGAATTCAGGTAATGGCGGGGCTATCAGTAGCGAAGTTGCTGGATCTTCTATCTTATTTGATGGGAATCAGGAAATTCTCTTCCAAGAAAATCATGCTAAATCTGGTGGTGGAATCTATAACGCCCAAGGAACTGTTGAGTTCACTAAGAATAAAAATACCATTACCTTCATAGAAAATAGAGCTTTAGAATCCGGAGGTGCTATTTATACGAATCTCTGTAGTATAAATAAGCAATCTGCTCCGATATCTTTCTGCAAAAATAGCGCTCGCAACCTGGGTGGTGCCGTCTATTCTCAACAGATAATTATTAAAAACAATGATGAGTCTATTTTCTTTAGTGAAAATCACGCAGAAGGTGGTGGAGCTATAGCCTCAACAAGCTGCAATCTTACAGCTTCCCAACCAATTATCTTCTCTGAAAATTCATCTGGAAATTTTGGAGGAGGCGCAATTTATTTAAGTGGGCCGCAGCCAAAACTACATTTGCATGCACAAAATGCAGATATTATATTTAGTGGAAACACCACAAAGATCTCTACCAAGCACTCTTCAATTACAAATAACAATGCGATTACAATCAAAGGTGCTCCCGAAGCTATCCGGCTCATTGCCAACGAAAATCAATCAATTATTTTCTATGATCCAATTCTTGCAACATCACAAAGTATAAATCCTGTGGATATTAACTCTGTTGATAATATTTTCCATTGTGGGTCTGTTATCTTTTCAGGAGAAAAACTTGCGATAGATCGCCAGGATAAAAGTAATAAAACTTCTATCTTTAACCAACCTGTATATCTAAATAACGGGACTCTTTCTATTACAAGCGGTGCCATTCTTGCCGTTCAAGAATTTAAGCAATTAGGTGGGATATTAAACCTTAGCCCAGGATCTATGTTAACAAGCTACAACAGCTTAGGAAAAGATCTAATCATTTCTAATATTAGCTTCGGTTTAGATTCTACTAATTCTCATCTCCCCGCTGAAATACGCGCATTAGGAAATTCAGGGATCCGACTTTCGGGATCTCCTCAAATTCATGATCCCGATAATATCTTCTATGATAATCATGATCTAGCATCTCAGCCATACCAGATGGAAATCATTTTCAAGTCTGATAAAAATATCAATACTGATGGATTTATTCCTGAAGAGATTGCTGTGCAACAAAATGCCTATGGCTACCAAGGTGTATGGAAATTTAATTGGTCTGGTGAAAATTCCAAACGCCATAAAACATTAAAAGCTTTATGGATCCCTACGGGAACATTCATTTTGAACCCAGAGAAAGAGGGTTATCTAGTTCCATCTTCTACATGGACAACATTTACAGGTATGCGCTCTTCCAATGATGCTATCCTTGATAACTACTTAAATAACAATATGCTTATCCCTATTAAGCATATTTGTATTTTTGGTGGTATCGTCTCTAGTGTTATGGAACAAAATGCTGATAACTATAATAACTTTTCTACAACACAAACTGGTCATAATCTAGGAATTAAACTTCCTTTTTCACCAAATACTGTTGTGTGTGCCACATTCACACAGCTTCATGGATCTAGCTTTCAGGATAACATTCCAGGGAAAAGCCACTCGCATATGCTATTGGGAACAATAGCAGCTTTTAAGAACTGGCGTGCTTTATCTTTTAGATCTTCTGTAAGCTATGCTGAAGAATCTCATGTTATGAAACATCAGTTCTCAAAAAAGGACATTACCCGAGGCTCTTGGAAGAACCAAGGATTCCGAAGTAGTGTAGGCTTATCTTATGCCTATCCAAAGGGAATTCGTTGTCTTAAAATTACTCCATTTGTAGATCTTGAGTATACCATAATCAATCAAAATCCTTTCATAGAAACAGGATATGATCCTCGGTATTTCACCTCTTCACATTTGAGTAATCTTGCTCTTCCCACAGGAGTTTCTTTAGAAATGCGCTTCTTTGGAGCGAAATATTCTCTCTTTACGCAATTTAGCATGGCCTATATCAAAGACTTGCTCAGAGAAAATCCTGTAACAACTGCTTCATTAATCCTAAATCAACATTCTTGGAAAGTCTCAGGAGTCTTTATAGGACAAGAAGCTATGAACCTAAAGTTCCGCACTACCTTCAAATATAGATTAGCTACAGCTTATTTAGGAATTTCAACAATACAACGCGAAGGAAACAATCTCTCTGGAGATGCTTTTGGTGGTTTATCCCTAAGTTTCTAATTTTTCCTTGACTAGGAACTTTATTAATGATTATGGATAACATTCGTCAAGATATTATAGATGCGCTCTTGTCTCCCTAAAGCTCATCTTTAATATCTTGATCTTTCTTACCCCCTTTTATTATCCCTTGCCTAATTTGCCTTTCTGATTTATCTAACACATATCTAGTCAGTGAATGTTCGCAGTAGGTTTTTGTTCTATGAAGTGGCTATCAGCTACAGCTGTTTTTGCTGCCGTGCTCCCCTCGATTACAGTATTTGGTGAACCCCTTTCGAAAGAATTAAACTCTAGTTATAGAGGATCAGGATCAAGCATTTCAGATTCTCATTCGAATAACTTCACGCAACAAACACAAGATGAGAGCGGAACAACTTATATAGTTTCTGGGAATGTCTCATTCACAACATTCACAAACATTCCCGAGCCTAAGCCAACTCCAGCAGCTGAACCAGCACCAGCACCCACACCAAGTGATCAAGGCTCCTCCAGCAGTAGCGCACCACAGCCAACAACAGGACAAGCTAGCACTATTGCTCAACCTCGGGAACAGCTTTATCTATCTATCCTACAAAATCTAAGTTCCTCATCATTTGCTCATTTTTCAAGATTACATCAGGACAATTTTGATCTTAGTAATTTCACATCTGAGGAATCTCATGCACTAAGTTTCCCTCTAGCTGCAGCTCCTGTTACAACCGTAGATCAATCCACTTCTACTCCCACTCCAAAAGGCGGTGGAGCTTTTTATAATGATAAAGGTGGTCCCCTATCATTTATTACCTATGCTGGAAATCCAGGATCTATCTCCTGCTCTCTAATCAAAATGACAGGAAAGGGAGGAGCAATATACTCCAAAGGTCCTATATTTTTTGATGGATTAGAAAACGTTACATTCAAAGATAACGTATCCCAAGAAGCTGGTGGCGCTCTATTTACAGATTCTACGCTAACCATCAGGAACATCCTTAATTCTATCGAATTTACAAATAACGCTGCGCGCGTTCCTGTTCCTCTGATTCCTCTTCAACCATCCACACCTGTAACGCCAGCAGTTCCTGGAACTGGAGGTGTTGTGGCTCCTAGCAGTTCTCACGATACTCATCCTTTCCGCAGATATATAGCGGAAACAGGAAGTGCTGATGCAAGCTCTCAAACACCTGATCTCCCTACATATACAACAGAAACCGCAGGAAACGGTGGAGCCGTCTTTGCTAAAGGTGCAATTGTCATCTCTACTTATAAAGATATGACTTTCAGAGGTAACTCTGCAGAATTCCCTCCTATTATCGACTTAATCAGAGAACAAATCGAAGCCATTAAAAAAGCAAAAGCTGTGGCTCCTAAAGTTTCTAACATCTTATCTTCCGATGCTGCTGCTGCTCCAGTTCCCTCTCCAGAACCTGTTATCAAAGGATCCGGAGGAGCTATCTTTGGTTTGGATACTATTACTATTAGTGATGGATCTGAAGATACCCTATTCATATTAAATACTGCTACAGGGGCTGGGGGTGCTATCTATGGAGATAAAACGATCTCGATTAGTAAGGTTGCTAATTTAAAATTCCAAAGCAACTCTGCAGATACCCGCGGGGGAGCAATTTATTCTAAAGAGAATCTGACAATACAAGATTCTTCCATCCTTACCCAGTTTAATGGAAACAACGGGAAAACTGGTGGTGGAGGTATTTATTGTCTAGGAGACGTAACTCTTACAAACCTTTCTCAAGCACGTTTTGGGGCTAACAAAGCTGGAAATTACGATCTTACTATCACTGTACCCAGTAAAGAAAAACCCATTGCTGCTGCAGCTTCTTCTCAACCAGCGCAAGCACTTGTACCTATTGTTCCTCCTTTAGGGAAAGGTGGGGGTATCTATGTTGAGAAAAATCTTAATGTTTCTAAGATTGCTTCAACTTTAGAATTCTTAAATAACCAGGCTACGGATCATGGTGGGGGAGCTTATGTTAAAGGCACTCTAACATGTGAAAATTCTCATAGAATACAATTCACCACAAATACGTCAAAAAAATCTGGTGGTGGTCTGTATTGTGAAAGCGATGTGACATTCACAAATCTTACAGGAAAAACTCTCTTTCAGGGTAACGTTGCTACAGAAGAGGGCGGAGGTATCTGCTTAGCACCAGAAAAATCTCTAACCTTATCGAACTTAGAGAGCTTTTGCCTAATAAACAATACCTCGAGCAAAAGTGGCGGTGGGGCAAACATCCCTAAAGAGCTTATTTTTACATTCCCTAATCCTAATCCAGACTCTTCCGCTACAACACCACCTGCTGCGGTTCCTGTATTTGGAAGTGCTGTTATTACTGGAAACCAAGCTACAGAGCATGGTGGTGGTGTTTACACAACAAAAGCTTCCTTCACTAGTCTTGAATTGATCGATATTGGTCAAAACGCTGCTAAAAATGGTGCTGGTCTCTGTACACAAACTATACCTGCAGCAGGTGCTGTTGTGGCTGTAGTTGGACAACCTCCTCAGGATGATTTAGACTTTAAAGTTGACTACGTTATTACGACAAATGTCACGAAAAACGCTGCCTCACAAAGTGGTGGGGGTGTTTACGGTAAAAAAGGAAAAATCTCTCGTCTTGATCATTTAAACATCACAGGAAACTCCGCAGGGAAATGTGGTGGCGGTCTCTACTTTACAGAAGCATTGACTCTTGAAGGTATTGAAGTTTCAAAGATCTCAGAAAATACTGCAAAAGAAGCTGGTGGTGCGATCTATGCGAAAGCACTTACCTGCACAAACCTTCCTGCAGGATTAACTATAAGCAATAATAAGGCAGAGACTACCTCGACTACTACAACAGACCCAAATGCTGCTAGTGTCCCTACAGCAATTACTGGCGGTGCCCTTTATGCAGAAACACTTGTCTTAGAAAAATTGGTGGGAAATTGTACATTCTCCGGTAACCAAGCTATTGATAACAATGCAGTTATTGGAACTAACAATCCTCCGGCAGATCCTGATATTCAAGGTGGAGCGATCTATGCTAAAACCACCTTCACCCTACAAAATAGCACTGGAAATCTAACCTTTTCAGGCAACTCTGCAACTACAAAACGATCTGCAACAACAGGACAGGTAGCCGGTGGAGCTATTTACGCTCCTACTGTTACAATTACAAATTGTTCTCAAGCTATTAACTTTGTCAATAACTCAGCTGTATGTACACCAGCAGAACCTCCTGCGGGAGCTATACAAATCACTCCAAAGGAAACCTTTGGTGGAGCTATTGCAGGAACAACTAGCGTTACATTTACAGGTAACCAAGCATTATTTTTCAAAGGCAACTCTGCAGACATCGGTTCGGCAATTGGATGCAAAAATAACGGTTCAAACGGTACAGTAACATTTACCGATTCCGTCTACTGTTCCTTTGAAGAGAATATAGCTAAAAATCGTGGAGCTATCTACGCAGCTACCCTATCTATTCCGAAAGGATACATGAACTTTTCCAACAATAGTTCTGCAAATGATGGTAGTGCGATTTATTTCACAAAACAGGCAGATATTACGGCTGCTTCGTCTATTCTGTTCCTTAACAATAAGGTTACCTTAGCACAAACTCCCACCGCTCAAGGACAATCTGCAGTTAAAAACTTAGGTGCAGCGATCTATGGTGAAGGAACTGATAGCACAGATGCAATATTAAACCTTACTGCTTTAGGTGGTAGTATCACATTTAAAAATAACCAGTGCCTGCCTGCAGCACAAGAAACTGCTACTTCTTTTTGTAGTATAACAGGGAAAGTTAAACTCACTCTTAACGCTGCAGAAAATCAATCAATTAACTTCTACGATGCTGTAAATACTAAAACAGTTAAGACAGGTAGCAGCTATGAGACCTTAGATATCAATAAAGCAGCTACAGGGGACAATCCTCCAAAATATACAGGAACTGTACTATTCTCTGGAGAATTTCATGAGCATAAGTCCTTCATTCCTCAAAAGACTGTTTTACATAACGGAACGTTAGTTTTAGGGAAAAATACAGAATTAAATGTTATTTCTTTTGATCAGAAACCTGGATCTTTACTCGTTATGGGACCAGGTGCGGTATTATCTACTCAGAAGCCAACAACAGGTGGAGGTGGAACGACCGGAGGTATAGCAATTAATAATCTTACTATTGATTTTAGTGAGATTGTTTCGGAAAACGGAGTAGCCACCCCACCTGCTTTGAAATTAGGGGTTGAACCAGTACGAGCAGCAGGGCCTAGAGGGCATAGAAGTGAGAAAAACTCAATTCCACAAGCTAATAAAGTTGCACCTGATGTAAATCAGGAAAAAATCTACCTGACAGGTACACTAACCCTTATAGATCCTTCGGGAGCCTTTTACCAAAACCCCTACTTAGGCGAAGATCGTGAAATTGAATTATTAAAACTACCTACGGAATCTAGCAAAGTAGATATTTCTGACCTAACTTTAGCAGGAGATACCAAACCTCAAAAAGGTTATATTGGTACCTGGACATTAGGTACAGCAGATCAAAACGGCAAGCTACAAGCTAGCTGGAAATTTGAAGAATATCGTCGATGGGTCTATATCCCTCGTGATAATTACTTCTACGTTAACTCTATTCTCGGTTCTCAAAACTCCTTGATTGCTGTAAAGCAAGGCATCGTCAACAATATGCTTAATAACGCACGTTTTGATGACGCTGCTTACAATAACCTTTGGTTATGCGGTATAGGATCGTTCTTACAGAAAGAACAAGGAGAAGAAGCTAGATCCTTCTCTTATCATAGTCGTGGCTATTCACTCGCTATAGATGCTAAACCACGTCCTGAATTTATTCTAGGAGCCTCATTTAGCCAAGTCTTTGGACACGCTAAATCCGAAAAAACTATTGAGAATTACAAGCATAAAGGTTCTGATCACTCCTTCCAGGGAACTTTATATGCCGGTAGAGCCTTATATTTGCCTCATAGACAAACAAAAGCCCCACGCCCGATACTTCTTCAGGGTGTGATGACTTATGGCTATATGAAGCACGATACAACCACCTACTATCCATCCATTCAAGAGCGTAATCTTGGCAATTGGGAAGATCTTGGCTGGCTGTTTGATGTTCGTATGATTATTGATTTAAAAGAGCCTTCAAACAATTCCACAACAAGATTCTCCTTCTACTCAGAAGCAGAATATACAGGAGTACGTCAAAAACAATTTACAGAACTTGACTATGACCCTAGAACATTCGATTCTTTCGCTTATAGAAATCTTGCAACTCCTTTAGGTTTTATTTTCGAAGGGGCTTTGATACAATACGATATCCTGATGTACAACAAGCTCTCTCTTGCTTATGTACCCGTTATCTATAGGAATAAACCGCAATGTACTTACAGAGTTGACTCCACAGGACAAATCGGTGAAGTTTCTGGTGTAATTCCTACAAGAAATGCAGGAAGAATAGAGTATAGCTCGCAAATCTATCTAGGCCCATACTGGACACTCTACGGCACCTATACTGTAGATGCTGGAATGTCTTCATTAGTACAAATGGCTAACTGTGGCGCACGTATGATCTTTTAAAGCTAAAAGCTGAGAAACTCATCTATTTGAATTTGTTTTGTAATTGTAGAACCTAGGAGGGTTCTCAATTACAAAACTAAAGACGGAACAATACGGTCCCAAAGAATAGAATTTAGATATCTTTATTGCTCATAATAACGACGCATTCTATCAAAGTCCGCAGTATACAATTCATCAAGAAGATAAGCCTTAAATAATCCTGGACCTTCACAGCGTTCACGAGCAAGCATTCCACAAAGAGTAAAATATTCTACACCTAATCGTGTAGCTTCAAAAGAATCATCTATTATCGATCTAAATGCAGCAAGCACCCCAGTTAAAGAGCAACCCATTCCCGTAACGCGAGACATTAATGGATCTCCGAGCTCTATAGTTGCACTACGATTTCCATCAGTAATAAAATCTACAGCGCCAGTAACAGCAACAGCACAACCACATAAACATTCGTTAGCTAAAGCGATTGCCATATCTTTAGCATCATGGGTAGTATTAACAGAATCCACTCCACGTGTTTCTGTAGGAACATCTCCAAAAGAGAGAATTTCACTGGCATTTCCCCGAACAATCGTAGCATGGGTAAGCAAATGATGAGAAACTTCTGTTCTAATTTTTGTAGCTCCTGAACCTGCAGGATCAAAAATTACAGGCTTATTCTTTCTTAAAGCAATGTCTACCGCTCTGTAAGACCTCTGAATAAATAGATGATCTAGAGTTCCAATATTAAGATAAACAACCGAACTTAATCCTATTAACTCTTCTAACTCTAAATCGGACACACTCATAATAGGTGAAGCTCCGATAGCTAGAAAGCAATTCGCAAGAAAATCCATAGAAACGTAATTTGTAATGCTCAAAATTACGGGTTTTTCCTTTTTTATGCGCTGCAGTGCTTCATTCATTCGTTCTAACATCTAAGTCCCCTATCAACAATTTCTCTTAGTGTTTTTGTTACTAAACTCGGATTTTGCGCAGAATGAAACACTCCAATAGCAGCAATACCTGCAGCACCAGCTTCCACCACTTCAGCAGCGTTACTTTCATCGATGCCACCAATAGCAACTATAGGATGTTCGCATAGAGAAACAGCCTGTTCTAAACCAGAAAATCCCCAAAGATTGGTAGCATCGGGCTTATTCTGAGTTGCAAACATCGCGCTTAACCCTAAATAATCAATCGGTAAAGTATTGGCATTGAGAAGCTGATCAAGAGTATTTACATTCCACCCTATAATCTTATCAGGACCTAGAAGCTCTCTAGCCTCTATAACATCTCCATCTGTTTGCCCTAAATGAACGCCTGAAGCATCCAAATCTAAACATACAGATACGCTATCACTGACAATTAAAGGAATTTCCCAAGGATCTAGGATCGACTTTAACGCTTCTCCAAAACTTAAAATTTCCCTGTGTGAAAGCCCCTTTTCACGAAGGTGAACAGAAGTCACACCAGACTGTATGCAAACAGCTATAAAATCGAGATATTCCTCTACCGGGGTGTTCTGTCTATTGGTGATTAGAATGAGTTTGAAAAAGTCTTCTTCCAAAGGTTTCCTCCCTACATATGCACACGTTTACGCAAGAGAGAAGAGGTTAAAATATCCCTAAAGAAAACCCTTAAGAACAGAAATGAACGCAACTCCCTTCGCAAGTATTAACTCGAGCAGGTTCTAAGAACTTTTTTCATCTAAACAGCAAAGATTCACACGTTTAGAGGTTCTAGAGAATTAAAAAATCAGGACAGGTTAAAGCAAATATCCTTGATATACAAGAATAAAAAATACAAAAGGATATTTCTCAACGTTTATTTTCAATTAATAGATTGATAGGATGAAGAAGAATGGATTGCTAGAAATTGACGGAGAGAGAGGGATTCGAACCCTCGGTACGCGTTAACGCACACACGCTTTCCAAGCGTGCTCCTTAAGCCACTCGGACACCTCTCCACTAGCTAAATAAGGATATTCTTTCGAAAAACTTGAACTGAAGATATCCCAATACATCCATTTTTATCAAGATTCGTCTGAATACAAAGGATTTTTAAAAAATCTACAAAGCTATTTTGAATTCATTCTTTATTAAAATTGTGGCTCAATAGGATAATAGTTGAATTCATCAATCTATTTAGATCATGCGTAGAATATTCATCCTTCTTTTGTTCCTCTTGTGTTGTTCCTATACTTTTGGAGACTCTAAAACAGAACAAAAACACGTCCTTGTTAGTATAGTTCCTTATAAATTTCTAGTTGAACAGATAACAGAGGACACTTGTGAGGTATGCTCTATAGTTACTAATAACTATGATCCTCACACCTATGAACTGTCTCCCCGACATATGGAAAAATTTCTTCGTGCGCAACTTTGGTTCCGTATGGGAGAAAATTTTGAAAAGTCCTGCGAGAAAAACGTTTCTTGTCCTCAAGTAGATCTTAATAAAAACATTCAAGTAATTCCTGGATATACAGGATGTTCTCATCATTTTCACAGCTTTGATACCCATACATGGTTAAGTCCTAAAAATCTGAAAATACAGGTAGCGACTATTATAGAAGCCCTGTGCTTCTATTTCCCGGAACATTCTGCGTTATATCAAAGTAATGGAGAAAAATTACTTAAGACGCTTGAAACCCTAGATATAGAAATTCAAGAAATCACAGCCTCTGCTAAGCAGCGTCATATTTTAGTCGCACACGGAGCCTTCGGCTATTTCTGTAGAGATTACAATTTTTTCCAACATGTTGTCGAAAAAAGTAATCATGCTGATCCCTCCCCAAAAGATGTTGTCCGTGCCGCTCAAAGTATTCGTGAACACGGGATTTCATCTATGATTTTACTCCGTCATGCAGGCAAACGCAGTAGTGCTATGCTCGCTGAACGCTTCCATATGGATATAGTAAATTTAGATCCCTATGAAGAAAACGTTATAAATAATTTGAAAACCATAGCAACAACTCTTGCTAATTTATGACAATACAAATACTCGTTAAGGATCTTTCCTTCCGCTATGGACCAAAAAGCTCTTGGATCATCAATAATGTGTCTTTTATGATTCATGAGGGAGATTTTGTCGGTATTATAGGACCTAACGGTGGCGGAAAAACAACTTTAGCTATGCTCATGCTAGGTTTATTAAAACCTACTCTAGGAACTCTAGAAACATTTTCTACATGCAGAAAAGAATCTGAATTAACTATCGGATGGGTTCCGCAACACTTCTCCTATGACTTTTCCTTTCCCATTTCTGTGAAAGAAGTTGTTCTATCAGGAAGGCTTTCTTTTCTTCGCTGGCATGGGAAATATTCTAAATACGATCATGAATCTGCTGAGCAAGCTTTAGAAACTGTAGATCTTTTACATCATAAGGATACCTGCTTTTCCCATCTATCTGGGGGACAGATACAACGAGTGCTACTTGCTAGAGCCCTGGCATCTCATCCTAAACTACTCATCCTGGATGAACCTACAGCAAATATCGATCCTGAAAATCAACAACGCATCCTACAGATTCTCACGGAACTTAATGCCCGGTGTACGATTCTTATGATCACACATGATTTGCATCATACAACTAGTCACTTCAATAAAGTATTTTATATGAGCAGAACTCTAACAACATTGACCAATACACCAACAATATCTCAAGAGTTTTGCTGCGATTCCTTCGAAAAAAAGGCTGATCTATGATTTCTTTTTTTGATCATATCCTTCCCGCGCTACTCTTACCGTCTCTACTTGCAGCTCTAGGAGCATCTATTGCTGGGGGAGTTGTAGGAACATACATCGTAGTGAAACGTATCGTTTCTATTAGTGGAAGTATCTCCCATTCTATTTTAGGAGGAATTGGTCTTACCTTATGGATTCAATATCGACTGAATCTTGAATTTTCTCCTATGTACGGGGCTATAGTTGGAGCAATAATCCTAGCAATCTGTATTGGAAAAATTCATCTCAAGTATCAAGAAAGAGAGGATGCCCTCATTGCTATGATTTGGTCTGTTGGCATGGCAATTGGGATTATCTTTATCTCCCAACTCCCTGCTTTTAATTCAGAGCTAGTGAATTTTCTTTTCGGAAATATTCTTTGGGTAACTACTCATGATCTCTATAGCTTAGGGATACTAGATGTTGTTGTTCTCACAACCGTAGCGCTCTGTCATACAAGATTCCTTGCGCTATGTTTCGATGAAAAGTACATGATGCTCAGTCGCTACTCTGTACAAACATGGTATTTCCTTTTACTAATTTTAACGGCAATTACCATTGTTATGCTGATTTACATCATGGGTGTTATCTTAATGCTAAGCATGCTTGTTTTGCCTATATCGATCGCTTGCAGGTTTTCCTATAGAATGGTCAACATTATGATTGTTTCCGTTCTCTTAAACATCCTATGCTCATTTTCCGGAATTGTCCTTGCCTATGCCCTAGATTTCCCTGCAGGACCAACGATCGCTATTTTGATGGGTATTGCTTATACAGTAAGTCTATTTGTAAAAAGACTATTCAGTAGATCCACACCTTCCCCGGTAAGTCCGGATAACATCACAAATTTTTCAGAGGGAAAGAGTCTCTGAAAATTCTCTAGGCGTTCCTGCCTCTCATCAGGAAGAAGATCATCGATTTTATTTAAAGCGATGATCCTGCCTTTATCTGCAAGATCTTCTTTATAATGTAAAAGTTCGTCCATGAGAATACGTAGATCTTCTTCGGGAGAGGATCTCTCGCATCCACAAATATCAATAACAAATAATAACAATCTAGTGCGTTCAATGTGCCTTAGAAAATCTAATCCCAAACCACGATTTTGATGAGCACCTTCTATGATTCCGGGAATATCTGCGATAATCCATGGTTTCTGGTACAATCTCTCCTGACAGGGAACCAACCCTAAGACAGGCTGAAGTGTAGTAAATGGGTATGCCCCCACCTTAACTTCTGTTTTAGCAAGAGTATTAAATAATGTGGATTTACCAGCATTTGGGAAGCCTACAAGACCGATATCAGCGATGAGTTTTAACTCTAGCTCGACTTGCCGTACTTCTCCAGGTTTTCCTGGAGTGGCTTTTGTAGGAGCACGATTGGTAGATGTCTTGAAGAAAGTATTTCCTTTTCCACCTTTGCCTCCACGACAAATAACTAAACGTTCTCCGTCTTTGGCAAAATCATAAAGAATTTCTCGAGTCTCTACATCACGTAATAACGTTCCTTCAGGAACTACCAAAACCAAATCTTTTCCGTTTCTTCCAGAACGATTATTAGTTGCTCCAGATTGTCCATCCTCAGCCTTTAAGAAGCGTATATTCCTATAGGATTCAAAAGAGTACACGTGTGTAGCTGATTCGATAACAATAGATCCACCAACACCGCCGTTACCACCATAAGGACCGCCTTTCGGTAGATATTTCTCCTTTCTCCAAGCTACAACACCGTTACCGCCTTTACCAGCACGTAACTCTATAGTAATTTGATCTAAAAACATTGTATACTTATCCCTAAATCGTAAACGCTGTTAAAACAGAAAAGCCCCATTTTATGCGTGAGCAAAAAACAGAGCTTCCTAGATAATTGGTTTTTGAAGAGTCTTTTAAGACTTATTCTGGAAGAACAGAAATATATGTACGATCTGTCTTCTTAGTGACAACAATACCGTCTATTAAAGCAAATAAAGTATCGTCACGACCTCTACCTACGTTTTGAGAAGGGTGCCACTTAGTGCCTCTTTGTCTTACAAGAATACTTCCTGTGGAAACTCTTTGTCCTGCGCCCACTTTCATGCCGAGACGCTTTGACTCTGAATCGCGACCGTTACGGCTTGCTCCCTGACCTTTCTTATGTGCCATTTCAAAATCCTTTAGTTATCCACCAGTCGATTACATCACTAGATTACTAATTTTTACTCTAAGATAGTTCTGACGGTGTCCAGTCTTACGATGATAATTTTTACGTCTTTTGTATTTATAGGCAGTTACTTTTTCTCCACGAACTCGAGAAAGCAACTGACCTTTTACTACAGCGTTCTTTACCGTAGGAGTCCCCAAAGAAACTTTAGATCCATCAAAAGTAAACAACACTTGATCGAAAACAACTTCTTGCCCCTCGGAAACGCCGTCTAACAATTCGACGTCAATTACATCTCCTTCAGTAACCTGATATTGCTTGCTTCCGGTCTGAATTATCGCGTAAGACTTCATTAATTCTTTCCTTATGATTCTTTATTCTGTGCTTAGGACTCAATAGATTTGCCAAATACTTTAGCAAACCCTGAAATTATAAAAAATACAAAGTCCTTGATTTTAGTTTTTCAAGAAAAACTAGACACGTTGAACGTTAACCGAGTATGGCCGGAGCCGGGGTCGAACCGACGACACAAGGATCTTCAATCCTCTGCTCTACCAACTGAGCTATCCAGCCATTTCAGTAGGTTATCATAGGGAAATATTCGCTTTAAATCAATGATATTTCTAAGAACATAAACTCTAATCAAAGAGTTTACGAAAAAATCAGACCGGCAGATGTATAACTACGATTTTGGGAATATTCAGGAAGAATTTGCTCTCTTCTATTTCTAGAAAAAATACTTTTAAATGGAATGCAAATAATTTTAAAAAATAAACAAAGAATTTTTAGCACTAAAGTAACAATCCCTAACCCACAAAATTCCATCAATCCGGTGACTGTATAAGCAAGTATTTTTCTTTTACTTTCACCACGTAGATTAACAGACCATACGCTGAATAACTTGATTAATCCAATGACTGAACCAATCACAGGAATTACTGCTAAAGCTGAATTTTTCAAAGCCGTAGGATTCGTTAGATCCCAATCATAAGAGATATCCCAAATACCTTCATCATCTCTAGGAAATAACATATAACAATTTCTAGGGAATATTTGTCCTATTCTATCGTCAAAATCTTGGGTTGTTTGGAATCTGATTTGCATAGCTGTAATTAAAATCTATATTAGAATAAAAAAATCATAATATTATTAATCATTTTATATTAAAAATAAATTACTTTCTAGGGTTCTATATAGATTAAAATAATATTTTTATAGATTGACTAAGATTCTATGTAGAGGAATTTTTATACATGTATAGGTGCGTGAATTCTGATTATTTTGTATATTTTCTCACGGGATTCTCAACTTAGGGTAAAATTGAGCTTATGGTGATTTACAACCCTATTAAATGGAGATAATCTCAAAAAAGGAATATTAAAACGGTACAATAAATATGAACGCAGAAAATGACTCTCCTTTGCCTAAACCGCAATGGATTTATCGTGTAGGAATCGGGCAAGATAGCCATCGTTTCCTTTCCGAAAGTTCTGCAAAACCCTGCATTTTAGCTGGGGTAATCTTTGAAAATAGTCCTGGTTTCCAAGCAAATTCCGATGGTGATATTGTCTTCCACGCTATTTGTAACGCTATCTCTTCTGTAACTCATAGAATCATACTAGGAGAAGTTGCCGATGAGCTTTTCCATACTCGTGGTATTACCGACAGTAGTGTGTATTTATCCGAAGCTATAAAATCCTTAAAATCAAACCAAATGATTTCTCATGTAGCTATTACTATCGAAGGAAATCGTCCTAAATTTCTCCCAAAACTCTCTGCTATGCGACAAAGTATTGCCTCAGCTTTAAACATTCCTTTAGGATCTGTAGGTATTACTGCAACCTCTGGGGAAGGGTTGAGTGATTTTGGCTGTGGTGATGGTGTACAATGTTTTTGCGTACTCACAGTTATGGAATATTGCAATTAATAGACATCGATAACATAACGACGCTCTTCCTTCAATTGGGAGAGCTTATCTTTCCCTAAGATATCTTCTAGAGTCTTTTTAACTTCACTTCCCAACACCTTACTTCCGCAAACAAAGAAGTATGCTCCCTCCTCATAGGCTTTCAAGACTGTATCCGTCTCTTTTCTGAGTAGATCTTGTACATAGATCTTTTGATCTCTATCACGAGAAAAAGCTAAAAAAAGCTTCAATAATTGGTTGTCAATAGCTTGTTTCCAAAAATCCTGATAATAAAAATTGGCTTTTTCAAACCGTTCTCCAAAAAAGAGTAAATTCATTCCCGGATCTTTATTATAAATACGCTGCTGTAAGAAACCTTTATACGGAGCAATTCCTGTCCCTGAGCCAATCATGACGATGGGCTTATTCTGAACATGATTTCCAATGGTAAAATGCTTGGTAGGCTGTACATATGCATAACAGCTCTCATCTAACTCTAATTCCTTACATAAAAAGAAAGAACATACTCCATGACGCTGCTCGTACTCTCCAGGGTAACTTACAAGCCTAACCAAAAGTTCTATCTTTTTTTCTTTGGGATGTGGAGCAGAGGCTATCGAATAAAAGCGGGGTAGCAAAGGTAAGACACTTTGTACAAATAGCTCTATAGGAATATTAGGTTTGTATTTTTGGATAGCATCATAAAAATTTATAGGATCTTCTGTATCAGGGAAAAAGGGTTTAAGCTTCGTTGGAATTTTATCTATATTTGCGTGGCATCTTAAAAAATCATAGAAAGTAACGTGGGAAGATTCTCGAGTCTGCACTAGTTGTTTTGGAGAATAACGTAAACATTCGAGAATCTTCTCAACAACACTTATAGGATTCTTTGGAAACACACCCAAAGAATCCCCTACCTTATAAAGTAGATTAGAATCTGTTGTACTGAAAAACAATTGATAGACATGGCCTGCATCAGAAGAAGCAATGGTAGAATCGCAACAAGAAATGAGCTCTCGCGAGAGAAGAGAAACCCTCTGAGCTTTAAATTTCTCTAATAAATGCATGGCCTAGCCAAAATAACTTATGCGGCCTTGATCTTAATATCAACCCCTGCTGGAAGAGCTAACATTTTTAAGGCATCTATAGTTTTTCCTGTAGGATCCAGGATATCTATTAAACGCTTGTGCGTACGAATTTCAAACTGCTCCCTAGACTTTTTGTCTACGTGAGGAGAACGCAACACAGTGTATACTTCCCTCTTTGTAGGCAAAGGAATAGGACCTGCTACACGAGCGCCTGTTCTTTTAGCAGTCTCAACAATATCTGCGGTTGATCGATCTAGCTGTCCTTGATCGAATCCTTTCAGACGAATACGGATTTTCTGTTTTTGCTGCTTCATATATTCCTTACTTCTTAACAATCTCTTCTTGAATTTTTTGAGGAACCTTAGCAAAGAAGGCGGGTTCCATTGTTGATGTTGCTCTTCCGGAAGTCAAGGATCTTAAAGATGTTGTGTATCCAAACATTTCACTTAAAGGAACCTCGGCATTCACTTGTGCCATACCTCGTGAAGATTCCTGACCTAAAATTTTTCCACGACGACGATTCAAATCGCCAATAACATCTCCTAAATGATCCTCAGGAGTCGTGACTGCGACTTTCATAATAGGCTCTAGAATGACCGGAGTAGCTTTTCTACAGGCTTCTTTCACAGCCATTGAACCGCATATTTTAAATGCCATCTCACTGGAATCCACTTCGTGATATGATCCAAACACGATGTTTACTTTAACATCTACTAGACCATAACCAGCAAGGACACCTGTATTTAAGCCTTCTTCTACGCCTTTCATAACTGCTGGAATATACTCTCTAGGGATAACACCACCAACAATTTTGCTGACAACTTCGTTGCCCTTTCCTGGTTCATTTGGCTCAATCTCGAGGCAAACGTGAGCATATTGTCCACGACCACCAGACTGTTTCACGTATTTCGTTTCGCTATTACCATTCTTGGTAATTGTTTCTTTATAAGAAACTTGAGGCTTGCCAACATTAGCTTCCACTTTAAATTCGCGAATCATACGATCGCGAAGAATATCTAAATGTAGCTCGCCCATTCCAGAGATAATTGTTTGTCCAGTCTCTTCATTTGAAGTAACACGGAAAGTAGGATCTTCTTCAGAAAGCGCACTCAATGCTTGAGCTAGTTTCTCCCTATCTCCCTTAGATTTCGGCTCAATAGCCATATCAATCACAGGTTCAGGAATCTCAATACGCTCAAGAACAATTTCCTGATTATCATCGCAAAGTGTATCACCCGTAACTGAATATTTTAAACCTACGCAGGCACCGATATCTCCAACAGTAAATTCGTCTCTATCGGTTCTTTCATTAGCATGCATCTCTAGCAAACGAGAAATCCGCTCTTTTTTATCCTTAGTAGAATTAAGAATTGCTGAACCTTTTTTAAGAGTTCCTGAATAGATGCGTATAAAGGTGATACGACCAACATAAGGGTCTGTCATAATTTTGAAGGCAAGAGCAGCTAGAGGCCCGTCTTTTCTAGGCTCTAAATGAACTTCTTCGTTGTTCTTTAGATTAATTCCATGGATTACACCACGATCTTTAGGTGAAGGTAACCATCTCACGATAACATTGAGAAGCTGCTGGACACCTTTATTTTTAAATGCGGTTCCACACAATACAGGGTTAATTTTATTTTCAATAACCCCTTTGCGCATCGCGTCATGGATTTCTTCTTCAGTAATAGAATCTGGATCTTCGAGAACTTTCATCATGAAAGCTTCGTTACTTTCATCTACTGTAGCAAGTTCTTCAAGAAGCGCATACCGAAGCTCCGCACATCTATCTTTAAGTTCTTCGGGAATTTCACGTTCTTCCCATTTAGCACCTAAAGTTTCATCTAGGAAATATAGAGCCTTTTGCGAAATCAGATCGACCATTCCAACAAATTGGCTTTCAGCACCAATAGGACAGTGCACAGGAATAGCATTAGCGCCAAGTTTTTCTTTCATGGATTCTACGGCTGTAAAGTAATCCGCACCCATACGATCCATTTTATTTACGAACGCTATTCGAGGGACACCATACTTATTCGCCTGTCTCCATACGGTCTCCGATTGAGGCTCAACTCCAGACACTGCATCAAATACAGCTACGGCACCATCTAAAACACGAAGAGACCTTTCAACTTCAATAGTGAAGTCTACGTGCCCAGGAGTGTCAATAATATTAATTTTACAATCCAGCCAGAAAACAGTCGTTGCAGCAGAGGTGATAGTAATACCTCTTTCTTGCTCCTGTTCCATCCAGTCCATGGTGGCTCCGCCTTCATGAACCTCACCAATTTTATGAGTTCTTCCAGCGTAATAAAGAATTCTTTCTGTAGTTGTCGTTTTTCCCGCATCGATATGGGCCATGATACCGATGTTTCTAATTTTGCTTAAATCGAATTCCTGATCACTCATGAACTTGTTATGCCTCTTCCAAACCGAGATTAAATATTATTTTACCACTTATAATGAGCAAATGCTTTGTTAGCTTCAGCCATACGGTGGGTATCTTCACGTTTTTTAATAGTAGCTCCCTGCTTATTGAAACAATCAATGAGCTCGGTTGCTAATCCCATTTCCATAGATTTTCCAGGCTTTGCTCTAGCGTGTTTAATAATCCATTGCATAGCCAAACAATCTCTTCGACCGGAAGCAACTTCTACAGGAACTTGATATGTAGCCCCACCAACACGACGAGAACGAACTTCAAGTAAAGGCTTCGCATTTTCCAAGGCTTCTTCAAAAGCTTCTAGAACATTCTCTGCTCCTATTTTCTTAGAAAACCTCTCTAGGGCAGAATAAACTATCTTTCTAGCGATGCTTTTTTTTCCATGCATCATAACCTTATTAATAAACCTTTCTAGGGTTACACTTCCGTAGATAGGATCTGCTGGAATTACTTTCTTCTCAGCGGCATGTCGTCTTGACATATAAATTAACCTCTAACTTCTCATTCCTAAATAAAGAATAGTCCTACTTAGGACGCTTTGCTCCGTATCGAGAACGGCTTTGTTTTCTATTTTTGACAGCAGCACAGTCTAGAGCTCCGCGAACGATATGATAACGAACACCGGGCAAATCTTTAACCCTACCACCTTGAACCAAAACGATGCTGTGCTCTTGTAAATTATGCCCTTCACCACCGATGTAGGCGATAACTTCTTGGCCATTCGACAAGCGCACCCAGGCAACTTTACGTAAAGCTGAGTTCGGCTTTTTAGGAGTCTTTGTCTTCACTTGTAGGCATACACCACGTCTCTGCGGGCATTTCTGCAAGGCTGGAGATTTCTTTCTAGACGCGCTAGATTGACGCTTTTTACGTATTAATTGATTAATGGTTGGCATGTATCCTTCTCAATTCAACCTAACTACTATAAGGGGGAAAATATAGAGTAAGGATCCCTTTGTTTGCAAGGGCTTATTTTTAGATAGGAATTGGGGCATAATCATCTGATATTCAAAAAAATCATTCTAATATGAAAAACTTATTTTTCAGTTTTAGAATTCAGAAAACGACTCCCCACCTTCATAGGAGAAGAAATTAGGCATTATCATTCAAAAGATCAGCGGAGTGAAAACAATAATCTACTACATTATTGTTAATATAACCAAAAAGAAACCCCAAAACTATTTGCTGGAGATCTTCTTTTGAACAATAAGCTGCTTCTTTCCCGTTTTGAATAAAATAAATATACGATCCATCTTCGGATATATTTTGTACAAATATCGTAGGGATGACACGAGAAAGCAAACGCCTTGCCACAGTTGAATTTGCAATGCCCGTCAAAGCTTCTGTTGAATTCTCTGATAAAAAAAGAACATCTACATGGGGCAATAATGACCAAATCCGATCCCTAAACTGATACGCAATACGTGAGTTATTGAGATCAAACATAATTTTCTGTGACTGGTTTCTACTCTTTTTTAAAAAACTTTCTATACAGAAACCAGAAATCAATAATTCACTATCAATGAGAGTATAGCCTCCGTCTGGAGATAGACAAAGTTCTGTTGAATACTCAGAAACATTTTGAAGAAAATAACATAAGGTATCTTCTTGATTCGGACAACGCAAGACTAGCCGAAATTGATCTAACTCATTAAATGCAGGGCCATACTCCGTCTGTTTTAGATAACTAAAGTAGGGATTCCCGTTACGAAAACTCTTGATACCCAGATTTGCTAGCTGATCTTCTGTAAGACTTAGAGGCTCCTTCCTCGTCACGCGGATAGGGTCTTCTGGGAAAGCTCCTTTGTACATAAAAAAAATTTTTTTAACATCGGAAGCACTTATAGTCTGGATCTCTCCAATTTTCAAATTACAACTTTCAATAAATTCTCCATCAACATCGAGGACGACGTCAATAAAAGGGCTACCAAGTAGGGTAAGAGATTTAGGCGGTATCCAGGGGAACTCTTCAGAATACGCGCAAGAGAAGGCTCCGGGAATTAAAAAGGAAACCATCAATGCAAAAAAATAAAGATAATGCATAAAAGAATCTCAAAAACAATCTAAGGTGTAATATTAGATTTAAAACTTTTATTTTCAGTGTTTTCTTATGTCATTTTTTTTATAATATTTATTCTTTAAGTCGAAGGAAACCCATGACCACGGAAATTCCAGTCAATTCTTTACGCATAGACTTTCAACAACAAGTGTATGCTTCTTCCCGTAATGTTGTGATGATCGCAATGGCCGCTGTATTTTTGATTCTAGCTTTGATTTTTTCTGGTTTAAGTTTCCTTCCCCAAGCAACACTACCATTTTCAGGAGCCTATTTTGTTATGGGTTCCTTCTTAGTTTTCATTGCAGCCGGAATATTATTGATCAATACACTTTGTGACATGTGCAGCAAATTACGCCCCCTCGCTCCGCCATCTTAGAAAGAATATTTTTTTTTACCAAACTGTTTATTCTAAATAGTTTTTTTTTGAGATTAAAAATCTTCGCTCAAGCCTGAGGATTTTGTGTCGATGTTACGAATATCCATGATCAACAAAGATATTTGTAATGATAAAAATACTACGTCTTTGCGCTCTTGTTCTAACGTGCTTCCCTAGTTTATCTTTTGCTTCTGAATTACTACATGAAGAAGACATCCGAAAAACTGTTGATAAGTTAATTGAATATCATGTGGATGTTCAAGATATCTCTTCTGATATTCTTATGCGTTCATTAATAGGATACTCCCAATCATTCGACCCCCATAAAGCTTATCTTACAGAACAAGAAGTAAGTAATTTTATCCAATCTACGGATATCAAAAAGCGCCTATTGAAAAATTATAAAACGAATAATTTTTCAGTGTATCAGAATTTAAATCGTGTAGTTAAAGATAGCATTACTCGAGCACGTCAGTGGCGAACTGAATGGTTATCTGATCCTGAGACACTAGTTAAAGAAGCCTCTACACATGTACTTATTAAAAAACCTAAGTATTGGGCACAGTCTACCCAAGAAGTAAAAGAAAGACAGCGCTCTTTACTCCTCTCTTATATTTCTGTGTATCTATCAGATAGTTCTAAAGATAGATATCAGGGCAAAGAAGCCTCTTTAACTAAACTCTGTGTACGCCAACTCGAAGCATATGAGAACCCTTATTTAGGTGTGAATGATTACGGGAAACCCATGTCACCTCAAGAGGAATCCCATCACTTTCATGTTCGTGTAGTCAAGGCTATGGCTCACAGTTTGGATGCTCATACAACATACTTTAGCAAAGATGAAGCCCTTGCTATGCGTATTCAATTAGAAAAAGGCATGTGCGGAATTGGTGTAATCTTAAAAGAAGATATTGATGGGGTTATTGTAAAAGAGATCATTCCTGGAGGACCTGCGGACAAAGCTGGAGACCTGCATATTGATGATGTGATTTATCGTGTTGATGGCAAAAACATAGAAAATCTTCCCTTTAGAGCTGTATTAGACTGTCTTAGAGGATCTCAGGGCTCTGAAGTCATCTTAGATGTACACAGCCAAGATCAAAACCGCACGGTGAAATTAAGACGTGAAAAGATCAGTTTAGATGATCGTCGTGTGGATGTTTCCTATGAGTCTTACGGTAATGGGGTTATTGGAAAAATCACCCTACATTCTTTTTATGAAGGAGAAAATCAAATCTCTAGCGAACAAGATCTAAAACGTGCAATTCAAGGTCTACAAGACAAGAATCTCCTAGGGTTAGTTTTAGATATCCGAGAAAATACAGGAGGTTTTCTATCACAAGCCATTAAAGTTTCAGGATTATTTATGACTAACGGAGTCGTCGTGGTATCCCGCTATGCAGATGGCAGTATCAAACGTTACCGGACAGTGTCTCCTAAGAAATTCTATGACGGTCCTTTAACTATTCTTGTTTCGAAAAGCTCCGCATCTGCTGCAGAAATTGTTGCTCAAACGCTACAGGATTATGGCGTAGCTATAATTGTTGGTGATGAACAGACTTATGGGAAAGGAACAATCCAGCATCAAACAATTACGGCAGATTCTGATAAAGAGGGATTCTTCAAAGTGACTGTAGGGAAATACTACTCTCCTTCCGGGAAATCTACGCAACTTCAGGGTGTACGCTCTGATATCCATATCGCTTCGCGCTATTTTGAAGAACCTTTAGGAGAACGTTATCTAGAACACCCCCTACCTGCGGATAGTTGTGACAATGTGATGAATGATAATTTGGGAGATCTGGACTCCCATATGCGTCCATGGTTTCAAAAATACTATACTCCAAATTTACAGAAAGAAGAGACTGTATGGAGAGAGATGCTCCCTCAGTTAACTGCAAATAGTAAACAACGACTAAGTGAAAATAAAAACTACAAGATCTTTTTAGATGAACTAAAAGACCCTTCAGAGGCAATTCGACCTTTTGGAAGCAATGATTTACAAATGGAAGAATCTGTAAATATTTTAAAAGATATGATTCTTTTAAGAGATCGTAAATCTCTCATTCCTTGAGGAGGCTAAGTGCCTCCTAATGTCTCAAAATATTATACAGTTAATGACTATCCGTTTTAACTATTTAGATGTGCTCGTTGCATCAGTACTTTCCGTAGTGAAAATCGTATTGGAATTATCAAGCACTCCATTATCTAAAATATCTTCAGTTGTTGCTAAAAGACGTTTGCATAAACGCCATTTTTCTGGAGTACAAGGCTGTTCCATAAACACTGAAGTTGTTAGAAGTTTAATCAAACCGATAACCGCAGGGATTAAGAATAAGAAGGCATTTTTGCCAAGCTGACCTTGCAGTACAAAAGTTAAAGCCAAACCAGCAACAAGTAGGATAATCCCAAGTACAATCATTGTAATTTGGAATGCTCTTGATTGTACAATTTTTGATGTTCTTACTGGATCAACTATATGTACTTTGCACCATCCCAATACGGAATTGATCAAAGTTACCTGTACTGTTTCGTCTTTCATTACATCCTCTAATCCCGGCTTGATTAGATCGACTAAGACGTCACCATTTGATACACCTGTTGTCATGTTAAACTCCTTCTCTAAACACGTAAGACGAAAAAGTTTAACCAACTCTGGTATTAATTAAAATTTTTAATTGAATTTTTTTAGATTTTTATAAAGACGAGTCTCCGAGAAATTCCAAAGATTTTCAAGAAGCTGAAAACAAAAAACCGTCCTAGACATAATCTAGGACGGCTTTTTCGTTTAAGAACTTTTAAAGAAATTTAAAAGATTAATAAACGTGTGTGTTTTCCGTATCTGCTACAGGTACTGTCAAAGTATCTGAAGAAAGAATAGCTTCTCCGCGAGCATCTCCAGGAGCAATCCCTTTCAATGTTACAGAAAACTCTACAGATTCTTTAGAGCCCAGTTTAGGTAAAGCATCAAATACTACTGTATTACCCGTAATGGTTCCTTTTGTTGGACCTGAAGAAGAAACTGGTTGTAATTCTTTAGAAAACTTAAGAATTAATGAAACGTTAGTATCTTCTGCAGAACCGCGGTTAGTTACACAAATACGGTATACGGTATTTTCACCTACGCAAATAGGATCATTAGTATCGATTACGCACATATGAGTAGCTGCGAGACCTTTCCAATGAGTTGTAACTTCTGCGCAAGAAGTGCATGATCCACAATCAGAGTTTGTTCTTACTGAAACTTGATTTGTGAATTTGCCTGGGCTTTGAGCTTTAGCAACAACTTTAAACTGAAGAGTTTCTCCTGGGCACATTTCTTTAATGCACCATACAGCTTTGTTACAGCAAATTTCAGCTCCAGCAGCTTCTAAAATCGTAGCTCCTGATGGTGCCGTATCTTCTATAACAACATCGTAAAGTTTAAGATCACCTGGGTTAGATACAACAATTGTGTATTCTACAGGTTTACATACGTAAGACCAGTCAGCTCCAGAGATATTTACTTGTACACAAGGCTCATTGATAACAGTAGTTACATTGGCAGAACATTTATGTCCTCCGCAATAAGATACAGTAGCAACGTTAGTAACTTTTCCTCTTTTTTGAGGACAAAATTCTACAGTGAATGATTTAAAATCACCAGGACGCATATCTCCTAAGTTAAAGGAAAGAACACGTTGTCCTGAAGCGTGAGTATAACCATCGGGTACAGGGTTATCAACCACAACACCGCGAGCTACAGCAGAACCTGTGTTGCAAACTTCGATTTTGTAACAAACTGGGCAACGTAAGCAAGCGCAATCAGGGCCTTCTTGCTTAATGCAAATAGCAGGTTGTCCGCATTTGGTATAAGAGCGAAGCTCTGGGCAAGCACATACAGTAGCAGCTGTGAAGCAGCAACCTTCTTTAAGAGGTTTTACCCAAACGGTAATTTTGCATTTCTCACCTTGACCTAAGCGATCAATTGTCCAAATTAATTTGCTATCAGAAGTAGGTGTTGTAGCAGGATCACTGCTTACAAATTCAACTTCACAAGGAAGTTGTTGAGTGATAACGACATTAACGCAATCTTTTTTACCTACAGCAAGAATTTCAATAGGATAAGGAGACCCTACTGTTGCATATTCAGGTACAGCTTGGCTAATTTCAACGTTACAATCATCGTTAACACGCACACAATACATTTTGCCGTAGCAAGACTCTTGTTTTGTATCTACTGATGATTGGCATGAGCCATCTTGACAAGGATAAAATTCTTTATCACAGCAAGGGCCATTATTTTTTTGTTCTTGTTTTTGATTTTTATTACGGCCAAATCTAATTTTCTTGGCTGTTGTCTGCAAGATATTGTCATCTGAGGTGTCAGCATTGGCAATAAATCTTGTAGCAAGAGACTCTGCAGCAGCGGCCTCTATCTTCCCGCTGGCAAATGAACTCGCCATACTAGTTAGCGCGAGGACCGTAACTACTCGTCTGATGAGTTTGGACATAGGGATCTCCTATCGCGTGTGTTATTTTTTCTTCTGCCATCGGGTAGAAAGTTACGAACTCTTACCCTCAACATTTAAGTTTATTTTCATAAAGGCAGTTAGCAGGGAAATAATTTACCTCCTAACTACCTAACCAATTTAAGTAAATAGTTAAGAACCGTTACTTATTGTTTGCATCTACCGTCTGGAGATGTACAACCTTTAGCTTGAGGTCCTTGAACTCCTGAATTGCACTCAGAGCCACAAGGCTTGGAGCAAGAAGGTGTGTAGGTACCACAAGGACTGCATGCGTTGTCTTTCTTGTTGAAAGCGTTGCAAGGATTGCAGGACTTAGGTGCACAAGGATCTTCAAAACAGCAATCTACGATACGGCAGCAGCTACTTAAGCCAACAACACCACAACATACTGCAGCTAGTAAAACAGCTTTCTTCATAAGTTTATAACTCCTTTCTAATTAGAAAACTTAACGCGCTTGATTTCTTATTAAAAAACCCTTTCAATTTTTAATAATTAATAAAGCACTTTCCCATGAACAATATTACAATAGAAAATAAAAATTTTATCAATTCTTTTTTCTATTTATATTTTTCTTAAACTAATTATTTTTCTGATAGAGAAAATCAAACTAGAATATTAACTAAAGCAAGTTTATTAAATAGAACTGTGTTATAGAAGAAACTAGAAGAATATTATTATGAACAACTTACGTTCACTACATCGATGGACGAGAATTTTTTTATGCACCCTAAGCCCTTGGTTGCCATAAGATTGCATCTTTGTTATAAAAACAATACTTTTAATTAATAGATAATAAAACAAATGTTGTTCTAACATTTAAACAAATAGGGAGTTGGGAAATGAAAAGATTTTCTTTTTTACATATGGTTTTCTTCACATCTCTGTTTGTTTCCAGCTGTTCCTATGCCCCCCCCCCTCGTAGCTATATTCTTGCACAAGGACGTATTCCTCTAACTAAGCAGGCGAATTCTTTAGAATTCTCCCTAGCTAAGTCAGTATTTCAAGCATCCTATCCACAAAACATATAGTGTTATCTTGTGCAGGCTCCAGATAATGAGCATTTTGCTACTCTAGAACTAGAATTCTAAAACCTTGCTCTCGAAATTTTCTTCTTTAAGAATCTTATCGATAGCTGTTTGAATCTTCTTCGGGACTCCCCCAAGAAGATTTTGAGCGTGTACCATGCGCATACGTGTACGAGGTTTCCCCAGCAACTCCATAGAGTCAAACAAAGGCAAGCCCTGTTTTTTCCCAGTAATAGCCACATAAAGAAGCGGTATGATTACTTTCTTATGGTTTAATCGAAAAGCCTCTGAAAGCCACTTAGAACCCAAATAAAACTGATCTTTAACCCATAAATCAGCTTTTTCTAAATACTTTACATAGCTGTAAAAAAGGATAGCAGCCTTCTCCTCAGAAATTGCTGCCGGCAAAAGTTCTTCCTTTGAATACTCAGGAAGAACTGAAAAGAAAAACTCTGTTAATCCTACAAACTCTGCAAGTGTTGCAATCCGAGATTGACAGAGGGGAAGAATTTTTAAGAAAAACTCGTCATTGATCAACCAGTCTTTTAATCTAGCTAATAGACTTTCTGGTGATCCCCCATGATTTAGGTAGTGCTTATTCATCCAATCTAGCTTACGAGTATCAAAAACCGCTCCAGATTTTCCAATTCGCTTAGGATCAAAATTCTCAATAAGCTTTTCTAAAGAATACACCTCTTCATCTCCCTCCATACTATAGCCCATGAGAGTGAGGAAATTCATAAAGGCTTCTTTGATGTATCCGGCATCACGATAATAGAAGATCGAAGTAGGGTTCTTTCTTTTAGATAATTTTGTTCCATCTGGGTTGAGGAGTAATGGCATATGCAAGAATGTAGGCGGTTCCCAACCAAAAGCTTCATAAAGAAGCAGGTGTTTAGGAGTTGAACTCAGCCATTCTTCTCCACGAAGAACATGTGTAATACCCATAAGATGGTCGTCTACCACGTTAGCGAAGTGATATGTCGGGAAACCATCTGATTTCATAAGAACTTGATCGTCAACATCTGCCCACGGAAAAACAACTCTACCCTTACAATAGTCTTCAAGAATACATTCACCAGTAAGAGGAACTTTTAACCGAATCGTATAGGGCTGGCCTTCTCGTGTCCGCTCGTCTATTTCTTCTTGAGAAAGATAGCGATAGCGGCGATCATACCCCCCGCGATATCCCAAGGTGGTAGCAACAGCACGCATTTCTTCAAGCTCTTTGGGCGTAGCAAAGCATTTATAGGCGTAATCTGTTTTTAAAAGAAGCTCGGCATATTCTCTATAGATTTCTGTACGCTCTGATTGTCTATAGGGACCATAGGGACCACCAACATCTGGTCCTTCATCCCATTGAATACCGCACCACTGAAGAGCCGAGAAAATATTCTTCTCATAATCATCCCGGCTACGTGTTTGATCCGTATCCTCGATTCTCAGGATCATCTTTCCGTTGAATCGTTTTGCAAAGATTTCGTTAAACAAAGCCATATAGGCTGTCCCTACATGGGGATCCCCCGTAGGCGACGGCGCAACTCTAACACGTACGTTTTCCCAAGCCATTCTTTTTTAATCCTAAGACGAAAGAGACTTGATACCTTGAACCTAGTTATTTCTTCAAGAGAAATTCTCTCTAGGCGTCTCTATTAACCAAATTAGAAGCGAGCAAAGAAATAAACTCTGCATCCCTAGTAAAGCTACAGAGTTTCTATGAAAATTTACACGCAGACTTAATCTATCTGCTATAAACAGAAAACAAAAAAAATACGAGATATTAGAAGGGCGAAGGAAGTAAAAGCAATGGCTAAGGAGCAAAAGAAGATAAATACGAACTAGTCGTTCTCAAATAAGAGGGTTCCGGAAGAAACAATATCCTCTGGAGTAGCTGTAGCATGTTCAACTGCAGCTTCTTTTATTTTCTTCGCTGTTTGCTTATTCAAATAATCGCTCTTATATCTATCGATCTCTGATTGACTGATAACCCAAGCAGCACCTTTACGCTCTCCTCGCATAGTTCCTGTACGCGTAGCGTAATAAACTTTCTGCACAGGAATTCCTAGCATATCAGCCACCTGATTTACAGAGTAGTATCCTCTATCGTTATCAAAAAGTAGCTCCCCTTGATAAAGGGACTTTTTTCTTGAATAACGGTTACGCTTGTAGTCTTCCAGATCCTTAAGATCGATTTCCCATCGGGTTGTTTTAGAAGCCCTTAGTTTCTTTTGTTTGATTGCCACGTAAATTGCTTGACGTGTCACATTATGCAACTTTGCAGCTTGTGTAATAGAAACCATCTCGGTTCCTTCTTGTACCCCAAGTTGCTGTGCATCTTCTCTGTCATCTAAATCGAAACAGCTTTCATGTTGTATGCATTCCATACGTTAGCAAACCTCCCCCCTCAACATATTCTAGAATTAAAACAACCTTAATAGTTAGTAGTTCTTCCTTAATTTTTAGAAATTTTTAAATAAGTATTTTCCTAAGAAAAGCTTTATTAATCAAGCTTTTTTGTTAATACAAAGTTGATGTTTTTGGTTTAAATCTTAATAAAACCAAATAACTCCTTCAATTTATTAATATTTCTTAACATTAAAACATAGAGGTCTTAGAGACAGTGGTTTATTCAGTCATAAACCTATTCTCCTAAAACACTTGTTAAAATGGAAAAATTTTAGGAAGTGCGGATCGAGTCCTGATCCTCCTAAATTCAACAGTCTTTACATAGTTATTTGAAAATAACTATTAACTCTTCTGAAAATCAAATAGATAGGTCAGAAAAAACTAGATCTTATTGTAATAGCGTTCATTTTTGCTCCATTAGCTTGTCCGACCATTTTCAAGAGTCTATTCAACTATAGTAGTAAGTTATTCTGAATCGCATTTTGTATCTCAGTCGCTGTACGCGTACTAGCATCCTTAATTTTGAAGACAAATCCAAGGCAGAGACAACAGTGCCATAGAGAATCTTTTACGTAAAAGATTCTCTATTGAGGCAAAATACGCTTTCGTATTATCGAAGTTATTCCCCAGAACCTGGCGTTTCAGTCGGATCTCCGGGATCAAAGTGATCCGTAATGTGTTTAACTATCTGCTGCACAGTGGTCTTCTGAAGAACGCCCTGATGCAGTAGAAGATACTCTCCTACAGACATTTTCTTACCAGGAAGATTAGGGGCATTGGAATCTAAAAATGGTGCTGCAAAACAATTATTTTTATTGAATAAACCGTCGCCTATTAACTGAGACTGACCGTCCACCCCGTGTATAAATAATTCAGGGCAAGCAAGGGACTCACTTAATTTTGCTGAGTTGATCTCCCAACCCAATAATTTTGTTGCCCATTCACCTAATTTCCCTACCCATTGAGATGCTACTGCTGAAACAGACTTCGGTCCACGATCTTTAATGATGAACCAATCAACCCCATCTCTCCCATCAGTGATTTCCTTGCTTAATCCCAATGCTTGCACTAGTGTTCCTAAAGAATAACCATAAGCAATGATTTGCTTTGCCTTCGGTCCCTCAGGATGATCACGAAGATAACGAACACATGCCTGATAAGATTTTCCTAAAGATTCTCGCGAAATAGGACCCGTGCTATGCATCACTCCGGGATAATTAAATACTAAAACATTAGCTTGTGATTGTTTTGCTATATTCAACATCCAATCATCACCCCGACGAAGAATAGCTCTGTTTTCAAAACATTCGCTATTTCCTAGGGAAATCAGCATCCATCTATCTTTCCTAGCATTAGGAAATTCAATACGAAGTGTATCTATGAATAAATCATCATTTTGAATAGGAATACGTTGTACAGAACTTGCATAGCCGCTATCTACCCAATAGCTTACACGAATATGAAAAGCTTCTTGTAATAACCTCTTCACAAAGCATAGTTGTCCCGAGAATGCCCCTCCAGCTGCAGGAAGTAGCACATTCTGGCAAATTTTCCCCAATACCCAAAATAATCCAATAGGAATAAATAAAATAATGCGAAAAATTAATTTCACCACTTCACAGATCACATCGATTAAAGTGTAAAGTAAAGGGCACTGTGCTCTCCTCTCATATGCTTTACGAGCAGCTTCTGAGGAAAACATAAAAATTTCAGGTTTTGGGTTCATCGTGAACAGGGGATTACCTATAACAGATGATTGGGTAACTGAAAACATATCTGCTGCAAATATGGGAGTTAAAAGTGGATATTTTAAAAAAAAATATGGAATAAAACAAAGAAAATGTTTCTATTTTGCTATTTTAAATTAAATACTTCTTATTAGCAGGAATAATTTTTAAAATAAAAAGTATAAAGAATTTCATCTTTTATCATCCTTACAGTTTCATAAAAAACCGTCAAAATTGCCTTTACGAATTACTATCAAACTGTTTAGATCTCTTGGTTGTTGTATCCTTTTCTATGAGATGCTCTTAGGAAAACTATTCGTCCTGAATCAGGAGGTTTTTCTTTAGACAAAATATCCAGAGAAAATAAACTTCAGGAGACATCCACCATCAATAAAATTGGGTGAATCATTTAAAACGAGCCTGTAGAAAAACTCAAGAAAAAAGTATTAGAAAATACGCAAATCTAAGAAGCACTATCTTCGTATTCAAAGAATTAAAATTCGATACTGGCATCTTGATAATTTAGAGGAAGAATTCGGAAATCCCGAACTAGTAAATGAATAACTCCTCCATTAGAAGATTGAGATAAACGTGGCGTATAAGCAAGTTCCAGAGGCTTATTCCAATTAGATTTGAGTGCATCTATCCTATCCCCTAATCCGAAAGCAATACCTTCTAAATTCCTTTCCCCACGACTAAGATAGAGCTTTAGATGGTTCCCCGGTAACAACTTTGGATAACGCACCTGATGGACTACGGTATAAAATACTGGGACGGGGTTACCTTTCCCAAAAGGCTCAAAAAGATCTATAGAAGATAATAAATCGTGATCTATCTCATCAAAATCAGCTCGAGCATCAAGAGGCAAGGTAAGAACAGCCTTATCTTTTTTTAATGATGAGTTCACAAGATGAATGAACTTCTTTCTGAAAACCTCTATTTGGTCTTCGTTAATGATAATCCCCGCAGCAAAATCATGCCCGCCATAGGATATGAACAAAGATGCGCATTTCTGTAATATACCAAGAAGAGGGAAAGAACCTATAGTCCTTAATGATCCCTTACCTATACCCCCTTGATTAGAAATAATAGCCACAGGTTTATTATAAGCTTTAGCAAGACGTGCAGAAATAATTGGAATAACTCTTGAATGCCAATCTTTAGAGGATAATACAATAGCAGCTTGCTTAACTATCTCGGGTTTATTTTTTAAAATTTTTTGTACATCATGAAAAACATCGGCTTCTATTTTTTGCCGTTCTCTATTTATCTTATCGAGGTACTGGATTATCTCATCCGCGACTTCTGAGTCTTCGGTAAGTAAAAGTTCGACACCCTTAGAAGCATCAGAAAGCCTACCTAAACTATTCAATTTTGGAGCTATTTTCAAAACAATATCAGTTGAGGTAACTTCAGAAGGCTTTACTCCAGCAAGAAGACATAATTTATGAAGTCCTAATCGTGAACCATTGGCTATCTCTTTAATACCATGACGTACCATAGTGCGATTTTCTCCTAAAAGAGTCCCCACATCAGTCACGGTCCCTAAAGTCACTAAATCTAATAGATGTTTAATATCTATTTTTAATTTCGGATTTTTTTTCTTTAATGCATTAAGAACACCCCGAGCGAGCTTAAATGCGACACCCACACCTGTTAATTCCCTATTTGGATAAGCACGATCTCTTAACTTAGGGTTCAATGTTGCTATACAGTGGGGAATTTTACCCGTAGGCATATGATGATCTGTAATAATCACATCAATTCCCTGCTTGTTGATATCGCTGACTTCTTTCCCCGCGGTGATGCCACAATCTACTGTAATCAGTAACGAGACTTTCTCCTCTTTCATTTTCGCAATCAGAGAGGACGGTTCCCCATAGTGTTTTAGTAGAGCACCTAAAAAGCAGTAGCTCACTTTCATATCTATAGATCTTAAAAACTCTACGAGAAGAGCGACTCCTGTCATTCCATCAACATCACTATCACCGTAAATCATGACATGCTCGTTGCGTTCTTTAGCAAGAAGCAAACGCTCTATAGCCTTGGACATATCAAGTAAAAGTTCTGGATCATGAAGATTATCTAGGTGTACATAGAGAAAATCCCGAACTTCATTCACAGTTTGAAATCCGCGAGAAATGAAGATCTGCGCAGCTATTGGATGAAGATGCAATTCCTTTATGACTGTAGAAAGCAATGTAGGATCTTGCCTAGGGTATACCCAGTTGGGACTGGGTACAGAAGAATTATCTTTACTTGCCATAGATTTTCGCGCCGTAAACTCTTTAAAAATCTACTTTTCTAAAGAGAATTTTCTCATCCTTCTGTACCAAAATAGGCAATAACTTTTAGCTATGCCTACTTCTTTCCTCTTTACGAACCATGAATAGAAGAAGAGGTGGTGCTATGTATAGAGATGATAGTGTACCCAAGAGAATACCTATTGTCATGATGAAAGCAAAGTTAAAGATTGACCCGCCACCAACAAACAGTAAAATTAATAATACCGATAGCGTTGTCGCTGTAGTCATTACTGTCCTTCCTAAGGTTTTTTGTAGCGCGTCGTTAATTAAAATCGGCATTGGAGTAAATAATTTTTCCTGACGATCTTCACGAATACGATCAAATATGATCAGAGTATTATTTAATGAATACCCTAAAACTGTCATCAAAGCGCCAACTGCTTGTAAATCAATCTGTATCTTTTGCAAAAAGAAATGTGTAGCTACTAATACTGCACAAGTAGCAACAAGATCGTGAACCAGTGCACAGATAGCACTAAACGCATAACGCCATTCAAAACGCAAGCTTACGTAAAGTAAGATGATGCATAAGGCACCGATCAATGCTATACAAGCTTGTCGACGCATTTTGTTAGAGAATTGCCCACTAACTTTAAGCCAGAAATTCTGTGTATCTTTAAAATTATCAGAAGATACATCTATTCCCGTATCAGAAAGTATGTTCATGACTATCGATAAATTAGGATCAAGAGTTTCGAATACTTTTTTCTCAGGAGTTTGTACTCGAGCTAACGCATTCTGACTGAAGTATATTTTGATCTTCTCAGAAGAATCAAAAGTCTTAATTTTAAAATCTCTAGAAGATAAGCCTACTTGCTTGAATTTATCCCCTAATTTATTGCGGAATTGAGCAAGATCTATCGTGTCCTGATCAGACACATTCAAGGTGAAAGCATAACCACCCTTGAAATCCATTCCCAAAACGGAATTCCACGCTCCAAAACCCAAGGCAATACATCCTAAAATAATAACACTGCCTGATACCATCCAAAGTCTTTTACACTCTTTCAAGAAATCATGTTTAATACCGATGAATTTATTCATCATATGTAATTGAGTTTCTTGAGTTTTACTCATCCATACTATGAAGAAAAACTTCGTCATGAATAAAGCAGTAAACATCGAAGAGAAAATACCAAGAATTAAAGTAAGAGCAAATCCCTTAATTGGCCCCGTATCTAAAACCAAAAGAAGCAGCGAAGCTAATACCGTGGTCAGATTAGAATCAAAAATAGCGCTGAAAGCTTTTTTATATCCAGCTTCTACAGATTGAGTAAGACTTCGAGATAATAAATACTCCTCGCGAATTCTTTCGAATACAAGTACATTAGCATCTACAGCCATTCCCATAGCCAGTATAATTCCTGCTAATCCTGTAAGAGTTAATGGAGCATCAAGATACTGTAGAGCTGCCCAAATTAAGAGAAGATTTAAAATTACAGCTCCTGAAGCAATAACCCCACCGAATTTGTAATAGACACTCATCAAAATTATCAAGACAGCGAGGCCTAAACATATAGAGATGATCCCTTGTGTACGTTGTTGTTTGCCTAATTCAGGAGAAATAACTTCTTCACTCAAAACCTCAGGAACAAATGATATAGATCCTGATTTTAAATCAGTAGCTAAGCGATGTACTTCGCGATGAGAAAATTTCCCGGAAACACTAGCGTGATCTTTTAAAGGTGCATTTAATACAGGATCACTGATCACATACCCATCAAGAACTACAGCCATTCTCCAGCCTCTTCCAGAAGAATATTGGCTATTGGTTGTCCCACTTACTCCTTCCTGACAATAAGCAGTTGTCCAGGCATGAAAACTCTCTGTCGGGGAAATATCATGAACTCTTTGAGCTATTGCAGTATCTTTTACTGAGAAGTTTAAGATATAGCCTTCCCCTACAGCAAATTCTGGGCGAATATTTTTTAAAGAAGCTCCATCTAAAGCATAGTTACGGAAAACAATCATCAAAGGATTTGCTTTGCCTTCAACATTCTTTTCAATAGCAATCATTGAATACGTCGTATCTAAATGAGAAGAAGAAATTTCTTCATCAATTTGAGGGAAAGCTAGACCTTCTTGCTGTAATTTCGTGATTGCTTCTTTAACACTAGTAGGCAAATGGATTTCTTGATCATTAAAGATACGACTTGCCAATCTATTAATAGCTTCCGGAGATGTGGTCTCTTGACTTTGTGCTGTAAACCACAGATAGTCCAAAAACCTTTGTACTTCATAGCGCAATGCAGAATAATGAGAAAACTTCTCATTTACTACATGGAAAGTCATTTGAGAAGCACCTAAAAGTTCTTCGGAAGAAATTTTAGTAGATCCAGGAACACATAGATGTACATTATCTCCTTCTCTGCGTATCTCGACTTCTGCAACACCCAATTTATTTAAACGAGCATAAAGTTCATCCGAAACTTTAAGGATTCCTTCCTTATCCGTTAATTGCTTTCCTTGATGATCTTTAAAAGCTAAACGAATTTGTTTCCCTCCGACAAAATCAATACCCAAGCGCAAGACACTGTCTCCACGAGAGTATTTTCGTAAATTAAGTTTGAGATTTTCAACAAAAGCACTGCGATGGGGTACGGCAGCACGTATACGCTGTTGATTATCCATAGAACAACTGGATTGTTGATATTGTTCATGCCAACGCACCCACTCTTCTTGCCGATGCTTTTCAATGCGATTCAAAGTTTCTAAACGATCTCGTATATCACGAACTTCGAGGCTAGCAGTTTCACCTTCGTTATTAACAACGAAATTCTCTCCCCAAACATCAAAAAATCTCTGTAGAGGCTCTCTGACTTCTAAAACCTCATCTTCTCCGATACTCCATGGAGCTGCGTCTGTGTGAGCAAAACAATTATATAAATTCTGTAGATCCTTATCAAAGATCTTAGCATCTTCTGCTGTTCCCTTTTCATATTTCGCTGCGACAGAGCGTAATCCTTTCAAAACTACATAAACAGATCCTTTAGAAAAGTGTGCGCAACTCTTCTCTGGGGAGAAAATAAAACAACCAAATGTATCGCTTTCTTTAGGCACACGACAATGTATAGGAAAATTTTCTCGTATAAGATCGCATGATTGTGCTGGAGGTCTATTCAATGCCAATGTAGCTAGATGCTCAACCATTCCCTGATAGATACGCTGCCCGTGCAAAACAATTTTTCCACTGGCATCTTTATCACTTAGGTTAAATGAAAATCCTTGAGAAGACTCTTGAATAGGTTTTTGGAATTTATGCGCTAGTCTTTGTTTTTCTTTGGCTAGCCATGAATCAAAATCCAAACGTTGTTCTACGGACAGTTCTTCACGTTTAGTAAGCACATGAGGATCGAGATAGAATACTATTTTTCTTTCCTTGGAGGAAAATTCTACTGAAGAAAAGAAAGGAGACACTGCACTACAGTCTAAAGAATTATCTACAATACGTGTGGCAGTTTTTTTCCATCTATGAGCCCTTGTCTTTAAATTATGATATAGATCTCGAAAAATAGATTGTTGCTGCTGTGCAAGATCGGGATCTGCAGATAGACTTTCTAATCGCGCTAAAAATGAGGAGTACTCTTTTTCTGAAGAGAAGAAGTAGTTGAGTAAAGCCGATGTTCTTGATTTAGGAAGAATTTCTAAACCCAATGAAAGGTTCTTAGCTAGTTGGACTACTCTATCTATAGATGCTGTATTCCAAGTAGAGGTATAACCGCAGGAACATGCACCAGAAGGAGCCAGAGCAATCAAAGATGAAACAACATTCAAGGTTTCTTTTCCTGATTCAGCATCCTCTCTATTATACGAAACGAAAGAAAAATCATTTTCTGTTAAGGCCGTGGTCAAAGATCCAGTAACTTGGACAATACTATTCTCTTTTCTTTCATATCCTAGAACATACAAGCGTGATGATTTAATGGGGACCGTAGGTTCACCATAAACCATATTTTCAAGAAAAGCATACGCATCTGCATTATCTTTGAAATGAATATTCACTACTCCCGGGATACTCGGATGTTGTGTAATATGTCCTCGCAATTTCAATGCCGAAAGAACTGAAGAAACTCTAGGAATAATGTCACTACGCACTTCAGAAACTTGATTCGTTAATTTACGAATAATCTGTTGCGCCTCTTTCTCATCAACCTTCTTATTCAATGGTCTAGAGTAGTAAAGACATGTGGGCAACACATAGTACAGAGCTAATCCAAAAACAAAAACAATTATACTTAAATTGCGTCCAAATCTCTGTTTCATTGTGAGGCTCTTTTAAATTAGCGAATATTTTGAATAGAAATACTAATGAACTAAAATACCAATTGAAAATAAAATCGTCAAATGGAGACCTGTTTAGGAATTTAAACAAGTAATTTATTGCGAAATTATCAATACAATCCTAAGGCCATAATCTATGAAGTTAGAGTCGTCCATTTGAATTATTATTTTCTAATTTTAGATTTATAAAAAATGCATCTACTCATCGAAAGTTATTCTCGTGTCGATTAGATCACATGACACCAAGAAGAACTAGATGGAGCGAAATCAGAGAAAGATAAGCTTTCTCTAATCGGGAACATCACATTTGTATCCACAGATCTTAAGGGAGCAACACTATCTGGATCAACAAGAGCTACGGTTATTGAAATTCTCGATTTATTCTCTGGAAGAACGACTTCAGTTGCTAAAAATTCTACGGCTTGAAGAAAAGCTGTTTTAGAAAGAATTTTTGCAGAACGTAGAGCTGTATTATCTAATCCTTTTATAACTCCCAAGGGACAAACTAAAAGACAAATTCCCTCTTTATTTACAAAACGAGAAGTCGACACCCTTTCGATTGCTGCTTTAAAAGCTTCAATATACGCTTCTGTATAAACGGAAAGTAGAGAGGATTCAGTTTGTGCTTCTTCCTGACGCAATCCAGGAATATGTGTATAAAGTACTTCTTGAGGATTGGGCCCGTGAAGACAATCGATCCAAGGAGTGGTGACAATTCTATCTTGAGAATGACTTGTTCTTAATGAATTTTTAATACACTCCTGCATAGTAGAAGGAAGCTGAAAAACTTCCTGATATAGGGTTTCTGTTTCTAATTGTCCGTTTCTAATCGCGTCTAAATCTAATTCTTGAATTAAAATCGTTCCGTTCTTTTTAACTGATCTTTTTTCTAAAATTTTCTTTAGATTCTCCTTAGTCCCTTCACAGATATGAATGTTTTTATTTACTCGATGAGCGTATGCCCCTGGAGATAGCAAACGCCATGTTCGCAATAAAGAGCGATATTCTTGCTCAGTTACTGAAGAGATTACGTGTTTTCGATAGTGTAATTTCGGAATTTCGATACGTGTCCACGCGCTTATGTATTGACGATATGCAACAATGCATAAAAGGATTCCAAGAATTAATAACCCAATACAAGGAAGGAAAGTCTGACACATACTAGCAGCAAGTATACTACAGGAAAATGCGCCTACACCCAATAACGCAAAAAGCCCTGAAATAACCTTTCTAGCCGCATGGCGAGCTGTAGGAATATAATGAATACTGCCCTTCTCTTTTGTAGACATAAATGCGGGTTTCGGAAGATAACCAAAACACATTCGAGGCAATTTCATTTAAGATACCTTATAAGTTGGAAGTATTAGTCTCATGACTGAAAAACAACTACTTTATAAATGTAACTAAGTATAACAAATCAAAGAAATAAAAAACCTCTAGGATCTTCCAAATAAAAAAATTTTTATTACTTTTGTAATTAAATAATTGAGGATATCAGTTACATAGATACCTCAGGATGACTGCTCTATCATTGCCTTGGACAGAAATTAAAATGGTGTTCAACAATATATTTTAAGGAATGTATAGATGAATTGAATAAGTTAACTCTGTAGTACACGTATCAATGCCTATTTGAAATAATGTTTAGAACATTACAAAATGTATACCTTAACTCTTAGAAAGACTCGCTTGTTCTGTTCATTATTTTCAATTCAAGAATGTCAACTTGTCAAGATATGACGTTTCTTCTACTATGCCTCTCGGAGATCGCAACTTTTTTAACCCTCATTATTGTTTTACATTCTGAGACAATTAAAAAGCTCTTTGTCTATTATTTTAGCTTAAGAAGAGGTTCAGCTGTTGTTTTTGAAACCCAATCATAACACACTGCCACAACTAACGATGTAGATATGTCTCTCACCTTAAAACAGGCGAATCAAGCTAATCTATCCACCCAGTCTTTACCAAGACACGTGGCCATCATTATGGATGGCAATCGTCGCTGGTATCAGCAACATCAAGCACAGTGTAAGGTCAAGTATTCTTCCGGGCACTACTATGGAGCTAAAGTTTTACCCAATATTATCGAATCTGCTTTTTCTTTAGGTATTGAGGTTCTTACACTATTTGCCTTTTCCACAGAGAATTTTCTAAGATCAACTGAAGAAGTCGGGGAGCTCTTTTCTCTTTTCGACTCGCAACTGGATGAACAGCTTCCTTATCTTATTGAAAATAAGATTCGCCTACGTTGTATAGGGAACTTATTGGCACTACCTTTACAATTACAACAAAAAATTTCTGAAATCTCCTTAAAAACCCACCAAAACTCGCATAGAGATCTTGTGTTAGCAATTAATTACGGTGGAAAAGATGAGCTGGTACGTGCATTTAAAAAACTCCATCAGGATTTGATAGAGCAAAAAATATCTTCGAAATTTATTTCAGAAGAGTTAATCCGTTTGTATTTAGATACTTCGGAAATTCCTGATCCTGATTTATTAATTCGCACAGGTGGCGAAATGCGTGTCAGTAATTTCCTCTTATGGCAAATAGCATATACAGAGCTATATGTAACTGATGTTTTATGGCCAGATTTTAAACCCAATCATCTTCTAGACGCCATTAAAGCTTACCAACACAGATCACGACGAGGAGGCAAGTAGCCATGTTGAAACTGAATAAGTTTAAAACTCCTTTCTATGGAGATCTTTTTCAACGAGTTGTTGTACACTCGTTGGTTCTTACTTTCCTAGTACTTCTTCTTTATAGTTCTCTATTTCCTGTGACATCTTTTGCTTTAGGATTTATCACAGCTCTTTGTAGTGCTGTAGGAACTTATGAATATGGAACCATGGCAAAAGTTAAGATGCACTATGCTTTCCGTTTATATAGCGCCATAGGATCTTTCATTTTTGTTTTAACCAGCTTTATTGCGATTCGCTGGCATCATATATTTCCTGGATTTATTTCTACCATCCCCTGGTGCTTCTTATTTGTTTGGATAACTATTAACGTCTTTAGATCCAGAAAAAATAAATGTGGTCCCTTAGAGACTTCAGGTATTACTTTGTTTTCTATGCTCTATGTGGGTATTCCTGTGCGTCTATTCTTACATATCCTTTACGGATTTATTCATACGGATGAACCGTTTTTAGGTGTTTGGTGGGCATGTTTCCTTATTGCCACAACAAAAGGAGCGGATATTTTTGGTTATTTCTTTGGGAAAGCATTTGGTCAAAAGAAAATTACTCCAGAAATCAGCCCACATAAAACTATTGTTGGTTTTGTTGCAGGATGTTTAGGAGCTACATTAATCAGTGTGGCATTCTTTTTGCAAATCCCTACACGATTTTCGAATTACATCACTATGCCAAGTATTTTAATTGCCTTAGGAGTGATTTTAGGAATTAGTGGATTTTTTGGAGATATTATCGAATCTATTTTCAAACGCGATGCTAAAATTAAAAATAGCAACCAACTAAAAGCCGTAGGCGGTACTTTAGATACCCTAGATTCTCTATTACTTTCTACCCCTATTGTGTATATTCTACTTCTGATTACACAAAAGTCCATGTTTCTAAGATGATTATTACAATAGATGGCCCCTCAGGAACGGGGAAAAGCACAATAGCAAAAGCTCTCGCTAAAGACTTGAATTTTAACTATTGCAATACAGGCGCAATGTATCGCGCTTTAGCCTACACACACTTACAAGAATTTTGGAAAGATCTATCAATCCAAGAACTTATAGATAACCCACCGTTTTCATTTTCATTTATTTCAGGGCAACCTTTGGAAGCTTTTCTAGATGGGAAACTCTTATCCGCACAACTAGGAACTCAAGAAGTAGCCAATGCAGCATCCAAACTTTCTCAGCTTCCTGAAGTACGCTCTTTTATGCATAGGCTCCAAAGAAAATATGCAGAATTAGGCAATTGTGTTTTTGAAGGCAGAGATATGGGTTCCAAGGTTTTCCCTGATGCTGATGTAAAAATCTTTCTCACAGCAAATGCGGAGGTAAGAGCTGCACGAAGACTAAAAGATCTACCAGAAAACTCTCTGTCAAAAGAAACTTTACATGCTGAACTTGTAAAGCGTGATGAAGCAGATAGCCAACGCGCCCATGATCCCCTGGTCATTCCTGAAGGTGCTATCATTTTAGATTCTTCAGATTTGACAATAAGCCAAGTTCTAGAGAAAATTTTAACTTTAGTTTTCCCGAAATTGCCATGATATTTACAGTTTGTAAATTCCTTACCAGAGTTGCTTTTACCCTACTTTATAGACATAAGGTTTATGGGGTAAAAAAGAATCTTGTTAAAGGAGCCGCTATCATTGCTTCTAATCACAATTCCTATTTAGATCCTATAGCTCTAAATTTATCTGTTCGTGGTTGTCTACATCATCTGGCACGCTCTACATTATTCAGCAATCGATTTACAGGGTGGTTGCATAAAGAATGGGGGTCTTATCCCGTTAAAAGAGGCGGAGGCAACTCCGCAGCATTTAAAGCTGCTTTTGAACTCTTCAAAAAGAAGAAAAAGCTTATTATTTATCCCGAAGGAGAACGCAGCCCGACAGGCGAGCTGCTTCCTGGGAAAGTTGGGGTTGGGTTAATAGCTATTAAAGCTCGCGTTCCTGTAGTTCCCGTCTATGTTGGGGGGACTTATGAAATTTTTAATCGTTATCAAAAGTTCCCTAAAATTTGGAAAACCGTTACCTGTGTTTTTGGTACACCGCTAACTTTTGACGATTTGATTGATAATCACACTCTAAACTCTAAAGAAGCTTATCAAATAGCTACTGATAGAATCATGAGTAAAATAGCTGAGCTAAAAACTTGGTATGAAAATGGCTGTATAGGAGAGGTCCCTTAACTACATATGACTCTGCTGTCTTATTTATCTTCTCTATGTCGAGAAGCAACTCTATTAGCATTTCCTCAAGTAGACAACATTTCTCCCGATATTACTCAATCTACAAAAGATCATTTTGGTCATTATCAATGTAATGATGCGATGAAACTCGCTCGCACATTAAAAATGGCTCCCAGAGCCATTGCTGAATCCATTGTCAATCACATTCCTAAAGAGATTTTTGCTTCTATAGAAATTGCTGGCGCAGGTTTTATCAATTTTACATTTTCAAAAGAATTTCTAAATAAAAGTCTGAAAATATTTTCTGAGGATTTATCTGCAGGATTTCGTGTTAAATATCCCCAAAAAGTTGTTATTGATTTTTCTTCTCCAAATATTGCTAAAGATATGCATGTGGGACACCTACGCTCCACAATTATAGGAGATTGCTTAGCACGTGTTTTTGCTTTTGTAGGCAATGATGTTTTACGCTTGAATCATATTGGTGATTGGGGAACAGCTTTTGGCATGTTAATCACCTACCTTCAAGAAGAATCTTCCGAAGATATAGAGAATCTCGAAGATCTAACAGCATTATACAAAAAAGCGCATGCCCGCTTTGCTGAGGATGCAGAATTTAAAAAACGCTCACAAACAAATGTTGTTGCTTTACAAGCTGGAGATCCTGCCGCTTTAAAATTATGGAAGCAAATTTGTGATATTTCTGAACGAGCTTTTCAAAAGATTTACAATGTTTTAGATATTGCTATCGAAAAACGGGGGGAATCTTTTTATAATCCTTTCCTTCCTGAAATTATTCAAGATTTAGAAAGCAAGAATCTCATTACTATTTCTGATAACGCAAAATGTGTTTTCCATGAGGGCTTTTCCATTCCTCTAATGGTGCAGAAAAGCGATGGAGGTTATAACTATGCGACTACAGATTTAGCTGCTATGCGCCATCGCGTAAAAAACGACGGTGCCGATAAAATTATCATTGTTACCGATATGGGACAATCCCTACATTTCCAACTTCTCGAAGCTACGGCATTAGCCGCAGGCTACCTGCCTAATAAAGAAACCTTCTCCCATGTAGGTTTTGGTCTTGTTCTTGATTCTGAAGGGAAAAAATTCAAAACTCGTTCTGGAGAAAATATAAAACTCAAAGAGTTGTTAGATACTGCTATAGATCAAGCAAAAGCTACCTTAAGAGAACACCGTCCAGAAATGTCTGATGAAGAGATTACAACACGTGCTCCTATTTTAGGTATTAACGCAATTAAATATGCAGATCTCTCTTCTCATCGCGTGAGTGATTATATCTTTTCTTTTGAAAAAATGCTGCGTTTTGAGGGTAACACTGCAATGTTCCTTCTTTATGCTTACGTACGTATTCAAGGAATAAAACGGCGTTTGGGAATTGAAAAATTAGACTTAAAAGCAACGGCAAGCATTCAAGAACCTTCTGAAAAAGCCTTAGCTTTAGCACTATTGCGCTTCCCTGAAGCCATTGATCTAACTCTGAAGGAACTCTGCCCGCATTTCCTAACTGATTATTTATACATGCTTACAAACAAGTTCAATGCCTTCTTTAGAGATTGTCATATTGAGGGGTCCTCTCATCAAAAAGAACGTCTGTATCTTTGTGCTCTTGTTGAAAAGACCCTAGCTGCAGGCATGCATTTATTAGGATTGCAAACTTTAGACAGATTGTAAATTAAGAAGCTACAGGATCTAAAGATAGTAAATGGATCTTTGCTCCTAACGAACTGAGTTTCTCCACCCAATTATAATATCCACGATCTAATAATTGAGTATTTTCTATTAAGGACGGGCCCCCGTCAGCAATAAGCGCAGCCATAATGTAGGCAAACCCTGCTCGCAAATCAGGAATAACAAGATGCGAAGCTTTCAGAGGTGTCATACCATGAATTACAGCACTATGAGGAAAATTGCCTGTAGCATAGCGACAAGCTTTTGAGCTTAAACATTGATAAAATAACTCACAATTGGCTCCCATCCGTTGTAAACCTCGTAAATAGCCTAAGCGATTCTCGTGAACAGTTTCGTGAATTACCGAAGATCCTTCTGCTTGAGAGAGAAGAACAGAAAATGGTTGTTGCCAATCAGTGAGGAATCCGGGATGTACATCTGTTTCTAAGACAACACCTCCTTTTAAAGGTTCATTATAGAAAAACTCGATCCCAGTTTCTGTAACTGAAAATCCTCCACCTATCGATCGTAAAGTTTTGAGGAAAGGAATCATCAGATCTTGCTCAGCATTTTCCACTAAAACACGACCGCCAGTAAGTACCGCTGCCATACCAAATGAGGCTGCTTCTATCTTATCAGGAATTATCCAATGATCGATCTCATAAAAATCATCGCAACCGAAAATTTCTATAGTTCTATCATTATCTGTAGTGATCTCAACACCGGCTTTTTGTAAAAATAAAATAAGATCAAGGATTTCCACTTCTAAAGCAGCATTTTTAATGATCGTTCTTCCCTGAGCACGTACTGAAGCCAAGATTAAATTTTCTGTAGCTCCTACAGAAGGATAAGGAAGAGTGATATAAGCTCCTACAAGACCTTTAGGAGCAGAAGCTTGATATCCATGCCCATCGTAAGCAACTTTTGCTCCCAGCTGCTCTAAACCCTCAAAATGAAAATTCAGGGTCCTTTCTCCAATAGCATCTCCCCCAACACACGGGACAATAACACCTTCGGGACAACGCGCCAGCAAAGCTCCTAATAATAAAATCGGGATACGATTTACCCTAGAAAATTGTGTTGATACCTCAGACATGTGAATCTTAGGTGTGTGAATTTCTATGATTTCTGCTTGCTTATCCCAATGAATTATAGACCCTAAAGATTCGCATAGCTCAACTGTCAAACGTACATCACCAATATCAGGAACATTACGCAAAATACATTTGCGATCGGATAGTAGCGAAGCAACAAGCAACTTAGTTGTAGAGTTTTTAGCTCCAGACACGCGTACTGAACCTTGCAACACACAACCACCAAAGACTTCTGCTGCCGTCATTCCTTGCTCCTTGTCACCTTTTTCCAATCATCTTAAAGAAACGTTAACTCTCCCTAGCGTTATTTTCCATGCAAACTTTTCATTTTTTTAAAAAACAAAGGTCTTTTATTCACAACAATTAAAAACTATTAAAAACGGAAGTTAGTTTATTAACTAAATAAAAACTCGAGATATTAATAAATAATTTGTTTTACAATCTAATTAAATTAGAGTTTTTTTATTTAGTTGTTAAATCATGACTAGTCCTATTAATAATCCGTCTACAACGAATGTCACGACTACTACGACATCAACTCCTGTAGTAACGACATCTACATCCTTTGGGGGTCACGTTGTATCTACCACAGGGACTGGAGCTTTAGAAACAACTGCACAAGCTGTTAATACAACAGCAGAACAAGCGGTGGCTCAGGCAGAATCCGATACGGGATCGGTGATTTTTACAACTCAAAGAGATGTAACTACAACAGCTCCAACTACAGGAGGAGCTGCTGCGACAGCTACAGCAGCCAGCCTATTAGGATCTCGTATTCTTGGAACAGGAAGAGCAAGAACCGATAGTACATCAAGTAGTAGTAGTGATAGCAGTGTCTCCGATACTTCAAGCGCATCTTCAACTCAAGATACCGGAGCTACAGGAGGAGCAGAGGGACCCGAAGAACCTTCTTCTGATGTAGATTTGGGAGATCTTGCTGGTCTGCGAGGTTCAGAAGCTGCCGATGGTGCTGAAAGAGCTATGGGTCCTGGCGGTCTACCAAGTATGACCCTCCCGAAATACGATCCAACAGATAAAGCTTCGATTATCAAATTCCTATCTGAACCATCTGTACAAGCAAAATTACAGACTAAAGCTAACCATATTGTTTTTATGGATGAGGCCAGGGGAAGCTTTATTTTCGTAAGAAATGGTGACTGGAATACAGCGGAGTCTATAGCTATAACTAACGGAAAAACAAAAGAGCCCATCACAGATGTTAAAGATTTAGAAACATGTATTGCTAAATTCTGTGTCGGCTATGAATCCATGCAGGCTGATTGGTCAAATAATATTCAACCACGTATTGCAGGACAAACTGGAGAGAAAGGAAATTACGATCACCTACTTATGAGCATGAAGTTTAAAACTACTGTGCTCTACGGTCCTTGGAATGCTAAAGAATCTAGCAGTAATTACACACCTTCAGTATGGCGTCGTGGTACCAAGTGTGATTCCGGACCTATCTGGGGTGATGTTGGTGGCTTGAAAGGAATTAACTGGAATAATTTCACCAAACCAGACGAGGGCACAGCATTCTCAAGAGAAACAGCGACACCTGTTCAACCGCAACCTCAACCTGGTCCTTACGCTCAACCTGTTATCAATGTTAACTTAGGGGGCATTAGTACTAGCGTAAACGTTACTGGCGGGACGACGACGACTACAGTCAGCTCCTCAACTACGCCTACCGACACTTCTGGAGATGGCGATCGCGTTACTCATGATCAGGGTGCAGGAGCTGCAGATTTTGACGATGTAGAGACACAAAGTACCAGCACTCAAAATGATCAGGAATTATACTTCGAAAGTGAGGGGGAAGGTGAGGATAGCTTAGCTCCCCTACCTCCTGGTCCTCCTCCACCTCCTGGGCCGCCACCTGCAGCTCAAGGTGGTGTCAATATCACAGGAATGCCAACAGCTACTTTACAGCAAGTATTGACCAATGCCCGTCAGCATTTAGATACCGTCTATGATCAAAATGGTGTGCATCATCAAGGAAACCAAGACCTAGGTACGGTTGTTAGAACATCAGAAGATGGCACATACACGCCTACAGTATTGTTAAATAACAATCAAGGTGATGGTGGACGTGGTGTACAAAGAAGAGATTCTAATAATGACGATGATGGTAATGAATTAGGTAATATCTTAAGCCACGTCCGTCAGCATTTAGATGTTGTTTATCCTGGAGGCGGTAGAGGAGAGCCTATTCCTGTAAATCAGAATCTCGGAGACGTAATTAAAGCTGTTGAATCAGGAAACACACCAAAGCCTACCCAGCCTGAAGGAGTGTTTTTTGCAAGACGTATCAACATTGGTGGTGATAGCTCAACGACAACGCAAGGAACAGGAGGAAATGACGGTGTATTCTTTGCAAAAAGAGTTAACCTTGATGACAATGGAAATATAGTCGGGGATAATTCAAGAACTTCTTCTGGATCACCAGCAAGTAACTTAATGGGTGCTACAAGTGGAGATGGCCCAGGAGGATTAGAACATCTTTTACCCCAGTTGCGATCCCATCTAGATGATGCGTTTGATAAACAAGGGAATCTTATTACTCCCCAAAGAACAAACGTAGGACAGCTCATCAAGGCTTTTCAAGCGCGTACAGGATCCGGAGGTCTTACTGCACCTGTAGCTGCGCAAGCTACAGTAGTCGCTAGTAGTCCTGTGCAACAACAATCTGCAACTGTGACACCTCTTCCTAAAGCACAGACAGCAGAAACAATCGCTACCGGAGGATCCTCTGGTCTTCATGGGGCTGCCAGAGGTGTAGCCAGTAGTTTATCCAATCTATTACAATCTGCGACACCTTCTACGACAAGCACTACGGTAACCTCCCCGGCTCCGGTGCAAGGTACAGCAACCTCCTCACCTGTAGCAGGGACTAGACAAACAGCCGCTCCGGCAACAGGAAGGGCTACTTCGGGGATCCCTCAAGCAGCCGCAAATGTTACAGCAACATTAAACAATGTTGCTAATAAACTCTTACTGTTTGAAAAAGGTACAAGATTACAAGAAGCTCTTGATAGTGCGGATACAGGATCTACACAAGGTCAACAACTATTGAATGCTGCAAGATTGACAACAACACAATTGTCAAAAACATTATCCAAAGTTACGGGAGCTCCTCCACCTCCACCTCAAAGGCGCTCCTAAGCAAAATTCTTAAGGCTTTTCTAATATTAGGAAAGCCTTAGGCCATATTATGATAGACCTCATCGGCATCATCGATTTGTTCTAACCATTCGATTAGAGCAAGATTTGCCTCTCCATCTTTTTCATCACAATCTACGAGACGCAAAGGGACATAAATAAGCTTTTCTTCGGAACATATTACACTTAATGCAATTAATTTTTCCTTCACAGAAGCTAGTTCTATAGGATCGCAAAGTACAATAAAATGCTCGTCATCATCATTATCGAGATCTTCAGCTCCCACATCAATCACATGAGATAATAGAGTAGCCTCATCTATAGAACTCTTAGGAACATAGCAGGCTCCCTTACGAGAAAAGTTATAAAGAACACTACCAGGTTCTACGAGAGACCCTCCACGCTTATTCACAGCAATGCGCATATCAGAAGCAGTACGATTTTTATTATCCGTCATGGCCTCAACAATAATCCCCACTCCTCCATGACCATAAAGCTCATAGGTAACATCTTCGAAATTTTTCTGATCTGCAGAAGACGCTTTTTTCAGGTTTCTTTCGATATTTTCATTGGGAATATTTTGATCTTTGGCTTTTTGTATGACTACGCGTAAACGTGCGTTTGTTTTGGGATCAGGACCTCCCATCTTCACAGCAGCCATTAATTCTTTAATCGTCCGAGAAAAGATCTTCCCCCTTTTATGATCTGCTCTTTCCTTACGGTATTTTGTATTCGCCCACTTACTGTGTCCTGCCATGTTTCCTACCTAATCTTGTTTTATATCCCTGCAATAATACGTAAATATTTGCCTTTTCCCAAGCTACAGCACTCTCATATAGCGGAAAACGTTTCTCGCATTCTTTAAATTTTTTCCCGTGAAAAATTGTTCTCCCTGATGGAGAATATTCACGAGGAACTACGCTATGAACCATTTCATGATAAATAATATATTCCATAAAAAATAACGGAATATCTTCACGATCTAATGAACGGTGTATACGTATTAGTTGTTCTTCTTCATGATAAGATCCTAAAACAATCCTTCGGGCATTTCCTGAGCGTTCTCGACCAAACCATCCGATTTTTAAATTCAAAGAACCTTCAAACAATCTCAAATTGAGATCTTGATATATTCTTTCTAGATCATACACTCTTCCAGGAGTATAATCGATAGGAATAGAAGATCTTACACGAACAGGATTATAGATCCCCAGTAGATTCGTGGAAGAAGACTTAGTGACAAGAAGTGATCGAGAAAATTTTCTAAGGACCCTACGGATTTTCTGAAATGCCATACAATACTAAGACTTATAAAATAGATTTTAGCACAAGCATTTAAAGATCTTTTTCCATAGTAATTTTTGCAAGATAGCCTATCTCATCCTTATAAAAACGCCGTTGTCTTCCTACTTCAACAAAACCAAAACGTTTATACAAATCTATGGCAGGATTTTCCTCATACACCTCTAAATAGAGAATCTCTAAATGAAAACGACTTTTAGCCAAATGGCATAGGTTATTTAACAAAGCTGTTCCTATACCCTTATTTCGATAAGGCTCTCCAACAATAATGGAAATTAATGAATGATGAGACACTTTAATATAGGGATTTAAAATAAGAGTAGCCACCCCAGCCACTTCTCCCTCATACACAGCTGTTAAACTACTGTGATATCGATAAAATCCCACCCAAAAATTTACGCTATCACGAATTTCCGCTTCGGTTTTCAAAGGAAATCCTCGAAGGATCTTAGGATCATTTAACCATTGCTGCATATACACGCCATCACTAGGAAGTGTATAGCGTATTTCTAATCCAGGAACTCCTGTATCTTTGTGCTCTGTCATGAGACTTCTCCATACTCTGCTAAATACGCTTTGACGAAATCATCTAGCAATTCTCCGTCCATCATAGCCTGAACATTACCAGTCTCATGCCCTGTACGCACATCCTTGACCAAAGTATAAGGCTGGAAAACATAATTACGAATTTGCGAACCCCAAGCAATTTCTTTTTTATTTTTTCTATCAAGAAGTTGCTTTTCTAACCGTTCTTGAAGAATCTGTTGATACATTCTTGCGCGCAACATCTTCATACAACTTTCACGATTCTGAATTTGGCTACGCTCACTTTGACAAGAAACAATAATTCCCGTGGGAATATGAGTAATTCTCACAGCAGAGTCAGTAACATTGACATGCTGTCCCCCCGCTCCCGAAGATCGGTATGTATCAATACGCAAATCATTTGGACGGATATCAATTTCTATCTCATCATCAATTTCAGGATACACATCTACAGAAGCAAAGCTCGTATGACGCTTTGCGTTACTATCGAAAGGAGAAATACGCACTAATCTATGCACACCACGCTCTGCCTTAGCATAACCATAAGCATAGTCTCCTGAAAACTTTACGGTGACATGTTTAATCCCAGCAACATCCCCTTCTTGACGATCTATAACCTCGACTTTCCATTGATGTTGGGATGCCCAACGAGAATACATCCTAAAAAGCATTTCCACCCAATCACAAGATTCTGTGCCTCCAGCACCAGCATTGATCGTTAAAAAGCAAGGATTTTTATCGACCTCACCAGACAGCAAACGTTGTGTTTCCCATTCTGAAAGGATATTTTCACAAACAGAAAATTCTTTTTCTAAATCTTCACGAAGTTCGGGGTCTGAAGAGGCTTCACTGTCATTTAAGAAAAAAGTCAGATTATCAATCTTACTTTTGAATTCTTCATAATCGGAAATTTGTCGTTTTAACGAAGCAACACGTTCAGAAATTTTTCCCGCGTTAGCAACATCTTGCCAAAAGTCCTCTTTCAAGGTCTGATCTTCTAGTTTGGCCAACTCTTGTCTCTTACCCTCAAGGTCAAAGAGACCTCCCGGCTAAAGCCAAGCCAGCTACCAGACATTCTAACCGTTTATCTAAACTTTCGTGCATACATGACTCTTAAAAAGACTTAATATTAGGATTCTAGAAAAGCAAAAACAATAAAGTCAACGTGTCCTATTTTTATAAATTTTTCTAGAGATTCTCTCATTATTTCCTCTTATTCTTTATCTCACCAATCCCCCTCCAGATTGCCACTTAAAGCATTAATAAAGAGTAATTGAGGAACGAATTCTGTTTTTTTGTTTTGACGAGAAACCTTCTTGAAAGATAAAAAAGTTGCGATGAAGAGCTTGTGTCTCTTCGTACCACCTTTACTAGGAGTAACCGATGAGTCAAAAAAACAAAAACTCTGCTTTTATGAACCCTGTCAATATTACCCCCGATTTAGCAGCTATCGTTGGCAAGGGACCAATGCCCCGCACTGAAATTGTAAAAAAAGTATGGGAGCACATTAAAAAAAATAACCTTCAAGACCCTAAGAATAAAAGAAATATCCTCCCCGACGACGCCCTAGCTAAAGTCTTTGGTTCTAAAAACCCAATCGATATGTTTCAAATGACAAAAGCTCTTTCCACTCATATCGTAAAATAAAATTAAGAGTTGGCTCTTTTTCAGGATCCTCGTCCTGTAGGACGAGGAGAAAATATATTTATAGTGTTATTGTGGTCTTAGCTTCTTTATCTTTAGCTGCTGCAGTTCCTCTCGCCGCCTTTTCGTGGGCAAATTTCATAGAGCCGAACTGGTTGCAAACATCTTTGTTAATATGGAAGCTGCCTAAAAAGTATGCTCACCTTCATGGGTTGCGCATTGCTCAAATCTCTGACCTACATTTTCACAAATTCGTTCCCAAAAAATTTCTTAAAAAAGTTTCTTCTAAGATCTCACGATTCTCTCCGGATATTCTCTTATTTTCTGGCGATTTCCTTTGCCGAGCACAAATAGAAGATCGTTCGCGATTAGAGGTTTTTTTAAATACTTTACACGCACCTTTGGGGACATTTGCCATTCTTGGAAATCACGATTACCAATCTTATATTTCACGCAATAGTCAGGGAAAGATAGATGTTATTTCCATGAAAAGTAGCCAACCATTAAAACGGGCTTTCGTTTCAATAACCCAAGGACTATTCGGATCTCGAGGTTATGCGTATGCTGAAGGACTTGAAAGACAAGAACCTAATAAAGCGCTCTTACAGTTATTAAAAAATACACCTATCCGATTATTGCATAATGAAAGTCATCTAATTACCGATATGATAAACATTGTTGGTTTAGGAGATCTTTTCGCTAAACAATTTGATCCCGAAAAAGCGTTTATGCGCTATAATCCTTCCTTACCTGGTATTATCCTTTCTCACAATCCTGATACTGTACACCAGCTAGAGCCATATCCTGGAGATATTATATTTTCCGGCCACACACATGGACCGCAAATTTCTATCCCCTGGCCGAAATTTGCCAATAGGATTATGAACAAAATCTCTGGATTAGAAAATCCAGATCTAGCGCGGGGGCATTTCCTCTTCGGAGAAGGGAAAAGGCAATTATATGTAAATCGCGGTCTTGGAGGATTTAAAAGATTACGTTTCTGCTCTCCTCCAGAAATTTGTTGTGTACGGTGTGTATATGGATCCTAAATGTTCTTTGATTTTACTTAGTGGGGGTAAAGGGGAACGCTTCGGAGCAAATCAACCTAAACAATATCTCCCTTTCCAAGGTCAGCCTCTTATTCTACATGCATTAAAAACAGCTCTTCAGATCCCTGAAATTACTGAAATTATCATTGTTTGTGATGCGAACTACCATCATATTTTTGAAGGGTATTCTGTAAAATTCGCTCAATCTGGATCACGTCGTCAAGATTCTGTTTTTTCAGGACTACAACATGTTACTAATCCCTGGGTATTAGTACATGACGGTGTCCGCCCTTTTATCTATCCTGATGAGGTTAGCGAACTTATCGCTATAGCTCAACAAACAGGGGCTGCAACGTTAGTATCTAGTGTTCCCTACACAATCAAACAACGCAATCCTGTAAAAACTTTAAATCGTGACGCCCTCTCCATTGTTCATACACCTCAATGTATAAAGACAGAGATACTGTTAGCAGGTCTTGAGTTTGCTAATAAGGAAGGAATTACCCTGGTTGATGATACACAGGCTGCGGAACTGTTAAATGTTCCCGTATCTTTAGTATCCAATAAACATCCTCAGATAAAAATCACTTACCCCGAAGATTTAACCATCGCTCTTGCCTTGCTATGACACGAGTCGTTCTACTCCTAGCCTATCAAGGAACTGCTTATGCCGGTTGGCAAAGACAACCTAATGATCTCTCTATTCAAGAAGTTATAGAAAACTCCCTAGAAAGAATTTTAGGGAAACGTGTCGTCGTAACCTCTTCAGGACGTACGGATTCGGGAGTTCATGCTTTTGGTCAAGTAGCGCATTTTTCACAACCCGACCATCCACTGTTTTCACAAGTTCGGAACATAAAAAAAATGCTCAATGCTATTTTACCAAAAGATATTGTTGTTCGTGATGTTGTTCTTACTGATGACGATTTTCATTCTCGCTTTGCAGCTATCGCTAAAGAATACCGCTATTCACTCACAAGATCTCAGAAACCTCTTCCCTGGGAACGTTACTTTTCCTATTACCCACGACATCTTTTAGATGTAGATCTTATGCGAAAAGGAACTAAATATCTATTAGGGACTCATGATTTTGCCTCTTTCGCAAATCATGGAAGAAATTATAACTCTACGGTAAGAACCCTATTCAAACTAGAAATTATAGATAAGGGAGAAACAGTAACCATCATCTGTAAAGGGAATGGTTTTTTGTATAAAATGGTAAGGAACATCGTTGGATCTCTTTTAGACATTAGTAAAGGAAAATATCCTCCTGATTACATCCAAGAGATCCTAGAAAAGAAAAACCGTAGACAAGGACCACCAACAGCTCCTAGCTATGCGTTATCTTTGCATCACGTATGTTATCCTAAACCTTATAATTGGTTTTGTACTCCGGAATGTGTAATCAATTCATTAAAAGATGCGAAATAGTGAAAGTCTTTCTCACAAAAATCTTCGTGACTATCTCGAGACAATGGCAAAATCGCATTCACAGCAACTAATGTTGCTGGAATCCCTGTAAGAGCTCGCAGCCCCTTTACACTATCTTCAAAACCTACAACCTTCTCTCCTTCTTGAACAAACGCTCCATAAGCGTGTTGATAACTATCGGGATAAGGTTTAGGACGTTCGTAATCTTCACGAGTTACCCAAAACTGAAATTGATCAAGCACAGGAAGAACCTCTCGAAAACGTTGGACGAGTACTTCTGAGGAATTCGTAACCACACCTATAGTTTTATTTTCAGCTAATAGCAATCCTAGCAAATCTTCAACACCGGGAAGTAAAGAAGGAACCTCAGTTTGTATTAACTCCCTATAGATACGTTCTCGATCATAAAAACACTGTGGGAAAAAAGATTCTGTATTAGGGTACATCTCTAAAAATTTCTGTTTAAAAACTTCTCTTCCCAACATCGAAAATAAGTAATATGTAGAGAAATCCATAGTAACATCGAGTCTATGCTCTCTACATGCCTCTAAAAATGCCCTATAATATAAAGGTTCAGTATCGATAACCAAACCGTCTAAATCAAAAAAGAAAACCTGATAATCATTGATATTCATGGCTATCCTAACCCCACCCTATTATATTTTTTCGCTAATTGAATATAGTAAATCTACAATGCAAGGAAATAGACTTTAGAATTTGTACTTTATTTCTCTAAAACAACTAAAAACATTACGTGAGATTCTAACCTGTGCACAGGATTCTTATTAAGATAAGTTTTGGATTATTTTTATTTCCCTTAATCTGTAGCTGTACAAATTCTACAGAGACACCGCGTAGGCATATATGTGCGGGGAGAATCACCTCACAACAAGGACATTCTGTCGTTATTTATCCCGAGAGGCAGGACTATCCTTTACCTGAATATTCCTGGCCTACTCCACAACAACGGGTAATCACCGGGTATTCGTTTCATTGCCACGGATCCTTAATTTCTATCGAAACAGAGACGGGCACTCTCTATGATTGTGATGGATTGAACCATAGCTTGTGTAAAATCTTTCCCATTCATTCAAGAATTATTGACATTACGCGTTTATTAAATACACAAAATACTATCTCCATAATCGAAGGATTTTGTTGTCATAAACATTTTCGTTTTTTGAAAGCTTCCGGAGAGATGCTATCCACTAAGCATCTTAATGGAAATGCCGCTCTTTTATTCACCGATAAAGAACTTTCTATAGAGACCCTGAGTTCTCTCTTGCGCTCTCTCTATAAAAAGAAACATATCTACCCATGTTCTATAGATTTTATAACCACAGAACAAGCCCTAAGAAATGAGGAGTTTCTCATAACTCTAACACGAAAAAATGAGGGAACCTACCTAGCTATAGAAATGCTTTATGATCTAGAAAAAAATCAGCCTATAGAGACTCCCCCATCTCCCCTATCTTAAGAGATTTCCCTTGCGCTTATTAGAAAAGAACACGTACAGTGTAGACGCACTTTATGCCGGCGTGGCGGAATGGTAGACGCGGTAGACTCAAAATCTACTCTTAGCAATAAGGTGTTGGTTCGAGTCCAATCGCCGGCATAAGTTTTCTTTCTGAGTTTTTTCAGGTTGCTAATAAATTCGTTAGTAGTTTTTTTTAAGAAAAGCTACGTGCCGAACCCCTTGCTTCCTATGAAAGAACAAGCTCTCCTACTTCTCCTTAAAAAAAAGAAAGGCTTTTTCTTAGCTATTCTTGATCTTACTGAAACAGAGCCTTCATTAACTCCTGTAGAACTTGAAAAAGTATTACAGCAGAAAAAAACACTTCTATCTTGTATAGACAAAGTTGATAACCAGATTAAAGAATTTCGGCATTGTTTTACTCCGGTATTACCTCAAGATATTCAAGAAGAACTCTCGGACATTCGAGAAATCATCACGAAAATTCTTGATACGGACAAACTCAACTATCTGCAGAGAAAAAAAGAATTAGGGATTTATGAGCAGCAACGATTGTAAATCATGTTCTTCAACTCAAGAGTTGATAGAGATCAAATCTCGTATCACCCAATCTTATAAAGAAGCGGATACTATTCTTACAGCCATTCCTGATGGAATTATCCTGCTCTCAGAAATAGGCAACATTTTAATTTGTAATTCACAAGCTCGTGAAATTTTAGGTATTCCTGAAGAATTAGAAATATTGCAAAAACCCTTCACAGATTTTTTCCCAGAAACTTTCTTTGGATTTTCTATAAATGAAGCTTTGCAATCTTTACCCTCCCCAAAAACAATACGCCTAACATTGTCGAAAAATGATCAAGATCGTGATGCAGAAATCTTCGTAAGAAGAAACTCCTTAAATGGTTATCTTTTTCTATTAATTCGAGATCGCTCAGAATATAAGCAATTAGAAAATGCTATTGAAAGATATAAAAATATAGCCGAACTAGGGAAAATGACAGCAACCCTAGCTCATGAGATTCGCAATCCCTTAAGTGGTATTGCAGGATTTGCCTCCCTATTAAAAGAAGAGCTCTCTTCCCCACGTCATCAGCGTATGCTTTCCTCAATCATTGATGGAACACGTTCTTTAAACACTTTAGTTTCTTCAATGTTAGAATACACAAAATCCCAACCACTAAATCTAAAAGCTATAGACCTACAAGATTTTTTTTCATCACTCATTCCACTATTGTCGATCATGTTTCCCTTTTGCAAATTCGAACGTGAGACTTCAAATTCTATAATACGTTCCATAGATCCTGATAGAATGAATAGTGTGGTGTGGAATCTTGTAAAAAACGCTGCTGAAGCAACAGAATCCCCTATGACAGTTACCCTACACCCGTCGGGAGATATTTCGGTAACAAATCCGGGTCATATCTCTCAAGAGATTTTTGATAAGCTGTTTATTCCATTTTTTACAACGAAAGCTCAAGGAAATGGTTTAGGATTGGCAGAAGCTTTAAAGATCATGCGTTTGCACTGTGGTGACATTCACGTAGAAAATGCTAACGCAAATATCACCTTCACTCTAAAGATTCCCCAACCCTAAAATAAAGAATTAAAGATCGCTTGGAGGATTCCATCTAGTTGGTTGGTACTGTCGAGTTAACGTATCAGTGTAAACTCCAGCAGTTACGGTCCTCACAGCGCTTTCACAAATATCATGTACTTCTAAGATAAACGGGCCATTAAGACCGCTTCTCACAGATAAAAGCTGCTCTACAACTCTTATTAAACGATTCCATGTAATATTTCCCAGATTCTCATAGTTCAAATCTCCTAAAGGATTTGCGGCTCCTGGTGTTGTACCCTCACCGTGACCAATACTTCCTAAAACTAAAGGAATCTTACCAGAGAAGTTTGACATAGCTCTTAAGAAGTCATTTTCTTCTTCAGAGTAATTCTCCAACATGCCTCCTGCTCCTCTATGCATTTTCTGCAACATCGAGAATAAGAAACCTGTCCAACGTGGATAATCACTGAAAATCTGTAGATCTGTCACGTAGCTATAGCAAGTTGATAACCATTCGGTAAGCGTTCCCGAAGAAGTGCGGATTTCAGGGAATGCTTCGGCCAATTCATCAAATAGTTCATCCAAATGTGGTTGTCCCTGAGATGCTGCAACTAATGCATTAGCTCTTTGCGATATCGCTTCTATTTGATCTATAGTGCAGAAGCCCAACAATGCTAAGAACCATTCACGCAAACAACGCTGTTCGATAACAGCACGTTTTTGAGCATCTGTAGCATCCTCTGGTAGTTCTGCTTCTAAATATACTCCAGGACGTAATTGCCTGCAGGAAAGACCTGTTCCTATGTGGCCGAAAAATCTTGGAGCAGTAAAAGCAAGCATCTCTGAAAATTCGAGACGTTGAGTTTCAGTTTTTTTCCTTTGCTTAATGTGGGAGGATAAAGCAATCAACTGTGTAGCCAGCATCTGCATAGCACCCTCTTCACTATGTTCAGCCAGTCTATTTGCATCTCTGAGAAGGTCTTCCAGCTGATTATTTTCTAATTTCAATCGCGAGGTCTCTTCTGTATGCTGTAGATGACGATCCTGCATAGTCTGTTGTAGTTGAGATATCTGCTCTTGTAAACCCGCCTTCTCTTGATCATGCCGTATGCGTAAACCTTGAATCTCCTGAATAAGCCTTTCTTTTTCCTGCTCACTTTGTTGTAGCAGTTCTATATTTGTACGGTTTTGCTCAACCGTGTCTAATAGACGTGCATTAAGATTGAGTTTTTCTTGCTCTAATCTATCAATCTCATTTCTTAAGATATCTATAGAATTTCTTAATTCTCCCTCACCTCGTAAAGAACGGTGTAGATTATCAATATCGTTATCATAAGCACGGATATTCGCACGAAGTCGATCAACTTCTATTTTAAGACCTGCTATTTCCTCATCCTTAGCTAGAACTTCTTCTCTAAGGGTTGCATAGCGCAATTGCGAATCTGTTAGTTGTGTACGTGCTATAGAAAGAGCTTCTGAGAGATCTGCTCGTTCTCTAATAACAGCTTCTAAATCTACTGTTAATCTTCGAATTTCTCTTTGAAGAGCCTCTATTTGTGCATTAGAGCCGGGATTGCTCTCAGCAGTTAATACCAACTCTCGCAATTCCTCGTTTTCCAGACGTAGACGTTGTTTTTCTGCTTCTTGTCTATCGATGTCCCCTTGTAGCGCAAGAATCTTCGTATTTAAGACTCTTTCTCTCTGTTCTAAAGCTGCAATCTGTAAAGCTCGTCTTTCACTTTCTTGAGTCCCTTGAGAGATGCGGCTATTAACAACAGCTGCCTCATCGATAAGCTGTCTATACCTTACAAGCTGTTCTTGAAGCTGCTCAATAGCCATTTCTTTAACACTTATAGTGTTGCGGTAACGATCGATATCTTCTTGAGTATATTCTCCACCTAGTTGGCGATTACGCAGTCTTTCTACTTCTTCAGTTAACACTTCTATTTCCTGGGTAAGTCCTAAAAGTGTTGCTTCTTTTTCACGTAGGTTATTCGTTAATTGATTTATGGTCCCCGCAGAACGTAGATATCTATCTCTGTATTCACGATTAAATACTATCCTTTCAGATGTAGCTTCAATAAGTGATTGAATTTCTTTCTCTAAGTCAATACGTCGATTGGTTAAGTTCTCATCGCGTATGGATAAATTGATTAGCGACTCGTATGCCTGAGAGAGCCTGGATAATAAAATATTTTGCTCTTGCAATAGGGGTTGTAGACCCGCTACCAATCCTGCATGTTGCTGACCATTATCAGCATCAGTAGAAATTTGATTTTCCAATGATCTGATACGTTGAATAAGAGTATTTAAGGTCGTCTGTAAATGTGCAATAGTCTCGGTTTGATTTGCTTTTTCAATACTCACATCAGCAAGATCTTGAATGAGCAAATCTCTCTCTTGATATAGCTCCATTAAACGCCCATCGCGTCCCGTATCTCGCGTTCCTGTTATATGCTGATTGTAAGAACGATATAAAAGCTCAAGCTCCTCACCGATCCGCTCTTGCATTTCACGAAATTCCGATAAATCAGATAAAACACGATGTCTGTTTTCTGTTTCAGAAGATATGAGACGGTATAAATCCACTTCCTTTTTACGCAAATCTCTATCGAATTTTGCTAATAGATTCTCTCGTCCTTGAATTATTAATTTTGGATCGCCATTAGAATAAAAACCGTTTATAGCTAAACCACGAGCATCCGTTGCTGCTAACAAGCCCTGAAGTTGCGTCTGTAAATCTTGAATATTTACCTGTTGCGTTACTGTTTTCTTATTCGGTCGTGTTGACAAGTGTAGTAGCAAACTCGTAACCAACAAAACGCTCCCGAGAGCAATAAATGCTATCCCAATAAACATGGGGGTGGCCGGTAATAAAGTAAGAACTAAAGTTCCAGCACAAATAGCGAGAAGAGACAAACAAAACAGCCCAATACACGAGGCAAGCTGACACCGCGCTTTCCAAGCAGAGGAAATCTCTCCCCTCTCTAGAGGAGTTAAATCTGAAAACAAGGATAAACGAGATTGTGTAACGTCTGGATTCAACGAAGAAACCAAAGAGTTCGGTGTTGGAGAAGAAGCCATGCTATAAGTGCCCTAAATAAAATTAAGTCGAAATATTTTACTATCTTAAACTACTAAAAATCAATTGAAAAAAACCTTAAACACAGAAGTAAAAAGATTATTAAGAATAAATAAATCTTTCTTTACACCGAGTAATTCTATTTAGTAATAAGAAATCTTAACTTAAAAATTAATAAAATGCCTAATGACTATAGAAAGAGTGTTAATAGTAGATGATGAGCCCTTGCTCAGAGATTTTCTTTCTGAGCTTCTTTTATCCCGAGGATTTTCGCCATCTACAGCGGATAATGTTAAGCAAGGCTGTCAAAAGATACGTTCGGAGAAATACGACCTGATCATATCGGATATGAATATGCCCGACGGTAGTGGTATTGATATTATCAAAATAGCTAAAGAATGCTCTCCACAAACTCCTGTCTTAGTGATCACGGCTTATGGAACTATAGAAAACGCCGTAAAAGCGATGCACCACGGAGCGTTTAACTATCTCACTAAACCCTTCTCCTCAGAAGCTTTATTTGCCTTCATAGCAAAAGCTGAAGAACTGCAAGATCTTGTAAACGAGAATCTTTTGCTAAAGTCGCAAATTTCATTGGAATCTCATCCTCTAATTGCTGAAAGCCCTTCTATGAAGGATTTGCTATCTAAAGCAAAAAAAGCTGCTGATAGCTCTGCTAACATCTTCATTCACGGAGAGTCGGGATGCGGGAAAGAAGTACTTTCTTTTTTCATTCATAAAAACTCTCCTAGGGCCTGCCAACCTTACATAAAGGTTAATTGCGCAGCCATTCCAGAAACCCTATTAGAATCCGAATTTTTCGGTCATGAAAAAGGAGCGTTTACTGGAGCTACAGCAAAAAAAGCCGGGCGTTTTGAACTCGCACATACGGGGACTTTATTGTTGGATGAAATTACAGAAGTACCTATCAATCTTCAAGCAAAGCTCCTTAGAGCAATTCAGGAGAAAGAATTTGAACATCTCGGAGGGACAAAAACTCTATCCGTAGATGTGCGCATCCTAGCCACATCAAATCGTAATCTTCAGGAAGCTGTTGACCAAAAGATCTTCAGACAGGACTTATTTTATCGCCTCAATGTCATCCCCCTTTATCTCCCTCCTTTAAGAGAGAGAAAAGAAGATATTCTTCCCCTATCTCAATACTTCTTAGAAAAATTTTGTAGATTAAACAATAAACCTATAAAAACCCTCTCAGCAAGTGCTAAGACCGCGCTTCTTGACTACTCCTGGCCTGGAAATATCCGAGAACTCTCTAACGTATTGGAAAGAGTTGTTATCCTAGAAAGCCCTACTTATCTCACCGACACTATGCTGGCCCTATGCTAAAAACTCCCAACCCGGCAAGAGAGGGAGTTTTTCTTGAGTTTCGGAGAAACTTCTGTTAAGCTTTCTATCCTCAAAGGTCTCAGATCCCCTGGAACAGGGCTGCCTTAGGCACCGATAGCTCAATCGGATAGAGTACCTGGCTTCGGACCAGGTGGTTAGAGGTTCGAGCCCTCTTCGGTGCGTTAAAAACTTTTTAGAATAAAGAGCTTCCCTCGTATAATACAAGTAGGAGAATCTCTTTTTCTTTTTTCGACTTTTTTCATCTCCATATGTTGTATCAATCTTTTCACCATAAGGAGACGGTATGCACAATCCTCAACGTCGATCGGCAAGGCAAAAAAAAACTCCGAGAGATGAGATTGCCAATCTAGAAATTACGGGTAAATCCTTTCATGTTTCCCAACCTCTACGTCAGTTGATCATGGAAAAAAGCGGTCAACTACCTGTAGTAGATTCTATTCATGTAGTATTGACATCGCACAAAGAGAAGCAAGGAACCGAAGTGCATCTAACCGCGACTGTAGGGAAAGAGACATTCCAAGTAAAAACACAACACAGCAATGTTTATAGTGCTGTAATTTCGGCCTTTAAAAAAATTCGCACTTTAGCGAATAAACATCTGAAAATACGCCAAGACAAGAAGAAACATGACATAGGGCTATCAAAAAAAGAAGAGCATATCGTTGAGTTTCAAGAAGCTATTCATCTTTACGATGATATGTTACCCATAGAAACTATGGATGCATGGGATTCTTTAAAACAGTATGGTTATATCCCCGGATCTGCGAAAAAGACTCTCTCTAAGAAAAAAATCAATTTACCTGTTCTTTCTGAAGATGAAGCCGTTAAGAAATTCGAAGCTTCCCGAGATAAAGTACTAGTCTTCCTAAATGAAAAAGAGCATAAGATTCAGCTAATCCATAAACAAAACGACGACAACTATGTCCTCATCGAGCCTATCATCGCCCCAGGATTTCACATCTTCTAATGAACAGATATCTACAAATGCTGATTCTTTAACAATCTTTGATCCGATACGACATAAGATCCTGGCATCAACACCTGAAGAGAAGGTCCGCCAGGAGCTTATTGCCTTTTTAATCGAAGAATTGCTTTATCCCTCATCTTTGATTATTGTGGAAAAGGGGCTTAAAACCTTATTCCCTCTTCTTACCCGTAAGAATATCCGTCTTCCGCGCCGTCGTCCTGATCTTCTTGTTATAACGCCAGCAACTTATACAAATTTTGAAGGAAAAACTTATAATTTAGGAAATCCAAAACCACTTTTGCTTATCGAATGCAAAGCTCGGGTAATTAACCAACAAACAATGAACCAGCTGTTAAGCTATAACTATATTATTGGAGCCCCGTGTCTTTCTGTCGTATGTTATAGAAAACAACAAACAGGATTTTTAAATCCTAAAACACAAACATTAGATTTTTATCCAGGTCTCCCTAGCTACCCCCAGCTACTTTCTTACTATCTTAAATTAAATTCTCTACAATCTATAAATTAAAGACATGCACACCCTTACTCCGGCTATTGCACTACAAAATCTCCCCATAGGGAAAAACCATTGTGTAACCACAGTATTTTCCCCTCTGGGACTCCTTACATTCTTCGCAAAGCAAGGCCAATCTATTTATTGCGATTTCAGAGAAGCTCTTATCCCCCTGTCCTTAGGAATCTATAGTCTCGATTACTCTCCGCCAAAAATGCGCAAGCTAATCTGCGCAGAGATAAAAAATACATTTTCAGAAATAAAATCCTCTCTTCCCTTACTGCAAGCAGCAGGGAAAATGGCTCAAGGTATTTTAGAATCACAGTGGCAGGAAAAGCCCTCTCAAGAACTTTTTTCCTTATTGTTAAATTTCTTATATCGCTTACCAGAAAGTAAAAATCCTGAAATGTTTTCAGCAACTTTCTTACTTAAACTTTTACAATATGAAGGGGTGCTAGACCTGTCCTCGATATGCACATATTGTAAAAAAACTATTATTTCTCCGAATTTCTATCGTTATAAAGGCTTCAAATTTTGTCTAGACCACGGCCCTGAAGGGGCCGTCATTATAGAAAATGAAGAAGAGCAAATTCTCTTTGCTCTTCTCCATGCTAAAAAATTCCAAGATCTCTTACATCTATCAGATTTTCACTTGGAATTTTCAGAAAAGATTATTCGAATATTTGAAAGTACAATTCATGAAGATAAGAATAAGACTCTATCGGAGAGTAATCGTTCCCCCAGAGCCACTGCGAACTTCAAAGACTAAAGTAATAGGTGCTATACCTACTAAAGAATTGTGATACGTTTTATTCCAAATACCGCGCCCACGTTTTTCGAAATCTCCCTCTAGAACTACCTTCCCCTTTGTAGATACTTTCGTATGCACAATCACGCCTACATTCTTAGGGAAAGTCAATGTAAGAGGTTCTGACTCATTACTAACGGAAATCGTAGTATTTTGCTGCCAATTTCCTCGGAAATCTAAATCCATCTTACATGATGAACAAGCGAATACTAAAGAGGTGAGCTCAGGATAATTCCCCGTCAACTTAGCTCGTAAAAATCCGAATGATCCATTATAAACAATAGATTCTAATTTTGGAAACTCTCCAGACACATCAAAATGCACCCGTTTTTTTCTCTGTGCATGAATTTCCATAGTTTCCATATCAGGAAACTCTCCGGAAAAATTAAATCGATCTATATAAAATTTTTCGTCTTCGGAAATATAATGTTCAGAAAAGACTGGGTGATTTACCGATAACAATGCCGAGAATACAAAGAAAAAAATCGAAAGAAACCGCAAGGTTTACACCCCAAACTTGAAACTATGCTCAATATGAAAATTCAAGATAAAGAAATCAAGAAGAAGAGGCCTATGAGCAACTTCTATTGCGAAAGAGGGGACTCGAACCCCTAAGGAAAGCTCCACTACCACCTCAAGATAGCGCGTATACCAATTCCGCCACTTCCGCAAAAAAAATAGCTTAGCTAGGAAATCCCCTTTACCTCAAGAAAAAAAATGTTTCCGACTGAGTAAAAATGAAGTACATTAGGGAAAGATTTAACAATAGTTTCTAAGAATCATGCGTTGTACTGCCCATTGCACAGCTTCATCTTATAACTTGCACGTGCTCTTTCACTTACTAAAAACTCGCTTCCCTACGGTCTTATCTAGGGAATACGTTTTAGTATCCTCGGAAAATCCCGATAAATGTGACAACATTGCTGTATTTTTCCCCTTTGGAGTTGCTGTATTTTGGGGATGGGACGAATTTGAAGAAATCAAAGTCCTACAATCTATTGTTACAGCTTCTCCAGAAATCCTTCCCCAACCAGAAATCGATTGTTACAATTTCCATTATGGAGAAAAGCTTCAAATACGTAGGGATAGATTGATCCTAGCAGATTCGCAACTCAATACAAAGCTAGCTATATCTTTTGGTCTTGCTCAATCAGTAAAGCTCACCATATTCGAAGCTACTATTTATAAAACTATTGAGGATTCTAAACGCCTACCTCAAGACTTGGCTACAAAAGGAAAAATTTCGATGCCAAGGAAGGCTATAGCAAAAAAAATTGGTAAATTATTTTTGGATAAAGCCTCTGTAAATCTTCATTCTGATATTCTTGATGAACCCGACTTTTTCTGGGAACATCCGCAAACACAACCCATTTATATTGACGTTCTTAATTGCTTAGACATTAACTCTAGAATTAATGTTCTCAATCATAGATTAACGATCCTTGGAGATGTATTGGAAATTTTAAATGACCAACTCAATCACCAACACTCCTCATCATTAGAATGGACAATTATTTGGTTGATTATGCTAGAAGTTTCTGTCGCTTTACTTAAAGATGTGTTTAATGTCATTTAAATTACTTACAAATCTACCCATGCACTTATGTCGTGCTCTTATCCATATCTATAGATGGACAATTTCCCCTTTGTTAGGAAATCCATGTAGGTTTTTCCCCACATGCTCACAATATGGCCTGCAGGCTCTAAAACATCATGGGTGTATCAAAGGTCTCGGATTAACAATAAAAAGAATAGGAAAATGTGGCCCCTGGCATCCAGGAGGAATAGATCTTGTGCCTATGACTACTTTAGAGGAAGCTTTAGACGTTTCCCCGGTAATAGACGATGATGACTCATGTGATTCACACGCATAATCTCATCGATAGTCACTCCAAAACGACGTGCTATCAGCCATAAAGAATCTCCATCTTTTATAATATAATCTTCGCAAACAGCCTCTTGCGTATCCGTATCGAGGGTTTTCGCCGTATTGATAGCATCTGTAAGAAAAGAACGTGGTGTTGAGGCAACACGAGAAATAAAATTTTGACTATAGGGAGATTCTTTAGGAAGAAGATCAATAAATGTCTTTAAGTCCTCATCTGTAAACTCATGAATCACCCAATCTTCATCATGAACAAGTAATAATAAAGCTGCTAAAGGCTCTCCTACATTCATATAAGCAGATAAAATTTTTTGTCGTTGTTGATCAGAAATTTCCGTAGCACGGTTATTTTCATTACATAGAGAAAAAAATATTTGCTCTTCATTACGTATTACCATTCTTGCTAAGGAAGCAACAGAGGCTACTTGCTCATCAGCACCACAAAGCAACGTACGCAAATAGAGAAATTCAGGAGTATGACAAAAATGATACAAACAATCTTCGTCAACAACACCTTGCTCCAAGTTTTTAGAAATGGAAACAAATAAACCTCGAGATGTAAAAGGATAACGCTCATAAGATAAATAACGACGCACTAAGCTGTACTCTCTCTCATCGATATTAGGAAGCAACCAGGTTTTTCCATGGCTGCGCAATTGCGTGAATGTCAAAGGATGAGAAAGCGCACTGCCCACATCCAGATCGTAAGTATGGATAGCTACACTTAATGCCCATAATTTTAGCGGACGTCCATAAAGTAAATGATCTTCATCCAATAAACGATACAACTCCTCAAGAGAAGCTTTTGATAAATTCTCTAGAAAATCTTGGGGAATATATTTCACCCGACAACTCTTAGCAACTAAAGGACCAGAAAATAAACGTAGTTTATAAATATCCTTTCGGAAGATAGTTGAGTAAAACAAAAGTAAGAAAACAATATTTAATACCGCACTTAAAACTAATGCTTGCCATAGCCATCGACTCGTTTTTTGCAAGGTCATTAAAGATTACTCCTAAAACTTAGCTTCTCTCTGAACATTAAAATACTTGCCACTATACACTCCTCCTCGTAAAATCTGTCATAAAAACGTCTCATCTTTAATATCCATGCGAGTTTCTTTATCCTCATTACAAAGATTTTTTTCTTCTCCTTTACCTATAAAACAAATTATAGAAGCTTGTGATCATATAGGAATAGAAACTGAAATAGAAACACTTCTTACATGTTCATTCTCTTCTATCGTCACAGCAAAAATATTAAAAACAGTTCCCCATCCCAATGCTGATAAACTCGTAGTCGCTACTCTTTTCGATGGACAACAAGAACATCAAATAGTTTGTGGGTCCCCTAATTGCCGTCCTGATATCATAGTTCCTTTAGCCCTCCCAGGAGCAAAACTACATGATCACGAAGGCAACGCGTACACAATAAAAAAATCTAAACTGCGTGGTGTAGAATCCCAAGGCATGTGTTGCGGCGCAGATGAATTAGGCTTTGCCCATTTACAAACAACAGAAAGAGGACTCTTTGAATTTCCTCAAGACACGCCTTTAGGAGAAAGTGCCTGCGCTCTTCTTGCCGATACATTTATTGAATGTTCCCTAACTCCCAACCTAGGTCATTGCGCCTCACTTCTAGGCCTTGCTAGAGAAATTGCCCACGTAACAGACGTAGATCTTACTTTACCTCCAGAATTTGTGTTTACTCCCCTGGAAACAACTACAAAAGAATGCCCATCACAAGATCAAAATCTGTGTCCTATGTTCTGTTGTGTAAAAATTTCTGGAGTCTCTGCGGAGATTTCTTCTCAGGACCTGCAAAATGCTCTTGGAGAACTCAAACAAAAATCTATTAATTCCATTATAGATATCACCAACTATATTATGTTGTCTTTAGGACAACCTCTACATGTTTATGATGCTAAAACTGTGGATATTGATTCTCTCCATGTTCAAAAAGCACAAAAAGATGAATCTTTAAAACTCCTAAATACTGAAGAAGTCCTTGTCCCTCAGGGAACGGCTATCATCTGTGACAAAGATCATACAGTAGGTTTAGCGGGTGTGATGGGGAGTTTAGATTCGTCATTCAACAATTCAACAACTGAGATTATCCTAGAAGCAGCTTACTTTCTTCCGAAAGTCATACGTGCCTCTCAAACACATATTCCTCTACATTCTGAAGCTGCATACCGTTTCACAAGAGGCATTGATCCAAATAATGTTTTGCCTTCTCTTTATGCAGCCATTCATTATATACAAAGGCTTTTCCCCAATGCTCAGGTATCTCCTATTCATGTTTTGGGAGCTACACCTCAAGCGCTTAATTTATCCTTGCGTACAGAACTCATAGAGAAAATTCTCGGAACATCTCTAAACTCTTCTCAAATAAGTGAGGAACTGATTTCCTTAGGATTTAGCATTACTTCTAAAGAAAATACTATTTTATCCGTAAAAGTTCCTTCTTATCGCCATGATATCCATGAAGAGATTGATCTTGTTGAAGAAGTCTGCAGAACACAACCATGGAAAATAGAGAACAAGAAAGCTCCTGCTATTTACAGTCCCATGTACTCTCTTAAACGAAAGATTGTAGACTTTTTAGCAAATTCAGGATTGCAACAGTTTTTCACATGTGATCTTCTAGACACAGAAATAGCCGGATTCACTAGAGAAGAAACTGATCTCATCTCTTTACAAGGATCCAAACAAGCTACTGTGTTGCGTGATTCTTTACTTCCCGGCTTATTAAAAAGTACAGCAACGAATCTCAATAGACAAGCGCCCTATGTACATGCTTTTGAGTTAGGAACAACTTACAAAAAGAAAGATTCGAAATATCAAGAAACACAAAGTCTAGGAATTATCCTATCAGGGCAAGCAGAAGAGTTGTCTTGGATATCTCATGAGCGTCCTTTATCATTTTATTCAATAAAAGGATGGCTTGAAAAATTATTTCAATATTTACATGTTTCTTCACAGGCCTACACAATCCAACCTAGTGATCATGCAAACTTCCATCCCTACCAACAAGCGCAGATCTATCTTCATAAACATGTATTAGGACGATTTGGGACAATACACCCGCAGTTATGTAAAAAAGCCCAGATCAAGCATGCTGTATTCTTTGCCGAACTTTCGCTAGACTCTCTTCTACATACACAGAAGAAATCCTTACACTTATACAAACCCTATCCTATTTACCCCTCTTCATTCCGAGATATAACATTGACAGTTCATGAGTCTGTACCAGCGGATTCTTTACGTAAGAAACTTTTAAGTTTCCATTCTAAATGGCTTGAAAGTGTTTCCATTATCAGTATATATCAAAATAAGAACCCTACTACTCAGAATAAAAATGTTTCTCTACGCCTTGTATTTCAAGACAAGGAAAGAACATTATCTAATCAAGAAATAGAAGAAGAACATGAGCGTTTACTTGCTATGCTTAACACGCAAATAAACGATACAAAAGGAACGATCGATTCATGAAACAACTGCTTTTTTGCGTTTGCGCACTCTCTTTCTCATGCTTTACCTATGGGTCAGCTCTAAAACAAGATTCCTCCGTTATGAAGGAGACCTTCCGCAATAACTATGGAATTATTGTATCAGGAAGAGATTGGGTAAAACGGGGTTGTGATGGAACAATCACCAAAGTTTTAAAGGATGGATCTACCCTTTATGAGATCTACGTTCAAGGCCTTCTTCACGGAGAGATAACGTTAACCTTCCCCCACTCCACAACTCTTTCTGTAGTGAAAACTTACGATCAAGGAAGGCTCGCCTCCTATAAAACGTTCTTTTCTAATGGTTTACCTTCTCAAGAAGAAATCTTCCAAGAAGATGGGTCTCTTGTTGTCACTCGCTGGCCAGACAATAAAAATAACGATACTATTACTAAACCTTACTTCACAGAGACCACCTATCAAGGTCGCGTAATTGAAGGGAGCTACTCTTCATTTAATGGAAAATATACATCAACAATTCGCAATGGAGAAGGTATACGTTCTAACTTTTCTCCAAGTAATGTTCTTCTTTCCGAAGAAACTTTCACCGATGGCATTATGGTGAAAAGAACCACCTTCTACGCTACTAGAGACCCTGAAACTGTCACTCACTATACTAATGGCCAACCTCATGGATTGCGTTTAACTTATCTCCTAGGAGGAATTCCGAGTACTATTGAAGAATGGCGCTATGGATATCAAGATGGCACTACAACGGTATTTAAAAACGGTTGTAAAGCAGCGGAGATTCCTTTTGTAAAAGGATCTAAGGAAGGATGTGAATTACGCTATAATGAAGACGAAGTTATTGCAGAAGAAGTATCTTGGAGAAATAATTTCCCTCATGGTATGAGAAAAATCTATGCTGCCGGTGTCTATAAATGTGAATGGTATCACCGTGGACGCTTAGTCTCAAAAACAAAGTTTGAGAGACTTAATAATGCGGGATAATATAGTTTGCTTTCATGTCCGAGAATCTTTACTTAGTTTCTGATGATTCTAAATTTTCTCTATCGCAAGCCTGTTCTCAAGGCTTGCAGATAGCTAAACATCCCCCTCTACAAGTCATTGTCCATTTTCAAAATAACGCTGTTGTAAAAACTCAACTTTCCGTAGCTCCTGTTTTTTGTTGTCTTTTTCTTGGTCCAGGATCACACAAAGCTATGGAAGAAATTGTGCTATTGTGTGCCAAATATTCGCAAAAACTCAACATTCCACATTCTTCTTACATCAATACATCTATTTTATCCGAACAGCAAAAAATGATACTCGATTGCGTTGCAAACATCCCTTTTGGACAAACACGCACATATGGAGAGATCGCTAGAGAAACGGATATGCATCCGCGTACTGTAGGATCAGCTTGTAAAAACAATCCTTTTCTTCTATTTTTTCCTTGTCATAGGGTAATTGGAAGTAACGGTGAACGCCATTACTGCGCAGGAGAGCAAATCCAAAGCATCCTTCTTAATTTCGAGAGATCTTTAAGTTAGTCTTGTAACTTAGGATCTAAGGCGTCGCGAATACCATCCCCTATCAATGCTATGGCAATCAACAATGCCGTAAGCATAATAGCTGGGGGCCAAAGAATAGCACTTTCTGATGGGAAAGCTGTGACACCTTCTTTCATAAGATTTCCCCAAGATGCAGAACTTTCCTCACCAAGACCTAAAAATGTTAGCCCTGCTTCACAGCTAATCATCGCCATCATAGAAAATGGCAGTAGGGAAATAATAGGGACAATTGCATTAGGAAGTATCTGATGAACCATAATATGGTAGTGGCTATAGCACATATTCGTTGCAGCTAGTACATAGGACATATTGCGCTGCTTCAGAGTTTCTATTCTGATGTATCTGCTAAACCCTGTCCAACCAAAACAACCGAGTAGTATTGTATCTAGGATTAAAGACTTCTGCTGTGTTATCGAGACAACAAGCATCAAAATAAATAGCATAGGCATAGTTTCCCAAATCTCAGTAAATCTAGAAAGAACCATATCCGTAGTCCCTCCAAAATATCCTGAAATTAGACCTATGACTGTACCAATAAATAACGCAATAGCAACGGAAATTCCCCCGACAACTAAAGCTATACGAATACCAAAAATTAAAGAAGCTAGAAGATCTTTACGGTTAATGCGTGTAAGCTGCCACCAACGCACATACTTATTCATCTCACGCGAGCCTCCTGCATCATCTTCCCAATGAAATGTGGTGAGTAGCGGATTAATTAGAATACATAGTTTTTCAGATTCTTCATTAATCCATGCACGTTTATCCTGAATGAAGTTAATCGCACTGTGAATTTTACTATATTCTTCAAGAACTTGACGTGTTTTTATTAAATGCTTACGGAAAGGTTCTGCCTCTTCTTCTATCGAAGAATATGCCGAGAGTAAACTTTCATGCTGATCTTTATTATATAAAGCTAAGTTTAAATCATGCTCAACACGAGTAAGTGCCATAAGAAAAGGACGGTACTCATCAATTGCCCTGTACCAAGTTTGCAAAGAAGACTCGTAGGATGTACTCAAATTTTGTAGCCTTCTTTGTAAACGCTCCAAACATACCTGCTCATTTTTCATCTGAGAGTGATGCAATGTAGGCATTTGTGAGCCTTTATATCCTTCATAGGCCACACAATATTTCTGTAATTTCTCATGCTGCAATTTACGATATTTTGACTTTATCAAAATTCCTAATTGCTCGTACTTACTCATATACGTCTTTTCTAATTCCCAAGTACGCATATCTTTAGGAAGCAAAACTACAGTCTCTGCTCGGTTATTGGCAATTTGTGAAAGGATTTTTTCAGCACGTAATTTTTTAAGATTTTCATCTCCTGAAGGATCCTGAATATTCCCACGATATACAAAGATAAATCCTGAAATCTGAACAATAGCTAAAATTCCGATAATCACCTTACGAAGGCTTCCCTTAGAAAACTTACAACCTATAAAGAAAAAGGGTAGTGTTACCATGAACACATTAAAAAAAAGATCGATCGGCTTAGTGTAAAAACCCGGGAACCATAAATACCTAAATAATGGGAAAAAAAGAGAGCCTTCCCACTTCACTAAAATAGGCTTACTACTAGCAAACAAAGGCGCATAAATACCTACAAGTGATAAAAATATGACGAACTTCCAGGACAGTGAGGCAAGAAAATTCTTATGATATGCCTGAAAAAATCTGCGATAAAAAGAAGTGTGGGATTGCATAATTTTAAATCCTCTTCTTTCCTAGCTGTACTCTGGGATCCAATAGCACGTAGCAAATATCTCCAATTAAATAACCTAATAGAGATAAAGCCGATCCAACAAGAACAGAAAATAACACTACGTTATGATCACGATTCAAAATAGCTTGGTAGAAAAATCTTCCAAACCCATCGATATCGAACAAAGTCTCTACAACTAAAGCCCCTCCTAATATTGCTCCTAAGGATGAAGCAAGGGAGGTAATTAATGAGGATGCTGCGTTCTTCCCTACATGTTTTACAAGAATATCATAACGAGATACTCCGCGGGCTCGTGCTGCACAAATATAATCTTCACCTAGTATTTCTAAAAATATAGATCTGCTTAATCTTGATTGAGAAGCAAACGCTCCGTAACTTACAGCACAGAAAGGCAGGAAACTATGCGTTACAGTATCTATAAGCTTTCCGAAAGAACTTAACTGATTAAAAATTTCCGGAGAGGACCTTAGTCCATTATATGGCATCGGAATAGAGGTAAACGGTATGGTTTTATTGATGACAAAGTTATCAATAATCCACGGAACAGCAACAAAAACAGGAACAGAAAATAGAAATAGGAAAATGAAATTTAATGTGTGATCCAACCAACGATTTCTATTTAAAGCCATAATCATTCCGAATACTTGGCATAAAATAAATACCAAGATCATAGGCAAAACAGATAGCGTTAATGATGAACGTAATCGTTTAATAACTTCAGAAACTACTGTTTTATGAGAATCATTGCGTAAAGTTCCAAAATCCAAACGCAAAACACGCGACATATAACGAGCAAAACGAGTTTCTAAAAGGAATGTCTTCCAAGAGAAACGTTTGTAAGAAAAAGTTTCCATACCACCTTCTTTACGAAACCATTCTTTTAACGCTTCAACTTTAATGCCTATATCTTCCTCTGAGAGCAGTTTTACAAGCAAAGCATTGTTCTTAGAGACCTTCTCGTTGTATGCATACTGCTCCGAAGATAAACCTGAACCTATGATACCCTGACGGATAGCCCCCCGAATGAATAGATCTGCTGCAATATGACGATAGGAAGCATTTTTTGTATTATCGCTAGCCTCAAATAACAGTGCCGGCATAATAAATTTTGCGCGATCACCCCAGTAAACTTTTAGTTTGGAAAATGATTGCTTTTTAGATTTTTTATTCTGGAAATTATCTATTATCTCCTGAATTCCCGTTTTCACCTTAGCGTGTGACATACTGGGGCGAGTATTAAAGAAAATAGGTAGAGTCAAACCATAATATTCTCGAAATTGCAAGTAGCGATCCGGACCTTTGTACGTACGAATCTTATCTGATTTCCCTGCATCCCCATGAGCATCGACAGATTGATCTTCAATAACGTCTCCTGGAGCTGCATTCAGTATGATAAAATTAATCGAAACAATTGCAAAAAGTGTCAGGGGGATCAATATCAGACGTTTTAAGATATACTTGAGCACTCTTCCTCCTTCCTGTCTAGCCAAACCATATGAAGATTAACCATTTCGTCTTGAGCATCAGGTATCAAATCTGTCCTCTGTTTAGGGACAAAGACGTTTTTCACGTAATCTTTATAGAGTAAAGAATAGGTACGAGAGAATAGGAAAGCATAGGGAGACTCTTCATGAATAACTTCGTGGAAACGATGATATAAATCCATACGTTTACCGGCATCATATTCATAACTAAGTTGATCTATAATTTTATCAGCTTCGGAATTATGGAAACCAACAACATTGGCAGATCCTTTTTCCATTGCACCCTCGGAATGCCAAAGAGCTCGAGGATCCTCTGGAGGAGATCCTAGACACCAGCCAGTAAGCAAGGCGTCGAAATTCTTTTCTTCAAATGCTTGAGAAAGGTCGGCGGTATCTAATCCTAATAAACTACACTCAATGCCTATCTCTTTACAGACAGTAGCTACATATTCTGCAATAGTACGGCCTGTGATACTTTTAACATAATAACATAACCGGAAACGAAAAGGAATCACAGCTCCGTCTATGACTTTTTCTCGAATGCCATCACCGTCGGAATCTATCCAACCTTCTTCTTCCAATATACGAGCAGCTTCTTCTGGAGAATAGTGCCAACCTTCTACCTTTTGATTATAGGAAGGAGAAAAAGGTGAGAAAGGTCCACTGATTATATGAGCACGACCATCTAGGCACTCTTCTATAATCCTATCACGATCTATGAGCATATTCATAGCGCGTCGCACTTGACGATTCTCAAAAAACAACGAGTAACAATTCCAGCCAATATAGGCATAGGAACGATCTGGGTAGATCATTTCACGAATCGCTTCGCCTTTAGAAGCTTGATTTTTATAAGCAGAGGTTCTCATAAAACTCGCTAGATTATCCACATGATTCGGAGGTAGATAAGCTAAATCTAGTTTTCCTGCTTTGAAATCTTGAAATAAAGAGTCCGAGTTATCCTTAATATAGACGTAACGCTTCTCAACTAGAGCTTCCTTAAGATTGTAGTGGTTTGGATTCCTCGTAAAAACGAGCTTTTCGTCATCCATTCCAGAAAAGTAAAAGGCCCCACAACTAACAAGATAATTCATTGACCAATGTGTGGAGAAATTCTGTGCCCAAACGGAATCTTTACGGTAGATATCGGGATCGGAATCATCTTTAACGATCTTTTCTCCGTTAGCAAAATACTGGTATACGAAACAAGGTAGAGGCTGCAAACATAGAGTATTAAAAAAAGCAGAGTATAGAACTTTTTTCTCTTCTTTTCCTTCTTCATTTAAAAGATTATGCGCTTTCCAACGAACTATAAATTTCAAATCATCTTCTACAGTAAGGGAGACAATATCTTCAAAATACGAACGCAAGGCTACAGCACGCATTTCTGCAATATAGGGATTCATTACCGCGTCATAGTAAAATTTGAAATCATGTGCGGTCACAGGATGAGGCTGCATAAAATCATCAGCTAGTTGCACATGCTTAGGAAAACGTGTTGGATCTATAGGCACCCAAAATACATTAGGGCGTAAATAAATATGAAATTCGCGATCCCCAGAGCCATCTTCAACGCTATGTTCCTCTATTTTTAAAGCTAATCCTGGAGAAAATTCTTCGTATTTCCCCACATGTGCGTTTGCCAACCCTGGGACACATAAATCATATAGCTTCACGATATAATCGTAACCGTTAAAAGGACTCAAATTATCCGGTTTACCAACATGAGCCGTGCGCAAAATACCCTTAGGAGTAAAATCATCTCCTACAAGATTCCCTAAGGTTTTTTCCATATAAGGGTCTGGAGAAAGTAGATTTGGATAGCGAGGATCTCCAACTTCTATAAAGTTACAGCATGTAGTTACGGATAATGACGAGGGGTGTGGCGTGCTAGAAGACCGTGTAGCGTTATTCTGCTTTACGATACTAAGTAATTCTTGGATGTCTTGTTGCACATCTCGAACATTCATTTTGATTAACTTGATATCTTTTTCAAGCAAATCAGACGACCAGTATAACAAAACCAAAGAGGTAACAACTACACACTTTAAAATTTTGTCTATTATACACCGTTTATTCATATAAAACAGATCCTCTGCCAAAGACTACTATACTCTGACAGTTCCTGAAAAACATGTCTTTCAGCCTTTAAGCTTTTCAAGACTCTATCACTAGATCATTATAGCAAAACTCAACAAAAGCAGCTAAAAATTTTGATCCAATAGAGTTCTATCAAACGATAAAAATTATTTACTTTTTAAAATAGCGCAAAAAAAAAGCACTCTGCATGTACTTTTTAAAAAGATTCTCCTCTTTGACACTTATCTCGTTGCCTCAGACTCTAGTTTAATCGCGAAACCTAATAAAAATTTTACACTATCAACTAGAAAGTCTCTCATAGTGCTGGGTTCTTAAGACAATCTTGGTATAAAATTATAATTTTATTATTTGCGGCCTCTTTCTGCTCTTCCCTATACGCTTAAAACGCGATCTATTTTCGTCTTATTTGAATTAAACATTATGTATATTATAACCCTGAATCAAATAAAGAGTCTAAAAACACTACTTTATCTGATCTTAAACAAAATGAAAAATCCTTTTGAAGACGTTTTAAATAATCTTCTTTATTAATGCAATAATTTTAATCCAGACCGAAACCTTCTCTGTAATATACCAAGAGCCTCTATTCCTCTTTTAAGAATTTAAAAATAAAAAAAGATTATATAAAAAAATAGACCGATTTGCTTTCACAAATGCCCGAGGATGATTATAGCTATTCAAATACGGTGCAACATCTTCTTAAAAGAAAAATCCGCAATCAAAGGCTCTATAAATCTATAAGGGTTACTTTTGTGATTCGTGGGAAGGAATTGGTGCTCTATGATTTTCAAATTAAATTGAAAATGAGCGTTGAAATTACTTTGTTAAGCTAATGACTAGCTGTTTTGAATACTAATGAGAAACAGGGGTTCTCCCCTGTTTCCTCAACACAAGAGAAAAACTCTTATTCGTGAGTTTCGGAATTCTCGTTTCCGCTTTCGTTTCCGGATTCATTTCCAGAATCGCCGTTATCGCTTACCTTCACATCATCACTATCATCAGCAAAAACAGCTGTTGTACAAGCACATGAAGAAGCTAAAAGAAGCGCTAAGATTAATTTTTTCATTTTTATTCTCCTTGTTGTATATGCCAGATGAAAATATCTCTTCGCCGCGTCTAGAAAAACTAAAAACATGGGAAAAATCGATACTGGCATAAAGGTTTCCATAAACCTTATGAGAAAATAAGAATAATGCGCAATTAAAAAACTATGATGATCCGGATGTTAACTATATGTTTCTCTCTGTTTCAGGAATAAATAAACCCCGCATTATCTTGTGAATTAAACTGTTAGATTTTTCATGTTTTTCTGATTTTATTTATTCGAAAAAAACATCCTTCAGAAGCCGTTTTCAGACTTATTTCTAACATTGAAAAAGCTAACATTCTTATCCACTATAAGGCATAGGTTTATGTCTATAATATGGATGTCCATCCAAGTATATGATTTCCTGATCAGGATTTTCACTTTGTTCGAATTCATTTTCAGGACTATTATTACCAACCACTTTCACATTATTACTATCGTCAGCAAAAACAAATGTTTCACAAATACATGAGGAAGATAAAAGCAATGCTAAGATTAATTTTTTCATTTGATTCTCTTTTTATATTCCAACTAAAAACATGAAAAGAACAGTGTGTAAACTATCTAATCTTCCCAGCATTCTCCTCCTGAGCAAGAACCACCTTCACACCCACCTTCTTCTTTCTCCTCACCCTCTTCTGAACAAGAAATTCTATCAAAAGATGCCTCTAGGCTAAATACACGTTGTGTTTCACAAGAAGTTAATAATAAAAATGCTATTATTAGTTTTTTCATTTTACTCTCTTTCATTTAAGTGAATCGCATGCACACTATATTCTTAGAACAAATTAAATATAGTGAATGCTTTTAAGAAACAAATATCGTTTTCTCTTCTTTTTGCTGTGGCAATAGGTAGATCCCATAGAGAAGAATCAAAATACCCAACAACAAGGAAAGTATCGCCACAGGAATGGGCATTAACCCTAATGAAATACATCCTTGAATAAACATCTCAGAAATTGCACATGATGTAAAAACAAGATAGACCGCCCCAGATCCACATAAAGCTAAGACAAGCCCAAAAATAGCCACGGCGCTGGCTATTTCGTAACGAGTCCGAACAGAGAAACGTGCTCGCCACGAAACGCTCATCCTATCGCACAAACTGTTTCGCATTATCGTATCATTATCGACATCAATACTTTTCATAAATAAGATGCTCTATAAACTAGGAGAATTATTATAAAGAATAAGAAGAAAAAATTAATAACTATTGTATTCTATTCCATAGAATTTAATTAGTTTTCTTGATTTTTTGTAATCTCTTTTTTTCAATTCTTCATATATACGCAAGCCCTTAGCATTCATTCCTTGTTGAAAATAAAGAATACCTAGCTTAGTCATAGTCTCCACATCAGTAGGTTTTAGCTTGAGAATCATTTCGTACTCTTGGATTTCTTCTAGAGGCATCTGTAAATCATGATAACTATAAGCCAATTGTGCATGCACCCAAGCATTACCCGGAGCATATTCATTTAAAATTTTGAATTCCTCTATCGCACGTTGTGCTGTTGTGAAAAATTTTTCTTGAACTTCTTCTCCATATCTCCCTGGGGGGACCCAGTAATTAGCATCAAATTCAGGATATTTCCTTGGATCAGCGTAGAGACCGGAAAGAGCTACGTAGGCATCCGCTAAGGATACATGCGCTCCGAGATCTACAGGAATAGATTGTACAACCTTAATGTAGGCATCTATAGACTTCTGTAATAAACACTCTCGAAATAGAAAATAATCTTTCCAGAAGCAAAAACAACTAAACTTCCTAATAAAATCATGTTGAGGAAGAAAATTCAGTATACTAGATAAGAGGGTGTATTCTTGATTTTGTAAATCTATAGCAAGTTTTGTCGCAGAGGACGCTAAATGTGTTTGTTCTTCAACGATATTTTGTTTCCCATTAAATAAGGCTTGCGCATTTCTTAAATAACTTATTGCTAGATTTTCAAAAAAATCTGGCTTCCCTGACAATATGTATAAACGTACAACAAGACAAACAAACAGAGTTAAAAAGAAACAGGCAAGACAAAATGCAGGAACAATAGTTTTCCCAGAAAATAAGAAAAAATAAAGAAATACACCTAGTTCGGCAGCCATTAATAATAAACATCCGAATAACAATAAACTATGTCGGATAAGATATTGGCGTAATTTTTGGTGTGTTTTTTTACATAAAGCTTCTAGAGTTGGGAGAGCATTATTTAACTTCATGTATCTTACAAACTCATCTTAATTTTATGGGAAATTATGCAAGTAATTGTTTTAATGCAATAGCTCCAATATTATTAAATAATAAAGCTTGTTACTATGGTTTCTGCTTACCTATTAGCAAATTTTGGCGGTCCTCGTCATCCTAATGACATTGAAGTTTTCCTAACTTCATTACTTACAGATCGTGATGTTACTGGAGGATTTCTTCCTTCTTTCATCCACAAACGTTTATTTTCATTTATAGCTAGAAAACGCACACCTAAGGTTCTTCCCCAATACAATTGTATCGGTGGATTTTCTCCTATATATCAAGATACAGAATCACTTGCACAAACTCTATCTTTGCAGCTAGATACTCCTGTAATTACCTTTCACCGCTATTTACCTGATACACACCAGCACACAATTCAGAAGTTAAAAGCTCTTGGAAATTGTCCAATTGTTGGTGTTCCCCTATTCCCACATTTTACTTATGCTGTTACAGGAAGTATTGTGAGATTTATCCGCAACCAACTTCCATCACTAAACATCTCTTGGGTGCCCCATTTTGGAACTCATCCGCAGTTTATTTCATGTATGATTGATCATATCCTGAAATTTTTACAATCCCACGATATCCCTACAAATGACTGCTGTCTATTATTTTCTGCTCACGGACTTCCTATGAGATACGTGAATAAAGGTGATCCTTATAACATGCAATGTGAAAAATCTTTCAAGGCTATTTCTGAAAGATTAGAAAACATAGAAACTCATCTTTGTTATCAATCGAAGTTTGGCCCTGGGAAATGGTTAACACCGTCAACAAAAGATAAGTGTGCGAGATTAAATACGGATAAAAAATATGTGCTGATTGTACCTTTTGGATTTACTTCGGATCACATAGAAACTCTTTATGAAATAGAAAAAGAGTATATATCCATACTTATAGAGAGGAAATACCGAGCGTTGCGCATACCTGCTATTTATCAATCTCCTCAATGGGTAGAATCATTAGCAACAATTATTCAAAGTACGCCGTATGTAGAGAATAAAAGTTTAATAAAATCGCAATAGGTTAAGGAAGACGATATTGCTGTTTAATAGCTTGATACTTACCAGAACGCATGCTTTTGACCAGTCCCATGTTAAAACCTTCTAACAAGCTATTCTTCTCACCACGAAGGACTACTAACCTTAAACCATCTTGATTCAAAGGCTGGGAAATAATTTTTAAACGCCCTTTATAAGCTGTATCTATCAAAGCTGTGACTTCTATAACAGGAGCTAATAAAGCATCATAGCAACCAGAAGACAAAGCTTCTAAAGCTATGGGCACGTGTTGATAAGGACTTAAAACAGCATCAGGAATATCTTGACCTACCAATACTGAAGAGTCGAACTTATACACTCCTATGAGCTTACCACGAAGATCTTGTATAGACTTATAAGGAGACCCTTCAGAAACAACCAGCACAGGGCCTGTAAGCAATATAGGATCAGAAAATTGATAATGATCTAACATCTCTGCTGTTGGCAATATCGATGTAAAAGCTCCTGCTGTTTTTTGATCATCGAGGTTTTCAAAAAGATGAATCCAATCTTGATTTACAATATTGATATTGAGATTCTCCCGGTAATTAATCTCAGATACAAGATCATTAAGGAAGGCGTTGATATTTGCTGTATAAATTCCAAATTGTTTTGGGAACCAAGTGGTATCTCTTCCTACCAATAATTCTTTCTTTTCTCTAGAACATCCTAGAAAAACCAAAGGTAGGAAGCACAAAAGAGCTAGAAAATATAGCTTTGAGGAATTCTTGATTTTCACGCTAACTCACGCCTCGGATTCCAGACTTATTTTTCGCATCATATTCTACAAAAGAAATTTTATCCAGTGTGCTCTCTAAGATAAGCTTTGAACAAAAATTTTTTGAAAGAATACTTAGAAAGCCAAAAAATATGCCTATCCAAACAAAAAACATACTAGCTGTTTAATGTTAAGTATTTTATGAAAATTTTTTAATCCGAAGTATTTTCAAGAATATATTCCGATAAAAACGTTCCACCTAGCTTTCTCTTACGTTTCAGTACTAAACCTTCAACAAGAATAGGTTCCGCAGAAGCATTTTCTAAAAACAACAATCCTTGCTTATCTAGAACTTTCCCTATAACAATATCGCGCAGTACTGCTCCAAGATAACTATTTTCAAGATTATAGGGAGGATCTATATAAATAAGATCAAAGGACACGTCCTTTTTAGTAAGCCTATGAATCGCAGATCTTGCTTCTTGTTTGATGATTGTCACTGGCAATTCTGGATTCAGTAATTGACTATTTGCTCGAATTAAACGTACGGATTGTGCGGAAGAATCTACAAAAGTCACTGAAGAAGCTCCACGACTTAAAGCTTCAAAACCTACCGATCCAACTCCAGAAAAAAGATCTAAAAATGCTGCATCTTCAATATAAGCTGCGCAAATATTAAATACCGCCTCTTTGACTACTCCACAAGTAGGACGTACCGAGGGATTAGAAAATGTTTTTAAAGATTTCCCTTTGTATTTTCCTGCAAGAATCTTCACTTTATAGCCTGGGGAATAAAATCTATATAATCAGCAGCAACTAACCTATAATCGATATTACGAATGATTCCGAATCCTTCTAAAGGGGAGCGGACTTTATGCATATGACCAAATAAGCAATGCGATACTCTCCCATCAACTTCGAGAATTTCTGATACAGGTCCAGGAGTACCATCACTACTGATAGGAGGGTAGTGGGTCATAACAATAATCTGGTCAACATCCTGGGGGACAGATTCTAAAGCTCTTTGTAATCTTCCAAGCTCTCTTAAAAAAATTTTCTCATCTTGCTCACTGTAATGCTGTTCCTTTCCCAAAAGAGGAGATTGAAAACACTTAGGAGCTACGCATATTGTAGGACTATCCCAAAGCCTTACTCCTACAATAGCTTTTTTGGGATCTAATAGAGAAAACCCTTGAGATAGATAATGCAAATTTTCAGGAAGAATTCGTGATATTTTAGTTGCTGATGCAGAACTCCAATAATCATGATTCCCACGAATCATATACTTAGTCCCAGGGAGAGAATCTATAAAAGCGAAATCTTCTTTTGTTTCTTTGAGATGCATAGCCCAAGAGATATCTCCAGGAAGTAACACGATATCTTCAGAAGTTACCGTCTCTTCCCACCTTTCACGGATTTTCTCATGATAGGAGATCCAGGGTTCACCAAAGATCTCCATTGTCTTTTCAGGAACTCCGATAGCCAAGTGTAAGTCCGCTATTGCGTATATCTGCATAAGGAAGATGATCCGTGCGTTGTCACTATAGGAATAGTTTACTGGATATGCGGCTAAAATCTCGATGGATAAAAACATTCCCGGCTATTTTTATTAATTATAAAAATCGCATATCAAAAAGTATAGTTATCAGGAATTCTAGTTCCTCGAGGAATAATAATAATTCCATCCCTAACCACTAACTTCCCATCGGGAGAATCATAATCTCGATGTCCTTGAATATTAGTAAGTTTTACTCCATTGCCAATTCTACAGTTCTCATCGATTATTGTTTTATAAATCTCACAATTATCTCCGATACCTAAAACATTTTGATTTGGACTTCCATAACGATCATTTCCCATAACAATAGAGTGATCTATAACAGAATTTTTCCCTATCACACCACGAATGCCCACAACGCTGTGAGATACATTACTCGAATCAATAACAGCACCTTCACAAAGTAATGAATTAGAAATCATTGAATCCGTAACTATAGTTCCCGGAAGGTGATGATTCTTACTATAAATCATCCCTCTATCATCATAGCAATTCAAACCACGAACTTGAGGTCTAGGCTTCTGTGTTAAAGCAATGTTTGCTTCATAATAAGATTCGATTGTTCCGATATCTGTCCAATAGCCATCATAAAGGAAAGTCTTTACTGACCCGCGTTTCATTTGAGCTTGGATAAGATGCTTTCCAAAGTCATCCCCTTGCTCTTCTAAAAGCAATTGAAATAGGCTCTCTCTTCGGAAAAGATAAATCCCCATATTTCCTAAAAAATTTCCGTATTGAGGATTCAGTTTATGTTTTCGACAATCCTCAGAAGATAATCGAAAACGATTCAAAACTGCTTCTTCCTGAGGTTTTTCGTAAAAATCTAATAGATTTGCATCTTTATCTATTTGCAAGACTCCCATTCTTGAGGCATCTTTTTCCTGAATGGGCTGCGCGACTATTACCATATCAGATTGCATTGATAGAGCGTAATCTACAACCTTACGAAAATCCATATTGTATAATTGATCTCCAGACAAAACCAAGAAATACTCTATCCCCGTATCCTCTAAATATAAGAGGTTCTGACGAATAGCATCGGCAGTTCCTTGATACCATACCTGACTTCCATCCCTACCCTCCGGGGCAAGAAGATGTATCTGATCTTGTAATACTCCATGATAAAAATACGTCTTCACAAGATGCTGTTGTAATGTATAGGTAAGATATTGACCTATTACGAAAATCTTAGAAAAACCAGAGGCTATTGCATGTGAAATCGGTACATCAATGAGCTTGTACCTTCCCCCGAACGACACAGTTGGTTTACAACGCCAATAGGTTAAAGGAGATAGTCTCTTTCCTTCACCACCGCATAAAACAATAACACCAACCTTATCTCGATAAAAATGAGAAGCCTGATAACTTGGGGGATAGCCCTGAAAATCGTTTTCTATCATTTGCCCTGCCTTCTGTAATCCCAATTTTAAATTAGAATCAAATAAAAAGGCTACACAAACTAACTAGAATGAAATTAGATTAATTTAATTATAAAAACCAAGTTTTTGTTATTAAATAGAATAAAAATGAATAATTATTGAAAAGTTTCTATAAGCGCGGTCGCAATAGCTGCGTCTGTATCTTTTAACTGGCATTTGGAAAGCAGGGACCTGACAAGTTCTTCCAAAGTAAATACCGATCTCAACTTAATTCCTGCTTCTTTTAAGGCATCTGTTCCACCGACTTGTCTGTCTAGGAATACTAAGGATTCTCGAATATTTAAACCCTCATCTTCTAAAGCCTTAGCAGTATCTAAAATCGAACGCCCCGAAGCGACAACATCGTTAATTACTAAGCATGTCTGCCCTGGAGAAAAAAGACCTTCAACTTTAATTCTATCTTCTTGATTCGGATGTTTTAATTCTTTCCTTCTTAGCACCATAGAGATGTTGTATTTCAGTGATATACATGTGGCCAATGCAAGAGCGGTATAAGGGACGCCACACAGTAAGCTACTATTGAAAGAAGGACGTAAACGCCAAATTAACGAAGCGATAGTTTGTAAAACATCAGGACAAGAGATAACCAAACGCATGTCGACATAAATAGGAGTTTTCTGACCATCTGATAAATTAAAATCACCAAATCTTATTGCTCCTATGCGGTATAGGTTAACCACAGCATGATCACGAAGTTGCTCCTCTTCAAAGCTCATCATTATCTGGTATCCTCATCGTTTTTTGACAAAATACAAAAACTCTCATTATAAGCATAAGAATATGCTTATCCGTTTATTTTTTGGTATTCCCCTAACTAAGGGACTACAGATATTTAATCAGCCCCCCTTAACCGTGGCAATCTTTCAAAGAAAAGAATACTTAGGAATCTATAGTCCTTCTGGAACAGCTTTACAAGTTACAAAACTCAATATGCATTATCGCAAAGCTCAGCAAATCATAGAAAAAGCAATTCAAGGAAAATATCTCATTAACAAAGAGACCTCCTTAATTATTTTCCCTGAGATTCTTATCGGGAAATAACGCTAAAACTAATAAGACATTCTTGTCATATATCCTATCTCCTCAATGGGTTGATAGAGCTCTCTCCATCAGCATCAAGAAAAGACTATAGAATATTTTAATTGATAAAAAGATCAATCATTCCAAGGTCTATTAAATCGTAGATATGATTTAGAAAAAGGATAAGTGAAAGACAGGGTCTACAAACTTATAGTTAAAACCGTAGGTTTCTCACCTATCATTTCGAATACTTCAAAAAAACAGAAACGACAAGATCTTCTAAATTATTCTTTCAAAGAAAGTAAAAATTCTGCATTACTATTCGTCTTTTTTAATCTACCTAACAACAGATGCATAGCATCAATAGCAGTAAGATCAGCAATTGCTTGACGGAAGAGATAGACTTTTTCTAACTCACTAGGATGATAAAGTAGTTCTTCTTTTCTAGTGCCACTCTTAATGAGGTCAATCGCAGGATAGGTTCTTCGATCAGATAGACGACGATCAAGAACAAGTTCCATGTTTCCCGTACCCTTGAATTCTTCAAAAATCACTTCATCCATTCGAGATCCGGTATCAATCAAGGCAGTAGCCAGAATAGTTAGTGATCCCCCGCCCTCAATATTTCTAGCAGCCCCAAAGAATCTCTTCGGTTTATGCAAAGCACTAGCATCTACACCACCTGTCAAGATTTTCCCAGAATGCGGTTGTACAGTGTTGTAAGCTCGAGCTAAACGTGTAATAGAATCGAGAAGGATAACAACATCCTTTCCGTGTTCAACTAGACGTCGAGCCTTTTCTATAACCATTTCCGCAACTTGAATATGCCTCTCAGGCTGCTCATCAAACGTGGAGGCGACAACTTCACCTCGTACCTGACGAATCATATCAGTAACTTCTTCAGGACGTTCATCAATGAGCAAAACAATTAAAACAATATCTGGATTATTGACAGCAATAGCGTGGGCTATGCTTTGTAAAATGACAGTTTTCCCGGAACGGGGAGGAGCTACAATAAGTCCTCTTTGACCCTTTCCAATGGGAGCTGTGAGATCTAGAACTCTTTCAGCAAGGTGCTCTTTCCCCATTTCCATAACAATTCTTTCATTAGGATATAGAGGAGTGAGGTTCTCAAACAAAACTCGTTCCTTAGCTTTGTCTGGAGTAGATCCGTTAATTTTATCTACCTTGAGTAAGGCAAAGTACTTTTCCTTCTCTTTTGGAGAACGTATTGTACCTATAATTGTGTCTCCCTTCTTTAGGTCAAATCTACGGATCTGAGCGGGGGAGACATAAATATCTTCAGCAGAAGGAAGATAGTTATAAGTAGGAGATCTTAAAAAACCAAATCCATCTGGGAGAACTTCTAAAACTCCTTCCCCAATTAAAAGTTCATCCGAGCGCTCAGATTTTGCTTTCACTATCTCAAATACTACCTGAGATTTAGTGAGAGACCCGATGTTCTTCACTCCATATTGACGAGCTAGTACATTAAGCTCTTCAATCCCCATCCTTTGCAATTTGGCAATTTTTGTAATAGTTACGTTCTGATTTTCATCAACCATATCCGTAACTACAGCACATTCTCCTGCAAAAGACTTCTCTTGCAACACAGGACATGTATGTTTTTTATTCTCTTTCACCTTTGGCAAGACTTCTGAAGAACGTTCTTCTTTCATAATGCTCCCTTTAAAGCGTAAAAATATTCTTCGACTTTATGACGTAATTCTTCTTTAGTGCCGTTATTTTCTATAATAATATCGGCATGCATCATTTTCTCTTCATGAGAAGAAAATCGAGCACATCTCTGATAAAAATTTAAATCAGAACAATTAGTTTTTTTGGTAAACCTTTCCCTACGAATATTCTCATCTGCTGTAATAAGAATGACGCGATCAAACCAGTTCGCATAATGTATTTCATACAACAAAGGCACCTCAGCAATGAACAGAGGGTGCTTTCGCTCCTTGGCGACCTGATAATATTGCTCTTCAATAATTCGACAAACTTCAGGATGCAAAATAGCTTCTAAAGCTTGAAGAAGAACTAAATTATCAAAAACTTTCTCTGCTATGACTTTTCTATCGAATGCATTGTCAATAACAACTTCTGATCCCAGAAGGTCTATAACGCGACGACCTATATGCGAGTGAGGAACAAGGAAACTATGCGAAACTTTATCAGCACTAATTACATAGGCACCCAAATCTTGAAAAACCCTACTTGCTTCAGTCTTTCCTGAAGAGAGATCCCCTGTAATAGAAACTTTTAGTAATTCTAACATTCTGCCCAATTTTTTCCAATTAAGATATTCACAACTAATGGGACAGATAAAATCATTGCAGATTCCATTATATCGCGCACTAAAGTTTGCATTTCTTCTTTTTCATCCTCAGGAACTTCAAAAATCAATTCGTCATGTATCTGCAATAACATTCGGCTTCGCAATTTGCGTTTTTCTAACGCATCAAAAAGTTGCAGCATTGCCAACTTGATCAATTCAGCAGCGCTACCTTGTATGCGAGTGTTAACAGCTAGACGGCCTGAAGCAGCACGAGAGTTTGAAAACTCTGTCCAATTATCTATTATCCTTTCCCTACCCAGCAATGTCTTTACTCGCAAATTTTCACAAGCTTGACCTACCGTTTCATTAATAAAACGAGCTACTTCAGGATAACGATCGAAGTATGCATCTATTAACTTTTGAGCTTCTGAAACACTGATTTTTAAAATCTTTGACAATCCATAAGCTTGTTGCCCGTAGATAATACCGAAATTTACAGTCTTTGCTTGCATGCGCTGCTGTTTAGTAACTTCTTCTAACGGCACATGAAATACCTGAGAGGCAGTAAACGTATGTACATCTTCCCGCGACTCAAAGGCCAACTTCAACGACTCATCTTGGCTCAAATGCGCCAGAAATCTTAACTCAATTTGAGAATAATCTGCAGATAAAAAATAATTATTCTGATGAGTATCACAAAAAGCCTTTCTTAATAATCTGCCTCGCTCAGAACGTATAGGAATGTTTTGTAGATTTGGATCCTGGCAAGCCAGTCTACCTGTGACTGTTCCCATTTGATTAAATGTAGGATGAATTCTAGAAGTATGAGGGTCTACTTGTCTAGGAAGGGCTTTCACATAAGTAGAAAGCAATTTCTCAACAGCCCTAAATGCTAAAATCTTCTCAATAATTTCATGTTCCTCTGATAAAGCTTCCAAAACTTCTGCTTTAGTAGATCGGGCCTTATCCATAGGGGTCAGGCCTAGTTTATTATATAAAATGTCTGATAACTGCTTAGGAGATTTAATATTAAAAGGAGTTCCGGCTAGGGTATAGATATCATCCGTAAGAATTGCTAATTCTTCTGATAAAATCCTTTCTAACTCTTGCAGATCTTCAACATCTAAAGGCATCCCATTTCTTTCAATAGTGAAAAGAACCTTCTCTAAAGGCATTTCCATATTGAAAAAAAGATCTTCTACCTTTTTTATTTTCAATTCTTCTAATAAAGTTTTTTTTATTCTAGGCAAATGAGAAACAAATTCTCCAAAATATTGAGCAGGATTTACAGGCGACTTTAATATGGGCAAACTTAACTGGCCCCATTCCTTTCCATATCTACCTGCAGCACTCACTAATCCATGATCAACAAGAAGCGTTTGATACGAGATTTTCGCTCCTCCATTAATCAAATGTTCGGCTAGAGCCAAATCAAGAGCTATATGATTCACATGAATGCCCGCATTTTCTAACGCGTGATTATCTCTCTTTATGTTGTAACCATAAAATTCGGTATCTTCTCTTCTAAAGAAATCTTTTAATGGGGTGAGAACATCGTCTAAAGCATTTTCTATATCAATATAATAAACAGCATCATCACAAGCTAAAGCCACTCCCATTAAAGTTAGAGATGGGAGAAAACTCCCCTTATATCCAACAGAAAAAGCTACATTTTTTCCATGCAAATTAGAGAGCTCATGAGTCAATTTTTTATTATTATTGATTACAATAACATCTACGTTAGATTCTTCCTCAACCTGCTGAACTAAAGTTTTAAAACCTTGTCGCATATAAAAAGTATTCATTTCTTCCTGACGCACTTCATGGAGAGGAAACTTTAATCCGTCTATTGCTATAGGAAGAGGTATCTTATCATTTAATACAGCAAGATCTTTGCTCAATAATAAAAGATCTTTTTGTTCTGAGAGCATCTTATGAGTAGATCCTGTTAACTCATCAAGATTTTCTAAGATACCTTCTACAGAGTGATACTTTTGCAGCAGGGTTATTGCTTTCTTAGGCCCACAACCAGACACACCGGGAATATTATCAGAAGTATCACCAACTAAGGCTAAGTAATCTGGTATTCTCTTTGGAGGAATGCCGTAAATATCTATAACGCGATTTTGATCAATTTCTGGTTGATCTTTCCACGGATTCAGAACAATAACATTAGGACCAACCAGTTGGAGTAAATCTTTGTCCGCAGTACATATACAAACTTCATATCCCTCTGATACTGCTTGTTTTGTAGCACTAGCTATTACATCATCTGCCTCGACTCCCTCTACCTCTAGATAAGTTAGCCCAAGTAAACTGCAGTATTCTTTAACTACAGGAATTTGTTGGTAGAGATTTTCTTCTTTCTGTTCTCGATTACTTTTATAATCAGCATAAATCTCTCTACGACTTTGTTTATTATTTGGTCCGTCAAATACGGCTACCATATGATTTGGAGAGAATTCTTTGATTAATTTATTAATAGAACGAATAAAGCCAAAAACAGCCTGCGTTCCTTCTCCAGAAGAATTTTTCATATCTGGGAGAGCAAAATACGCTCTGAAAACAAATCCTGAAGCATCTAAAATAAAGATCTTTCTCACTGATTCTCTCCGCTTACTAATTAACTAGAATCATGACTCCAAGTAGTAAAATGTACTTGTGGAATTATCTAGATTAGGAAGCAATTCATGTTGAATTTTTCCTGTGATCAACGGACTATTAGTTATTGACGACATAACTTTTTTCAACCAACCATCACTTCCTAAACCGATTACACGGTAGTTATTTTCAATTTTGCAATCAGCAACTAAATCTTGAAGCACTTGTTGTTTAGTTACATTTACAACATCGATATAACCTTCTTCTAAGGCTTTCTCAGGAGAATATAAACGCGCCCCTAAAACACCAATCAATTTATCTTTAGTTAATAATGGACGATTCGTTGCAACGATATCAACAAATTGACCATAAAGATAATCAATTATCTCTTGTCGAATTTCACGATCTTTAGTTGTCCATTCTGTGTAAGGATTCATAGGAGCTTTATCTTTTCCAGCTGTAAGTAAATCACTTTGCACTCCATAACGAGATAAACCTTCTTTTACATTAAAATATGGTCCAGAAAGTACTCCTACGGAACCTATCAAAGAAGAGGGTGTCGAATAAATTTTATCCGCAGCACACGCGACATAATATCCACCAGAAGCACAAAGACCATTCACAAAAACATAAACAGGACAATTTGTACGTTGTTTCCAGAACTGAATCGTTGAGTATATACGGGCAATTTCAAACACTTCTCCTCCAGGGCAATCCATATCGATGATTATACCCTTCACCCTATCTTTATAAGGTGTGGAATCTAGTGTTGTAATAGCTTCTTGAATAATTTTTGCTGTGTGTTTGCTAGAAGAAATAACATCCTTCATTTCTAATACAGCGATAATTGGCGCGTCTTTACCTAGATCTTTTACCTCACCCTTAGCATCAGGCATATTCACAAACTGCGAATCGTTCATCCCAGAGGTAGAAACAACTAACATCAAAGTAACAAAGAAGGCAAGAACTACTCCGAGAGATAAACCTAGAATCGATAAGAAGCCTTTAGACAAAAAATGCCAAAACGTTTTCATAAATACCCGTAACGTCAAAAATTTATAAAACAAATAAAATAAAGTATGTGAGGGAAGGCTTAAAGATCAAAAAAAATATGAATAAAAAGGGCTGCAAAGCCCTTTAAACTATAGCGTAGCCACTTCTTCTTTGCTGGAATTTTCCACCGCAGTTCTATTAATAGAGACTTCTGATGCAACTGGATCTGTTTCCGAACTCTCAGCAACAGCAGCGGCTTCCTTTATGTTATACTCCCTTCCTATGAAAGCAACAACAGCTATCCAAACTACCATTATTAAAAGAAGTACTACGGCTATCACATTAAGACTCGCAGCAACAGACGAGAAGATAATCAACAACCCTTGATAAACTAAGGAACCTCCTGACTTCCCTATCCGAGATACCACACCATCAATGGCAGCCTTACCAAAGTTCTTCTGGTCATTGGGCAAAGGAATAAATGCCATTTCTTTAGTCTGATCAAAGAATGTAAATTTAGCGGCGCGAGAGAACACATTTTGCATCCCACCTATCCAAGCTGCTATGGCTAAAGGAGCCATATTGAAAAAGCCGCCAAAGATCATAATATCTCTCTTCACAGCAAATACAGCACCAAAGAATAGTACACCTGTTACCAGCATAACAATTGGGGTAGTCAACGCACCTACAGTCCAGCCCCACTTCCGAATACTTTGCCCGGTAAGGAAAAGAGCTGCACAGACAGAGACAATTCCTATTAATGTAGTGATCCTACTCATATAGCTGTTGAATTCAACGTGGGAACTATAAATCTGACTAACTTGATCTTTCCAAACCACTTCAAACAAGTGGATAACAAGATTATAGGATAAAACTATAACGGCCAGGCCTAGTAAATACCGAGAACGAATGAGGTAAAGAAAAAGGCTTTTTGCCTTAGTCTTTGTTTTTTTCTTAGCTTTTACACTAGCCACACTCTCCTCGACTTGAGGCAACGCCTCACAAGAAGAGTCGGGGGAAGAAAATGCTGTAGAGAAATTATAGGTATGTTGTGTAAGGAAGTGAACTTTTCTATATAGCCAAATCATACACAACCCGGCAAGAACGATTAAAATAGTGAGGTTCATCATAACCTCATGCCATTTATCCTTAACAAAGGGATAAACAAAAAGCGAATGCTTGCCCATCCAATAGGAGATTTCACCAGCAAATACGGAAGAAAGGTTTAGCCCGGTATTAATTAAGGCATAAAATCTTCCAGCTTCCTTTACGCTAGTTACTTCGTTAGCCAACCCCCAAAAGAGCGTTGAAAGAACTACCGAACTCCATAGTTCCGACATTACATAGTATAGACTGTAACTCCAATAGCGGATCATTACAATAAATCCACGTAAGCCTTGTGGTAGCAATTCTTGTAACCTATCTGCAAAAGAATGCAGGTGTAAGGCATCCCCCATAGGGTAAATTACTACGGCAAACAAGAAAAAGAAACCGAGAAAAGTACCTATGAAGGAATAAAAAACGGTGTCTCTAGGACACCGATTACTTAACCAACCGTAGATCATAGTAACGATAACGGCTCCAGGAACTATCCCCCAGACTTTCAAGAACGGTATAACTTCCGCACCCGCGTCAGATCCCACCACCACTAAAGTATCTTTCATACTTTTTAGGAGGCAATAATTAAATCCTACGAAAAAGGCTAGCCAGAAAAGAGGAATAAATTTTGGGAATTCTGATCGATATATGGGGCAGAAGTACGCCCGCAGTCTTGAAAAGGGTTTCATCTCTGATGACTGCATAAACTCCTTCCCAAAATTATAGAGCATAAAGATTTGTAAACAGATGATAAATCATGCCTAAAAGACTTTGAACCCGTACAGTTCCTATAATACTTGTTGCTGAGCAAACGGCAAGGCATATTTTAAAAGACTATGACAAATATAAAGGACTATTGTAGCGAAACACTTCCTAAAATACAAGTTGTTCCTGTGAGATCCTTCCACTCTTTTTTAAATAAAAAATTTACCAGAGCCTTTAATCGAGGCACTGTTTTTTGTAATCTATCACTCTCTCTAAGAAATAGAGAAATCCGAGAATAATTAACGGCATTAATCCAATTACAGGAATTTGCACACCTGCGGTGACCCCAAGTAAAATAATAAATTGAACCACTGTAAAGATTTTCCCAAAGAATAGAGCTCGGTAATCGTATCCCTTCCATCCTTTAACAATAGAGAGATAGATAGCGAAAAGCACGAGGAAAATGTCTCTAGCAAAAATAAGCAGGAGATGCTCTGGGGATAAGGATCTCTCCCAGTACAAGATAGCAACACAAACAAAAACAAAGAATTTATCGGTAAGAGGGTCCAACATAGAACCAAAACGACTAGTTGCTTTGTAACGGCGAGCAAGATAGCCATCTAAAACATCACTGGCCATGGCGCCTAAAATAACCAACAGACGCAAGTGAATCTTTTCTTGGTAAAAGAATAGGGCTAGCCATATACGTGATAGAGAAAGTAAATTACAAAATTGTCTCATGGTTTTGGCTAACGTGATCTTTTTAAGGAATCTTAATATAATCTAAAAGAACTTATTATAGGATAAGCCAACTCTACAGGCAAGAAGAGAGTTCCTCCCTCTAGCAACTGTTTCTTAGATTACCTTATATTGATACCCATTTGATATTTTAGAAAAATTTTAAAGAAAAAGAGCAACTAATTAACTTTATTACGGACTCTATTAGAAAAATTCGGAAAGAGAGGGATTCGAACCCTCGGTACCCTTTAGAGGTACGCGTCCTTAGCAGGGACGTACTTTCGACCACTCAGTCATCTTTCCTTAGAAGGCATACCAGAGTTCCCAAGAGAAAAACCTGTTACTATCTTCCTATTTAATAAAGTAGAATAATTCCTCTCTTCAATGAAAGCAAGTTAACTTTTAAGCCTCTGTTCTCCAGGCCATTCAGCCTCTTAGTCCGCGCAAAAGAAAAACAAGACAAACGCGAATTCAATTCTATTGTAAGTTAACATTAGTGATCTAGTAATTTCTACGCCCGATTCCCCAAGTTTTTTCTGAATATTTAATAGAAACTTTATTGACTTTCCCAATCTTTATGACTTGAGCATATATTTTCGATATCCTAACCTGATCTCTAATGACTCCTGCATCTAGATCACATCATAAAAACTATGTTGACTCAAACAGAAAAAACACCCGCTCCCACATTACCAAGTCCACCTAATTCTAAAGAATCAGAAATGATTGTTCTCGGCTGTATGTTGACGGGAGTTAATTATCTTAATCTAGCAGCCAACCAACTTAATGAAGATGACTTTTACTATCTTGAACACAAAATCATTTTCCGAGTTCTCCAAGATGCTTTTAAACACGATAAACCTATAGATGTACATCTTGCAGGAGAAGAACTTAAAAGAAGAAATCACCTTACAGTAATTGGGGGGCCTGGTTATTTAATTACCTTAGCAGATTTTGCAGGAACTGCAGCATATATTGAAGAATATATTCAGATCATTCTTTCTAAATCTATCTTAAGAAAAATGATCCAAACAGCGAAGGAAATAGAAAAAAAAGCAAGCGAGGAACCTAAAGACGTTGCTGTTGCTTTAGACGAAGCGCAAAATGCTTTATTTAAAATTAGCCAAACAACCTCCCTGACACAGTACGTTCTCGTTGCCGATAAACTTCAGGGTCTGGTCTCCGCTCAAGAAAAACCTTTTCTAATACAATTACAAGAAAAACAAGAATTCTTCCAACAACATGCACAAAGCGGTGATGCTTTACCTATTTCAGGCATCCCGACGCATTTCATTGATTTAGATAAGATGATCAATGGTTTTTCCCAATCTAACTTAATGATTCTTGCAGCCCGACCTGCCATGGGGAAAACTGCTCTTGCTTTAAATATCGCAGAAAACATGTGCTTTCAAAGTCAACTCCCTATAGGAATTTTTTCCTTAGAGATGACCGTTGATCAACTAATTCATAGAATCATATGCTCTCGATCTGAAGTGGAATCCAGAAAAATTAATGTGGGAGATTTGTCTGGGCAAGACTTTCAACGTATTGTTTCTGTTGTAAATGAAATGCAACAACATACTTTACTTATAGATGATCAGCCCGGATTAAAAGTGACTGATCTTAGAGCTCGAGCCAGAAGAATGAAAGAAAGTTATGATATTCAATTCCTGATTATCGATTATTTACAACTTCTTTCTGGTTCAGGAACATTACGTTCTGCAGAAAGTCGTCAAACGGAAATTTCAGAAATTTCAAGAATGCTGAAAACTTTGGCTAGAGAGTTGAATATTCCTATTCTTTGTTTATCACAGTTATCTAGAAAAGTAGAAGATAGAGCCAATCATAGACCTATGATGAGTGATCTTAGAGAAAGTGGAAGTATAGAACAGGATTCCGACTTAGTCATGTTTCTATTGCGTAGAGAATATTACGACCCGAATGATAAACCTGGAACAGCAGAGCTTATAGTTGCTAAAAATCGCCACGGTTCCATAGGTTCTGTTCCTCTGGTTTTTGAAAAAGAACTTGCGAGATTTAGAAATTATGCAGCTTTTGAATTCAATGGTTAGATAAATTTTTATAAAAATGCTCGCCAGAGATTATCAAAAAAAGTCTATGCCATTTCTATAGCCAACTTCGATTAAAATCGTTAGTGGACCACAAAATATCTTTGTAGTAACATTTCTCTTGTTGTTTCCTGTGAGAAAAACAAGTACCGCAATCCTAGGTTTACTTAGTGTGTTGAGACTGCGGGATAAAACGAAACAGTGAAACACGGTGTGCCTAATAGCTTTAGGTATCCAAGGAATAGTTCTAATCTAAATTTAGCTATTCTACTTGGCGATCTTTTTTCATTGAGAAAAGATCGAATTACACACTCATATTCATACCCTAACAATAAAAAAGACTATGTCATCTGTTAAGAAAAAACGAAGACTTAAAATCGCTAAGCATAAGCGTAATAAAAGACGCCGAAGAGACCGTCATAAAAATAAATAATTAGCTAGTTTATGTGGACTCACCCAATTAATTACGATGTTATTGTAGTTGGTGCTGGGCATGCGGGTTGCGAGGCTGCATTTTGTTCTGCAAAAATGGGAGCCTCCGTACTAATCTTAACTTCAAACTTAGATACTATTGCTAAGTTAAGTTGTAATCCTGCTGTTGGTGGTATCGGTAAGGGGCATATTGTTCGAGAAATCGATGCCCTAGGTGGTATCATGGCAGAGGTTACTGACCAGTCTGGGATACAATTTCGTATCTTAAATCAGACCAAGGGTCCCGCTGTTCGTGCTCCAAGAGCTCAAGTTGATAAGCAAATGTATCATATTCATATGAAACGCTTATTAGAGAGCATCCCCGGCTTGCATATCATGCAGGGTACGGTTGAGTCTTTACTAGACAATGAAAGTATCATCCAGGGTGTTACAACAAAAGAAGGAATCGTCTATCTAGGGAAGACGGTTATTCTGTCTTCTGGAACGTTCATGCGTGGCTTAATTCATATTGGGGATCTCAATTTCCCTGGTGGACGTCTTGGGGATCCTGCAGCAACAGGATTATCAGCAGCTCTAAAAGAGCGTGGTTTTCCAATTAGTAGATTAAAAACAGGTACTCCTCCCCGCCTATTAGCCTCTTCCATTGATTTTTCTGTAACAGAAGAACAACCCGGAGATCCGGGTGTAGGATTTGTTCATAGGGATAAGCCTTTTGTTCCTCCCCTACCTCAGGTATCTTGTTATATCACTCATACTACCCAGAAAACCAAAGATATTATTGCAGCTAATATTGGGCGCTCAGCTCTGTACGGAGGACGTATTGAAGGTGTAGGACCTCGATATTGTCCATCTATTGAAGATAAAATTGTTAAATTTGCAGATAAAGAACGTCACCATATCTTCATAGAACCTGAAGGAATTTACACTCAGGAAGTTTATGTTAATGGTTTATCCACATCCATGCCTTTTGATGTTCAATACAACATGATCCGTTCGGTTCGGGGATTAGAAAATTCGGTTATTACCCGTCCTGCTTATGCTATTGAATATGATTATGTTCATGGAAATGTCATCTACCCCACTTTAGAAAGTAAAATTATAGAAGGTTTATTTCTATGTGGACAAATCAATGGGACAACCGGATATGAAGAAGCTGCTGCTCAAGGTCTTATTGCAGGCATTAACGCAGTAAATAAAGTACTTGGAAGACCCGTATTTATTCCATCACGACAAGAGTCCTATATCGGTGTGATGCTAGACGATCTCACTACTCAAGTACTAGATGAGCCTTATCGTATGTTTACAGGAAGAGCAGAACATCGTCTACTCTTAAGGCAGGATAATGCGTGCTTACGCTTATCTCACTATGGTCGTAACTTAGGTCTCCTAAGTCAAGAGCGTTACGAAATTTTTGAAAATCAAAAGCAAATTATAGAGGAAGAAAAACTTCGTTTAAGTAAGACATTCAAAAAGTACGGAAATTCTGTTGTTTCTCTAGCAAAAGCTTTATGTCGTCCAGAAGTATCTTACGATATTCTAAAGGAAACATTCCCAGATGACGTCCGTGATCTCGGCTCAACACTGAATGCTTCACTAGAAATGGAAATTAAGTATGCAGGGTATATAGATCGTCAGAAATCTTTGATTCACAGTCTATCAAAATCAGAAAATATGGCTATTCCCGATGACATAGATTATCAAAATATTTCCTCATTAAGTTTGGAGGCTAGAGAAAAACTAGCTAAATTTACCCCAAGGACTATAGGGTCTGCTTCAAGGATATCAGGAATCGCTTGCGCCGATATTCAAGTATTGATGGTTGCTGTAAAAAAACATGCTCACCAATAAATGTATTTTCTTAAATCTATCTGGAATAACTATCTTTGAGCAGTTGCAAATAGAAGAGGCTCTTCTGCGCAACTGCAAAGAAAATATCTGTATTGTTAATTCTAACGCACCGGAAGCAGTCGTCCTCGGTATTTCAAGACGTCCAGACGAAGACCTTCATATCCCTGAGCTACGATCCGATAATGTTCCTATAATTAAACGTTACAGTGGTGGTGGGACAGTATTTATTGATGAAAATAGTTTATTCGTAACCTGGATTATGAATTCTTTCGAACCTATGGCCAATTCTCACGATTTGATGCAATGGTCTTATGACATCTATGCGCCTATCTTCCCCAAGGCTTTTTCTGTTAATGAAAATGATTATACTGTAGGGGAGAAGAAAATCGCAGGGAATGCTCAATATATCCAAAAGTCGCGTTGGGTACATCATTCAACATTTCTATGGGATATGGATATAGAAAAACTTAAACGTTATCTACCAATACCCCAAAAACAACCATCGTATAGGAAACAACGTCTACACCAAGATTTTCTCACAACTATTCGTCCATGGTTCCCAACTAAAGAAAGTTTTTTCGATAAATTAAAAGCATCCGCAAGTAATATTTTTCTTTGGGGGACTCTTTCAGAAGATGATCTGAAAGATATTCTGGAAAAGCCTCACCGAAAATCCACAACGTTATTATAAAAATATTTTTGATTATTTAGCCGAGTTAACTATTTCGATTTTGCTGAAGAAATAGTTAATTTCTATAGCTGCATTTTCTAAACTATCAGATCCATGTATCGCATTAATTCCTATAGACTCACCGAACTGAGAACGAATAGTCCCCTGAGCAGCTTCTTGAGGATTTGTAGCTCCCATAATTTCTCGATTGCGAACTACAGCATTATCACCTTCGAGAACCATAACAACAACTGGACCGGAAATCATGAAATCGACAAGCTCTTGGAAAAATGGCCGCGATTTATGAACAGCATAAAAACCTTCAGCTTCTTTCACTGATAAATGCATCATTTTCATAGCAGCTATACGAAATCCTGATTTTTCAAAGATTGCAACAATCTCACCGATGTGAGCCTTGCCAACAGAATCAGGTTTGATAATTGATAGCGTTTGTTCCATGTATAACAATCTCCTTAAACAAAATGAAGTGAATGTGAGAGAAATTATACCACTATCTTTAGGAAAGTCTAGTTCTTGTTCAATCCTTGTAAGTTCTTTTTTAAAGCAATAGGAAGAATTTCAGCTAACGAGGCATTGTCTGGAAGTTCGCTCATAGCTTCAGCAATCATCCTCTCTGCCGAAGATTTAGGATATCCTAATGCAGCTAATGCTTGTATCCCCTCATCCATACATGAAGGTTTTGCGGGTTCCCAAGAAGTAATTACTTGAGAATCTAAAGGAAGCAGATCCGGAAGCTTTTGCTTGAGATCCACCATAAGTTTTTCTGCTGTTTTTTTCCCTATACCCGGAACAGAAGCTATAGCTTTAACATCCTCAGCACGTGCTATAGAACAAAGTTTATTAAGAGAAAAGGTATTCAATATTGCTAGGCCTGTCTTAGGACCTACCCCAGAAAATGAAATTAACATACGGAAACATTCACGTTCTCCTCGAGAGTTGAATCCATAAAGAACATGTTCAGTTTCACGAACAACTGTATATGTATAAACAACAACTTCACGATGTAATTGACTCGATAATTCAATCAACCATCGATCGGAAGCAAAAATACTAAACCCGAGTCCCTGACATTCGATCACAATAGTTCCCGAACTCATATAAGTAAGAATTCCGCGAATATAGTCGTACATTATCGAACTCCTAAACAAGTATAAGCAGAAGTATGCGCATGACATATTGCTAATGCAAATGCGTCTGCAATATCCTCACAATTAGAATTTAAGACGTCAGGAATATTTAAAATCTTACTAACCATTAATTGCACCTGTTGTTTACTCGCATTTCCCTTTCCTACAACAGCTCTCTTAGCTACATTTGGTGCATATTCAAAAACAGGAATATCTCTTAAAGCAGCTGAAAGGACGAGTACACCTCGCGCCATACCCAATTTTATAGTGCTTTGAGGATTCTTATGAACATATTGAGTTTCAAGAACCACAGCATCGGGAGTAGTATCATCTAATACTGCAGATAATGTTTGGAAAAGCTGCTTATAACGCTCTGTTAGTGAATCTTTGGACGATAAACGAATGGCCCCATAACTATGAGCCCGTATCTTATAACGCTGTTCAACAAGAATAATAGCATACCCAGAAACTAGTGTCCCTGGATCAATCCCCATAATCAATTGCGTCATAATTGAGTCCTTATCCAGACTTAAGAAAAGTTCTCCGAACGGAGTATGTAGTGTTTATTCTATGTTAGCCATATATAATTACAACTAGAAATCTTGATATAAGATCTACTCTACAAGCCCACTACATTTTGATTCCTGAACACATTCAGTACTATTACAATCTAAATCTCTACCTAGAAGCTGTTTTAAATGCGATACATTCAAAACATTTTCAAATCCAAGTTCCTTATTAAGCCTCTGTATTTGACAATACTGCTCTTCAACAAGATCTTGTAGTAAAGCAACTTCCTTCTTCTTCTGAACTAACTCATTTTGAATCTGTAGGAGTTTTTCTGATTCCATATTTATATATGCGGTTTGTCTATAATTCTGTAACTCTAGACTTAATCTTGCGATTTCTTCTTGATATTTCTTATCCTGATCAACTTTTTTCTCATTTAAATTCATCATGGCTTTATTTAGATCTATTATTTCCTGCTGTTTTAGTAAGCTTTCTCTTGAGCCTTGTTCAAACATATCAGTTTCAGGAATACGAGATAGAGTTAGCTTGTCTAACTGTTCCTCGAGGATCTTAATCTTATGTTCATAACAGAGACGTCTCCCCTCACTAATTTCTGTTTGCTGAACACTTTCTATTAAATCCCGTTTTAATTCATCAATAATATCATTTTGATGACGTGTTTGCTGTAACTTTTCAGAAAGACGATGTTGTAACCAACCATTCTCATTCTTTAACTTTTCGATTTCAGCATTTCTAACCTCATCACGAGATAAAAACTCTTTTTCTAAATCCGAAAATCGATACTTCCATTCTAAATGGATATCTTGCTCAGGAGAAAGATCTTCTTGTAATAACTCGGACTTACTTGGGATAAGTTGCCCACTCATTTTACTACAAACATCTGCTAAAGCATTACATGCGTATTGCCATTCCATAATATCTGCATCTTTCCATCGACATAGCAACAGAAGCATAGATCTCGAGTATATATCGTAATGATTTGAAGAAGAACAGGTGGAGTTGCTAGACCATATAGAAGTTAGATGCAGCCTAATTGCCGATAAGAGCCGCCGCAAAGGATACCTCTAGATATTAATTAGATTTTTCCGGTTTATAGCACAGGAAGGAGTTCTTGTCTCAATTTCACAACCAAGAAAAAGACATCCAAAAAATCTAGAAAATCTAAGTTGATGTTTCCTAGTGTGGATACCGAGTTTTAGAATTTCAGAAAAAATTAAATGAAAATAAAAAATCGATTAATGCACATTATTTTCAATAATGGACATGAATCACTGGGTTAAGATCTAAACAAAAAAAAGGAAAAACTGCTCAGAACAAGACTCGAACTTGCACGGGCTTGCGCCCAAGGGATTTTAAGTCCCTAGTGTCTACCATTCCACCATCTGAGCAATAATGAAGAATCCCGCCAATTATGAATTGAATAACTGATGCGATTCGAACTATAGTTTTTGGAAGTATCTACTTTAAGAAAAACACCAAAAATATAACTCGGAATTTTATCAGATGACACTTTCTAGATCAATGGTTTTCAAAGAGAAAACAACCAAAAATCTTTAATGAATTCCTATTCATCTTCCGTTGGGAAAGAAGATGGTAAAGGCTGTTCGCAAGCTGGAGCAGTTTCCATTTCTTCTTCAGGAAAAATAATTGCCTGATCACCCGATAATAAAGCATTAATCACTTCAGAACTTTCAGTTACTAAAGCCTGTAAAGATTCATCTAAATCGGCTGAAGTTACTGTAGGGTCCGAAACAGCTTGAGAGATAATCTCAGAAATTAATTTCGCAGGAGGGGGTAATAGAGAAAACTTTTTCTGCTCACTTAATTTACTTTCTTGGGATTCTTCCCAAAGTTCCTCAGTAACAGCATCAATAATCTCTTGAGAAGATCCCGCCACTTCAGAAACCTCTTTATTAGTTTTCTTGCGTCCTTGCTTTTTCTTCTCTTTCCACTTATCCCCTTTACGTTCTTTTTTCTCTTTTCTAGTTGTAGAATGAGAAGATGCTGGTGTAGTGGAAGTTTCCGAAGATGAAGACTCAGATGTAACAACTGTCTCTGAAGAACTTTCTTCAACAACAGCTACGGGAGCAGCCTTAGGCAATTTGATTAAGGCTTCTCGGCCCCCGGCAATTTTAATACCACGATCTAAACCTACTGCTTTCAGGTTGATCTTAGTATCTCGAATTTCCATTACTTCGTAATCGCCTGCAGGAACAATGAACGGTTTACTATGATCACAGTTACGGAAAAAACAGGTGTTTCCCAAAGAAATAACTTCAACTGCTTCAACAACAAAAGGATCCTGAGAAAGATGCTTAGTATTACGAACTGATAACTTGTATCCTTCCCTCGACGTAATTACAGTTTCAATGACTGGATCTCTTGTAAAATACACGAATTTAACCTTTTATTTAGAGTTCTTTGCTACATACTCCAATAAATCAACTATGCGAGTTGCATACCCTATCTCATTATCATACCAGGCAACTAGTTTGAAAAAACGATCGGTTAACGCTATCCCTGCACCAGCATCAAATATAGAAGAATATTCACATCCTATAAAATCAGAAGAAACTACTTCTTGATCCGTATAACCTAGAATCCCACGCAAATTCGTTTCTGAAGCATTTTTAATAACTTTACATATCTCTTCATATGTTGTTGACTTCTGCAATCTTACAGTAAGGTCAACGACAGAAACATCAGCAACAGGAACTCTAAAAGCCATTCCGGTTAATTTATTCTTTAATTCTGGGAGACATAAGGCAACAGCTTTCGCTGCTCCAGTAGAAGCAGGAACGATATTTTGAAAAGCTCCTCTACCACCTCTCCAATCTTTCTTAGACGGGCCGTCTACAACACTCTGAGTAGCTGTAGCAGCATGAACTGTGGTCATCAAGCCTTCTTCAATACCAAAATTATCTAGTAATACTTTAGCCAAAGGAGCAAGACAGTTTGTAGTGCACGAAGCATTAGAGATAATGGTATCCTTCTCAGGATCAAATTTATTCTCATTTACTCCCATTACAAATGTCGGAACATCTCCTTTTGCAGGGGCAGTAATAAGTACACGCTTCGCACCAGATTCAAGATGTTTCGCAGCATCTTCTTTTTTAGTAAATAAACCCGTGCTTTCAATAATAGTATCTACACCTAGATCTTTCCAAGGAAGCTTTTGGACATCACGTTGATCTAACAATTGAATTTTACGGCCATCAACAATAAGATAACCGTTATCATAAGATACATCTGCTGGGAAGCGCCCGTGAGTAGAATCGTATTTAAATAAATACGTTAAAGCCTCTCCAGGAACAAGATCATTAACAGCCATGACTTCGATAGGAGAATTTCTTTTTAGAATTTGTCTTAAAACTAATCTTCCAATCCGTCCAAAACCGTTAATTACAACTTTCATCACTATTCCCTAGTAGTCAGTATTCGCAAAAAATAGCCTAATTGGCTAAAAATTCTATAATACACTTTCGTGCATTATCACCAACTCTATTTTGTAATTTCAAAATACGCGTATAGCCGCCATTTCTAGAGACAAAACGAGCACCCAATTCATCGAATAGTTTGTTTATTACGGTACGATCTACGTTATAAGCCGATAGATCGCCAGCCTTAGCTTGACGAGCTTCTTTACTTGTCAATTTATTGTATCTCACCATTAGCCTAGCAACAGCTAAACGTCTTGCAGCTAATGTATTTTTTTTAGCTAATGTAATCATCTTATCCGCACAGCGACGCAACTCTTTCGCCTTAGGCAAAGTAGTTTCTATTCTTTCTTGATGGATTAGAGATTTTAACATGTTAGCTAACATACAACGATTATGCGCAGAAGTACGACCAACTCTAAATTTCTTTCTAGCGTGTTGCATATACTTAATTATCCCTTGACGTTTTTAGACCGAATTTTTTCGGCATAACTCTTCATTTTTTCTTTTACGTTGTCTAAACCAACGCCAAATTGACTGAGATCCATTCCCAATTCGAGCTTCATTTCCTTTAACTTATTCTTAATCTCACAAAGAGACTTCTTACCAAAGTTTCTGAACTGAAGCAAACGAGGCTCTGGCATAATTACCAGTTCACCAATGGTTTCAATATTTGCATTAGACAAACAGTTTGTAGATCTTACAGACAATTCAATCTCATTAATACCTAAAACTAATTTATGAAGAATATCGTCTTTATTCTCTTTCTCAATAGAAATAGCTTCTTCAAAGACTATTTTCTTCTCATCCATTTTTTCAAAAATAGAGAAATGCTTATTTAAAATTTGTGTAGAGAAAGCTAATGCTTCTTTAGGAGATACTCGACCATCTGTTTCTACATGCAGAACCAAGCGATCAAAATCTGTGTCTTGACCAACACGAGTGTCTTCTACGAAATAATTAACTAAAACTACAGGTGAGAAGGCTGCATCTAAAATGATCTCATTCACACCTTTATCTTCGAGAATAATTCTCTCAGATGTAGAATACCCTCTTCCAAAAGCCACTCTTAAAGCAATTTCAATTTGCATAGGCTGTGTTACAGTAAAAATCACATGATCAGGATTAACAGACTCAAACCCGCCTTCTTGCAATAAATCAGCCAATGTTACAAATCTTTGACCACCACAAGCAGCCAGATCAGAAGCATCTACAGAAATAGTAGACTTTAATAATTGAGTGCAACGACCATCCTCACTATCTTGGAAAGGATATTTCTTCAGTAAAGCTCCTTTCAAATTTAAGACGATGTTAGTTACATCTTCTACGATTCCATCTATTGCCATGTACTCATGAAGTACGCCGGTCATAGAAAAGGAAATAATTGCAGGAGCCTCTAAACCAATTAGCAATGCTCTTCTCAAAGCATTACCTAAGGTATGCCCCATACCCCTTTCCAGAGGTTCTGCGACAAAATTCGCCTGCTTATCAATCGATCCTCCGCTACCTTCTACAGCCATCATTTTGACTGACTCTGGCAATTCAAATTTATCGTAAAGTAAATTTTGTGAATTATCCGACATCCCTTTCTCCTTCCCTAAAACTACACTCTGCGCCTTTTTCTTGGTCGACAACCATTATGAGGAACAGGAGTTTCGTCACGGATGACAGAAACAACTAAACCAGCGGCTATGAGAGCGCGAACTGCAGATTCTCTGCCAGCTCCGGTGCCTTTTAAACATACTTCGACTTCTTTAAGGCCAGAATTCATAGCATTTTTTGCAGCGTCTTGTGCAGCCACCGTTGCAGCAAAAGCAGATGACTTACGAGATCCGGAATATCCAACCTTTCCTGCTGAAGCCCAAGAGATAGTATTCCCTGCAGGATCTGTTATGGACACAATCGTATTGTTGAAGGTAGCCTTAACATGAACAACGCCTGAAGGAATATTCTTTAACTGTTTTCTTTTTACGCCTTTTTTCTGCGTTTGATGTTTAACCAAAACACGTTCTCCTAAAAAAATTATTTCTTCTTACCTGCGACCGTTTTACGCTTGCCTTTACGTGTTCGAGAATTTGTTTTTGTTCTCTGTCCTCTTACAGGCAATGAAAGACGATGTCTTTGTCCACGATAGGCGTGTATAGAGATCAATCTTTTAATATCTGACTGAACACGACGTCGCAAGTCTCCTTCAACTACATATTCTGATTGTAGGAGAGAATTGAGGCGACCTATTTCTTCTTCCGTCAATTCAACAGCCCTAGCTTCAGGATTCAATTGCAATTTTGCAATAATCTCTTCAGAAAGAGCTGGCCCTATCCCATAAATATATGTAAGACTTATTTTTAATTTTTTCTTCGCAGGAATATCAATTCCAATGATGCGTGGCATACGTAGGGCCTCCCTTAAAGTAGTATAAGCATCTTAGGTCAAAAATTGTTATTTTTCAATGCCTTCCTTTGGAACGATCTTTTTTTAAAAAACTATCGTACCGACGCATAAGCAAAAAGGCATCCACTTGTTTCATCGTATCTAAAACCACACCAACGACGATCAACATTGCTGTGCCGCCTAAAAAATAACTCACATTAGCATCTACATTAAGAACACGCCCTAAAATAGATGGTAAAATAGCAATAACAGCTAAGAAGACCGCTCCTAATAAAGTAACGCGGTTCATGGTGTATTCTAAATATGTTTGTGTAGGCTTCCCTTGTCGAATTCCAGGAATAAAAGCGTTATTCTTTTTCATTTCGGAAGCAATTTGTTCCGGATGAAACTGAGTTGCCGTCCAAAAATATGTAAAAAATATTATAAGCAAAACATAACATGAGGAATATACCCAGCTACCTGGGGATAGCATCATAGCTATTCGCTTAAGCCATGAAGAATCCGAAGACATGAATTGCCCTATAGTTGCCGGGAACATTAGCAAGGACGAAGCGAAAATAACAGGTATAACGCCCGCATAGTTTACCTTCAGAGGCAAATAGGATCCTCCTCCAGGGATTTCTCTCCTACCAATTACTCTACGTGCATATTGCACGGGAATTTTTCTCACACCTTCGATAATCAATATTGTTGTTACGAGAACAAACACAAAAATAAAACATAACAAAAGTAGAGAGAACAAACTTAGTTGAGAAGGATCTTGAGAACCAAGATTCAACTTACTTACTATTGATCCTAAAACAGAAGGAAAAGAAGCTAAAATCCCGAGACTGATAATCAAGCTAACGCCATTACCAATGCCTTTATCAGAAATCTGTTCACCTATCCACATGAGCAGTAATGTTCCTGTTGTCATAACAATAACTGTTGTCATGTAGAACATCCAGGGGGCGCCAAATAGCTTGGAAGACAACAAGGTTGGAAGAACAATGCCAGGAATAGACATATTCATTTTTAAAGCAAATTTAGCAAAAAGTAGCGATTGAATAACTGCTAAGCCAACGGTAAATAAACGAGTTAATCTGCCAATTTTTCTTTTGCCTTGATCAGGACTTTCACGCATTTCCCTTTGTATTGAGGGCATAAATACTAAAAGAAGTTGGACTATGATAGATGCGGAAATGTATGGAACCACACCTAAAGCAATAACTGTCATTTGTGCAAAAGCTCCCCCAGAAAAAATATCAGCCAACTGAAATAAATTCTGACTAGAACCTAACAACTGTTTAAAATAAGCTACGGCACGTTCGCCGTTAATTCCTGGCACAGGGATGAACACACCAACTCGGCAGGCCGCAAGTAAAGCAAAAGTGAAAAATAACTTTTGTCTTAACTCAGTAATAGAAAATATCTGTCGTAAAGTTGTCATAATCGGGCCTGAAAATTTTTATCTTTAAGCAACACCAATAAGGTTTCGTACTCCTTGAGACAATACTACATTAGTGTCCTTCCAGATAAACGTTTTCTCTAATTCGCCTTTAACAATCACTTTTACTCTAATTGCGTGCTTATCTATAGCTCTTTTTTGTTTTAAAGCATCTAAAGTAATTTCTTCCCCTTCGTTGAATAAAATATTCAAACGTTGAGTAGTAATTTCTTCTACACATTTATCAAAACGTTTATGAGAAAATCCTCTTGTAGGAACTCTTCTATAAAGAGGAACTCCGCCCCCCTCATAACCAAATCGACGCTTATAACCAGAACGGCTTCCATCTCCTTTATGGCCTCGGCAACTTGTTTTACCATGACCTGAACCAGGACCGCGTCCTAATAATTTTGTTCTTCTTTTTCTTGGTGAAGGATCTTGTAATGATTCTAATTTAATCATGTGTCACTCTTCTCCTTTGTAAAACGTCTTTCCTGCTAGAAAGACTCAAGAGAGCTTTAAAAGCAGCCTTTACTTGGTTCATAGGGTTATTTGAGCCTAAACTTTTGGCAACAATATTCTTGACTCCAGCCATTTCCAAAATCAAACGAATACGTGAACCCGCCACAATTCCAGTTCCTTGTTTAGCGGGCTTCAAAAGCAATTGAGCTCCGTCCTGATCAACTAGAACTTCGTGAGGAATAGAATCGCCTTCCAAAGATTCAATAGTAATTAAATTCTTTCTCGCAGCTTCTCCACCTTTGCGAATAGCATCTGTTAATTCATTTGCTTTGGCAAAACCGTAGCCCAATCGTCCCTTACCGTCACCCACTAAAATAAGTGCGGAAAAACTAAATTTACGACCGCCCTTGACTACTTTTGAACAACGATTGACAACAAGAACTTTCTCCTCTAGCTGATCTTCTTTGTGAGAATTCTTTGATAACGTCATCTCTTAAACCTTCATTAAAACTGTAATCCGCCTTCTCTAGCACCATCAGCCACCATGGCAATAACTCCATGATATTTGAAAGGACCACGATCGAAAACAACTCGATCTACCTGAAGACTTTTCCCTATCTGGGCAATTTGGGTTCCTAACGTTTTAGCAACGTCTTGATTCTTTTTAATTAATCCGGAAGCCTTACTTGATTTCGCCATAGTTGAGACAGAAGCCAAAGTTTTGCCAATAGAATCATCAATTAATTGTACATAGATATGCTTGTTAGTCTTCACAACAGACAAACGAGGCTTTAAAGAAGAGCCTCTTAAGACTTTACGCACTCTTAAAGCCCTACGGGCTTTCTTTTCAGACTTCTTGAATAACGAATTTTCCATAACCTAACTCTGCCTTGCTACACTATTTTTTACCTGTTTTTGCCGCTTTCCCAGCTTTACGACGAACATATTCGTTTTCATAGCGGATACCTTTACCTTTATAAGGCTCGGGACGACGTTTAGCACGGATACTAGCAGCAAATTCTCCAACTAGCTGCTTATTTATTCCTTTCACTGAAATTAAGGTGTTCTTCTCAACAGTAACCTGCAGCTCCGCAGGAATAGACATTTTCGTAGGATGAGATACTCCGATAGACAAATCTAACACAGATCCTTGGACGGCAGCTCTAAAGCCAACTCCAATCATTTCTAATCGCTTCTCGAATCCTGCGCTGACTCCTTGAACCATATTAGAAATTAAAGCCCAAAACAAACCTTGCATACGACTTGGTCTATCAACAACACCAGGAGCTGCGTGAACAAAAACTTCCTTATCTTTGATATCGATAACCACTTCTGGCGCTAATACTTGTTTTAAAGAGCCCTTAGGACCTTTTACTAAGATTTCATTATTTTGAATGGAGACCTCTACTCCTTGAGGGAGCACAATAGGGTCTCGAGCTTTACGAGACATTCCTTACCGTCCTATAAATTCTTTTATCCTGTTACCAAACTAAACAGAGTAGTTCGCCACCAATATTTTTAGCTCTAGCTGTCGATCCATCTAACACCCCTTGAGATGTGGAAAGAACAGAAATACCCATATTTCCGAAAACATAAGGGATTTTTGCTGCAGGAACATAAACCCTTCTAGAAGGTTTAGAAACTCGCTTTAATTGGCGTATCACAGGCCTGCGATCATTACTATATTGTAAAAAGATACGCATTGTGCGTTTGCGATTTTCTTCTTTCACTAAATAATGAGCTAAAAACCCATGTTGTTTCAGAATTTTTACAATCGCTTCACGCATCTTGCTGTGCTCTAAATCCACATACAAATGCTCTGCCTTCAAAGCATTTCGAATTCGTGTTAATAAATCGGCTATAGTATCACTTGTCATGCCCATACTGATCTTATATCTCCCCTATTGAGCCTTCTTAAAGCGCAAACCCATCAACTCTAAAAGAGTAGTGCATTCAACATCTGTTTGTGCTGTAGTTACCCAAGTAATATTCATCCCTTGAGTTCTCTTAACGCGATCTAAATCTACTTCAGGGAAAATCTGCTGATCATCTAGTCCCAATGAATAACATCCGCGTCCATCTCCTTTACTCGAGAAACCACGAAAGTCACGAATTCTAGGAGAGACTATATTGCAAAAACGATCCATAAAATCGTACATACGCTGACCACGCAAAGTTACTTTGGCACCAATACCTTGTCCTTCACGAAGTTTGAAACCCGCGATAGAGTTTCTAGCCTTTGTCACCAAAGGTTTTTGTCCGGAAATCATAGAAAGTTCTTCTAAATGAGCCTGGAAAAGATTTTTATCTTTAGCCGCTTCAGCAAGACCCATGCTTATAACAATTTTTTTAAGAACAGGAATTTGCATGGTATTTCCATACCCAAACTTTTCTTGGAGGGACTTTCGGATCTCTTCAGTATATAGTTTTTTTAACCTGCTCATATTAACCTTTTCTCTCTTTCACAGAACGATATAGTTTAGAAGTGCCGTCAGAAGATCTATTCCATAACTCTCGTCCGTTTTTAGTAACTTTGACAGAAAGTTTTGCTGGAGCACCATCTATACTTAAACGCACGTTAGAAACATGTATCGGAGCTTCAATACTAATCCTTTTACCTTTAGGATTTTCTTGACTGCGTTTGATATTTTTCGTACGCACGTTGATTCCTTCAACGACCACTTTATTTTTTTCTCTAAGACAAGATAAAACTTTACCTTGCTTTCCCTTGTCGTTCCCGGCCAGCACATAAACCGTGTCGCCAACACAAACACTATGTCTTTTCATATCTTTTCTTATCCTTAAATCACCTCAGGAGCCAAAGAACTAATTTTCACAAAGCCACGATCTCGAATCTCTCGAGCTATCGGACCAAAAATTCGTGTTCCTTTGGGATTTCCTTTTTCATCGATAATTACACAGCTATTAGTATCGAATCTTAAAGAAGAACCATCTTTTCTAAGAATATCGCGACGTGTTCTAACAATCACAGCTTTAACCACGTCACCCTTTTTGATAGAGCTATCGGGTTCAACATCTCTAACCGAACATACAATGATATCACCCACTGTAGCGTAACGTCTGCGAGATCCGCCTAAAACTTTAAAACACTTTACTTTTTTAGCCCCGGTATTATCGGCAACTTTTAATTGACTTTCTTGCTGAATCATAACTGCATCTATCCAATGTTGCTAATCTACCAAATTAACTTACACACTCAACAACACGCCATCTTTTCAATTTAGACATGGGTCGCGTTTCTTGAATCTTAACTTTATCGCCTTCAGAAACATCTAAATCATTATGCGCATAGTACTTTTTAGAGTCTCTAACAACTTTAGCATACTGAGGATGAGAGAATATTCTTTCCACTCGAACAACCACGGTTTTATCCATTTTTGATGAGACAACAACACCAACTTTGGTTTTTCTAAGGCCTCTTGCTTCACTAGCCATTGATTTTTCCCTCTTTTTCTTGTATGACCGTCTGAGATCGAGCTATGTTTTTCTTATATAAAGAGAACAAGTGCGCCTTAACTACTTTATTTTGTAAAGCGGCTTCGGCTCTTAAAGAAAAAAGAGCTTTCTTATTTTCATGAATAAATGTTTCTAGCTCAACCCGACTTTTCTCTCTAAGCTCAGCTAATAATTTTTTCTTTGCTGCCATACTTATACCCTTTCGACCCGCTTCACAAAACGTGTTCTTATCCCTAATTTTGCTGCAGCTCTTCTTAAAGCATCCTGAGCATCTTCTCTAGAAACGTTAGCGACTTCAAAAAGAATTCTACCTGGACGAACAACTGCCACCCAATGATCTGGAGCACCCTTACCTTTACCCATACGAGTTTCTGCAGGCTTTTTAGTCACGCTTTTATCTGGGAAAATACGAATCCAAACTTTTCCCTTACGTTTTAAATATCTATTGATAGCAACCCTGCAAGCTTCTATTTGTCGGCTAGTTACCCAACCCCTTTCTAAGGTCTGCATTCCAAACTCGCCAAAGTCAACAAAAGTAGCCCCCTTGCTTAGGCCTGCAAATTGACCTTTTTGCTGTTTGCGAAATTTTGTTCGTTTAGGCATCAACATAATAATTCACACACACTTGTTTACAGCTATTGTGCAGCTGGAGCCGCAGCGCCAGCATTAGCATTAGCAGTAGAGGTTTTTTCCCCAAGATTAATCCAGACTTTTACGCCGATAATTCCATAAGTAGTCTCTGCGGATGCTGTGGCGTAATCAATATCAGCTCTCAATGTATGCAGAGGAACACGACCATTTTTATACCATTCAGAACGGGCAATCTCAGCACCTGCTAATCTTCCAGACACCTGTATTTTAACACCAATAGCTCCGGCATCCATAACAGATTGCATAGCCTTTTTCATGGCACGTCTAAAAGAAACACGACGTTCAATTTGTCTAGCAATATTGTCTGCGACTAATTTGGCATTCAACTCGGGGCGTTTAATTTCTGCTATTTCTACCCAAACTTCTTTACCGGTAAGCTTTCTTAGCTCTTCTTTTAAAAGATCTACTTCTGCTCCTTTTTTCCCGATAACTAATCCTGGGCGAGCTGTTTGAATTGTAACTTCAATCTTACCGCTCATACGTCTTACAACAAAGCCCGCAGCCCCTTGACAAGAAGGTTTTTTTCTTAAAAGTTCTCGAATTCTAACATCTTCGATAAGAAACTTACCAAATTCTTGTTTGTTTCCATACCATAGGGAGCGCCATTTTTTAGTGACACCTGTACGAAAACCGATTGGACATCCTTTCTGACCCATAACTTCTCCTACCGCTCCTTCTCACCAACAATAACAGTTAAGTGACTAGTGCGTTTTAAAATTGGGGATCGTCCTCCCCGACTTTTCGATTTAGCTCGTTTATGCACAGGACCCGCGTCTACTCTGACTTCGATAACGCTTAATTGCTCGCGTTTCACATTCTCATTAAGCTCAGCGTTAGCTACAGCACTATCTAAAACTTTCTTCAGACATCTTCCAGCTTTTAGCTGAGAAAAACTCAACTGTTGCTGAGCTTCTTTAACACTTAAATTTCTCATAAGCCCGGCAGCTAGTCGAGCCTTGCGAGGCTGAACCCGTATATAGCGGGCGGTCGCTTTAAACATGACATGTCTCCTTTTGACTTACCCTTTCTTCACGGGATGACTTTTAAATATTCTTGTTGGTGAAAACTCACCCAACTTATGTCCTACCATAGTTTCTGAAACAAAAACTGTTAGAAACTTTTTTCCGTTATGAACTTCAAATGTGTGGCCGATCATTTCAGGAGTAATCATAGAACGACGAGACCAAGTTTTAATTGGAGATTTCTTCTCCAGCGAGTTCATAGCGCGTACTTTTTTTATCAGATGGTGATCAACAAAAGGACCCTTTCTTAACGATCTACTCATAATCCCTATTTCCTACGATCTTTAACTATCCACTTATTGCTTTTGCGCTTGTCACGAGTTTTTAATCCTTTCGTGACTTTACCCCAAGGAGTGCGAGGGATATAGCCATTATGACGGCCTTCACCACCTCCATGAGGGTGATCGACAGGGTTCATAGCAGTACCACGAACGGTTGGGCGAATGCCTTTCCATCGTTTTCTTCCTGCTTTACCATCAACACATAAATTGTGATCGGAATTAGAAACTTCGCCGATAGTAGCTCTACAACCTTCATTTAACATGCGGAATTCGCCTGAAGGCATTTTTAATGTAACGTAACCTGGAGTTTTAGCAATAACCTGAGCGGCTAAACCTGCCGATCTTACTAATTTTCCTCCAGAGTGGGGTCTCATCTCAATATTATGAACGGTTGACCCTAAAGGCATGCTTTTTAAAGTCATACAACAGCCAACTTTGAAAGGGCTGCCTTCTCCAGAAATAACTTGATCTCCTCTTTTTATGCCTTTTGGAGCAAGTATGTAACGCTTTTCTCCATCAGCATAACTCAATAAAGCAATGTAGGCAGAACGGTTTGGATCATACTCAACAGAAACCACCTTAGCTTCGATACCGTCTTTGTTACGCTTAAAGTCGACAACTCGGTATAGACGTTTAGCCCCTCCACCACGGTGACGGCAGGAAATGTGACCTAAATTATCACGACCACCTGAACTTTTTTTGAAAAATGAGAGCTTTTTATTTGGCCGCACACTTTTCCTAGTTCTTTTCCCCGATAACTCTCCTTGCCTAGTTAGCTCATCAAAAGCCGGAAGAACCAACTGTCTAGTCCCTGGAGTTACTGGCTTAAACTTTTTAAACATGTTTTTCTTCCCTCTAATAGATTACCCGATAGAATGGCCTTCATAGAAGGTCACAACTGCCTTCTTAAATCCTGCAGTCTTTCCTTTTCGTTTTCCACGAAACATTCGGGCTGGCTGAGGCTTCACACATATCGTGTTTACACTTTTAACTTTTACTTTTTTATCTGCATAAATAGATTCCAAAGCTTGAGCAATTAAAGGCTTAGTGGCATCGCAAGATACAATAAATGTATATTTTGGATGCTTACAAAAACTACCTTTCTTTTTGCCCTCACCATTCCCAAGACTCAAACCTTCTAAAGTTTTAGCCTTCTCGGTTACATAATGCCGTTTGACTACATCATAAGGATCTTTCATGTCCTAATTTTCCCTTTTAATCTTTCGTTCCAGAAATAAGATGCCCGGCAAGTCCTTTCAGAGCCTTTTCGGAAATCACTACATTGTGGGCAGAGGCTAGATCGTATCCATTGATATTCATTCCATACGCAAAACCACGTACAGCTGATAAATTTCGCAAACTTAATCTTAAACCTTCATTGTTTTGAGCATGATCTAAATCATCAATGAAAAGAATTCCACGACACTCCACATTACAAGATTTTAAAAATCTTAAAGCTTCTTTTGTCTTTGGAGAGAATAAACTACTTGTGAATACGCTGTCATCAGCCACAATCAATCGATTTGTCTGAATTTTCTGTGACAACAGCAAACGAATCGCTGCTCTTTTTTCTTTTCTATTAATACGAACATGTTGATCAAACTTAGGCTTGGGACCGAAAACAATGCCCCCTCCACGAAACTGAGGAGAAGCCAAACACCCTTGACGGGCATTTCCTGTGCCTTTCTGTCTAAAAGGCTTTTTAGTAGAATGACTAACTTCTGAACGATTTCTCGTACATGCGGACCACTGTCTCTTATTAGCTCGAATAGCCACAAGATAGTCTTTCACTAGTTGAAGTCCATTTCCTTCTTGAGCAAAAAAGGCATCTGGCAATTCAACCTCTCCTATTTTACTCCCAGAAAAATCAAACTTTGATAATAAAACCATTAGAACCTCTTCTGTATTACCCTTTTGCTCTGGAAGAACGTCTTACGACAACAACAGAGCCTCTAGGACCAGGGATTGCCCCCTTCACTAGTAATACTTTTTTCTCTAAATCTATTTTTACTACTTCTAAATTCTTAACGGTTACGTTGACAGTACCCATATGACTAGGACGCTTACTTCCGGGGAAGCACCGTCCAGGAGTTGACCGCATTCCTATAGAACCGGCATGACGATGAAATCCAGAACCGTGAGTTTTAGGACCTCCACGAAATCCAAATCTCTTCATAACCCCTTGAAATCCCTTACCCTTAGAAACACCGCTAATGTCTACAGAAGAGATATCTTCAAGAACTTCTAAACCAAATTCGCTTCCCAAAGAAACTTCATTGATAGCATCTTCAGAAAGACGAACCTCTCTTAATAAACCAAAAACACGAGAACCTGACTTCTTAAAATGGCCAAGTTTAGGTTTATTCACACGTTTTTCTAATGTCTTTTCTGGAACATTGATTTCATTCGCGCCCATCTGAACAGCATTGTAACCATCAGTTGAATCAACTTTTATTTGAGTAACAACATTGGAACCCACGCTAATTACTGAACACGCAACCAGATTTCCATCTTTGTCAAAGACATGAATCATGCCTTCCTTTTTTCCCATTAAGCTAAGCTGAGATCGCATATAATTACCCATTAATACAATGATTGTCCGCACTCAAGTGAGAACAACCAGGCAAGTCGTTTTAGCATTTTTACTCGTAGAATTCCCTAAAAAGAAAAGGAACCTTTTCCTTAAGAAAATAAAGGGACAGGTTATCAGAGGGAGAAGATTTTTACAATAAGAAAAAGCGGGAACGCCTTAATGAGAGAAAGATAAAAAGTTCTTATAAAATCTTAGTTTGCTAATAAATAAAAAAATCGCTTCTAGGTTTTCTAGAAGCGATTTGCAATATTGTCTTAAACTGACAAATCTTTTTCTTACGAATTGGACCAGACGCTGTAAAGACCAATACCACTGGAAATTGTAACCGCTCCCGATGTCACAGCCAATCGAACTGGAGCAGCAAATGGGAAAGGAATTAATTTGAATAGATCCGCGATCAATTCAAATGCTTTTTCTAAAATTCCAAGTATTGTCTTTTTAACAGCTTTGAAGTGCGATTCTTTTAACTGTTGAGACACTTGATTATAAACTTCAGGATCCATCGTCTCTGCCGTTCTAGCGTTTAACAATCCTTCAGAGGCACGCTTATAGGCACGGTTTTCATAGAGCAAGGATGCAGCTCCACCAATAACACCTGCAGCGTGGTTTGCTGTCATTAGATACGTTACACTATTGCCCAGCCCCGCCTTGGCTTCTGAAGAAAGGAAAGGCTTATTAGCCAGTTTGTTCGCCAAGAGTATCGGACGGCTGACACCAAATGTTGCGATGTAAGTAGCCGCACCAACTGCAGAACAACCCTCTTTAATCGCGGCCAGCGCGTGGTCACTTTTAGTGAGGTAGATCTTGTTATAAGGTAAGCCTTTTTCAACATTACCAAGATCATATTCCGCTTCTGGAGCAAAGCATTTTTTAATATGGTTAAAGCAATTCTTAGAGGAGTTAACACATCCAGGAATTGAACCGTTCAATACGTTAGCTAAAGCTACAACGGATCTAGCCGTGCTTAAAGTACCGGCTACATTTTTAGCTATTTGAAGAGAAGCTCCTGTATTTCCAGAACTTTCTATAACGCCGCAGCTAAATTCTGATACCGATTTAGCAAATTTAAACGCCTTATCTAGGTTTTTTGTACTACCAACAAAGCGTGCTAAATGGTTATTTCCATTCGTAAAAAATTGCTTAATACAATTGCCAGTGTCGCCTCTCTTGGCCCCTTGCATTGCTGTTTGCATAAACACGTTTCTACTGCCCATAAGTAGGCCAGCTACACGTGGTGTTGCAGATGCCATATCCACCTCCCTAAAATTAAAAGGTTTTTAGCAAAAAGATAACCGTTTTAAGTTGCAATTATAACACATTAGCAACTTAATAAACTAAATTAACTTGTCTAATATTGAAGTTAATTGACTGTGTGAAAAGATAATTTTAATTTATGACTAGAACGTCCATTCAAAAAAGTTTTTGAATCCATTGCTCCCTTACCCTCAGGCTGGATTTCTCGTAAACAGATAGCTCCTTCAGCACATGCAACAAGAAGCTCTTGATTATCTGATACAATAATATCCCCAGGATTACCATGAACACCCTTGTTAAAAAAAAGAGAAGCCTTACGAATAACCAAACGTTTTTCTGGTTTATCCTGATAAGAGTAGAGTGTCCAGGCTCCAGGAGCCGGTGTAACACCTCGTATTTGAGCATATACTTTATCAGCAGGACGATCCCAAAGAACAAACCCTTCTTCCTTGGATAGCTTAGGAGCTATCGATGCCTTAGACGAGTCTTGAGGCGTATGGGAAATTGTTCCATTAGAGATCTGCTGTAAAGTTTTTATTAGAACTTCTCCCCCCTGAGCAGCTAAAGCCTCTGCAAGCTCTCCAGCTGTCATATCGGGACCTACAGGAACGTAAGACACACCGGCAATATCTCCGGTATCCATCCCTGCATCCATGCGAATTACAGTATTTCCAGATTGCGTAGCACCATCCATAATACAACGCTGTATAGGCGCTGCACCGCGATATGCCGGTAATAGGCCCGCGTGCAAATTATAACAACCGTATTTCGGGATATCTAAAACTACCTGACGTAAGATAGCCCCGTAAGCAACAACAATAAAAACATCAGCTTCAAAAACTCTTAGCTGTTCAATAAATTGCGGATCTGAGGCTTTTTCGGGTTGCAAAAGAGGAATATTCTTAGATAAGGCCAATGTTTTAACAGGCGAAGGAATAGGTTGCGAAGAACGTTTTTGAGGCTTATCCACACGAGTAACAACACCTATAACATTAACGTCATGGTGTAATAAATCTTCTAAAACTGTAGCGGCAAATTGTGGAGTGCCGAAATAAACAACCTTAAGACTCAACAAGAGCTCCTTCCTTCTCCACATTCTCCTCTTGTAAAGCATCCTTGTCAGCCCCACGTTCTATTCCACGCTTACTCGGATTCTGACAAAAATGAATGAAATTTTGAACTTCGGGAATATGGCCATATTCTTCTTGAGCTTCTAATAAAGATTCAGAAAAGCTATCTGCAGAACGATAAACTTTTTTAAATACCTTAATCAAAGCTAAACGCGTATCAAAAGAGACTTGTCGTCTTTGTAAACCAACCTTATTGATTCCGCCTAATTGGTACGGATTCCCGGTACCTATAGTATACGGAGGAATATCCCTTCGGACACCACTTAAAGCCCCAACCATAGCATGCGCACCAATACGAACAAATTGATGAACACCTACCATTCCACCAATAATTGCATAATCCTCTACAGTAACATGGCCAGCTAATTGCGCGTGGTTACTCAAAATCACATAACTTCCAATTGTGCAGTTATGGGCTACATGCGCCCAGGGCATGATAAGACAATTATTTCCTATAGAAACTGTCGTTCCTTCAAAAGTAGATGAGGTTATAATAGCAAATTCTCGAATCTCGCAATTCTCTCCTATAGTAACATAGGTTTTCTCCCCCTGATATTTTAAATCCTGGGGTTTATTACCAATCATTGCGGATGGCCATATCGTTGTTCCCTTGCCTATAGTAGTGTGTCCATCAATATACGCATAGGATTTAACAACTACATCATCACAAAGGGTCACCGTAGATTTAATAACAACATACGGCTCAATAACAACATTCTTTCCGATTTTAGCCCCGGGTTCGATAATTGCTGTTGGGTGAATGTTCGTCATACGTCTCCGTTAATCTAAAGATTCCTTGTCTACAAGAGCAAAGCTCAATTCTCCCTCGGCAGCAACCTGAGAACCCACACAAGCTCGTGCCGAAGCTTTTCCTCCCTTCGAAGAAATCAATGAAAATTCAGCGCTCAATGTAAGAATGTCGCCGGGTCTAACTGCCTGACGAAACTTCGCTTTTTGTATTCCCAAAAACAAAGCTAACCTTTTATTTCTGTCGTTTTCTAAAACCAAGCCTAGCAAAATTCCAGCTGCTTGCGCTAAAGATTCTAGTATTAACACTCCAGGCATAATGGGTGCTTCAGGGAAATGCCCTACAAAAAAAGGCTCGTTTATCGTTACATTTTTTTGTGCAACAATGGATCGTTTTTCTAAATCATAAGACAACACCTTATCCACAAGCAAAAAAGGATAACGATGTGGAAGTAAGTTTAATAATTCTCGTAATTTAATTACAGGCGCCTCTTTCATCTATCACTCATTTCTTAGGGTTGTAGCACTTCTAAAATCTTTCTACCCAAGGCAATGTTCGAGGAATGTCCTGATCCCACAGCAACAATATGAGCAACAAAAGGTCTGCCTACCAAAGATAGATCCCCTATCAAATCTAAAATTTTATGCCGTACAGGCTCATCTGCAAATCGCAATTGCCCAAGGCTGATAACACCGTCGTCTTTAAAAACCACAGCATTTTCCAAACACCCTCCTCTAATCAGACCTCTATCCATCAAAAAACATAGCTCATTATATAGAGCAAATGTTCTACAAGGGGCGATCTCCTTTCGGAAAGACTCTTCCGTAATAACGAAAGAACGATACTGCGTTCCAATAGTAGGACTTTGAGGGTAATGTAGAGTGTAAGAAATCTTTAACTCGTCGCAAGGAAATGCAGCCAGAAAAGTATCTTGGGTTTGATAGTACACAGGCTGAGATAGTCTCGCAATGGGAACTTTATCATTCTGTATACAAACACCAGCATCATCTATGAGCTGCATAAAAACATGCGAGCTCCCATCCCCTATCGGAATTTCCTCTTCGCTACAACGAACAATCACATTGTCAATATTACTCGAACGCAAAGCAGCCATAAGATGCTCAACGGTAGCAATAACAGAATCCCCTGAAGATAATGTGGTACTACGACCTGTATTGCATACATGGGGGAGCAGTGCGGGGATATGTTCTCCTAAAAGATCAGAACGGCAAAAGACTATTCCGGTATTTTCTTTGGCAGGTTCTAAAGTTAAGGTCGCCGATTTTCCAAAGTGAATTCCCACACCTGAATAACGTACTTCGCGCTTTAACGTTCTTTGAGCTCGTTCTAACATGCAAAAACCTGACAAAGAGTGTTCGTATATTATCCTTTTTCTTTTTTAGCAAGCAAGCGATATCCAAAATAACAACCAATATACCCTAGAGATAGCAAAGATACGAAAATCACAGGGAAATCTCCCCAAAATGCATACAAAGTAGGATAATTTTGAAGAGGAAGAGTTACTTGTAAAACTCCTGGGGATGCCTTCCGAGAATGTGTTTCATAAGGAAGCATTTTTATTATTCTTCCCAATGCATCTGCAGCCACAGTAATACCGGTATGACAAGAACGAACACAAGGTAACCCCAATTCCTGATTCCGCAAAATGCCGTGATAGAAATGCACTTGTGGCAGCCTTGATGAAGGATACCATCCGTCATTAGTTAAATTTACAAGAAGCTTGGCACCCTCTCGCTTATAGTTGCGTAATAGCATTCCAAAAGTTTCTTCATAACAGATGGAAACTCCCATACGTGGTAAGTTTTTTATCTCTATAACTCCGGAACGTCCCCCTGGTATACGCTGACAAGATACTGCATATTCTGGGAAATATTTCTTACAAACCGACCAACCGAACTTGCCTCCGGGAATATACTCTCCTCCGGGGACTAATATACGTTTATCATATCCAACTAGCTCACCATATTGAGAAATACACTCTGCAGAATTATACAGATATAGTTTGGAATCCACTTCTTCCCAACGCTCTAAACCCATAAGAATAGGACAATTAAAGTGATCCGAAAGAGCTTGCATCCAATCTATATTAGCCAACAGCTCGTCTTTATGTTTAAAATGTGTCAATGGGGAAAGTATCACCTGACTGTCATCATAAGGATAGACTTTTCTATCTCTTCCAAAAGGAACGGAAACCTCAGGGAAAATAAGGAGATCTACAGGTTTTCGCACAATAGAAGAAAGGCTAATAAGCTTTTGCCAAGCCATTGCTGGAGATCCTGACCAGGGTCCTTCTAAAAAAGTTGAGGACGCTGGTTGCGTAATAGCTATGCGAAGACTTTCCTCTTTTGAAAAAGTATGTTTGAGATATTCATAATGTAGCCCTCCTAAAACATAGGGGAAAAGAAAACATCCCAACCAAGCTACTCGCGTAAAGCGCTTTCCTAATAACAATTGGTAAAAACTAATTCCTGTGGCTACTATGACAAAACTTTCTCCTGACCAGCCAAAAAAACCTCCAAATTGGCGTCCATAAGCATTTGCGGTAATTGGCCAGCCTAAATAGTCCAGAGACATTCCTGAACAGAGAAAATAAAACCTCACCATTTCAATGGCTACCCATAAACCAGGTAAACACCAAAGGATTTTCACATGTTTTTTGCGTACTATATAAAATAGTAGGCAAGAAAAAGCTGTGAACAGCAATGCCAATAAACTAATCAGCATGCCCCAAACAGCATAAATAAACTTCCCAACATATAAATCTGAGAGCAGCCAAGAAAAATGCACACCATTTATCGTGACAGACCAAAAAAATAACAGAGAGACGAGCTGTTTCCAAGATAGGTAGGGATGCTTTTGAGGTTCTAGACTATACCACAAAAAACCATAACCAGTAGCGCTCCCCAATAGAGAGAAAAACCAACTCAAATCAGGTTGAGCAAAAGCTATGAAAATCCAGGAACAAAGAAAACTAAGAATTCTGAACAAAACGTTCCTATTTATTCATATTCAATCGAGATTGTCTGCGCTGATCAGCTTCATCATATCGGCGTTTTTCTTCAGGAGTTTCTGGAACAACCTGATGCACAGGAGTAGGAACATTATTCTCATCTACTGAAACAAACGTAAAGTAGGCAGAAGTAATATGGCGTCTTTCCTGCTTATAAATATTCTCTGCCCACACCTTAACACCAACCTCCAATGAGGTCTTCCATGTGCGATTAACAGCAGCCTTACAAATTAGATTTTCTCCCATATAGGCAGGAGCATAAAAACACAAAGCATCCACAAAAGCCGTTACGCAAATTCTTTCAGTATGTCTTTCTGCAACTACAAGCGCTAAACGGTCTAGCAAACTCATTAATAGACCACCAAATACGGTATTATTTGCATTTAGATCGTTTGGGAAAATTTTATAAATATGACCGTCGATACAACTGAAAGATACGGGCTTTTTCTTAAGCATTAAAAATTCCCCCAGGAAGAGACAACGCTGCCTACTTTTTGTTGGATAGTATCTTTAGACCTAAAGAAAATCAAGAGATTACTTGAAATGACATTTTTATTTCTTTAATAACTCGAACTTCAAAGATTTCAAATAAACTTTTATAAATCAGATTTATTCTATAATCCTATAAAAGGATTATTGACCTGAGTAAACCCTGTACCTTTCTGCCGGTGCTTAATTTCGTGTCTTATAGAAAATAGTAAATCTGCGTCAAAATCCATTTTAGATGCCCATTGCAAATATGAAAGTGGGATTTCTGAGAAACAACGTCCTTTATGTTTCCCTAGAGGCATATACTTCATCTTTATGGGTTTTGCCAACATCTGCTTAAGCTGCTCTATAGTTCGAAACCGTTTACAGAAATGTTTAAAAATATTGATGTTAATCTCCACATCTTTCATAGCACGATGGTTGCCATCATAAGGAACATTGAAATGTACAGCTAGGGCTTCTAATGAATTGTTAGGGCTATCTCCGTACTCCTTTGCCAATCTTAAAGTATCGATGATGCAATACTTAGATAAGAAACTTTCTCCTACTCTCTCAGCTTCTTGAGTTAAGACCTGTAGATCAAACCCCACGCTATGTCCGACTATATAGTCCCCCTCTTTCAAAAAAGACTTAATTTTTGGAAATACCTCAGCAATCCTAGGCTGATCTTTTAACATGGCATCAGAAATATGATGTATTCTTTGTGATTCCGCTGAAATCACACGGTCGGGATTGATCAGAGTCTCCATAGAATCAATCACATTATCAAAAGTGAAACGCATTGCAGCAAATTCAATAATACGATCTTTTTTTACATCCAACCCAGTCATTTCACAATCTAGGCAAACAAAAACCGTATCTTTTAGTAAAGTCATGATTCTCTTTTATTCCTTCAGCAATTTTAACAATATCGATGGTGAGGCATCTATGCTCACTTCTCTTTGAGTAGTAATTAACACATTAATCTGAATCTGCACCATCTCTCGAAATCGCGGTAACGTTATGTTTTCCGGCCATTCTATACATAAAACATCTTCTTCTTCAGCATCCTGAAAAAGATCTTGTTGATTTTCTCCGACAGCATCTATGCGGTAGAAATCATAGTGGCAGATTCTTTGCAGCTCACTACCATACACATGTAAAAGAGAAAATGAAGGACTAGCGACTTCTTGAGCCAAAGCATCCCCCAAATATCCTTGTACAACGCCGCGAACAAATTCTGTTTTCCCTGCACCATAGTCACCAAACAATAACAAAACAACTCCTTGAGGAAGTATTTTGCCAAGTTCGATACCTATATCTACAGTTTCTTGAGCAGAATTGGTTACTCTTCTGTATCTACCCATTGACTAATATATACATGAAAGGCTGTATCATCCGCCAAGCTTTCTACAAACTCAGCAATTTTGTCTTCGACGAGAGCATCTTGTAGTAAAGATAAGAAAGTACCTTCCAATTGGAACTTATTTTGATTTTGCACTTCTTCCAAAGTCATAGGACGCAAATATGCAGAGGTAAAATCTTCTATAAGCGTTGGTAAGCTGTGGAATAGTTTTCCTGTAATAGCAGAGGCAAAAACAGTTTTAACAATTGGCTCTTTAGGAGGAACTATGTATTCTTTGATCATACTTGGATCGTCGGACACAAGGAAACGTTTTACACGAACACCACTTTGGCGCTCTGTATTTTGAGGACACGAAGATAACCAATCATAAATAGCATCTTGAGGATCAGCATACACGTTGTCAGCAAACACCTTTCCAGTGAAAGGACAAATATAGATTCTTTTTGTGTGTTCGTTAACTTCCGGTTTCCCAGAGCAAATTTGTATCTCTGTTTCGCGCCAAATCTTTTTGTCTTCCTCAAGAATTCGAATAGCATCTTCTGGAGTTTTAAAAATGATTTTGTCACGAACGAAAACCACAGGATTTATATTTAGAGCTTGTTCTAGATAAAATAGATACGTGGCCAACAATTCTGGTGCTTTTTGTTTTCCCAAAAACTGGAGAAGTTTCTGCTTGATACTTCCAGAAATATTCATGCTCATCCCTTTTTCAGCTAATGAAGCAAATTAAAAGTTTTCCCGGTTTACTGAAGAATTTTTATTTTCTAAAGCAATAAACTCAAGAATAGTTTAGCACTGTTTCACATTAAATCAATCATACTAGCATAACACGAGAATTATGTTGAACATAAAGCTACTAGCCGTTGCGGGAATTAAAAAGATAAATTGATTATTCGCAATAAAGTGAAGAGTAGTGTTACTGAATGACACTTTCAAGACCGTGGCTGGGGCATTTTATTGAACGTATCGCAATGAAACTAGAGGAGCCCAAGAACAACATTAGGAAATAATTTTTATTATTTAGAGTTTTAAAGCCATGACGTCAATATTCTCAAGTTAAATACCTACATCATGGATCTTCTATTATTGCAGCGTGTTAATAAAAGTTATTAAATATCCAAAGAACCGTTTATTTTTGTCCTATGTTAACACCCGCTGGGATCTACTGTGTAAGTCCCGGAACCTTTATTTACCGTCACACAAGCGTCTAAAGTAGATTAAACAACACCCTAAATATATTAATCTTACTTTAATCCTCCACTCTAAATGTTTTATCGAACATATCAAAAGCTTCCTGAAGTTTTGGATGTTCGCCTGCATGTTCCTTTAGGAAAAGCTTTATCTCTTCTAGATTTTGAAAAAATTGTTTCATGTTCTCAGAAGTTTCATGTTGTTCCGTTTCCATAACATTCCTTGAAAATTTTTAATCTTAAAACTGTCTCTAACAAACTCTCAAAGCATTTCAAATCAAATGATTAAAAACAATTAGAAGATCTTAATAAATATGAATAATCTAAGCAGGGATGTCTGAAGGTTCTTCTAATACGAATATCTTTCATAGGCATAGTCAAACACCCTCTGATTATCCTCAATAAAGAATCTCAGAAATAGATAGGAATTTTCTCTCTTTTCCTTTGAAAAAGTTTCTGAATTGTGTTTTTTTTAACCTATGTCTACAATCTGCCTTCATGCAGCTATGGCGGAACCGGTAGACGCGCTAGATTCAGGTTCTAGTGAGCTTAGGCTCATGGAAGTTCAAGTCTTCTTAGCTGCAAGTAAAATTCAAAATGAATACCCCGAACTTATTGGAGAATTATGGTCAAAGTTGTATCTGCTGAAAATTTCAATTCCTTTATCGCCACGGGCCTAGTACTTATAGATTTTTTTGCTGAATGGTGTGGGCCTTGCAAAATGCTAACTCCCGTATTAGAAAGTCTTGCAACAGAAGTCCCCTCAGTACTTATTGGAAAAGTAAACATAGATGACCATCCTGCACCAGCAGAACAGTACGGAGTTTCTTCAATTCCTACTCTAATTCTATTTAAAGATGGGAAAGAGATCGATCGTGTAGTCGGACTAAAAGACAAGGATTCTTTGATTAAGCTAATTAATCAGCACTCTTAATCCCCGTTACGAATACAAGCACTTTGATTATTTTGTCGAACTGCTTCAAAAAGCACTACACCCACAGTTGTTGCTAAATTCAGGGATCTGATTCCAGGTTTCATGGGCAAGTAATAACAGTGGTTGTGGTATTTTTTTAATACCTCTTCAGGCAAGCCCTTTGATTCAGAACCAAAAACATATACACCATCCATAGGAAGAGAAACATCCCCATAGTATTGTGAACCTTTGGTTGAAAGACAGAATACTTTGTTTTGATCTACTCCGGATAGAGCTTCGTCTAAAGAATCCACAACAGATAGATTGACCTTATCCCAGTAATCCATTCCTGCGCGCTTAACAAATTTATCCAGCAAAGAAAACCCTAGGGGCCTCACTAAAATTAATTCAGCACCTAGAGCTATACAAGTTCTTCCTATATTCCCCGTGTTTTGGGGAATATCAGGATTATAGAGAACTACTTTCATGAAGCCGTATTTTTATTCTCTGTATTTTTTGTGGCTACAGAATCATCTGTAGTTTCAATTAAACTAATTTCAAAAATCAATAGAGAGTTTGGAGGTAATTGACCGGCAGTTCCGTAGGCTAAATCAGGATGAATATAAAGGATACGAGTTTCACCTTCTTTCATGCCCTGCATTCCTAAGGCAAACCCTGGTATTGTTTGTCCTAAAGGAAGAAGGATGGGTTCTTTATTAGCTTCTGAGCTGCTAAATACTTGACCATTGATAAAAGTGCCTTTGTAATGAAGAAGTGCCGAAGGCTTCCCTGAAATGGCTTTCCCAGCACCTTCTTTTACAATGCGGTATTGCAATTTATCAGCCTGCACTTCCACAACACCAGCATTTTTCTTATTCTCTTGTAGGAATCTTTCTGCTAGGGAGAGATTTTCTTTCGCTTTCTTCTCGAAAACTAATTGCTGTATTTCTGCCATTTTTTCCTCATATTCTGATTCAGTTAAAGGTGCGCTTTTGCATTCTAACTCAGCTTGCAAACCTTTAGCAACCTCAGTGATATCCATCATGATATCTTCTGATTTGCGTAACTGTCTTGCTAGCAAATGACCGAAAGTGCGCGATATCTGTTGATTTACAGAAAGTTGTGAATCATTAGCAGTGCTTTTTTCCCCAACTTGTGCTGTTTGGTCCCCACCTTGAGAACTCGAATCACAGGAAGCAATGGAAAAGGACACAACCATTGTTATTATAATTAAATGCCATCGTTTTTTCATATTTTCTCTCCTATGGTTGTAGCCTAGACACTCACATTATGTGATGCCATGCACCTAAAATAGGTATAAAATTATTTAAGAAGTTACCTTAATATTTAGTTCTTTTAAGTGGGAAGTCATAATTTCCGCAGGCGCATTCATCATTAAATCTGCAGCCTTTTGAGTTTTTGGGAAAGCTATCACTTCTCGAATACCTTCAGCTCCTGTCAGCACCATCATAATACGATCTAAACCTAAAGCAATTCCTAAATGTGGTGGTGTGCCAAAACTTAAGGCATCTATAAAGAAGCCGAATTTTTCTTTTATACTCTCTGGAGATAACTCTAAAATAGAAAATATTTTATTTTGCAAATCTGCATTATGGATACGTTGTGATCCGGAAGCTATTTCATATCCGTTAAGAACCAAGTCATAACTCGAAGAACGTACGGATAAAGGATCTGTGTCCAATAAAGGAATATCTTCATCTAAAGGAGAGGTAAACGGATGGTGTTCCGAACATATCTTTCCATCTTCTTTAGCAAATAGCGGGAAATCTGTAATCCAAACAAAATTATATTGTGATTCGTTATATAAATTACGCTCTTTAGCAATCAATCTACGTAAATGATCCAAAGATTGGTTAGCTACAGATTCTGGAGCTGCTATCAAAAGCAAGATGTCATTATCTTCAGCTCCGAAGTCCGCAAACATAGCTTCAAAAACTTCTTCAGAAGCAAATTTAGCAACATTAGAAGCTACACCATTTTCCTGTTTTTTAATCCAAACCAGTCCCATAGAGCCATAGCGCTTTACAAACTCTGTGTAAATATCAAGCTGTTTACGCGAAATATCTGCACCACCAGGGACGCAAAAACCTTTTATTGTGCCTCCTTGGGCAAGTTGATCTAAAAATATAGAGAAAGAAAATTGTTTTGCGTGCTCTCGACAATCACGTAATTGCAAACCAAATCGAAGATCAGGTTTATCTGTTCCATATAAATCTTTTGCTTCTTGATAGGTCATTCTAGGCAGAGGAAGATCTATTCTAATTCCTTGAACAGCAAACATTTCAACTACTAGCTGTTCAATAATAGGGAAAAGATCGTCCGGAGTAGCAAAACTCATCTCAATATCAATTTGCGAGAATTCGGGCTGCCGATCGGCTCGCAGATCTTCATCTCTAAAGCAAGTAGCTATTTGAAAATATCGATCTAAACCGCCCACCATAAGAATCTGTTTAAATAGTTGTGGCGACTGAGGCAAAGCATAAAAACTTCCAGGATATATTCTAGAAGGGACTAGATAATCTCTAGCTCCTTCAGGAGTAGATTTACCTAGAACAGGAGTAACAACCTCAGTGAAACCTTGTTTATCCATATATTGACGACAGGCTAACATAACCTTATGACGATAGATCAACCGGTCTAAAATCTGACCTCGACGCATATCTAAATAACGATATTCTAATCGCAGCTCCTCATTCACATGGATATGCTCATCAGAGATAGAGAAAGGCAAATTTCTAGCTTTTGACAAAATGTCTACTTTTTCAATATCTACTTCAATGTCACCTGTAGCTAAATTAGAGTTTTCCATACCCTCTAAACGTCGGCATACGGAGCCTTCTACAGACAAGACCCACTCCGAACGAACAGAATCAACTAACTGATGTAATTCAGGTTTCTCATCTTCACGACAGACTATTTGTGTAATCCCAAAACGATCTCGTAAATCTATAAAAACGACACCCCCATGATTACGATAACGATGTACCCATCCGGATACGCGTACCCGTTCTCCAACATTGCTTAGGGACAACTCATTACAACGATGTGTTCTGTATTTCATATAGCAACCTTTGCTCTATCTCTTGCTTTGAACCAGAGAATTCTTGACGTAAAGACATATTTTTAATGGTCAATTCCTCAGAAAGCAATTCTCTTTCTCCTATTGGACAAACAAAAGTTACTTTCTCTGCATCTGCTGTTTTTAAAGCGATTTTCAATTTCTTATGTGTCCAATCAACTTCTGTAGGGATTCCCAAACTACGTAAATGTTGAGCCCAAACAAAACAAAAAGAATCAGCTTCTGAATCAACAGGAATTAAACGTAATTTCTGGGAAGATGGAAGTGTTAGATTCCCTTGAGCTAATAATGTTTGAATGACCCTTTCCAAACCAATTCCAAAACCACAAGCAGGAGTGGCTGGTCCCCCAGATGCTGCAATCAGCCCATCATAACGTCCTCCTCCTCCCAAAGCATAGGAGTGACCTCCGAATGTCGTGATCGCTTCAAAAACTACATCCGTATAGTAGTCTAAACCTCGAACCAATCTTGGATTAATAGAGTAAGGAATATTTAAAATGTTTAAAGCAGAAAGAATTTCATCGAAATATTTTCGATCTTCATTCGAAATATAGTCAAGAATCGGGGGCGCGGATTTAATAATCTCTTGATCTTCTGGTTCTTTAGAATCTAGTATTCTCAATAAATTTGTATTAAACCTTTCCTTACTTAAAGAAGACAGGGAGTTTAAATGTTGAAGAAAATACTCGCGCAAAACCTGATCGTAACGCTTGCGTGTGATCTCTCCACCTAAAAAATTCAACTGAATTTGCATGTGCTGCAAACCTACTGCAGAATAAAAATGCCAAAGCAAACTTAGAACTTCTGCATCACGAAGAGGGTGTCGCACTCCTATGGCTTCTAAACCAAATTGATGATGCTGACGGTATCTTCCCGATTGTTGACGCTCATAACGAAACATAGGAAGGATATAATAAAATTTATTGTCATCGCGTTGACTCATAGGATTATCTATGAATGAGCGCACTATCGGGGCTGTTCCTTCAGGTCGTAGTGTTAATGACCGACCTTTCTTATCCAGAAAAGTATACATTTCTTTTTTTACAATGTCGCTTTGCTCTCCGACATGTAAAAACACCTCTGACTTTTCAAAAACAGGTGTACGGATCTCTGAAAACCCATATAAATGACATACTTCATGAATAACATCTTCCACCTGATGCCATAAGGAAGTATGTCTCCACATATGTTTCGTATCAGTAATATAAGGGAATATATCGAAAACCCCTTTGGGTAAAGCTACTTTCACCGTATGTCTTTAATTTTAATTAAACAATTTTAAGAGTAGAATATCCCAAATTCAGATAAAGAGCAAAATTAAACCCGCCCTACATAAGAGTCGGAAGATTCACAAAAGAGAGGTTCTATAATCTCTTGGCGAGGAAATTCATATTCTCGAATATGTATTCGCAATATTTTCTTCCAAATTTTAGCCTCAAAAGATCTTGCCTCTCTAGTATCTTCAATGCCTATTGGAGTTAAAAACAAACTTGCGAATAGTATAATCATTCTCTTCATAATGCGGTTCTATAAGCCATTTGCTTCATTTTTGTGATAGCGATAAAAATTAAAATAAAGGGATGTAAACTCAGATATTAATACGTCGATCTATACTAAAATAAGCAACTGAAAACTACAATTAATCAATGTTTATGCATGCTACAACATGCTATTACTTTCTTGTTTTTTCATTGCCCATGTGTTAACCTCAGGTCTTCCCTATTCTACTGAAACTATATTAAATATTTAAACATGAGATCTTATGATGAATATTTGGACCAAATTCTTTCAGCCTCCCAAGCATATTAAAGAACTTGATGATCCAGAATTAGTCAAAAAACAATACAAGTATTGGAGAATTAGAATCTTTTACAGCATGTTTATAGGGTATGTCTTCTACTATTTCACAAGGAAGAGTTTTACCTTTGCCATGCCCACATTGATGACGGACCTTGGCTTTGATAAAGCACAACTAGGAATCATCGGGAGTACTTTATACATTAGCTATGGCGTCAGTAAATTCGTTAGTGGTGTCATGTCTGATCAGTCAAACCCTCGTTATTTCATGGCATTGGGTTTAATTATCACAGGACTTACGAACATCTTCTTTGGAATGTCCTCTTCAATTCTGTTATTTGCTTTGTGGTGGGGGCTTAATGGTTGGTTTCAAGGATGGGGCTGGCCTCCATGCGCTCGTTTACTAACTCACTGGTATTCAAAATCTGAAAGAGGGACCTGGTGGAGTGTGTGGAGCACTTCACATAACATTGGTGGAGCTTTAATTCCTATTCTTACGGGATTTGCTATTGATTGTTGTGGTTGGCGCGGGGCTATGTTTATCCCGGGTGTACTATGTATTATCATGGGATTTGTTTTAATCAATCGTCTCCGTGATACACCACAATCCCTAGGTCTTCCTGCTATTGAAAAATACAGGAAAGAACAGGAGTCTCGGAAGCATGAAGAAACAACAGCAGATATTCTAGAAGAAGAAGCTGAAAAAGAATTATCCACTAAAGAAATTCTCTTTACTTATGTTCTGAAGAACAAGTGGATCTGGTTATTGTCTTTTGCTTCATTTTTCATTTACGTTGTTCGTATGGCTGTAAATGATTGGAGCGCGTTATTCTTAATTGAGACAAAACGCTACGTTGCTGTTAAAGCTAACTTCTGCGTTTCTTTATTCGAAATCGGTGGGCTTTTCGGTATGTTAATTGCCGGATGGTTATCCGATAAGATTTCCAAGGGCAAGCGTGGCCCGATGAATGTTGTATTTTCTTTAGGATTATTATTCTCAATTTTAGGCATGTGGTATGGCCGTAATCAAGATATGTGGTGGTTAGACGGCACCTTACTCTTCGTCATCGGTTTCTTCCTGTTTGGGCCTCAAATGATGATTGGTTTAGCAGCTGCGGAATTATCTCATAAAAAAGCCGCGGGGACTGCTAGTGGTTTCGCAGGTTGGTTTGCTTATTTCGGAGCAGCATTTGCGGGTTATCCTTTAGGGAAAATCGCACAAGATTGGGGTTGGAGAGGTTTCTTCATCGCTCTTCTAGGTTGTGCTTTAATTGCTTTGGTTTTATTCCTTCCTACATGGAATGCCTCCGAGAGAAGCTTGCAAACTAAAAAGTAATGTGGGTTGACGCCAGGATTTACTAGTGACTTGGATACCTCTTCACTGTCATTCTCAATATTCCATTCTAGATGCTACAAGCTCGATTAAGAGCTTCGTAGCAAAGGCAAAGGAATATCAAATTCCTTCTCTTGCATTAACAGATCATGGAAATTTATACGGAGCTATTGAGTTTTATAAGGAGTGTCAACAAAACGACATCAAGCCTATCATTGGCTGTGAAATTTATGTGGCTCCGACTTCACGTTTTGATAAGAAAAAAGAGAAAAAAAGCCGCGTAGCAAATCATCTCATTCTTTTATGTAAAAATGAACAGGGATATCGCAATCTCTGCTTATTGTCTTCCCTAGCATTCACTGAAGGTTTTTATTATTTCCCTAGGATAGATAGAGAACTTCTCAGTCAACATTCTAAGGGTCTTATTTGTCTATCTGCCTGTCTATCTGGCTCTGTAGCTCAAGCTGCTTTAGAATCTGAAGAAGCTCTTGAAAAAGACCTCCTCTGGTATCAAAACCTATTTGGTGATGATTTCTATAGTGAAATCCAACTTCATAAAATGTCTGAGGAGAAAATTGTCTCCTTAGGAGAAGAATGGTTAAAACACGAGTATCATCAATTTATCGAAGCTCAAGTAAAAGTTAATCAGGCTGTATTAAAAACCAGCAAGCATTTAGGAATTCGTTCAGTAGCTACTAACGATATTCATTATATCCATCCTAATGATTGGTTAGCGCATGAGATTCTTCTTAATGTACAACTAGGCGAAACAATAAGAATTGCAAAACAGAATACATATATCCCCAATCCTAAGAGAAAAACGTTTCGCAGTAGAGAGTATTATTTTAAGTCTCCGGAAGAAATGGCTGTTTTATTTGCTGATCATCCAGAAACAATCTCCAATACTTTAGAAGTTGCGGACAAATGTAATCTTAAATTGAATCTTTCGAATAAGCACTACCCTATTTACGTTCCTGAGTTTCTTAAAGAAAAGCAAACGTATACGGAAGAAGAACGTTACGAAGCTTCTTCAGCTTTTCTTCGCGAGCTTTGCGAACAAGGGTTATCTACAAAATATACTCTAGAACAGCTTAGTCATATCTCTAAAAAATTTCCTGATAGAGATCCCCTAGAATTAGTTAAAGAACGCTTGGAAATGGAAATGTCAATTATCATTCCTAAAGGGATGTGTGACTATCTCCTTATTGTTTGGGATATTATTCGTTGGGCAAAAGATAATGGAATCCCTGTAGGTCCTGGGCGAGGTTCTGGAGCCGGATCAGTCATGTTATTCTTACTAGGAATCACAGAAATAGAACCTATCCGCTTCGATCTGTTCTTTGAAAGATTCATTAATCCCGAGCGTTTATCTTACCCCGATATCGATATTGATATTTGTATGGCAGGGCGAGAACGCGTTATCAATTATGCGACAGAACGCCACGGAAAAGATAACGTAGCTCAGATTATTACTTTTGGAACTATGAAAGCCAAAATGGCTGTGAAAGATGTGGGAAGGACTTTGGATGTTTCTCTTTCTAAAGTTAACCACATCGCCAAGCATATTCCAGAACTTAATACTACATTGGCAAAAGCTTTAGAAACAGACCCTCATCTAAATGAGTTGTACACCAATGATTCTGAGGCTGCTCAGGTTATTGATATGGCGATGCATCTAGAAGGATCTATCCGCAATACAGGAGTACATGCTGCTGGAGTTATTATTTGTGGAGACCGCTTAACTAATCACATCCCAATCTGTATTTCTAAAGATTCTACAATGATTACTACACAATTTTCCATGAAGCCTGTGGAAAGTGTGGGAATGCTTAAAGTGGACTTCTTAGGATTAAAAACTTTAACAAGTATCCATATTGCTATTCATGCAATCCAAAAGAAAACTGGCAAGCTATTAGAAATGGCCTCTCTTCCCTTGGATGACAAAACAACATTTGCTCTTTTGCACCAAGGCAAGACAATGGGGATATTCCAAATGGAATCTAAAGGAATGCAAGAGTTAGCAAAAAATCTTCGTCCCGATTCCTTTGAAGAAATCATCGCCATAGGTGCTTTATATCGTCCTGGTCCTATGGATATGATCCCCTCCTTCATTAATCGAAAGCACGGCAAAGAGATCATAGAGTACGATCATCCTCTTATGGAGTCTATTCTCAAAGAGACCTATGGCATTATGGTCTATCAAGAGCAAGTTATGCAAATTGCCGGATCTTTAGCAAGCTATTCCCTAGGGGAAGGTGATGTCTTACGTCGTGCCATGGGGAAAAAAGATATCAAGCAGATGCTTCAAGAGCGTACAAAGTTTTGTGAACGCGCATGTAAAAATGGTATCGATCCAGATTTAGCAACAACCATTTTTGATAAAATGGAAAAATTTGCTTCCTATGGCTTTAACAAGTCCCATGCAGCTGCTTATGGGTTAATTACCTATACAACTGCTTATCTTAAAGCAAATTACCCTAAAGAATGGTTAGCAGCTCTTCTTACCTGCGACTCTGATGATATTGAGAAAGTAGGAAAACTCATTCACGAAGCACATAGCATGGATATCTGTATCCTCCCTCCTGACATTAATGAATCAGGAACAAACTTTGTTGCTACAGATAGAGGCATTCGTTTTGCTATGGGAGCTATTCGAGGTATAGGTAAAGGTCTTGTAGAAAGTATCGTTGAGGAAAGAGAGAAACGTGGGCCATATCAAAGCATTCAAGATTTTATCCAACGTTCTGATTTAAAGAAGGTCACCAAGAAGCACACAGAAAACTTAATCGATGCAGGATGTTTCGATGTTTTTGAGACTGATAGAGACATTGCTCAAGCCACGTTAGAAACTCTCTATGATACAATATCTAAAGAAAAAAAAGAGGCTGCTACCGGAGTTATGACCTTCTTTTCTTTAAATACTATGCATCAAGAACATCCTGTAGCGTTAACTCCAGTTACAAATGTTGTTCATAGATCAAAAAAAGAAATACTTAAGAAAGAGAAAGAGTTATTAGGTATTTATCTTACTGAGCATCCTATGGATGCTGTTAAAGATATTCTACCTCAGCTTTCTGTTGTCAGCCCAGGAGAATTTGAAAACCTCCCTCATGGTTCGGTAATTCGGACCATATTCATTATCGACAAGGTCACAACACGAATTTCTTCAAAAGGGCAAAGAAAATTTGCTTTACTACGTGTTAACGACGGTGTTGATTCTTATGAATTACCTATATGGCCAGAAATGTACGCTGAACAACAGGAACTTTTAGAAGAAGATCGTTTAATTTATGCTATTTTATCTATCGATAAACGTAGTGAATCTTTACGCCTATCTTGCCGGTGGATGAAGGATTTATCTCTTATTAATGAAAATCTCCTTCAAGAATGCGACGACATGTTTGATAAGATCAAAAGTCAGATGCAGAAAATGTCGTATTTAAACTTAGAAACTAATAAAGATACGAGTCAGAGGAAAACATCTACTATGTCAAAAACTACTGATAATCGATCTCAAGCTTCTATAGTTAAGTTATCTCTTGATCTTGGACAATTACGCCATAGCCACCTGTGCATATTAAAGCAAATCATACGCAAATATCCCGGATCTCGCACCCTATCTCTAGTTTTCACAAAGAATAATGAGCGCGTGGCCTCCATCTCTCCCGATGCAGACTATTTTGTTTCTGAAGATACCAGTGGTCTTCAGAAGGATTTAGAAAAATCTCAACTTCCTGTTTGGTTTATTGCTGTTTAAATATCCAGAAATGGTTTCCCTGTTACAGCATTAACGTATTCTATACGAACACTATTATCTGCAGCAACTAAGGACACTTTATACACAGGAACATAAACAACAACCTTATCTAATATTAAGAAATTATTTCCAAAAATCATTCCGGCAAGACTACTTACGCGATCTTCAGAAAATTGTGGCGATACAATAGAGGAACCTCGAGGTCTTCGCAACCATACAGGGGACGATTGGATTGTTGTTGTACAACCTTTAATCGGCTGGAGCTGTTGAAAATGGCTTCCTATTTGACTACCCATTGAGAAAATCAACTTCTTTTTCTGGCAGGCACGAATCACTTTTTCAGCTCTGATATTTTTCATAGATAGAGCGTGTGTCAATGATTCTTTAGAAGCTGCTCCTCCGAGGTTTGCTAAAGCCTGCATAACATTAACATCTTGTTTTCCTGCTTTTAGCATTAGACATTCCCTAAATCCTTTAGAACAAGCCCATGTTCCAGTATTAAGAACCATTTCACCATTTGATAAGCTCCAAAGGATCTCACCCTCTTGACTGACCATCATTTTCTTGACAGTATCCTCTCTAGAAAAACGCACATGCATCAGTGTATGAGGAACAAAAGTCAGTTCTACAGAGGCATTTCCATCCACATGCTCAGGGAAGAAAGTCAATATTTGCTCTGGAGAAAACTTCCTTTCAAAAACTCGGAGTCTTTCGAATCCAGAAACTTTGCGAACAAGCCGGCAGCTTTTCTCAAAAACATCGACACTATAATTTGCGGTGACCTGCATGGCCTTATGCGCACAAGGCACATTATCCCATAAAAAAACTCCGCAAAAAAGAGATACAACAAAAGTACCAAAGTACAAAACTAACTTTTTCATAAAAAACCTTTTTATTTATTTTACTAAATAAAAAAATGTTTTATCAAATAAAAAAATTATATTTTGTAAATAAAACAAAAACAATGGATTTGACAAATTCTCTTTTTCTTTTTTATGATAACATTTTGTTATCGTAGCTTCATGCCGGATTTATGAAATCTGTTTTACAGTTTGTTGTTTTGTTACTACTTTTGTGTTCTGGATGCCACGCCAGGCCGATTTCTTTTGAACCTTTTTCTGGTAAACTATCTCCTCAAAAGTTTGTACCTAAATACTCTCCGGAAGAATATATTTTGGAAGGGAAGAACTATTTAGAACGACAAAGTTATCGTAAAGCCTTACTTTGTTTCGGTATGGTTACTCATCATTTTCCGAAAGATCCTTTATATACTGAAGCTTTGTACTTAACTGGAGTATGTTATTTTAAAAATGGTCAACCAGATTTAGCTGAAAAAGCTTTTGCAACTTATATGCAACTTCCTGACGCTGATTATTCTGAAGAATTGTTTTTGATGAAATATTCTATAGCAAAGAGCTTCGCTCAAGGGAAACGTAAACGAGTGTTCCTTTTGGAAGGATTTCCTAAACTTGCTAATGCTGATGCAGATGCCTTACGTATTTACGATGAAATACTCACAGCTTTTCCTAATAAAGACTTAGGAGCTCAAGCTCTGTATCTTAAAGGCGATTTACTCGTTATCAAAAAAGATTTTTCTGAAGCCATTAAAACTTTTAAAAAATTAACACTACAATTTGCTGCTCACCCATTATCTTCAAAATCTTTTGTTCGTCTTTCAGAAATTTATCTTATGCAAGCACAAAAAGAGCCTCATAATGTGCAATATTTAAATTTGGCAAAGATCAATGAAGAAGCTATCAAAAAGCAACATCCCAATCACCCTTTAACTCATGTTGTTTCTTCAAACGTACGCTCTATGTGCGAACGTTATGCTTCAGGGCTCTATGCTACTGGACGTTTCTATGAAAAGAAGAAGAAACCTCACGCTGCGAGTATCTATTATACTACAGCCATTGATAATTATCCTGAGTCATCTTTAGTAGCTAAGTGTCATAAACGACTAAATAGAATAGCAAAACATTCTTCTTAGTTTTAAGATATTTCTCATGCATATATTAGTTTTTGCCCTGTTTTTTTGTTTGTCTAGCTTAGGACTGTCTTCTTGCAGTGGATATACTATCCTAAATTCTTCAGCGACCTTATCAGATTTAGGCCGCTCGATGCGTTCCGAAGGCGTTTATCTTTCTCCTATTGATGAGGATTCCCTAGGTCAACTGACATCAGCTCTCATCTATGAATTGGGAAAACGTTCTCTTCCTGTCCGCAATGGCGAAAGCTGCGCTCGTTATCTTCTCAAGGTACAACTCCTGAATGAAGTTGACGAGAATACGGGTTTTACGTATGCCCCAAATAAAATTGATGATAAGACCCCGAGACACTTTATTGTCTCTAGCGAGGGGCGTTTATCTATATCTGCGAAAGTACAACTTATTGACAGACAATCGGGGAAAGTCGTAATCGATGACTGTGTATCAAGAAAATCAGTCTCCTTTGATTTTGAACCTGATTTAGGCATGGCGAATGTTCAACAATTTGCCTTAGGTCAATTTGAAATGCATAATGAGGCTATTAAGAGCGCCTGGCGTGTGTTATACGCTCATTTAGCTGAGACTATTGTTCAACAGGTATATTATGACCTCTTCTGATGGAGAAGCAGTCTTTCCGGCACTCCTTAGTGAACTTCACAATATGCTAGACTTCGTTAAAGGGACAGGACAGCTGAAAACATTCCCGAAAGAGAAATTATTAAAGCTAGAGCTTGCCTGTGAAGAGCTACTCGTCAATATTATCTCCTATGCATATCAAGAAGCATCCTCTCCTGGAAAGATAATCATTTGTTGTGACGGAGATAAAGAAGCTTTGCAAGTAACTATCAAAGATAATGGACCTTCTTTCAATCCTTTAACCGCATCTATTGATATTCAAGATCAACTTCCTTTAGATGAAAGAAAACTTGGTGGATTAGGAATTTTCTTAGCGAAAAATTCTGTAGATGAATTTCAGTACGAAAGACACGAAAACTCTAATATCGTACACCTAAAGATCCATAATAGTTGAACTAATCTTGATTAAAACGGAAAGAACGTAACACGCTTTCAGTATCTTTTATATCTTGTAGATATATTTGAAGTGCTTCAAGGATCAATGCAGATTGATTGTATTCCCCGGAAGCCTGAAATGCCATTTCTGGAGTATAATCTCCCCCAGAATGATATAAAGCGATATATCCCCGAGTAACGGCCTCTCCTTGGACAAGCTCTGGCACTAACCAAACAGCGAAATCTGCATTAAATAAAGTGAGTTTATCTGCCGATTCTGCAATGATGAAATTATTAACAGGAAGATCGCTAATAGAGTCGATTTTAAGTTCAGACGCAGAATGAGACAGGACATCGGCAATATCCACGAAGCCCTCAGGAAACGCCGTTCCCTTGTTACAAATAGAACGACGGTAAAATTCTTCTAAAAAATCCAAACTCATAGCGTTTTCCCTCTCACTCATGGTAATTCTTTATTTTAAGAGGCGTCAAGAGCTTTCTCAGACTTACGCGAAGATTCAAACCTAAGTAACAAGCTATCAAAATCCCTATAATGATAAGAGTTTTTTTTAGATCTGGACTGGCTGGTTTTTTTGCAGGTATCTTTATGATTCCTTCATATGCGGATATATCTTTCCCTGAAATACGAGGAAATGCCGTGGCTATCGTTCAATCCGAAACTGGCAAAGTACTTTATGCTAAGGACATAGACAAAAGAATTTATCCTGCAAGCATGACAAAGATTGCTACGGCGCTATTTATCTTAAGAAAACATCCCGACATTTTGAATCGCTTCATTACTGTAAAACAAGATGCTATTGCTTCAATTACCCCTCAGGCTAAAAAGCAATCGGGATACCGCAGCCCTCCACATTGGCTAGAAACCGATGGCGTGACAATACAACTGCAAAATAAAGAAGAGGTGTCGGGGTGGGACCTATTTCATGCTTTGCTGATCTGCTCAGCTAACGATGCCGCTAATACTCTCGCAATGGCCTGTTCGGGATCTGTAAGCGAATTTATGAAGCAACTAAATAGCCTCCTGAACGAGATAGGTTGCTCACATACGCATTTTAATAATCCTCATGGCTTGCATCACCCTAATCACTACACAACAGCTCGCGATTTAACCTCTATTATGCGTGAGTGTCTAAAAGAACCTTTATTTCGTCAGGTTATTCGCACTACCAATTATAAAATGGCCGCGACAAATTTGAGCCAAGAGAGAGCCTTAAATCTTACAAATAAACTTATTCTTCCCGGATCCACTTACTATTATCCTCCTGTATTAGGTGGAAAAACAGGGACAACAAAAGATGCGGGGAAAAATCTTATCTTTGCAGCAAAAAAACATGGCCGCTCTATTATTACTATAGCCGCTGGTTATCCTACTATGGGGGAGCTTTATGAAGATGTTATAGCTCTATGTGAGGGGATTTTCAATGAACCTGCTTTACGGAGATATCTCATCCCCCCAACAGAAAAATATGCCTTACGTTTGGGGCTTTTAGGGAAAATTTCTATCCCTTTACGTAATGGTGTTTATTATGATTTCTATGCTTCTGAGGGAGAAGAACCTCGAACAATTTCTTTTGTTCCCCACGCAACAAAATTTCCCATTCAACAAGGCGATCTTCTTGGCCATTGGGTATTTCGTAATCTCTCTGGGGAAAAGGTTCGTGCTGAACCCCTTTACGCGTTAGACACGATTCACCCTTCTGTTATCCAAAAAATTTGTTTGTATGCCAAGCGTGTTGTCACTTCATACAGAACATATATTATTTTAACGTTAGTACTTCTGTATTATAGGAAAACACGCGTGCATCGCAGGAAATCATCTCGGTATTACCTATGATATAACTCTTTCTTTTAGCTTATGAAAAACCTGATTTTTGCATAAACTACGTGGGTATTATTGAGATAATAAGGAATATTATGCGCAAATATCTAATTTGTGGCTTGCTCGCCTCTATTTTCCTACCTATGGCAGGAATTGGGGAGGAAATTTCCGAGACTTTAGTATCTACTACATTGTGTATTTCTAGAAATGATGCTCCGACAACATCTTCGTGGTATTTTTGGAAAGATCCAAAAGTTATAAGAGATGAGCAGCACACCTACTTTCTAAAACAAGTAATATTTGCATTAAAACGTCCTGAAATTTGGAATGATCCTCTGAATCTTCTGCACATCTTATTACAATTTGATAAATTCCCCGAAGCATCTGGGGAATGTCACAACTTATTGTTAATTATTATCAAACACAGAGTGATGACCCTCACCATGAACATGGCTTAGGTCAAACTTCTATAGAGAAGCTTCTTTGCTTTTGCGAACAAAATGGGCAGCAAAAAATCCGTCTCCACTTTCTGGTGATAATGCAGTGTGCGTATGACGTTCTGCTTCCCATCCTAAAGATTTCATGAAAGCAATCTGCTTTTCATTTTCTTCTGAAAGTAAAGAGCAGGTAATGTAGACAAGTTTCCCACCAGGTTTTACATAATTCATAGCTTCTCTAAGTATCTTTCTTTGTACTCTTGAGAATGTAACGAGAAGTTTTTTAGAAAATTGGCTTTTCTTTTCAGGATGCCGTCGAAATACTCCCGTTCCTGTACAAGGAGCATCAACAACTACGATAGAAAAGCTATTTCTTCTTAGATGTTGCTCTCCTATAGAAAAGTTCCTTACTCCTGCCCTACGCAAACGTTGCTTTGCCTCTTCCAAAACATCCTTACGACTATCATGTAGAACAACGTGATGCGCTCTTTCTGCAAAAATCAGACTTTTCCCACCAGCTCCTGCACAAAAATCTAAAATACGATCTTTTTTACTTATAGGAATATCTAAAGTAATTTTCTGAGATGATTCATCTTGAACTTCAAATAAGCCTCGATGAAAGGCTGCGCTGTGTTGCAGGGGATAACGTTTATCAAAACGTAAAGAACCTGGGACAGATCCTGGCTCACTGGGATATTCTAAACGCTTTTGAAGATCTTCTACAGAAGTTCGTTGTGTATTCACGCGAATAGCACAAGGGGCTTCCTGAAGAAAAATCTCAGAGAGTTCCTTAGCTCTTTCCTGACCATAATCTTCAATTAAGCACTCGGCAAGATCATCAGATATAGAATAACGCACGGGCCAAGGAAGATCCTGATATTTCTCAATATCATCTAGAGCTCCTTCTTCGACTTTAGCCACTAAAGTCTCAGGGGTAATTTCCTGATTATCTCGTTGGATAAGCGCTTCTAATAACCGTCGATGACGCAAGATAGCAAAAATACGCGTACTCATCCATTGACGATCCTTAGAACCTAAAGAACGATGCTGTTTAAAATACAGAGCCACACGATTTACCTCACCAATAGGTGTGGTGTAAAGCTCGTTAAGTAATGTGTATAAATGATGTAGACGAAAAGGAACCATAACGAAAAAGTATACACTTTCTTGCGTTATTTTCCTTTGAAAAAACCCTAAAAGAAAAAATACCTATTTAAAGTCCTTTCTCTAAATAAAATGAAACTTGAAAAGAAGAGTATCAGAATTTTTTAAACATACATAAAATTTGCTGCCATAAAGTTGGTTGTGGCGTGTAATAGTGAATACTTTTTTTTAATGAAGAGTACACTCTATCATCAAAGTCTAGAAGCCAGCGCATTAAGAGTATCCGCATCATTTTCAACCACAACCCTGGGCTACAATCACGAATGCTATACATTCTGCCAATTTGTTCTGGAGTGGCGTCATTAGCAACCGAAACAATGGTTTTCAAATCCTCAGATACGATGCGTCGGAGAATTTCTGCTAGAAACCCTTGAGCAAAAATAGCCTCTTTAGGAGAAAATTCAGCAACTTCTTGCCAGGTACTTACCATAGCTTTCCCTTGGGGAGTAAGTAATTGAGACCCTACCAGAGAATTCGTAAGAACATCGGAAAGGGAATCTGTAACAATACCGCCGATAACTGCTTGAAAATCTTCACGACTTAATGTGTAGAGCTCTTTAAGTTCCGTTAATAGATGAAAATTTCTTTCTGATAATGTGTGTAAAGCTAACACCTTTTCAGAAAGAAACTGATCTAAAAGCTCCAAACTTAAGGGGAGGTAAGTATTCTGGCTTTCTAGAAAGGTCATTAAAGCTTCCATGACTACTTGCGAAGAAGATTCCGCAGCAAAACCATCTTTTACTGAAGAACTCATATCCATGTCTTCTGTAGGCATTTCGACATCATGAGTAAAATCTTCCCAGGAAGAGAAATTTGTTTTTTCCTTGCTAAATACAGTACTGGCCACGTTGGAGATTTTATTTAAAGGTCGTTGACGCTCTAGAAAAATAATGTTTTTTAACAATAAGAGCTTTTTAACAACAGTCTGTTTTCTCTCAAAAGTATCTTTACGAAATATTCTATATAAAATACGTATATAAGGCGTTTCTTGCCGTAGACGCATGTCAATAATAGAAAGGAGTCTCCCCGATAGGGAATAGGAAATCACAGAACGAGAAAAAAGTTCCTGAATTGCTTTTTGGATGGTTTCTTTCATACCATCTTGATCAGGAGAAAGAGCCGCATTTATAGGCCAAGTTTCTAAAAGGGATTGTTTCTTATTATAGACAAGAGTGCGTGATCCATCACGAATAGCTAATTCGACAACACGCAGGTAATAGTCTGTAGAAAATCGCAAATCCAACATCATGGGAAGAATACGGCCGTATCGTTTTCTTTTTGCTTATTCTTTAGAAGAAATATTATTGCATTATTTTTATTTCTAAAAATAACAGTTTTACTGACCTCTATCTTCGTCTACTATATCTTGAGGATTTTCTATATTGCCTTGATACAACCTTCTTAACCTAGATGCTCTATTCTCATAGGCAAAGAAAAAGTTTCGTATTATATCGTTAAGTTTTTTCTCATATTCTACACGATTATCACGATACGCCTCTTCCAAATCAGGCAGGTTGTTTTTAACAATAGTCACGACTAAATCATAATTTATGGGAATTTGCTGACTTGTTTTTAAAGAATCATCTCCCCACAAATTGAGATACTCTCCCATTAAAGTTGTATGCGTATAGCGTAAAGATGAGAGAATTTGTCTAACTATAGCAACTTCTTCATATCCCTTATTTGCGAGATTATCAAGACGTGTAGCCAAATCCAATATAAATGTGTAGTCATAATCGGGGTCGACTTCTTGGAGAGTTTCTATAGCTCTGCTGCAGTTAATTATCTTATCATAAGGTAATGAAGAAAGTTTCGTGATACCCCGAACTGTTGCTACAGGATCTTGTACTTTCTCTCCTTTTAGAATGTCTTCAAAACGTGTTAAAACAGCTGTTGCTTCTACAGTACTTGCAATAGAAGCTGTTCCCATAGCTAGAAAGGCATCAATCCCTTTATTTTGCGATTGATAAAGAAATTCTTGTTGTGAAGACCATTTAGATGCCATGCGCAATATTAACGCAAGTGCCATAGTGCCCTCAGGACCTTCAGGATCTGCACCACAAAAATCTATAGAAGACTCTGCGCATCTTCTAGCGATGCAACAACACATTTTTCTAAACGCCTTAACAAAAAATTGTCTTATAGATGCGCAACATCCTACTGTAGCTTCTGGAGCTGCTTTAGCTTCCGCAACAGCTGTTGCGGGCAAATCTGTATCCGCAAAAAGATCCGCATAACTTTTAGAAAAGTTCTCGCGTCTTGACAAACGAGGAGATCCTAATCTGTTATACCATAACCTATGAACTGCGTTACGAATCCTAGTAAGGATATTTCTAAAGAAACTTTCTTGTGGTTCTGAATGTATTCTACCTTGAAGGTCACTATTCATTTCCTCAGAAGCATTCGTTTCGGGAATACCACGCTCTGCTTTTTGATCATCAAAAATAGAGCCAACATGATCAGAAATGCGATCTTCTAAATCAACATCCTCACCTTCGCCCTCTATTGAGGAATCCTTGTCTGTAAATAGATCTTTCCATGGAGGCTCAGCGCCTCCACCACCTGAAATTGGCGATCCCATAACTAATCTTCTCTAAATCCTATTCTCGTGAAGTAAAGGCATCTATAGCCAAGATCGAAACCGTTTTTACATAGACTTCAGGACTTAAAGACTTCATTAAATCTAAAGCACCACGGTTCCAACGAACGTCTACTTTAACTGAAGAAGGATCATATTTTCCTGTATTCGCAGCCATAAACTTATTGGTTAAACTTCTGACAGTAACCTCTCCTTTTGCAGCAAATGAAGACCAAAATTTCTGCATACCATTAGGATTACTATTTCTTATTCCGTTTAAATCTTGAGCAAGAGATTGCAATGTAGGTTGCCAATCGTAAACTTCATCAACATCTCCATATTCCTCAACAAGCTGATTTACATAATCCACATAGTCGACTTCAGGACTTAATAAGCTCCCCTCTAGCCCCATACGTATCAGCACTTGAAAAAGCACAGAATCTCCTTCCTGTTTTTGTTCTTTTTCTCCAAGATCCCATATAGATCTAGATTGAGAAATGGCGGTCTTTAATGGAGCCTCATGAACTCCAGGTCGTAATACGCGCAATTCTTTCTGAGCTTCCAAACGTGCCTGACCTAATCTAGCTGTTAATGTCTGCATACAGGAAAGCCCGTAAACCATAGGCTCGTCTATTTCGCGTTCTATCCAACGATTTTTAATCTGAGCAGATAGAGAATCTAATTGGGCTTGTTTTGTTGTATTATGAGTTTCTAATTCTGCTTTTAATCTATCTGCTATTGATCGCGACTCAGCAATACTCGAGTCTGTACTCACTGTAGAGTCTGTACTAGAAATAGAGGATATGCTGTCACGACGTTGTAATTTTGGACGTGTAAGCTCTCCTTCTGGAGGCTGAGGAGCCTTACGTTTCGTAGACCCAGTTCCACTTGTTGATGGGGATTGCGATATACCTGCTGTTGTTGGTGGCGGTGGAGCAGGACGTACAGGTCTTATACCGCTTGTACCACTTGTTGATGGAGCAGAAGGAGGCGGAGGTGGTGGTGTATTGGGACGTTGAACTCCACCTCTACGAGGAGCTGTTGGTGAGTCCACTTTAACTCCTGGAGTGTAACCTTTCTTTTGTAATCCTCGAGCAGCACCCTCTGTCGATCTTGCACTATCACTAGAGCCCGTACTACCTGTAGATTTTATACTACCTGTATCCGATCCTGCTCCATCTACTTCCATGTCGGATGCATTTGAGGATCTACGACTACTAGATGGAGTTTGCTGTGGAGAAGAAGCTCGAGAACTTGTTCGTGAAGAAGAACTCCCACCAAATATACTAGAGAAGAAACCTCTCACAGCAGCTCCGATTCTTGATAAGAAACCAGGGGTTTCTGGCGTATTATTTTGAGTAGAAACACTATGGGAGCCCGCTGCTCCAGAAGAACTTCCAGAATCCCGAACATCTGGATGTTGCTCATGAGCTCCTGAAATCCATAGATCATTGTTATTTCCGCGACCGCTTGGATTAATTCCCATAGTTTTTCTCCATTTTTATATTTTAATTTTAAAATTAAATTTAATTTAGCCGCACACGTTTTGTTTAAAACTAAAATCAAAATCGAGATTTTTAATTTAAAAATTAAATAAATAGAAAATATGAGAATTATAAAAAAATAAAAGCGCATCCCATTGAAAATACGCTCTTTGAAATAAATAAAGATGGGGACGTATCTTTAGATAGACAAAAGCATTTCTGAACTAGCTTAACTATTATAAATGAATAATTTAAGAAACAGTTCCCTGTTTAAGACTAGAAATTAAACAAGAATCTATTAAATGAAATAAAAATTATTAATTTTTATGAAAAACACATTAAATACACATTAAAGAAATCTTAACTACAAGAATGTAGAAGAAAAGATATGGAGTGAGACATTAGCGCATAGATATAAAGGCGCTGCGTAGCGCCTTTAGGAATGTTAATCTTGCTCTGGAGATAGAACTTCTGTTCCCGGTAAAAATCCTTTTTCTAAAAACTCTAAAGAAGCTCCCCCACCTGTCGATACATGTGAGACTTGAGAAGTACATCCTGCTAAAGCAACAACTGCGGCAGCATCACCACCACCAACCACAGTAGTTGCAGAAGAATGACGTGCTAGGCAATTGGCAATAGCCATAGAACCTTGATCGAAAGGAGGAACTTCATAAACACCAACCGGACCATTCCAAAATACTGTTGCTGACGCATCGATGATTTTACAAAACTCCTGGATAGTCTTAGTTCCGATATCTAAACCTTCAAGATCCGAAGGAATACCTTGATCTATAGATATTTCTGACCAGGCAACTCCAGATTCGCAAGTCTTTGCGGCCTTCACATCTCTAGGAAGAACAATACGTATATTACGCTGCTCTGCAAGTTTTAAAACACGACGAGCAAGTTCTATCCCTGATTCTTCAACTAAAGAATTTCCCACAGATTTCCCTAATGCTTTTAAGAAGGTGAATCCCATACCTCCTGCTAAAAGCAGGTTATCCACTTGCGATAGTAGGGCTTCTATGACTCCTATTTTTGAAGATACTTTAGAACCACCAAGGATCGCAGTAAACGGACGTTTAGGAGATAAGAGAAGGTGCTGACCTAAAAATTCGAGTTCTTTTTCCATAAGAAGACCTGCTGCAGATCTCCCAGGAAATGCTTGGGGAACCGTGTAGACAGAAGCATGTTTTCTATGAGAAGTGCCGAACGCATCGTTCACATAAAAGTCCCCATAAGAGGAAAGTTCAGCAGCAAATGTAGGATCTTCTTCGGGATGTTCTTCTCCCCTATGGAAACGGAGGTTCTCTAATAGTAATACCCGCCCTGGAGACAGCTGGGCTACTGCCTGACGAGCAACTTCTCCGATACAATCGGGAGCTAAAGGCACATGATGTCCTAAATAACCTTCTAAAACTTCAACGACAGGTTGAAGAGAATATCTCTCTTCAAAACCAGTTCCTTTAGGACGGCCTAAGTGACTCATTAAAATTACAGCAGCGCGTTTTTGCAGCAGATAGTTGATTGTCGGCATAGCGCTACGAATGCGGATATCATCAAGAATCTTCCCATCTTTTATAGGAACATTAAAATCTACACGAACTAAAACCTTTTTTTCTTCTGGGGAAAGGTCCCTGACTGTCAATCTATCCATATACCTTGAGAAACTATCTAAGATGATTTCCCTATTTTTACTGGAAGAGCGCTCTTAAAGCAAAGAAAAATAGAATAGAGAGTATCGCTCCTGCAGGAAGGGTGATAAACCATGACATAATAATGTCTTTGATAATATTTAAATTAATAGCGTGAATACCACGAGCAAGACCTATCCCTAAGACAGCACCAACAACCACATGTGTTGTAGATATTGGCAAGCCCATAGCTGAGGCTAAAGCAATTGTAACAGCGGCACTTAGACCCACGGAAAATCCCCGTGAGGGGGTAAGTTCGGTAATCTTACAGCCTACGGTTTCAATCACCCGCCATCCCCACACGGATAGTCCTATAATTAATCCGACACCACCGAAGGCCATAAGTCCTATTAACGTGTAAGAAGAATATACTTGAGGATACGCTTGTCGCAAAACTCCAGCTACAGGAGCTATGGCATTGGCCACATCGTTAGATCCATGGGCAAAAGCCATAAAACAGGCAATGATGATTTGCAAATAAGCGAAAATTCTCTCTACAATCAGGTATTTCCTTCCATAGTTTCCCCCACAGGTTTTTAAACGACAAAGCAAACTTCCTGATTTTGGCGAACTACAAATAAAGGAGCAATGTGGCGTGTGCACATATTTAAACATGATGGCGTAGGCAAGACCCCCTACAAGGAAAACCAATAATAAAGCCCACGGCACAGGCACCAAACGTGTAACCACGCCACCGCAAACAATAATTATTCCTAAAACAATTATCACAAAAGCTGCAAGAAATGGTGCTATGCGGATCATCGCACCTACAGGATCATTTTTATAGAGAATATTTCGACGTATAAAAGAAAAGATCAGATAGGCGATGCATCCTCCCATCAATGGAGAAATAACCCAACTGATTAAAATTGCCCCTACAGATCCCCAATAAATAACTGTTCCTTTACCAAGAACAAGACCAAAACCAATCACTGCACCCACTATAGAGTGTGTTGTAGAAACCGGCCATCCAAAATATGAAGCCAGTTGCAACCATACTCCTGTGGCCAACAAAGCTCCTGTCATGCCATAAACATAATCTCCGGAAGCTATTAATGGATCTGAAACAGAGACTATACGACTTTCTATAGTTCCCGCAACACGATCCCCGAGGAACAATGCTCCTAAAAATTCAAAAATAGCGGCAATGATTACAGCTTGACGTAATGTTAATACTCCGGATCCCACACTAGGACCAACAGCATTAGCAACGTCATTAGCTCCTATATTCCAAGAGGTATAAAAACCACATAAGAGAACAAAAATGAGTAGGGCAAGCATGAAATATTACTTTTCTTCTAGCGTCATGTTAACTCGATGAGCAAGCTTTTCTGAACTATCGGAAATACCCGCAGCACGCTTAATTACCTGCAGCCATAAATAAAATTCTTTTTCAGAAATCGTAAATTCATCGGAGAAAAATATTTGCATGATTTCTCGTTGAATAACATCACACTCGTGTTCTGCTTTCGCCACGCGACTTACTAAAAAGCGCGCTTTATCAGCTTTACGTCCTCCAAAAGAACTTTCTAGTAATTTATTAAATTCTTGTATGACCGTCATAGTAAGATCAAAAGTTTCGACACTTTTATGTAAGAATTGAAAAAAGATTCTCTCAAACTCTGGATAAAAACATAGCTTTCTAACGGTAAGTAAGATAGCCACATCTTCGGAAACATCAGCTATGCTATCTTGTATAGAAATAATCTCTAGCAATCCGGCCCGTGATATAGGCATAAATAAGCCTACAGGAAGATGATTACGCATATCATTTTTTATACAATCTGCTTGGTATTCCTTATCAGAAATACTTTTCGCTATTGTTTGTACCTGTTTGTAATCCCCGTCTCGTAAAGCTGTGAAGATTGGCACCATTTGCTGAACGCAAAAGGCTACGACTTCCAAGTGTGCTTGTAGCGGGGCAAAAGGAGACTGTCCGAACAGACGAGCAAGGGTTTGCATAAGAATACCTTTTTAGCAATAATAACGTGCTTTAATGATCTTGTAAATGACTTATGACTCATCCACCTATCTTACAAGTTAAAGATCTTTCGGTAAGCCTGAATAAACGTCAGGAACGTTACCCTATTGTTGAGTCATTGTCCTTTGATTTGCACAAGGGAAAGACGTTAGCGATTATCGGGGAATCGGGATCAGGGAAGTCAGTAACTGCTCAAGCTCTTATGCAACTATTGCCCTCCCCATTATTTTCTGCATCAGGGAAAATTCTTTTCCATGAAAAAGATCTATTAGAAGCTCCACAAGGAATTTTAAGATCCATTTTCGGAACCAAAATTTCTATGATTTTCCAAAATCCTCAATCCTCTTTAAATCCGGTTTTCACCATAGAACAACAATTCCAGGAGCTTATTCACACGCACCTTCACCTTCCACATAAAGAGGGTAAAGAGAAAATTATCCAAGCTCTTATAGATACAGGATTTCATAATCCCGAACTTTGTTTAAAACTCTATCCTCATCAGCTTTCCGGAGGAATGCTGCAAAGAGTTTCTATTGCTATGGCTTTACTCTCCTCTCCGGAAATTTTAATTGCCGATGAGCCAACAACAGCTCTTGATGTTTCTGTTCAATATCAAATTTTACAGTTATTAAAAAGCTTACAGGAAAAACTAGGTATGAGTTTGTTGATTATCACCCATAACATGGGTGTTGTTGCTGAAACATCTGATGAGGTGCTCGTTCTCTATGCAGGAAGAATGGCAGAGTATGCTTCTGCCAAAGAAATTTTCCATAATCCTTGCCACCCCTATACTCAAGATCTTCTGGCGTCGCGCCCTTCATTGCGAAATGACACATTTATAGCAATTCCTGGACAGCCTCCGCATTATAGTGCTCTTCCTTCAGGATGCTGTTATTATCCTCGATGTTCAAAAGCCTATGGGAAATGTAAAATGGAATCTCCGGAAGTTCAAAATATAAGCGAAGGGCATAAAGTAAGGTGCTGGTTATATGAATGACTTTTTGGTACAAGCCAATCAGCTAAAAAAATATTATTACAAGCGTTCAAGCTGGTTTCGAAGAAAGACAATAGCAACAAGAGCTATTGATAATGTTTCTTTTTCTATACCTTCGGGAAAGATCGTGGGCCTAATTGGAGAGTCGGGATCGGGGAAAACAACATTAGCCTTAGCACTTTCTGGATTATTATCCCTCACCTCGGGCTACTTATCTTTTAATAACACTCCTATCAAACTACATTCTAAACATGATTTAAAAAAGCTTCGCTCCTATGTACGCATGGTTTTCCAAAATCCCAAGGCTTCTTTAAATCCTAGAAAAACGATTTTTGATAGCTTAGGCCACGCTCTTATTCATCATCGCATAATTACAAAAGAGAAACTCCATTCCGTAATTGGAGAAACCTTAGAACTTGTAGGGTTATCTGCAGATTATTTTTACCGTTATCCTCATCAACTCTCCGGCGGTCAACAACAACGTGTATCTATAGCTAGAGCATTATTAGGGACTCCTAAGCTTATTATATGTGATGAGGTAGTTTCTGCTCTTGATCTTTCGATGCAAGCGCAGATCCTAAATATGCTCTCAAATTTACAAAAAGAGCTGAAAATGAGTTATCTGTTTATTTCTCATGATTTAGCTGTTGTTCGCTCTTTTTGCTCAGAAGTGATCATTATGTATAAAGGTAAGATTGTTGAATCGGGAGCTACGGAAGATATTTTCTTAAATCCAAAGCATCCTTATACACAAATGCTTCTCAACTCGCAGCTTCCTGATCTTCCAGAGAATCGCAGTACAGAACACAAATTAAAAGCATATCAGACAAACACCTCTGAAACTCCCTCTCCTACAGGATGTGTCTTTTACAACCGCTGTTCTAAGAGACAGAAAACCTGCCTTCAAGGGCCTATTCCAGAACAATCCGATGGGGATAAGCACTCATATCAGTGCATTCTTTAAAAAATACTTATAAAGAAGATCTAAGATCCTCTTTATTAAGCCTTTTTCAATAGCCACTCTTCTAGCTGCTTAAGCTCCTCTTCATCGTGAACATATAGTGATACACTATGATGAGAGCCTTGAGACTTTACCGTTACCTTATAGCCTAAAGATTGACTAAGACGCTCTTGCATATCTTGATAGTTTCCTGCTAAAGGTTTTTTTATGCATTCTCTAGAAGAAGAAATCGTAGACTCCCCTGATAATAATTTCTTTGCTTCTTGTTCAGCTTCGCGAACAGCAAGACGTTGTGAGATAATTCTCTCGGTAAGAGTTTCTCGTAATTTAGGATCTTCTAGAGTAAGAATAACTTTAGCATGCCCTAACGTGATTTCTCCTGAATAAAGGCTTTTTTGAATAGTTTCCGATAAAGAAAAAAGCCGTAAGTAATTAGCAACTGTGGAACGCTTTTTCCCTACACGTAGGGCTACCTTATCTTGAGTTAAACCGAAAACATTGATGAGCTTTTTAAAAGCCTCTGCCATTTCCATAGGACTGAGGTTCACACGTTGAATATTTTCTATAAGTGTTGCTTCGGCAGCAATATCATCAGCGATTACTTGCTTAAGAACTACCGGAATTGTGGTGTATCCTGCGAGCTGTAAAGCTCTCCAACGACGTTCTCCAGCGATTAGTTCATAATATAAAATTTTATCGCCACTACGAATTTCACGAACTACGGGTGGATGAATTAAACCTACGGATTTTAAAGATGATACTAATTCTTGAAGTTCTGCTTCAGAGAATACCCGCCGAGGTTGAAAGGGACTCACTCGAATATTATCGATAGCCACTTCTATTATCGTATCTTTATTGATAATTCCACTCACAAACTACCTTCGCTATTTTCTTATCATCTCTGGAACATTTTTAGTGGCATAGAGATGGCATTTATCCCAATTTATTTTAAGGAAAAATAGTATCACAGAAGTTTTTCTATCAAAAGAGCTTGTAGAAGTGAAGTGCTTTTTTTAGTGTTTTCCCCTGTTAGGACATCTCAAATCAAGGAGTTTACGAAAAATTTTTTTCCAGATACACTGAGAGTATTAAGCGCTTTACATCCTAAAATCATGAAGAACTTACTATCCTCAATATGGAAAAGGGTTTATTCCTATTCGTTTACTTTAACAGTCCTTGTGACTTTATCCATATTTCTCACGGGAAAGATCATCTACGACTTTCAAAAAAGTGACCGTGAAAAACACGAAAGTATTCTTCTTCTTACAAAAACTGCAGAGTCTGCAGTTTTTCAGGGATTCATACCTCCTAAAACCGCCCTGCCAATGTTAGAACGTGCTTATCGTATGGGCGGAAATTCTGTAAAGCCTTACGCGGGTTTCCTTTCTTCATGTTTCTATATCCATAATGAACCCTTACGTGGAGCCTATTACGCAGGACTTGCTTATAGTAGCGGAGCAAATTTCCATATGCCCTCCCCAGCTCAGGTTTTATTAAAAGAAATCGCAGATGCTCAAGCTACTCAAGATTACCAAGCAGCATTAGAAAAATCTTCCCAGTTGCTTCAGTTGGCGGCGTCTTCTGAAGATTATCCCACTCTACGCTTTCTTACTCTTTTAAGAATTATAGAAATCAAAGAAATCTTAAATCAAGATACCGAAACGGATTTTGAAGAACTTAAAACCTTGCCTTTGTTTAAGGAATTTGAACAATTCTACAAAGATGGGGAGTGGACATTAACTAAACGTTTTGGCAAAAAGCACTAACTGCCTATTTATACTAAGGATCTGTATGCCATCTCCTATAGATACCCAAGAACTTCCTAACGCCACAACGGAATCTCCTTCTTCTACACAGACATCAACAGAACCTTCTTCTCAACATCCCCCGAAAATTCTCTCGGGATCTCTAGTTGTCTATCCTCATGAGGATAACAAACCTTCATCTTAAGGCAGGTACATGCTTATTGTTTTAGCCTTTCGGCAAGTTTTCTTTTCTAAACAGCCTAGCCTTTTAGAAAAACTCCAAAGGTATTTATTACTGCTTAAACAGACATACCCTTTAGTGCTCCCCGGAGAACCTATCAAAAAGTTATCTCTGATGTTAACTTTTGATTATGCCTCCATAGATTTTTACTCTCATATTTTCCCTTTTCTACAAGTACATCATATCCCTGCTGTTGTTGGAATTGCTTGGAGATATGTCGCTGAAGATTCAGCTTCTTCTCTTCCCCTTAAACATCGTTTATCTCCTAGAGAGACTCTAGCTTTCCAAGACGAAGTCTTTGCTACTCATCAACCATTTTGTACCAAACAAGAATTGCAAATACTTGCAGATTCCCCTTACATACAATTAGCTTCATCAGGATTTGCAATTCGCAATTTGCAACATTCCCCTCCCTATCTTGCTACAGAGGTTTTCTTATCTAAATATTCTATAGAGAAAGCTCTTGGGCAAACTCCTTTAGGATTTTTCTATCCCTTTGGGAAATATGATGATGCATGTGCAAAAATAGTTAAGCAACACTATCCCTTTTCCTTTATCCTAGGAAATACCCTAAATAGAAAAAATAAGAAGCATGGGATCTATCGTATAGATATGACACGTGCGGACTATACATTGCCAAAACTTATCCATAGCTCACAATATATTAAAAATTGGTTAATAGATAAATCTAGGCAAACATATTTACGCTGGCGTCCTAGAAAAGAACGTATTGATTTTCAGGGAAGTTGTCGATAAAACTACGTGCGCACTCTAGTCAATATAGCTTGCAAAGCAGACAGAAAAGTATCGATGTCCTCTTTATCATTATATATCCCTAGTGACACTCTAAGAACGTGGCCTAAATTCCATCGGCTCATTGCAGGTTGTGCGCATTGATGACCAGTACGTACAGCTATTCCCTGAAGATCTAAAAGACAACCAATATCAAAAGGATGCGCACCCTGGACTTTCAAACTTACCAAAGCCCCGCGCGGCTGATTTACCTCAGGACCTAATATTTGCATACCGGGAATTGTCATTAACTCGTTGTAAAGATAATGGATTAACTCTTCTTCCTGCTGATATAAAGCATCTGGCAGGGATTGCAGATAGTCTATAGCAGCTCCCAACCCTAAGATAGAAGCTATAGGCGGTGTTCCTGCTTCAAATTTTAACGGCGCAGGAAGGTATTCTGGATTCTCACTATCATAGATAGAGACCATATCTCCACCACCCTCTACAGGAGGCATCTTCTCTAAAAGCTCTTTCTTACCGTATAACACTCCCAATCCAGTAGGGGCATAGATTTTATGAGCTGAAAAAGCATAGAAATCAATATCCCAATCGACAACATCTACAGAAGCATGGGCGACTCCCTGAGCACCATCTACAGCAATATACGCTCCATATGTATGAGCTAACTGCGCTATTTGCTTTAAAGGTTGGATGCATCCTGTAACATTACTGACATGGGCTATACTAACAAAAGAAGCCCCTGCCCTAAGTAAGGTCTCCAAATGTTCTAAATTTATATAACCCGAATCATCAACGGCTACTTTCTTCACGCAAGATCCGCGTCTACGACAAGCTAATTCCCAAGATAAAACATTTGCATGATGCTCTGCTTCAGAAACTAATACAACACCACCTTCAGGAATAAAACTATCGTTAGCAGATATTGCTAATAAGTTTAAAGCTGCTGTGGTTCCTCGAGTAAAAATAATTTCCTCATTACATGAAGCCTGTATCCACTCACGTATCTTCCCACGAACAGCGTTATAATCTTCGGTAATATTTTTCGAAGAACTGTATACATTACGGTTCACAGTAGCATAGGTACTACTATAAAAATCCGTAATAGCTTCTATTACCTTTTTAGGCTTATGCGTAGTCGCAGCAGAATCTAGGTAGATATAGGATTCCCCTTGAAGCTTTTTATTAGAAAAAATAGGAAAGTCTTCTTTTATCCTACACACCATCTATAGAGCACTCTTTAGTTTCTTGCGATTGCATTCGCATCGATAATTTCGGGAAATGTTCCAGGGAAGGTTCTATAGATAAAAATCCTCGAACAAGTTTCTTTTGAGCCTCCTCGCGTGTCATTCCACGAGATTGCATATAAAATATCTGCTGAGCATCTAAAGGTCCTACAGTAGCTCCATGAGAAGCCTTAACATCATCAGTAAGAATTTCTAGTCTTGGGAAAGTTGTTACACGAGCGTTGTCACTAAGCAATAATGTATCGTGCTTTTGATAAGCATCGGTAAACATTCCACGAGATGTTACATGGATACCTCCTTCAAAAAGGAAATGCCCAGAATATAAAATCGATTTGATATTTTGTCGTGATGTTGTGGATTCTGCATCATGATGCATAAGATTTCTTACCCATGTCTTTTTCGGAGATAATGCAGAAACCAAAGATTCTCCATGAGAGTTATTCCCTATCATAGAAAAAGTATTATCAAACCAACCATAACCTCCAGCATCTTCAAGAAGATGTTGAGCTATAGAACATGCTCCTTGCTCTTCGATAGTCGCTATGTGAGACCAGCTTACTCTTTCTTCATTAATGTACTTAGGTAGCATGGTCAAGGACAGCTCAGCGCCCTCAGATACAAAGACTTCTGTAACACCATTAACAATAGCAAAGCTTTCGGCAACACCACTTTCTCGTTCAGTATGATGAGAAATTTGAACAGAACAGCTAGTTTGCTTTCCTAAAATTAAGATAATCTTTGGAGAATAGATCACCCGATCCTCTTGAGAGGTCGGGAAACAAATATGCCGAATACTCAAAAGTTCACTTACCTGAAATTCTTCAGGAATATAGATAACCACACCTTCTTCCTGAGAACATACAGCGTTAAGAAACGCTAGAGGTTGTGTATCTACATCATATCTTTGAATAAAAGTCGAAAAAACGGATTGCGCATCCCTCAACGACATCGATAATACACCTTCAGGCAATTGAGAGAGGGAAGGTTCGTATTTACCGTTAATTAAAATGCACTCACAAGATAGGGAATTCTTATGATGTAACCAATGTTGCTTTGCTGTCTCAGACCCCCCATGAGCAATATGATATTTCTCTGGGGACTGCGTAAGATCCTTAAGCCAAGAAAAAGCACGGAAAATCTCTTTAAAAGATTCCGATTGGAAATGTTTTTCATAGCACACTCGCGTAGCTTGATGCATAGGAGAATCTGTAGCTATAGGGCAGCTATGTTCCAAAAAACTTAACATATTACCCCCGAGAAGAGCAGGACAATACTTCGTGATAACTTTTTTCTTCTAGCTCTCGCATCAAAGAAACTCCTCCTGAACATGCTATCCTTCCTTCTAATAGGATATGTACATAATCAGGTTGAAGAAGATTTCCTAATTTAGGGTTATGAGTAACTATACAAATAGAACTCCTAGGGTGAAGCTCGCGATATTTCTCAATTGTTTTACAGACGAATCTTAAAGCATCGACATCTAACCCTGAATCAGGCTCATCTAATAATATCATTTCTGGTTCTAAAACAAGCATTTGCCAAATTTCATTTTTCTTTCTCTCTCCACCAGAAAATCCTTCATTGATATTTCTTTCTAAGAAATGTTCAAACGATTCAAATTCATAGGTTTCACAGACAGAAGATAAAAGCATATCAAATTCAGCTTCTGCTATTTCTTCTTCTTGGCGAGAACGCCTGCAAGCATTATAGGCATCTTTTAAAAAGAGCCTATTATTTACGCCAGGAATTTCTGGAGGCTGTTGGAATCCTATAAATAATCCCATCTGCGCACGCTCTTCAGGAGTCTTTTCTAATAGATCCTGACTTAATAAGCTAATATCTCCAGAAATAATAGAGACACTATCATCTCCTGACAGCACTTTAGCGAAGGTAGATTTTCCTGCTCCATTAGGGCCCATAATAATATGTAATTCTCCTGGAGAGATGTGCAAGCTTAAATTATCCAGGATTTTAACATCCTCACAGCATACGTGTAAGTTTTGTATATGTAGCATCAACTACCCCACACTATTTTCCAACTTAACAAACAATAATTTCGAAGCTTCTCGAGCAAACTCTAAAGGCAACTGCTCAATAATCTCACGACAAAACCCATGAACTACTAAGCTTACAGCCTCTTCTGCACTCAATCCTCTACTACGCAAATACATTAATTGATCTGCGCGCAATTTCGATGTCGTTGCCTCATGTTCAACAGATGATTTAGAGTTTTCTACCGCAATTTTAGGATCAGTATAGGCTCCGCACGATTGTCCAATCAGCATCGAATCACACTGTGTGTAGTTATGACTTCTCACAGCCCCTGCTGAAATAGAAACAAGACTCCTGAAGGTATTATGAGATTCTTCCGAAGAGATACCCTTGGAAACTATTGTTGAAGTTGTTTTTTCCCCCACATGAATCATCTTTGTCCCAGTATCGGCTTGCATTTTGCCATTTGTTAAAGCTATGGAGTAAAACTCTCCGACGCTTTCTTTCCCCCTCAAAATGCAGCTAGGATATTTCCAAGTAATTGCCGCTCCAACTTCAACCTGAGACCAAGAGATTTTTGATTTGTATCCTGCGCATAAACCACGCTTGGTTACAAAATTATAAATTCCACCTTTACCTGTTTTCTTGTCTCCAGAAAACCAATTTTGCACGGTAGAATAACGAACGACAGCCCGTTCATGCGCTACAAGCTCTACAACAGCTGCATGCAGCTGGTGTGAAGAAAACGATGGAGCTGTACATCCCTCGAGATAACTCACAAAAGAATCATCTTCTGCAATAATTAAAGTGCGCTCAAACTGTCCCGATTCCTTATCATTAATTCTAAAATACGTAGAGATCTCCATAGGGCAACGCACGCCCTTTGGAATATAGACAAAAGAGCCGTCACTAAAAACAGCAGCATTTAAAGCTGCAAAATAATTGTCCCTATGAGAAACAACTGACCCTAAATATTTTTTTATTAACTCGGGATGTTCACGAATCGCTTCGCTCATTGAGCAAAAAATGACCCCAGCTTTATCCAAAGCTTCTTTAAATGTCGTTCCTATAGACACGGAATCAAAAACTAAATCTACAGCAACATTCTGAACATTTAATAAACGTTTTTGTTCGTCTAGAGGGATTCCTAATTTTTTAAAAGTTTCTAAAATTTCAGGATCGGCCTCTTCTAAACGTCCTAAAGGATTTTTTTGCTTTGGCGCAGAAAAATAAACTATGTCTTCATAATCAATGGGACCATAATTTAGTCTAGCCCAAGCTGGCTCCTGCAACTTTTTCCAATGCTGGTAAGCTTTTAAGCGAAAATCTAAAATGAAGGAGGGCTCATTACGCAGTTGGGAGATTTTTTCAATAGTCTCTTCACTAAGACCTCTAGTCAATCCCTCTGACTCTATAGGCGTGACGAACCCATAAGGATAATCTTCATGATTCTGTAAAAAATCTTCTATGGATTGGCTCATAATGCCCCGCCTCTGCGCACGTAATGTCATTGTGTAAAACCACACAAGGGCTTAACCAGATTAACAGATTTTCAATATTTTTCGAAGCATTAAAGAAGGCGAGAAAGAAAAAGCGAAGCTTCGACTTTCTCGCCTGTTTAGAAAAGAATGTTAACACTGTGCATTCTTTTGGAGATCACACTCTGTGTTCAAAAAAAGACATAAAGTCTTGAAACACAAAACCATTTTAAGAGTTCTATTTTTTTTGTCCCTAAAGTTTCTACATCAAAGCAATTTTTTCGATCTCACAAAAAATTAACGAGTTTTAAAAATTACTTAACTTATCCCATAATTTCTAATTTTATTATTTATGGCAGCACATCTAATCTACGTTCAAATTGACCTGAAGATACTGTTTTCTGTAATAACGGAGCAAACATGGAATCTTTTATAGTTAAAAATGATAGTTCTTTTTCCGCTTTTTCTGATTGCCCTTCCATGTGATAAAGATAGCCAAGAAGATAATGAGAACGTTCGTGTTCTAAATTAATTCCTAGCGCACGATGAAAAGCATCGGATGCAAGTTGATTTTGTTTAAGATCCATATGAGCTAGGCCAACATAAAAATGCGCATCTGCGTCTTCTTCATTTAAAAATAGAGCTTCCTGAAAAGCTTTCAAAGCCAATCGTGTTTTATCTAAGGTGAGGTAACATAAACCTAAATTATAGTGCCCATCAGATAGATCAGGACGCAACTGCACGACTCTTTCATAAGCTTCCGTAGCCTTATCCCATTGCTTATGACGCGAGAGTAAATAACCTAATTTTATCCATGCTTTCCAATACAAAGGATTTTTACTTACCGTAGTTTCTAATAGAGCAATAGCTTCTGACTCATTATCCATATCTGTTAAAACAACAGCTTTATTATACAAACTTTGTGGATTCCAAGGATCGAGATCTAAGATTTTATCAAAGCATTCTATTGCTTCTGTGTATTTACCTAAACGATGGTAGACCCCACCTAAACTAAACCAACATTCAGCATCATCCGGATGCAAAATAACGTAGGCACGATACTGCTCAACAGCTTCTTCACAACGATTATCACGATCTAAAGCCACCCCATAGCAATAACGTAAATAGCTATCACCAGGCTCAGATTCCAATCCTTTTGTGCACCAAGTTAATGCCTCAGGAATTCTTCCCAACTCTAAAGCAATAATTCCTAAATAACAATAAGCTAGTGCTGCTGTAGGATCTAGCTCTAAAGTTTCTTTTAGTCTTCGTTCTGCCTGTTCATATTCTCCACTCAAAAAGAAGTTAATTCCTGAGCAGAGAAATTCTTTCGCTAGATGTTTCGCAGCTTCTTCCATGAATATTTCTCCTGGCACACAAGTTCGTTGACCTCGTGTTTTCCAGGAGCAAAAAGCGTGCCAACTCCTACTGATTGACAGAAAAACCCTCTTTTTTTCTTATTTTATCCCATTTTTCTATCATTTTTACGGCTATAGGCGCTGCATCCCTTCCAAACTCTCCAAGACGCAAATAGACAATCACAACAATATCAGGATGAATAAGTTCAGCATCAGCAAATCCCACAGCAGCAAACCACACGTGCTTCATCTTCATATTTCCATATTGTCGATCTAAACCTACCCGCACTATAGATTCTGCCGTGCTTGTCTTCCCAATAACTCGATTTAATAACTCAGGACTAAACTGATCACGAATACTTCTTGTAGTTCCATAATTTCCCCAAATGACATTATGCATACCGGATTTAAACAATTTCGTTATGCATTCAGGCATAAATACATCCCGTTTTTTTATAGGAGAGGCTGCTATAAACTCTTCTCCACTCCACTCTCCTAAAATTAAGTTAGGAACATAAAGAGATCCCCCATTAACCAGTGCTGCCATCATCACAGCCGTTTGCAAAGGAGTAACAACAAGAGTATGCTGTCCTATAGCAGTGGCATACAATCCCGAACGATTGTAAGCCACATCATGAGGAATTACACCAGCATATTCTCCTGGCAAGCCTATCCCTGTTTTTTCTCCAAAACCAAATAAAGAAGCTGCGTGACACAAATCCTCAGGGTCAGAGAGATATTCACCAACAAGCAAGGAAAAATACGGGTTACTAGACATTTCCAAAGCAGCAATTAAATCAATGCGTCCGCGCCCTGCATAGTCATTCTTTGGTAAAATCCCTCCATGATAAAATGAAGGAATAGGGGAGCCATCTTTAAAAAAGCCAACATGTGGCTTAGAACTTACATAACCAAAAGACTGTCTATCGATAATAACGAGTAAACGAGATAGATAGTCTAAATCTACATGTCCTCGCATTACTTCCTGAGACAATACAGAATAAGCAGAGACTAGCTTAAAGATAGACCCTAAAGTTGCTGCCTGACTAAAAGCATGAGGACGTAGGTAGCCATAACCATAAGTAGGATAAAATGCTGATGCTAAATCTTGTTCTTTTTGTGGAACATTTCGTGTAAGCATCGGAGCATAATTTCCATAAAGAGGCCGCTGAAGCTCAGAAAATTCTCTAAAAGATAAGAACAAATGCAAGAGGTCAACTGAAGAATCAGAAAACTTTTGTTTTAAAAACTCATAATGCTCGTGCCATGACAATGCCTTATGTGCACCACTTTCTAATTCTCCTTTCCATATGGAAAGGGCTTCGTAATAAGCTTTTAGATGTTCTGTTTCCCCCTGACCAGAAAGTAAATATACTAAAAACTTATCAAGGTAACAACGACGGAAATCCTGATATTGTGCACGTTTTTCCTCTAATAAATAATCCACATACGGCGTGGGATAGCGTTGTTTCCTATCGCTTTCCTCTTTTCTCTTAACCTCTAGAAACTTTGCAAAATAGAGCTTTCTCCACTCTTTAAAATCTACCTCAGTAAAAATGTCCTCTACGATCTTGGAAAACGCACTACGCAAAGCTACATAATGTCCCTGACATTCGAAAAATTCTGATAAAGAAAGAGATCCTACAGAAGCAAGTAACTCAGGATGAACTCTTGAAGGATCAACAACCATCTGAAATAGATCTATAAGCAAAAGCTTATCGTAATTCGCTGGAAGCTCAGAAAAAAATGGCTCTAGCTCTTTCTTAATGCCCTCTATTTCTTGCTCATAGTCTTTACAGCAACGGCTTATCCATTCCTGCTGCTTCATAGAAATGACTCTGCCTATAGCAATATGCTCTTGCTCAGAAGGAAACACTGCATCAAATATAGAAGAGCATGAACAATGCCCTTCAGAATAAGAGAAAATACTCAATAAACGTTCTACATCCTGCTGCAACTTGATAGCATTTCCTACTGTCCCATAAAGCTTAACAACAGACTTAAGCTCTGATGTGTTTGGCAAAATAAAATCCAAGAAATAATCAAAAGTAAGAGAAAGTTCTTCGTCGTAGTATAAACCTGTAAGAGAATCTCTCCTTTCACGACGCAAAGGAACTTTCCTATCATACACTTCCGCAACATGTTCAGCATTTTCTAACCAACGATATACTTCAGATCTCGCTTCTGGTTCGGATCCTATCCGCATATCGATAAAGTCGTTATTGTGATAACGCGGAGATGACGCCATGGCCAATATTTGACCACTATTAGGATCTAAAGCAATAATGGCTCCCCCTTTAATCCAAGGAAATAAAGGAGGTAGAAACTTTTGCTTCTTTAATGATCGTGTCGAACGGAATTGTTCTGTTTTTTCATGATCTAAAAGCAAAGCATCTGCAAATGTCTGTAGCTCTGTAGACAATGTAAGCTGAAGCTTCTTACCAGAAGTCGCAGCTATCTCATTAAGACCTTGAATGAAGTTTCCACGGCGATCTACAAGAACTGTTTTCTTGCCTAATTGACCGCGTAATTTCCCATCCCAACATGCCTCTATGCCTAGTTTCCCAACTAAGGCATTTAAACTATAAGCATTATTCTCTAAAGAATTTAGTAAAGAGCGCACCTGATCTATACTCGCTAAACCTTCAGGAAATTTTGGATCTTCTCCTTCCTCATACGCTCGAACACATTCTCGCAACTTACTCAATTCACGCGTTACTCGCTTATATTCTTGAGCACTAATCGGTCCTACATAACCTAAAATATCCGAAGCCATCTTTCCCATAGGATAATAACGTCGTACAGTAGGCTCTACATGCAAGCCTGGCCAATGTTTTGACATCATCTTTAATCTTAAATACGTACGTTCAGAAACATTGGTTTGAACTAAATACGGTACAGAACCTAATACAGAGGCTTTAGCATGGATACTATCTTCAATCGCATCTTTATCTAAATGTAGCTCTTGGGCAAGGAGTTCGGATAAACGCGCAATATAATTTTTCCTAACAGGAATAAGCTCGCGAGTTCCATCTGGATGAACATGCCAAGCTCTGGATGGCAAATCACGAATAGCTCCATAAGCAACACTCACATCGTATTGCATCTTGTTTTCCGCTAATACTTTACCAAAACGATCGCAAATCGTTGCACGCTCAACAAGCTCAGGAACAACTCTCATCTGTGGTTTATAAGCCTCTTCTAATTTCTGATCATGCTCAACAACAGCAAGATGCCACAAACGCACAGCGATTATCGCCAATGTTACGATAATCCCCGACAATAGCCTGTTGGTCTTTTCTGGAACTGTAAGATAAGAACGACGCTTATTAGGAGGTTTCATAAAACAAATAGTAGGGTCTCAACCATTGTCTGGCAAGAGATTCGGCTAGTTATAAACTGAGCATTACAAGACATAATAATGGATAAAACAAATGTAATTTTTGCAAAAATGAAAACATTATAAATAAAACATAAAAATGAAAATCGTCAAAAATTTTAATGTTTTATTAAATAATTTCGCTTTGTTTTATTTGCAAAAATAAAGAAGAACATATAATGATTTGGGTATAAGAAAGCCTTTTTACACTCTTCTGTGAAGGCAATTCCAACTTATTCTAAGTGGCATAAGAAATAAAAGTGTGTACAAAAATCTATTAGCTCACTTATTAGCAGATATAAGGAGTTATCGCTTGAAATCTATGCCTGAAAACAGTCTTTTTTCTTATCGTCTTTACTATAATAAGAAAAGTTTGTTATGTTTTCGATTAATGAACTGTATGTTCATGCTTAAGGCTGTTTTCACTTGCAAGACACTCCTCAAAGCCATTAATTGCCTACAGGATATCTTGTCTGGCTTTAACTTGGACGTGGTGCCGCCAGAAGAGCAAATTAGAATAGCGAGCACAAAAAGAAAAGATACTAAGCATAATCTTTAGAGGTGAGTATGAAAAAACTCTTAAAATCGGCATTACTGTTTGCCGCTACGGGTTCCGCTCTCTCCTTACAAGCCTTGCCTGTAGGGAATCCAGCTGAACCAAGTTTATTAATCGATGGCACTATGTGGGAAGGTGCTTCAGGTGATCCTTGTGATCCTTGCTCTACTTGGTGTGATGCTATTAGCATCCGCGCAGGATACTACGGAGATTATGTTTTCGATCGTGTATTAAAAGTTGATGTTAATAAAACATTCAGTATGGGAGCTGCCCCTACAGGTGATTCTGCCGCAGATTTTAAAACTCCTACAGATAGACCTAATATTGCTTACGGCAAACATATGCAAGATGCAGAATGGTTTACAAATGCCGCTTTCCTAGCATTAAATATCTGGGATCGTTTTGATATCTTTTGCACATTAGGAGCTTCTAACGGCTACTTCAAAGCAAGCTCTGCAGCATTCAACCTTGTTGGTTTAATTGGGGTTAAGGGTGGCACTCTTGCAGCCGATCAGCTTCCAAACGTAGGGATTACCCAAGGCGTTGTAGAGCTTTATACTGACACAACATTCTCTTGGAGCGTTGGTGCACGTGGGGCTTTATGGGAATGTGGTTGTGCGACTTTAGGAGCAGAGTTCCAATACGCTCAGTCTAATCCTAAAATTGAAATGCTTAACGTAACTTCTAGCCCAGCACAGTTTGTGATTCATAAGCCTAGAGGTTATAAAAACCAAGCCTTTCCTCTACCTCTAAATGCTGGGACAGACCAAGCTACCGACACTAAATCTGCCACAATTAAATATCATGAGTGGCAAGTCGGCATGGCTCTCTCTTATAGATTGAACATGCTTGTTCCATACATTGGGGTCAATTGGTCTAGAGCTACATTTGATGCCGATGCCATCCGCATAGCCCAACCTAAATTAGCTTCAGCTATTTTGAAACTAACAAATTGGAATCCGACGCTTTTAGGGGAAGCAACTACTTTTGACACAACCAACAAATTCTCTGACTTCATGCAAACTGTTTCGATTCAGATCAACAAAATGAAGTCTAGAAAAGCTTGTGGCGTTGCTGTTGGTGCAACTTTAATCGATGCTGATAAATGGTCAATCACTGGTGAAGCACGCTTAATCAATGAAAGAGCCGCTCATTTAAACGCTCAATTCAGATTCTAAGGATTTAGTTTTATACTATCCTAACTTTTTGTCCCGCTATCAGAACCTAGGAGCATCTGGGTTCTGATTTTTTGTTTACTTTCAAATCTCTTTTCTAAAATCCATTCGCATAAGAACTAACCTTCTATCTAAAATTTTCTAGAAGCTAGAGACCTAGAGATTACAATCTTGCGTAAAAAGCTTTATTAAATTAACATCTCCTTTTTAGCATGCGCCCGTAGCTCAATGGTAGAGCTGTAGCCTTCCAAGCTACCGGTGTCAGTTCGATTCTGATCGGGCGCTTTTCTAAACGTCACCAAGACTGAAATCTTGACGTTGGATCAAGATGCCATTGTTAACATATTCAAGAAATAGAGGTACAAAGCTTGGAAGAACAACCACTATGCAATCTTTCAGTTAAAGACTTAATGGAAGCGGGGGCTCATTTTGGGCACCAAACGCGAAGATGGAACCCAAAGATGAAACTTTACATCTTTGAGGAGAAAAATGGTCTTTACATTATCAATCTAGCAAAAACTCTTTATCAATTGCGCAATGCCCTTCCACAAGTATGTAAGGTCATTAAAGAGAACAAGCCTATTCTCTTTGTAGGAACTAAAAAACAAGCCAAATGCGTCATTAAAGAAGCTGCTATAGAAGCTGGCGAATACTTTGTCGCTGAGAGATGGTTAGGTGGCATGTTAACTAACATGACAACTATCCGAAACTCTATTAAAACTTTGGATAAAATCGAAAAAGATCTTACTCAAAATAGTTCTTACTTAACAAAAAAAGAAATCGCCTTACTTGCTAAGCGTCATCAAAAATTATTAAAAAACTTGGAAGGTATCCGTTACCTAAGGAAGATTCCTGGTTTGGTTATAGTTGTTGACCCTAGCTATGAAAAAATCGCTGTTGCAGAAGCTAAAAAACTCGGTATCCCTGTATTGGCATTAGTTGATACTAACTGTGATCCAACACCGATTGACTATGTTGTTCCATGTAATGATGATTCTTTAAAAAGTATTCGTTTAATCGTTAACGCTATTAAAGACAACATCGTTAATACCAAGAAAAAACTTGGCATCGAGATTATTTCTCCAATTAAAGCTTTAAACACTGAAGATGCATCTGAAGAAATCGATATCTACGCAACCGGCGAAGACAATCGTCAAGAAGATTTATTGGCAAAAAAATACGACAGTAATGAGGCTAACTAATGAGCAACTTTTCAATGGAAACCCTCAAACTCTTAAGACAACAGACCGGTGTAGGGTTAACCAAATGTAAGGAAGCTTTAGCTGAATGCAATGGGAATCTTGAAGAAGCTGTGGTTCACTTACGTAAATTAGGTCTTGCCTCTGCTAGCAAAAAGGAGCACAGAGAAACAAAAGAAGGCGTCATTGCAGCAAAAAGCGATGCTCGGGGTACTGCTGTTGTTGAAGTTAACGTGGAAACAGATTTCGTAGCTAATAACTCTGTATTTCGATCTTTCGTCGATAGTTTAGTTGAAGATGTTTTAAATCATAAAGTAGACAATATCGACGCCTTACTACCTCTTGCTTCATCTCAAGACTCTTCTCTTACCGTTGATGAGTTACGCGCTGTAACTATGCAAACTGTCGGCGAAAATATCCGTATTAGCAGAATTAAGTACTTACCAAAAGCAACGGAAGAAAGTATAGGCATTTACTCGCACGGTAATGGGAAAGCCGTTTCCGTGACTGTTCTTTCTGGAATTGCTGATAAAGAAGATCTAGCTAAAGATATTTCCATGCACATCGTAGCCGCACAACCACTATTTTTAAATAAAGAGAGTGTACCTGCGGATGCTTTAGAAAGAGAAAAAGAAGTAATTTCTTCTCAAATACAAGGAAAACCCCAAGCTGTTATCGATAAGATTATCAGTGGTAAATTGGGAACATTCTTCCAAGATGTTTGTCTACTAGAACAAGCCTTCATTAAAAATCCTGATATAACCATTCAAGGTTTGGTTGATGACGCTAGCAAAACTAGTGGCAATTCCGTCGAAGTGAAGGAATTCATTTTATGGAAAATAGGAGCTTAATAAGCGAGAGGAAATATGTCTAAGCGAATAACACGAGTCTTATTTAAGATTTCTGGAGAATCTCTCTCAACAGATAGTGGAAACCGAATTGATGAAGTTCGTTTATCCAGATTAGTAGCAGAATTACGTGCCGTACGCAACTGCGATATCGAAACAGCTCTTGTTATAGGCGGTGGAAATATCTTAAGGGGTCTTGCTCAACAAAAAGAACTACAAATTAATCGAGTATCTGCAGACCAAATGGGAATGTTAGCTACTTTAATTAATGGTATGGCTGTAGCGGATGCATTAAAAGCCGATGATATTCCTTGTTTGTTAACTTCTACGCTTTCTTGCCCTCAACTAGCAGACTTGTATACTCCTCAAAAATCTGCGGAAGCTTTAAGCCAAGGTAAAGTTTTAATCTGCACAACAGGAGCGGGTTCGCCTTATTTAACAACAGATACAGGCGCTGCTTTGCGTGCTTGTGAGTTGAAGGCTGACATCCTACTTAAAGCAACTATGCATGTTGATGGAGTTTATGATAAAGATCCTCGAATGTTTACAGATGCTGTAAAATACGACCGTATTAGTTATAAAGATTTCCTATCTCAGGGACTAGGAGTTATGGACGCTTCCGCTGTGTCTTTATGCATGGATTCCAATATTCCTATTCGTGTCTTTAGCTTTGTTAAGCATTCTTTAGAGCAAGCTATTTTCGATGAGAATATCGGAACATTAATTTGTGGAGACGCTCAGCATGTCCATTCTAACTGATACTGAAAAAAAAATGGCTGGTGCTTTGGAATTCTTCCATAAAGAAGTCAGATCATTTAGAACAGGAAAAGCCAATCCTGCTTTAGTAGAAACAGTGACCGTAGATGTGTATGGAACCACAATGAGGCTGTCTGATTTAGCCTCTATTTCTGTAGCAGACATTCGTCAGTTAGTTATTTCTCCTTACGATGCGAATAATGTTTCTGCTATATCCAAGGGCATTATTGCTGCAAATTTAAATTTGCAACCGGATGTAGAAGGAACGATAGTACGTATTAAGATTCCTGAGCCTACTGCGGAATACAGAAATGAAGTTATCAAGCAGTTGCGCCGTAAATCTGAGGAAGCGAAAGTAACTATTCGCAATATCCGCAGGGAATCTAACGACAAGTTAAAAAAAGATTCTGACTTAACAGAAGATGCTGTTAAAGGAATGGAGAAGAAGATCCAGGAATTAACAGATAAGTTCTGTAAGCAAATTGACGAAATTACGAAGCAAAAAGAGGCGGATCTTTCGTCAATATGATAAGCTCTATTTCGTATATGTAATCTTTATCTACCTCTATTTCTTTGGTTTTTCATATGAAACAAAGAGAGGAAAAGATTGCTCTAAAGGGATAGAACTAGTAATATTGTAGTTGTCTTGGCCCCATCGTCTAGCCTGGCCCAGGACATCGGATTTTCATTCCGGTAACAGGGGTTCGAATCCCCTTGGGGTCAAAATGTAAAATTACCAAGCAAACTTCGGGCCTTTAGCTCAGCGGTTAGAGCACCTCACTTTTAATGAGGGGGTCGAAGGTTCAAATCCTTCAAGGCCCAGTTGATTATTCTTGGTTCTTTTACATTTCTTTAAAAAAAACCTTTTTCTCCTTTGTCACTTTTTTGTTATTGGTACTGGGTGTATTAGTATTTGGCTTTAATGGTAGATCTCCATGGCGACTTCTAAATCCCATCAGTGTTATCACTGTCAAAAGCCAGCAACAATTTGCTATACTGAAGTAGATAAAGATAAGATCTTACGTTCTTATGTATGTGAATCTTGTCCTTGTCCGAGTCATTACTATAGTCGTGATAATATTGCCGTAGGTACTTCGGGATCTTCAGTAACTTTAGAGTGTGGCAATTGTAAAACTGTATGGAAACCAACTGCTGATGAAGATCAGCTACTTGGTTGTCATTTGTGTTACACCAATTTCAAAACACAGCTTATTGCGAAACTAATGCATACTAAAGCTATTTTCTCATCAGCAACTTCTGACAGTAGTCGCGGTTGCTTACATATTGGTCGTGCTCCTGGAGAAGCGGCAAGTATGAATCCCCTTCTTAAGCTAATAGCTTTAAACGAGGCTCTTCAGGATACGTTAGCTCGTGAAGATTACGAGCAAGCTGCTGTAATACGAGATCAGATTAATCATTTAAAAAATCAGAATTCGCATGATTCTTCCCAATGATTTACTTCTTAATTTTGCTAGTAAGAAAGACGCCCCTCCTATAAATAAAACCTGGCCTATAACGACGTTTTCACTATCTAGGAATCTTTCCATAGCAAAGTTTCTTCCTTGTTTATCTAGGGAGAAAAAGCAGGAAATTTTAGAGGCTATAGTTTCCCATTTCAACCATATTGAAGGTTTTGATGAGTTTTTAGTTTTACCTCTTAAAGATGCTCCCGCTTGGCAAAAAGAATTTCTCATTGAGCATTTTCTATTTCCCTATGATCTAACAGGGAATCCTGAAGGCGAAGCTCTTATTGTAAATCGTTCTGGAACTATTCTAGCCGCAATAAATTTCCGAGATCATTTGATTCTCCATACGATAGACTTTGTATCTGAACCTGAAAAAGCTTTAGATCAGCTTGTACGGTTAGACTCTTATCTTAATGAGAAGCTAGAATTTGCTTTTTCTTCAGATTTTGGTTTTTTAACTACAAATCCTAGAGAATGTGGTACGGGATTAAAAAGTCAGTGTTTTTTGCATGCTCCTACACTAGTATATTCTCAGGAATTAAACGATATTATTGATGAAGATACAGAAGTAGCTTGTTCAGGAATGCTACCGGCAACGCCAGGATACATTGGAAACATGCTAGTTTTATCCAATAAATGTTCTTTAGGACTTACTGAAGAGCAAATCCTATCATCGTTGAGAATATGGTCCTCAAAAATATCCGTTGCGGAGGCATCAGCAAAAAAGAAACATGCTGAAGAAAATGCTGGAGAATTAAAAAATCATATTTTACGTGCATTAGGACTGCTTACGCATTCCTATCATTTAGACCTTCAGGAAACATTAGATGCATTAAGCTGGATTCAACTAGGAATTAGTCTAGGGTGGATCCAGGGAGCTAATAATAGCACTATTTGGAATCCAGTATTTTGGCAAGCACATCGTGGACATTTAGCACTTACAAAACAACCTGAAAATAATAAGAATCTGCAAAAAGAAGTAATTACGCAATTACGCGCAGATGTTTTAAAAAAACTTGCAGAAGGTTTATCTCCCGCCGGCTTTTAATACCCTCCTTACCAAATATGTGGTTATAGGAGGGCGGCAAAGTTTTCCCCCTAAGGCCAAAATTAAAAGCCCTGACATACTTTTAAGATGAAATCTTGAAAAGCTCTGAGGACGACTCTCCCTAAAGTCTCTCGCCTCTTAGGACATGCCAGTTGCCCTTTTTCCCCTAAATGTATTTTTAATTTGGATAGAGAAAAGACATTGATTTTCACCATATCCATCAAATACGGAATATTCTTTATAGAAATAGGCTAAGAAATACTTCTAAAATAGAAAGCAAAATGCAAAACCTCATAATGGCGATTATGAGAGGATCTTGCTCTTTATAAGTTCTTATCTCTTATACTTTTCCATTAAAAATAAAGCAAAACGGTAAGCCTTCTTTTTATTTTCTGTAAATATTTTTCGCTATGTTTGCCCAAAGCCGGGATCGAACCGACGACCTACGCGTTACGAATGCGTTGCTCTACCAACTGAGCTATTTAGGCAAAAAAGAAGGAGTAAGTATAGAGTTGGGGAATAAAAAAGCCAAGAAAACAACAATCATACGGCCGATGATGTTTTCTTGGCTTTCCCCCTGAAATACAACAGAGTCAGAAGCTATTCCATGGCGTAGAATATCATCTTATTTTTTCTATATAGCATTTATCGGGCTTCTATTTCTAGCATTTTAAAATCACTTTCTGCCTGTAATGCGGGAGGGTGCTGACATTCAGGAGCATGTCGTGGCGCTACTTGCATAGATCCCTCATCAGCTTCCCAGTTGTATCTGTAACCCTCTTTATTTGTTAATGTTGTGCCCTCTTCAAAGCTGCTAATAACCTTAGGCTTAATGAACATCATGATGTTACGTTTTTGCCTTTGATCTATTGTTCTGCTGAACAAACCTCGAATTAAAGGTATAGAGTTTAGCAGAGGAACTCCCGTAATGATTTTTGTAGTTTTATCTCTGATATGACCACTCATTACTAAGAAACATCCATCAGGAACTTGTAGTCGGGTAGCTGCATAAGTTTTATCTGTTACAGGTGTAAGAGTCCCCTGAGCAGAATGTAGCTCAGAAATCGTCTGTTCTATTTGTAAAGTAACGACGTTATTCGGAGCGATCGTTGAAGCAACAACAAGGTTAACACCAATATCTTCATACTCGATATTTTGTGTAACAGTTCCCGTTTCTTGAATGATTGTGCTCGTTGTTTGGAAAGGAATCGTCTGCCCAACAAAGAAAGATGCCTGTTGTGTATCCTGAGCCATAATTCTTGGGTTAAGAACAATGACAGTATCGCCATCTTGATCTAAAGCACTGAGAAGCCCCCCTAAGGTAAGGAAAGATTTCCCTTTATGGCTAAGAACATTTCCTATGATCCCCAAGCCAAAAGCTGAGGATGCATACATCATATCGCTAATTCCTGCTAACTGACCAGGTGTCGGTAATGGAATATCTCCTGGAGATGGTTTTGCAGGTGGAACTGTAGATTTTGCAGGATTAGTAAGACCTGTATTGCTTAATAAGCCTGAAGCATAGGCGACCTTACCTTGTTCATCTCCAAGTGCTACCCACTGAACCCCGAAATCCCAAGATTTCTCTAGGCTAGTCTCTAGGATAAGCACCTCAATATACACTTGTTTTGGAGGTAAGTCTAAACCATTGAGTAAGCTAACGACTTTATCTACATTCGTTTGATTTCCGATAACAACAATAGAGTTGTTAACATCTAACCATTGAATACTGTTTAGCGTATTGATGAAATCTTCATCCATCGCTGTTGTTACATAGAGATTGTATCCAATATCTTGAATTGCCTGAGCAATTGCCGCACCATTTTGATATTTCAGCTTATACATAAAGAAGCGTAAGCTTTTGGGATTTGCGGCCCCTGATGTTCCTAAAGCTGCAGCAGGGCTTGTGACATCATCTAATGTATGTGCCATTTCTGGAACATCTAAGGATTTTAGTAGTTGTATTGCCTTGCTAGTTAAACGAGGCGAGGAAACTACGAAAATCTTATTTGTTCCTGGTTGAATAAAAATCTGAAAAGCTTCGTCTTCAGCCATAGCACCAAGAACATCTTGGCAATAGCTCACTAGTGAAGCAGGATTTGCATAACGCACTTCATACTCTGACATATCCACGGATGTTCCGGGACTATCTAAAGCTGCTAATAACTCCCCAACTTTTTCAACATTTCCAGCAATATCAGAAACAATGACATGGCGTGTAGCTTCTGAAGCACTTACTATAGCATCGTGTGAAAGTAGCGGCTGAATAATATTTACAGCAGATGTAGGATGTACGCTGTATAAACGAAATACACGAGTAACCACAACAGCTTCACAATTATCCTTTGCAGAACCATCGGTAACTACAGTCGATAATTTAGAAAGACGAGGATTACGATAAATAAGGACGTTATTCCCTTGCTCTACTACTTTCAAGTCATGCATTTTTAAGACTTGTAAAAGGATCGTAGAAAGATCGTCAACAGATGTAGGATCGTGAGAAACAATCGTTACATTGAAATTTAAATCATTACTGTCGAAAACAAAATTTGTTCCAGAAATCTTACTGACAAATTGCAAAAGCTCAAGAACAGAGATATCTTCAAAATTTACAGTATAACCATTATCTTTAAGATCTGCGCAGGTAATTTGTTTCCCTTTCAATAAAGAGGGAGCTTGCTCATCATCTTTTTTGGAATCAGAGTGAATTGCTATCTTATCAATAGAGGGTTGCTTATCTGGAGATTTTGTTTTCAATGGTTGTGAAGATGCTGCTTTATTATCAACTTTAAAGCCTTCTTCCTGAGAACTCTTTTTCTCACTCTCTTCAACAAGCTTTTTTACACTAAAGTTTATAGCGTTTACAGCGCGTTTAGCATAAGCACGCTTATCTTCCCAAAGTTGAGCCTCTTCGCTTTTCTCTTCGATAACTTCCGTTTTTTCTTCCTGTTTAGGAAGGAAACGCGGAGTTTTTTTCGTAGCCGTTTGAGTATAACGGTTATCAAGAGGACGTTTTCTAACTTCAGGCTTAGCAAATGGCGAACCCTCAGAAAATCCTGGAGAAAATGTCTGTGTAGATTTCTTAAAATGACGCGGTTGATTTTGAGGTAAGCTTTTAGCAATAGATTGCTTATCAGATTTCTTTGCTGATGTCTTATTAACTATGTTTTTAGGACAGGCAGCAATTTGGCTATTTTCGTCTGTTTGGGAGTTTCTAGCTCGAGATCTTGGTTCATTAATTGGTGGTTTTTGAGAATTCACACCAAGTAAAACCAGGTCAAAGAAAAACACAGCAGCAAGTACTCCGATTTTTCCTTTTTTCTTATTTATGACCTGTAAGATCTTTCTTCCAATGTTCGACGTCACTATTTTCACCGGATTCTTTTTAAGCTGATAAGTGTTGAGGGACAAAGATTTCCGTCATGATTTTCTAATATCCCGTACTGTACGCTCTCTATTGGGCAGAATATAGCTGTTTGTCCTCTATCTTTCAACTCTGTGAATAAAGGACTATGTAAAGATGACATGGAATCGTCTGCCTGTAAGGTATGTAATACTGCTCCATCACCTATTTCCCATGCAACCTTGGTTTCCTGAATTTGTAAAGAACTAATTTTTCCTAGACCTAAGGACGAAGTAGCAAAATTCTGAGGAACCTTTCCTTGTTTTTTTAACCAGAAATTAGTTTTCCCACAAGCAATCCAAGAAAGTTCCTTTTTTTCTTTCGGGATAGTTACGCAAACTAACGAAATTCCCTTTTCATCTATAGGAACATTTATACGCATTAACTCACTATGAATTTTGCGGATCGTATTTCTAATGTTATCTTCATGACCCCATTGACTTACGAAGCTCTTCACAATAGTTAATACTAAAGTTGGATTTCCTGAAAGACTATAACAAAACCATAATCTAAAAGTATCTCCACTCATATAAGCTTCATAGTATACATGGGGATGCGTAGGATATCCTTGTTCACATATGGAAATCGATAGAAATTCGGGAGTAACAATTTCCAAAGGAGATAACCAAAATCTCTGATGATATAGCTGATCATTCACCAGCGCGGTATGATCTTTATTACGCTTATCTTTTTGAAGATCTTCACCATGACGATATCTATGTAAATCTGAGATGAATTCCTTCATAGATCCGTATCGATCTTTAGGGGAGGGTTGTAAAGCCTTTGCTAGGATCTTACTCACTCTAGCTGGGATTAAAGATAAAACGACTTTACCTAAGGCTAAATTTCCTAAGATTAATTCGTATGCTATTAAACCCAATGAATAGATTTCTGAAAGTTCAGAAATCTTATCTCCTTGACGTTGTTCAGGACTCATGTACGAAGGTGTCCCTAAACACGCAAGACGAGTATCTTCATCCATAGAACACGCAGCAAGACCAAAATCTATAAGCTTAATTTGTCCTTGAGATGTCATAAGGATATTTTCTGGTTTTATATCCCTATGGAGAATGCCGCGGCTATGTAGATATTCAAGAGCTTGGGCAATATGTAAGACAATATCAATAGCACGTGATAAAGGAATTAGCTGGGAGAGAATGTAGTGTCTAAGAGAAACTCCCTGAATATATTCCATAGCTATGTACAGACCTTCCCTACATTGTCCATATTGGTATAACTTAACAATATTTGGATGTGAGATTTGTTCAACGATCCGCGCTTCTTTTAAGAAATTATGAACTCGTGATGTATCAGCAATCAAAGGTGTTGCAAGAACTTTAATGGCTGCAGGTTGTAGAGTATCAGGATGCAAACCCTGGTACACCGCTCTGCCCTCTTTCTTACTCAAGATTTGTTTGATGTGATATTCACCAATTACCTGATTTTGAGAAGGTATTTCGGATTGACAATCCATAGGAGACAATTATGCGTTTATACTTCTAGGACTCGAATTCCTAAAACATCTCCTAAAGATACTATCTCTCCTCTCCCGACTTTCGCTCCATTGAGAATCAAATCCACACCTCGAGAAGGGTGGATACCATCGAGATTTAAGATACTGCCTTGAGTAAGTTTTAAAAACTCCTCAACAGTTAATGAGTATCTAGAAGCTTCGGCTACTAATTTACAGCTTCCTGGTAAAGGTGCTGCAGGTAGAGCAGCTTCTGGTGTTTCTTCAGCAGGTTCTTCCTGTTGTAAACTTGGATAGCTGGTAATTTTAAATTCCCCGGAGGTTTGATCAACAAAACGACCACCGAAAAATTGATGTCCCTGAATAGTAAGCAAGCCACCGCTTTCTTCTGTATCAGGATCGTATAAACAACTATCTAACAAGATGAAGCTGCCATGTACAACTTGTTGCCATTCCTCTTGCGTTAGTTGGCAATAACCAACTTCTATAGACATCGTCAAAGGAGTAGGATCTAATTGATGAACATCAAAATTTTGATCCGATGTAGAAAGGAACTGTTTACAACTATCACATACCACTTCTGGGAAAAGTAAACGGAAACGCATATACTTTCCATCTAATCCGCAAGTGATATCTACAGCTTGGTAAGATCCTTGCAGATCCTTATTAGAAAACCGTGCATCTCCTAAAACTCTAGCAGATAATGAAGGCAACCAAGCCAATTCTTGGAGTAACTTACATAGCTCTGCGCAAAAGTAGTAATGGAATCCTAATAGTTTATCTTTCTCGTAGAAATAGGAAGCTAAACTAGAATCATTAAATACAGCAACCATGAAAGATTGAAGATCTGCTTCTGAAGTAACAAAGAAGAAGGTCCCAGGATCTAAAGGTTGTGCTAGAAACGACTGAACTAAAAGATGTGTTCCAAAATCTTGAACAGCCTGATTTGCAGAGAGGGAGCCTCGAGGTTGAATAGTAAGACTTGTTTCTTCTAAACGAAATTTTTCTTTCAACCTACGTTGGCATAAATCTTTAGGAAACGAAGGAAGAGAAATCCCTTCTTCCGTTTTCACTAAAGAGTTTAGAAAATCATTTCTAGATTTTAACCAACTAGCGCTAGGCTCCGCTGCTACTGCCATGAGAAATCACCTTTATAAACGTGCTTCTTCAACTTTATATTGGTTTTGTTCTTGATCTTGTTGTTGCTGCTGATCTTTTCCTTCTTGATCTTTCTCTTCACCTCTTTGATGAATTGTAGCAGCAATCATATGTAGAGGTGTTTGTACCTCTTCAACAGTTGGCAATTGTACAATACTTGATCCAACAGTCAATTCTGTCAAATTCAAATGACGATTTTTTAATGCTCCTACTAAACTAGCAAGCTGAGAAGGATTATTTACAATGAGATTCATTGCTTCTGCCATCTGAGCATTATCTACAAAATTAGAGAATTTTACAGAAAGGTCCGTTCCAGATTGTACTAAGGTTAAATTTGCACCTGCAAAAATTTCAGGAACATTACCTTCAGTATCTAAAACTAATTCGATTAACTGCTGACCATTAACATCAGCAACCATCATAGATTCTACAGTATTAGCAATAACTTCTTGCACCCACTGTAAATCTGCACTAGCAACAGCTACTGTAGAACTTTCTACAACAACTTCGCTAGACATAGGAGCAGCGACATCTACAAATGCCATTCCTGCTGTAGGATTGTCATAAGCCATGAAGCCATCGCCATCTTCTTTATCTTCTTCTTTAGAAGATACAGCAGATGTTTTCTCTTCTACATGCTTATCATCAGCTCCTCGAGATTCTTGACGAGAACCTTTATTCGAAACTTTATCCTGACGATCTTGTTTTGATTGTTGGCGGCCTTCCAAAGAAAATACTTTAACGTCGCGGTTATCTTTAGGCTCCGGACCTACGTCCTGTTGTACTGAATGGCGATCTGTCTTGCAATTGTACAAAGACTCGGATGTTTTATTTAATTCCATGAACTAGATTCCCCCGATTCACGTTGTTTTTTCTTGCGCAACTGATGAAGTAGTTGTCCCATTTCATCTTGCTCTTTTTCTATTTCTCGCGCTTCTTCTTTGAGAGCTTCTTTCATCCACTCTTCTTTATGCAAACGCGTTTTTTCTTCTTCTTTTCGCCGTTTGGCTAAATTAACTTCTGCTTTTTCCAGCTCTTTGGAAGCTGCTAAAACGCTTTCTTTTTGTTTATTAACCTTTTCTTCTTCTTCAGCCAGTTGTACAGCAACAACTTTAATATAGGCTTTTCTCTGTAAAACCGCATCACTCGTTGTGCCTTCGTCTAACAATTCTCGCAATTGCTGAATCTTTTGCATATAGTGATTTTTCACTTTGTCACGAGCAGCTTCGATTTCTCTTAATTTCTCTTGTTCTATCTCTAAAAGACGCCGCTTTTCTTTAACAACTTTTTCCGCTCTATCAACACGATCTTTTTTAATCGCTAGAACAGGCTCTAACGGGTATTTAGGCACGGCATTTTACCCTTAATATCTTATCGGAAAATTGCCCGAAGTTGTTGCGCAGCTTCCTCGTAATTAGTCTTTTCATGGATATCTTGCTTTAAGAATCTATTCAACTTATCTATGTGATCTATAGCAAAATCCACTTCGCGATCGGAACCTCGACGGTATTCTCCAATACGTATAAGCATTTCGTTTGCCTTATACTTTGCCAATACCTCACGAGCTTTTCCTATGATGCGTCTTTGTTCCTCAGGAACAATTGCTGTCAGCAAACGACTAATTGATGCTAAAACATCAATAGCAGGATAATGATATGCCTGTGCTAAAGCGTTAGATAAGACAATGTGTCCATCAAGAATCGATTTAACTTCATCTGCAACCGGTTCATTCATATCATCTCCGGCAACAAGCACAGTATAAAATGCTGTGATTGTTCCTTTATCTGATGCTCCTGAACGTTCTAATAATCTAGGCAAGGTTGAAAATACTGAAGGTGTGTATCCTGCTCTAGCTGGAGGTTCTCCAGCAGCCAACCCAACTTCTCTTAATGCTCGAGCAAATCGAGTTACAGAATCCATCATTAAAACAACAGTCTTCCCCTGATCTCGGAAATACTCTGCTATAGCAGTACCTACATAAGCAGCGTTTAATCGTAGTTGTGATGATTGATCTGATGTAGAAACAACGATCACCGATCGTTTCATTCCTTCTTCTCCAAGGTCCCCCTCGATAAACTCACGAACCTCACGGCCCCGCTCTCCAATGAGAGCAATCACATTAACATCAGCTTCTTCAGCATTTCTAGCAATCATCCCTAAAAGGGAGGATTTACCAACCCCGGCTCCAGCGAAGATTCCTATACGCTGACCTCTAGCTACTGTGAGCATACCATCGATGCATCGCACGCCTGTGGACAAGATTGTTCTTAACTTTTCCCTATGCAATGGATCAGGTGGTGCACGGAAAATAGGATAGGTTTCATTAACATCAACTAAAGGTCCCTTTGTTTCGGCATCAATAGGCTCTCCCAAACCATTCAACACACGCCCTAAAAGACCATTACCTGCACGGATGTGCAAAGGTAGACCAGTTGGGATAACTTCTGAAGAAGGGCTAACCCCAGAAAGCTCTCCCAATGGCGATAGAAAAGCAAAATTTTGCGTGAAGCCAACAACCTCAGTAACGAGAGGCTCCATGCCGTGACGTTTAACCAAACACACTTCCCCAACACGCACATTGGGAACGACTGCTTTGATTAACATACCGACAACTTCAGTAATACGACCTACGACTGTAGTCAAATGTACGTCGTTTAATTGCGACATGAGCGTGTCAAAATCTGTCGTCAATTCGTCCATGTTAACCTAATTGTGTGGTCATTATCGTCTTTATACTACTTACCGTAGTTCCTACAATACTAGCAAAGAGTTCTGCCCTTTGCGTTGCTCTTTGAACAGCGTACTGTACTTTTAAAAAGTCGGCTAAATTTTCTCGCTCTCCGTTTCTATCAGAAAAATACAGGAGAGCTCTGTTTAATACTTCCTCACCTGAGGAAACCCAATTGATCATCTTACGCGTAACAGAATCACTTTCTTCTTCTGTCTTTTTCTCTAAGCTTTGCTGTGTATGCTCAGCTATATCACTAAGATCTCCATTGATTAAATCGATAATCACACTAACAGCTTCAAAATGTTCAGGAGACAACTTATTTTGATCTTGGTTTTGTAAGGTTGATTGTGCGTCCCATAAACGCTCTTTCAGATTATTTATCTGTTCTTTGAGCTCTTCAGAATCCAAGGCTTCTTCTAATTCAGGATCAATGATGTTAGAATTTCTATCTTGCATCATCGCCATAGGATTAGGTTTTACATCCTCAATATTTTTATTAAGTGCGTCCGCGGACATTCCTAAAGAAAATGCAGGAACCTCCTTATTTAGCTCGCTCGCTAAAGGAGTCCCTGAAGGTTTTTGTATAGAAGCTGTTTCTTTATCAGAGTCTAGCTTCGGGAAAAGCTGCAAAGGATCTATCATAAGACAACAACCATGTGTATTTTATTTAGAACCAAAAAATAGATTAACCTAAAGGTCCACCACTTTTAGCTACTAAAGTATCATGCCAGTCTAAAACGGATTGGGCAAGAATTCTTGTTGATTCTATTTCACAATTTTCTAACACCTGATCTGCTAATTTTAAGCAGTTTTCCAAGCTTTCACGTCGCACTTCGAAAGAGCTTCCTTGATGCAAAACGATCATCATGTGTGTTAGAGAAAGGAAAGACTTAATGCTCCAATTATCGACTTCTTTTTGTGCTAAAGCACTTAATCGCTCTTCTGCAGCAAAAATTTCCATCTTATGCAGGTCAATCAATGCTAATCCTAATTCGTGACCATAATGGTCGGGATTTAAAATTTGTAAAGATTGAAAAAGCTTTTTTGCGCTTTCTTCATCACCTTGTTTGATAGCCAACATGCCAGCTTCAAACAACAACGCAAAATCTGCTTTAAATAATTCCAAATCTGCCATGATCCTTCTCTTAGTTTATTAACTTCCTTTAACAGCTCTTGCCATAGTGATCATCTCTGTGTTCACTGCTGTCAAGATATTGGATACTGCTTCCATGTACTGTGATAAAATCTGCATACGAAATTGCAAATTAAACATCGTACCTAAGTCAACGGTACCTTGCGTTGAGGTTTCTAATTCTGTTAGATATTGTTGCACACCTTGGACGTACTTGCATACGCCATTAAGCATGTCATTAAAATTAAATGCTGAGCAACTGCTCCCGCTACCACTACTCATAAATTCTCCACTTATCTAGTCTGTTAAACCATTTTGCGGTTCATCCGCCCGAGAACTTTCTGAAGGGCTAGATATCCTGCTAACAATGCTTGTTGCTTCTCAAAAAATGCTTTATCAGAACCTTCACGAAGAGAAGCATTCAATTTTTGCACTTTATCCTGCACATTAGCTTTGATCTCCTGAGCTTTACTCAGATCCTGCATATCTTTCTCTAAATCAAACAGCTGATGAGAAGATTTATCTTCTTTAGCAGCTGTATTTTCCATATTAAACATAGTATTTCTTCCTAAATACAAAAGAATTAACAAGCCTTAACATTAGCTATTTATTGTACTCGATTTTATATTTCAACCCTTCCTTCTCTAAAAAGATACAGTTCGGTTGGATGCTTGTTACCGTCATTCCATCGATAACGTCACCGCGGGTCAAAATTCTACCATTGACTACAACATTAATGCTTACGTCACCGTATTTTGAATACCCGGTTACACGATAACGGCTAGGATAACGCAAATTTAAATCTATTATCCCTTCTTCAACAGGTAACAAAACAACAAAGTTTTTCACAAGGCGTACACCAGGCAAATTAGAGATATCCTGGACAACAGAACGGAATTTCTCTCCATCCGCATTATTTACATAACCAGTAAGAACAACTTCTCCATTAACAAAAGCTACATGAATATTTGCGAATCCTGATTGCAACAGTTGACCAGCAATAGCTTTCAACATTTGTGATTCTATGATTACCTTATTCTCAAGTAAGGAAAGATAATTGAAATGCACATTAAGATAATCAGAGAGACATACAGCTTGCTCTTCTGTTTTTAGATATCCTGTTATCACAAACTGTCCAGGTTCTGGAGAATGCATACTCACACCCTTGAACTCTGCTCTTTTCGATAACAATATATTAATTTCTTGCCACACAGCTTCGTCATCAATAACGTTGTCATCGATAGATTTAATGAAAGACAAAGCGTCCATTTTATAGAGAAGCTCACTTTTATCAATGCTATTTTTCACATGTCCGATTAAAAAGAGCTGACCGTTATTTTTATTAAATGTGTAACGAACTGTTGGAAATGTATTTACTACACGTTCGATGTCTTCTTGGAAGTCCACATTTTCAATAGGGACAACTTCTTTCGTATGGAATAAAGAAGCTGTGCCTATACCGAAAAGTATAGCTAAGCCGCCAATGAATAATGTAAGTATAAATGATCCTGTAGGAAGGGTAGCTCGCTTACGCTTTTCTTCTTCTTCCTGAGCAGCTTGTTCAGCTACTTCTTCAGCATCTTGAGGACGTCCAAATAAACCATAATCTTCTGGAGCAAATGAAGCTACAATTGTATCCGCAGGAGCAAGATGATCTATCAGCAAGAATAAAGTTGTTCCTAGAGCAACAACTTGATTGGAACTTAGGGTAGAGCTGTGCTCTATTTTCTTCCCCTCAATGATCACACCGTTTTTACTTCCTAGGTCTTCCAGCATGATAGAACCATCGTTACTTACGATGATTTTTGCATGACGATGCGAAACGCTAAGATCATTAAAGACAATATCTGCAGACGCGGGATCGCTACCTAAAATATAGGATTTTCCCGTATCTAGATGGAATTCTGCACCGATATTGGCTCCAGCTAATACTTTTAATAAAAAACGTGAGGGCTGAGAAAGATCCACAGAAACATTTTTTTGAACAATGTCATCTATTTCTGCAGGAAAAATACCCTGATCAAATCTAAAGAGATCTTGTACATTAAACGGAGACAAGACTTCAGCTTTGTCAGTTTTTTTGCTCTCTTCTTGATTTTCCTCTTCGGGCTTCTCTTCAGCTTCTTCTTTGTTATCAGTCGTTTCTTCAGAAGTTTCTTTGTCGTCATGTGGCTCTTCTACATCCTGATTCTCATCAGTTGTAGTTCCTTGGGGAGTTACTTCTTCTTTTTTAGAAGCGGGAGATTCTTTGACAGGCTCACCTTCTTTAGGCCGATCACTTTCTAGAGACTGTTCCTGCTTAGCAGAGTCAGAATCTGGCAACGGCTGCTGATTTTGATTAGGCAAAGCTCCGTTTTCTTCCATAGTAGCATGCTGGGTTTCAGTATTTTTTACATCCCCCAATGGGGATTTTTTCTTTTTTGTTCCGGAATCGGGTAGCGTATCTATATCTACCTTCTGATCGGAAGTTTTCTTCTCTGACTTTGCAGAAGCTAAGAAAGCCTCAGCAAGTTCTTTGTCTTTATCAGTAGGGGAAGTATCGGAAGAATCTTGCTGCTTTGAAGAAGAAGACTTTTTTCCATTGTCTTGAGAAGACTTGCTTTTCTTCTTCGTCTTCTTTTTACTATCGGCAGGTTCAGGCGAGACATTAGTTGTATTTTCTGAAGAAAAGTCAAAATCGTAAACAACATCTTCAGGATCAAATTCATTCGTGAAAAAAGAATATTGATTGCTACCAAATATTAAGATATCACCATTTTGTAGAGATGTTGTCTCTAGTATCTCTTTTCCATTCACAGTAACAGGATGTGTACTGTCTAAATTTGTGACAGAATAAACACCCGCTTCTTTACTTATAACAACCTGAGTATCGGCAAGCTTAGGATCTTCTAGCTGAATATCACTAGTTGCATCATCTCTTCCTATTGACCAGCTTGTTCCTTCTTCAAGAACTAAAACAAATCCTGACAACGGGCCTTTATCAATAATTAAACGTGCACCCATGTTTTTCTACCCCTGTTGCCTATTGTCCTTGTTGTGCTTTATTTAGTCCCAAATCTTCTAGCCAGGTTTCAGAAAAATTCATAAAACTCTCTATATAACGAGCAAAATCTTCATATGAAACTTCTTCGGGAATTCTACGTGTCATGACAACATGGCCTTCGGAATCCAATCCTAAAGCGCTACCTCCTGTTTCTCTGCCAAACAAGTTCGCTACCATCATTTGTAAGTATACTTTATTTGCATCCATAGAAGGAGCCAACTCCCCTAAGAAAGCACTAAATACAATTTCATTATCTGCATTTTGTAGTACACGTATCTTGACAAGATCACTTATAGGCAAGACATATGCTCCATCAGCATCGAATTCGAGGGTTGACGTTATACCAATATACGTGGCAAAATTTTTTATCAATTTCTCCAACATGCACGCTCTTCCTATACAGGAACGGCTGTCTCTTCTTCATCGAAAATTTAGACAACCTCTTTTCTAGACTTAGCTTTTTCAGCCTTTAAATCGAGTTATGCCAATACAAACTTTAAAAATAAAAACGATTTCTTGTTTCTATAAACAATATCATGTTCGTTTTCTTGTTCATCTTTTTCACTATAAAGAACAAAAGACCTAAGAAAAATCGGGCTGATTTTTATTGCACTTGTTATCAACTACAATCTGCGAGTACTAGACCACACTTGCATACAAATCCATCGCAGTTAACGATGAAAGCCTAGAGTATTTTCGATAGCTGTATATGTCAAGAGATGAATTAGACGCTAAAGAATCAACAGCTTAGGACAAGAAGCTCGAACCTGGCTCGAAGATATATGTGAGCACTTTTTTTCATAAACTTCCCATTGTTTTCTTGCTGCTAGAGCTAAAAATGGTTTTTCTTTATTTGTACATTGCTTACTAATTTGAAGTTTCTTCTGCACACGCTCGCTAATAAAATCCATATCCAAACATATGATATCTTTTGGACGTTCCATTAAAGTAAAAGTACGTGGAACATTAAAATCAAAAATCACACGGCTTGGGATGCTTGCCAAACTTTCTAAAGATAATCCGGAAAAATCTTTAGCTGATTCCGAAGATCCAAAGAAAATGACATCATAGGGTTCCCTAAAAGAAAGTTGACTACGAGCCACCGTATCGTAGGGCATGGAAATATTTTTTCGAGAGCAAAAAATTAGATTTCGGTAACCTTTCGCACTCAACCCATTTGCGATTTTCCGATTAATATCGGAGTAACCAATAAATAAAAGTTTGTCTTTTGTTGATTTACCATGCAAGTCTAGAGTTTCCTCAACTACAGACTCTATCGTTACAACAGGATAAGACAAAGAAACTTGAGAACGAAAATCCTTTCCCTCTTTTAAAGCCTTCTGAAATAGAAAATGTAGGGCGAAAGGTAATTCTCGTTCGGTTTTCGCTTTAATATAAGCGCGTTTCACCTGTCCCTGAATTTCTGTCTCACCAGAAATCAAGCTATCCATACCACTAGTAACAGTAAATAAATGAGTGAAACACGCTAATCCTTGATAACAATAAGGACGCGCTCCTAAAGCAGAAATTCGCGAAAGCAATTCTGATTGAACATTACTATTGCTTTTAGAAAAATAATAAATTTCAGCTCTATGACATGTAAGTAGTAAAACGAAAGATCCGTCACCACCGAAAAAACGTTGAGAAAATAACGAATTAGCTTCAAAATCCTTTAAGATATTAATAACTGCTTCTCTTTCTTTTAAAGCAGCCTCTCGATAGCTAATTCCAACAACCCCTAAGACCATAAGCACGTTGTAGTAATTTTTCCGCTTATTCTCTAAATACAAGAAAATAATAGAGAATTGAGAACGAAAGTAATCTAGGTGTATAGCCCAAGACAAAATTAGATGCCATCTATTTATCCATTCTCAAACTGTATTTTCTGTATAAAAAACAAAAATAAATGGAGTCGCGTCACTATCTTGAATGCAAGATAACCCCCTACTTGCTTCCCTCTAATTTTTGAATGTTCTAATTTACAAATTGCCAATCTAGTCCAGGGAAAATACCATCTTACAAGATAAAATCTAAGACGAGAATATTACCAATTTTAAAACCACAATTAGAAAAAGAATTATAAAATATCAAATTCTTGAACATTAGTCTAAGAATTACGTCCATCTTGATTGAGAAAAAGAAATGTCGTAATCTGGCAAATCTTCTAGGAGAAGAGCTTAGATCCCTTTGAGTCTAACAACAAACAGAGCTAGTATTGAGAAATACTCATAGCATTGCTATGGCTAATCGTTAAATTGTTCACTCAAACATCGCACAATAAAATTCTAATATAAATCTTTTTCCTAGAACGCAATAAGAAGAATAGAAAAATATGGCAACATATACTGAAGCTAGTGTTGTTTCTCTAGCCTCTTTAGAACACATCCGCCTACGTGCGGGTATGTATATAGGCAGATTAGGAGACGGCTCCCAAGTTGAAGATGGGATCTATACTTTATTTAAAGAAGTTGTAGATAACGCAATTGATGAATTTATCATGGGACATGGGAAAACCATTTCCATTTGTGCTGATTCCACTAGTATAACTGTGCGTGATCGTGGTCGAGGAATTCCTTTAGGAAAAATGATCGAATGCGTCTCTAAAATCAACACAGGGGCAAAGTATACCCAAGATGTTTTCCATTTTTCTGTAGGATTAAATGGTGTCGGGCTAAAAGCTGTAAATGCCCTTTCAGAGATATTCACAGTACGCTCTGTACGTAAAAAAAAATACCATCTTGCAACATTTTGCAAAGGCATTTTACAAAACTCTTGTCAAGGATCTACAAAAGATCCTGACGGAACAGAAATTACTTTTTCTCCAGATCCAACAATCTTTACCAATTTCTCTTTCAACGATGAATTCTTAAGAAAGAAAATCCGACGTTATACCTATTTACATCCTGGTCTTGAAATAATTTGTAATGATGAAATTTTTGTATCACAACAAGGTCTTCAAGACTTATTCAAAGAAGAAATTCCTGAAGAAACTCTCTATCCTCCTATAGCATTCCAAAATTCTGAATTATCTTTTCTATTTACCCATCTAGAAGCACATAACGAACGCTATTTCTCCTTTGTTAATGGTCAGGAAACTGTAGATGGCGGAACACATCTAACAGCATTCAAAGAAGCTATTGTTAAGGGAATTAATGAGTATTTCGGGAAAACATTTACAAGTAATGATATCCGTGACGGCTTAGTAGGATGCATTGCAATAAAAATTGCTTCACCGATTTTTGAATCGCAAACAAAAAATAAGCTTGGAAATACTCAAATTCGCTCGGGAATAATTAAGGATGTCAAAAGCGTTATCATTCAAGAGCTCAAAAAAAATAAATCCTACGCAGACCTGCTCCTCGATAAGATTAAGCTAAACGAGAAAACCCGTAAAAATATTCAATTTATAAAGCAAGATCTTAAAGATAAGCAAAAGAAACTCCACTATAAAATTCCAAAACTTCGTGATTGTAAGTTTCACTATAATGAGCGCTCTCTTTATGGAGAGGCTTCGTCTATTTTCGTAACAGAGGGGGAGTCTGCTTCAGCTTCTATTTTATCTTCGAGGAATCCACTAACACAAGCAGTGTTTTCACTTCGAGGAAAACCTATGAACGTTTTTTCTTTGGAAGAAGAAAAAATGTATAAAAATGATGAACTATTCTACCTAGCTACCGCATTAGGTATTACGAAAAATAGTACGCAACATTTGCGCTATAATAAAATTATCCTCGCTACTGATGCTGACGTAGATGGTATGCATATTCGCAATTTACTCATTACATTCTTCTTAAAAACCTTCTTACCGATTGTTGAGAATCATCATTTATTTATTTTAGAAACACCTTTATTTAAAGTGCGTTACAAAGATACAACTCTATATTGCTATTCGGATCAGGAAAAGATACAGGCAGTACAAAAACTAGGAAAAAAGGAAACTAATTTAGAAGTAACAAGATTTAAAGGTTTGGGGGAAATTTCTCCTAAAGAATTTAAAGCTTTTATTGGTGCAGATATGCGCCTAACTCCTGTAACAATTGGTTCATTAGACTCTTTAGAGACCCTTTTACAATTTTATATGGGAAAAAATACTAAAGAACGAAAACAGTTTATTATGGATAACCTTATTACCAACTTATAGTTTATGCATGATGTTTCAGATCTTTTTAAAACACATTTTATGCACTACGCATCTTATGTGATTTTAGAAAGAGCCATTCCCCACATTCTTGACGGCCTTAAACCTGTACAACGACGTCTTCTCTGGACTTTATTTCGTATGGATGATGGCAAAATGCACAAGGTGGCCAATATTGCTGGGCGCACTATGGCGTTGCATCCCCATGGAGATGCTCCAATTGTTGAAGCTCTTGTTGTTCTAGCAAATAAAGGTTATCTTATTGATATGCAGGGGAATTTTGGGAATCCGCTAACGGGAGATCCTCATGCTGCTGCTCGTTATATTGAAGCCCGCCTAAGTCCTCTAGCTAAAGAAATTTTATTTAATACAGATTTAATGTCTTTTCATGATTCCTATGATGGAAGAGAAAAGGAGCCTGATATTCTTCCTGCAAAGCTTCCCCTTCTTCTACTCCATGGTGTTGAGGGAATTGCGGTAGGCATGACAACGAAAATTTTCCCTCACAATCTTTGTGAACTCATAGAAGCACAAATTGCTATTTTGAATAATCGTTCATTTACTCTGTTTCCTGATTTCTATTCGGGAGGCGTCATGGATGCCTCTGAATATCAAGATGGACTAGGTTCTATAATGATTCGAGCTTCTATTCAAACCGTAGATCAAAAAACTCTAATCATAAAAGAAATTTGCCCTTCAACAACAACAGAAACATTAATTCGCTCTATAGAAAATGCTGCAAAACGCGGTGTAATTAAAATTGATTCAATTCAAGATTTCTCAACAGATCAACCTCATATAGAAATAAAACTCCCAAAGGGAGTTTATGCTAAAGATATTCTTGAGCCTCTATTTCAATATACTGAATGCCAGGTCGTTCTCACATCAAAGCCTACAGCTATTTATAATAATAAACCCGTAGAAACGTCTGTTTCTGAAATTCTAAGACTCCATACAGAAGTTCTCGAAAGCTATTTACAAAAAGAGCTCCAAATACTTCACGACGAACTCTCTCAAGAACACTACTATAAGTCTTTAGAATACATTTTCATTAAGCATCGTCTGTATGATACAGTCAGAGAAAATCTCTCTAAATTAGGTAATAAAGTCTCTCAGGAAGATCTCCACGAGGCTGTTTTAAATTCTTTAGCTCCTTTCCTTGCGAGTTTACCTGAAATTCCAAGTAAGCAAGCCACGGGACAGCTTGCCTCATTAGCTATTAAAAAAATCCTCTGCTTTAATGAAAGTAACTACACTAAAGATCTTGCAGCGATAGAAAAAAAACAAACGGCTGTAGAAAAAGATCTGAGTAATATGAAAAAATTTACAATTAAATATCTCAAAGGTCTTTTAGCAAAATACGGCGAGCTTGGAAAAAGAAAAACACAAGTTTTATCATTTTCTAAACAAAAGAAATCAGTTCTTAAACAACAAACTTTAGTAATCATAAAATAAAAATTTTTCTGTTTTTGAAACTTTTTATTTTATGATTATAGAAAATAACTTCTCTGCGTAGTAAAATACATAATTAAGCTAGGCACCAAGGTCTATAGGGTTATGGAACCACGTTACATCAACATCAAAAAAGCTGAGACTCAAGAAGCTTCACCAACAAAAGAGATTAATACTCCCGAATATCTATCGCCAACAAACATGACATTTGAAGGTCCTGTACGCACCTTAGATCAGTTAAGACTAGCTCTCATTCAAAAAATGGGAGAAGAAAAAGGGAAAGAGATGTACGACAAGTTTATTCAATCTATTCTAATTTCTTCTTTTGGCAATATTCATAAAGAAATGGATCGTGCTCAGAAAGCATCTAAAAAAATGCGTTCTGTTTATAAAGAGTAATATGGGAATTACCTATTTTCTAGCCCTACCTCTCAATGAAGAAGATGCTTCCCGTTTTCTAAACTCTGCAAAACGCTGGGCTCCCTTTTTGAATCAAGAGCTCTACCTTTCTCTCATTTCTTATAACGACACTTATTATCTTGCTAAAGAGGTTTCTTGCTTTCCATGCTCAATTGAAGAATGGGAAAAATCGATAAACCATGTATCTAGTTTGCTTACCCATATATTCTTATGTACGTCTATTGACGCACTCACTTTTCTAGCATGTATGCAATTTAAACAAATTGAATTAACAGCATCTGCTAATTAAATTTTTAAATGTAAAAAGTCCTCCTAAAAAATAATAAAGTACTGCTTCTGCGAAACGAAAACTCTTCATAAAAAAACATTCATAAAACAAAATTATCTTCTACTCGACTGATTAAATAAGCCTTATATAAGGACTTATTAATAAAGCTATTTTTCAATAGCTTTTCTCTAGAACCATAAGTTTCTTTATTTTAAAATGTTTTAATAAAAAAAAGTCGCTCATTGCAATGAAATCAAATAATTCTCTTACTTTTATTGTTAATGAAACTAATCGCAATCGATTAGATAAATTCTTAGTTTCTCAAAATTCAGAATATTCTCGTGCTTTCTATCAACAACATATTTTAGATAAACGCGTTACAGTTAATGAGCAGATACTAACGAAAGTCTCGACACAATTAGTTCCTGGGGATTCTGTTTCCATTGTAATCGAAGAGAAAGAAGAACTTTTGGAGCTTATTCCCGAGGCGATACCTCTCAATAAGGTGTATGAAGATGAGATGATTCTCGTTATAAATAAACCTAGAGATATGGTGGTACACCCTGCTCCGGGGCATACTAAAGGAACAGTTGTTCATGCCCTGCTTCATGAAATAGGAGAACGTCTTAAACAAGAGTTTCCTGAGGAACCTTGGAGGCCTGGGATTATTCATCGATTAGATAAAGATACTTCTGGGTTATTAATGACAGCGAAAACCCGACAAGCAAAGAAAATTTACAGTGAGCTATTTGCAACCAAGCAACTAAAAAAGAGTTATTTAGCTATTTGCATAGGGAAGCCAACAGTAGCTAAAATCCAAACAAAACTTGCCAGACACCACAGTAAGCGTAAAGAAATGGCTGTCTCTTCCATAGGGAAGGATGCTGTTACTCACTGTGAGGTACTCGCTTATAATGAAAAACTAAGTTTAGTACTTCTACATCCAGAAACAGGACGGACTCATCAACTTAGAGTTCATATGAAGTATCTAAATACCCCAATCTTAGGGGACCCTGTCTACGGATCAGCCTCTAAAAACGCCGGTTATGGTCTTGACAAACAACAATTGCACGCCTATAGCTTGGATTTTATCCATCCACAGACACGTAAACATCTAAACCTAACAACAAAACCACCCCGAGATATGAAGATCTTGATAATAAAAGAATTTCATAATAGTAAAACTGTTATCAACAAACAATTATTTGAATCAATTATAAAATAAACATCGATCATTAATTAAGTTTGATTATTTTAACAGACAAATTAAAATTAAATTAATCTGAGTTCGATTTTTTTACCGTTCTCCCGCAGATAACGCGAATTTAGTTATAGGATTACTTTATGAAAGACTTTTTAGCTTATATTATCAAAAACCTTGTAGATCGCCCTGAGGAAGTGCATATCAAAGAAGTTCAAGGCACCCACACGATTATCTACGAATTAACAGTTGCGAAGCCCGATATTGGTAAAATCATCGGGAAAGAAGGGCGCACAATTAAAGCTATTCGCACTCTACTTGTCTCTGTAGCTAGCAGAAACAACGTAAAAGTTAGCTTAGAAATTATGGAAGATAAGTAGTTTTAGAATCTTCTCCCGCTAAATACATTTTCCAGAATATTTCATTCTCTCCAACGTATTCTGTTTCAGCCTGCGGAGCTTCCGCAGGCAAATAAAGAAATAATTTTATTCAAATTAAAGATTTTCTAACAAGGAATTCGGACCGAGCAGGATTTGAACCTGCGGCCATTCGCTTAGAAGGCGAATGCTCTATCCACTGAGCTATCGGTCCAGATCTATATAAGAAATATTAAACCTCGGCTAAGAGCATGTCACCTCAGCCCAGGCACAGGGATAATTCAGGCTCTAGTATAAATCTAAATCTAAAAAAGTCAATTAAGACTCGACCCGAGTTGAACTTCCCTGTGTTCCTCGAAGAGCGCTCTCTCTGCAAAATCGTGGGTGGACTTGTTTGAAATAAACCTCTATAGTGGCTTTTTAACGGAAGAAAAAGAGTGCGTGCGATGTTCTCAGATAAGATGATTCTTATTGCCGGTCCTTGTGTGATAGAAGAAGAAGAAACTACGTTAGAAATAGCTTCAAAAATTCAAGAATTAGTTACTCCATATGCCGACCGTATTCATTGGATTTTTAAAAGCAGTTATGACAAAGCAAACCGTTCTTCTATAAATTCTTATCGAGGTCCTGGGGTAAATGAAGGTTTAAGAATCCTATCTAAAGTTAAAGAAACCTTCCGCGTGCAAATTCTTACAGATGTACATTCTCCTGAAGAAGCTCGTACAGCAGCAGAAGTCTGCGATATTCTTCAAATTCCTGCATTTTTATGTCGTCAAACAGACCTTCTTGTTTCTGCTGCACAGACAAATGCTATTATCAATATTAAAAAAGGCCAATTTCTTTCTCCTTGGGATATGCGGGGTCCTGTAGATAAAGTTCTTTCTACTGGGAACGATAAGATCATTTTAACTGAGAGAGGCTGCTCTTTCGGCTATAATAACCTTGTTTCAGATATGCGCGCTATCCCCGTGCTTTCAGGGATGGGTTTCCCTGTGGTTTTTGATGGAACGCATTCTGTACAACTTCCTGGAGGATTAAAAACCCATAGCGGCGGGCAGACAGAGTTTATCCCGACATTAACGCGGGCTGCCCTAGCCGCAGGAGCACACGGTTTATTCATAGAAACACATTCTAACCCTACTATAGCGAAAAGTGATGCCGCTTCCATGTTGCCTTTAAACACCTTCGAAGCTCTTCTTCCGATATGGGATCAACTCTATACTTGCGTACGTTCATTTGAAATGGCCTCAGTATGACCAAATTCTTATTCTATGGCTTGTTATGCTCTTTAGGGATATTCGGTATTGCCTGCACAACAATTGTCGCTATAATCAAAGTAGACAGCATTTGTGACGTGTCTTGTATGAACAAGCATTTTGAAAAGGCTCCGCCTTTTTTAAAAATAAAAAAACTCGGAATACATAAGCAAATTGCTTCTCCCGAACGGCAGTTCTTTAACTGTCATGTAGATAAATCTTGTATGGAACTTCATTTCTCCGATGCAAACTATGCATGTAAGGAGGCTTTATCCAAGCTTTCAGGACATATCCATACGCAAGATTTAGACAAGCTTATGACATTTCAAGGCAATGGTGGTTTGTTAAACTACCAAGATTGCTCTTTAAATATTTATGATTGTCGCTTTCATGTAGATCCTATCCATCCTGATCCCGATGCTCCCGAAGAACGCGCTGTAGGAGGCATGAAAACCTTATCCCTATCTTTATTGAGAAAGTGAGTTTTTATGCCGATACTTTCTGTTTGTAATTTAGTAAAAAAATATAACAAAAAACCCGTCACTAATGATGTCTCTTTTGAGGTAAATGCAGGAGAGGTGGTCGGGCTGTTAGGCCCCAATGGTGCAGGGAAAACAACAGCTTTCTATCTTACAGTAGGATTGATCCGTCCTGATTCCGGAAAGATTATTTTTAAAAATACTGACGTTACTAAAAGAACAATGGATCACCGGGCAAGATTAGGCATTGGTTATCTAGCTCAAGAGCCTACAGTTTTCAAAGATCTCACAGTAAAAGAAAATCTCATCTGCATCTTGGAGATCATCTACAAAGCTAGGAAACAGCAATCGCACCTTTTAGATACTCTAATCGATGATCTACAGTTAGCCTCATGCATTAATAAAAAAGCAGGAACATTGTCCGGAGGAGAACGACGGAGATTGGAAATCGCTTGTGTATTAGCTTTAAACCCTAGTGTTCTTTTACTTGATGAGCCTTTTGCAAACGTTGACCCACTTGTTATTCAAAACGTAAAATACTTAATTAAAATTCTCTCTAGCCGTGGTATTGGCATTCTCATTACGGATCATAATGCTAAAGAATTACTTTCTATAGCTGATCGTTGTTATCTCATTATTGATGGAAAAATCTTCTTCGAAGGATCTTCCTCACAAATGATAGCCAATCCTATGGTAAAGCAGCACTACCTTGGAGATTCCTTCTCTTATTAATCTAAGAAATCATCTTCTGTAAGAACTTCTTTAGCTATCGCTTTGATAGTAGTTAGTCCTTCAGGAAATCCTATATCACACAATAACGTATTGACATATTCTAGTTCTGTACGTAGCTGATCATTAATGAATTCTAAACGTGCTAATTCTTGTTGAATATGCGGTGTGGACATAATCTCCTCCCCATCTTTTCTTGCTTTCACAAGAAGACAAGGAGCGAGAATCATGCCAACCGCCGCTAAACCATAAGAAAAATCTTATAATTTTAAGAAAAACGCTACCCCATCAAGCTTCTAGCCAAACTCAAATACATCTGGTTCAACACTTGTAAAGAAGTCGCAACAACGGTCCATTCCTGTTGCATGGATGTCAGATGCATTTGTAATTCTAACTGGTAGTTTTGACCCATATCAGCAAAAGATTGCTGATCAGATTGTATAGTTGCCTGTAGCGGAAACATGCCCCCGTTGATGGCATTACCCGATAACCCTGATACTAAAGCATCCTCTAAGATCTCTAGTCGTGCTTGCCACTGTTCTTCTCCTCCCTTAACAGTAAAGGTCCCATCCACAGTACCGTTATCAATGCTTAAAGGAGCCAAATAGTTTTGTAATAATACTAAAGATCCCGATATGGCATTGAGATTATCTCGATAATTATTCAATGAATCGATGATACGTGTACGTTGTTCATTAGTAATTTTTGAATCTTCAGTAACTTTTTTTACTTGTTCTTCAAGCACTGTTTCTGCGTTCTGTGTACTTTTAAGATATGCAGCAGCTTTTTGACGTTCTGTTTCTAATTTATTTCTAGCACTATCAGCTGTCCCAGGGAATACATCTTTAGCCTTCTCTCCTACAGCAGGCTGCTGACCAACATAACTTGCAAAATTAAAGTAGGTGGCTGCGTTAACATATTCTGAGATAGCATCTATCAAAGCATTTCCAACTGATGAGCCTAAATTGCTATAATAAAGCTGAGCATAAATCCCATTTAGAAAATCTACTTCCTTAGGCATATAGCGATCGATTAGCACAGAAGCTACAGCCGAGGGCAAGGCCATGGTTTGCAACTCATTAGCTTGAGCAAATAGTTGATCTTTATAAAGCTCTGTTTTTAGATCTTGAAAAGCTTTATGCTGATTTTGAGTCTCTTCAACTTTAGATTGTAGCTTTGCTGTTTCTACTTCAGCTAATCCTTTAAATGTAAAATAGGCTCTAGCAGTAGATTCCGCGTTCCTATTCGCCGCAGATGTTATATTTGGCAAAAATCCAATGTTTCCACGATTTAAAAGAGAAGCGTTAATAGACACTTTACCATTACTTTGTGAGTAGATCGTATAAGTTTCACTATTATTATTGGTGGGAATAAATGTCCCACTTGCCGTTTGAATTTTGTTCATAGTAGATCTAATAGATACAGCTAACGTAAATGATGCTGTGTTTTCTATCTCCTTGGCAGCCTCAGCAACTGCAGATCCGACTTCACTAAGATTTGCTGTTGGTTTATCAGCAAGAACAGTGGAAGCAACAAAATAAGCCCATACAGCGGCTATGTACTCCTCTCCTTTAAAGGTAGAGATAGCCTTCACAGCGTCATTAACTAATGTTTGTTGTTCTGCTGTTAGATCATTGAACCTGGAATTAATAGCTCTTACTGTTTGTAATGCACCAGCAATAGCGGCACTACTAATCTCAGAAGTCACTTTCCCTAGGTCAATAGGAGCAAATACTCCCATCAAAGAAGCAACTAAACTGGATACCTGAGCAAAAATAGCTTCTTGGTGACGATTCACGAAGATTGTAGCTTCAATAACTGTGTTAAAAGATTCTACAGCAGACACCTGATCTTTATACAAATAAGAAATCTGAGAACATAAATCGATTTTATCATTTCTTGATAAGGCAGAGATACTAATAGTATCTGCGAGTTGATCTCCTACCGCATCTATACGATCAAATTTTTCTTTATCATAAGTCTTTACTGAAGATTGTAACTGGCCTAGCTCTTCTTGAATTTCTAGAAAAATAGAGAATTCTTCTTCTGTTAATTTAGTCTTAACCACATCAAGAACATCTTTTAGTCCTTCAACACGGCCATCGGCAAAAACTTGAGCTAATTGATTGGCGTTACCATATTTTTCTGCTAACTGATTTATAAAATCTGTTTTCTGACCACCTGTAAAGATAGTAGATCGTTGAACAGTAGTGAAAATTAATGTAGGAAGAGCGTATAAAGATTCGAAATCCTTATTTGTTAAGTTTACACCAGCATCAACTAAACGATTAACCTCTGTTTGAATCTTTTGGAGAGCCTGTGCATCTGCTGACGATGACTGTCCATTCGCAGCCTGAACAATCTTATTAACAACCTCTTGAATCCCCTTTAATAAGTTATGTGCCCATTGCTGTTTAGTAGCATTATAAAATGGATCTTCTGTTCTTGGACTATCACTTACCCCTACAGAAGATGTTGTTGCCACTACTGCAATCGGTGAATGTAAATCAGATAAGGGTTTATGATGAACAGCAACAGTATGGCTCTTCTTGCTCACCACGCGATCTTCTATTTCAGATTTGCGGAGCTTCTCTATTAACTGTCGGTATTTTTCATCAGATTGTTGATCTAAAATACACAAAAGACGTTGCACAATATGACGCTCAGCTTCAGTTCTTTCATAATGAAAAATACTTTCCAATAACTGGTGTCTTTTTTGTATCGACTCTGAACAAGGTGTTATCGGCAATTTTTTATAATTTGCTGAAACAGAATAACTATTGATGATATCCATACGGAGAACAGTCTTATTAACTTTTATTTTTAATAAAGTTAACATGAAAACTATTTTTATAATTAATCAAAAATAAATAGTTTTTCTTAAAAACAAAACCAGCAACATTATAAGATAAATAAAAAATTTAATTAAAAAGCAGAATAGAAAAAAAGTTCACAAAATAAGAAAATAAAATAAAAATTATAAAAAATAATTTCTATGTCTTCTTTTTATATACAGAACAGGCCCAAAACAGTTTCCGGTGATGGTTTATTTAATATTAAGTTAAACCATAAGTTTTCTAATTTTGACGCTAAAGCTCAGCCAGCTATAGACATAGAAGCATTGAACTCTGGGTTATATGTCTTAAAACGTTTAGCATCTGTAATAGAAGCTGGCAATGTCCAAGCTTCTATGTTGTTAAATCCCAATAATACTATATTCCCCTCTCCACCTGTAGCACCTAAACGTCATACAAGTAGCAATCCAAATCCTGCTCCGGGCAGTTCTAAAACTATCGCAAGTATTCAAGGAGAAACAGCTGTCGCTCTGGTGCCTCTTATTCTTGGTGGTCTAGAGACTTTCATGGCTTCAACCCCCGATGTTAATTTGACTCAAATAGCTTCTATAACTCTTGCCATCGCCTTAATTACTTCTCTTAAAGATAAACCCTCGCTTACAGAAGATCAGCAAAAACAAGTATTCAATAACTGCTATCAACCAAGTAAGCAAGATATCCTTGATCAAATTAAAAAAGAGCAGACTACTGAAATCAAGAAAGGTCAAGATAAACTATCAGCTAAGCTTGAATCTGCGGGAGCTTCGCAAGAGGAAATTAAAAAAGCTATCGACGAATATGCTGATCAATTTGCATCAGATTTCTTCAATGCTCATGTTAAAGAACAATTCATGGCTTACCGATCATCTATTGGAGGGGAAACTCTCAAAATGATGGAAAGTATGAAAGCTATTGAAGCACAAGTTCCTACCCCTACTAAAGATAATGTACAAACTGTCAATGGAATGATAATGCTTCAAGCTATTTTTAACGGCCTTACAGATGCTACAAAAAAAATTCCTGCATTAGGTGGAGAGGAAGATGTTATCAAAACACAGCTTGCTTTGAGCAATCTTCTAACTAAAAATTCATTGGATGATGCGGATTTAAAAAAGATTTATGACGCCACAGATCTACCTAGTAAAGCATCTCTAGATTTATATCTAAAACCTCGTGATGCTGCTATATATCGAGAAGGTATTACAGGAGCCTATCAAGCTGCTGTACAGAATCTAACTACAGTACGTTCTTCAATAGAAAATGAAAAACAGACTCTAGAAAATCAACTAGCGGCATTCCAACAAACTGTAAGCTGTTTTACAGCTTGGGTAAATGATTCAAAAAATATTGTAGCCGGGAAAGACTATACTTCTGTGCTGGTAACCTCAGCTATGGAAGCAAATGCGGGTTTAACTAGTTTATCGCAGATGCAAGGGAATCTGACCGATTCAGAAAAAACAATTTTCAACACACATGTTCCAAAATATTTAGCACTGACTATAGATAATGGAACTACATTAACTAAATTCATTGCAAAGATGAATGCCTTCCAAGAAATCTCAGAATATACTCTAAATAATGCTATAACAGATCAAGCACAGGTAAAAACATACCTGGCAAGCAAAGGTAGTTCTATTAGTAGTTATCCTTTTTTTTCTGAGGTTGGTCAAGAAATTACAACAATAGCTAGTAGTTTAACTAATTATGTTAAATCTGAAGGTAGTTACCAAATTCCAAGTTTTGATGATTTTATTCAAAAAGCATTAAAAATTAGTTCTATTGATGGCAACTTCTCGTCTCAAGCAACTACAGTATTACAAAACTTTAAAACAGCTGCTGACGCACACATTAAACAACTCCAACAACAAATTGCAGAGTTAGATAAAAAATATAGCGACTACAATCCTGCAAATGCTAGTTTCACTGCGGATCGCAAAAAAGCTGTAGAAAGTTGGTTAAATTCCGAGAGCCTTGGGTCTGCCTTTATTTATCTGATTTTGAACTCACAGTTACCCAAGCAATCTGCCTTCTTAAATCCACTAATAGAAGAGATCAACTTCAATAATCTGGCTGCAAACGCAATTAATGATCTTTTAAAAATCACAAATCATTTTTCAACGACTTCGGTGTACTACAATCTCTCCTCCTATCTTATCCAAAGTAAGGAGGGTAACGACCTGTTCAGTGGTGATTATTTTGAAACATGTCTCGCTCTATCAAAGGAAAAAGAATACATAGCTCGTGATACTGATCGTTGCCGACGTGCTCAAGGTTTAGTGGAAGCCTTGTTAGGTAAAATTAAAGACTTACCTGGAGCATCCTCATCTCAAAAGTCTGAGATGCTTAACGCTACATCTAATTATAAATATTCTCTAACAATAACATTTAATCAGCTCAACCTTCTAAATGCACTGCTATCCAATCTGAAAATCGAAGAACAAAAGAATAGTGATGGGACATACAAAAATACTGTTTTCAAAATTACTGGTCCCAAAGATTGGATCCCTACTTTAGCCTCTTTAGAAGGCTTTATTTCCAATGGATTCCCTAATATAACGCCCACGGGTGGTTTAGGACCCCTATTTACTCAGATCCAAGCCGATCAGCAAGACTACACCACTCAAGGACAAACCCAGCAGCTAAACTTGCAAAACCAGATGACTAACGTACAACAAGAATGGACGTTAGTATCAACATCCATGCAAGTGCTGAATCAAATCCTTTCCAAGCTAGTAGGCGAAATTTACCCCAATTAGATAACTTAACCGAAATGGAGAACCTGGTAGGTTCTCCATTTTCATCTAACTTTCACTTAAATCTCCATGATATTGAGATATCAAAGTAAGCTCTAATCACATCTAAATTGAAGCATAGAAAAAGCCCGTCTTGCAAAATACAAAGCGGGCTTTTTTGGGAATAAATCTTCCTAAGAAATTCTTAATTTTACTGTAGGTATCCAGAAAATAGTGAAGCTATGTTCACTAATACCTGCTGGATAAACAGAGGCTGTTTCTCAAATGCAGCTTCTTTTGCTTCAGCGAGTCTTTTCGATCCCCGAGAAAATTCATCCTCAAGTTTAGCGATAAACTTCTGCGTAGCATCGTTAGAAATCTGTACATGAGGATAACCTGACTGCGGAGCTCTTGTAATCGCCGATGTCAGTTTCTGTCTAATTTCTTCTTCATTCGCTTGGGGATTATTTTGTAATACGCCTAGCAATGTTTGTAACACTCCTACCGACGAATAAACATCTCCAAGGGTATTACTATTTCCAGCTATAGTTCTTGCAAAACGTTGAGCAGCGTTATCGTTATCACGAGGTCGAGTTTCTGTTCTAGAAACCGTCTGCGTTAATGCTGGAGTAGATGTCCGATCTAAAACCTCACGATTAGACGCACTACTACGTGAGTAAACATCATTTAGAGATTGATATGCGCCATAACCCGCAGATAAAGAATCTGCATAAGATTTAGAACTCGAGGCAGTAGATCCTGTTTTGTAAAGCTGCTTTACAGCTGATCCACCTTGATTTGCAGAAGCAATTGGAGCTCCTGTAGAAATTGAAGCTGCTGTTGTTATTGCTCCTAAGGCATTGATCATGCCATCTTGACCTGCTGTTCCTTGAAGTGCGTCTTGGAGAGCTTGTTGTATTTCTTGTAGTTGTGCCGTAACCTCTGCATCCGCAGGATTGATTTGGGTTGATAAGTCGGTTACTTGATTCATAACCTCTTCCAATGGTGCTGTAAAATCAGAGTTTTGAGCATGGAAGTTATCGATCATATTTCTGAAACCTTGCATGATTATTGCTGCAGTTTCATTATCAACATCGGCAAGTAACATTGATACACGCACTTCTCCTAGGGTAGCTCCCCGATTTTGAGACGTCCCCACACTACTAGGAGCTCCGGGCCCCCCGATAGGCACATCACTACCCCCACTTGGCTTAACATTGAGAATATCTTTTGCGGCTTGTTGCTGTTCCTTTTGAGCTGCTTTAGCTATAGGAGAGTTTGGAGCTAAAGCTAAAGCCGCGTCTATGGCCTTTTTTGCATCTTCAATAGTTTGCTTACATGCTTCTATATTTGAGGGGCTGTTATTTGCCTGAGCTTGTCCAACGGCTGCGGTACTACCCTTACCTTCAGAATAAGCATTCATTAAAGCAGAAGCTAATGCGTTAACTTCTGTTCCAGAAGTTGTGATACTGCTTTCAAGATTATCTATTACAGGATAGTTAACCCCGGCATCCTTCAGCTCTTTAACTAATGCTGCAGCTGCTGCTTTATTGACTTCTACCTGTCCAGCAGCACCTGTAACCTGATCGATGGATGAGGTAGTCTTTATCGCTTCTAAAAGCTTTTTATTTTCATCGAGGATGCCGCCTAATTGATTAATTTTATCAATAGTATCCTGTTTAGCCGCGAGATCCGCTTTCCATGTCGCAGCCGTAGATTTTTCTGCATCAGTAGTAGCTAATTTTTCCATATACTTGATGGCATCTTGAAGCTGTTGTAAAGCGGTCTTGAACTGATCATAGGTAGTCGCGCTCTGCAAAGCATTTTTAGCACTATCAGCTTGCGTCTTAGCATCATCAAAAGATGCGGGTATCGTTTTTCCTGAGAAGAAGGCAGCTATTTTGTCGAAAAAGTTAGACAGAGCACTTCTTGCCGAACTTAAAAACCTTAGTCGTCCTACGGTTTCTACAGAAGGCTGAGACGGTCCGGACTTGCCCGCGGCTCCGGATATCGCTTCAGCTTCTGAGCTGCGATTTGCTGCGCTAGCCTCCATACCTAAGGTAGATAGGTCTGCAGGAGCAATGTTTTTTGATTCATCTATAGGGCCGACAGGATTAACCATAATAATAAAAAACTAATAAAATCTTTTCTTTATTATAAAACATAAAAAAAAAGCTCACATCTTTTAATTAGATGTGAGCTATTTTTAAAGATTTTATTAAAATTAAATTAAAATGCGGAAATTAACCCAAGATCGAACTTCCTGTAAGTGAAGTCACTACCTAAACGGCTATCTGCAGGCTTGGAGTAAGCTCCATAGGCTCTGAAAGATAACGAATCTGTGATTCCGTACATAAGAAGATAGGAAGCACCTTTATAGTTCGTAAATCCGTTAGCTTCTTTAGGATCATATTTCCCAGCAATTGCTTGAGCGAACCAGTACTTCAATTGATTTCCTCTTCCGATACCGGAAACATCGATTTCAGGGATTGCCAAAGCTTCTACGTATTCATAACGTACTGTTGCTGACCAATCTCCAGCTTTTCGTAATCTACCTAAGGTTCCTCCAACGAACCAAGCCCTATTTTGCTTTTCATTTAAGGTTGTTGTAGTTGCTTTTGCTAAGGTGTTTGTCAAATAAGCACCATAGACATACAAAGGCTTTTTCTTTCCATGGAACCAAGGCAATTGAGAGTGTTTACCAACTAACCATTGCCATACGCAATATTTATACTTTAAATTAGCAGCGACAGGACCTGTTGCTGTTTTTGCAGGATCTGGAGCTTCTGAAGGAGAGAAGGAATTCCAATCAATAACGCTACATTTGACAGAGAAATTCCCTGGTAGTTTGTTAACAATACCTTCAACAACCCATGCATAGTGTTTTTTCGCCATATTTACTACGAACGGTCCACCGTGGATGATTACATTATAAGGAAAACGTTCGCTAAGACGACGAGTTGCATAAAGATGGAGACCATCGAAGTTACTATTAAATTGCACTTCTGATTCAAAAATGCTGCCTAAAGAAGAACGGCCGATTTCTGCAAAGAGTTCCGTGCGGGATTCTGAATTTTCATAGAAACGATATCCTAAGAATGCTCTATCAATATCCATACCAGCGGCTGAAGATTCGCCTCCAGCAATTGCTGCCCAACTCATTTCTGAAGTTAGCCAAGTTCTATCAGCGTTGTAATCTACATAAAGATTAAATTCGCTGCGATAACGATTTACTGGTAATGGTTTATATTTATCTGGCTGAGTAGGAGGTGTTTTTATATCTTCTCTAGCATGAATCCATTTAACGCGTACATCACCAGCTAATTTTAAAACTCCACCTCGTTTTCTGGTTTCTACAAAACCACGAGTATCTAAATACGCCTTCACATCATCTAAATTCATAAATGTTTGAGAATCGTTCGTTCTCTGCATTCCAGAAGGTGTATTTGCAAACCCTTGAGACACTACTGTCGATAGGGTCATGCACACTAACCATTGATAAATATATTTTTTCATAGTTTCCTTAGCGTCGATTTAATTATTCAATATGAGAAGATCGAAAAGGATGGTTATTTGGACAACCCTAACCAAACAGTTGCAAATGAGAAAGGAGGAAACAACTCGCTAATTCTGACTATCTTGCATAACTGGTGAATTATGCAAAGAGCTTCGGCGTCCTTTCCAATATTGAAAAGATGTTAAGTTTACAAGATCTTCTACCCGAAGCAGTTTTGCAAAACCAAACAAAAAAGCCAAGAAAATGACGCTTTCAGAGAAAAAAGCAGCGCTTTGCGCTACAAAAGATGATAAAGACCAAGCTAGTGGTGTAATAGGGCTGAGGAAAATTACATATGTAGTATGTGTAAGAATATTAACCCCTAGAGTGGCTGCGAAGGCTAAACATGCAATTCCAATAACCTTTATAGCACGTTTAAATGTAATCCACATTAATCCAGAATATGTAGGATGTTTTTTTGAGGCATACTGCCAAAGAAAATATAATTGCGCCCAAGAAACAATAGAAGTGGCGTAAGCTAATCCTGAAACGTGTTTTATTAACCAACAACCGAAAACTACATTAAGTATCATATTCGCTATAGCAGCTATAATTCCGATAACTAAAGGTATCGTGTAGTGGCGCCGTGCATAAAAAAGCACAGAAATCAAAGGAATAAGTGCCATAGGGATGATACTTCCACTATACCCGCGTAGGACTTGTACGATAGCGTGTACAGCACTAGTTGGAAATAAACCATGCTCGTAGAGTACACGAACTCCGGGGAGAGCAAGAAGCAATAATCCCACAGTCATAATTATCATTACGGAAACTGTAAGATTCAAAGCGAACTTCATAAGTTCATACCCTTCTTCATTATTATCTTCTTGAACGCATCGAGAAATAGAGGGCAAAAGAACGGTAAAGACTCCTAAACCAAACAGGTGTACGGGTAGCTGTTGGATTCGTATGGAATACATTAAGTATAGTGGGCCGACTTCATGTATATAGCGGGCTAAGCACATATCAGTTAGAAGATTTATCTGGAAGACTCCCATAGAGAGTAGTCCTAAAGATAGCGGAGCTATCAAAGCTTTTATACTATCCCTCTCTTTAGGTGGCGTTGTTGCTGTTCCTAAAAATTTCCTCACTCCAGGCACAGTAACAAACCATTCTAAAATAAATCCTATAACAAGGATTACTGATAACCCAACAATACGTTGTCTTGGATCACTATGTCTTGCGAGGAACACTGTAAGAATCCAAAGTACATTGACAACAGCAGGAGCTAAACCAACACTAAGGAATCTTTTCTCACAATGTAGCAAAGCTGAGTTCACCGTATACATCATAAGAAATATGCCTGATGGCAAGAGAATCATCGTTAACTGCAGGGCATCGGCTGTATTTCCTTGAGCATAATACAACCATATTCCTAACCCTATTTCGATAACTAATGTGAATACGCAGGCATTAAAACAAAAAAATCTTGAAAAACTTTTAAAGAAAAAAGCAGCACGATTTATATCTTTTGCTCTTAAAAATTCAAAATGAGGAATAAACGCTAGCCCTAAAATCGGTCCCCCAAGAATTTTCCTTAAGAAGAAAATGGTTCTGAATGCTAACCAAAAAGCTGCTACTAAAGGATCGGCTCCAAAATAAGCTGCCATCACAATTTCACGTAACATTCCTGTTACACGACTAAAAAAGGTTCCTGACAATAAATTAAAAAGTGAGCTGGCTACTGATCCTTGGCCGTCTTTTTTATTCATTAAAATGTCTTACTCCCTTAATACTTGATTTATCCATACCAGATAGAGATTTTTGGAGCATTAAAATGCAGGTATTTCCGCCTCCCCAAGTTCCTTTGTTGGGTGCCCATACATCCACCGCTGGAGGCCTTCAAAATGCCATTTACGAAGGGCAAGAAATTGGGGCTTCTACTATTCAAATGTTTACCGCTAATCAAAGACAGTGGCGTAGGCGTGCTCTCACTGATTCTCTAGTACATTCTTTTAAAAAAGCTCTTGAAGAGACTTCTCTATCTTATATTATGAGCCATGCTGGCTACTTAATTAATCCCGGGGCTCCTAATCCAGAAATCCTAGAAAAAAGCCGTGTCTGCATACAGCAAGAAATCGAGGATTGCATATCTTTAGGAATTAACTTCGTTAATTTCCATCCAGGTGCAGCTGTCAACGACACTAAAGAAGCTTGCTTAGATAGAATTGTTTCAAGTTTTTCCTTGATGGAGCCTTTATTCGAAGACTCTCCTCCCCTTGTCGTTCTTTTGGAAACTACGGCGGGTCAAGGCACCCTTGTTGGTAGTAATTTTGAAGAACTTGGCTATCTAATAGACAAACTTAAGCACAAAATTCCCGTAGGAGTCTGCATAGATACCTGTCATATCTTTGCTGCTGGTTACGATATTACCTCTCCAGAGTCTTGGAAGCAAGTACTCAAAAATTTTGATGACAATGTAGGCCTATCATATTTAAGAGCTTTCCATCTTAACGATTCCATGTTTCCTTTAGGACAACATAAGGATCGTCATGCACCATTAGGGGAAGGAGATATCGGTATTGAAAGTTTCAAATTTCTTATGACTAATGAACACACTCGAATGATCCCTAAATATCTAGAGACTCCCGGAGGTCCAGATCTATGGGCTAAGGAAATTCGTCAGTTACAAAGTTTTCAAAAATAGAAAAAAGAAATTAAAAGCGTCAACTAAGACTAGTCGACGCCTCTCTTCTTGGAAGAAAGAAATTTTCTTTATGTTCTGTGAGATAAAAACTCACAAACGACAGAAATGTCAACAGGCAGAGGAAGTTGTGCTTCCATTTGATCTTGTTCTGGAGACATTAAAAGTTCTCCTTTAAAACCATTCTTATCTATAGAAATGTAGGATGGCAAAGAGCTTTCATCTTTATTTTCTAAAGATTCTTGAACCGACTGTAACTTTCTAGACTTCTCTTTTAGAGAAACCTGCATTCCAGGACGTAGGAAAAAGGATCTTCTATCTACTTTCTTCCCATTTACTAATACGTGACCGTGAGCAACTAACTGCTGTGCTGCAAAAATAGTCTTAGCAAATCCCATGCGATAAACCATGTTATCCAGGCGACATTCAAATCTTTCTAAGAACATCTTTGTGACGCTGCCTTGCTTATTAATAACTTCTTTGAAAGCCTTGACAAGCTGCTTTTCCAAAATCATTCCGTAGCAAGCTTTTAATTTTTGCTTTTCCTCAAGTTGAAGACCGTAGTCAGACTTTTTCTTTCTCTGCATACCGTGCTGACCTGGAGGATGGGGCTTTTTGAGCAGAGGGTTTCGGCTTCTTCCAAAAATATTTGCTCCAAAACGCCTTGCTATTCTATTTTTAGGGCCACAATATCGAGCCATGTATTTTAGTCCTTTATTTAGTCCTTAGAAATTATTCACGCCTCCCCGGCCTTCTTCATTTTAGACAAAGGTAGCGGCACTATTTTCGGTATAACCTGGAAGATTTTCTTCGCTAATAAAGAAAAACGACTACTCATCTACTTGACAAAATACCAAAGAGCATTTTAGTTCCAATCCTAATTTTCTACAATGGAATTATTTCCGAGAATATGCTAGGGTATTTCTTATGAAAAAGAATTATTACGCTTTAGCTTATTATTATTTGACTCGTGTAGATAATCCTCAAGAGGAAATTACATTGCACAAGGAACTATTTAAAAATTTAGATGTTTCTTGTCGTATCTACATATCTGAACAGGGAATTAATGGCCAGTTTAGTGGTTATCAACCCGATGCAGAGCACTACATGAACTGGCTAAGACAGCGTCCTGGATTTTCAAATGTAAAATTTAAAATTCATCATATTGAAGAAAATATTTTCCCTCGTGTGACTGTGAAATATCGCAAAGAGCTTGTAGCTCTTGGTTGTGACGTGGATCTATCTACTCAAGGCAAACATATTTCTCCAAAAGAATGGCATGAGAAGCTGGAAGAAAATCGCTGTCTAGTTCTAGACGTAAGGAATAATTACGAATGGAAAATCGGACATTTTGAAAATGCTGTTCTTCCGGATATTCAAACTTTCCGTGAATTTCCTGAGTATGCCGAGCGGTTATCTAAAGAGCATGACCCAGAAACCACTCCTGTGATGATGTATTGTACCGGCGGTATACGCTGCGAGCTATATTCCTCCCTGCTCTTAGAAAAAGGCTTTAAAGAAGTTTATCAACTCGATGGTGGCGTTATAGCCTACGGTCAAGCTGTGGGAACAGGTAAATGGCGAGGAAAATTATTCGTGTTTGACGATCGTATGGCAGTGCCTATCGATGAAGCAGACACCGATGTAGCTCCCATTGCTAAATGCTCTCATTGTGAAGCTGACTGCGATATTTATTACAATTGTGCCAATACTGACTGCAACAACTTATTCATCTGTTGTGAAAATTGTATTGATTCAACAAAAGGATGTTGTTCTCAAGAATGTTCTCAAGCGCCGAGAATTCGCTCCTTCTCATCATCTAGAGGAAACAAACCTTTCCGTCGTATGCATCTATGTGAAAGTGCAGAAGAGAAGGAAGAAACTCCTAGCTGCTGCTGTTCTTGTTTACATTAAAAACCGTGAAATTTTTCCTTGAACTAGGCTTCTTCAGTTTGGTTCAAGGATAAATCATAAATTTTTCTTCGGTAAGACACCTTATTGCATGACAAGTGAATGTTCTTAATATTAATTCCTTGTTCCAGCAACACCTTAGAAAATATTTCAATGTTTTCTTCTTTTCCCAAGCAAATCACACATAGATCTGGTTGTTTTTTTAACAATACCTGCAGGCGCTTAGCCTGTAAAACAGCCCAGGCTTCTTTCATACTATGATCACTTGTGTCATTAAGATCAGAAATTACTGTAGGCACGCAGTAAGAAATTATTCTAGTTGTCCAGCCTGGTTGTAATTTCTGATCTAATATCACGACCGTACTGCGTATGGTTTTTGGTAGCATAGCTAATACACGACGCACTTCTTGATAAGAATGGGTGCATACCATGTAACAAACAGGAATTATTGATTTAGGGAGTCTAAGATAGCTTCCCAGCTGTCTTACTAATACAGCGCTGAGCACCAGACGATAGACCAATTCTTTCCAAATCCATAGAATCCATAAACCTATACAGAAAATAATTATCCCCATATACAAGAAGCTCGTCTCTGGAGGTAAACTCAAACCTGATCCTAAAATCCTTACGATTCCTGCCGCAATTAATACTCCGACAAAATCCAAAAAGTTATTTCCAGCTAGAATTTGTCCCCGCTTATGTTCAGGACTAGCATATTGTACATAGGCATGCAAAGGTACCTGATATACCCCACCTAAAAATCCTAAAAGGAGTAGAAAAAACATCACTCCAACTAAAGAACAGGAGACCGCATAAAGCCCCATAAAGGCAATCCCTAAACCTAAAGTCATGATGGGCACATAACCTAGTTTAATATCCTTCCCAGAAAGCCATCCTGTAACATAGGATCCAACTCCAACACCTAAAGCAACAAGAGGGAATAAATAACCTCCGTAGTGCTTAGGATAGCCCAAAGTAAATTCTACAAAGGGAATGATTTCTACCTGTGTATAGGCTCCGACTAAAAGGAAAAGAGCAACAAGAAAAATAGATAAAGTTAGATAGTGTACATGACGTGTATCTTTTAAGATCTCCCAGAGATCCTTAAAAGATACATAAGTAATTTTTTGACTGCGATTTTTAATATTGCTAGGGCGTATCCTTAGAGAAACAAATGTACTTACAATAGAAGAAATAACACAAAATGATGTTGAAAGTACGTAACAATTAACTGCGAGATTCTTTGTAAGATCGACAAGCAAAGGAGCAAAACACGACCCTAAAATACTTCCTGTATAAGTTACGGCAGTCATTATGCCGTTGGCTTTAGATAAGTAATCTAAAGGCAACATCTCTGGAAGGATCCCCATCTTTGCAGGACCAAAAATAGCTGTATGACTTGCCATAAGAATCAAAACTACATAACCACCAACCGCAGATTGTATGTAGAAGAAATATAACCCTAGCGATGTACAAACAATCTCTACCAGACGCGTGGCCAAGATAATGTTTCGCTTCTGATACCTATCTGATAAACTTCCAGCTAAAGGTGCTAGCAATAGAAATGGTAAAGCAAAGAATAAACTTACGTAAGATAATATCTTCGCATTCTCTGTCAAACTTTTGCCTTCAAGAAGGAAAAACACTAAAAGAAACTTGTAGAGATTATCATTTAATATCGTAAGAAAATGCGTTATTACTAAAGCACGAAAAGACTTTTTCTGTATTGATATACCCATGAACGCGACCAAACATAGTCAGGCAATTTTTAGCAACTCTCCCATTCATCTATTAGCTAAACTTGCAGAAGATCTATTTTCTACTTATCAACAGCCATTTATTAAAAGATGGATTCTTGTTGCCAATACAGAAATAGGGCACTGGCTACGTAGAGAACTTACTAATGCTACGAGTAACCACATTTTCATGGGGTCGACTATTTTCTCTTCTTCAGACTCCCTTGTCAAACATTTATTCGCTGAAGTTTGTCATGAAAAACCGTTAATTCCTGACTATATAACACTTCCTCTATTTATACACGAGCTACTAAATATTGCTCCTCCATCCATAGATGTTACACAGAGCAAACTGCTTTCAGAACCCTCTTACAGCTCAACAAAGAGTCTAGCGTCTATTTTTAAAAAATTTTATACATTCTCGCAAGCGCCTTCTGAAAAAAATCGCTATCATAAAGACTTGTTTTCTCAATTAGATAAACACTTTATGCCTACAAACAAAGTCTTTTCTTCGATACTAGATGCTCTAGAGGCTGAAAAACAAGATCGTTCTTTGCATATCTTTGGCTATTCTCATTTACCTAAGCATTTTGCAACTTTTTTTACGGAATTAAGTAATTTTTTCCCGGTATACTTTTATTGCTTTTCACCAAGTCGAGAATATTTTGGAGACTTACTTTCTGATAAATCTATTGATTTCTTATGGCGTCAGCTCGAGGATCAAGCCAATAGAGATGCTTGGGGACATTATATTTTAGCGGACAGACAAGCACTACTTGCCAATCTCTCTCATAAATCCCAAGCATCTCAAAATTTCTTTTTAGACAAGGAAGTGCATTATAGCGAAGCTTTCGTGGCTCCTCAAGAAACGACATCTTTAGGTGTTCTACAAAGTAATCTATTTCACTTACGTCCCAATTCACCTGAGGACACTCTAGATAAAGAACAAACTGTAACTATCAGCAAGGCTTTAAACCCTTCTAGAGAGGTTCATGAAGTGTTTTTAAAGATTTCTTCTCTATTACATAAAGGTGTACTTCCTGAAGAAATCTTTATTTTGTCTTCTCAATTGGAAACCTATGAGGTGTATTTAAAAGCAGTATTCCAACCTCATCTACCTCTATACTTCACAAACACTACATCTCCATATGCTGAAAATTTAAAAGAAAAGTTTTTACTCCTATCATCTATTCTGCAAACACAAGGCAATCTCTATCGCCTACTTCAACTACTCATTCATCCACAACTACAAAATCCTATAGATATCAATAAAACTCCCTATCTTTTGAAAAGACTTTCTAGTGAATGGGAAAAGCTTTTCAAAGGAGATGGGGCTCATATACAAAGCTTGGGTGATAATATTCTGAATGAATACCCTTTTGTTGAAGAATATGGGAAGATAAGCCAAATAGAAATTTGGGAACGTATTCTTCCTTTGCTCTATGATCTACAGAAACTTATAGATATTTACTCCACAAATACGACTCAAACTTACGAGGCTCATTTTACCCACATTATATCTTCTTTAGAATCGAGCTTTGTTTTATCTTCGGAGGAGCTATCCTTGATAGCATCTCTTAGAAATTCTATTTTCCCAACATTTTCTTCTTCAAAATGTTCTTTGATGTTTTTTACTGATTTTTGTTTGGATTTCTTTAACCGTTTTTGTGGAAACAGTCCTGTTTATGATAAGCCCGGTCCTTATGTGGGCTCCTTGGGAGATTTAAGTTTCGTCCCTAAAAGTTACACATTTATTCTCGGAGCAAACAAACATACACAAGCCATTGATTTACTAGATCTTGTCGATTCAACAGCTCAAGAAGAACTCGTATTTTCTTCTTCGGAAAATGAAGAAAATTTCCATTTTCTTCAGACTTTAGTATCTACTAAACACGAACTTCATATTAGCTACCAATCTTCTGCTCATAACCCTGTTTTACCTAGTGCATATGTAAATTATCTTCAGGAAGCTTTAAATTTATCTGTTACTCATCTTCCTTCTAAAGCCTATGCTCCTTCATTATTCTCCAAAGACAACTTGGTGCATATCTCACAAGAATATCATTACAAACTTGCACAGGCATTCTGCTCTATCAAAGAGCCTCTGCCTTCCTTATTTCAAATCCCTAAGAAGACCTCAAATCTCCCGATTCATTTATCTGTATCGCAAATAATCAAGGCTGTCTCTTCTCCCTTAGATTTTTTCTTAAAATCCAATTATCATGTTTCTCTTCGATCTCCTGCGCCGTTAGAAATCAGAGAAAAACTCTTTCCAACCAAAAAGCAAGTCTTGTCATTTTGGGAAAATCATCTTTCGAATATACCTGAGGATGTTCCGAATAATTACCAATCCTCTTTCTCTAAAGATTTGTTCGCTTCTTACAATAAACTTATAGAAAAATGGTTGGAAAAGGTAAGATTAAATCCCCTGACAGATCCTTATTCAGTAATTTTTTCCTCTTCTTTATTCCATGATCATCTTCGTGATCAAGATCAGGTTCTCCCGCCTGTTTGCGTAAATCTGAATAATAAAGAGATGTTTCTACATGGAACCTTCTTTGGTGTATTCTCTAACGGTATATATTCATGTTCTATTGATCCCATAGCCAAGACAAGAAAAGTCGCAAAAAAGACTAAAGCTATTCCAGACAACTCTTTTGAAATGCAAAATTATTTGAAGGCTTACATAGCTATAGCAATGTTGCAACGATCCGATGCTATTACAAAATACGCAATTATAAGAAATATTATCTCTCAAGATCACTTTGAAGATCTACCCGTTCCTTTTTCTGATCCCGAAAAATATTTAAATCGAGTCCTACAAGTATACCAAATGATAAAAGAGCAGCCGATTCCTTTAATTTCTTCTGAATGCTGGAAATTTTTAGATAATGCTGAAAAGTTTCATGAATCTATACATGCCGCTATCGAAACAGATGCTAATAATCCTGCCCTATCGCTTTTCTGGAAATTTCATAATCGTAATTATCAAGATCAATTCATAGTTGCCGAAGAGCAACGTTTACTGATTCTTTCTTTGTTTAAGGACACAGATGAAACCGTTTGATATTTTTAATTCTCAAACATCCATTTATGGAAAATATTTCTTAGAAGCCTCTGCCGGTACAGGCAAGACATTTACTATTGAACAAATTGTATTGCGCGCTCTTCTAGAAGGTTCTGTCTCCCATGTTGAAAACATTCTTGCAGTAACATTCACAAACGCTGCAACTAACGAATTAAAACTCAGGATTCAAGATAATCTTAAACACGCATTATCTCAGTTAAAATCCGCGCTCAAAGATCCTTCAGTATCTCTTCCTCCTTACCTAAAAGACATTTGTGATGTAAAACAGCTTTACATGCAAGTGCGCAATGCTTTGGCAACTATAGATCGCATGGCGATCTTTACTATTCATGGATTTTGTAATCACGTTCTACAGCAGTATTTTCCTGAAATGCAAATGACACAGAGTAATGCTGTTCTTACCCATACACAATCCGTATTTCATCACATCCGAAAATACCTATCCCAAGATCTTTGGAGTTCTGTTTTATTTCCCGAGCAATTTTATCTTCTTGCGTCCAGATATAATTCGAATTCTAAACACTCATCTTTTTTAACTGATAAGCTGCTCTCTAGTTATACTCTTCAGACTTTTGAGTATTTATCCTCAAAAACTTCTACTTTAGAATCTTTAGAATCCTGGCACAGCTCCATTCGATCTAAAATACAAGATATTCCAGAGGAAGAATTCCTAGAGCAATTACTCCAACACAAAGAGAGTTTTAGAAAACAACCCTTTTCTATAGATGAAGACCTGTTGCTTTTTGTAAAATACTTGTATGCTGAAGAGACATCCATACGCTTATTTTCTTTTTCTAAAATTGCAGAAACTTTTCATCCTAAAAACCGTTTAGCACGTTATCAGCCCTCTAGAGCTTTTAGCTATATAGAACAGACCTCTTGGTTTCTCTATACTGAACAATTTTGCAATGTAGACCTAATCTTTAATACCCTACTTCGAGACTTACAACTATATTTAAAAAATCATTATACGCGGTGGTTATCTCCAGATGAGAGCATCTCAGCTTTAGAAAATATTCTCCTCTCTCCAAGATCTGAAGAAATCATAAAAGCTCTAAGGAAACGTTTTCAGTTAGTTTTAATCGATGAATTTCAGGATACTGACAGGAAACAATGGAACATATTTTCAAAGCTATTTGCAAATGATGCTTTCTCGGGGTCTCTATTTTTAATAGGTGATCCAAAACAATCTATTTATGAGTGGAGAAACGCAGATCTCGCTACATATTTAAAAGCTAAATCAATATTTCCTAAATCCTCACAATTACACCTCATAAATAACTATCGCTCCACCGCAAAACTCATGGAAGCAATTAACTTCCTCTTTTGCAAATGCTCCCCATTTCTAGAAATTCCAGGTTATGAACCTATAGAATATCACCCCCTACAACCCCAAAGCTCTGAGCATTTTGAAAACTCTCAGCACTCCCCGATACACTTTTTCTCCTATAATGATACTTCTGATCAGGCTGCCTGGATTTCTCATACTGCTTCTTATTTACAAGAAACCCACGATATTCCCCTAGGGCGCATGGCAATTTTAGTGTCGGATTCTGCTCAAGCTTTTGATCTCATTACTCATTGCAGTATTCCTGTAGCATTTTCTAAGAACAAATCAATTTTCCATCTTACAGAAACTTATTTGTTAACCTTAGCGTGGCTAGAAGCTATTTTTCATCCAGAAAATTATGAAAAAATACAGAGGGTACTATTAAGCAGTCTTTTCAGACATAATCTTAGCGAGGTTATAGAAAAAAAAGAGTTCTACTCTACATATTTCTTCTCACTCCGTAGTTATATTTTTGATCATGGACTGTTAGCAACTTTTTATCATTTCATGACTATGCAAGGAGAAGCGTTATTAAAAACGCCACAGGGAGATCTTACTTTCCAAGAAATGGAGAGGTTGTGTGCTTATTTAAACACCGTTTCTTCTCATCCCCAACATCAATTACTCTATCTACAATATTTCTCTGAAACTGGGCGTTGGGAAGAAAATCTTTCCTTCTCTTCATATTCTGAAGATACAGAAATATTAAAAATTACCACCATTCATGCATCTAAAGGGTTAGAATATGATGTGGTTTTTTGCCCAGGACTGGATAAGTCTAAGAAAAATAAAAGCGCATCAGAATGGGTTCGAGAAATGTACGTTGCTTGTACGCGGGCAAGAAAACAATTATTTATCCCTATACAAAATTCCTCAAATTCACGACGTAATTCAGCTCTAACTAACTATGTAAAAATTGAAGGCTCTCACGAATCTATTATGGATTTAGCACAACAGTTTGCAAAAGAACACCCCACTATGTTTTCCATATCAACTATAGAAACAGACCCTAAATTTACAGAACCAGTTTATAAAATAATTCCTCCATCAACCTTTACATTGCCTATAGCTCCTGCTAAACAAATCTTCTCTTTTTCTTCTGTAAAACAGGCATTAGACAACGAAACTTCTTTAAATGATGATACCACAGAAGCTACGGCTTCTTCTATTCTTCCCAAAGGAAGAAAAACTGGTATTATCATTCATAAAATCTTAGAGAATATTTCTCCCAACTTCAAAATTTCTCTTTCTAAAATTTCGTCAACAGTTACGAATTTCGTGAAAAATACTCATTTAGAGGGGTACGAAGAAATTATTTCTAAAAAACTCACAACAACATTCTCTTCCCCATTATCTTTTGCTACAGAATCTTTTTCTCTGAAAGATATTGTCCCTAGAAAAATATTTACTGAAGAGTTCTTCCTATTTTCTAACAAAGAACAGCTGTGGCAAGGAGTTATTGATCTATTTTTCGAACATAATAATAGGTATTATATTATCGATTGGAAGACATCATTCTTAGGAGAAACAAGTTCTGAATACTCTCAAGAAAACCTCTTCAACTATATAAAGGAGCAAAATCTCGACTATCAAGGAGCTATTTATATTCATGCAGCGAAACGATTTCTTCAACAATTTGAGATCTCTAGCGATGTAGAAATGGGATTTGTTTTTATCCGAGGTTTAGATTCTGAAGGAAATGGATTTTTACGCTTACCGCATCAAAAAATGCCTAATCCCATAGTAAACCAAAAATATCCGGTCTATCATTAGGATTAAATTCCATAGCAGGAAGAATCAAAACAGAAGAAAGATCTGTTAAATCTTCAGCTAACGACTTAGCCTCTACTTTATAAGAACAAGCGCCCTCTCTAGGTCGACAAACTTTGGTAATCTCAGCAACAAATAATCCCGGAGGAAATACTCCATCTAATCCCGTTGTAATTAAAATATCTCCAACACGTAGACCTTTTCCATCAGAAAAACAAAATCCTTCACCATGTAAAATTAGCGTTTCATCTTTCCATAAAGGGCCACCACTACCCGACAATGTACCTCGCAAAAGCAAGGTATTTTCATCATTATAATGTATAAATGAGTTGAGCTCTTCTAATTGATCTATTTTTTCATATTTATCTTTCTCAAGAATATAGGAATCAGAAAGACGTTCAAGGTGTTTTGTAAGAGATTGTATCTGATCTTTTACCAACCAGGCTTGTATTCCTCCACGAACAGCAATTACCGAAGGTTGCATACCCACATCAGTGATTAAGCGTATTCGTGATTGTTGCTCCCCTACATAATCTACAAGACCAACAAGCACCTTTCCTGATAATACTGGAGAGTTTTTTTGTATCTTTTGCTCTTTACCTACGTTTATCCAACAAGAACTTCCCCAATGAGAAGGATCACGATAAATAACACGACTAGCAATTAACTTACGAAAATAAGGAGATAAGATCTCAGAAAATAATGGAGGTGTATAATTAGCAACCTCATAAGCTTGTAAACGCTCTTCTAAAATAGCAATACGGTCTTTTAAGATGATATTTTCAACATCTTGTATCGAATAATCTATAGGAACCGCTTCATCGTGTTTAAAAAAAACACGCGTGTGTAAAGATATGAATTGCTTTTGAAGATTTTCATAAAAAGGTCTTGGTAAAGACCAACATAAAATAATACTCAAAGCAAGTACTAAATAGACATAGAGCCTGTTTTTTCTATGACGACGATAAGCAACAGAGCCTGCTGTTTTAATCGCAGAACGATGTCCTTCTGGTTTTTTTATCACACACATATTTCTTAATGTTTTGATTGTAACACAGAATTAAGACACCTTTTCTATCCGTCTAAAATATATTTATTTTGTGTTGATGATCAGTGTTTAACTCCTTGTTTTATGATACTAACAGACAAAATAAAACATAATTAAAATTCAACATGAAATAAAATAGAAATACGCGCAGGAACCTCTCTGCGCTAATATTCATAGTGAATATTTTCACTTGGAATAGACAGATTATCAAATAAAGAAAAACTCTTATCTAATCATAAAGACTAGGATAATTGATATGTCTCAGAAAAACTCTTTGCAACATAATCGATATTCTTATCAGTGATTCCGTTTAAATTAAACCTTGCTCCACTTGTGGTATAGATACCTTTTTCTAATCTCAGAAAAAGCACTTGTTCTAGAGAAAATCCGGGATATCCAAAAAAACCCTTCTGAGACAAAATAAAGTCAAAAGAATGACCAATGTGATTACGCATAGCTTGAACAAATCGAGCTCGTGTCTTTCCTAAAGAATTACGAATAGTATCTAATTCTGATAACCATTCTTTTTCCAAAGCATCATTTGATAAGATCGTCGAAACAATTTTAGCTCCGTGTCTAGGAGGAGAAGAATATTCACCACGGATTTTCTCTTCGAGACAACTAGAAATTTTATCTAAATCATCAACAACTTTACTATAGGCAGCAAAATAACCGACTCTCTCTCCATAAAGAGAAAAATTCTTACTTGCACATGCAGCTACAAACACTGAATTTCCAGATTCTATAAAAATCTCTATAGGACGCCTATCTTCCTTAATACCCAAACCAAACCCTAAATAAGCAGTGTCGAAAAAAGGTAGCAGCTGATGCTCTTTCATCACTTCGGCAAGACGTGTCCACATATTCTCATCAAGATCCATACCTGTAGGATTATGACAACAACATTGCAAAAGGACTAAAGAATATTTGGGAGCGGATTTTAATACAGAAAGCATCTCATCAAAAAGCAAGGTCTTGCTTTCTGAACTATAATAAGGATATTTAAGAACTTCTAAACCTTGTTGAGCGAATATTCTTACATGATTCCCCCAAGTTTGTTCGGGAATGTACACCTTTCCTGAAGGATGGGCCATGGAAAAAATCTTAGCACCTAAATGTAAAGCTCCTGTTCCTCCTAATGCCTGAGCACCAACAACAAAACTAGAATTTACATTACCAAAAACAAGTTTCTCCATCTCTTGATTAAAAGAAGGTAATCCACTGATAGGTAAATACCCCTTATTCATCTCATCTTCTAAAAATAGAAATTGTGCCTTACGTACACTAGAAAAACCACCATATGCTTGGTTAGGATCTTCATAAGAACCTATAACAAGATTGACCTTTTCCTCTCGGTCATCTTCTAAAAATAGTTTTTGCAGACCTAAAATAGAATCAGGAGCAAACGTGGGTAACTGATTAAAAAAACTCATACTAAAGAAAATCCTTCGCATTAGAACAAAGATTGATTCTAAACCTTATCTCATGATAATTTTATCCATTCGGGGTATTAGCTCAATTGGTAGAGCGCAACAATGGCATTGTTGAGGTCAGCGGTTCGATTCCGCTATGCTCCATTTTCTATCATACATCCCAAATAGATTGTATTCGGCTTATCTTATATTTCTTTCCTTGAAATTGTAGGGTTGCTCCAACACTTTTATCGAGCATTTCTTGAGCAAGTTTAGATTTTAAAGAAAGAATATAGTTGTCTGGATCAGCGTCCCAAGGACCAAGAATCGAATAAGTAATAAAATTTCCTTTTTCGTCTTCTAAAGAAACCTTACAACCCACACCAACCTTATCAGTAAAGACTATGTCCTTAGTCAGTATTCTAGCTCGATTTACCTCTTCAGAAAGCACTCGAATTTCTTCTTGTAAACGTGCTCGTTTTTCTAAAGCAAATTTATACTCAGAATTCTCCCTAAGGTCTCCTAAAGCTCTTGCATCCTCGATTTCTTTAGCATTATCCACCATCTCTTTACCAACAAGAGATTGAAGCTTATTTTTCATTTTGGTGAAGCTTTCAGAAGTTGTCCAAAGAATATCTTCTTCTACAACAACTGTATTTTTCTTCAAATCAGGATGCACAACCTCAGCAAGGCTTTGTAAAACACTAAGATCACTTGAAGAAAACTGGCTACACTTTGTAGACAGCAATAAAATCTCCTTTAAATAGGATAGCGGAGCCCCCTCTATCATATTACGAACAACTAAATAACGCTGCCCCACAAGAAAGTTATAAATCTTTTTCCCCAACTCTTTCTGTGGCGTTGAAGCAATATGATACATAAACACCATAGCTGCCTCTAAAAACAATCTTTCAATCTCTTTATTATTTGGATCAAAAATACCGTCATCATGAGATCCGAGTTTTAAGAAAAACCAAGCAAAAACTTCAGGATACATGATTGGATGTTCAGCACATTCAAGGAGTTTTTTCTCAATTTTTTTACGATAAGAATCCTCTCCTTTAAACACTTTAAAAGTAAGCTCTCTAAGAGATGGAGATGTTGTCGAAAGAAAAATCTTCATAAAAACATTCTCCCAAACCGGAGAGTGCTTCTTTATCAACATTAAGAACACTTTTTGCAAAGCTACTATAGAAATATTGTTAACTATGGAAATAATCTCCTCTTCATCAAGAGAAGATATGAATTTGCTATCTAAAACACTCGATTTCTCGCCTAAAAAATCTGAAAGCAATAAATCTCTTTGAATTTCTAAAGACTGGTTATCCTCAATAGCAAGTGTTTTTAAGGCTTTTATTATAATTTCTCGATTCTCTGGTTTCTTTAACTCGCTATGTAAATCACGAATAAACTGATAAATCTCAATAAGTTTTCCTGAAGTATCCTCGATTTGAGAAAGCCGGCTTTCTAATTGAGAAATTAAAGAATCTCCTCCAGGATTATATTTATAAGGATCCTTTATTGTCTTAGGAGCTACTATACGAGTGTTTTTCTTGATTTTACTCTTGGTTGCTTGCCACCAACGATTCCACTCAGCCTCAGGAATAACTAAATCTACAAGTTCATCTTTTACTTCTTTAGCAGTTTTCGGACCCATATCCTTAAGAAGAATTTCTATAACTTCTGACGGATGTTCCTTAGCATAAGCTTCAAAACCATCGGGATCACCAAATCTTCGTGATAAAAAATGATCTTTATCTAAAGGAATTAAACTCTTAAAAGCTGTTTCAAAGGAGATATCTTTAGCCATCATAACTCCCTCAAATTCTATGAGAACTTTTTGTTGAAGAAAGGATACACTCATAACCTCTCCAACTCCCCATCCCCCAGAATGAAAGACGAAGTTCCCTTCATGTAAATGCATTAAGAAATCAAAACGGCTTAAACTATATTGAAACTCACGACCATCACGCAAACCAACAACTCTTAAGGCCTCGTTAAAATTTTCTCTACCTTGATACTTTCTATTTACATAGTCGATGGCCGCATCATAAAACGGTTTAGCATTAGTGTTTTGGATATCCAAAACTAATTGAAGAACCTGATCTTTTTCTTTTCCATCAGGTATTCTTTCCCATAAAGGAAGAACCGTGTCTGATATTTTACCAAACAAAGGAGCTAAAGATGAATGCCTTACTTTTTCTAAGATCTGGACAAGTTCTGCCCCTCGCACCACATCGTTAAAACAATATTCTTCCCACAAATTAAAGAAACTTGAGGGTTGCTCTTCGTCTATTAAGACTTGCAACTTTTCTAGATAGTCCACGATGTCTCCCGTTTTTAACGGGAAATATACGCTTAACTATAAAAAAGAGCAATATCACAACACAAAATAATAATATTTGTTTTATAATAAATTAAAATTCACGGTGTATTAATGAATAGTAATTCTGCGCAAAAAATAATAGATTCTATAAAACAAATACTCACTCTTTATAATATAGACTTCGATCCCTCATTCGGTTCTGCCTTATCTTCTGACTCTGAAGTAGATTACGAATACTTGATGGAAAAAACCCAAGAAAAAATCCAAGAATTGGATAAACGTTCTCAAGAAATCCTCCAACAAACAGGGATGACTAAAGAACAAATGGAAGTGTTTGCTAATAACCCAGATAACTTTTCACCTGAAGAATGGTTGGCTTTAGAAAACATTAGATCTTCGTGTAGTGAATATAAAAAAGAGACAGAAGCTCTAATTAACGAAGTTACTAAGGACTTAGGAGGAGAAATAGCAACACCAGATTCTAATAAGAAAACAAAAACCACATCATCCAAAAAAAATAAGAAAAAAAACTGGATTCCCTTATAAAAACGCCTATAATCCCTAAAGTATGAAAATTGCGATTACTCGGGGTTTAGATTTATCTTTGCAAGGGTCTCCTAAAGAGTCTGGGTTTTTAAAAAGAATAGATCCGTCTCTAGTTTCCATAGACCTGCGCCCATATTCTGCCTTAGCTTTAAAGCTTAAGGTGGAGCAGGATGATATTATCACTTCGGGATCACCTGTTGCGGAATATAAAAATTTCCCCGGCGTTTTCATTACCTCTCCAGTTTCTGGAACCGTAAAGGAAATACGTAGAGGAGATAAACGAGTTCTATTAGATGTTGTTATTAAAAAAAACCCAGGACAAAATCTAACAGAATATTCTTACGATCTATCTAAATTATCACAAAAAGAACTGTTAGAGATCTTTAAGAAAGAAGGTCTTTTCGCTCTTTTTAAACAACGACCTTTTGACATTCCCGCTCTTCCCAATCAAACCCCTAGAGATATTTTCATAAACCTTGCAGACAACCGGCCTTTCACACCATCCACAGAAAAACATCTCGCTGTCTTTTCTTCTAGAGAAGAAGGATTTTATGTTTTTAATGTAGGAGTTCGTGCAATAGCTAAACTTTTCGGTTTATGCCCTCATATTGTTTCTACCGATAGACTTGCTATTCCTGAAAAAGATCTAAAGTCTATAGCACATTTGCATAAGATCTCAGGTCCTTATCCTTCAGGATCTCCTTCAACACATATTCATTACATAGCGCCTATTACTAACGAAAAAGACATAGTCTTTACGATATCCTTCCAAGAAGTCCTAACGATAGGACACTTATTCTTAAAAGGAAGAATTCTAAATGAACAAGTCGTAGCTCTTGCGGGATCAGGATTAAAATCTTCTTTAAGACGCTATGTTATAACTACGAAAGGTGCAGATTTTCAAAGCTTACTTTCTCTAGAAGATATCTCTTTAGATGTATCTCTAATCTCTGGAGACCCTTTAACTGGAAGACTTTGTGATAAAGAAAGTGTTCCCTGTCTTGGTATGCGAGATTCTACAATATCTGTAATCCCCAACCCAAAAATACGACAAGCTTTCAATTTCTTAAGATTAGGAATTAATAAGCCTACACGTACAAGAACTTATCTTTCTGGATTCTTAAAAAGAAAGCATACGTATATGGATCCAGATACTAATCTTCATGGTGAAACACGTCCTATCATAGATACAGAAATTTATGATAAAGTCATGCCGATGAAAATTCCTGTAGTTCCCTTAATTAAAGCAGTGATCACTAAGGATTTCGAATTAGCGTGTATGCTAGGATTTTTAGAAATTTGTCCTGAAGATTTCGCCCTACCAACTTTCATAGATCCTTCGAAAACGGAAATGCTAAGCATCATCAAAGAATCCTTAAAAGATTATGCGAAGGAAACAGGTATATTAAATCCAGAAAATGAAGAATAAAGTTCTTCGAAGAACTTAGAGCTGTGAAGACGCTATTATCTCTAAAATTAATGGAGTTGCATAGGAAATGATCATGTCTGCTCCTGCGCGTTTTATAGCTATCAAAGATTCATAAAACATGGATTCCTTATCCAACCATCCCATCTTAGCTGCTGCTGCAATCATAGCATATTCACCACTAACTTGGTATGCTGCTAAAGGTAACGCTGTAGAATTTCTAACACGATGTAAAACATCGAGATACAGTCCTGCTGGTTTTATCATCAGCATATCCGCACCTTCCTGCTCATCTAAAGAACATTCCAATAAAGCTTCCAAAACATTTTTTGGATTCATCTGATAATTTCGTTTGTCTCCTGATTGTAAATGTGATCCTAGAGCATCTCTAAAGGGACTATAGAGAGCAGAAGCATACTTAACACTATAAGAAAGAATTAAAGTCTTAGCCCATCCAGATTGATCTAATTTCGAGCGAATATGTGCAACTCTACCATCCATCATATCACTAGGAGCTACAATATCAGCTCCCATCTCAGCATGCAAAGTCGCTATGTTTCCAAATATGCGAACACTCTCATCATTTAATACTTCACCCTGATCCATAATACCATCATGTCCATGAGTAGTATAAGGATCTAAAGCAATATCACTTATCACACATAGATCTGGAAAAGCTTTTTTTACCTCATAAATACTTTTACAAAGGATGTTTTTAGGATTGGAAGAATAGGAACCATACGCATCTTTAAGATTACTAGGGATTACAGGAAAAAGAATCACAGCCCTTAATCCTAATGAACACAACCTCTCTATTTCTTTTAAAAGAAGATCAATACTCCACCTATAAACACCTGTAAGACTTTCTATTTCTTCACAAATGTTTTTCCCTTCCTTAACGAAAAAAGGACAGATAAAATCTTGGGGTAATAAAGACGTTTCGGCTACCAAATCTCGGATAGCTACAGTCCTTCTATTTCTTCGAGGACGTCGAAGTAATGCTAATGAGCTCATTTTTACAATCCTTCAACACTTTCCACACCTTCAGAAAAAGATAGAGTATTTATATAAATATTACTTCTTCTTCTTTAGGGGGTGTGGAAAATGTTTAAAACTCAATTTATAGAGGAGAAATTGAGTGGTTAACCTGTTTAAAACTTTGTTAAAACATTGTTCACTTTGTAAATAAATCGAGATTTTGCATGTTTGTGAACACAAGATCAACCATTTTTCAACAGGATTTTTAAGCAAAAACGTTTTTGTTTTTTCTAATCCATGTGGCAGTCTTTTTAATTTTTGAGGTTTTTCATGTTGAGCAGAGATGATGAGTTTTCTTCAGAACAAAAGAAGAGTTTGTCTCATTTCGTTACCAACCTAGAAGCAAACATTTTTGCTTTGAAGAATCTCCCTGAAGTGGTTAAAGGGGCTCTATTTTCTAAATATTCTAGATCTACATTAGGTTTGCGTTCTTTGCTTTTAAAAGAGTTTTTGGAAGGCGAGGGGGGAGACTTCTTAGATGATTCTGGTGTGGACTTTGAGGTTGGAATACATAAAGCTGCTGATTTTTATAGACGAGTTCTTGATGGGTTCGGGGATGATTCTATAGGAGAACTAGGTGGTGCTCACCTAGCCATGGAAAGTGTTTCCATGCTTGCTGCAAAAATCTTAGAAGATGCGCGTATAGGAGGATCTCCTTTAGAAAAGTCTTCTAGATACGTTTATTTCGACCAAAAGGTAAAAGGGGAGTATTTATACTACCGTGACCCTATTTTGATGACCTCGGCCTTTAAAGATGTGTTTTTGGGCACGTGTGATTCTTTATTCGATACGTATACGGATTTGATTCCTAAAGTGCGTTCATATTTTGAAAAGATCTACCCAAAAGAAGCTGAGGTTTCACAATCAGCTTACACTATTTCTTTAAGAGCTAAAGTTCTTGATTGTTTACGAGGTCTTCTTCCTGCTGCTACATTAACGAATTTGGGATTCTTTGGTAATGGACGATTTTGGCAAACATTGTTACACAAAATTCAAGGCCACAATCTCACAGAAATAAGACAAATTGGTGAGAACTCTTTAACAGAGTTAATGAAAATAATTCCTTCTTTTGTAAGTCGTGCTGAGTCTCATCATCACCATCATCAAGTTATGTTGGGCTATCGACAGACTCTTAAAGAGCAACTAACAAGCTTAGCTGAGAAATTTAGTGAAGGATCTTCACCGTCTAAACAAATAGGAGTTCGTTTAGTTTACGGGGATGCTGAGGGAATTTATAAAGTGGCTGCGGGATTCCTTTTTCCTTATTCAGAGCATACCTACGAAGAACTTATTAATATCTGCCGGTCTATGCCTAGGGAAGATCTTATCCGTGTTTTAGAAGCAGGATCTTCATCAAGAGAAAATCGCCGACATAAATCTCCAAGAGGATTGGAATGTTTAGAATTTGGATTCGATATTACTGCAGATTTCGGAGCTTATAGAGATCTTCAGAGACATAGAATACTTACTCAAGAACGCCAATTACTCACAACAAATCTAGGATATCATATTCCTGAGCAGTTATTAGACACTCCTATGGAGAAGGATTTTAGAGAAGCTATGGAGAAGGCTGAAGAAGCTTACAACCAAATCTCTATAGAATTTCCTGAAGAAGCTCAATATGTTGTTCCTCTAGCCTACAATATACGCTGGTTTTTCCATATCAACGGAAGAGCTTTACAATGGCTTTGTGAACTGCGTTCACAAATTCAAGGGCATGAAAATTACCGAAGAATTGCCATAGATATGGCCAAAGAGGTAATTAATTTTGACCCAACATACGAAACATTTTTTAAATTCGTAGATTATTCCGAGTGTGATTTAGGTAGGCTGAAACAAGAATCACGAAAAAGATCTTCATAGTAATTTCTTAAATATAATCTTTGCGTTTACAGGAACCGCAGAGGTTGGTATTTTTGTTACTTTCTAAGGAGAAGGTCATAAAATGAAAAACCTTATCGATAATAACATAGTTAGGTTTAAAAATATTTCTAAAACTAAGCAGGGTATTTTTGTGAACTTCAAAGTTAGGGGAGAGAAAGGGGGAGCATCTTTTACAGCATCTATAGCAGTAGATATAGAATCTGCGGATGTGTCTGCGGGAGATAGTTTAGAGACTATTATTGAAAGATGCGCTCAAATTGGTGTTGCAGAATTTAAGAAGTGCGAATTCCAGTTCGAAGGAATTACCTGTTTGTAAATTAAAGTTTTCCTGGGTGTAGCGCAGCCTGGTAGCGCACTTGCATGGGGTGCAAGGGGGCGGAGGTTCAAATCCTCTCACCCAGATTTTTTAATACTTCTTACTTTAATAATCGCGAACGCCCATATATTCTATAAGCATTTCCAATTCTGAAGAATCTTTCAAACCATATTGTCTAAGATGGTTGATTAATCTAATGCACTTATCCATTGAAGTGTTTAAAAGCTCTTTTGCAGCGTCTAATCCAAATAACAGCGCATAGTTCAATCCCACATCTTGACCGTCTTGATGCATATCTAAAATATCATCTTTCATTTGAAATAAAAGACCGAAAGCTTGAGAAAATTCAATTATTTGAGGAACACATAAAGGATCACCACCTCCAAATAACCAACCAGAAACACAGGCTATTTCAAAAAGAGCACCGGTTTTCTTGTTGATGATCGATTGGACATATTCAGGCCCATCATTTTTAAAAAACATATCTTCATATTGTCCCCCCAAAACACCGTTAACACCAAAGTTCTTATCTGTGACATCAGAGATAATATCGTAAGCAATATCTACTTCTCTAGGATCCACACCTTGAGATTTGAGTTTCTTTGCATTTAAACGGATCCGAGAATACGCAGATGGGATTAAGGCATAAGATGCTAGTAAAGCTGAAGCTTCATCAAAAGCTTTATGTACAGTAGGACGTCCACGACGTTCATCATCATCATCCATACAAGGAAGATCATCAGCAATTAACGTAGATGTGTGTATAAATTCTATAGCTAAGGCAGAGTCTAAAACATCTCTATTCATCCCGAGGCCTTTAGCTATCATACAAACTAACATAGGTCGAATGCGTTTCCCACCACTTGTTAGAGAATATTCTACAGGTGCACGTACAGACAGTCCTTTAGCTCCAAAATCTTCTAAAGAGGACTCTATACCTTCTTCTATCATTACTCGATAAGTTTCAAATATATCCATAACGACCATAAAACTTCCCCTTAACTAGATGACTTTTCCGGGATAAATTGTTGTAAGAGCAGGAATACAATGCCCAGGATTAATAACAGTGTTACACCCTACAGAAACTCTTCTACCAAGAAATGCTCCTACTTTTCTTAATTGGGTGTCTATCTTTCCTTCTTCGTAAGTAATAGAGATAGTTTTTCCATCAAGACGGAAGTTCGCGCAACGCACACCGGCACCGAGATTAACTTCTGAGCTTAAAACAGAATCTCCTACGTAAGCAAAATGTCCTGCTTTAGCATGATGACCAAAATAAGCATTCTTTACTTCTGTGCAATGTCCTATCACACACCCAGTTCCGGTAATCACACCACCGCGTAGGTAGGCACCATGGCGTATTTCTGTTTGAGGACCTATAATGCAAGGACCAACAATATAAGCTCCTGATTCTACGTAAGCACCTTCTGCAATTTCTATACTCTCTGCGTTCTTTAGAAAAGCTCCAGACTCCACGGTCCCATGAATACCTGAGAACACATGTGTAGATAATTTTTTATCTATTAATGCTAAAATATCCCAAGTGTAATACGCTTCTGTAATAAGTTCTGGAAAAGGGAAATCTTCAGGAGAAAATAAAACGGATGCAAATATCATGACGGGTCATAGCTTTTTAAGATATTGTCTAGTTATGGCGATTTAGTGACAAGGAGTAATCAAGAGCTATTTTAAGGATAGGTTGTTGTCGGTTCGCTTGTTGATGAGTTAATTAGATTATCATTTTCTGAAAATAAATAACCAACACCGCGAATTGTAGAGATTTTTGACCCATAAGGCCCTAATTTTTTTCTTAAAGAAGCAATATGAACATCGACATTTCTAGCTATAATTTCCTTGGTATTTCCCTTTATTTCCTCTAGTAGGTGTTTTCTTAGACACAATTGACCACGATTCATCAGAAGTTTTTTTAATATTCCTGCTTCTGAAGGAGTTAAGTGAATAGTGCCCTGAGGGGAATCTATAGAAAGACTTAAAAGATGGAAAGTTCGATCACCAAAAGAAATAGATTCAGGAATTGCGTGTTCGAAATGATGATGATTGCGTAAAAAAGCTCGAATAACAGCATCTAAAACTTTTACTGTTATAGGACGAAGTAAATAACTGCTTGCGCTATTATTTAAAATTTTTACAATAGCCTCTTCTTCAAACGTATCAAATAATACAACTAGATCTGTTTCAGATGGAATTTTGTTAGCGAACATAACTTCAGGGAGAAGTAAGTATTCACAAAAAATTAAATCGGCTTCAGAAGTGTCTGTAAGCGCAGAAGAAACGACTATCTTATATTCGACATTCTGAGCAAACTCTTTCAGTTGCAAAGATATATTACTGTCTTCGGTAACAAATAATATAATTTTATCCGTAAGCATGAGTGAACAAGATGAGCTATATTATTTGAGTAACTAATACAAAATCTTTTATTTTTCAAAGATCCTTTACTATTTTTTAATTTTTTTCTGATTAAAAATAATTTTGCATAAAGACAACTCAATATATATAATTTAACTTTAACAAGTTAAAAAATTAATTAAAAACCAACGGTTTTAAACAAAGCCGATAGAGGCTCTAATGGTTCGCTATATAGTGTTTTGCTTATTTTTTCTCTCGTGTTTCGGTATGGGAGGGGGGGTATATTTTATATGTTCCTCACACAACCCTTCTGTAACCTCTTCAGAAAGTGCAAAAGCAGCAGCCTTATGGGTTGATGGTCAAAAAGAACAAGTAGAGTCTTTTTTACATCGTTTGCTTCCGAGTCAACAACGACAATGTCTTCTTTGTTTCCAAGGATTTATTCTGCAAAAGCAGAAAAATATGAATCAATCTGAGAAGATTCTTTCTAAGATTTATGATGAAATAGAGAATACGCAATTTTTATTTAAAGAAGAGGTAATAGGCGGAAGGATTCTTAATGCTTTTTTCTTAGAAGATATAGAAAAAATGGAGATTCTAATTGGTTCTTTGCGTCAGCAATTTGTAAAATCTCAATATCTTTCTTTATTTGAATTCCTTTTGAATTATAAACAGAAACATTTTGGTAAGGCTCTACAAGCTTTATCAGCATGGAAAAATCAGTTAAAGGGTTCAGAATCTTCTTTATTGGATTTGAATATTCAACAGCTAATTTCTGATTTCTTTTTAGAGAATATAGAAGCTCATTGTTTGATAGAATTAGGAGAGTTTTCAGAAGGACGAGCTATTCTTAATCGTATTATTGAGAAATTATTAAAAAGAGAGTGTGACTGGGATTCTGAAGCTTACGATTATGCCGTTTTGATGTTGAGTAGAAGCTACTTTTTAGAGTTAAAACAATCGAATTGCTGTAAGCTTTATCCGGATTATTATGAAATGATTCTTTTTTATAAGAAGAAGGTTCATGCAATAGATCAAAGATCTTATGAAAAATTCATTCCGCAAGAGGAATTATTCACGATGCTTATGAAGCATCTTTTTGTTATTCCTGAAGAACGTTTAGCTCCTTTAATGCAGATAATCAAAAATTGGGAACGTTTCTATTTCAACGCCAACTATGATTTAGTAATTCAACCTCTAATAGATAGATTTTTTTCTTGCCCAGAACAAGTTGTAAGTCTCTGTAATTCTATCACTTTTTTCGGAATAGAGCCTCTTAAGAAAAAGCTTATAGATGCCTTCGGGATTATTTTATCTGAAAAAGTACAAGAAGTACAAACTACCAAAGCTAAACAAACGCTTTCAGTATTAAAAACTTTAGACTCGGATTTATGGGTAAGTGAGAAATTGATAATTTCTTCCCATGCTCTTCAAGACATTATTTCCCAAGATGATGTTGATTACACAAATTTAAAAAAGTATTTAAATCTTTGGGAAGCCATACAGTCTTATGATATAGATAAGCAGCAACTTGTTCATTATTTGATGAAAGGAGCCAAGCAACTTTGGAATCAGGGTATCTGTGATGATAAAGCTCTGAACTTACTCCGTCTCGTTTTACAGTTTACAAATTATGATATAGAAAGTGAAAACATCGTTTTTCTATTTATAAAGCAAGCATATAAGCAAATGTTATCTGGACATTCCATAGCACGTCTATTGAAATTAGAAGATTTCATTACAGAGTTGGGCTTAACTCCTATAACGATAAGAGAAGAAGAAATAGCTAACTTTTTAGCAGATGCAGAGTTTTTATATGCTCAGGGAGAATATAATAAATGTTATTTTTATAGTTTATGGCTTACAAAAATTGCTCCTTCACCTTTGACTTATCGTTTGTTGGGGCTATGTCTTCTAGAAAATAAATGTTATTTGGAGGCGTGGGATTACCTACATTCTCTTCCTTCGAATGAGCGTATGTATGATCCTAAAGTTCAGAAAGCATTAGCAATATGTCAAAAACATCTACCAAAAGATCACGGAGCTGGTTATAAAAGAGGGTAAAACGCATATAGCTTTATGCCTTCATTAAGTTTAGACGTTTCCCATCTCCTTTATGATGTGGTTCAACAACAACTTGTTTTACCTTTAGACTTAGCTTTCGCTAAGAAATACATTTCTTCAGATTCAAAAAAAGCTTTCGCATTTCTTGCTATTTCTTCTGCTCTTTGGCGTTGTGGATACCCTTTTCTTAATATAGATAATAATCGATTATTTCCCTCTTTATCTGGAATTTCAGAAAAGATTTTTTATGAATACTTCAGGGCTCTTCCTAAAGACATTTGTTCATCTTTGTTTGTTATAGAAAACAATAGGGTATATCTACGCTCTTTGTATACAATTCGGGAAAAGCTTTTCAAAAAGCTTTCTTTATTATCACAAGCTTCTCCACGATATCATGTAACTACGAAACTTCTCCCTAATCTATCCGCAGAACAAAATACTGTTTTTCAAAAAGCTATTAACAGTTGTTTTTCTTTGATTTGTGGAGGCCCTGGAACTGGAAAGACATTTTTAGCTGTGGAGATAATACTCGCTTTAATTAAGCAATATCCTCGAATTCGTATTGCTATAGTTTCTCCTACAGGAAAAGCAACTTCGCACATTCGTCATATACTCTCCCGACATAATATTTCTGAGGATAATGTCACTACCCAAACAATCCATAGGTTTTTACAGGAGCATGCTTATCATCAATGTAGTTCTGTGGATCTATTATTAGTTGATGAGGGTTCTATGGTGACGTTTAACCTTTTACATAGCCTGGTCAATACATTATCTGGGGAAAGCAGGAATGGAAAAATTATTGCAGATAATTTAATTATATTAGGTGATGAAAATCAGCTTCCTCCTATAGGGGTAGGTGCGGGTAATCCTCTTCAGGATTTGATATTACGTTTTCCTGAAAGAGCTTTACACCTTTGTGTTTCTCATAGAGCAAAAACAGATCAAGTCCAGAATTTTTCGAAAGCAATTTTAGAAAAACAATCGATTCCTTTTACGCCGTTACCGCCTATACATTCCGCAATTACTATGATTAAAGAGGCGTTTGTAAAAACACCCTTATCTCAAACGCAGTTATGTATTTTAACACCTATGCGTCACGGTCCCTGGGGATATTTACGTCTCAATGAGCTAATCTTTAATGAAATACAAAAAACACATTCTGATCTTCCTATCCCTATTATGATCACAGAACGTTATGAAGCTTGGGGATTATTTAATGGAGATACAGGATTTCTCTGCCCAAAAACACAGCAGCTATTTTTCCCTCACACACGCTCTATAGATGCTAAGGAATTTTCTTATTATACTTATAATTACGCTATGTCAGTACATAAGAGTCAGGGGAGCGAATATGATAATGTGATTGTCATCATCCCTAAGGGATGTGAAATTTTTGATGTATCTATTCTTTATACAGCGATTACACGAGCTAAACATAGTATAGCTGTATGGGCAGATAGTGAGACATTGAATAAGATCATAAAAAAACCCCACAAGTACACTTATGGGGTAAAATGAATTGCTTCTTTTAAAAAGACTTTTATTAACCGATAAAATCTTGAACAAAGTTGAGTACTGAAGACATCAACCAGAAGATTCCGATAATTAGGGCAGATTGAGGCCCTAACAAAGCTGGTGCGAACGAAGCAAACAGACCAAGAACATCACCGAGTAAATCGACTATGTTGCAAAGTAGGGAGAAGAATTTCTCTCTTAATGTTTGACGACGCTCTGCGAGGTCTTCAGCCGAGGATTCACTGTTTGTTGAGCGTATAGCCCCAACGATATTAACAACATCGTCAGCAGCACCGCAAGCCGAGCTAATTGCTGACAAGCTTGTAGTGACTCCTCCCAAACCTCTAGCATGTTTACCTAGAGCCATAAGTTTTAAATCACCACCCATAAAGCAAGCTGAGCCCGTTGCTCTCGAAGCCAGGCGAGTAACTTTACTTGCAATAGAAAGAGGAGATCTTAAAACGCGGTTAGAAACAAGCTGAACAGTTCCATCTTCTTTTTGGATAGTTTTTGTGTCGATTATGAAATTACCGGTAGCGGAATCAACTTCATAGAACATAGCTCCTGTTGCAAATTGGGAGAACAGGGCGATGGTATCCATACAATTATTTATTCCCGAAGCCATCCCGCAAGCATCCTCTAAAGAGGAAAGTTTTGCGAGAGTATTAGGAGCGCCTAGTCCTAGAGACGCTTTAGTAATCATTGTAGAAGAACCAACAACTCCAATCATGTCTCCTAAGAGGTTCATGCTATCATGAAGTCTTCCTGCTTCCTTGCGAACCTTATTACCACACATCTTCAACATGGGATTTGAAAGAATATTAGATGATAGAAAAGGACAAAATCTAGTAATGGAGGAAGTGGTCATAATTACCTACAAACGATTAAAATTATATTTTTGCATTAGCTCTTAAAGTAGCACGTGACTTGATTCGAGCTGCTTTATTGTTTTTAAAAATACCCCTTTTCACAGCTTTGTCAGTAACACTGTAGACTAACTGTAATCCAGAAGTGATAGTTGCTTGATCACCAGCTTTTAAAGCGGTCTCAAATTTCTTCATCATAGTTTTTGCTTTTGACTTAAAACTTTGATTGATCAAATAACGTTTTTGCGCAGTTAAAATACGCTTTTCTGCAGAAGGTCGTTTTTTTGGACCGCCCTTCTTAGTTGTTTTCTTTGGTGCCATTATTACTCCAAAACCAAGGCTTTTTTAGTGCAAAAGAGTAAGCTCTGCCTTAACATTCAAAATAAGACTTCACAATTATAATATACTGTCTTGCAGTAAGGTCAGGATTGTAAAAGAAAGAACAATAAAAAGGAATAAAAACAGAGAAAAATAGACCGTATTTTATGGGGGAGATAAATAAACTTTTGTGCGAACATAAAAAAATAGAATTAACCGTTTAGTTTTTCTAAAAAGACTTTGACGGAAAAAGCATATTTTTGTGAGTTAATGAGACAAGGATTCGAATTTTTATGTCGTTTGTGAAAAAATTTTTTCACCCAATTTCTCGGTACTATAATTATCTTTTCCCTATAGCTGCATTTCTCCTTCCCCTAATTTGTTTGCCTTTTCTTTCAGATTCTCAAAAAAAATATAGCTATTTCATTTTTTCAATCATTTCCTTTATGGGCTGGTTTTTTTCTATCGGACTTAGAGAAAAGCAATTGAAAGCTGCTGCTGGTCAATTGTTACAAACTAAAATTCGTAAAATTGTTGAAAAAGACGAAGGGTTAAGAAAAATATGTGAATCGGTTGAAGAGCGTCAATACGAGAGTCAACAGTTAAAATCCCAAAATCAAAAGCTTCTTAATCAATTACTCCATGTTCGCGCTGTGTTTATGAAAACCAAATCTGATGCGCAACGAATGGAGGGGACGGCAGCGCGTTTAAGAGAAGAAAACCAATGTTTACAGTTGCAGTTAGATGCACTATCTCAAGAGTGTCGTGAAAAAGAAGAAGAAAGTCAGCAATTGAATCGCGAACTTGCAGATGCCTTAGCTTACCAGCAAGTCCTTAATGAAGAGTATCAGGCAACTTTTACAGAACAACATAATATGCTGGATATCAGACAAGTATATATTGGGAAGCTAGAGTCAAAAGTGCAGGATCTGATGTGTGAGATTCGTAACTTATTGCAGCTTGAGTCGAATATTGTAGATAGCTTGCCAAGACAAGCTACGGTCAATTCTCAAGAATTATCTAAACAACTTCTTTCAGAGTTAAAAAAGATAGCTTTTAAAGTAGAGAATGCAGAGGCGGCTTCATCTTTGACAGCTTCTCGTTATATAAGGTCCGAATCTTCTGTACATAACTATTCTTTAGAGTGTCGTCAGCTATTTGATAATTTAAGGGAGGAGGGGCTTGGCATGCTTTTTGTGTACACCCCGCAATCTCAGAGGGCAGTTTTTGCAAATTCTTTATTTAAGACTTGGACGGGATATGGTGTAGAAGATTTTTTGAATGCGGATAGCGATATTATTATTTCTGGTTTGCCTCAGTGGGAAACAGACCTTCGTTTACTTGATCGACAAGAACGATTGGGGAAGGTAATAATCAAAACAAAAAACCACGGTCAAATTCCTTTTTACTACTGCTTAACTATTTTAAATAAAGGCCCTCTGCATAATCATGTTTTGGGAGTTCTTTATCCGGTACGCATAGATGTTCTTCGTAGATAGACTCATCATCGACCGTGCTTATTAAAAATCCCTAGATTTCCTATCTTTCTTTGGCTAAACTATTACCCAAAGGCTAGGGTCTTATTATTTTGTTGCAACCCAATAATTAAATGCTCATGAATACACAAAATGGCCAGGCTACGGAAGCGGCTCATGAAGAAGAAGCTCAAAAAAAGCTAGAGGAGCTTGTTTCTCTTGCTAAAGATCAGGGCTTTATCACTTATGAAGAGATCAACGAGATCCTTCCTATGTCTTTCGATACGCCTGAACAGATTGATCAGGTGCTGATTTTCCTTACGGGAATGGATATTCAGGTCCTGAACCAGGCAGATGTTGAAAGACAAAAAGAAAGAAAAAAAGAGGCCAAAGAGCTAGAAGGCTTAGCCAAGCGTACAGAGGGAACCCCAGACGACCCGGTACGTATGTATTTGAAAGAAATGGGAACGGTTCCTCTTTTAACTAGAGAGGAAGAAGTTGAAATTTCTAAGAGAATAGAAAAAGCGCAAGTTCAAATCGAACGTATTATTTTACGTTTTCGTTATTCCTCAAAAGAAGCTATTTCCATTGCGCAGTATCTAATTAATGGAAAAGAGCGTTTTGATAAAATTATTTCAGAAAAAGAAGTAGAAGATAAGACGCATTTTCTTAAGTTGCTTCCCAAGTTAATTACTTTGCTTAAGGAAGAAGATGTCTATTTAGAATCACTTCTCTTAGCCCTGAAGCAGAGTAATTTATCAAAACAAGAAAGTACGAAATTAAATGATAATTTAGAAAAATGTCGTATCCGTACGCAAGCGTATTTACGTTGTTTCCACTGTCGTCATAATGTTACAGAGGATTTTGGCGAAGTTGTCTTTAAAGCGTACGACTCCTTCTTGCAGTTAGAACAGCAAATTAATGATTTGAAAGTTCGAGCAGAAAGAAACAAATTCGCAGCAGCAAAATTAGATGCTGCTAAACGTAGATTATATAAACGCGAAGTTGCTGCAGGACGAACTCTGGAAGAGTTTAAAAAAGACGTGCGTATGTTGCAACGTTGGATGGACAAGAGCCAAGAAGCTAAAAAAGAAATGGTTGAATCCAATTTGCGTTTAGTAATTTCTATAGCTAAAAAATATACAAACCGCGGTCTATCCTTCTTAGATTTGATTCAGGAGGGTAACATGGGCTTGATGAAGGCTGTGGAAAAATTTGAATACCGCAGAGGCTATAAATTTTCTACTTATGCCACTTGGTGGATTCGTCAGGCCGTTACTCGCGCTATAGCTGATCAAGCGCGAACTATTCGTATTCCTGTGCACATGATTGAAACCATCAATAAAGTTCTTCGGGGCGCGAAGAAATTGATGATGGAAACAGGTAAAGAGCCCACTCCAGAGGAATTAGCCGAAGAATTAGGATTAACTCCTGATCGGGTGCGAGAGATTTATAAAATTGCCCAGCATCCTATTTCTTTACAGGCAGAAGTGGGTGAAGGAGGCGAAAGTTCTTTTGGTGATTTCTTAGAAGATACTGGTGTAGAATCTCCAGCAGAAGCTACGGGCTATTCGATGCTTAAAGATAAGATGAAAGAGGTTCTAAAAACTCTTACAGATCGAGAGCGATTTGTATTGATTCATCGTTTCGGCCTTTTAGATGGGAAGCCTAAAACATTAGAAGAAGTAGGGTCAGCGTTTAATGTAACTCGAGAGCGTATTCGTCAGATTGAAGCTAAAGCTTTAAGGAAAATGCGTCACCCAATTCGTTCAAAACAGCTACGCGCTTTTCTTGATCTTTTGGAAGAGGAGAAAACAGGCTCGGGTAAGGCAAAAAATATCAAAGGTAAGTAACCAAACACATTTCATAACTTTTAGGTGTTACCGCAGAACCATATCAATTAATTATTCCAGATTTTCGTGTATGGGTGCGTCTTGGATGTTCTCCTGAAGAACGGCATTTTAAGCAGCCCATCTTAGTTTCTATAGTTCTTTCTTTTTTTGAAGAGCCCTCTGTTTGTGTTTCAGACGATCTCAGTGACGCATGTTGTTATGTTGAGATAACGTCTTTAATAGAGGAAGTTGCTTCTAGTAAACCTTGTGCTTTAGTTGAACACTTGTCTAAGCTCTTAATGGATGCTTTAGAATCAAAGTTAAAGAACAAGGTTTCTAAAATAGATTTAGAGGTGCGTAAAGAACGTCCTCCTGTTCCTAACTTGTTGAAGCCCATTTGCTTTAAAATAAGTAGGAAAATCTCGCTATGACAACAGCTCAATTTATTTGTTTATCTCTAGGATCTAATCTAGGGAATCGATTTGAAAATTTTCGTAAGGCATTCTCTCTTTTAAAAGAGTTAGATATAGAGGATTTGCAAAGCTCTATAATTTTAGAAACAAAGGCCTTGTTGTTTCCTGGTTCTCCAGAAGAATGGGATATACCTTTTTTTAACTCTGTACTTATAGGGAAAACAACACTATCTCCGAAACAATTGTTATCAGAAATAAAGCATATCGAGCGTAAACTTGGTAGAGATTCTAATGCGTTACCTTGGTCTCCGAGAATTTTGGATATTGATATCCTTTTGTATGGGGATGAAAATTACCAACAGAAAGATATCAGCATACCTCATGAGAGAATCCTAGAAAGGCCTTTTTTACTTTCTCTCGTTGCTTCACTTTGTCCTACTAGAAAATTTCATCAACCAGCTTCTGATTACCATTTAAAAACGTTTGGAGAAATAGCTCATCTTCTTCCTTGCCCTCAAGAGATGATTTTGAATAGTTTTTCTCCTAGTACTTTATTAATGGGAATAGTCAATGTCACCGATAACTCCATTTCAGATGGAGGATTGTATCTTGAAGCCTCTAAAGCAGTCGCTCATGCTGAAAAATTGTTTGCTCAGGGAGCTTCTGTCATAGATTTTGGGGGACAGGCGACTAATAATCCTAAGGTAAAACAGCTACTTGATGTAGAACAAGAATGGGCACGTTTAGAACCTGTATTAAAGCTACTTGCTGAAAAATGGATTGGACGTGAGCAATATCCTGATGTCTCATTAGATACGTTTTATCCCGAAATTATTAGAAGAGCTTTGGAGATCTATCCTATTCGATGGATTAACGATGTTTCAGGCGGTTCTAAAGAAATGGCAGAGATCGCCAGAGATGCGAATTTATTATTAGTTATTAACCACTCATGCTCTCTTCCTCCTCGTGCTGATAAGACACTAGCGTTTACTTCTTGTGCTTCTGATCAATTATTAAGTTGGGGAGAAAAGCAAATAGAAGCTTTTGTTAACTTAGGTTTGAATCAAGATCAAATTATTTTTGATCCGGGTATCGGTTTTGGAACAACCCAAATACAAGCATTGAATGTGTTACATAGAATGGAAAAATTTCGAAAGTTTGGTTGTGCTACGTTAGTGGGCCATTCAAGGAAATCTTGTTTCGCTCTTTTAGGCAAATATGATGCTAAAGATCGTGATTGGGAAACTGTTAGCTTATCAGTATTGTTGCAGCAGCAAGGCGTGAACTATCTGCGAGTTCATGATGTGGAAGCTAACCAAAGAGCTTTGTCCGCAGCAGTTTGGCCCGGAGTTTATGTATAAAATACTTGGTATAGCCGCTTGTGATCCTAATGGAGTGATTGGAAATCAAGGAAAACTACCTTGGAACTATCCTGAGGACATAAATTTTTTTTCGAAAACTATAGGAAATATGCCCCTAATCATGGGTAGGAAAACTTTCGAAGGTCTTCCCGATAAATATACTAAGAACCGTAAGGTAGTAATCTTTTCTAAGAATTTTCATGAGAATTCTGAGGATATGGTTTGGGTATCTTCATTAGAGGAATTTCATAATTTGGAACTTCCTTCTCCGATTTTCCTTCTTGGAGGAGGAGATTTGTTTTCTTTATTTTTAGAAAATCACATGTTGCATGGGTGTTTTGTAACGCACATTCATAAGTATTATGACGGAGATGTTTTTTTCCCTTTATCTTCACTGGAAGGTTGGAAAAAGACAATTTTAGATGAAAAAAAAGATTTAACATTTTGCTATTATGAAAGTCTCGCCGATTGTCACGCGTAGAGTTCATGTTCATGATGATCTCTATGAAATTTTAGAAGAATCTCTTCCCTCTTTGTCTGAGAATTCTATAATTGCTTTATCTTCAAAGGTTTTGAGTCTTTGTGAAGGCGCGGTTGTTGATACTAAGACAACAACAAAAGGGGCTTTAATCAAGCAGGAATCAGATGCCTATGTTTATTCTGATTCTCATGATTTGTATCTGACGAAGAAACACGGAATTTTGATTCCATCTGCAGGAATTGATGAGTCCAATGCCCAAGATTATTATGTTTTATATCCTCGGGATTTATTGGCGTCTACAAATGCTTTAGGGGCTTGGTTAAAGGATTTGTATCAATTAAAGAATCTTGGAGTAATTATTGTAGACAGTCATACAACCCCTATGCGTCGGGGTGTTTTAGGGTTAGGATTATGTTGGTACGGATTTTCTCCTCTATATAGTTATGTCGGGAAACCTGATTGTTTTGGCCGACCCTTACGCATGACGCAAATTAATCTTTTAGATGCCCTGGCGGTCTCTGCTGTACTTTGTATGGGAGAAGGAGATGAACATACTCCCCTAGCGCTTATAGAAGATGCACCTAAAATCACTTTTCATTCTTCCCCTACGTTACAGTCCGATTTATCATTACTAGGTATTGATGAAACAGAAGATCTATATGGACCTATCCTCCGTTCTGTAGCTTGGGAATCTATACATTTTTAATTTTTGGGAGGCGTTAATGAAACCTTGTTTAGATTTATTAGATAAAAACATCAAAGAAAAACATATGTTAGATCACACCTTTTACATGAAGTGGTCTAAGGGAGAATTAACGAAAGAGCAATTACAGGCATACGCTAAGGACTATTACCTCCATATCAAAGCTTTTCCGCGTTATCTCTCAGCAGTGCATAGCCGTTGTGATAATTTACAAGCACGTAAATTGCTTCTTGATAATCTTATGGATGAAGAAACAGGCTATCCTAATCATATAGATCTATGGAAAAATTTTGCTTATGCTTTAGGTGTTACTGAGGAGGAATTAGAAAATCATGTCCCCAGTGCAGCTGCACAAAAGAAAGTCGATACATTTTTGCGTTGGTGTACCGGAGATTCATTATCTGCAGGTGTGTCAGCTTTATATACCTATGAAAGCCAAATCCCTACAGTTGCAGAGACTAAAATTTCTGGATTAAAACAGTATTTCGGTTTTACTGCTCCTGAAGATTACGAGTATTTCACAATACATCAAGATGTTGATGTAAGACATGCTCGTGAGGAAAGAGAGTTGATAGAAACGTTACTAAATAGTGATTGCAATAAGGTACTACAGGCTTCTAGAGAAGTATGTGATGCTTTATATGACTTTTTAGACACTTTCTTAGACGAGAAAGATACTTGTTCAGCAACTCCACCTCCTGTTTTGGATTCAAAACCCTCTTCATGTGGCTGTAACTGCCGTCATTAATTTGAATAGTTCTCCTTCTCTTAATTTTACAAAGAGAAGGAGAACTTAAAGAGATAGTTTTAAGCTACAGTTTGCGCTGTTTGCTCTTCTTTTTTCTCTTCTACAATTGCAGATTTTGATGATGAGGTTATGTCAAAGATACGTTTTTCTAACTCATCAAATAGCTTTTTATTTTTCTTGAGTTCTTCTCGAACAGCCTCTCTTCCTTGGCCTAACTTGCGATCTTGGTAATTGAACCAAGAACCTTTTTTCTCCACGATATTGTGCTCTACAGCAAGATCTAGAATACACCCTGCTGAAGAAATACCTTCGTTAAAGAGAATATCAAACTCTGCAGTTCTAAATGGAGGAGCCAATTTATTTTTAGCAACTTTCACTTTGATACGGTTTCCAAGATCAAAGCTTTCATTACCTTTAATAGCTCCAATACGACGGATATCCATACGTATTGATGAATAAAATTTTAAAGCGCGTCCACCTGTTGTTGTTTCAGGATTTCCGAAGCTAACGCCTATCTTCTCTCGAATCTGGTTAATGAATATCGCACAGGTTTGACTGCGTGCTAGTGTTGCTGTAAGCTTACGTAATGCCTGAGACATCATACGTGCTTGTAGACCTACATGTACATCACCGATATCTCCTTCGAGTTCGCTTTTAGGAACTAAAGCAGCTACAGAATCAATAACAATAACATCAACAGCTCCTGATCTTGCCAATAACTCAGCAATACTTAAAGCATCTTCACCACAATCAGGTTGGGAGATCATAAGATCATTGATATTTGCACCTATAAGAGAAGCGTAGCTGGGGTCTAAAGCATGTTCCGCATCGATATATGCAGCGACACCGCCCATTTTTTGAGCATTGGCAACGATATGGGTAGCTAATGTGGTTTTTCCTGAAGATTCAGGGCCAAAAATCTCAACAATACGTCCTTTTGGAACACCCCCAATACCTAAAGCTAAGTCTAAAGATAAGGCTCCTGTTTTTATAGTTGAAATTTCATGAGTGGCAGAGTGTTTCCCTAGACTCATGATAGATCCAGAGCCAAATTGTTTTTCGATATAGGCAATTGCTGCTTCTAGTGCTTTTTTACGATCAGGTACATTCATTTAATAGGTGCTCCTTTTTTCCACACTTTCTATGCAATAGTCCTTCATTTTTGGACTTTGAGAGAAGAATGGGTAAGCTTCTTCTCGAAATTAGCTAAGAGATGTCAGAGTGGTGATTTTTTATGATAGATGTATGCTTGGCTTTTCTTTTGATTTTTATGGATAACCCAATTTTTCACACCAGTCAAGATAGAAAGCAGTTGTAAATGTAACATTTTCTGTATCTGTAAAGTTCGTCGTAATGAGGATAAAAGATTTTTCGTGGGTTCACCTTGACAGTGGACTGTCATCATACACACAGAATGTGTTATTGACAATTCACTGATTTATCAGAAAAAACACAAAGGTCTTTATAATTAAGAGGTAAAAATCTCTAAGAGATATTTCTGAACACATTTCTTAAAATAGACTTTGTTATGCGAAAAATACTTGAGATAGGGGAATATCGTGGTTTTCTCTAGGGAGAATAAGAGTTTTTTGTTCCTTAAACCCCACGCCTATAGTTATTGGGTGGGAATTTACTGCTAACCAACGATCATAACAACCACCGCCGTAACCAAGACGATAATTATCATTATCAAAGGCTAGGGCCGGGATGAGAGCATGAGTGATTTGTTGAGATGGAATGGGCTCCAAATTAAATTCAGAAAGCCGTAAAGGATGTGTTAGCTTTGATAAAACCTCTAACGAGGGCACGTGAACGGGAGTAAGTTCGTGATTTTGCGTTTGTGGTAAAGCTAAAGAGAATTCATTAATGAGAATGCGATTTGCTAAATCTATATTGATTTCTGAACGGAAAGGAATGAAGGAAAGCACAAAGCTTCCCTTGGGTAATTCACGAATAAAAGCAGCAACGGCTTGAGAAGCTTGTGATAATCGCGGTTCCTGTATAGATTGCCTTAGGGAAATAAAAAAATCACGCTGTTTCTTTTTCTCAGCAATTACAGAAGTATTCATAGCTAATTGATCAGAGGTTTGCCATCTTGATAAGGGATCTTTTTAGTGATAGTTCCCGAAGATGTGAAAAATACAGCTGTTCCGCAGCCTTTATCTATCTTAGAGTAGGGATGACGATCTCCAGGACGGAAGTATTCCCCTTTTATAAGCAGTTCATTGTCGTATTCTTCAGTAGCCATAATTTGGCCTTCAGGATAGTACAGAGTTAATAGGCCGGATTTTTTATTATTTATCAAGTCCTTACAACTTTCTAATGATCCATTTGGGTACCAGGTTTTTACAGGACCTTGTAAAATGCCATGATTCCAGGTTAAAAGAAGTTTGGATTTTCCTGTATCGGGATAGAAAAATAACTCCTCACCATGTTTCACACCTGCAACCAGTGCGTATGTTTGAAGAATTTGATCTCCAAGACTATCGAATACGGTAACTTTTCCGCAGGCTTCACCTCGTATAAACACACGAGTTTCTACAATCGCATGTTTCCCATAAATTGCCTGTAATCCGTTACCATTAACGATTTCAGAAAATATTTGGTGTGTTTGAGGATCTAAATAAGAACCTTTTAATAACAAACCATTATCATACTCCTCTTCAGAAAGCACGATATTGGAACGTTCTCCATAGCGAACGGATATGCTATGCTTTTCTCCATCTTGATAAGTTTGCTTTTTCAGTAAGAAACCTTCTACCGTATAGGTAAGAAAATCACCATGAGCGCGGCCTTTATGATAAGAACATTCTTTCCATACTTGACCGTTCGAATGATAGTAATATGAAGTCCCTTGTAGCAAACCTTTATCATAATTGATGGCGGCTTCTAACATGCCCTCATCGCTATGAGCTAGTGTTGTCCCATGGAATAACCACCCAGATTCTGCAGAGGGATGAAGGTCTGCAATTCCTCCTATGACTTCTGCTTGGATTTTAATTTTTCCATTGCTATGCCATTCTCGGTAACGTCCACAAGCGCGATTATTTACACATTCTAGATACTGTTTTAATTGACCATTCGGATGGTATGTTGTTAAACACGAAACATTTTCTCCTCGTGTATTTTTATACATACGCATAACTTTTTGATAGGGCTGGGGAGATAAGAAATCTACCTTGGCATACTTTTTCAACTTCTCTTTGGAACAGATCGTCTCCGATAAGCCATTTCTATCAATGATGTTAATCCCTGTTAATGTCAGCTTCTCATAGGTCCCAGCAGCATAGCTTGGAGTACAAGCAAAACATAGAAGGAATAGGCATAAAAATTTTCTTATAACCATCGACTTATAGCCTCAGCATTTATAGACCATACCTGATTGTTTAACGGTGTGGTCAGTTTTGTCATTTCCCAATGTGTGAAGAAAGCTAAAGGTGCGTTGGGGTTGTTAGTATCGATTAGATAAAATAGTTCTTCAAGATTATCGTTATCAGCTTCTACAGGATTTTCCAGATGTAGGGATATGAGATCATCGGAAATTTGTCCGATGGACCATATCGCTTGATTGTTTGATGAAAGAAACAGCTGTTTCCTCGACCATACCTCTTTACTCTGGGAAATCAGGGAATTTTCTTTAAGAGACGCTAAACGGTCTTGTTCCCTACCTAATAGACGAATTTTCTTACTTGCATGAATAAATTCTTGAGGCTGAATGTTTTTATGTTGTTGTTTAAGACGCTCGTTCATTTTATTAATCAGATCGGATTGATCTTTCATAACCTTTAGAGTAAGAATGTGCGAGTTTAGAGCTTCCCAACGTTTTGTTGTCCGGACATGTTTGTAAACAATGCCTATAATCGGAAGACAGCTAACTAAACTTAGCGCAATAAGAGCGCAAACTAATGACCATTTTTTCATAGGGCTTCCTGGGAAACTATAGTAAATTGTAATTCAAAAGAGTGTCCGCTACATAATGTTTTGCTAACATTAGAGAGTTTAGGATGTAGGGATACTTTACGGAGGAACTCAGACACTTCTTCAGGATTTCCTTCACCCCTAACGGAAATATGTGCTTTGTAAGGTAGAGTGGGGTTCTGTTGTGAAGGGAATGATGCTAAGGAATAACAGAAATACGAAAGTTTCACGGAAGGAGTATTCTGCGCTACAGAAGACAGAAATTGCATAGTTTCTTTACTTGTTGGAATTGTAGGCAGGTAGGGATACTCAAAGTGCGTGCTCGATGATACAGCGGCGTGCAACGCTTCTTCTACACTACGAAGGGATTTAGGAATTTTTTTTGTTTCAGGACATACTAAGGCAAAATGTTCTCGTACTCGATGAGAAATAGAGGCGAGTTTTAAAGTAGAGCCTAGACCCACAAATATTGTGGATAGCAAGGCAAGTTTTCCTATTATAAATGCCGAACGTTTTAACCAATGTTTCTGAGATTCTGCACAGTTAAAAACAGGATTATAGGGAAATGTTAGTGTCCTTCGGGAAGCTCCATGATATGCCGTAGTAATCGCATCGCTATAATTTGCCCATTCCTCTTCTTCTAAACCAAAAGTCATTGTTTGACAGGAAGTCAGGGGTAAAGACAACTTTTGTTCTAGGTATTTTTTTAATTCTTCAGGAAGTTGTACAGTATGTATAGCAGTCAACTCTACAGCAGGATAGGTTTCTTTTACGTAATCTAACGTAGTGAGAATGTCATCGCCATTTTTCTTTGGCAGGTTACAAAAAGAACGGGAGACCAGAACTGATCCATTTTGGACAAAAAGACATGTAGTCTCAGCAGAACCCGTATAAACCAAAAAATATGCGGGGAGAGCTTTTAAAGGTGTCTGTTGGGCCAGGGAAAATATATCTGCAGGTTGGCAAGATATCGTATCCGGAAATATGCGGGCTTTGTGTAGAAGAGCTATTTCACGTCCCGCCGTAGCTTTCTGTGTTAGCCATAAAGTTACTGAAGTTTCTCCATTCTCATTTCTTTTACCTAATCTAGGAGCAACTATCAAAGAATTCCAGGGGAATGCCGCATTAGTTTCTAAATCGGTTAAAGCTATCTTTAAAATGTTTTTTTTATTTTTTAATAAAGAGACAGAGCTTCTAATTAGACTACTGGTTCCTTTTAAAGAAAAAGTTATAGAGGCTGTTAAGTATTTTTTTGGAAGTTGCCATTCTTGATCTTCAAAGATATGCTCGCAATGGGAAACTATCCATCCTTTACATGTTTTCTGCAAAATTGCTATTTTAATAGTATTATTTGCATCTTGGGTTACCCCGATGTGGTATATGGGCAGTTTAAAATCCATAGTACGGTGTTCTTAAAAAATAAAGGTAACCATTTTAAAGAATAAATGGCTGTTTTTCAAGAAAAACACATATTAATTGTTTATAAAGGGAAAAGAAATGGTATCTTATTTTTTGAAAGCAGCTATTAATGTTTATAGTTTTTTAATCTTGGTGTATATTCTTGCCTCTTGGGTTCCTGAATGTCACAATACAAAATGGTACCAATACGTATACAAGTTCGTAGACCCTTATTTAGCTCTATTTAGAAAATTTATTCCTCGTATTGGCTTCATTGATATTAGTCCATTGATCGCTTTACTTTGCCTAGAGGCTGTTCCTTTTATTGTGATACGAACCCTGAGGTTTGTTATTCTTAATATTTTCCAGTCTCCATGGCTTCTTCAATATATATAAGAAATATTTTACTAAGATCTCCTATTGTTTATGCACCTTTAGCGGGCTTTTCGGATTATCCTTATCGGAGGATGTCTTCACTTTATGGCCCGCCCGCCCTGATGTTTTGTGAGATGGTGAAAATAGAAGGGTTACACTACTCTCCTTCACGTACATTGAAACTCTTAGAATATTCTGAATCGATGCGTCCTATAGGCGGACAGCTTTGTGGTAGTAAACCTGAGATGGCTGGGGAAGCTGCTAAGGTATTAGAAGGGTTGGGTTTTGATTTAATAGATTTAAACTGCGGCTGTCCTACAGATAGGATTACAAAAGATGGTAGTGGATCGGGGATGCTGAAATCTCCTGAGCTTATTGGGAAAGTTTTAGAAAAGATTATGGAGGCTGTATCCATTCCTGTTACTGTAAAGATACGTTCTGGATGGGATGGAAATAATATTAATATCGAAGAAACAGTAAGAGTTATCAAAAATTCCGGGGCTAGCGCTGTTTTTGTACATGGAAGAACGCGTGCCCAGGGCTACGTTGGTCCTAGTAATCTTGAATATATATCACGAGCAAAAGCTGCTGCGGGCAAAGACCTTCCTGTATTTGGAAATGGTGATGTGTTTTCTCCAGAAGCCGCTAAAGTAATGTTAGATACTACGGGATGTGACGGCGTGCTTGTTGCACGTGGTACAATGGGAGCTCCTTGGATAGTAAGACAAATACAAGACTATCTTACAACAGGAACATATGAAAAAATGCCCTTTTCGATGAGGAAACAGGCGTTTATTCAACATTTACAGTGGGTAGATGAATATTATCAAAGTGAAGCGAAATTTCTCTGTGAAACACGAAAGCTTTGCGGACATTATTTAATATCCGCTTCTAAAGTGCGATTTCTACGCTCAGCTTTATCTAAAGCTACATCAGTACAAGAAGTGTACCAGCTTATCGATAGTTATGAAGAAGCTGACGATGAGCATCGGGATCAACCAGCTTTAAATAAATGCTGATTTAACAATTTTGGTAACTGGAACATATCTACAGGTTCGGGGCCAATAATTGCTTGGAATTTATCATCGGGGATTAACATCTTTTTATTCTCAGGAGATTGTAGATTATGATCTTTGATGTATTTCCAAATTTTCTTTGTGGCTTCTCCACGCGCCACAGGTTCATTGCCTATCATCAGGGCAAGCTCAGGAGAAGGTGTAAGTAAAGAACCTGCCCTAGTGGTTTTCTTTTCGCTCTTTTTCTTTGCTGTTGTTTTTGTGGTTTTACTACTTGTTTTTCCTGCAGCTTTTTTCTTTCCCGTTGTTTTCTTTTCGTAAGGAGTTTTCGGTGTTCCTTTATATTTTGTAACAACAGCGTCTATAGTATTGCCAATCACACTGCAGTCGGGATATTCTGAGCAAGAATAGAATGTTTTATTATAACGTGAACGCTTCTTTAGAATCTTTCCAGAACATCCTGTGGCAGGGCAGGGAATTGATTCTTCTTTTTCTACTTCCTCTCCCTTTTTATGGATAGAGATTGTTCCACGGCATTTAGGATAGTTTAAGCATCCTAAAAACGTGCCGAAACGCCCATGGCGGACTTTCATGTTTCCTTCACAAACAGGACAAGGACTATCCCAAGGTGTATCAACAGCATAGTCATCTTTATTAAAGGCAAGTTCTTCTTCAGAAGTTTTGAAGTCACATTCAGGGTATTCTGAACAACCATAGAAATAGCGATTTTTTGCCCAGATTTTAACAAGTTTTCCTTTATGACATGCCGAACATTCTATATCAGTTATAACACGTGGGATAACGGCTTCTTTTTCTGCTGTGGTGACTACAGGAAGAAATTGATCCCAGAACTCTCTAAGAAGTAGTTTCCAAGATTTTTTATTGTCAGCGATAAGTTCTAGCTCATCTTCCATAAGAGCTGTAAAACCTATATCCATAATTCTAGGAAAATTTGTTTCTAAGAATTGTGAAATAATTTTCCCTAATTCTGTAGGACGCAGACGTTGGTTTTCTTTGATTGTATACTCACGACTTTGAATTTTATTCATAATCGTTGCATATGTGGATGGACGGCCTATTCCAGACTTTTCCAATTCTTTTACTAAAGAAGCTTCTGTGAATCTAGGAAGAGGTTTTGTAAAAGCCTGTTCTGCAGAAACCTTTTCTTTATCTAAAATATCTTGAGCATGCAGTTGGGGAAGAGAGAGATTTTCTTCTTCAGCTATATCATCATCTATTTTTTCTTCATATACAGCTAGAAAACCTTTGAACTTCAGTAACGATCCAGAAGCACGTAAATCTATTTTCACGTTTGTAGAGATTGTCATCGCTAACGTATCATAAACCGCAGGATTCATCTGCGAGGCAACGAAACGTTTCCAAATGAGAGAATAGAGTTTGTGCTGATCATCAGTCAACCTTCCTTGAAGCTTATCCGGAGACAACTGAATATCTGTAGGACGAATGGCTTCGTGAGCATCTTGAGTCATTTTCTTTGTGGCATAGAGATTAGGAGATTTGGGAAGATACTCTTGACCAAATGTATCCTGTATATAGTCTCTGGCATTATTTAACGCTTCAGGATCTATACGTACAGAGTCTGTACGCATGTATGTAATTAATCCTGTGGCATCTTCATTATCTAATTCAACACCTTCATATAATGTTTGCGCTACAGACATTGTTTTAGAAGAAGAGAATCTAAAATGACGACTTGCTTCTTGTTGTAAGGTTGATGTAATAAACGGTGGTGCTGCGTTGCGACGTTTCTCTTTAGCTTCTACACGAGTAACTCTATAGGAAGCATTTTCTAAAAGCTCTACATAATGTTGAGCTTTAGCTTCAGAGTTGATTAATAAAATTTCATCTTCGGTTTTTCCTTTAGGAAGTTCCTTTTCCCATTTTTTCCCGTCTGCAGAATAGAGATGAGCCCAAAAAGTTTTTGAAGTCTTAGGGTCTTGGAGAAAAACACGAATATTCCAATATTCTGTAGGGACAAAAGCTTCTATAGCTTTTTCACGATCTACAACAAGCTTTAATGCAACAGATTGTACACGTCCTGCAGATATTCCTGATCGCTGCTGAAGCTTGCGGCTTAAAATAGGAGAAATTTTGTAACCTACAATACGATCCAATAGGCGACGGGCTTGTTGAGCATTTACTAAAGCCATATCGATTTCTCGAGGATGCTTTAAAGCTTCGTTGACAGCACCTTTGGTAATTGCATTGAAGGAAATCCGCTGCATATGTGTATTTTTAGGAAGTTGGTTGGCAATATGCCAGGCTATAGCTTCTCCTTCTCTATCAGGGTCGGGAGATAGATAAACAACTTCGCAGCTAGAGGCTAATTTACGAATTTGACTGATAACTTCTTGTTTGTCAGGAAGAACTTGATAATCAGGTTCGAAATCATGTTCGATATCGATACCGAATTCCTTGGCGGGAAGATCAACAACATGTCCTAGTGATGAAGCAAAAATAAAACCTTTCCCTAAGAGTTTTTGCAAGGTTTTAATTTTAGCAGGAGATTCCACTACGATTAAGGATTTTTTCATTAATATTAAATGGCGAACTCCGCATTTTACTCGGAGTAAAAACGCCTCTCCTTTTTTATTGTTTATGTTCCCTATCTAAAAAAACCCTCATGCAACCATCTATTATTTATTGCAAGCTTTCACTACGAACACGTATTTCAGCTCATTGTAATAACGGACAAGCTAGAATTTTTGACAATAACCTTCTTAATATAGAGAGAAAATCTCCAAAATAAAGAAGGGTTTAAAATAGGTAATTTTATTTTTCTCTTAGAGGAAAATATCGTTTATTATTGAGAATTCATTATCTCGATAATTTCTACGATTTGTAGAGCCGATCCCATATGAAACATATTCAAAAGAACAAAACCCTAATTCTTCAGCAGAGATTTGACCAGAGGCCCTGGCACGTCCTAATGGTTATTCAGTATGAGGTAGATTCTTTTCAAGGGAATAATGTAATACTTATGGAATGTAGCTCTACAAGAAAACTTTAATAAGAATATTTCTTGTTTTTGAAAGTTGAAAAGATAAGAAACAAACCTTACATCTAATCAGAATATTTGCTTCAAATCCATTGATCCATTTTAACTACGTTTTTGATTTTGACGATGGGTAAGTAGTTTCTGAAGTGCAGTTAGTGTCTTAGAAAAAAGGAACTAAAACGTGGAAAAGTTTGAGTTTTTAATTCCTCCAAAATCTTTAGAAGATGATCTGCTTGATTTGAATAAGCAGGGGATCATAGCTGGGCCTGAAGAGTTAAAACCTCCCTTTCTACATCGGGCCCAAGACATTATCGATAATGCCCCTGATCACCCGACAGCTTTCCCCCCAAGATTACAAGAAATATTCGATATTAACCCTACACATTTAGAAGTGATCTATTCTAATGAAGGTATGGATGTTTGGGAGGCAGGATGCACTTGGATAGCAAATAATCAGGTGATTATACAGTTGCGTAAACACTTACGTAAAGCGGCGCGTTGGTTTTATATGTATTCTAAAGAAGAGATCCTTGCTCATGAGGCCGTCCACGCTGCACGTATGAAGTTCTACGAACCTATGTTTGAAGAAGCTTTGGCTTATCAAACCTCATCAAAGGTGTGGCGACGGTTTTTAGGACCTTTATTTCGCTCTCCAGGAGAGAGTTATTGTTTATTCTTTTTCGTGCTGTCTGGTTTAGGGTTAAGCTTATGGTCTCCTTTGGCTGGTCTTGCTTGTATTCTTGCGACCCCTGCCTATTTTGGAGCTAGGCTGTTCATTGTACAGAGTTATTTTCGTCGTGCTATGAAAAAGATCCGTAGGATGCTTGGCATTCCTCCTTTATGGGTGATGCTAAGACTTACAGATGCAGAAATTCGTATGTTTGCAACGCAACCGATTCCAATCCTTGAAAAATATGCTAGAGAGCAAAAGTTAGAAAGTGTTCGATGGCAGCAAATCTATATTGCTTACTTTACTTAACTTCTAAGATGTAAAACTGCTTTACATTTCAGAATACGATTTTCTTTTATGCGCAGGAAGAATCTTTAATTGTGAGCGGTATTTAGCTACTGTACGGCGGGCACATTGAATTCCTTGTTGAGAAATTCGTTCACTAATATCAGCATCGGATAAAGGTATTGTTTCTGAAGCTATCCATTGATGAATCCACTGTAAGATCGTTTCTTTAGATTGAGAAGTATCATTACTCGCAGCACGTGGAAATAGCTGTTTCATAGAAATAATTCCGATAGGTGCTGCCAATGTCTTATTTTCTATAGCACGAAATATTGTTGATTCATGAAAAGAGAGTTCTTCAGATAAGTTTTTTACAGATAACGCTTTAGGGGAAGACGTTTTACCAAGAAGGAAGCTTTCTTGATGAGGGAGGACCTTTTCTACAATAGCAAATAAAGTTTGTTCTCGTTTTCTTAAATTTTTAATAAGCCATTTAGCAGAAAGAATTTGCTGTGTGAGATTTTTTTTCTCTTCTTTAGGAAGCTGTTCATAAATATGAAAAACTTCACTGTTAAGTTTTATAGGAGGTAATCCTCGAGAACTAACTTGAATTTCCCAAATCTGATGTTTTTTAGTAACGTAAACATCAGGAAGCGCGGGTTGTATATTAGATAAAGATGCATAACCTTCTGCAGGACACCAAGGAATTTTCGCTAGAGCTAGTTTTAGAGCGTTTCTTATATCTAAAGGAGAGCAGCGACATTTTTTTGCTATACGTAGAAAGTCGCAGTTAATCAAAAGAGAATAGTGTTCTTTGATAATTTTATAAGCGAGAGTATGTGAAGAGCTTTCTAAATGTAGTAGCCAATAGTCTTGTAACGAGGGGGACGCGATACCTAAAGGATGAAAATGCTGAATCGTTTGCCAAACAGTATGAATAATTTCTACAGGAATTTCTAACTGTAATGATAGCTCATCAGGAGAGGAAAGGAATAAACCTTGATCTGATAGATTGCCTATAATGTGCTGAGCAATGAGCAATTCCTCGGAGCTATCAAACGTCTGCTGTACTTGTGTGAAAAGATGAGAAAATAAAGATTCGGGACGAGAGTACGCGGCGTCTATAGAGGGTAAAGAAGAGCATACAGACCACTCCTCATCTTCTAAAGAGGAGATATCGAAGAAGGGATTGTGGATGATTTGTTGAAGTACATAAGAAGAAAGTTCAGTAATTGAAGATTGCAACATCTGCAATCCCTGCTGCATACGCAGCGAGGGAAGGTAGTTTTGAGAAAGCTTTTGATGTTGCTGAAACATACCTAATGTACTTGAATCAAGTAATCTCTAGGGATTTCCTTAAGAAATCGACTCGGTTTCATGACACGAACTGTGCCCCAAAGAAAACGAGTTTGTGCTGCGGTTAAATAAAGGAGATCTTGGGCTCTAGTGATTCCTACGTAGCATAGCCGCCGTTCTTCTTCAAGATTTTCATAATTTCCTTTAGAGTTTGCGTGGGGAAAGAGATTTTCTTCTAATCCTACGACAAAGGCTATGCGAAACTCTAGTCCCTTGCCATTATGAATGGTCATAAGATTGACACGATCTGTAATAAGTTCTGTTTCGTCAGTAGAACTTTTTAAGGCTAAATCATCTAAGAAACTTTCTAAGGTGCCCTCTGTATTTTGCTGTTCCCACTCAAAAGTTTTTGAAGCAAGTTCATCAAGGTTGCTTTTTCTGTCTTCGAAAGTATCAGGATCTTCCTTTAATACTTGAAGGTATCCTGTAATTCGTATGGTGGCGACAACAAACTCATTAAGAGGAAGAGTTTCATAAGCATGTTCAAGTTGTTGGAAAATACTTAGATAACTTCTTAAACCTTCTTGTTGTTTCTTAGATAACTTTACAGCCTGACTTTCTAAAGCATTTCTACATGCTTCTAACATGGGTAGGTTATTGGTGAGAGCGTAGTCTGTTAAAGAAGAAATCGTAGAAGGTCCTAAACCGCGTTTGGGAAGATTTACCGTTCTATCAAAGGCAACAACATCACATTTAGCGGTGAACATTCTTAGAAAAGCTAGGATATCTTGAATTTCTTTGCGTTTGTAGAAAGATAATCCCCCAAGAATTTCATAGGGAATACGTCTACGCAATAAAGCATCTTCAAAGGTGCGAGATTGGAAGTTTGTTCTATAAAAAATACAAATATCACGTAGAGGAATATTTGCTCTTCTATGGAGACGATTGATTTCATCTGCTACAAATTCTGCTTCTTCCTTGTCTGTTTTTCCTAGAAATACACGAATTTTTTCTCCAGGACCCTTTACGCTTCGTAAGTCTTTCTTTAATCTCGAGGCATTATTTTGAATTAAAGCGTTCGCAGCATTAAGAATATTCCCATAACTACGGTAATTGTCTTCTAAACGTAGAACAAGAGCTCTGGGATAGTCTTTTTCAAAGTTTAAAATATTATGAATATTTGCTCCGCGCCAAGAGTAGATAGATTGATCGGGATCTCCTACAGCAAATATATTTTGATGTTTCCCCGCGATAGTCTGAGCCATCATATATTGTGCGTGGTTGGTATCTTGATACTCGTCAATAAGGAGGGCTTTCCATAGTTCGCTGTATTCTTTTCTGATTTCAGGAAATTCCTTAAATAGCTTTACAGTAAGAAATAAAAGATCATCAAAGTCCAGGGCATTAGTTTCATTTAGACGTTGTTGATATTCTTTATAAATAGAAACCACCGGATCAACATATTCTTCAGGATCTAAATCTTCAGGATACAATAGACGGTTTTTTGCTTGGGATATGTGATATTGTATCGAATTACTGAGAGTTTTTTTTAAATTAAATTTTTGTAAACATTGCTTAAGAAGCTTGTCGGTGTCACTTTGATCATAGATAATAAAATTATTTTCTCTGTTTAAAGCTTGTATGGACCGACGTAGGATAAAGACTCCTAAGCTATGGAATGTGCATACCATAGGAATATCCGCACCATGAGCTTGAGGGCATTGATGCAAAATACGTTCTTTAAGCTCTTTTGCTGCTTTATTGGTGAAGGTAACCGCCAGGATTTCTTTAGGAGCAATGCCTTCATTAATTAAATGGAGAATACGGCATGTTACCACGCGAGTTTTCCCAGCTCCAGCTCCAGCAAGAACCAAAATAGGGCTTAATGGTGAGGTAACAGCTGCAATTTGTGCTTCGTTTAATTCTGAAGTGAGCATAGTGGTATCCTAACTTATAGCTTCTGGCTGAAAAAATCAGGATCACTGAAGCTAAAATAATCTAAGAAGGTTAATATATTTCTAGTTTCAAATAATAAAAGTGGGTGGTTTATGCAAAATGCCTTTACTATAGACCAGCTTCCTTTGTCTTGGCAAGAGCAGCTTAAAAGTGAATGGTCCCAGCCCTATATGTGTAAGCTTAGGGAATTTTTACAATCTGAGTATTCCCAGACAATCGTTTATCCCGCAAAAGACAATATCTTTACTGCATTAAAAAGCACACCTTTTGATTGTGTACGCGTTGTTATTCTTGGCCAGGATCCCTATCCTGGAGAAGGGCAAGCTCATGGATTAAGCTTTAGCGTTCCGAAAGGCGTACGTTTACCCCCATCTCTTATTAATATCTTTCGCGAATTACAGACTGATTTGGGAATAGAAAATACTACAGGATGTTTGCAATCTTGGGCAGATCAAGGCGTCTTATTATTAAATACTGTATTAACTGTACGTGCGGGAACTCCTTTTTCTCATGCTGGTCGGGGATGGGAACAATTTACTGATGCTATTGTTGCTAAGCTTATAGAAAACCGTTCTCATGTAATTTTTGTATTATGGGGGAATGCCGCAAGAAAGAAATGTGATTTGCTTTTTCGTTCCACACATAAACATGCTATTTTAGCAGCCCCGCATCCTTCTCCTTTAGCGGCACATAGAGGTTTTTTTGGCTGTTCGCACTTTTCAAAAATTAACTACCTGCTTAAAAAGCTGAATAAGCCCATGATTAATTGGAAGCTCCCATGAATGAAGGTATTCAAACAGTTTCTTTTAACAAGACACACCGACTTACAGCGAAATCTACAGTTAGTTTAGAGATGCCCGTAGCAACGCAGAAACTTCAAGGTAAAGAAGGCATGCCTGCTACAGCAAGTTTAGAGGCAGATTTCTTAAGAGCAGAAGCTATACTTGCAGAGATGCGTGAAATTCGCGGCTGTTTAAAACATTCATTAGAAACATTAGTTCCTAGAGACTAAATGTTTCTCTAACAGGTCTTGCAAATAAGGAGCTAGCTTTTGTAAAGCCTTAGCTCTGTGTGAGACCTGATTTTTTACATCTTCAGAAAGTTCAGCAAATGTTTGTTTATAATCATATTTTAAAAATAATGGATCATAGCCAAACCCTGAAGAACCTTTTTCTTGATTGCTAATATAGCCTTCGCAAATTCCTCGAGCTTTAAAGAATTTCCCTTCAGGAGAAGCAAGAACAATACAACATTCAAAATATGCAGAACGGTCTACAATACTTTCTAAAGATTGCATCTCTTGTAGGAGTTTTTTTCTGTGATCTTTATCGCATGCATCTTCTCCAGCAAAAATGGCTGATAGTTTGCCAGGAAGACCATTTAATGCAGGCACCATGAGCATAGTATCATCCGCAATAACCCAAGAATTGAGCTCTTTTGCTGCATGAAGACCTTTTGTTAGAGCATTTTCTTCGGGAAGGCAACCTATTTCTTTAGGAGAGTGGTAGTTAGGGAAATCTGTTAATGAGAAAATATCAAAACTTCCTAATTGTTTTAAAAAAGTCTTGGTTTCTCGTATTTTATAACCGTGGGAGCTAGCAATTACTATCTTCATGGGTTTCTCCTTAGCAAAAGGGAAAGAGCAAATAACTAGAAGTTTTTGTCTTGTTTGAAATCACACTAGCAATTTTGTCGAGTGTAGCGTCTTCCGCGATTATATTACAAAATAATCGAAATAGACGCACCTACACAACTACTCGCACGGTTGCACAAAGATATCTTTTTTGCTAGCAGTACTTAACCAACATACAAACTATCAGAATGTTATTTTTTTATAGGCAGATAGGTGTTATGAGAGTGATACGCTCGTTTTTAATTTTATTATGTTTATTTCCTTACTTAGGATTTTCTCAAGTTTCTGTAGGGTTAGATCGTATTTTCAACGATGAATCTTATATTTCTTGGATTCGTGGTAAGAAAGTAACATTAATTTCTCATAATGCTGCTATTAATAATGAAGGAAAGGATGCCTTATCTGTTTTTCAAGAGCATAAAGATCTATGCTCCTTGAATATCCTCTGCACATTAGAACATGGCTATTATGGTACTGCACCTGCAGAAACTCCTGGAACTGCTCCAGGAGTTCAAGGAGTGCGTACAGTGTCTCTCTACGGTATTAAAGACATCCCTGAATGTGCTGTGCAAGGTAGTGATGTTTTAATCTATGATGTACAAGATATTGGAGTGCGTTCCTATACTTTCGTTTCTTCATTACTTCATTTAGTTTGTGCTGCACAAAAGTATAAAAAGACTTTGATCATCTTAGATCGTCCAAATCCTATGGGAGGTAGGATAATCGATGGCCCCCTGCCTGCGTCTCAATCGGATTATACTCCGGAAATTCCTTATTGCTATGGGATGACTCCCGGCGAACTAGCGTTATTTTATAAAGCAAAGTATGCCCCCTATGCTCAAGTATCTATTGTTCCCATGCAAGGATGGAAACGTTCGATGACATTCTCTCAAACTGGATTAAACTGGATTCCTACTAGCCCACAAATTCCTGATGCACAAACGACTTTTTTCTATGCAGCAACGGGGATTATAGGAGCTTTATCTGTATCAAGTATTGGTATAGGTTACACTCTTCCTTTTAGAGTAATTGGAGCGCCCTGGATGGATGGTAATCTTGTTGCGAAGAAGTTAAATGAAGCGCGATTACCAGGAGTAAGGTTCTATCCTTTTTGTTACGAACCTTTTTTTGGTAAATATAAAATGGAATTTTGTTCAGGAGTTTTACTTATGTTAGAAAAGCCTGAAGAATTTCTTCCCATGGAAACGCAGTGTACAATTTTAGGAACTCTAAAGACTCTTTATCCTAAACAAGTTGAGAATGCTTTTAAAGCTTTGGAAAAAATTCCCTTACGAAGAACGTCTATTCATCGTTGTCTAGGAGAAGAAAAGTTTTTATATATTTGCCAAAACGAGCGGTATATTATTTGGCCGTTAAAAAAATTATGTATTGAAGGCAGAACAAAGTTTGAAAATATACGTAAGCCCTTCTTAATAGCGGACTATGGTGATTAAAAGTAATTTCCTCTAGGGATTCCTCTGTTTGACAGGAATTTTTGTTGTTTCTATAAGCGACCTTATAGGGTCGCCTTATCCCTGGAATCTAGGGGAGACATAGAAAAAACGTGTCTAAAATATTCAAGAATCGATTAGAAGGGCTTAGCGCGTTAAATCGAGGCGTGCGTGCTTTAGCTAAGGCCGTCACCTCAACCTTAGGACCTCAAGGGTCCCATGTTGTTATCAAAAAAGATCTTTCCCCTCCTTACGTCACAAAACACGGTGCTTCAATAGCTAAAGAGATCCATTTATCTGATGTTTTTGAAAATACTGGTCTAAAACTTGCTAGGGAAGCTGCATTACAAACGGAAGCTCAGATAGGGGATGGATCTACCACAGCTATTGTGCTCACAGATGCGTTATTTTCTTCGGGACTCAAAGGTATTGCCGTTGGATTAGATCCTTTAGAAATCAAACAAGGAATTCAACTTGCTGGAGAAATGTTAGATAGTGAGCTTACTAAGCTCGCAGTTGAAATCAATGAAACAGAAGATATATTTCATATAGCTACAACCTCAGCCAATTATGATGCATCCATTGGAAAAATCCTTTCCGATGCTATAGCTCGGGTAGGAATTGAGGGAGTTTTTGTAGTAAAAGAAGGACTAGAGACTACTTTACAAACTACGACACATGTAGGATTCAATTCGGGATATTTATCTTCATATTTTATAACGCATCCCGAGACGATGGAAGTCATCTATGAAAATGCGTCTATTTTATTGTGTAACCAGACATTATCTTCTTTAAATCAATCGTTTATTCATTTTTTAGAACAGACCTTCCAAACGAGTTGTGATCCTTTAATTATCATCGCGGAAGATTTTGATCCTCAGCTTCTCTCTATTTTGATTGTTAATAAACTGAAAGGGAACCTTCCTGTATGTGCAATAAAGGCCCCGGGATATGGGCAACAGCGTAGAGAAATTTTAGAAGATATTGCTATTTTGACAGGAGCCACTCTTGTAGGAGATTTATTAGGAATTTCTTTAGATAAGAGTAGTTTAGATATTTTAGGTCGGGTAGGGAAAATCGTTGTTAAACAAAATACAACTGTTTTTTTTGAAGGGAAAGGAAACCAGGAAAGAATAGAACAACGTATAGAATATTTGCGACAGGCTATCATACATAGTAACTCTGAAATGGATACTCAGGATTTAGAAAAGCGTTTAGCCAGATTTGTTGGTGGAGTAGCTCGGATATATTTAGGAGCCACGACAGAAAACGAATTCAAAGAAAAGAAAATTCACTTAGAAAATGCTTTAAAATGTATAAAATCTGCTTTTAAAGAAGGTTGTCTTCCTGGAGGAGGTTCAGCCTTAGCCCGCGCAGCATCTATCGTGAAAATCCCTGAGCAATTGTCTAAGGGAGTACTGTTTGGGTGTAAGTGCATGTTGCAATCCGCAGAAGTTCCTCTTAGAGTCTTAGCTACGAATTGCGGGAAAGTTCCAGAATATGTAGTAGATACTGTTTTAGCGCATCCAGACCCTTACTTTGGATATAATTGCATTAATGATACTTTTGAAAATTTAATTATTTCAGGAGTGTTTGATTCTTTCACAATGATTAAATTTGCTTTGAAATATTCTATTTCTATCTCTTGTTTACTTTTGAGTAGTTCGTTTTTGATTGCAGACTCTTCGGAAGAAATGCAAAATCCATCCTTTCCGGAACCCTAATTTTCGAAGGATGCATAAGTAAATAAATTTTATACATCCCCTGATATAGTAATGTCTTTTTGGTTTAGAAAGATCTTTTTTTCAAAGATAAGGAGAAAGACTTGATCATTTGGCCTAACTTGACTACACTTTTTATCGAAAGAGCTGTGCACCAGTAGCTCAGTGGATAGAGTACCTGGCTACGAACCAGGTGGTCAGAGGTTCAAGTCCTCTCTGGTGCGATGCATAATCATAAAAAATAGGGTGGTAATGGGATCGCTATTTATTGGGAAGACTGCCCCAGATTTTTCTGTACAAGCAGTCGTTGACGGCGAAGTAAAGAATGTTTCTTTGAAAGATTATCGTGGTAAATACGTTATTCTTTTCTTTTATCCTAAAGACTTCACTTATGTGTGTCCTACGGAGCTTCATGCTTTCCAAGATTCTTTAGAAGAATTTGAAAATCGCGGTGCACAAATCATTGGTTGCTCCGTTGATGATCTCGATACTCACAAACGTTGGTTAGATACTGACAAAAAATCTGGAGGAGTTAAAGGTGTTACTTATCCTCTAGTTTCTGATACAACTCATGAACTTTCTAAACTCTATGGTGTATTGGACTCTCAATCCGGATTGTCATTCCGTGGATCTTTCTTGATCGATAAGGATGGTATAATTAGACATATGGTAATCAACGACCTCCCTTTGGGTCGTTCTATAGATGAAGAGCTCCGTGTGTTAGATGCTTTGATTTTCTTTGAAAATCATGGACTCGTATGCCCCGCAAATTGGCATCAAGGGGAGAAGGCTATGGCTCCTAATGAAGAAGGCTTAAAAGAGTACTTCGGAACCATTGATTAGAAAACTTTATTAAAAGTTAATAAATCATAGAGATCTTGTTCGAAAAACAAAAGAAAGCTCTTGTATTTTCGACAGAGAGATTTAGAGGCTTCTATAATGTGTTGGTCTCCAACACCTGGAAGGCCCATGGCGATAATATTTTTTAAATTAGTTTGAGTATTTAAGAAGTGTAGACCGAAAAAATAACTATCTACGCAATACCCTTCTTCTTTCACTCTGAAATAAAGCACATTGTAGTCGTACATCAAAGCTTGTATCGCTAAGGCTATTCCTGACCTAGTTGTTGCAGATCTTCCACCAAGATGGTCATAAAGATCTGCCGTAGTGCGACATAGGTAAGCAGTGTCGTAGCTTCCTTTTTCTGCTTCACCAAATAAAGCAATTGTCAATTTCATTGAATTATGGATAAATCGGACTTTATTTCCGATCCTACAAAAGACTTTGTTTATTATCTATAGTTAGAAGTAAATATTAGTTATCAAAAAACTGATGTTTATTTCTTATTCTCTGGCAAACAAAGCTTTTGATTAGCGTAAATAACATCAGAATTTAATTTATTAAGTCTTTTTAATTCTGATACGGGAATTTTATATTTCGCAGCGATTTTACCTAGGGTTTCACCAGGTCTCACAATATGGATATGTGAGGGTACCTCATCAGAAAGATCGGTGTAAGTTTCAGGAGAAGAGCCATCAACAAGAGCTAAAAGAGAACGGCGTAAGAGACGAATATCTTGCGAGAGAGTCTTATGGTCTTTTTGTATTTCTTGAAGTTTATTATTTAGAGTGGCTTGAATGTCCTTTACAGAAGCTGTAAGGACAGCAACAGTTTTCGCTAGAGTTTTTTGTTCAATTTCTAATTGCTGAATTTGTTTTGTAAGAGATTCTGGTTTCGCAGAAGACAATCTTTGAATTTTACCATCTTGTTCATCTATACGGTCTGCTAGTATCTGTATTTCAGCTTCATGACATAATAACTTTGCAGAAGTATCCTCAACTTCTGCAAGCACAGTTTGTATGGATGGGGTTTTCCCCGCAGCATCCATAGGGAGGATAATCCCCAGGCACAACCATAATCCACAGGAGAACAAATGTTTATAATTAACGTGCATGGACTTTAAATTCTGTACGACGATTTTGTTGCCAAGCAAGCTCGTTATGACCGGAGTTTACAGGCTGCTCTTTCCCGTAAGATATAGTAAATAATCGCTCTGCAGAAATTCCTTGTTTAATTAGATATTGTTTAACAGCATTAGCGCGTCGCGATCCTAAAGCTAGGTTATATGCTGCTGCACCACGCTCATCAGTATGACCTTCTATATATAATGTTGTTCTTGGAGACTTCTGCATTTGGCGAACAAGACTAGATAAAATAGCTAAATTTTCTTCACCTTTTATTGTGTAGCTATCAGTGGCGAAAGTAATATTTCTAAAAGTAACCGATTGACTACTCGTTTTATATAATTGCTCTTCCTTGGAATCGTAAGTATCTGCGAAATTTTGATTCATTTCATCATCAGTATAAAGGGGAACAAAAGCGAAATTTTGTTTTCTTCTTTTTGGATGCTGACAATCTTCGCAAACGGTATCCCAATCACCACAAGGATAAGAGCAAGAAGGTAAAGCGAAAAGCGCAAGTAGTAAACAACTCAGAACGCTTAAATATTTCTTTTTCATAAGATTCTCTTTATTGGTTGTTAGGGAATCCTCCCCAGGAAGGAAAACGTTTTTCCCCCACTCCTATAACAATTTTCTTAGTTTTTTGGGTAATCAGACTTAATAAATAAAGCTCTGACTCTCCTGAATTTCCTGCACTATAAACAAGATGATGACTATCAATAGCCCATGAAGGTCCTTCCTTGTCTGTAGGAGTTGTTGTTAGTTGATAATCTCTCCCTGTAGAAAGATCGTACAGACAAATTTGACGAACTCCCTTAATTACAGAGCAAAAGGCTATTTTTTTACCATCTGGAGACCATGAAGGGCAACTGCTATTTCTATATTTTTTCGTGAGTAAACGTGGAGTTTGAATTTCTGGATCTATTTGGATAATGTATAAGCGAGGTCTACCATCTTTATTAGAAACGAAGACTAGCTTAGAACCATCGGGGCTGAAAGAAGGGTTTCCTTGAGTTCCGAAAGTTTCATTCAGTACTCTTCGTGGTTTCCCCACAGCACCTCTTGATAAAGAGAAACTCTGAAGAAACAGATCAGGATTCCCGTAGGTGTCCGAAATAAAAGCTAAGAGTTTCTTCCTAGGAGAAAATGTAGGCATAAACTGATTCCCTTGTAAATTGAGAACCTTTTTACCCATAGTGTTCTCTAGAGAACCTAGGAAAATTTTAGGGATACCAAATTTATAAGAGACATAAAGATAAGGGTTACCACTTCCTATGTTCATCCAATTGGGAGTGATGGATAAAGAATTGTCTTGCGTAAGAGCACACAGGTTGCCTCCATCATAGTCTACAGACCAAAGTTCTCCCTGTTTTAATTCACAATCTTGTGGATTTTTGCTTAACGAGAAAACAATTTTCCCCGAGCTAATTCCAGGAACGCTAGTGAGAGCATAATGAATCTTATCTGCTGCTTCGTGTATTTTTTGACGGTTACTAACATTATTTTCTGTAAGTACTAATGAATGAAATGGCTGATGGTTTTGAGAACCTCTAGCTATGGTAAATACGATTTCGGGATAACGAGAAACAATGGCAATACTAAAAGGAGTAGAAAGAGTTTCAGATTTGACGAGAGAGGGCTGGAGGCGATCTCCGAGAGCTAAATCGCTAATGAAGGTATTACATAATGTGCGTAGATATTTTTGTTGTTTTGCATCATTAGGACCTATCTTCAATTCTACGTGAATTGGTAATAGGGAGATCTCAGAACGTACGGTAACTTCTAAATCTTTAGCATAGAGGGAAACTATCCCAAAAATAAGGAAGGCACTGACAAATATACGTCGTATCATTCCGACAGCCCCTACTGTGTTAAGATTCACTACTCAGGAGTTTAATATGAAAAGTGATATTTTTCGAGATTTTGTATTTGTCTAGGAATTTTTTAAAAGGAATTTCATGAATTCGCATAAGAACGAGTTGTTTTTCAGCTTCGCTAATTTCGGATAATAAAACACATTCCTGGAGTTTCCCTTGAGGTGTTAATACAAGTTTTACTCGAACCTCCCCAGAAAAGGGTAAAACAATATATTCACGAAGTAGTTGGCACAATTCTTCTTCTTGAGTTGCTGCTAAAGATGAGTGTATGGCGAGTTCCCTGCTTATGGGGAGAGAAATATCCGCAAGTCGTGCATCACTATCATCGAGGTGTTTTGAAAGTGTTTTTGCAAGATCAGCAATAGTTTTGAGTTTGGCGTCTTTCTCGACTTTTTTCTTTACAGAAGTTTTAGCCTCTGCCTGTGATTTTAATTCGGATTTTTCTTTTTCTACCGGTTTAAGGTTATCGATTTTTTTCTTGTTAGCAGGAATTTTCGGAGGATATTGTTGAGGCTGTTCCTGAGCAATAGTTTGTTTTTTTTCTGTTTTGACTACTTGCTTCTGTGATGGAGGTGTTGCTATTGTGCATGTTTTTGTAATGGAAAGAGACTCATTCAAAATAACGAGCTTTTCTTTAAAAGGTAGGAGCTTAGGTTGTTTTTTTTGCACCGGAGAATATGCAAGGAGAACAATACAGACTCCGTGGAGAAAAGTTGCAAAGAAAATATAAGGAAGCGTCTTTTTCATAATTAGCTTTTTAAAGCTATATGGAGTTCGTGAAATCCTGCTGATTCTATCGTAGTTTTTACTTCTTGGTATAATCTAAAAGGTGTATCGCCATCTTGTAATAGCAGAGGCACTCTATTTGGGTTTCGTTGATATAGAAGGGTCAGTTGTGTTTTTAATTCCATTAAGGAAAGAACCTGATCATTTAATGTGATCGTATGATCTGCTAATACTTTTATTGTTGTGGGAAGCTCTCCATCTTTCCCGAGAACCTTATGTTCTTTGGTTCCTGGAGCTAGAGCTATGGAATCAAGACGTATTAAGGGCATCGCAATCATAAATGCCATCAAAATAACAAAGACAATGTCAATTAACGGAGTGAGATTGACATTGGGATCTTCTTCACTATCTTCAACGATAATACGTTTCATAAATTTGTCTGACGATACTTAACTTCTATAGAATTTAACAGCAAATATGCTGTCTGCTCTATTTCTAGAATTAATCGAGAAGAATGAGCTTTAAGATAGTTAAACCCAATTAAAGAAGGAATCGCAACAAATAGCCCCACAATTGTTGTTCCTAATGCTGTCGCTAGCCCTTCCATCATTGCTGTTCCTCCAGCCTGTCCCGAGCTAATATGAGAAAAAGCTACCAAAATACCCCAAACAGTCCCTAAAAGACCTAAAAAGGGTGCTAAGCTAATCGTCGTAGCAGGGATAAAATTGTTTTCATGCATAATTGCACGATATTTGGGCATAATCGCTCCTAGTAGAGTCTCCAGAGACTGAATGTCTTCAATAGACAACACTGGTCCATGATCAGGAGCCTGCTGACGATTTTTATCGAGAAGTTCTAAAGTTCCTCGTTTAATAGTGAAATATAGATCTGCAAACGGATTTAGCTCCGGATGAATTTCTAAAGATAACGGAGCATGACGATTTTTTATTAAGAAATCTTTAAGAGATTTTCCTGATTTTAGAAATTTTTTTTGAATAGCAAGCTTCTGGTGTAGTACCGTCCAAGTGCACAGGGAAAGAATCAATAAGCTAAAGAATATCCCCTTACCGAAAAGATCGGCTTCTTTGAAGGCCTGGATAATTGGATTATGGGTGAATTGTAACATAGAGTAAAATTCTTTACATAATGAGGGGATTGTACAAAAGACGATCCTATCAAAATTCTGGTATAGAGCCAAGTAGGTTTTGTTAAAGAGATTTACGAAAGCATTTATAAAAATAAAACTATATATAGTGTATAATTATCTACCTGATTTAGAAATAATTGGAGTTATTTTGAATAAAATCAAAAAGCATTTTCAAACTATATTGGTAGCTTTTCTACTTTCTCTGCCTGCCTTTAGTGCGCATGGTCAGAAACTGCGTGCCGCAGAGCCCGTAGTAGAGGAAAAAGCTTTGCCTGGTGCTACTCTAGTTTCTGAGGGATCTCATATTCCTAAAGGTGGAATATTCAGATTGGGGATTAAAATATCCGCCCCTAAAGGAAGTCATATTTATTGGAAAAACCCAGGAGAAGTGGGGAGTCCATTAAGAATTAATTGGAATTTACCCAACGGGTTTGTCGTTGAGGAGGAGCATTGGCCTGCTCCAAAGGTTTTCGAAGAAGACGGTACGACATTCTTTGGTTACGATGATAATGCATTTATAGTTGCAGATATCCGCGCTCCCGAAAGTGGTGCTGATAACGAATCTATAGTATTAAAAGCCCATGTGGAATGGTTGGCCTGTGGAGAGAGTTGCGTCCCTGGGAATGTTGATTTAGAGTTGTCGTTGCCGTATCGCGATGGCGTTGCTCCTTTACATCCTGAAAGATCCATAGAGTTTGCTCAAACTCTACAATCTCGACCACGTTTATTGAAGGATGATCAGACGATTACATTAGGCCGTAGTCAAGAAGGAGAGCTTATTTTAAATATTATTGGCAGCTCAAACCGAGCAGAGAAAGCTTGGTTTATCTCAGAGAAGGCTGATAAAATCTTTGCTTATTCTGAAGAGGCGATAAATGAGACTTCCGGGACAGCTTGGAAACTTAAGGTTAAAACGCTATCGGGAGTTCAGAAGAATCAGGAATTACGAGGTGTTTTATTACTTACGGATAGCGCAGGTCGAGAGATCGAGTCTTTCGTTATCCAGGGTCAAATTAGTGATTCTGGACAAACCTCAGAATTCTGGAATTATATGACAATTATAGCGATGGCGTTCCTCGGGGGACTTCTTCTTAATGTCATGCCCTGTGTTCTGCCTTTAGTAACTCTTAAGGTTTATGGATTGATTAAATCTGCAGGAGAACATCGCTCTTCTGTGATTGTCAATGGTCTTTGTTTTACTTTAGGAGTGGTGGGCTGTTTTTGGGGATTGGCAGGAGTCGCTTTTCTTCTAAAAATGTTAGGTCATAACATTGGTTGGGGTTTTCAGCTGCAAGAGCCTATGTTTGTAGCCACCTTAATGATTGTATTCTTTCTATTTGCTTTGAGCTCTTTAGGCTTATTTGAAATGGGAACGATGTTTGCTAACCTTGGTGGGAAACTTCAGTCTACAGAGTCGGGAGCTTCTAAGAATAAAGCTGTAGGAGCTGTATTTAATGGAGTATTAGCTACTTTAGTAACAACACCTTGTACGGGACCTTTTTTAGGTTCTATATTAGGTTTGGTTATGTCTCTATCATTTATCAAGCAGTTGATGATATTCACATCTATTGGCTTGGGAATGGCCTCACCTTATCTTGTCTTTTCTGTATTTCCTAAGATGTTATCTATTCTTCCTAAACCTGGAAGTTGGATGAGCACTTTTAAACAACTTACTGGATTCATGTTATTAGGAACGGTAACTTGGCTGGCCTGGATTTTTGGTTCAGAAACAAGTACTACAGCGTTAATTTTTTTACTTGCTGGGTTGTGGCTTGCTGGACTAGGAGCATGGATTTTAGGGAAATGGGGAACTCCTGTTTCTCCTAAGAAACAGAGAGTATTCGCTTCGACATTATTTTTTGGATTTGTTGCGGGGGCCCTATCATTGAGCTTTATAGCTTCAAGAAATTTCACAGAAGAAGTAGAAACTGTAGTAGTTCAGGGAGGAAGTTCCTGGCAGCCCTTTTCTGCAACAAAACTTGCGCAGCTACGTAAAGAGGGACAAGCTGTATTTGTAAATTTCACAGCTAAGTGGTGCTTAACCTGTCAGATGAACAAACCTGTATTATATGCAACGGCTACACAGGAGATGTTTAAAGAACGCGGGGTAGTTACTCTGGAAGCAGATTGGACACGTAAGGACCCGGGTATTACTGAGGAGCTAGCGCGTTTAGGACGTGCAAGCGTTCCTTCCTATGTCTATTATCCTGCTGATCAGTCGGAACCTATAGTGCTTCCTGAAAAGATTACGCAATCAGTTCTTGAAGATATGGTTTTTTCGAAAAATTAATCTATAACTTTAGATGTTAGACTTTTTAGAGTGTATTTGAATAAATACACTCTTTTTTTTCTTAATTTAAGAAATGCTTCTTAAAAGATCGATTTTTTTGAAGATATTTCATTAGGAGATGTATGATTGTACATTTCCTCGTGTCAAGATTTTAAGGAGAAGGGTTATGGATTTAGCTGATGCGCATTTACATCTTTCGGATGAAGCATTTATGGAAGATGCTACTGATGTTATTCACCGTGCAAAAGATTCCGGAGTTTCCCTCTTTGTTAATGTAACAACAACTATTGACGAGTTGAATAAATCTTTTGATTATGCAGAGCGTTTCCCAGAATTGCGTTTTTGTCATGTTGCTGGAACTCCACCCCAAGATGCCCATACAGATATAGATGAACATTTTCAATATTTCCAAGGTTTAGCTCAGTCTGGAAAATTAGCTGCTATTGGTGAGGTAGGCTTAGATTATTGTTTCGGCGCAGATGATTCAGCTAAAGAGCGTCAGAAAGAGGTTCTAAAGAAATATTTGTCTTTAGCTTTAGAATGCGAATTGCCTTTGGTTGTCCATTGTCGTGGTGCTTTCGATGATTTTTTCCATATGATAGATCAATACTATCATCATGATGAACGCTCCTGTCCTGGGATGTTGCATTGCTTTACAGGAACTTTAGAAGAGGCTAAGGAGCTCATTTCTCGTGGATGGTACGTCTCTATTAGTGGGATTATTACGTTTAAAAATGCTCAGGATTTACGTTCTGTAGTTGCCCAAATCCCTCTTAACCATTTGTTAATAGAAACAGACGCTCCTTTTCTAGCCCCAACTCCTTATCGTGGTAAAAAAAATGAGCCGGCTTACATCACATATACAGTTGAGACTATTGCTAATATTCATGGTATCGACTCTCAAGAGCTTGCAGATATAGCTCGAGGTAATATTCTACGATTTTTAGAGGGTCGTAAAAAAGGTTAGCCTTATCTCTAATTTGCTAGTAAAAATAGCTTCACATAATTCTATTTAAGCTTTTATGGTTGCTAGAAAAAGAGATTGTGAAATAAAGGCTTACGATGAACGAAAGGGAAGCATGTTCTGAGATGACTCAGAAGCCATGGAAGTACTACACCAGCTTTGTTTTACGTTGTGTTCATTCTTTAGCGGGAGTTGCATTTACGTTGTTTCTTTGTGAGCATATGTTTACGAATATGCTTGCTTCTTCTTATTTTAATGAGGGAAAGGGATTTGTTCAGTTGGTGAGTAAATTCCATCAGATTCCCGGTCTGAAGATTATAGAAATCACCTTTTTAGCATTACCCTTTATAACTCATGCTGTCATAGGTATAGTTTATCTTTTCCAGGCCCAGAGTAATTCTGGGAAGTCTGATGGTAGTAAACCTGCTTTAATTTATGCGAGAAACATTGCTTATACTTGGCAGAGAAGAACAGCATGGATTTTACTTTTTGGGCTTATTTTTCACGTTGTTCAGTTTCGTTTTCTTCGTTATCCTGTTCATGTAGAGCTGCATGGACAAACATATTATGTTGTGGATATTGATTCCTCTCGCTATTCGGCGATAGTCCGTGGCACCAAAGGATTTTTCACTATAAATTTTTCAGCTCCTCAAACGGGAACTATCCGTTTGGATAAGGAGGATCTAGAAGGTAGCGCTGTTTCTAAATTGTCAGGAAATAAGGAATATCTTCTTACGCCCAATGTAGGGACGGCTTTTCTGTATATTGTTCGTGATTCTTTGGGATCCTTATGGATGGCCATTTTCTATACTATACTTGTGATAGCTGCTGCGTTTCATGGGTTTAATGGTTTTTGGACATTTTGTTCCCGGTGGGGAGTTGTTATATCTTTACGGTCTCAGGCTCTTTTACGTAATTTGTGTTATTTTGCCATGGTTGTTGTTGCTGCCATGGGCATTAGTGTGATTTGGAATTTGTATAGCGTGGCATAAGATTATGGAAGCACAGGGTTGTAGAGTTATTGTCGTTGGTGGTGGTTTAGCAGGGTTATCAGCGGCCATGAAATTGGCGGATTACGGTATTGTTGTTGATCTCGTATCATTGACAAAAGTAAAAAGATCTCATTCTGTATGTGCTCAGGGAGGAATAAACGCTGCTCTTAATCTTAAACATGAAGAAGCAGATTCTCCCTACATACATGCATACGATACAATCAAAGGTGGTGATTTCCTAGCAGATCAGCCTCCTATTTTAGAAATGTGTTTGGCTGCACCCAGAATTATCCGTATGTTGGATAATTTTGGATGTCCTTTTAATCGTACTCCTAATGGAGAATTAGATGTGCGTAGATTTGGAGGGACTCTATATCATCGTACAGTGTTTTGTGGAGCCTCTACGGGACAGCAGCTTATGTATACCCTAGACGAACAGGTACGTCGTCGAGAAAGTCAGGGGAAGGTTAATAAATTCGAAAATCATGAATTTGTAAGATTAATTACTAACAGTTCTGGAAGGACCTGTGGGATTGTATTGATGAATTTATTCAATAATCGTCTGGAAGTTCTTAAGGGAGATGCTGTCATTTTTGCTACAGGTGGCCCAGGAGTTATTTTCAAAATGTCCACAAACTCGACATTTTGTACAGGAGCAGCAAATGGGCGATTATTCTTACAGGGAATGACCTATGCAAATCCAGAGTTTATTCAAATTCACCCTACAGCAATTCCTGGTATTGATAAGCTACGGTTAATATCTGAATCTGTTCGTGGTGAAGGTGGACGCGTTTGGGTTCCTGGAGATGCCTCAAAGACAATCATTTTCCCTGATGGTTCGCAACGTCCGTGTGGAGAAACAGGAAAACCTTGGTATTTCTTAGAAGAAATGTATCCTGCTTATGGAAACTTAGTTAGCCGTGATGTGGGCGCTCGAGCTATCTTACAGGTATGTGAAGCAGGATTGGGAGTTGATGGACGCATGGAAGTCTTTTTAGATGTTACTCATCTACCGGCCTCCACACGGCATAAGCTAGAAGTCGTTTTAGATATCTATAGGAAATTTACTGGAGAAGATCCTGATAAAGTCCCGATGAGAATTTTCCCAGCTGTGCACTATTCCATGGGTGGTGCTTGGGTAGATTGGCCTGCTGCGGATGATCCTGATCGTGATAGTCGTTATCGTCAAATGACAAATATTCCAGGATGTTTCAATTGTGGGGAATCTGATTTCCAATATCACGGAGCGAATCGTTTAGGAGCAAATTCATTATTATCTTGTTTATATGCGGGACTTGTTGCTGGAGAAGAGGCAGCGCGTTTCATAACTGCTTTTGGCTCTTGTCCAACAACCTCTACAGATTTTTCTGATGCTCTTCAGCAAGAGAAGGAAGAAAATGCTCTTTTACTTTCAAGAAGTGGAGGTGAGAATATCTTTGTTTTACATGAAGAGATCGCTAAAGTCATGATTAGAAATGTTACCGTGAAACGAAACAACAAAGATTTAAGCGATACTCTAGAACAGCTGAAAATATTTAGAGAGAGACTCCAAAAGGTTTCTGTACATGATTCTTCACAGTTTGCCAATAAGACGTTTCATTTTGTACGTCAGATGGGCCCTATGATAGAGCTAGCATTAGCAATTACAAAAGGAGCGCTATTGCGAGATGAATTCCGAGGTTCTCATTATAAAGAAGAATTCCCGAAACGTGATGATGTCCATTGGCTAAAGACAACATTAGCATCATATTCTCCTGAAGAACCTGAGATTACTTATAGACCGGTAGATACACGTCATGTGGAACCTACATTACGAGATTATACAAAATCTTCGACAGGGAAAATCGAGTTTGCCAACGTTCCTGAAATTATTCGTTTGCCCATATAAATAAAGAGAGGACTATGGATATTCCTGAAACTTTTATATTGAAAATCTATCGGGGAACCCCGGGAAAGCAATATTGGGAAAGTTTTGAATTGATGTTACATCCAGGAGAGAATGTAATCAGTGCTCTTATGGAAATTGAAAAACGTCCTGTAAATACCCTAGGAGAAACAGTAAATCCTGTTGTATGGGAGCAAGGATGTTTAGAAGAAGTTTGTGGTTCTTGTTCATTATTAGTAAATGGTACACCTCGTCAGGCATGTACTGCGCTTATAGAAGAGTACATAAAAGAAACAGGATCTCGAGAGATTGTTTTAGCTCCATTAACGAAGTTTCCATTAATTCGTGATCTTATTGTTGATCGTTCAATCATGTTTGATAATTTACAAAAGATACAAGGTTGGGTAGCTGCTGATACCGATGGAGAAAATTGTGGTGTGAAGGTATCACAAGAACAGCAAGAGTTAATGTATGCCTTATCTATGTGTATGACATGTGGATGTTGTACGGAAGCTTGTCCTCAAATTAATGAGCATAATGATTTTATCGGGCCGGCAGCTATTGCTCAGGCACGTTTGTTTAATACGTATCCTGGAGATAAGCAGTCTAAAAAACGTTTACGTACGCTTATGGGGAAGAAAGGTATAGAAGGTTGTGGGCAAGCACACAACTGTGTACGTGTATGCCCTAAAAAACTCCCATTAACAGAAAGTATTTCTGCAATGGGAAGAGAAATTTCCAAATATTCTTTAAAATCTTTATTTCGTTCGATTTTCCAAAGAAAGAAAAAAGATAGTGATGAGGATTAGAAAAATCCTTTAGGCATATGACTACGGTATCCTGGAGGCGGCGGCATACCATAATCTATAGGATTTGCATAGAGTGTCCAAGGTCTTGATACAGAAAGTAATTTGTCTATGTTTTCCAATGGATATCCTTGCAAACCGGCATAGTTAAATTGCCAGAGATCGATTTCTTGGGTTCCTGGATGAAGAATAAATCCGAAATAGCTGTATGCCCAATTACTATCTCCAAAGAGTAGAGGAGCTGGGTAGGCGAGATTATGATGGCGCATAGCTGTCGCTAATCTTAAAAAGATGTCCTCTTCAAAATACAACTGCTGATAGCTCTCCATCATCAATCCTTTAAAAAGATGACGAATCTCTCCCGACGATAATAAGGAGAAACTGGGAATAAATCGTTCTATGAGTTTATTGAACTTTTCATAAGTAATTCGCGAGGAAATTCCCAAATAAGAGCAAACATTATCTAAAACTTCTGGGAGTTGTTGATCAGAAGTATAGGGAATATCTTGGACAATTTGATGAGCTAAGCGTCTTTGATATAAGAGGAAGATATTTTTTGATCTTGGTAGAGTTTCTTGTAAAAATCGCGAGGCTTTTTCATAGAGTTCGGGAAGTAATAAAGAGTGGTCAGAACAGAAATCATGAAAATCATAAGTAATTTTTTCTAGGCTATATTTCGTGCAGAACCTTTCTATAAATGTATAGATTCCCTGTTGATCTAATACAGTGTCGGCTAGGAAATCTTGATGATTTTTTACCCAAACATCGCGTAACCAAGTATAACTATACCAGTCGTTGTTCCAAGCTTCACGAAATAAGGGAGACCCCGCAATTACAGAAAATACATGTGTTGGAGAAGAAGCTATTAATGAATGCGAGCCGTCTTCTAAATAGCTTTTTATTGCTGACGGCAGATCTTTTAAAGCGTCTGAAAAAAAAGCAGCCAACTCGTGAGCATTTTCAGGATGTTTTTCGATGTGTGTAAGTTCTTCAGAGTTTTCGAAATAATCTTTCAATAAAGATTCTACTGTTCCTCCAGAAACATATACCCAAGGTGTATGGGAAATTTTATCTAAATTATTAAGAATAGGTTGTGGAATAGGAAGGTTATAACCTTCAAGGATGCGTGTTATGGCAGCTTCTTGGAAAGAGTTCTTATGAAGAGAAGAGATAATACGATGGATAAGAGCCGAAGTTTCTTTTTCTAATCCTAAAACTCCGTGTTTTCCTAAAAGCTCTATTTCTGTTGAGGAAAAGAATTCTGATAAAAAACTGATGAATTCATTAATCGAATAGATTGCAGACCATGTGTTTGGATGAGTTCTTCCATGAGTAAAAAGAATACGAAATCCTGCGGGAGAATCTGCGTAAAGATGAGAGAATTCTTGGATGAAGGCGTCATAAGAGCTACGGAAGTATTGTGGAATAATCTTTGTATAAAAAGAGAGTAGAAAATTAGGAAGCGCGAAGAGTTTTTTTGCTTTTTCTTGAGCAGTATCCCAGTCATAGAGAGCTTTGTTGAGCTCTTGGCGAAAACGCAAATGATCCATGAGCAATATCTTATTGTCTTGTTCATTTAAAGGATTTCTCATGCGACTTTCTATGTATTCAAGCTGAGCGCGTGCTTCATTATAAGTTTGCTCGCACTGCTGTATAAGATCACGAGCATTATCAACTTCTTCTTCTACAAACGTTTGGATAATATGGGCTAGGCTATCAGGATCATCATGATGCCATCCTAGAGCTACACGAATATGATTTAGAGTTGATGAATCGTTAGAATCAGCAAGAGTTGCTAATGTATATTCCCAGGATTTCAATAGAGGATTTTGCGTATCACCGATAAAGGCTGATTTGGCTTGTTCGTAAGCGGTGAGGTAACTATAGACTCTTTGTGTTTGCGAGAGCTTATGAGAATTTTCAATAGAGAAAAAGACCTGCTCTTTACTGTAGAACCCTTCTTGAAATAAGATAGAGCGTACCGAACTCGCTGTAATTTGATAATGATGCAGTAACGTACTTTGAATGACTTCATTAGCTGTTATGATATCATCGACATGCTGTAGTTTCTTTAGGAGATATTCGTGAGCCAAGATTTGTTGAACACGAACTTGAGGGTTATCTAAAGTATCCACGATACCAGCAGCTTCGAAAGCTCGTTGTAAACCTGGAGATGCTGAAAGTTTTGCTATGGGGTCAGGATATAAATCTAATATTCTTAAGGGCTTGAATAATTCTCCAATGCATCCTGATAGATTTATAGGTACGGAGACTTCTCTTGTGCCTATGATTCTTGTAAGTTTTCCCGAAGTCAATAGATCATCAATATCTTTTATGAATAGCATAGGATATTCTTGATGAATGACAATAGCAAAAGCCGTTGCAAAGCAAGAGCCAACATCTTGACGTAGGTAACAAAACATTGCTGTGAGTGCTGCTTGACGTGCATGAATAGGCGTTAAAGCAATTTCAGGAGGTAAAGCTAAAGTATTGCGAATGAGATCTTGAATGCTCTTATAAGAGGGAACAAAGAGCTTTTTGATTCTTTCTTTAATCTCAGATTCTTTTTTGATAGCTTGAAGCATTTTTAGCAGATGTTCTCTAGGCTTAGCTTCATTATGTCTATGAGGGCCTAGAGGGTAGAGGCATTTTGTTAGATGTTCTATAGCTTTTACAACTTTAGCTACATCGATCTCTCCATTTTCTGCGAGGATATAACGTGCTGTATTTCTTGCTATAGTGAGATTTTTTGCTGCGAGAGGCGATTGTAGAGAGGTCGTTTGATAGGCACGAAATAGATCATTATCTTCTGAGCAGAAGATCTCTTCTAATTCATTATGCTTTTGCTTAAGAACTAGTGAATCAAAAACAAAAAAATCCAGTCGTGACATAGGAAATACAGAGAAAACTTTGGGCTTTTCCCATTTCTTATCATGAATTCCTGGTTTCTGTCAGCAAGCGATTCCCTGAAGGAAAACTCAAGAAAAGTTATTTTAGGAAGAGCAGATTATTAGTCCTCATAGAATGAATAGGATGGATGCACTATAAGGAAAAGCGCATAAAAAGCTTCAAGAACTACTGTTAGGAAGTTTTTATCATTTTGTAAGAAAAGACGTTAATGGATAACATGTTCCGTTTTAATTTTAAACTAATGAGTATTAAGTATGAGTATACAGGAACATCTAAAACCGTACTGTCCTAAAGTTATGGATTTTGTGCAGACTCACCAGTCGAAATTATCAAAAATCAATAAAACGTTCATAGCTCTTGTTATTACTGGAGCTGCTTTAGTTTTGATTAGCTTAGCAGTGACTTCACCAGCATTTGTAACTGTTATCTCTGGGATTACTATCGTTGGTGTTATTGCTCTTGTAATTTCAGCAATATTGTTATGGTTAGGGAAGGGGCCTAAATTACTTTCAGAACCTGGTAGTGAAAGTATAACCATTGAAAATCTCAACTTAACTGAAAGACAGGAAACTTAAGGTCCCATCTATTTGTGATTTCGTTTCTTTATTCAGCATTTCTGTAAGAGTCTCTATGAAATTTTCTGAATTTAAAGGTGCTAAAGGATCTTTAATAAGCTCTTCAATAGGTAGACGCATGAGATATTCAGTCAATTCATAGTTCCCTGTAATGCAGACAAGAATATCCCCGGGTTCTATCTTTTGTTTGGTGGGTGAGGTAAGGCGGGAAAATGTTTCCTGCCTTTTTAAAAAGGTTATAGGAGGCGTCTTTCCTACTGATAGAACAGACAAAGTAGTATCTATTGAACAGTAGCTAATAAAAGTCATGGAGACTGTTGCTTCATCACCCTCTGTGGTTTTCTCAAAGGCATCGAAAGTATTAGAGCTTATTTTCTCTAAAGAAGAAGAAAGATTTGCATAAGCAAGGAATAAACTTCGTGCAGATAGGGCATAAAGATAGGATGGAAGTCCTATATCTCCAGCAAGTCCTACAACGCCAATGAGATTCTGATCAGGGATAGAGGCTTTCCATCCATAAAAATGACCTGATAGCTGAATACCTTGAAGATGTTTGGATATAAAAGAGACATTAGGAAATTCTGGGAAAGTAGGACTAAGTAGAGTTTGTTGTAGGGAGGCAAGAATAGCCAATTCTTTCTGGAGCTTATCTCCAGAGGTACGTTCAATTTCTGCTTTTTCTCTTGAATTGAGCAGTAAGAGTAATGTGCAATTAAAGATATTCCCTAATTCATTAATTTCATATCCATAAGGTTGGGGCTCATAACGGATATTATGATTTCCTCTCCATGCGGCTTCCATACATGTTGTAAGTTCTTGAATCGGCTGATTTAACCGTTTGTTGATTTTCGTGAGTATCCAACCCATTAGGATAAAGGCCAAAGAGTAGAAGAAAATTACATTCAAAGGAAGACGAATGGCCTTAGTGATAAACCAAGAAAGTGGAATGATGGATAGGGTATAGGTTCCCTGAATAGGCAGTTTATTTAAAACAATGCCTAGGTATTTTTTATTGTTTATTTTTACGCTTATAAGATTGTGTTCTTGGAGTATTTTTGGGGCTATTTTAACGGGAATAGCTTGTTTCCTAGCAGTGATTTTAGGAAGGTTGGAAATATCTACAGAAAATACTTCAGAAGAGAATTGAGGATTTGAAGCGAAAAGCACTTCACCATATTTGTTTAAGAGACAGATATCTTCATTTTTTAAATGGAGAGATTTAAATAGATCCTTTTGTAAGAAATCCATGGGATAAAAACTAACAAGCAATCCTGCGCTTGTTGGTGAGTTCCATACTTCGATATCTTCAGTAATCACAAGATAATTTTTAGGAAAATTCGAGGAAGTTTCTGAAGAGATAGTAATGATACACGCCTTTCCTGCAGACATGCTCAACTTCTTTTTTATTTCAGGATGACTTTTTAAATAGTGGATAAATGGATCATGAGGATTTTTTGTTTTTACGTTCCCATCAAGAAGAGGAATTAAACAAAGAGAGAAATCCATGTCAGATAGGGCGAACATCTCATCATAAGCTTGAGAGTAGAAATCCTCTGATGATGATGCGTAAGCTTTAAGTGCTAAAGTATTTGCTAGACGCTTGAGGAAGATTTTGTGGATTGTGAGTTTCTTTTCAAATTCTAAGCTGAAGTTTGTCGCATGAGTATGGAGATTCTCCATAAGGTTATTTTTTGCTGCTGAAAAAGAAAATAATGATAGAACTACCAGATTCAAAATTAGAGGAATCGGAATTACCAAAAAAAGGAAGAGCAAGATACGTTTGGTAAAAGTTTGTTTCATGAGTCCGATATTTTAAGAATCAGCAAGGTAATGTCATCATGTTGATGGCAATTTCCTACGAAAGTTTTCACAGATAGCATTAAAGAATGCATAGCATCTTCTGCGCTTTTCCCTACTAAGGTTTGTACAGCGCTTTTTAACCGTTCTTCACCAAACATTTCAAAATCTTTATTATGAGCTTCTGTAATTCCATCTGAATATAAGACAATCAAAGATCCTGGAGCTGGTTGGAAACTTTCTGTAGGAACATCAGGAATGTTAGGAAGAAATCCTAAGGCCATGCCTTGGTGAGAAAGTAGGGAAACATCTCCATTAGGAGATAGATAACATGCAGGATTATGACCACAGGAATAAAACTCTATAACTCCTGTTTTATAGTTATAACTGTAGACACATAGGGTGACAAACATTCCTGAATCAGCGGTGTTTTTATAAAATAAAGAGGATGTTTGTTCTACAGCTTCTTTTATCGAAGGGATTTGTGATAGGAATGTCCGCAGCATATTCTTCAGGAATAGAGAGTATCCACAAGCGTGGACACCTTTCCCAGAAGCATCAGCAACGATTAAAAATAATGTAGCTTGATTACCTTCACCTACGATAAAGGCATCGAAGAAATCACCCCCTACAGTAATAGCAGGGATATACGCTTTCGCTAATTCCGTATAAGGATAGTTAGGAAGAGTATTTGGTAGGAGTCTTTGCTGAGCTTGCTCTCCAAGGCGGAGAGCATTTTGAGCACTTTCTTTTATTTCATAATTTTTCTCTGCTAAGGTTTGTTGTTGGTCTAGACTTTGTACCATGGCGTTAAAAATATGACCCAACCTGTTCACTTCGAATCCTAGGGAATCATCGACATAAGGATCTCGAATATTTTCTCTCGTTTGTATGATGACAGTGGCGAGTTTGCGAATAGGCAAGGATAATCTTTTAGCAGCGAGATAAGCGATCATACTTCCTAAAACAACGCATAAAAAGTAAGCAAAATAAATTAACGTACGTTTCCAGAAGGACGAAAAAAGCTCAGCTTTTGTCCCATAAGAAAGAACCTGCAAATCCATATTAGGGACGTTAGCGAGATAACTCCATATTTCCCGATTCCCATTTTTAAAAGAGAAAAAATTTGGTTCTATAGGTAAGGGAGTTAGCGAGAGGGGCTTTAGAGAAATGCCTTTTGGGCATGTACTTTCATCTAAGAAAGTATCGCAAAATTGCTTTTGAGTAACATTATGATAAATAGATCGAAGATCTAAGCCCGGATCAGAAGCTTTTAAGATGATACCATCTTTAGATAAAATAGCTGTTTTTATATTGAAGTAGGCCTGAGTATTTACAAGAATATCTTCAAGAAATTTTTCAATATTATGTGTTGTATAAAGAATACCTAGAAGTTCATGAGTATCATTATCGAAGATATTTACCTGCATTATTGAAAAAACTTCATGACTATCTGAAGATTGTTTAAATGTTGCTGAGAAAGGCAAATCGTTGGGAATGTCTATTTTATTTTGATAATTTTCTCCAAGATGGTTCGGAAGACTAGAGGCTACAACAATTTTCTCTCCATTAGACTGGAGCTTAATTAAAGAGATTTCGTCATATGTTGAGCTAAATATTCTTTGCATTTCATTACTAAGCTCAACATTAGGAATAGAGGGAATCCCCTCATCAAGATCTAAAACTTCTGAGAATAGAGCTAAAACATCAGCATTTAGCGGGACTATTTGCATGAGAGTATCCACTTTAAAAGCAGCATTTTCTTTAAAAGCTACCATAACTGATGAAACTGTAGTCTGGTATTGTCTGAGGTTGAGTAGGACAATATTAATCCCTAGAGGAATTAATATTGCAGCTACACATGCTAGCCACAAACGATAGCCTATCGTTTTTGTAAAAGGGATCATCTACATTAAATTAGTAGTTATAAGAAGGTCTCTGCAAGATCGTGCTGGTCTTCATAAATCTTCTTTTTTCATTTTTTTAAGTATATAGAAAATTTTGCTTAAGCAGACATCTACTATTTAACGTACCAGGAGAGTTTTATATCTTGTAGCTTGTCTGAGAAAAAAAATAAGATGTTTAACAAAGAGATGTTACAAAAAGATAATCGCTTTCTAGTTGTTCCCAGAAAGCGATACACGTGCTATTCTATTCTCCAGAAAATGGATTAGAATCTTTAAATAATCCTTCAGGACCGAGTTCTTCTTCTATGGCCATAAGCCTGTTATACTTGGCAATGCGCTCAGAGCGTGATAGTGATCCTGTTTTAATTTGTCCTGTGTTGAAAGCTACAGCAAGATCTGCAATTGTTGTATCTTCAGTTTCTCCGGATCTGTGGGAGAGGATAGTCGTATACCCTTGATTATGAGCAAGTTGTATAGCTTCAGAAGTTTCTGTTAATGTGCCAATTTGATTTGGTTTAATTAATACAGTATTAGCAAGACCTCTACTAATCCCATCCGCTATCAATTCGGGATTGGTAACGAAGAGATCATCCCCCACGATTTGAATGCTTTCACCAAGTTCTGCTGTTAGTAATTCCCAACCATCGAAATCTTCTTCGGCGAGACCATCTTCTATAGAATCGATAGGATAGTGGTCGCAAAGATCAGCAAGTATGCTAACTTGTTCTTGATAACTCTTTCCATCATAGGTTTCTGTTTTCGTATCATAGAAAGAAGATGCTGCGCAGTCGAGAGCTAAGGAGATATCCTCACCAGGTTGGAAACCAGCTTTTTCGATAGCAAGTACGAGAAGATCCAGAGCTTCAGAGTTAGATTTTAGTTGTGGAGCAAAGCCCCCTTCATCACCAACTCCTGTAGCTAAATTCTTGTCATTGAGGATATTTTTCAAAGTATGAAAAACATCAGCACCCATGCGCACAGCTTCTTTTAGAGACGTTGCTCCAATAGGGCGAATCATAAACTCTTGAAATTGCAATCCGTTATTCGCGTGCATACCGCCGTTAATAAGATTCATCATAGGACAAGGAAGCACATGAGCGAAACACCCCCCTATATAACGGTAAAAAGAACGTCCTAAGGTAGCTGCTGCAGCTTTTGCTGCTGCTAGGGAAACTCCTAAAATTGCATTAGCTCCTAGTTTCTCTTTATTTGGCGTACCGTCAGCCTCTACCATGATAGAGTCAATGAGGATTTGATCGAATATACTAACTCCTTGTAAGACCGGAAGGAGTACTTCTTTTACATTTTTTACAGCTTGTAAAACACCTTTCCCTTGGAATCGAGAACTATCTTGATCACGAAGTTCTAAAGCTTCTTTTATTCCTGTAGAAGCTCCCGAAGGCACACAAGCTTCTCCAAAAGTGCCTGCGTCTGTAGTTACTTTAACATATAATGTTGGATATCCTCTGGAGTCTAAAATTTCTCTAGCTTGGATATCGGAAATGACAACTTCTAACATGAGTCTTTAATCTCTTTTGTCAAGGGGTTGGATACTAGCTCCCAAAGACCTATTTAACATAATCTGAATGTGCTGATTATATTATCAGATGAGATTACGTGTGGGGAGAGCTTAATGGCAATATTAGGTTCTGATTTTACAAAAAGCAAGCAGATTTCATTTGAGATTTTTACAATATTTTATGAGAGATAAAGAAGCTGTTCCTTAGCGGCTTTCATTTTATCTCGATATTTTGCAGCCTCATCAAATCGAAATTCATGAGCAGCTTGCTGCATAAGATTTTCATATTTTTTTATAAGTTTTTCTAATTCTTTTGTAGAAAGTGGAACCTTAGGAGTTTCTTCAGTTTCTTTTTTCCCTCCTTGAGGAATAGGATTAGCAAAGATCGCTTTAATAATTGGCTTAGGCGTAATATTATTTGCTTTATTATAATCCAGTTGTATCTGTCGACGACGTTCTGTTTCTTTTAAAGTTTGTTCTATAGAGCGTGTCTTTTGATCGGCATAAAAGATCACTTTACCTGCTACATTTCTTGCTGCTCTTCCACAAAACTGTATTAAAGAAGATGTACTACGTAAAAAGCCCTCTTTATCCGCATCAAGAATAGCGACTAAGGAGACCTCAGGAAGATCTAATCCTTCTCGAAGTAAGTTTACGCCTATAAGTACATCAATATTTCCCAAACGCAAATCTGCAAGAATGCGAGTACGTTCTGCAGTTTCTATTCCAGAATGTAGATATGCTGCGGCGATATCTAATTCTGAAAGGAATGCGGCGATATCCTCGGCAAGTTTTTTAGTAATAGAAATTACTAAAATCTTTTCCTGAGATTTAGATAAGCGTTTTCGGATCTCTTCAAGTAGATCATCTACCTGCCCTGTTGCGGGACGAATTTCTGGAATGAGGTCAGGAATTCCTGTAGGACGGATAATTTGTTCTACAATATATCCACGACTTTCGTTTAATTCTGTCTCTCCTGGAGTTGCAGATACATAAATTACATTATGGAAATACTTCTGAGCTTCTTCATAAGTTAAAGGGCGGTTATCATAAGCAGAGGGAAGACGAAAACCGTATTCTACTAAGGATTGCTTTCTAGATAGATCTCCACGGTACATAGCTCGTATTTGAGGTAGAGTTTGATGCGATTCATCTATTACTAATAGGAAATCTTTAGGAAAATAATCTAATAGACAAGCGGGAGGTGCTCCCGGAGGCATTTTTGTGAAATGACGAGAATAGTTTTCTATTCCTTTACAGAAGCCTGTCTCTTTTATCATTTCGATATCGTGAGTAGTTCTATGGAATAATCTATCTTGTTCTATAGGGCGATCCTGGAAGAACAACATACGTTCTTCTAATTCTTCACGTATAGAACGTATAGCTTGTTCTCGCACAGCTTCGGGAGTGACGTAGTGTGATCCTGGATAAATAATGGCTGAGGTTACGGATGCCATAGGAATCATAGTTAAAGGATCGCTGTATTCTATGGAAGATAGCGTATCATTGAAAAACTCTAGACGGATAGCTTGATCACTTTCATAGGCAGGGAAAATATCTATGACGCTACCGCGTTCACGAAATGTTGAACGTTGTGCTACTGGAGAAGCTTGGTAGTTCATTTTTACAAGCCGAGCAGCAAGTGCTATACGAGGATACTCCTTTCCTACTTCTAATTCTAAAGCCATAGAAGCATAGTTTTCAGGAGAACCAATACCATAAATACAAGATACAGAAGAAACAATTAAAGTATCTCTGCGCTCTAAAATAGATCGTGTTGCAGATAAACGTAGTTTATCGATTTCACTATTGATTAAGAGGCTTTTTTCTATGTAAGTATCATTACGAGCGATATATGCTTCAGGTTGATAGTAGTCATAGTAAGAGATGAAATACTCAACAGCATTATTGGGGAAGAACTCTTTGAATTCTTGGTATAACTGTGCTGCTAATGTTTTGTTATGCGCCAATACGAGTGTGGGGCGGTTAACATTCGCAACAACATTAGCAATGGTGAAAGTTTTTCCTGACCCTGTGGTCCCTAAGAGTACTTGCGATTGTGTATTATTACGTATGCCTTCAGTAAGTTTAGCAATAGCTTCCGGCTGATCGCCACAAGGGGAAAAAGCAGCTCGTAATTCAAAAGTCATAGGCATGAATAAGTTATAGCGATAGACGAGAACGCCATTTATGGCTTAACCCTAGGGTACTATGAACTTCTTCCATAGTTTCTTTTGCTATAGCACGCATTTTTTCCGTGCCTTGCTGCAATGCTTCTTGAAGAATTAGAGGTTTTGCTAATAGCTCAGCACGTTTTTCTTTAAAAGGTTGTAAGAAGAAAATCAGCTCTTCAGCAAGACGTGCTTTTACTTCGACATCCTTTATACATCCTTGACGGTAACGTGTTTTAAACTCTTCAACTTCTTCTTTATTAGGATTGAAAATATCATGATAGATGAATAGGGGGTTCCCTTCGACGCGACCTGGAGTCGTGGCATGAATCCGATTTGGGTCGGTATACATTCTTCTAATCTTATCTTTGATAGTGGCGTCATCATCAGAAAGATATATAGCATTGTTTGCTGATTTACTCATTTTTCCTTGTCCGTCAATACCTACTAGAGAGGTAAGCTCTCCTTGTAGAGTTTCAGGTTCAGGGAAAATTTCTCCGTATAACCGGTTGAAATTGCGTGCAATATCACGTGTGAGCTCTACGTGAGCTTCGTTATCTTTACCTACGGGAACAAGCTGAGCTTTTGCAAGAAGAATATCAGCGCTCTGTAATACAGGATAACCTACTAGTCCGAAAGACAAGCCACCTTCTTCAATGGAGGCATTTTTTGCCATTTCTTTAAGACTAGGAATTCCCATGATTCGGTTAATGGAAATTAGCATAGAAAATAGCAAATGGAGTTCGTAAATCTCAGGAATTGCTGATTGTAGATAAATAGTAGACTTATTTGGATCTATCCCCACACTCAACCAATCTGCAAGAACTTCATAAATGTGATTATCAACATCTAAGACCTGTTCTTTACGTATTCGAGTTGTAAGAGTGTGGAGATCCGCAACGATGAAAAAGCAATCGTAGGCAGGGTTATTCTGTAAATATAAGCGATTTTTTATGGAACCCACCCAATGACCTAAATGCAACTTTCCTGTTGGTCGGTCACCGGTAAGTACGCGCTTTTTCTTATTCATAAATCTTTATTTATTGAAAAGATTTCTCTAGTTCTTCGAAATGATTTTTCAATGATACTATATCTTCTTGAATTTCTTGGAGGTTTTTTTCCCCCACAGGGTTCTTTTGTGCTTCCAAAAGTCTTGCTAATAGATGACGAATCAAATGGCAGGTGTTTTGAACATCGGTCATTAATAAGAACTCTTGTCCATCTACTCTAGATAAACGATTCAAAAATACACAGCGTTCTTGCTGAGATAGCATATCTGATGTAATGAAGTTAATGAATTCCCCACGTTCGTGAATATCTTTAGCTACACGAATAAGCATCATAAATTCAGCAATTAGGCTTTGAGCCGCTTGTTTTTGTTCTACAGGAAGCTCGTGAATCAGTTTTCCGTTGATAAGCATTTCAAAAAAGAAATTCGCTGTTTCCTGTTGGCCGTTAGAGCAGTTAAAAACAACATTTTGAAATTCTCGGAATGTAGTGTAGCCAATAGCAGTGGCGAAAATTCTTTTTAAATTTCCTTCAAGAATAAGAAAAACATTATCTTCTAGTTCTAGTGTTTTTGATTTAGCTGCCATATTTAGACCTTTGTATTGGGAAAGAAATTACTTTTAACTTTTTGAAGCTTTTTTATCAATTTTTCAAGGGCAGCCTGATCCTCAGGAGATAATTCTGAGCATTTTTTTAATAATTGCGAGCCTTTGGAAAGTATAGCTAATGCTTGTTTCGCCAAACAAGTTTGACGACGATCTGTAGAAATTAAAGGAAATTCTTTTCTAATAATATCTAAGAGTTCTCCTTTGCTCTCCCCACGATAGTTACGGATAATGGCTTCTTTTTTTTCTTGAGGCCCTTGTCGAGAAGCTAATGTATAAATTGCTTGTCTGGGCATTTTTTCAGCTTCTATTTTCAAAGGCTCAGGAAGAGTAGAAAATAGTTCGTAATATACAAGAAAATTATAGGGAGTTTGTCGATTCCCATAGGTAATAAGTAACCAAGCAGAGAAGGCTCCTTCACGATAAGTTTTTAATAAATCGCGGACTTTTTTTATGCGTTCCCCATGCAAGAGCACTGCCTGATGATGGATTTGTTTTATTTGAGCAGAGAGATTACAGAGACTTTTAAAATCTTCTTCGGAAATCTGATCTTCAAATGTATAGTTTTCTAAAAGTTGACGGAACTTTTCTTCTTCTTTTTGGGATAATTTTACATCGGAAAATCTGCTTAAGAAAGGTGAGAGCTCTCCTTCCATACGCTTGCGTGTTAGCGTTTCCATTTTATCTTGAGTGTTTTTCCTGAAGCGGCTCTCTAACAAAGTTTTTAAATTTCCCATAGGATTACATATCCCTCAGTAAAATTAACAATTCTTTAGTCAGGTTTAGGTAATCCTCAGAAGCTCGTGCTGAAGGTGCTGTGGCAAATACAGGCTTCCCATGGATTGCTGCTTCAGAAATCGTAATGTCTCTACGGATTTTAGTGTTTAATAGCCTTCCGGGGAATGTTTTATGAATTAAATCAGCAAACGCTGCGTTATTTCTTCCACGATAGTTCCAGAAAGAGAGGGCGACCCCGAGAATATTCAGGGGATGTCTTGAGGAAATGCCCTGAATAAATGAGGATAGTCTTTCTAGGCCTTTAACACTATAGAACTCAGGAGTAGCACAAATTAGAGCATATTGTGCTGCAATCAAAGCAGATTCTGTAAGCCAACATAAAGACGGAGGAGTGTCAATAATAACGTAGTCATACTCATTTTCAACAGAGGCTAAAATATGTTTGAGTCGTTCATGAGAATAACGATCTGCAGCTAAATTTCCAGAAACCTCGATACGTTCTAGCCAGGTGTCCGCGGGAATTAGATCTAATCCCGTATCCTCAATAGGACGGATCACCTCACGAATATTTTTTTCCCCCTGGAGTACGACAGCTAAGCTATCATAACAATCGGGATCCAGACCTAGTCCTGAAGTAAGATTTGCTTGAGCATCAAAATCAATAAGAAGCACGCGGGCGTTATGATATTGTGCTAAAGCAGCTCCTAAATGCAGAGTGGTTGATGTCTTTGCTGTTCCACCTTTAAAGCTATTGACAGCGATGGTTTTCATGCGAGATGCTCGTCCTTGGATCTGGGTTTTCTACAATAGTGGAGTTAAACTCAAAGAGTTCTTTTCTTCAAGTATAGTGTTTATGAATGTCTCTACTGTCATAGCATTTAAAACACGGTTGTCTCGGGTGCGTACAGCTAGAGTATTTTCTTCTATTTCCCGATCTCCTAAAGTGACCATATAGTTGACTTGCATATTTTGTGCATTCCGGATTTTCTTGCTCACGGATTCATTAGAATCATCCACGGTAACTATAAGACCTAATTTTTGCCATACGGTAGCAAGCTCTTTAGCTCGGGGTTGATGGCGATCTGCTACAGTGATTAACCGAATATGTTCAGGGCTTAGCCATAGAGGAAATTTTCCTTTAAAATGTTCAATGAGAATTCCTAAAAATCTCTCAATAGAACCAAACAAAGCGCGGTGTAGCATAATAGGAGTACTTTTCTCTCCCTGTGCATTTGTATACTCTAATTCAAAACGTTCGGGCAAGAACATATCTAATTGTATCGTTCCACATTGCCATGTACGTTGAATAGCGTCTTTTACATGAATATCAATTTTCGGTCCGTAAAAGGCTCCGTCTCCAGGATTGATGATGAAAGGTGTGTTAGAATTTACAAGAGCACGTTCTAAAGCTGTTGTTGCTAATTCCCATAGCTCATCGCTGCCAATAGTTGCTTTTTCTGGACGTGTGGATAGTTCTAGGTGATATTCAAGACCGAATGTTGAGTATAATTCAGAAACTAGATTTAAAATATTCAGAGTTTCTTCTTCTACTTGCTCTGGAGTTAGAAATACGTGAGCATCATCTTGATGGAATGCGCGTACACGCATCAGTCCCGAGAGAGCTCCAGAAATTTCATAACGGTGAACGTGCCCAATCTCCGCAACACGTAAAGGAAATTCCTTATAGCTGTGTAAGCGTGTTTTATAATATAGCATGCATCCGGGGCAGTTCATCGGTTTAATTGCATAGTCTTCTTCATCTATTTTTAGAGTATACATGTTCTCTTTGTAGTTGCTCCAATGTCCAGAAACTTCCCAAAGACTACGATTCATAAGCTGAGGGGTTAGGATTTGCTTGTAGCCCGCAAGTTGATGGAGACGTTTCCAATAACCTATTAAAGCGTCCCAAATAATCATTCCCCTAGGATGGAAAAAAGGCATGCCTGCTGAGCATTCTTGTTGTGAGAAGAGATCGAGTTTTGCTCCTAAAACGCGATGATCGCGTTTTTTCGCTTCTTCTAATTGATGAAGATGTTCCTTTAATTCTTTTGTTGTGGGGAAAGATACTCCATAAATTCTTACTAAGGATTCCCGGCTAGGATCGCCTCTCCAATAAGCTGCTGATGTGCGTAGGAGTTTAAAAGCTTTTACAGGAGAAGTAGAGGGGAGATGAGGCCCTCGACAAAGATCTGTAAATTCTCCTTGGGAATAGGCTGTGATACTTTCTCCTTCAGGGAGTTCTTGGATTAACTCTACTTTAAATGGGTTGGAAGCGAATTCTTTTAAGGCCTCTTGCTTATCATGAAATGTTTTTTTAGATATTTCAAACTTTGCTTGGGCTATTTGCTCCATCATATTTTCGATCATGAGGAAATCGTCTTCGCTTACGGAAAGATTGGCAAAATCATAATAGAATCCCTGATCTATAACAGGACCAATTGTTGGAACGGCTTTGGGCCAGAGACGTAATACAGCCTGAGCTAAGATGTGGGCAGAAGTATGTAGAAAAATCTCTCGTCCTTCAGGATCTTCGCAGGTGACAAATCTTAAGGCATCTCCCTCTTTTAGGGTTGTGGATAGATCTTTAATTTGATCATTTATGACAACGCCAGCAAAGTAATGAGAATTTTTTATTTTGCTCGCGAAATCAGCAGCAGTAGCGCCTTCAGGCAGCTCAAAAGTTTCATTGTTGCAAATTACGCGGATCATCTTCTCTCCATTAAGAGTTTTTCTAAGTCTGTTATTGTAACGTTTTTCCGGATCAAAGCAAGGGAGTTTTCTTAAAAAAAAACTTAATATTTAGGTGAGAGGATAAAGGTTTTTTTTGATGAGTTTATAGATAACAATATATTTGAGTTGGAGCCAAAGTTTTATTCTTTTACAATAAGCTATTTTCTATTCCAGAAATGATTTCTTCATGTCTATTTTTTTAGTATTTTTTACCGCTTTTATCTGGTCCTCATCTTTTGCTTTTAGCAAATTAGCCATGGAGGCCTCAGCTCCTTTATTTGTAACAGGAAGCCGGATGCTTATTGCTGGTTTGGTTTTAGCAGGGATAGTTTTTTGGAAAAAGGGATCTTTGAAATTACCAAAACAGGTTTATATTCCTGTTTTAATTTTGGCTGTAGTTGGATTCTATCTAACGAATGTCTGCGAGTTTTTAGGTTTACAAAACTTATCTTCTTCAAAGGCTTGTTTTATCTACGGGCTTTCTCCGTTTATTTCGGCTTTGTTTTCTTACATCCAGTTACGAGAAACTGTAACGATGAAGAAAATCGGTGGATTAAGCCTCGGGTTATTCGGCTACCTATCTTATCTATTTTTTGGGGGAGATAGGTCTGCAAATACATGGAGTTGGCAATTAGGGATTCCTGAACTTCTATTGTTACTAGCGACTTGTTTTTCTGCGTTTGGTTGGACATTATTAAGAAAAATAGAAAAGAATTCCTCTTTATCGGTAATGGCGATAAACGCCTATGCGATGCTTATATCCGGAGTTTTATCTTTAGGACATTCTATAATTGTTGAGACATGGAATCCTATTCCTGTGAGTAACGGAATCGTATTTATTCAAGCAATTTTCTGCCTTGTATTGTTCTCCAACCTTATTAGCTATAATTTATATGCGAAGTTGTTGAGAAAATATTCTTCGACATTCCTTTCTTTCTGTAATCTCGTTATGCCTTTATTTTCGGCATTTTACGGCTGGTTGTTGTTAGGGGAGAGTCTATCAGGATCTTTACTGCTAGCTGTTGTTTTTATGGTTGTAGGTTGTCGCCTAATCTATCATGAAGAATTTCGCCAGGGCTACATTGTTTCCTAATGTACAGCAGCTTTACATAAAAAAAGGCTCAACAACAATGGTTGAGCCTTTTTATTATCTTAAGAATATAAAAAAATATCTTAACTAAATATTGCTGATGTTGTTTGTGTTTGAGAATCAGCAATGTTTTGTAGAGTTTGCAGGGCAGAGTTGAAACTTTGTTGCGATTGCTCTTGAAGCTGTTGCGCTTGTCCTGCGTACTGACTTTGAATAGAAGAAAGTTGTTTCAATTCTTCAGCGTGAGCTTCAGCCATACCTGCTTGTTTTTGGTGATGAGCAATTTCAGCACCCATAACACCTCCAACGATCCCGTCGATACCTGCTGTGAGAGCGTGAACCATTTGAGACATCTGCATGGATGTAGAAAGGGCTCTACCAGCAAAAGCAGCAGCACGTCCCCCCTGAGTTTTTACTACGTTCATCCCTCGGGAAACTTTATCTTTCCAGCCAGGAGTGTTTAACACTTTACCGAATAATCCACCTGAGCCTTTTGCAGCGCCTGCAGCTGCTTTCGCAGCCCCCGCGGCCATATCATTCGCCAATCCTGCTGCTGCTTTCGCCGCTCCAGAAGCAGCAGAACCTGCAACACCAGAAGCGGCCGTTGTTGCTGTTTTAGTGGCTGCCGTGGCTGCATCTGTGGCAACTTTCGAAGCTTGAGAGGCAGCAGAACTCGCTGCGGATCCCGCTGCACCTGCTGTTTCTTTTGCAAATGCAGCGGATTTTAATCCCCCTAAGCTTTTTGCTGCAGAGAGAAGACCTCCACCGACGGAAACTGCGAAACCAACGATGTTAACGATACCGGAGATCATACTTTGTTTAGCTTGAGTTTCTGTAGCAGCAGCTTGGTGATTTGCTTGAGTTCTAATAGCATTCCCTATTTCTGGAGCCAAAGCCACTTGGTTTTGAATTGCCTGGTTTTGTTGTTGAAACTGTGAAGACCAAGATTTTGCACTAGATTGTGCAAGTAAAGTCATAATTAGTCCCAATAAGGCAAGAGTTCCCATACCTTTTTTGATTACTACGCCATTCACTTCTGTATTGTCAGGGACAGGAAGTTGGGGGAGCTCGTAGTTATTTTGCTGTAGACCTTTGGGTCCTTTTACAGCTTGAGCTGTAACAGTGCTCGATGCGCTAGCTACTGATGTAGAGGTAGAAGTTTTACCAGATTTATCAGTTTTAGAGCTTTTTGATGTTTGTGAGGTAGATTCTTTTTTAGAGGTTCCTTGAGCTTGCGTCTCTTGGATTAGATCCTCAAAACCTGCAGCCGCAGCCTCTTCTTGAGTTCCTTGAGCATTAGCTGGTTTTTGTTGTCCTTGAGCTTTAGAAGCTGCCTGACTGGCATTTTGTGCAAGCTGAGCAGCTAATGAAGGATCAGTATTATTATTTCCACTAACTCCTGATGTCATAGCAAAAATGTCCCCTTAATAAATAATTTTATACTGCTGACGCTAAGCCCGAGCTGATAGCTTGGAAGGCTTTAGCAATCTGAGCACCTAATTTAGTTGCTTGTTGCTGCATTTCATTTGCACTGTCAGTTTGTTTCGCGGCGATTTTACTTGCCTGTTGCCAAAACATCGTAAACATCTTCATCATCTCAGATTGAGCGGTGAGCATTCCCGTTTTTTTCTGAATGTCGGCAAGTTCGGTTTGCATTTCAGATAACTTAAGATCTCCAATACCCTTAACTAAGGCAGGAACGGCAACAACCAGCCCCATTCCGGCAGCGACCCATTTGTTTCCTAAAGTATTCAGCACTTTAGAAAGCCTTGGGAAGGATTTAGCAAGGGCTTTTTGCCCTGTTTGGAAGATCTTAGACATGTTTTTCATCAATGTTTTCACAGCAGCTTTAATAGCTTGTTTGATGACTTGTTTAATACCCTGTTTTACAGCTTCTTTAATAGCTTGTGTGATAGCTTGCTTAATGGATTCAACAATAGCTGTTTTGACAGCTTGCATCACAGCTTGCATGGTAACTTGTGTAGCTACAGTTGTTGCTACGGATGTTGCAGCGGTAGCTCCTGCAGTAGCCCCTGCAGTTGCGGCAGCAGCAGCGGCAGTAGCTCCAGCAGCAGCAGTTCCTATAAGACCTAGACCGCAAGTAAATAGTGCGGCAACAACAGAAATAACAGTGATGGTTACAGAAACAGCAATCATCACAGTGTTTACGGTATTTAGCGTACTGTTACTATCTGCCTTTGATTGAATCTCTTTCATTTTTTGGAATTCTTCACGCTCGGAATCGATCTTCAATCCTTGAGATTCTAAGGATAGGCGGTTCATAGTTGAAGCTTGGGCCTGTGTACTTTGATAGTCAGAAAGAGCCGAAGCTGTAGCTTCTCCAAGAGCAGCAATAGCTTTTGCTAAGGCCATGCTAATTTCCATAACTTCCTGTCTAGGCTTAGTTATGGAAGGTTTAGGAAGAGCTGGAGTTTCTAATCCTTGAATAGCGGAATTCGATGTCCCATTGACAACAGCAGCAACTAGTTCTTGGATTTCTTGTAACTGTGAAGAATCTACAGAAGATAGAGAGGAGAGTGTAGTCTCCAATGTTTTGTTAGCTTCTTCAATTGTAGATTGTAAGTTTACAGCTTGGAAAGCAGCAGCGCCGGCAGTTTGGTTAGCTCCGGCAGCAGCTTCTGCAGATTCAGTCTCTTGACCCGCGGCAATTCCTTGCCCAGCCATGATATTCTCTGAATTTTGAGCTTCAGAAACAGCACTAGTTTTTTCTTTGCCTTGTGTTCCAGCAATACCTGCATCACTTTGCATTTCAGCATTTTTTCCCTGTCGGGTTTGCTGAATTTGCTTAGTTTCATTACCAGCAAGTTTATCAGGGGTTGGTACAGCTTGTGGTGTAGAAGCTAGTACCTGAGCCAAGATATTTTTCTGGTTAGTATTGTCTGGACCTGAGGTAGAGAGAGACATCTGCTAAATTACCCTATATTATCTAATGTTTTCTAAGACTATTGTTTGTCAGAGATATGCTTATTGACTGTTGAAGATAAATTCTTCAATCCGTGGAGAACTGAAGCTAAATCTTTAGCAAACTTTGCATCTTCTTTAGGATTGTTAAATAAACCTTCTGTTAGACTCTCAATGGGTAGGGAATCTAAAGTTCCGTTTAACGCGGCCATCATTTGCGTTAATTGTTTTTCGTCTTGAATCCCAGAAAATGTCTGAGCCAGAGGTAAATCTTCATAAATAGAAGAAACTAAATTCTCTAGATTTGAGATTGCTACTTCTTGCTTGTCTGTTTCATTAGTGAATAACACAGGCGTGGTATCTGCATGTTTTGCAGATGTCTTTTTAGTAGTGCTTTTTTTCGTTTTTCTAACTTTTTTATTCATTTTGGAGTTCTCCTAACCCTAAATTAACGTTTCCCACCGGATCTTTTTTTGGCCGATGTTTTTGATTTAGCAGCGGTAGTTTTTTTCTTTTTTGGAGCTGTTTCTTTGATCATATCTTTGAGAGAGTCTTTCATAATGTTGCAGCGTTCTTTCAAAATTCTGTACTCAGGTTTGTTAGCGCAAATATCAATGGTAATATCTAAGAAATCTCGAGATTCCTCGGCTTGATCTATCTTCATCAAGCTATCAGCTATGTAATAAGGAGGAATTGGGTTTTGAGGCTCTGCATCAAAAGCAAGGAAGAAGCCGAAGGCCGCTTCATTGTACATTTTGAGCTGATGATAGCATGAGCTTAATCCTAAAATATACTTGTAGCACTGGGGTTTTGAAGCTGTAAGGATTTGGAAAAGACCAATTGCTTCATTGTATTTCCCTTGGGAATAGAAGCTATAGGCGATTGTGTAGATCTCTTCTAATAAAACGTCGGATAAACCTAAGATTTGTTGAAGAGTTAATCCGTCACCAAGACCCTGTAAGATGTCCATCAAAGCTTTCTTTGTTTCTTCTTCTGTAGGGACTGGATATTTCTGTTCTAAATCATTAGCCTTAGCTTTTTTTTGTGCAGCAAGCTCAGCGAGTCGGCTACGTGTTTTTTTGTTAAACGAGGCTGATGGCTTTTTAGAATTATTGGAAGTAGGCTTGCTCATTAATATAATTCCTAAAATTAAAATTATTTAATTCATAAATCAATTTTAAAATTAATTAATTCGAAAAGACAAGTTATTAATTTAATGTAATTTGTGATCTTTATAAATAATTATTCTGTAAGTAGTTCTTATTCCAAGGCTTGGAGATTATAAAAATTAGGTTTCTTGACATTAGTTTTTGGGTATTTTACTTTTTGCTTTCGCAAGATCCTTGATTAGAATTTGCTATGAGTTCAAGAAATCCTATTCAACTACTCGATACGATCACTATCAATCAGATAGCTGCAGGAGAGGTAATCGAAAACTCCATATCTGTTGTTAAAGAGTTGGTGGAGAATGCCTTAGATGCTGGGGCTAATGAAATAGAAGTGGAAACTCTAGGAGGAGGACAGGGCTTAATTGTTGTAAAAGACAATGGCTGTGGGATGAGCTCCGAAGATGTTACTCTTGCTCTTAAGCGTCACGCTACCTCAAAGATAGGCGAGTTTTCTGATGTTTTTTCTTTGTCAAGTTTTGGCTTTCGTGGAGAAGCTCTTCCTGCAATCGCTTCTATCTCTAAAATGGAGATCCTTTCTTGCCCCATAGTAGGAGAGGGTTCTAGGACAATCATTCACGGAGGGGAGGTTATTCTATCTGAAGCTAAGCCTCGTCAGCTAGGGACTACGATTTCTATAGACTCGTTATTTTACAATGTTCCTGTGCGTCGGGGGTTTCAGAAAAGTCCTCAAACCGATCGTATAGCTATGAGAAAGCTTTTGGAGAATAGGATCTTATCTGTGGAGAATGTGGGCTGGTCATGGATAAGTGAAAGACAGCAGGAATTTCATATTCTGAAACATCAGGATTTCTCTGAGAGGGTTGCTTTTGTGATGGGAGATGGTTTCATGCAGGAAGCTTTACGCGTGGATAAGGGAGGTAATCTTACGCGTGTTGTAGGTTTTCTAGGTTCACCAGGCTTTCATAGGCCTACACGATTAGGCCAAAGGGTATTTATCAATGATCGTCCCGTAGACTCCATGTTTATATCAAAAAAGATAAGTGAGGCCTACTCAATGCTTTTACCTCCACAAAGATATCCTGTTTTTGTTTTGAAACTTTATCTGCCCCCAGAATGGTGCGATTTTAATGTCCATCCTCAAAAAACAGAAGTAAGGATTCTTAGAGAGGAGTTTGTTGGAGAATTTCTTTCAGAGGCAGTAGGAGAGGTATTAGCACGTCCTCAAGCAGTACCTGTTTTTGATAAAACAACATTTGCTTTGCCTGCGCTACGTTTCTTTGAGGAGCCATGTTTTGAGACTACTTCAGAAGAACCTCTCAACCCTGTTTCTTTGCCGGTAGTAGAATTAACATCATCTTCCTTCGATTCTCTTCCTTTCTTGGATAGAGAACAAGATCCTATGCCTACGGATAAACAAACGGAAATTACCTGGGGAGTTTCTCAAGAAGTGCGTTTTTTAACTTCTTTAGGGAAAATAGTTCTTGCAGAGGACTCGGAAGGCGTTCATGCTATTTTTACAGAAGCTGCTAGAAAACATTTATTTTACTTGTCTTTGGTGGATAGCCAACAACATAATTATAAAAGTCAGTCTTTTTTAGTTCCTCTATGTTTAGAAATCACCCCTCAAGAGCGTGCTTTCCTGTCCACTCATATTGAGGAATTTAAACAGTTAGGAATAGAAATCTCTCAAATGGGTCCCTGTGTATTCGCGATTGAAAGTGCTCCCACATTTGTGGGTGAAGAAGAGTTAAAATCCTGGATACTTTCTTTAGCGCAAGAAGGTCACGCCAAAGTTGATAAAAGATCCATGGCTCTTTTAATTAAGGAAACTCTAACAGGGGCCATGTTTTGTAAAACATTGCGGACATTCGATATTTCTTGGCTGTCTTTGCTCTGGCAATTAGGTAAACCTGAAAAAGCATTTGACGGTACACAAATACGTCGATTAATTTTAGACGAGGATTTTATTAAGGAGTAAATTATGTTCCAAGATCGTGTGGCTAGAGCACAAGCAGCTCTTACAGATTATAGTATAGATGGATTTGTGGTAGAAAGAAGCGAGGATCTTGCGTATTTTCTCGGAGATAAAGTAACCACAGGAACGCTTCTCATAGGTAAAGATGAGGTGGTTTTCTTTGTCTATCGTATGGATAAAGACCTTTACGCAGATCTTCAAGGCCCCTCTCTTATATTTTGTGATAGAAATATAGCAGAATTTCTTCTCCCCTATCTTGAAACAACAGCTTATCAAACTCTAGGTTTCGATAGTCTTCACACCTCGTATCATAGATACCAAGAAAGAGAAAATGCTTCCTGCTCTTGGGTGCCTACAACATTATTTACAGAGAAGTTGCGTAGCATAAAATCCGCAGATGAAATAGAAAAAATGCGTCAAGCAGCCGCTTTAGGTTCCGAAGGATATGATCATGTTCTTTCGGTATTACAAGAGGGTATAACAGAACAAGAAGTTGTGCGCCTACTTCGTGTATTTTGGGCAAAAGCCGGTGCTGAAGGGCCTTCATTTTCTCCAATTGTGGCTTTTGGTCATCATTCTGCCTTTCCTCATGCAGTGCCTACAGACAGGGCGTTACGCAAAGGGGATATCGTACTTATTGATATAGGAGTTCTATATCAGGGCTATTGTTCGGATATGACACGGACAGTGGCATGGGGTCGTCCTGATACACGTCTTGTTGAAAGTTATCCCGCGGTTGTAAAAGCTCAGCAAGCTGCTATGAAATTGTGTTGTGCCGGAGCTTTATGTCTAGATATTCATGAAGAGGCTGCACGCATATTACGAAAATACGAAATCGAAGAATATTTTTGCCACGGCGTAGGACACGGTGTAGGAAGGAATATTCATGAATATCCTCAGCTTTCTCCAAAATCTGGCGCAACTACCTTAGAAACTGGAATGACAGTTACTGTTGAACCTGGAGTTTATTTTCCAGGAATTGGAGGCATACGTATCGAAGATACGGTGTTGATAGATGGTAATAAAAATTTTAGTTTAACCGATCGACCCGTATCTACGGAGTTAGTTTTCTTATAAAAGTATTCTCTCTTTGTTTAATTATTTTTTAATGTTAAACACTGTTACTTTTGTTTGTATAAATTGATTTTTTTTCTCTAATCGGTTATCTTATAACTTTATTTTTAGTTTGTTTCTAATATGCACCAGCTTTTTTCGATCGGATACAGTCTGATAAGTATCGCTGCCTTACTCTGGATGGTGTGTGGAGCCCCGAATCACTTAGAAAATCTTTATAGTATTTCTTTGAATTTTGACGGTTCGAACGGGAAACAAAAGACGTTCCCTATGGCTCAGAACGTTTCTTCAGGGATTTGGTCTTTAGAGTTTCCAGAGCTTAGGGAAAGACTGCCGGATCTTAGACAAGAACTTATATTTTTAGGGAGCAATAAGCGTCCTGATGCTCTTGGAGGCAAATTTTTTTTAGAGCTAGCTACTTCTAAGGATTCCTGTGTGGCTGGCGTTAATGAAAAAATATATTTACAGGTTGTTTCCTCTCCTGAGGGAGGGGTATTTACTTTTAGTCCCGAAGGAAAGCCCACGGAGCTGTGGTTGGAATGTCGTCCTTTGAGTATGGATAACCGTATAGAAGTAAAAGTGCGTTTAATGAGCGTAAATAAGGAGCTGGTTGTATCTCCAAAAGAGAGAGAAACCTTATTTTTAACCGCTCCCGCTAAAGGATTGGAATCTTGGGAAATTGGTGGTATTCGTATAGATGCGAGTTTCCCTGTGAAACAAAAGATTCGTCGTATAGGCAGTGATAAGTTCCTTTTGATGCATGGTGGATCGGATTATGCTGATAAAGCTGTTAAGGAGCGAGTGGATTTTGTCTCGCTATCTGACGAGAATTACAGCCGTTATCTCGCTGTTGGGGATATTTTGCTTTGGGATGGAAATTGCTGGCAGACTTGTGGGGAATTTCGAGGAGAGAGTTCTCAGGCACCTCTATTAGAAGTTAAGAAAATAGACGAAAAAGTCATGGTGATAGAGTTATGGAACGTGGGGGGAACCTCCCACCAGTCCATGAGTTTGGTAAAAACCATGAGTTCTCCTATAGAAATTACTGAGATCGTTAAGGAATTTGAATTTATTGGGATGCGTTCCTGGTCTCGTCCTATTATACAAGCTGGGGGACAAAGGATGATCCTTTCTCCCGATGATTGGGTAGTCTACACCGGAAAAACTTGGGAGAAAATTTCTCGCAAAGAACAGTTGGAGGACTACCTTTCAGGAAAGACTCAAGGGCCATTATTGGTTTTTGATAAATTAGAAAAAGATTCTAGAGAGTTTGTCGTTCGTGCTCACGTATTTAATGCACAAAGGACGTTAGTAGAATCTGTGACGCTGCCATTGAAACAGGGTTTTGATTTTGGATCCTCTTCTTCTAAAGAAGAGGTGCATCCAGGACGACAACCGCTTGTAGGTAGCGAGGGAACCAATCGTGGGGGATCATAAATGCGTTTTTTGCGTAACCCTTTAGTTTATTTCTTTGGATTGTCAGGACTTGCATGTTGCACACCTGCTCTAGCTTTGACTATTTCGGAAAAAGCCGCATCCTTAGAAAAATCCAGAGATTTTATAGATAGTTCCCCGGGCCTGGCTTCATTTAATGCAGATATGAAGGAGTGTAATCTTCAGCTAAAAACTCTTTATGAAGAGGCTGCAGCCCTGCGAGCGTCAGGCTGTGAAGATGAGGCGCGGTGGAAAGAGCTTCTAAGTAAGCTGTCAGAGGTTAAGAAGCAAATTAAGCATATAGAAAATCTTTGGTCGGCAGAGATTCGCGAAAGAGGAGAAAATCCTGATGACTATGCCTTGTGGCATCATCCCGAGACGACAATTTATAATTTAGTTTCTGATTATGGTGAAGATAACGTTGTTTATTTAGTGCCCCAAGATATCGGATCAATTAAGGTCTCAGCGTTATCAAAATTTACTGTTCCCAAAGAAGGTTTTGAAGAGTGTCTTACGCAATTGCTAACACGTCTTGGTATTGGCGTGCGTCAGGTAAGCCCGTGGATTAAAGAGCTCTATACAACCCACAAAGAGAGTTGCGGGGTTGCCGGAGTTTTTTCTTCTAGAAAGGATTTAGATTTACTTCCCTCAACTTCCTATATTGGTTATGTACTAAACTCGAAGAATATCGACGTTCGCGCAGATCAGCATATCTTAAGAAAATTTGCCAACCTTGATACCACGCATATTGATCTTTTTGGAGGGAAATTATGGGTGTTCGGTTCTGTCGGGGAAATTAGCGAGCTTCTTAAAATTTACGATTTCATCCAAGAAGATAGCGTTCGCCAGGAATATCGCGTTGTCCCTTTAACTAAGATAGAAGCTTCGGAAATGATCTCTATTCTTAAGGCAGCTTTTCGAGAAGATATTACTAAAGAGGGAGATGATGAAAACCTTGGTCTTAAAGTTGTTCCTCTACAACATCAAGGGCGCTCTTTATTTTTAAGTGGTACGGCTACTTTAGTTCATCAAGCAATTGATTTGATTAAAGATCTTGAGGAGGGGATTGAGAATCCCACAGACAAAACCGTCTTTTGGTATAGTGTGAAGCACTCTGATCCTCAAGAACTCGCGGTATTATTATCACAAGTGCATGATGTTTTTGCGGGTAAAGAAGGTAGTTCGCTTGCTTCTTCTGAAACTATGTTAAGAGAAGCTGCCTCTACGATACATATCGATACATCTTCGGTAGGAACTGCTAAGGAAGGTTCTGTAAAATATGGGAATTTCATAGCAGATTCTAAGACAGGCACCTTGATCATGGTTGTAGAGAAAGAAGCTATACCTAGAATTAAGATGTTATTAAAAAAACTCGATGTACCTAAGAAGATGGTTCGCATCGAAGTTTTGTTATTTGAAAGAAAGCTTTCTAACCAACGTAAGGCGGGATTGAATCTTTTAAGACTTGGAGAAGAGGTCTGTAAGAAAACATCCGCGGCAGTCTCTTGGACCAGTTCAGGGATCTTAGAATTTTTATTTAAAGGAAGTACCGGATCTTCTTTGATTCCCGGCTACGACCTTGCTTATCAATTTTTAATGGCTCAAGAAGATATACGCATAAATGCAAGTCCTTCTGTGGTGACAATGAACCAAACTCCCGCAAGAATTGCAATTGTGGAAGAAATGTCGATAGCAGTTTCCGCGGATAAGGAGAAAGCCCAGTATAATCGTGCCCAATACGGAATTATGATTAAAATGCTTCCCGTAATTAATGTAGGCGAGGAAGACGGGAAAAGCTACATTACCCTAGAGACGGATATTACCTTTGACACTACAGGGAAAAATACTAATGAGCGTCCTGATGTTACTCGACGTAATATCACAAATAAGGTCCGTATTCCTGATGGAGAGACGGTAATTATCGGAGGTTTACGTTGTAAGCATGCCTCTGATTCTCAAGATGGTATTCCTTTCCTCGGGGAGATTCCCGGCGTAGGGAAGTTGTTTGGGATGAACTCTACGTCGGATAGTCAAACAGAAATGTTTGTGTTTATCACTCCGAAAATTCTAGATAATCCTGTAGAGAAAAAAGAGCGTCATGAAGAAGCTATTCTTTCTTCGCGTCCTGGAGAAAACGCTGAATTTCGTAAAGCACTATTCGCTGGAGAAGAGGCTGCAAAAGCAGCACATAAAAAATTAGAACTGATTTCCGCCATAGAACTACCAGCGTCTCAATTAGAGGGGCTAGAGTATGATGGGCGGTAAAACTGTACTATCTCAAGAGCTTTTAAGTGCTCTGCCCTATAGCTTTCTAAAGAAACATTGTTTGTTGCCGTTAAAAGAGCAGGAAAATAGTGTAACGATAGCTTATGCGAAGATTACGTCACTCATGGCGAAAGATGAAGTGCAGCTGCTTATAAAAAAGCCCGTACTTTTTGTTCTTAAAGATGAGACAGACATTTTACAGAGTTTACAAAAGATCTACTCTAATTTAGAGGGCAAAGCCTCTGATATGCTGTTAAGCATGAAAGAAGGAGACTCTGCTCAAATAAATGAAGAGGAAGATCTTTTAGAAAGTACGGACTCTGTTCCCGTCGTGCGTTTTTTAAACCTGATTTTAAAAGAGGCTATTGAAGAACGTACCTCGGATATTCATTTTGAACCTTTAGAAGATGCTTTACGCATACGCTACCGTATAGACGGGGTTTTGCATGATCGTCATTCTCCACCAGCACATCTACGTTCAGCATTAATCACTAGGATTAAAGTTTTAGCGAAGATGGACATAGCGGAACATCGCCTCCCTCAAGATGGAAGAATAAAAATCCAAATAGGTGGTCAGGAAATTGATATGCGTGTAAGCACTGTTCCTGTAATCTATGGCGAACGTGTTGTTCTTAGGATTTTAGATAAGCGTAATGTGATTTTAGATATCTCCGGGTTGCAAATGCCTAAAGATATTGAAAATTCTTTTAAAGAGGTAATTGCAGTTCCTGAAGGGATACTTTTAGTAACGGGTCCTACCGGAAGTGGAAAAACAACAACACTCTATAGTGTTATTCAACATCTTTCAGGACCTTTTACTAATATTATGACAATAGAAGATCCCCCTGAGTATAAACTGTCTGGAATAGCTCAAATTGCTGTGAAACCAAAGATTGGTTTGTCGTTTGCCCGTGGTCTAAGACATTTATTACGTCAGGATCCGGATGTTTTAATGGTTGGAGAAATTCGCGATCAAGAAACAGCAGAAATTGCCATACAGGCAGCGCTAACAGGGCACCTTGTTGTAAGCACGCTGCATACTAATGATGCAGTTTCTGCAATTCCCCGTCTTTTAGATATGGGGGTAGAGCCTTATTTATTATCAGCAACAATCATTGGCGTTGTTGCTCAAAGATTAGTAAGAAAAATATGTCCTCACTGTAAGCAGCAATGCACAGCAGATGTTCAAGAACGGGTATTCTTAAAATCTATAGGTCAAGATCCCGATGTAGCGCTATACCGTGGAGAGGGATGTTCTCATTGTTTCCGTTCAGGGTATAAAGGACGTCAGGGAATTTATGAATTCCTACATCCTGATACAGCTTTACGTTCTGAAATCGCCATGCATAAACCTTATCATGTATTGCGAGAACACGCTGAACAGAAGGGGTTTCGTCCATTACTACAACACGGAGTTGCTTTAGCGTTGTCAGGAGATACAACATTAGCAGAAATATTCCGCGTTACGAAACGGTATGACTAAGGAGGGGATAAAGATATGCCACGATATCGCTATACCTACCTCAACGCAAAAGAACGACGTAAACAAGACTGGCTAGAAGCATTACATATTCAAGAAGCAAGAGAAAAGCTCGCCCAACAAGGAGTACAGTTGCTCTCTATTCGCGAAGTGTCCCCGGGTCGTGTACGAATAAAAAATAGTGAGTTAATCATCTTTTCAAAGCAGATGCTTCTTCTTCTTCGTTCTGGATTACCTCTATATGAAAGCCTGTCTTCCCTTCGAGATCAATATCAGGGACAGGGAATGTCAGGATTATTGACGGCATTCATGGAAAATTTACGTTCGGGAGGCTCCCTATCACAGGCAATGGCAGCATATCCCGATATTTTTGATAATTTTTATCGCAGCGCTGTTCTCGCCGGAGAAAGTGTAGGGAATTTAGAAGGGTGTTTGCAAAACATTATTGCTGTTTTAGAAGAGCGTGAGCAAATGTCTAAAAAGCTTATGGCAGCTCTTAGTTACCCAATAGTTTTACTTGTGTTTTCTGTAGCTGTAATTCTCTTTTTTCTCACAGGAGTAATTCCCTCTTTAAAAGAGACATTTGAGAATATGGAGCCTAATACACTTACTTCTATAGTGTTTGGTCTTAGCGATTTTGTTTGTAAGTATAAGTATCTTCTTCTTGCAACATTAGGAGCTGGGATAGCAAGTATAGTTACTACACGACGCAAACCCTTTTGGAAAAAATGGTTTGAAAAAACCCTATTTTCAATTCCTGGCGTGAAGAAATTCTTTATCAAATTAGGATTTAGCAGGTTTTGTTCAGTAGTTTCAGCAATTCTTCGTGGCGGAGGGACGCTGATAGAAGGTTTAGAACTAGGCTGTGGAGCAGTCCCATACGATATGTTGCGTGAAGATATGACACAAATAATCCACGCTGTTATCGAGGGAAGCTCATTAAGTAAAGAATTAGCAAAACGACCTTGGGTGCCGAAATTAGCATTGGGTATGGTCTCTTTAGGAGAAGAATCTGGAGAGCTTGCTGATGTATTGGGGCATGTCGCTCATATTTATAATGAAGATACCCAAAAAACACTAACCTGGATAACCTCGTGGTGCCAACCGGTTATCCTTGTGTTTCTTGGAGGAATTATAGGAATTATTATGTTGGCAATACTTATTCCGTTAACCAGCAACATTCAAATTTTATAGAACAAACAGGGCAAAAGTTATGAAAAAACAAAAACGTAAACAATCCATCACATTAATCGAGATGATGGTTGTTATCACACTGATCGGTATTGTTGGAGGAGCTTTAGCTTTTAATATGCGTGGTAGCATTCAAAAAGGGAAGGTTTTTCAATCAGAGCAAAATTGTGCCAAAGTCTACGACATCCTAATGATGGAGTATGCAACCGGAGGGGCATCTCTAAGAGAGATCGTAGATCAGAAGGAGTCTGTTCTTGAAGGAGCCGCATGGTGCAAAGACGGAAAAAAATTATTAAAAGATGCTTGGGGAGAAGATATTGTTGTGAAACTCAATGATCAGGGTGATGATTTGATAGTTTTTTCACAGAGAGCCGCCGGAACAAATAGTAAGCGTGGGTAAAGATTCCTATGACGCTCCATAAAAAAAGATCAAAGCGGAATTTTCTGCTGATAGAGGTATTGCTGTCATTATCATTAGTTTGTCTAGTGCTAATGCCCTGCATCCGTTTTTATTGCGGCGTTCGTAGGTCTTTTGAAGACGATATTGTTAACTTACAGTTGCCCGCTGTGATTGATAATTGTTTTTTTGCTGTTGAAGATAGCATGCGGGAGCAAATGCTCAATGGAAATTTTCCAACATCGGGTTCTGGAGAGCTTTCCTGTGTTGTTTATACGAGTCGAGGAAATGAAATTCGTGTTCCCTATGTATATTCTATGGATATTCGTAAGGGAGTGCGTATAGAGGCTAACATTGTAAAAGCATGTTTTGCAGATGTTGTCATAGAGATTTTCCCTAATCAAAAATATACAACATCCGTGCAAAGAAGCGTATGCGTAGTAATATAACATCCTCGAAGAAAAGGAAACAATCCTTCCTCCTTATGGAAGTTTTAGTATCCATAACCCTATTCGCCCTGCTTTTTAGTGTTTTGGGGTTTTGGCAAAGGCAAATGTTTTGCTCTAGCAGACGTGACGAGCGTGCCTATAAAACTTTTTTACAGGAAAACTACGCCTATAAGAAATTGCGAACGGCATTTTGTTCGACATCGCGTATTGAAGAGATTCCTGGAGCTTTGTGCACGGTAATTTTTGATCGAGGTGTGTATCGAGATCCTGACCTTGCTGGAGAAGTTGCCGGCTCTCTATACTATCATCAAAGTCAGGGTAGGTTAGAATTGCAAATACGCAGTTTACGAAATCATACTAAGGTAGAAACTGCATTACTTTTAGATAACGTCTCGAAAGTCGATATTGTTCCTCAGAGGAACACAGGGGATCAAGGGCTTCCAGCGAGATTATTGATAGTAATTCATAGGAGTTTCCCTGAAGGTAATGAGCGGATGCTGTCATATCAATTCGCGTTGGGGAAATAGCTATGCAGTCTTACATTTTTACTTTATTATGCTTGACCTCCTTAATTTCGATGGTATCTTTTGATGCTGTAAATGCGAGAAAGCGTTGCGTATGCTCTAGGATTATTGAAAGTAATGAGAATCTCTTTACAGCACAGCGTTCAGCATGTGCTGAAGTCGAGTATCAGGAAAAATCTAAAAAGATTTCCGCCGTAGAGAAGATTTCTAAAGATGAAGAAATTGTTTCTCCAAAAAAGACAGCAAAGGTAGCTACTAAGAAAAAACGTAAATATCGTCTTCTAAAAGTACCATTTTCACGACCACCAAATAACTCTCGATTTAACCTCTATGCTCTCATGCAAGAATCTCCGGAACATTATGCAGACGCAGCCTCTTGGCATGCAATATTTGTGCGCCTCTTAAAACGTGTTTATGTAGATACCGGATGCGTACCACCAGGATCTGAATATGCGATTACCGAAGCTTTGCTAAGTAAAAGAGCAGAAATTCTAGAGGGGGGGAAAAAGTTCGGCGCTGATGTTATTGAGACTCTCACCCTTCCCTCTCAAGAAGCGGATACTCTTTACATAATGTTGCGCGGCTCTAAAAAAACCCAATCTCTTTTAAACTTTCTTCATTATGAAGAGAAGTCTCAAGGTTTAATTAAGGTAAATCTGGTATTTGCTGACTCCTTGCTTTTGGAAGCTATTGTAGATCATCCAGTTGCATGTCAAGAACTAGAAACTTTTCGCGGGGGAATTTGGGAAAGTGTGAAACGTCAAGAACAATCTATTCAAGAGCACGGAGAAGCGGCAGCTTTAGAACTGTTTAAAACGCGAACGGATTTTCGTATGGAATTAAGAGATAAAACCCAGGTTCTTCTCTCTCAGTATGACCTGCTCCCACTGCTGAATAAAAAGATCTTCGACTTTACACTAGGAAGTGCCGGGGATTACATTTATCTTATTGATCCAGAAACAGGAGCTGTTTCTCGATGTCGCTGTTCTCCAAAGAGTAGTAAATTATAATTAAAAATTTCTTATTTATCTTTAAATATTTTTTTTGATAATTGTCTATTATAAGTATTTTTAAATAAAAAAAGATTTTTTAAAGGTAAGGCCATGGCAGATGAGACACCAAAAGAAAACTCTTCTTCAAAAGAGTCGTCCTCTCAGTTTGAGTCTTTGAAGCGTAAGGTGAAGGATTTGCATGCCAATCCTAAAGTGGGAAGAATGAAGAGGTTCTTTTCTCATCACGCTCGCGAAGCCATTAGTGGAGCACTAGTCCTAGTTGGTATTATTACTGATTTTGTATCGTGGGTTGGAGGCTTATTCGTCGCTTGTGGTGTGGTGCTAGGTTTCTATCCCGAGATCCGTACTGTTTTGAAAAATCTTCAAAGCTACTATGCGAAGAACGGCCCCGCAAAGAACGCTCTTCTTTGCGGTTTACTGCTATTTTTTCTTTTGAACGTCTTCCCTTTTACACTATCGTTTTTAGTCTTATGTTTGATTCTTGTTTTACTTGGAGATAACAAAGACAACAAGAGCAATGACTCTTCTCAAAAACCTCTATAATCTAGAGGAACTTTAGCGAAAAAAGCTGCTTAATGTAGGTAGCTTTTTCCCGCTGTATTTCTATTTTTTCTAAAACTAGCCTTATTTGAGAAAGTTCTTTTCCTATAGAACTTTAGGGCTCGATCCTAAAAGCATGATGGGAGCTTCCTTAAACCACGCTAAAGTGAAATAGTCAATTTGCTTGACTATGAACCACCAAGCAAGAGTTAAGAATAATAAACCCATAAAGGCTTTCAAGGCAGAAAGAAGATAAATAACCTGCACTTGTGGAGCCATTCTATTAATAATTCCTAAGAATAGATCAGACATGAGCATGGCTACTGCTGCTGGGGCACTGAGTTGGATAGTCATAATAAGACATAGCTGACACATTTTGATTAGCGTAATCCAAATCGGTGCATCTAAAGACATCATCTCCATAGGGAGAAACTTATGAATAGGAATTATTTCCAGAGACTGTAGTAAGAGTGTTAAAACAATTCTATGTCCTCCAGAAAGCCAGAAAACTATAGTTACAAAGTAATGATAAAAGATTCCATGAGGAGAAGTTTGCTCAATGGAGATCAGTGATGTTGCTCCTTCTAAACCCTGAATACCCTGTTGGTTGGTAATAAACGATCCTGCAGATTGGGCAGCATAGAAAGGGAAAGACAGGATAAAACCAATTAAGGTGCCTATGCAAAGCTCTTTGACAATGAGGATATAGAACACATCATCATCTAGATAGTTTGCAATATGAGTGCTCATCAATACCTTAGGGAAAATAATGGCCACCCAAGAAAGCGCAATACCTATTTTAATAGGTGCTGGGAATAACTTACCTCCCAGGAAGGGAACAATAGCAAATATGGGAAGTAATCGGGATAAAAGAAGCAAAAAAACGCTCCAGACGTAGGCAGGAGGCTTTTGCAAAATATAATCAAGATATGAAGAACCAAAAACAGAAACAAGCTCTGGTAAAGAGATTGCCATAGCTGTTTATTTCCATTTATAAAAGTTTTGGAAGATCTGAGAGGCAAAACGGAAAATCATATTGCTTAGCCATCCTCCGGAAATCATCAAGGTACCAAAAATAACAACGAGTTTAATAGCAAAAGCGAATGTTTGCTCTTGGATTTGCGTTGCGGCTTGGAAAATCGCGACCATGATACCAACAATAGAGGCAAGGATAATAGGAGGCGCAGAGATAATCAAAATCAGTAACAATGACTGATATGAATACTCAAAGAGCATAGATTTAAAGCTTGCGGCAAGTGCTATCACGGCATATCCCTATTTAAAGCTAATCATGAGACCTTGAAGTAATAATGTCCAACCATCCACCATCACAACAAGAAGTAATTTTAATGGTAGCGAAATAGATAATGGGGAAAGCATCATCATTTGCATAGCTACCAGAACGTTCGCTGTGACTAGGTCGATCACAAAAAACGGTAGGTAAATTAGAACGCCAATTTCAAAAGCATTTTTAATCTGCCCCATAATAAAAGCAGGAATAATAATCACGAAATCCGAGGCCGTCATATGCTCACGGATCTCTTGAGGAAATGTTTTCTGAGAAATCTTATAGAAACTTTGGATCTGAGCTTTTGGTGTATTACGTATTAAAAAAGATCGCAAAGGTTCTTTAGATTTATTTAATGCTACGAAAACAGTTTCAGCTCCTTCTGCAGAGAATAAATCTCGAGGAATAGCATTCCCTTGTATCTCTTTCCTAGCATCGTTGTACATAGCAACTCCTGTAGGAAACATCACGTAAATAGAAAGAATCAATGCTATACCATTAAGGACCTGGCTGGGAGGTGTTTGTTGAACACCCAAAGCGTTCCTTAATAGAACAAGAGTAATGATAATTTTTAAGTATGATGTTAGCAACATCACAAGGAAAGGTGATAATGCTAAGAAAATTAAGATAATTGCTTGTGTTGTCAGATCCGGATAGGTATCTGAAAAACTCCCTTCAGACAGATGTTCTTGAGGGAGCACATCATTAGCAGTTACTCTTTCTCGGAAAGTCGGCTGAGGGTAAGTTTTCTTCACCTCAGGTTGTTGAGTAGCTATCGATAATTCTGTAGATGTAGGAGGATTACAACGAGAAGAGCAAGACGACTCGTAGGTATCTGCAAAACACCACGGTGCGCTCAAGATAAACATACAAAGGAAAGTACGAAAAATGAAACGCATGATGTCAAATACCTTTATTCTTGCTTGCCCTGAGCTTCATCTACAGGTGCTTGTTGCTTAGGTTGAGGTTCATCTACAGGATTTTGTTGTTTTAGTATAGTAGAGAACGCTTTTTCTAAAGCAGCTAATTGTACATCTAATTGAGCATTTACAATACCAGCTTCTGTCTCTATAACACAACCCCCTTGGGTAACATCAGCTTTAGGGGCAATGATTAGAGTGTCAGCATACTCGACAATTTTCTTCAACTCAGGACGATTTTGCTCAACAATTGGAAGATCTTTTGGATTTACGTGAATAATAATTTTTTTATGTTGCGTAAGCTCTTTTAATGCTTTGGCAATGATAGAAACTATCGCATCAGGATGAATTTCTAATTCTTTACCGAGAATCTTTTTGACACTAGCAATTGCTAAAGGAACAAGTGCTTCCTTAACTTTATTACGAAGATCATGGGTTTCTTTTTCTAAATAAGCAAGCTGAGAACTCCATTGTTCACTGCCTTCTTTGAATCCTTGATCTTTAGCTTCTTTACGAAGTACTTCGCATTCTTGTTTTGTTTCATTAGTGTAAGATTCGCTATCTTCTTTTGTTTTGTCTAGGAGTTCTTTAGCATCAAGCAGAGCTGAAAAAGCCTCAGGAGAAAGGATTTTTTTGTTCGGTGCGACTTCATCATGTTTAAAAATTAAACTAAAAAACTTCATCTATTTGACAGCGTAGAAAACCCTGAGATTTCTTAAAGTTTAGGGAGGAAACGCTGCTCCTTCTTGTTGTTGTTTTAATTCCTTATTATTAACAATCGACTCATACGCAAGGAGAAAAAAGAAAGTATCTTTATATTTTATTTCATGCTCTGAGTTGTAGAGATCTTATTGTACTAAGATCTTAATACATAATTCTAACTGGCTCTTAAAATAGTCACTATGGGGGTGTTCATAGGATTTTCGTAGAGCTTGTTCAAAAATATATCCCCGGCCGATATCCAACCTACGTAGAAAATACCAAAGGAAGGAGGCATCTTCTTTTGCTAATGCTACAGCAAGAAACTGTAAACCTTGTTTATGAATAAAATTACGGAAATCATTATCGCTATCCCAAGAAACTAAAAATTCAGTTGTTTCGAGATGTTTCATAGGATGTGATTGGCAATAAGATAGAAACAGTTGTTCCGTAGGAGAGAGGACCTTATGTACACGATCGATAATCACTTTATCAACAATATTTCTTAGTTCTTTTGCTATAGCGAATAATCCTAAACAATTAATCAATGTCATCTTCGTCGTTCCTGAGTAATACAGCATAGCATTGAACGGTGAAGGTGGAAGAAATATCTCTTCAGTAATTCCTGGAGGACGGATTTTTTTGCTCAACATATCTAATAGGTAGAAGGCTCCGAAATTAGAACAACGTTGCTTCGCAATGGAAATCTTTGGAAGAAGTGGAGTTAATTCCTGAATTAAAGAGTCTGGCAACCAAGAAAGTAATTGGCTTTGTATGACTTCTGGGAAGTCTTTAATAGCTACGCTAATCCATGAGGGATGAATTGTTGCCAACCAGCACATGGTAAAAGATAAAGAACTTAGAGGAATATCCTCATGGTGTGAGGGCGTAACTAAGAGATTTTCCGGAAGAAAATTTGCGAGATCATCCTCTTTGGAATACTTCATTAAGATGTTTAAAGTTCCAAAAGTATTGGCGGTCACTAGACATCCTCATTTTCTTCGTTTCCTTCTGATGCCTCTGGTGCATTGTCTTTAGGACCTTCTGCTTCCTCTTGATTAGGTTGCGTTGGTTGTCCTTCTTTTTTCTCTCCAGCACCTTCTTCAGGTTTCTTAGCTTCTAGGGCAACTTTAGAATATGGAGAAGGATCGAAGAAACCTTTAGCTCCACCTAAGGAAAGAATCAATGTATGTGTTTTCCAAATTACCCAAAGTAACCCACAAGAGATAACGAATAAGGTAAGTATTAAGAAATAAAAGATGAGACGGAACTTACCTAATGAAGATTTCGCTAAGATGATTCCCCATACGGAGACATAATCAATTTCATCGGATAGTCCCCAAGGACCATTAATAGTAATATCACTATAAGAAGCGCGATCACTAATAACGGAAACGTTTTCTGTAGAAAGACCTGGAACAGCACTGGCGACCAAGCGTTTAATTTTAGAAACCATGATGCTATTTGGATTATCTAAAACTCCACGATGTTTGATGTAAACGGAGGCAGTTAAAGGAAGATTGTCTTCAGCTTCTGTTGTGAAAGAAATTTGTACGCTAGCATCTACAATTCCATCCATCTTTCTAATAGTAGAAGCCATCTGCTCAGAAAGACCTTCTTGATAACGGATCTTTTCTTGCATTTCTGATGGAACAAGACCTTGCTTGGCGAATAGGTCTAAGAGACTCGTCCCCTTCATGCGAGGAAGACCAGCTTGATTTAAAATTGCTAAAGCTTCGGTAATTTGTGCAGCGGGAACGGCAATATCCCATAGTTGTTCAGCGGAGGCTCCTCCTGTAGAAGCTGCAGCCTGTGGTTGCTTTTGTGCAGCGACTCCTTTGCTAACAAGAAGAACGACAATCTCATTAGCTTCTCTTCCTGGAAGCCCGTGAACGATTAGCGATCTGCTGTTACAACTTGTACAGCAAAATAAGGTCATTACAAAGAATAAGCACCAAGAAATAGAACTACGAAACATAACCCACGCATACCTTTTTACTCACCATAACAAAAGGGGGGATTAGTGCCAATCGTGAACATTAAACAATAAATATGTTTTTGATTTCTATCAACATGAGATGGTAAAAACTCTTTTATATAACGTTATAGTTATACAAGTTTAGATCTAAAAAAGACGTTTATAAATAAAGCTGCTTTAAAAAAAATGGGCACGAAAATGTAGATTAGTTTGGAATTTTTGCTACTTCAGATTGTTTATTTTCGAGGTCATGTAAAACGATGTCAGCATTGAAACTAGAGCGAACAAAAGGTCCTGCATAAACAAAGAGTCCTAAAGACTCTCCCATTGTGCGGTAGTAATCAAAGGTTTCGGGGGTGACATAGCTTTTTACTGGTATGTGTAATCTAGAAGGACGCAGATATTGTCCTATAGTGACGATCTTGACTCCGTGATTTGCAAGATCTTTTAATGTTTGTTTTACTTCACTTTCTTGTTCTCCAAGTCCGACCATAATTCCTGATTTGATTTTAAGATCAGGGAGATACAGAGCTGCCTGCTCTAACATAAATAAAGATCTGCGATATGTTGCTTTATGCCGTACTACGGGTGTTAATCGTTCAACAGTTTCCACGTTATGATTATAAATAGTTAATCCTGAATCTAACAATGTATGCAAAGCATCAACATTTCCTTGAAAATCTGAGGCTAGCATTTCTACAGTAGATTCGGGAAGTTCCTGATGTAGGGTATCAATAATACGAACTAAGCAACTTGCGCCACCGTCCTCTAAATCATCGCGAGCTACCATAGTTAAAACAATGTGCTTAAGCTGAAGAATTTTTGCTGATTCTGCAATTTTTTGAGGTTCTTCAGGGTCAGGAGGTATGGGTTTTTTCGTGAAGTCAATATTACAGAAACCGCAACGTCTAGTGCATGCATCTCCTAAAGCTAGATACGTTGCTGTCTTTCTTGACCAGCAGCGTGTGCGGTTAGGGCATAAGGCCTCTTCGCAGACTGTAGCCATTCCCGTACGCTTTATAGTAGCATCCGTATGGGCAAAGACTGAACCTTTAGGTAAAACTTGCCTTAGCCATTTGGGAAGACGCTCGGCGAAACGTTTACCTTGTTGAGGTTTTTGTGTTTCATCGGGAACTTCATTCATAGTCTTGGAGGAGGTAAATGTAGAGGATGGTTTGTTGCTAATAGAGCACTTTCAGCCCAAACTTCAGCAAGAGTTGGATGAGCATGGATAGTTTCATAGATACAAGGTAGAGTGAGCTCATTACGTACTGCCAACGTCATCTCTGCTATTAATGATGCTGCATGAGGGCCTACCACATAAGCACCGAGAATCTGTTGTGTAGTTTCGTGGCTAATAATAGCTGCAAACCCATCAGCTTCTGCCATAGCTACAGCCTTGCCAATAGCTTTAAAAGGAAACTTGGTGAGTTTTGCAGGAATACTTTGTTGTTGAGCGGCTTCTAAAGAAAGCCCTACCATAGCAACTTCTGGGAAGGTAAAAATTACTGCGGGGACTGCTGAATAATCCATAACTTCGTTATGACCCGCAGCATTTCTACCTGCAACAATTCCCTGATGGGAGGCAACGTGAGCAAGTAACCATTTTCCTGTGACATCTCCAATAGCAAAGATATTCGTAACATTGGTTCTCATAGTCTCATCTACAGGAATAATACCACGCTCATTGCGAATCACTCCAGCATTGTCTAACCCAATGTCTGTGGTGTTGAATTGACGTCCGATTGCAACGAGAACATAATCGTATTCTTCTGTCTGATCATTTACAGTGATTTTTACTCTGTCATTAAGATCTTCTAGATGTCCAATGGATGCTTTAGTAAGCACACGAATTCCTTGGCGTGAAAACTTATCCAACATGGTTTTGGAAATATCAGCATTGTTTACGGAAAGAATTTGATCAGCGACTTCTATGACAGTGATTTCCACTCCTAAAGTATTAAATAGAGAAGCAAATTCACAACCGATAACACCACCACCAATAATAGCGAGCTTTTTAGGAAGTTCTGTGAGGTTTAAAATACCCGTTGAGCATAAGACGCGGGATGAGAAAGGAACACCCGGAAAGGGACGAGATTCAGATCCTGTGGCTATGATAATATGTTGAGCTTTGAGAACTGTTGTATCTTGACCTTTAACTCTTACCTCAGTGGATGAAATTAAAGAGCCTCGGCCGTTGAAGACAGTAATTTTATTACTGCGTATGAGTCCTTCTAATCCCTGACGTATGCCATTAATGACAGTATTTTTTCTTTGGACCATTGCAGGATAATCTACAGAATAACCATCAATATTTATCCCGAATTGCTTGGCGTGTTTAATTTGGGAAACAATGCCCGCACCTACTAATAGAGCTTTAGAGGGAATACAGCCACGATTTAAACATGTGCCTCCGGCTTGTTGTTCTTCGATGATTGCGGTTTTTAATCCTTGTTGCGCTGCAGTAATCGCTGCAACGTAACCCCCAGGTCCAGCACCAATAACAACACAGTCAAAATCTGTACTCATATTCTGTTCCCAATTCTCATAAGTATCGAAATTTAAAAGTTCTTAAGAAGATCGTTTTTAAGACGCTAGGTCGTAATATTATTTCATGAAGAGCTTTTTGCTTATTCTAGATCTAAAGATTAATTTTCAGCATTGATTTTTTCCCAATAGAAATTATAATTTAAGTTATGTACTGTAATTAGTCGTAGTGTGTACAAATCGACATATAAGAAACTTTCTGTTTTTTTATATAAATCCTAATTTGGGAAGGTAGGTTGCCATGCCATTTGCTAAAGAAGCAGAGATGCAGCGCACATGTTGGAAGTGTGAAGGTAGCGTATCTATGCATATGCCCCAGTGCCCCTACTGCAGTGCATTTCTTCAAGATCCTCCGGTAGCTTCGGGAGGATTTTCTTCATGCCATATTTCTTTCCCAGAAGGCTCTACAAAGGGAGAATCTGAAGATCTTTTTGCTGTTTCTTCAGAGGATTGGGAAGCTGTTCTGAGTGATCAAAATACTTTCCAAAAACCTACAGAACAATCTGAAGCTGATTGGAACTGGTTACAGCATTGGCCGCTTGTTGCCTTATTTTTAGGCGCGGGATTTTTAGCTTTTGCTTTGATCATTCTTTTATTTGCTACAGATGCTGGGTTGACATTGACATGGCCTAAAAACCGAGCCTACCTTTACGGTATTGTTGGTGCTGTGTTTGCTTATCGCGGCTACTTGAAACTTTCGGAATAAGATATTCCCTAACTTCTTCTATTTAAAGAAGAGGCTCTTCCGTATCATCGGGAATGCTATCTGTTGTATCATCCACTCCGTTGCGCTCATCTTTATACGATAGAATGGTGATCAAATCTTCTCTATTTAACATATGGAGAATATTAGAATCTTGGGTAGAGATAACTTTATCTAGTAAGCGGATTTTCTTTTCAATGAGGTAGTGGATACGTTCTTCTAACGTGTCCTCTGTCATGAGTTTGTAGATAAATACGGTATTTTTTTGCCCGATTCTATGAACACGATCCAAGGCTTGATTTTCTTTAGCAGGATTCCACCAGCGATCGTACATGATTACAACGTTACCGGCAGTAAGGTTAATTCCTGTCCCCGCAGCAAGTAATGAACCTACGAATACACGACATTCAGGATCTGTAGTAAAATATTCTATCTCTTCTTTTCTATTTAAGGATTTTCCTTGAATAGAGGCATATTTTACGCCAATCTCTTCGAGATATAACATAATAATACGAATCATATGAATGTATTGAGAAAAGACAACAACCTTATATCCTGAGGACAATGACTCGTGAAGAAGTCGAACGAAAGCTTCCCATTTTCCAGATTCGTGTTCTCGGTATTTGTCAGGATTTTTAAAGAAGATTGCTGGATGGTTGCAGATTTGTTTGAGATGATTCAATAAGGCAAATACATGGAGATAGTTGACTGTCTGTTCTTCTGGAGATTCCAATTGTTGAATCTGCGCTTTTTCTCTTTTTAATGTAGATAGATAGAGCTTTTTCTGTTCTGGAGATAATGTACAAGGAATTATCGATTCTACTTTTTCAGGAAGCTCTGGAAGAACAAGTTTTTTTGTTCTTCTTAGGATAAAAGGCCGAGTTAATTTGAGTAATAGATCTTGTGATGGAATAATCTCATCATCTATTTCCGCAGCATTTTTCTTCGTGAATAGCTTCTTAAATAGGGCATCCGATGGGAGATAATTAGGGAGAATGATGTCTAAAAGACCTTTGAATTCAAGAAGGTTATTTTCTATAGGAGTTCCTGTTAATCCCAATTTCATTTGAGAATCTAATCGACAGAGAATTTTATGAATTTGGCTATTTTTATTTTTTGCCATATGGATTTCATCAAATACCGTTACCGTGAATGAAATCTTGTAAAACTTAGCGTAGTTTTGTCTTAGGGTTCCATATGAAGTAATAATTACGTCAGTAGGAGGAAGGTGTTCGGGTTTATTAGGACCATGAAAAGCAAAAATACTTACTGTAGGCAGGTGTGTTGCTAATGTGTGTTCCCAATGAGGCAATACGCTGGTTGGACAAACAACGAGGAACTTAGGTCGTTCTGTAGGTTCTGCAGATTGGAAAACAATATCTAATAATGCGGTGGCTTGGTGAGTTTTCCCTAACCCCATTTCATCACAAAGTAGTCCAGATAAACGATGGTTATACAAGAACCATAACCATAACAAGCCGCTATTTTGATACGGGCGGAGTTTATGATCTGTGGAAAATAGACTTTGTGGAATAGGTGGCAAACAAGCTGCTTTAAGCTGGGAGAAAAACGTTAGATCGGATGCACTCGCATTAACTTTTTCATGAGTAGACAGTGGCGCTAAAGCATCTAATTTGAAGATGTCAGTAACTGTAGCAATCACAGTATTTTCAGAAATTAGACATTTTTGAGCAGAGATAAATTGTTTTAAGAACTGAAATAGGCAATGTTGGAAACTTAAAAATCCAGCTTTAGTAAAAGCAAAAGCTTTTTTATTTTTCAATGCTTGTAGCACAACCCCCAACGGGATAGAACCGACGTTTGTTTTGATCTCTAAGTGTAGATGCAAAGGTGATGAGGGATGGGGGCGTGTTATAGATAAGATGACAAGCTCAAATGTTTCTGGAGGGCAAAGTTGAGGATCTGCAAAAACGAGCTTATCATTATGGAAGTTTTGATTTATAAACTCTGGAACTTGCTCAGGAGGAATTTTCTTAGGTAGGGAGCATAATGATTGTAAAGGAGTAGGGAGTAAGTTAAATCCAAGATTTTCGCGATAAAGAAACACACCAAATAGTCGGCAATTTTCTTCTTCTAAACCTTGAAATACAGGTTTTAAATACAATCCTGAACCTTTAGTTTCTTTATGTACTTCAAAGAAAAGATTCTTCAGAGGTGGTGTAGGAGCAAAGAAATTAGGGATCGTTCTTAAAACGACTTCATGTTTCATAATGAAGTTAGGAATTTGATCAGCTTCTACAATCAAACCATCCTGAATTTCTAGATCAGCTTTCCTTTGTAGGAAGAATCCTTGTCCAGAATAGTATGTCCAAGGACCATAATGAATATCTATAGCTGCAGGATCACCAGTGTTATAATGGAATAGTAAAACACCTTGTTGTGTAATATTATACGTTAACTGCCCTTCAGGAATACGATCGGTGAATACTTCAAATCCTGGTTCACGAATTAATAAACCTTCATTATCTAAAAACTCCTCAACTTGATCTGCTTTAACAACGAATGAGATTTGAGGAGAGAGCAGACCGGTTACTGTAAATAATCCTCTTTCGGGAACATAACAAAAGTCGGGATAAATTAATTTTCCGTTTTCCAGATCCCCCGGGGTATCTAGATATGCCGAAAAAGAAATAGAAGAATCTCTTAAAAAATAAATAGAGTAGCGGATGGGACGTTCTTCAGAATCATAATGCAACAAGGATAATATTTGTTTTTTCAGAGCTTCAGGAAGTAAGGATATTACATAAATAGAAACGAAGGTTTCTTCCGAAGGAAGGATAACTTGTCGGGAGCCTGCTACATAACCAATAGAACCAATTTCAGTTATAGACTGGTTTTTATAGTCTTGTGCAATAGGTGCAATGGTGAAGTATATTTTAGATTCTTCTGGAGCAACACGTACTACTGTTATAGAAAAATCATTATAATTCCCTGCAAGAGATGTTTGAGAGAAATTAATCTTTGGGAATAGATCTTCTAAAGTTGCAAAATCTAAAATTTCTCCTTTCAAAGAGATGCCTTCCCATTGCATTGCAAACTGCGTTGGAAATCCTTGACTGTTTTCAATAAGATCTAGGCGAGCACCTGCTTCAGAAAAAAAGAAAAAGTGTTTTGCTATGCGATACAAAACAGACTGAGGGAAAGTTTTTTCAGTATAAATTTTAGGTTCTGGAGTTTGATGAATGATAGGCAACCATTCTGTAAAAGCTTCCGGAGACAACGCAGAAATCTCTAATGTTGCATGAGAAGATGTTATAGAATAGTGTCTATCACCATCAGCATGTAGCTGTGCTTCCTCTACAAACAACTTCCAAAACAATGCATACCAAAAAGATATGTCAAATTTATGATGTAGAGGCAACCACCCGTGAGCATCGTAAGCTGAGAAAAATGCGGTCATTAAATGAACGCAACAATCCCCATCAGGACAGCTACAAGAGGCAAAAGTCAGATTGTCAATATCACTAAATCTTAGTGTGCTGACCCAATTCCCGTCAGGAGAATCTTCATCAGGGATGCGGATGCTGTAACAATCTCCAGAAAAATCTAAAGCGATGTCTTGGCGATTCGTAGCGAGATAATCCATCGCTGTTTGACGAAAGCCAGCTAAAGCGTTTAAAACCATAACGTTATGCTAGTTAGCAAATATAAGCGTTATCTCAACTTACCAATCGCAGAACGATTGTAAGAGAGAGGGTTAAATAAAACAAAGCTTGGACGTGTCGGAAATTCCACAACTTATAAGCAATACTTCCGCAAGTCAAAGCGATTAATGCAGGGTAACTTAGCTGTAGTAGGGGCAATAGAAGGAGACTGATATTTTCGAAGTTTAAAATAGAAATTAGATATGAGGGTATCAGGGTGAAAATTACTGCATTAGAATACGTCATTCTTTTTGATGAGATGATGCGGGCTAAAAAGTCAGCAACAATCCCAACTAAAGCAATCTCTGTGGTCAAGCAAGCAACAAACACACATACACCAGTCAATAAACTATTTGGCCCAAGAGCAATAGCAGAAATTCTTCCTAGAATTTGTCCCTTACTTACATGAGTTAGTAAACCTGCGTGTCGAGAAGCACATAGGGCAAATCCTAAATAAATTAATCCAAGAAGTGCTGCAGCTAAAGCAAAAGCTAAACCTAAAGTGCGTTTGTCTTTTTTATTGATTTTTTGAAAGTTTAAAGGTGTTTCGTCATCAGCATCCCCATTTGCTAGCATTTGTCGTATAGAAATTAATACAATGGAGCAGAAGAAGAAGGCTGCAAGAAGGTCCATAGTATTGAAGCCTTCTGTAATTCCAGCTAACCAAGCTTGTTGGGGATTCGCAGATTCCAAGAAACTAGGATTTGCAGGAATGGTTAATCCTTTGAAGATTATCCAAAGTAGAGTGATTAACATAATGGGGAAAAATACAGACCCCAACCATTGGATAAGTTTACTAAGTTTGCATGCAAATAGATAAATCAAAACACAACAAATCAAACTGAAAATAGGAAGACTAGGCAATAATGTTGTTTTTGAATCTGATAAAGAAGCTAAAGTTGAATGTGATACGGCAATTGCTCTAGGAATTCCCCCGAAAGGACCTATCAAGCATAAAATTGCTATAATGAAAACCATTCCAGGGATTTTCCCAATAGAGGAAAAAAAATTTTTATAATCTCCGGAATACAATAACATACTAAACAAACCTAATAGGGGAACACAAACCGCGGTAAGCATCATTCCAAAACAAGCGAACCAGGGATGTGAGTGGTAGTGATAACCCAAGGCTAAAGGAAATACTATATTGCCCGCTCCAAAGAACATAGCAAAAATAGATCCTCCGATCGACCAAACAGAGAGCTCTTTTTTAGAACTAACCCTATTAGAAGCGTTTTTATTCATTATATTAAAAAATTGCGATATCGAAGTAGTAAGTAGTTGCCCAGTCTAAAAGATTTCTCCGTTAGAAAGCAAAGTAAATTTCATTCTCGATATATACAGAGAGAAAGCTTTATGTGGAACCGTTTCTGCTTCAATAAACAGAAGCCTTTATTTCTTAAGGGGTTTAGAGTGATTTTTACAGGAATTGCTTAAGTACCAACATATTCTGCATTTATTTATATCGTGATAGAGGGCGGGGCAGTAATTTCTGGCATAATAGATAAGTTGTAGGTGAAGTTTTGGAGAATTCATGTCGCCAAAGAAAAGAACAAGGTCTTTTTCTGCTGCTGAAGGACTACGTTTATTAGAAATTCCCCAACGTTGGGATAGTCGCAAAATATGTGTATCTACTGGAAACGTTGGCATATCGTAAATAATTCCCAAAAAAACAGAAGCAGTTTTTCTTCCTATGCCAGGTAGCTTGGTTAATAATTCTAAAGAAGCCGGAGGTTCGCCGCGATATTTTTCTAATAGGATCTTTGATAGATTATGTAAGTATTCCGTCTTTCTCTTGCCAAGACCGCAAGGCGAAATAATTAAATATAATTTTTCTAAGGGAAGTTGTGCTAATGCTTGCGCGTTAGGAGCGGAGGCAAATAACTTCGGTGTCACAGCATTCACAGCCTTGTCGGTAGAATTTCCTGAAAGCAAAATAGCAACAAGTAGTTGAAATGGAGTTTCCCACCCGGTTAAAGATGGTTTTGGATTGGGAAAGAATTCGTTCAAAGTAGAAATAATAAAATTTTTAATACGTATTTTATTTTCCAATACAAAACCTGCTAAAAATTTCTCCCAATATTGTTTCATTAATTTCAGATCCGGAAAGATTCCCTGTGGCTTGCAGGGCTTGTCTGAGTTCTAGAGCAACAAGTTCTGGAGGGAGTTGGGTTTGTAATCCTTCTTTCGCTGAGAGCAAGTACGCACGCATCTGTTGTAATATCGTATGATGTCGAGAAGAAACAAGAAAGACTTTTGCATTCTTTCCTAACTGTTGTTGTTGCATCCATTTTTGGATAAACTGTTTGAGCTCGAAAATTCCCTCCCCTGTCTTTGCGGAAATAGCTAGTTGGGGTAGAGAAGTATCGATTTGTGGTGGTGATGTGAGATCAGATTTATTCCAAAGAAGGAGGGTAGGTTTTTGAAATAAAATTTCTGGGAGATCAGGTTGAGGTTGTGTAGCATCCATAACCCAGAGTATTCCCTCAGCTTGTTCCATGGCAGAAATAGCGCGTTCTATACCCTCTTGCTCGACAGGATTATCTGTTTCTCGTTGTCCTGCAGAATCGATGAGACGAATACGTTTCCCTTGCAGCATCCAATTTTCTTCTAATATATCCCTTGTAGTTCCAGGAATATCGGTAACAATAGCGCGATTTTTGTTGGTTAGCGTATTAAGAAGAGAAGATTTTCCCGCATTAGGATGCCCTGCAAGAACAATACTCGTCCCTTGGGCGAGTCGTTGGCCTTCATCGAAACTCGAGATGAGATCCTCAATAATCAGTATGGCTTCGTTTAATCGACTGTCAGGAACATCCATATCAGGCTGTTCTTCCTCTGGGAAATCTGCGAGAACCTCAATAAAAGCCAAGGATTCGATGATCAATGAAGAAATAAACTGAATTTTTTTAGAAAAATGTCCTTGAAAATGATTCTGAGCAATATGAAAGGCATCTAAATTATCAGCCGCAATAATATTTTGAATTGCTTCTGCCTGGATGAGATCTATTTTTCCATTTAGAAAAGCTCGTTGAGAAAATTCTCCGGGAAGTGCAGGCCGAGCTCCTTCGGATACCAAAGCTTCCAGGATTTGAGAACAAGAAAAATAACCACCGTGACATTGCAATTCTATGACATCTTCTCCAGTAAATGAACGTGGAGCCCGCATAATTAATAAAAGCACTTGATCAATTTGCTGATCATTGCGACTTATTGTTCCTAAATGAGCAGTATGTGAGGAAAACGACGGTACAGATCCTGAGAATATTTTATCTGTGATTTGAATGGCTTCGGGGCCGGATACACGAACAATAGCAATGCTTCCCTCTCCTGGAGGGGTGGCTATAGCAACAATAGTATCATTTTTAATCATGAAAAACGGATGAAAATGGAACTAACTTGAGAGCTAGGATATCAGGTTTCCCATTAAAGATGTACGTAGGTTTTTTAACGATTTCTATTTAATTAGTTTGGAATATTTTTAATAACTTTTTATAGTCGCCTGTTTTGATCTCCAGATCGAGGACAAGTGAAGAAACTGCAATATATTGATCGCTTAACTAATCAAAGAGTGACAGAGTCCGTGTGTTATGAAAAGACTATGACATTTCTATACACTTCTAGATTAGGGAAATGGGTATCCACGCTATTGTCAAGGTCTCCGTTTTTGTCGCGTCTTTATGGTTGGATTCAAAAACGTTCTTGGACACGTAAAAAGATTCCAGGATTTATAAAGAGAAATCATATTTGTGCAAAACAATTCAAAAAATCCATAGCAGAATTCACTTCTTTCAATGATTTTTTTACTAGAGAGCTGCGTTCGGAAGCACGGCCCATTGCTCAAGGAGACAATATTTGTGTGACACCTGTTGATGGGGCGTATCTTATTTATCCAAATGTGTCTGAATTTGGAGAATTTGTTGTTAAATCCAAACGATTCTCTCTTGCGAAACTTTTAGGAGACCCTAAGCTTGTCGAGAAGTATGCATCTGGTAGTGTAGTCTTTGCTCGGTTAGCTCTTTTCGATTATCATCGTTTTCATTTCCCTGTCGATTGTTTGGCCGGACCAACGCATAATATCAATGGTTATTTATTTTCTGTGCATCCGATGGCATTGAAGGATAATTTTAATATTTTTTGTGAAAACAAACGTACGCTAACAGAGCTCAAAACAGAGGCGTTCGGTGATGTGCTCTATTTGGAAGTTGGGGCATTAAATGTCGGCTCCATTATTCAAACCTATACACCTGGAGAAAAGTATTCTAAGGGTGATGAGAAGGGGTTTTTTGAAATTGGAGGATCCACTGTTATTGTATTGTTTGAGCCAGGAGTTGTTCAGTTTGATGCGGACTTATTGAAGAATTCACGGATGGGATTAGAAACACGTTGCCTCATGGGACAATCTTTGGGATGTTCTTTGAGAGAATAATTTTAAAGACTTTAAAGGTTTTTTTTGGTATTGCAAAGAGAGAGAAAAGTGAAAATTGGCGAATTATGTGGCTAGTCATCCTATGGGCTTTAGTTGCAAGTTTGACAATAGCTTTAGTGTTTAAAGTCTATTGTCACATTTCCCGTTTCCGTCGCTACGCGGCGCAGGTTATTCGAGAAGTTCATCTGAGCATGGAACTGAAAGAATGGTCTGTCGCTGAACAGAAGCTCTTGCCTATTTTAAAAAAGCGTTGCTATCGTCGTCAGTGTCTATTTGATTACATGCGCATTCTCCGAGGTATGAACCGTTTTGATGAGGTAGAAAAGCTATTAGCCGAGGCACGAAAATTAAATTTGCGCGGTCCTCAATTTTTGCTAGAGATTGCTTATAAAGCTTATCGTCATGGGGCATATAAAGAATCTTGCCAAGCCTTTTCCTTAATTTCGAAAGATATATTCGAAGAACAGGATGCTGCGAAGTATGCATCTGCCTTAGTGAATTTAGGGTATTTGGATGCTGCTTGTAGTATTATTGAACCCTGGATTTCTCCTCTAGCTCATCAAGAAACCTACATTACCGTTGGGGATATTTATTTCACCTCGAAACGTTATCAAGATGCGATAGAGTTTTATAATCGTGCGTATGCTTTAGGGCCGTGTCCTTTGAAGGTTACCTATAATTTGGCTCATTCTTCTCGTATTTGTGGTAATTATGTTGAGGCGGGAAAGCTGTTTCGTAAATTGTTATCCGAACCCAATTATAGAGAAGAATCTTTATTTAACATCGGTTTGTGTGAACAAAAACAAGGGCAATCGAAAAAAGCGTTACTTATTTATCAAAGTAGTGATTTGTGGTCTCGAGGAGATGCTTTGTTAATGAAACACGCAGCTTTGGCAGCTATGGATCAAAATGATCATTCTTTAGCAGAATATTGCTGGAATTTAGCATTTCAATGCGGCACATATGCTGAAGATTGGCAATGTGGTTTAGGTTATGGATTTAGTTTATGTTGCTTAAAGAAATATTCTGACGCTGAAAAAATGTATCTCAAAGTAATTCAGAAATTCCCTGATTGTCCTACAGCATGCAAAGCGTTAGCTTGGCTTTCAGGAGTTGGATATGCGTCAATAGTGACAGCAGAGACTGGTTTAGAGTATGCAAAGAAAGCTCTCCAATTAAATCATTCCTCAGAAACTTTAGAACTGTTAAGTGCCTGCGAAGCTCGTGCAGGGAATTTCGACGCTGCTTATGAAATACAAGCATTTCTATCAGCTCAAGATGTGTCTTTGCAGCAAAAGAAGCGTCGCTCGCAAATTATGCGTAATTTACGCCAGAAACTACCTTTGAATCATCAGCATATTGTGGAAGTAGATACACTACTTGCTGCTTAAATTCTTTTTTTCATTTCACTATCTTTATGGTAAAAGTTTTTTGCCTCCTATTCAGGAGAAAGAAGAATATAAGTAAGGGAACTTTTGTTCCTTTTATTCATCAGAATCGAGTATGGTATTGACAGATGAGTTTTCGTAGGAATTAATAGATTATTTTCCAAGCAATTATATTGAATTAAGCGACGTATGTTAGATTTTCTTAAACGTTTCTTTGGATCTTCTCAAGAGCGTACCTTAAAAAAATTTCAAAAACTTGTGGATAAGGTAAATCTCTATGATGAGATGCTTGCTCCTTTGTCTGATGAGGAGTTGCGTAATAAAACAGTAGAGTTGAAAAAGCGCTATCAGGAGGGCGAATCCTTAGATGATATGCTTCCTGAAGCTTATGCCATTGTTAAAAACGTATGTAGACGTTTGACAGGAACTCCTGTAGAAGTTTCCGGTTATCATCAAAATTGGGACATGGTTCCTTATGATGTTCAGGTTCTTGGTGCTATAGCTATGCATAAGGGCTTTATTACTGAGATGCAGACAGGCGAAGGGAAAACCCTCACTGCAGTTATGCCTCTGTATTTAAATGCTTTAACAGGGAAGCCTGTGCATTTGGTCACAGTTAACGATTATCTTGCTCAAAGAGATTGTGAATGGGTTGGCTCCATATTGCGTTGGTTAGGTCTAACTACCGGAGTATTGATATCTGGCTCGCCTTTAGAAAAACGCAAGGAAATTTATCGTTGTGATGTTGTCTATGGTACAGCCTCAGAATTTGGCTTCGATTATCTTAGAGATAATTCTATAGCAACTTCTGTTGATGAGCAGGTAGGTCGTGGATTCTATTTTGCTATTATTGATGAAGTGGATTCTATTCTAATTGATGAAGCAAGAACTCCTTTAATTATTTCCGGGCCTGGAGAAAAGCATAATCCTGTTTATTTCGAGCTTAAGGATAAAGTTGCTGAACTAGTTCAATTACAAAGAGAACTATGTAATCAATTAGCTCTTGATGCTAGACGGGGATTAGAACTCTTCTTAGATATGGATATTCTCCCTAAGGATAAAAAAGTTATCGAAGGTATTTCTGAATTTTGCCGTAGTTTATGGCTAGTTAGTAAGGGTATGCCTTTAAATCGTGTTTTGCGTAGAGTACGCGAACACCCTGATTTGCGAGCTATGATTGATAAGTGGGATACTTATTATCATGCTGAGCAAAATAAAGAAGAGAGCATTGAAAAACTATCTCAACTTTATATCATTGTTGATGAGCACAATAATGATTTTGAATTGACAGATCGTGGCATGCAACAGTGGGTTGATAGAGCCGGAGGTTCTGCCGAAGATTTCGTCATGATGGATATGGGACACGAATATGCTCTCATAGATGGTGATGACTCTCTTTCTCCAACAGATAAAATTAATAGAAAAATAGCCGTTTCTGAAGAAGACACTCAAAGAAAAGCTCGAGCTCATGGTTTGCGACAGCTATTGAGAGCACAATTGCTTATGGAACGTGATGTGGACTACATTGTCCGCGATGATCAAATTGTCATTATTGATGAACATACAGGTCGTCCACAACCAGGCCGTCGTTTTTCCGAAGGTCTTCATCAAGCAATAGAAGCAAAAGAGCATGTAACTATCCGTAAGGAATCACAAACTTTTGCAACAGTAACTTTGCAGAATTTCTTCCGTCTTTACGAAAAACTTGCAGGTATGACTGGGACAGCAATTACCGAGTCTAAAGAATTTAAAGAGATTTATAATCTATATGTTCTGCAAGTGCCTACATTTAAAACATGTTTACGTGTAGATCATAACGATGAATTTTATATGACAGAGCGTGAGAAGTACCACGCAATTGTTAATGAAATTGCTCGTATACATAAAGACGGGAATCCTATTCTCATAGGTACAGAATCTGTTGAGGTTTCTGAGAAGCTATCTCGTATTTTGAAACAAAATCGTATAGAGCATACAGTCTTAAATGCCAAAAATCATGCTCAAGAAGCAGAGATTATTGCCGCAGCTGGGAAGCTAGGTGCTGTTACTGTTGCTACAAATATGGCAGGTCGTGGTACCGATATCAAGCTAGACCAGGAAGCTGTAGTTGTTGGTGGTCTTCATGTTATCGGTACAAGTCGCCATCAGTCTCGACGTATTGATAGACAATTACGTGGACGTTGCGCACGTTTAGGAGATCCCGGTGCAGCTAAGTTCTTCTTGTCTTTCGAAGATCGTTTAATGCGTTTATTTGCTTCGCCAAAATTAAACGCATTGATTCGACATTTCCGTCCTCCTGAAGGAGAGGCTATGTCGGATCCTATGTTTAACAAGCTAATTGAGACTGCTCAGAAGCGTGTTGAAGCAAGAAACTATACAATTAGAAAACATACTCTTGAGTATGACGATGTTATGAATAAGCAGAGACAGACTATTTATGCTTTTCGTAACGAAGTTATACGTTCTGAGGATATCTTTACTTTAGCTAAGGAATCGATATATCATGTATCATTGATGATAGCTTCATTGATCACGAGTCGTAATCATCCCACAGGTCACTCTCTTCCTACTTTAGAAGAATGGATGAATTACTCTTTCCCTCTAAAGTTAAATCTTGAGGAACTACGCAGGTTAGATACTTTAGATGCTATTGCAGAAAAAGTTGCAGATGATTTGATTGGGGTTTTCCAGAATAAGTTTTCTTCTATGGTAGAAGAAATTACTACAGCTGCTGGAGATGACGTTGATGCTAATGGGATCTGTAAGGATATTATACGCTCAGTAATGATTATGCATATTGATGAACAATGGAAAATTCATCTTGTGGATATGGATTTACTCCGTAGTGAAGTAGGTTTACGTACTGTTGGTCAGAAAGATCCTTTAATTGAATTTAAACACGAATCATTCTTGTTATTTGAAAGCCTTGTCCGGGATATTCGTATTGCTATTGTGAAACATCTATTCCGTCTAGAGTTAACTATGACTAGAGAACAGCGTCCTCAAAATGTTATTCCTGTTGTTGCTACGTCATTCCAAAATGATGAGAACTTTGGTCCTATGGAATTAACTGTTATCAGTGATTCTGATGACGAATAAAAAAGCTTTTAGGGCTGGGCTAGCTTCCAGCCTTTCCCCTTTCTAATTCATGATTTTAAATAAATGTGGACCACTCAGACCATGCATTTGTATCATGGTGGCGTATCCAAAATGTTCTGTGATTATCCCCGATCAAAAACTGTACATGATGATCTCGATTGCGAGTTGTCATACAAATAATAATATTATTTAAGGATTCGGATCCCTTTGGGAAATCTTCGGGAGCGTTGACAAATGTTTCTACATTTGTAGTAAGAAGGAAGTCGGATTCTAATAGAGAGTTGAAGTCATAAGTTTTACTTTCTATTGTTTTTGGGGGGATATTAAACCACAGTTCCCAATCTCCTGTCAGACAACTACGCGTATAAGCGTAGTTATCATCACTAATATAGAATTGGCGTATAACGCCTTTAAGAATAGATTCTCCAAGAACTATAAGGAGATCACCATTCTCCTTGTCTTCTTCAACATAAACTCCAGTTTCTTGGTATTTATCCAAAGAGAAAGCTTCTTCTGATTGGTAAAGAAGCTCGTCGAGTGAGTGGTGGTAATCAGCTTCTGATGCATCATAATGATCATGGTTCATGGTTAAAGTCTCCAAGAAATAATTAATTTGTTATTATTATTTTGTAATAATAATATTTCATTTTTTAAACAAATTAATTTGTTCTTTTCGTTTTTTCTTTGAATTCTAAATCAAAAGGTATCCCGTATAAATTAAAAGATGATTTTAAAGTATTTTTTAAATAACACTCATAATGTTTAGTTAGTAACGATTTTGCGTTAATAAATAATAAGAATTGGAAAGGTGTAGCTGTTTTATGAATGGCATAGTAAACACGCAATCTTCTTCCATTAATTACTTGAGGATGATGCCTTTGTAGTGCTGAAGCGAGTGTTTTATTAACAACAGGCGTGGGGACTTTACTAGATACTGTTTCATAGAGTTCATCGATTGATGAAAAGATATGTCGTAGATTACGTTTTGTTGCAGCAGATATGCAAAGAATTCTAGATTGACCGATATAAACATCGGTGGCGCGTAAGTCACGGATGTAATGCTCCATACGGACCCCCTCAATCAAATCCCATTTATTGACAAGGATGATATGGGGTTTTTTATGTTTAGATATCAGAGAAAGAATTCGTTTATCGTAAGAAGATAGGTGATGCATGGCATCGATAACTAATAAGCAAACGTCTGCACGTGCTATAGCCTTTTCTGTTCTAGACGAAGATATCCATTCTATGGAGTTTTTCACGCTTTTCATTTTTCTTAGACCGGCAGTATCTATGAATAAATACGAACGATCATTATGAGAATATAGAATGTCGACATTATCGCGAGTCGTGCCTGGTATATTGTCGATGATACAACGCTCTTCATTTAATAATCCGTTAATGATGGAGGACTTGCCTACGTTAGGACGACCAATGAGAGCAATTTTTAAAGGTTTATCTGATGCTGATGCTGCAGGGAAAGGGATTTCTTCTTCTTCGTAGTCTGATAGGGATTCTTCGGGTAACGTCTCAATCGAAGAAACTATTTCCTCTTCGATCTCTTCTTCTGACAACTCTTCTACAAGTTCAGGAACATTACCAAGAGTTTTAATTCTATTTAAAAGTTTATCAATATGTTTATCGTGACTTGCTGATACAGTAAGAATCTCAGAGATTCCTATTTTATATAATTCATGAATGCGATGTTCGTCTTTAAAAGTATCTGCTTTATTTGCGACAAGAATAAGAGGCTTTTTTAAAGGAAGAAGTAACTTAGCAAGTTCAGCGTCTTGTTCTGTAATTCCACAGCGAATATCAACAACAAGAAGTAAAATATCCGCTTCATTAGCACCCGCTAAAGCTTGCTTGTAGATGTGCTTTTGGAAGTGGTCTTCGGAATCTTTATCAACTCCCCCAGTATCGATTACTTGTACAGGGATGCTCCATCCACGTATCTCTCCATATAGGCGATCTCGTGTAGTCCCTTCTTGGGAGTTAACAATAGCCAAAGATCGTTTGCACATGCGATTGAAAAGAGAAGATTTCCCAACGTTGGGTCTTCCTAAGATAGCAATCCGTAGCATGATAAGCCAATTAATCTCAGTTTTGAATAATTACAAAGAAAATGATAAAAGCTAAAAAATTAAATCTAAAGAAATAAAATCGATTGAGTGTTTAAGGGAAAAGTTTATTTTAAGATAAATCTTACTTCCAGAAGCCTTTTTCCTTCAGGAGTAATAAAATTTTTTCTTTGTCGTGGCATTCATTTTCTATAGATAGTATCTCGGCTTCTCTTAAAAGATCCCCGAGTAGTCGACCTGGTGCAATCCCTCTAGAAATAAGATCTGGAGCAGAAACCAGGGGTGAAGAAGTTTTGATTCTTAAAATGAATTGTTCTAAGCGTGTTTCTAATTCTTGCACGCGAGCGATGAAATGCTGCTGTTTAGAAGGATCTTGTTGGATTGCTGAAAACAGAGATAGAAATAGATGGGCTGTTGGTGAGGCTAAAAAATGCGCCCAAAAAACACGATTATTACTGATATTTTGGAATTGTGGAAGAGCTTGGTACCAAAGTTGTATAAGTTTTAAATCTTTATTTGATACGCGTAAACGCGTGAATGCTACGCAAGCGGCTTCTTCACTAACCCCTTGAAATAGCGGAAGTAGGAAACAAATCTCAGGAAATTCTATAGGACTGATCCTTTTAGCAAATTCGATGTTTGTTCGTAATAAACTAGGAGGAACATCGCGAAGCTCAGGGAAGATAACAGTAATGATTTTTAATTTTATTAATAAGGATAGGGCTTTGTAGGGATGATTTTTCAGCATTTTCCTTAGTTCCTGCCAGATTCTTTCAGGAGATACGGAATTCACTAGGGTAGGGGCTTCCCTAATAATAGCGCGTTCCGTAGCTGGGTCTAGAGCAAAACCTAATGAAGAACTAAAACGTATAGCTCGTAGTATACGAAGTTTATCTTCAGAGAAACGTAATTTAGGATGCCCGATGGCACGGACGACGCGTTTTTCAAGATCTCTTCTTCCTTCAACAAGATCAAAGAGTTTTTCTTCGAAAGGGTCGTAATACATTCCATTTATTGTAAAATCTCGACGTAGAGCATCTTCTTTCATCGATGAGAATACAACACGTTCGGGATGACGACCATCCTCATAATTTTCATCACTACGGAATGTAGCTACTTCAAATAGTCGGTTATCTTCTTTAACGACGATGATACCGAAGGCAGCGCCTAGTGCTAAAGTATCAGTAAAAATAGTGGAAACAATGACAGGAGATGCGCTGGTTGCAATATCAATTTCTTCTATGGGTTTCCCCATGAGCATATCGCGAACGCAACCTCCAACAAAGTATGCTTGATAACCTGCATTACGCAATTTTAAGAGAATTTTTTTTGCAGCTTCTAGGGCGATCGTTGTCATTACATCCCTAAATAAAGAAGAGAAGAAATTTAAGCTATAGCTTCTGGAGCTCTTCTGATAATCACAGGCGCTTTATTTTCTAAGATTGTGTCTTCTTGAATCCTTATCGCCTCTACTGTAGGATCGGAAGGAATCTCAAACATCAAATCTCTGAGTAGATTTTCTAAGATCATACCTAAAGCACGGGCACCAGTTTTTGCCAACTTAGCTTTTTTTGCTATAGCATATAGGGCATCTTTTTCGAATATCAACTTTACATTTTCTTCTGAAAATAGCTCGATATACTGTTTTACAATTGCATTTGTAGGTTCAGTAAGAATAGCGACAAGTTCGTCCAAAGAGAGCTCTTCACAGTTAACAATACAGTTGAATCGACCAACAAATTCAGGGATCATACCAAAGGCAATGAGATCTTCTGTTTCCACCTTAGTAAGCAAATGATCACGATCTTCCTGTGAGAAATCTCCTAAATCATCAGAAAATCCGATTGTGGTTTTCCCCAAACGTTTGGCAATAATCTTATCTAAATTAACAAAAGCGCCGCCAACGATAAAAAGAATATTCTCAGTATTTACACGAATATATTCTTGATTAGGGTGTTTACGTCCTCCTTTAGGAGGAACATTAGCAGTAGTGCCTTCTATAATTTTTAATAGAGCTTGTTGAACGCCTTCACCGGAAACATCACGAGTAATAGAAACGTTAGCTGTAGTTCTACCAATCTTATCGATTTCATCAATATAGATAATACCACGCTCTGCTCTAGCGACGTCGTAATCAGCGGCTTGCAATAATCTTAAAACAATGTTTTCCACATCTTCACCGACATAGCCAGCTTCGGTAAGGGTTGTCGCATCAGCGATTGTAAATGGCACATCTAAAATTTTTGCTAAGGTTTTAGCAATAAGGGTTTTCCCTGATCCTGTAGGGCCCAAGAGTAAGACATTAGATTTTCCATAGCTTACGTGTTTATTGTTCAATAAAGCACGTATGCGTTTGTAATGATTGTATACCGCTACAGCTATGGTTTTTTTTGCTCTTTCCTGTCCTACAACATATTTATCGATATGTTTTTTGATTTCTTTTGGAGTAAGAACTTGAAGATCAGGATGCTGCTGCGTAGCTTCTGTAGGCGTCCCTGATGATGGAGTCGAGGTAGGTTTCTTATCTAAAATCCCTGAGCACAACTTAATGCAGTAATCACAAATATAGACAGATGGACCTGCTATGAGTTTTTCTACATCTTTTTCAGAACGCCCACAAAAAGAGCAAATGGTGAGATTTTTTTTGTTCATAATGACTCTCTAGGAGATAGTATCCTTATCTTTCGTGTCTTTTGCTGAAGAGACCACTTTATCAATTAGACCATAGGAGATAGCGTCCTCAGCTCCCATAAAGAAATCTCTTTCAGAATCTTCTATGATTTTTTCTACAGGTTGTCCTGTACATTCGGAAAGAATGTTAGCGAGGTGTTTTTTCAGTGTTAAGATTTCTGCAGCTTGTAGCTGAATATCTGCAGAAGTTCCTATAATCCCTCCCGAAGGTTGGTGAATCATCATTCGACTATGAGGTAGAGCATAACGCTTACCTTTAGTTCCTGCGGAAAGTAGTAGAGCCCCCATAGAAGCCGCTTGACCTATGCAATAAGTATTTACATCACAGCCTAAGAAACGAATAGTATCATAAATAGCTAGTCCTGCTGTGATATATCCGCCAGGAGAGTTAATGAAAACTTTAATATCTTTTTTAGGATCTTCAGACATTAGGAAAAGTAATTGGGCAATGACAGTATTCGCGAGGGGTTCTGTAATCTCTTGGCCAATCATTACAATGCGATCTTTTAAAAGACGCGAGTAAATATCCATGGCGCGTTCGCCACGACCTGTATCCTCGACCACATAAGGCACCAATGTCATTTGCATTTCCTCTCAAAATAGTTTCTTTCCCGCATATACATAAGATGCGCAAAAGCAATTCCAACAATACACATAATTCATTTTTTATGCTTTTTTGCCTGGAAACAAGCCTACGCATTAAAATGTTGAATTCTATGTTTAAGACTTTCTTGGGTCAAGTGTTTTCCTCTAGCTAAATTACGCAGAGGGTGCTGTCGCTAATTCTTTTGCTTTGGATAGAACTGTTTCCATGGCTTTATGGTAAGTTAGACGATCGCGAGCTGCCATCACTAGTTCTTGCAAAGCTTCGTTAGATATATCTCGAGGAGGTTGCATGCCGTAACGCTCTCTAGAACATACATCCATCATATATTGAAGCTCTTCACGGCTAATCACAAGCTTTTCATCTGTGAAAATCTTGTTAGCTAAGAAAAATAATTTTAACGTTTTTTTAGCTTCTGCTTCTGCTTCTTGTAATAAATCTGATTTTTTATCTTCTAGTTCTTCATCAGAACAATATTGAATCAAACGAGCATTGAGTAATTTTTCTCTCGTTAGCATGGCTAAACGATCTTCTAACATAGATGTTGGAAGATCAAAATCTATAATACTTGCTAGAGCATTTTCTGCTTCAGTAAAGCGGTGTTGATGTTGTTTATCTTTTGCTTGATTTTCTAATTGAATGCGTAGCTTTTTCTTTAGGTCTTCTAAGGATTCAGCTTGTAACTGACGAGCTTTCTCGTCATCAAGTTCTGGAGCAACAACTTCAATCACTGCATTAACAGTAAAAGTTAGAACATCTCCATTTAAAAATGATTGGATGTCAGGAGAGGTGATGATCTCTGTAACGCGATGACCTGCAGAAATACCTAGAAATTTAGCTTTAAAAGAATCAGTCATTTCTTCTTCGCAAAGTTTGAAATATTTATTTTCAAAGATTGCTACAGGAGTTCCTTCTTCGTCTTGTTTGGAAACATAAAGAGATAAGGATACGAAATCCCCTTCTTGAGAAGGACGAGTTACAGGAGTTTTTGTGGCGAAGAAATAAGAGATATTCAGCAATCCCTTTTCCATTTCTTCATCGGTGATATCTTTTATAGGAGCTTCTTTTTCTAGTGATAATTTGTCCCAAGAAATATCAGTAATCACAGGAAAAGCTTCGTAAGTGAAATCTACCTGCCCACCTTCGGCTAGATCTGCTTTTGCTACAGATGTAGACTTGATAGCTTGTGGAGAAAGAGGTCGGCGATCTCCTACAGTAGATAAAGCTTGGTATGCTGATTGAATCAATAATTGATTCAATTCTCTTGTTACCTGGCTAGGATAGCGAGAAACAATAATTTCATCAGGAGCTTTGCCTTTTCGGAATCCTGATAAGACAATATCTTTCTTTATCTTTTTTATAGCTTGTTTATGAAGTTTATCTAAGAGTTGCGGCGTGGTTTTTACTACAGCAGAAACAACACATCCTGACTGTTCTTCTAAATTAATAGAAAATTGCTCGTTAGAAAAATTTCGCGACACAAGACTACCTTTTGAAGCTTTTCTGGAAGGAAAAGCGGGTGATGAGGCTTGAACTCACGACCTTCACGTTGGCAACGTGGCGCTCTACCACTGAGCTACACCCGCAAGAAAAGTGATATTCTAGATATTTCATGAGTTTTTATCAATGACTAGTCAACTACAGTAGTAATAGTTAGTGTAAAAACATGGGCTAAAATACAAGAGAAAAGGCCTGATAAAATTTTTCATTGATTTAGCATGGGTAAACAGGTACAAGTAAGCTGATTCAATCAGAACTCTATAATTTAGAGGAGAAATGCTCAATTTTCGCAAATTACGAAGGGATTTTACAGCTAACATTTTGCAGGATGGCAAGGAACTTTTTGACCAAGGAGCTGTGATTAATGCGAAAATCCTGTCTATGAATGGGGAATCGGTGTGTATAGGAGCACAGATTCGAGGCCTATATGACAACGTATATGAATGTGAAATAGAAGTTGATCGATCGAAATCTGATACTATAGATTCTAACTGTGATTGCTCTTATAATTATGATTGTCAGCACATAGTGGCACTACTATTTTATCTAGAGAAGTATTTTAATGAAATGGTGGTGGCTTATTCTCAAGAAGCCGACTTAGATACGAATCAAGAGATAAATGAAGAAGTAAAAAAAGAGCTTCAAGAAACTTTTGTTGTTGCAGCCAGTAGAGAAGAAGAGAGAAAAGACCGAGCTCATCAAAAAGAAATTTTGAGTGAGTACGTTCACGCAGCGAATGTATTAAGCGCGAATCCATTTTTCTTGCCTCAAGAATATTTAGAGAAGAATTCTGCAGAACTTGCTGTTTTGTTTGTTGCTTCCAACGATGAAGTATTTCGTCCAAACCAGCATGTTGAATTTCAACTAGTTTTACGCCTTCCCGGACGTTCTAAACCGTTTTATATTTCAAATATTAAAATCTTTCTTGAAGGAGTTTTATATCAAGAGCCGATTATCCTTAATGGGCGTCGTTTCTTTTTCACAATGCAATCTTTCAACGCTTCTGATCGCAAGCTTATAGATTTGTTGATTCGCTATGTTCGTTATGCGAATCAAGCTCCTGAAGAAAAATTATTAAAATCTGCTTACCTTACATTAACATCGCTAGGTGTAATTTTAGCAAAAATGTATGAACATCAAATGGCAGATCGTGGTGGAGGACAAGCTGGAGAGAAAGAAAGTTTTTCAGGGATGTTTTGTGGTAACCTTGAAGAACCTTTATATTGGTCGGTTTCATCAGCTAAGATGAAGTTTGATTTAGATTTTTTCGACACTCCCTACAAAGCATTGTTAATGACTCCACTAATCCTAGTGGACGATGAAACTCTTCAGCCTGAGCAAGCAATTCTCTTAGAATCTAATGTTCCTGGAATTATTCATAATAACGTTTACCATCACTTCGCACCTCAAATTCGACGCGCGCATTTACGTTCTTTTTCAAGGCTACGAGATATTACTATCCCAGAAGCTCTATTCGGTTCTTTCCGAGAGAATGCTCTTCCTGTGTTTAAAGAATACGCTGAAGTTTCCAATGTCGAAGTTCTAAACTCTTTTATCACTCTGCCTTATATTGAAGATGTCCGTGGTGTCTGTAACATAAGTTATTTAGATGGCGAATTGGAGGCGAAATTACATTTTATCTATGATTCGCTTACGATTCCAGCTGCTTCTTTTTCTTTAAAATACCAAGATATTCGTGCATTTATTCGTGATGACGGAATCTTAGCTAGGAATCTTGTTGAAGAACGTAAAATCATAGAAGAGATTTTCTCAGGCTTTATTTATGATGAGCGTGATGGTGCTTTTCATGTAAAAAGTGAAAAGAAAATCGTAGAGTTTATGACAGAAACAATTCCTAACAATCAGCATAGGATAACGTTTAATTGTCCTGAGACTCTTTCTGATCAGTTTATTTATGATGAAACTATCTTTGATCTTTCCTTTAAGGAAAGTTCTGAAATTAATACTTATGAAGCCGAGCTTAAAGTTAACGGTTTGTTGAAGGGAATTAGCTTAGACTTACTTTGGGATTGTATAAGCGCTAAAAAACGTTTCCTGGAGTTGCCAAAGCGAGGGCGTAATGTAAAAACTCCTCGAAGAGGTAGAACTCCTGGTTCTGCAAAACTTCCGTGTATTTTAGTTTTAGATTTAGAAAAAATTTCTCCAGTTATTCAGATTTTTAATGAAATAGGCTTTAAAGTTCTTGATGACTTCGTAGAAAAGTGTCCTTTGTGGAGTTTAACAGGTATTTCTCCTGAATTATTTAAAGGTTTACCGGTCAATTTTAAAATGACGGATAAACTCGCCGAGATACAAAAGCAAATTCGTGGAGAAGTTGCTTTTGATTTCCAGGCTGTTCCTAAGCAAATACAAGCTACATTACGTAGCTATCAAACAGAAGGAATTCATTGGTTAGAACGTCTTAGAAGAATGCATTTAAATGGCATTCTTGCTGACGATATGGGCCTTGGAAAAACCTTACAAGCGATTATTGCTATTACACAAAGTAGATTAGAGAAAGGAAAGGGATGTTCTCTAATTGTCTGCCCAACATCTCTAGTATATAACTGGAAAGAAGAATTCCGTAAGTTTAATCCGGAATTCAAAACGATGATAGTTGATGGGATCCCTTCTCATAGACGTAGACAGCTAGCTGCTCTATCAGATTATGACGTTGCCATTACTTCATACAATCTGTTGCAAAAAGACATCGATATTTATAAGGATTTTGTCTTTGACTATGTAGTTTTAGATGAAGCTCATCATATTAAGAACCGTACGACGCGTAATGCAAAATCCGTAAAAATGATTCGTTCGGGGCATCGATTAATCTTAACAGGTACTCCTATTGAAAATTCTCTTGAAGAATTGTGGAGCCTCTTCGACTTCTTAATGCCTGGTTTATTAAGTAGTTATGATCGTTTTGTTGGCAAATATATCCGTACAGGCAACTATATGGGGAATAAGACCGATAATATGGTTGCTTTGAAGAAGAAGGTCGCACCGTTTATTCTTCGTCGTATGAAAGAAGACGTATTGGAAGATTTACCTCCTGTCTCAGAAATTCTATACCATTGTCACCTTACAGATTCTCAAAAAGAGCTATATCATTCTTATGCTGCTTCAGCTAAAAAAGAACTTTCTCGTTTAGTTAAACAAGAAGGATTTGATCGTATACATATCCATGTTCTTGCAACACTTACACGTCTAAAACAAATCTGTTGTCACCCAGCTATTTTTGCCAAAGATGTGCCTGAACCGGGTGATTCTGCAAAGTATGATTTGCTTATGGATCTTCTTTCTTCTCTTGTTGAGACAGGACATAAAACAGTGCTCTTTAGTCAATATACCAAGATGTTAAGCATCATAAAAAAAGACTTAGAAGCTCGTGGAGTACGCTTTGTTTATTTAGATGGTTCCACCAAGAACAGATTAGAAATAGTCAACCAGTTTAACGAAGATCCAGGACTTCTAGTTTTCTTGATTTCGTTAAAGGCTGGAGGAACAGGATTAAATCTCGTTGGTGCAGATACGGTGATTCATTATGACATGTGGTGGAACCCTGCTGTAGAAAATCAAGCTACAGATCGAGTACATCGCATAGGACAGAATCGCTCAGTGTCTTCGTATAAGCTAGTTACGTTAAATACCATTGAGGAAAAAATTCTAACTCTCCAAAACAGGAAAAAGAGCCTTGTAAAGAAAGTGATCAACTCTGATGATGAAGTCGTTTCCAAGTTGACTTGGGAAGAAGTACTAGAATTGCTACAGATATGATGCTATGAGCCCACATCGAAGCTTATTTAAAATTAAAAATCTTTCTAATCGATTGTACAACAAGACTCTAGGCCGTTTTGATAAAGTTTTCAACTTTTTTTCTGGCAACGTTGGTATCGATTTAGGAACAGCGAACACTTTAGTTTATGTTCGTGGTCGGGGTATTGTTCTCAGTGAACCCTCTGTAGTTGCTGTAGATGCTCAAACACATACAGTTCTTGCTGTTGGTCATAAAGCTAAGGCTATGTTAGGAAAAACTCCGCGGAAAATTATGGCTGTTCGTCCTATGAAAGATGGAGTGATTGCAGATTTCGAAATAGCCGAAGGTATGTTAAAGGCGTTGATCAAACGTGTAACACCTTCTCGTAGTATGTTCCGACCTAGAATTTTAATTGCTGTGCCTTCGGGGATTACTGGTGTCGAAAAGCGTGCTGTTGAAGACTCTGCTTTACATGCTGGAGCTCAGGAAGTGATCTTAATAGAGGAGCCTATGGCGGCTGCTATTGGGGTGGATCTTCCTGTTCATGAACCTGCTGCAAGTATGATTATTGATATTGGTGGTGGAACTACGGAGATTGCTATCATTTCTCTAGGAGGGATTGTAGAATCTCGTTCCTTGCGTATTGCTGGCGATGAGTTTGATGAATGTATTATTAATTACATGCGTCGTACTTACAATCTTATGATTGGTCCGCGTACTGCTGAAGAAATAAAAATCACTATTGGTTCTGCATATCCTTTGGGAGATCATGAGCTTGAAATGGAAGTTCGAGGCCGTGATCAGGTGGCAGGATTACCAATCACAAAAAGGATTAACTCTGTTGAAATTCGCGAATGTTTAGCAGAGCCTATCCAACAAATTATTGAATGCGTTCGTTTAACTTTGGAGAAGTGTCCTCCCGAACTTTCTGCTGATTTAGTTGAGCGTGGTATGGTATTAGCTGGTGGCGGGGCTTTAATTAAAGGTCTCGATAAGGCTTTAAGTAAAAATACAGGGCTTTCTGTAATTACTGCACCGCATCCTTTACTTGCTGTTTGTTTAGGAACAGGAAAGGCTTTAGAACACCTAGATCAATTCAAGAAACGCAAAGGGAATATGGTATGATCAGTGCATGGAGCAATGAAATTCAGCATGAAGGTTTAAGACAATGGATCCAAGAGGTTGTTGAATTAGTAACTCCTAAGGATATCCGTATATGTAATGGTTCCGATGCTGAATATGCTGAAGTTTACAGCATGATGCAAAAATCAGGAGTAGCTATTCCTTTAAACTCTGATTTACATCCCAACTGTTTTCTAGTGCGTTCTTCTCCTGAAGATGTTGCTCGTGTTGAACAGTTCACTTTTATTTGTACTACAAAAAAAGAAGATGCAGGCCCTACCAATAATTGGCGTGATCCTCAAGAAATGCGTCAGGAATTAGATGGTCTTTTCCGAGGTTGTATGCGCGGTAGGACTCTCTACGTGATTCCTTTTTGCATGGGACCATTAAATTCTCCATTTTCTCTTATTGGTATTGAAATTACCGATTCTCCATATGTTGTTTGTTCTATGAAGATCATGACACGAATGGGAGCGGAGGTATTAAAATCCCTAGGAACATCTGGTTCCTTCCATAAGTGTTTACATAGTGTGGGAGTTCCTTTATCCCCGGGTGAAAAAGATGTAGCTTGGCCTTGTAATCCTAAGAATATGCGTATAGTACATTTCCAAGATGACAGTAGTGTAATGTCATTTGGTAGTGGTTACGGAGGAAATGCTTTACTGGGGAAAAAATGCGTAGCACTACGCTTAGCTTCATATATCGCTCGTTCGCAAGATTGGCTTGCTGAACATATGTTGATTATCGGTGTGACTAATCCCCAAGGACAGAAGAAGTATTTTGCAGCTTCTTTCCCTAGTGCTTGTGGTAAAACTAATCTCGCTATGCTCATGCCTAAGATTCCTGGTTGGAAAGTCGAATGTGTCGGCGATGACATTGCATGGATACGTCCTGGTGTTGACGGTAGATTATACGCTGTGAATCCCGAATTTGGTTTTTTTGGTGTTGCTCCAGGAACATCAGAAACTACAAATCCTAATGCTTTAGCCACTTGCAAATCTAACTCGATATTCACTAATGTTGCTTTGGCTCCAGATGGAGATGTCTGGTGGGAAGGTTTAACGAGTCAACCTCCTGAAGGTCTTATAGATTGGCATGGTAATCCTTGGCAACCTGGAGGAGCTCCTGCAGCACATCCTAATTCTAGATTCACTACTCCTGTAAAACAGTGCCCTGTTTTAGATTCTCAATGGAATAATCCTGAAGGTGTACCAATCGAGGCGATTATTTTTGGTGGTCGTCGTTCTGAGACTATACCTTTGGTTTATGAGGCTTTAAGTTGGCAACATGGAGTCACAATTGGTGCGAGCATGTCTTCGGCAACTACCGCAGCTATTGTTGGTGAACAAGGGAAGTTACGGCATGATCCTTTCGCTATGTTACCTTTCTGTGGCTACAACATGGCTTACTATTTTGATCACTGGTTATCTTTTGCTTCTAACACAAGTTTAAAACTACCAAAGATCTATGGTGTGAATTGGTTTCGCAAGGATAAAGACGGCAATTTTATCTGGCCAGGATTTAGCGACAATCTTCGTGTTTTAGAATGGATTTTCCGAAGAACTAACGGGGAAGAGTCCATCGCTAAGAAAACACCTATTGGTTACTTACCAGAAGAATCTTCTTTAAACTTAGAAGGACTCAACTTATCTTCACAAGCTCTTCAGGATCTACTTTCTGTGGACGTTCCCGGATGGCTGAAAGAGGTTGCTAATGTTCGAGAGTACTGCAAGATTTTTGGATCTGACCTTCCTCAAACAATCACTGATGAATTATTCAGAATAGAAAGAGAATTAAAATAATTAAATAATCAAAGTCACTTGTTATTTATGTTTTAGTTTTAAAGTTAATTATTTTTTATTTTTGAAATATTTTTTTTATTTTAAAATTAGAAAAATAATTAATCTCTTCTGGATAAATTACGGTGACGGTACAACCTTCATACATTACTTTTAATCGCAATGTAACGGCGGCACTACTTGGTGATCAGGTAGATATGACAACACCGTTTTCTAGTTCTGTGTTTCTTTTTCAAGAACTAGATCAAAAAGCAAGGGGATTAAAGCACGCACTCGGTTTGTTGCAAGAAGCAGAGGCTAAGTTGCCCGTAGCGCAAATTTCTTCAGAATTTATAGGAGATGTTTCTTTCGAAAATCTTCCTGAAGAAAAAATCACACTTCTGAATGTTACATATGATTCTGGTAAAGTTAGTGAGGTTTTAGCAAATCCAAATCTTGCTGCTGCAAAACTTTATATAGAGGGACTTGATAAGAGTTTTGATGATTGGTTAAAGGAAGTCGATCAGGGAGGGATTTTTGATCCTACAGAAGCTGAGAAAACTATAGTTAAAGATTTCCAAGTTAAGCTAAGCACTTTGAAACAACCATTCACTACAGGTAATCCTACAGCTGATCAATATAATGCAATATATGCTTTGCCTAAAGAGTTTGTAGCAGCAATAGAAAAACTCCAAGGGAAAGACGCTCCTCCAAAAAGCAAGGTGATCAATTTTTGGCAGAACATGATGGTAGTTTATAATGCCATGGTTTCCTTGTCTTATCCTGTTTCTGAACAATTGAATATCCAACTTGCTGAATGCTCATTAAATATTGATGAAGCGAATAAAGTCATTGAGCTAATACGTCAGTTCTCAAGTTCTCTTAAAGATCTACTTAATCCTGTTTGGGATATCTCTTCAACAGCAACTAATTTAAATGGTTCTGGTTATAACGCTATGCAAGGCGGTATGACACGCACCTATATAGTGCTGGGTGGAGTATATCGCATGCTTATGGATAAGTATTCAGGTAATGCTGTAGATAAGATGCCTGAAGGAGTCAAACAGGGAGTAACTACATTTATCAGTGCTATGGGTAGCTTGAAGATGAATGCCAGTGTGTCTTTACCGAGTTTCCTAAGTTTATTGTATTCCTATTTAGTGTGTGCTGGGCAATATGGGGTAAAAATTCCCTCATCTCAAGAAGATTATAAAACAGTTCTTACACAAGAACAGTCTTATTGGGATGAACGAGGTAATAGCAGTTTTAATGTTGCAGATGTACCCTTGGTTACATTTAAGACTAACCCTTATACTGAGTATCAAGGTATCAAGTTATTTTATAACGACAGTAACACTAATCTTAATCCTGAATTTTTCAAACAATGCATTGAGTTAATGACGAAGAATCCTTCCTCCGTGATGTCGCGCTCTGACTATCAGAAAGTGATTGATGGGATGAATAATGGTATTAAGCAAATCCAAGATCAGATTACCAAATGGACAGAAGAATCAGCCAAATTGATGGGACAAAAAGATTCTATGGATCCTACGAAATTAAATTATTTTGAGAGTATGAAAGAGGGTAAAAAGACATTTGTAGATACCTCTCCAATACAAATGGTTTACTCCTCTCTATTATTAGATAAGTATTTACCCAATCAGCAGCACGTTTTAGAGACATTAGGTGTACAGATGACTTTCTCTAATAAAGCTGCTAAGTACATGAATCAAATTATTACTCATGTCACGAATTTCCAAACTGCAGATGTTTATTATTCTTTAGCAATATACTTGCGTCAGATGAACTTACAGGCTCTTACTGATGCTTTAGGAAAAGCCCAGAGTGTTTTAGATAAAGAAAAAGTACGTTGTAGAAGTGATATTGAGCGTTGTCAAAGAGTAAAAACTGAACTCACAAAAATTTTGACAAGCATAAACAGTGACACAGAATTGACATCTTCTCAAAAACGAGAACTTCGTCAGACAATTTCCGGGTATGAATTCCAGTTCAATGCTTTGATACGTAATTTAGGAAATTTGTTTATTTTGTTACGTAATATGCAATTTAGTTCGGTAGATAAACCCGAAGAGACTGACAAGGCATTTGTTATCAAGGTTAACGGTAAGATATCAGATGATTGGGCCCGTTTTCTATCGTCTTTTGAAAGCTTTGTTATTGAAGGTGGTGAAAACGGTGTTGTTCCTGGTGGCGAGCAGCAGATCTTACAGAGTTTAGAAGCTACCCAACAGAATTTTACAACCTTTAACCAAAACCAACAGCTCGCATTACAGTTAGAATCTTCCGCAATTCAGCAAGAGTGGACTATGGTCAGCGCTGCTTTAGCATTGATGAATCAGATATTTGCGAAGTTAACACGTAGATTTAAATAGGTGAAGTTATGAAAAACTCTCCAATACAAGGCTATCAACAGATTAATCAAATTTCTGAAGGTCCGGTATTTGCAGAACGTCGTGTATCTCCTGCTGAAGTAGCAGCAGATTATACAAAGATGAACGAGGTAGCTTCTCATTTAAAAATCATGCAAGACTTACTTAAGGAAGCTAGTGATTTGGGATTGCGTAGAGAGTTTGTATCTTCTTTGAAGCATGACTTTTTAGATACAGGATTCGAACTTGCTGTAATACAAACTGTACTTACAGAAAAAGAAAATAAAGAGCTACGTAAGGAAGCAAATAAGATTTTTCAAGAGCATTTGGATAGAATATCTCCGCAAGCGTTAACAACAGCTCCAGAGCTTGCTCCGGTAGAGGGTTCTATAGTCAATAAAATGCCTTTCCAATCGGCATTTGCTTATATCCTTTTAGATAAATATATCCCTGCTCAAGAAACTGCTTTATATGCATTGGGAAGAGAATTAAATCTTTCAGGATATGCTCAGAACTTATTTAGTCCTCTTTTAGAGACTATAAAGAGTTTTAACTCTGCTCCTATTATGTATAATTTAGGATCTTATATTTCTCAAACATCAGGAACTGCGAATTTTAAATTTGGTTATCAGATGATTGTAGATCGCTATGAAGAAGAGCGTTTACAGTTGAGAAATGATATTAAAAGTGCTGAGAATGCACAGCTTTTATTGAAGCAAATTTCTAAGAATATTCAGGGAAATAGTTCTCTTTCTGATGCTCAAAAAAAACAGCTCGAGGACATCGTTACAGGCTATAATAATGAACTAAGCATTATGATAAATCAGATGAAGAATCTGATGTTGAATCTGAATGCTCTTGTTTTTATTCCTGGGAATAGTGAATACGATCCTTCTTATAAGATTATGGGTTCTGATTTTTCTATAATTACATTGCAGGATTTGGAACATAAGGTTGTTGATGGAGAAATTGACATCAATACAGGAACTGCAAAGGGTGGCTTGTTGAATTTCTTTAACAACTGTCTTTCTGATGTGCAAAATTACGGAGATTTAGCTCAAACGCATCAATTGATGTTAGAACTTCAGATGCGTGCTATGCAGCAGGAATGGAGTTTAATTGCAGCATCATTGAAACTGATACATAACGTATATCGTACGTTAATCAGCTCGTATAATTAGAATTGGAATCCTGCAGTTACGTTTATAGCACGCTGGCAGCCCCAACGTCCTTCAACGCTATAGAAGAAGTTATCTGATGCGCAGCTTGTTGCTCCACAGCAAAAGTTCACTCTATGGAAGTTTGTAATTTTGCGTACTTTGAACTTCAAGTTAGAGAACTGGCTTTCTAGACGCTTAAAGCTATCTGCGGGTGCCGTCCTTGATGCACTTCCTACAGCAACAGAAACATAAGGAAGAATATAGTCATTCACATAGGTAGTGATTCCTATATTTGCTGACCACTCTTTATAGCTAATTTTACCGTTAGAATCTTCAAAATATACTTCAGGGTTTGCTTGGCTATTTACTACGATGTAGTTAATAGGACATGCTGCATGGCGGTAATCTCCACCAATACCAATGAAAGAAATCCCATCTTTCCAAAGGATCTTTTTCAAACTTAAATCCCAAACAAAACCATAGTTACTTTGTACTTCTACCAAACCGTCGGTAACTTGCGATTCAGAAGCAAGAGGTGAAGAAGTATAGTCTCTATAGGCATTAAGAGGTAGACGGTAGTATTGTTTCAATCCGCCGATTTTTACATCGAAGCTGATATCTAATAGGGGAATAGCAGCAGGTGAAGTATCTTGAAAAGCTACTGAAGCAAAAATACAACTAGCGCTAACTTTAGAATCATTTAGATCGAAGTCGAAATCTTTTACTGTTGAGGTGATTGTAGGTAAAGGTCCGGTTCCTGTTGTGTTAACAGATGTCACTACGGGAACATTCTTTACTCTTGCGCTTTCTGAAAAAATATAATCTCCAGAAAATCCTATTTTTAAGCTCCCTGTAAGTGCTGCAAAGAGACTATAGCTATTGCAAAATTCGAATGCACACATTCCTTTCTGTTCTGGATTAATTCCTGGGATGACAGGATAAGCAGGATTTCCTGACGGCATAGCATTAAGGTTTGAGGAAGAAAAAATTCCTGATAAAGCTAGGAGAGAGAGGGATGCTAAACGTAGATGCTTTTTCAGCTTGCTATTCATTTAGTAGATGGCCTTATTTACTATGCGTTATAAATTCATCTTTAACAAATGATAAAAAAATGTACAAATGAAAACTCTGTAGAGATAGGACTTCTATCTAAGGAGATGAGGAAGATAGAAATCTTCTTCTTTTAAAGATATTCTTCTTTAGTATTTCTTTGTAAAAGTGCAGCGATGCCTTCTTTAATATCGAGATTTTCATATAATACGCGATAGATGCCCGTAGTTATCGGCATATCGATTTTATGATGTTTGGCAATTTGGTATGCTGAAAGGGCAGTATAGGCACCTTCAACAACCATGCCAATTTCTGCTTTTGCCTTCTCAAGAGTCATTCCTTGAGCTATTAATTTCCCGAATTTTGTATTTCTACTTAATGAAGAAAAGCACGTTGTACAGAGATCCCCAAGACCTGCTAAACCATTCAGAGTGTCAGGGCGGCAGTCCATAATTGTTGCGAATTTCCGTATTTCATGAAGTCCTCGAGTGACTAATCCTGATTTGGCATTGTCTCCAAAATGGAATCCATCAGAAATCCCACAAGCGATTGCTATGATATTTTTTAAAGCTCCGCCTAGAGCCACACCTTTAAGATCACTATTGGGATATACTCGGAATGTTGGAGTTAGGAAAGCATTGTGTATTTTTTTTAAAGTATCTGGATTATATGCGCTGATCACTACGGAACATGGACAGCCTTTAAGAACTTCTCTAGCTATAGAAGGCCCACTAAGATAACCAAGATATTGCGAAGCATCTTTACCAAAAATTTCTACAACAATCTCACTAAGTAATAATCCCGTATGTTGTTCGATACCTTTTGAGGTAATGACAAAAGGCACATTGAGATCTGTGATTGTTTTTAATTGTTCGGATACGGGACGTATGCCTGCTGAGGATACGCCTTCAACAATCATAGAAGCTCCTTCTACAGCTTCTGCCATATCTGTAGTAAAGGACAGATTAGGATGAATAGGAATATCAGGAGCTTGGGGATGACGTTGTTCTATTTGTAGCTGAGCAATCAATTCAGGATTGCGAGCCCATCCAACAACGTGATAACCCTTATTTGCTAATAATGATGCGAGACAAAATCCCCAAATGCCCATACCTAAGTAGGCAATTTTTTCCTTCATGAGGCCTCAAAAAACGGTTCCTCGAAAAATGCTTTATTCTCCCAATGCAGGGAGGTAGAGGTTGAAGGATAATAGAAATCGGCTTCTAATTCAAATGTTGTGTTTGGAGAAAGTTTTTTCCCGGTCACTTTATGGAAAATTTGACGTTCTCTAGCAGAGAGAGCTTCTCGAACAGTTGCTGGACTGTGATTGCCTTCAAGATTTTTTAATGGTGCGAAGCATTCTTGACGTGGATAAACAAGAGTTTGACAACGCTCGCTGTAACAAAATAGATCAAAGATAAATTCTTCAAATTTCCAAGAATTTTTCTCAGAGGAATAGAGTCCTAACTGTTTTGCATGTTTATGAGCTTTATAAAGAGGAAGTTCACGTAGAGCTGCGTGGGCAATGAAGTCCATAGACAAGCAATACAATCCAATATTAGCTAGACAATACTTCAAAGTGCCATCTTGATTTGTGGCAAAACGCTCGTTTTGAGGTATTTCGGAATATTCAATAACTGAGGTTTTCCCTGAATCATTAGACTGTACTAAGATGCCAACATCTTCAATTGCCGTTTGTCGCGAAGCAGCTTTAATAGTTACTTCGTTATTTTCCATCCCATGGAATCCACAAAGTTCCACATCAAAAGGTAGAGCTAAAGGATTATCAATAGGAATAACGCTAACCATTTCGACCCCGGCTTTTTTCCATTTTTCCCAAAGCCCTGAGGTGTATAGAAGAGTTGCTAGGCAACCATTGCCATTAGGCCCTAGGGATAGGGTATCAGCATCTTCTAAAAAGAGATCCCCTGATAAGGATAATAAAGGCCAAAGTGGCTGGCAGAAAAAGTCCACTTGATTGGGATCAAGATGGAAATAATCATTAGATTCGAAGTAGGAACGTGTCTGACGATTATTTAACGGAGATGTCATAAAAGCTAAAGGTAGAGGCTGATTCGCAAGTTTACTTGCTGCACAGACTTTTTCAGCAACAAGCTGAAAGAGAGGCTTTTTTTTGATAGGAGATACAGGGAAAAGCCCTTTGGGACCATCACATTTTAATCTAGATCCTTGCCCGCCAGCAAGAACTACACAAGCGACTTTCTTTTCTTTTAGAAGATTAGTTCCTATTTTTGTTCTTTCGGAATCTTCTCCAGAAGAAGCAAAGGAAGTTAAAGGATGAAAATCTTTTAAGATAGATCTTGGAGAAGTAATGAGCTGACGTTGTTTATGGAAAAGCTCAACATCTATAGAAGAAATTTGATAGTAGAGGCGTTGTTGTTGTTTTTGAGAAAGAGACGACCATGAATCTAATAAATGCTCTTGATTAATAGATTTGAGTTTTTCTGTTAGTGAAGACATTTCCACGACAGACGGAAAGATTACAGAGTCGGTCATTACAGTTAGCCTTGCGTTCCTATCTCTTGATGTTAGAATACTTATTATTCTTGATCTTTTCGATGATTTTTCTACGGTTAATTAGTTCTAGTAGTTTATTTTGATGCTCTTGTAGACGCTTACAGGAGATATTGTGTTGTTTATAAATAGATACTTGTAATGTTTGCAAGTGTTCTAAAAGCGAATTGTAATGTTCTATATTGTTGCGGTATAAAAACCTTTCCTTTCTGATTTTAGAAGTCACCATCATCTGGTCTTTTATATTTACGAGCTCTTGAGATAGATAATACTTTTTACTTTTAAAGTGGCGTACTTTTAATAAAGAGTGATAGATTTTTATTTTTGATAGAGTAGAAAGGCTCACTAATTTTTTATTCAAGATTTACCAAAGCCTCCAACTCTTTCAAGGTGTTTTCTAACTGACAGTAACTTGATAATGGTTGGGAGAGGAAACTTTTTATGCTAGGAAGAATTTTTACAGCATCATCGAGATCTTTATCTTGTCCTGGAGTGTAGGCTCCTAATTGAATGATATCTAAAGCCTCCTGGTATGTTTTTAATAAGGCACGAAGTTTTTCAGCTGCTGCATAGTGATGAGGAAGAGCTAGTTTTTTCGCTGATCTCGATAGACTAAGAAGAATATCGATAGGAGGTGAAGCTAGAGCTTTCCCTTGATTAGTAAGGAAGAAATGCCCGTCTAAGAGCGATTTTAGATAATCTGTAAAGATATCCGGATGATTAGGATAATGTAAGATAGCGTATAAGGCGGTTATAGAACCTCGATCGTTATTCCCCGCACGTTCTGTAAATTCTGATACATGGTGGAAAACAGAAGCTGCGTATTGGTGAGCAGCTAGGGTTTCACCGGTTGCTAGGGCAACTTCTTGAAGGGCGGCTATCCATCGTGATAGAGAATCCATAATGAATAAAACATCATGACCTTGATCTCGGAAATATTCTGCTATTGTCATAGCAGCACGGCCTGAAATTACCTTTGTTGGTGCCGTTTCATGAGCAGGAGAGGCGATAATAATAGTTCGGTGTTGTTTGAGTCCTGAAGCATGCTGCTCTATATATTCACGTACTTCCCTTCCCCTTTCTCCGATAAGAGCGATGACATTAATTGTAGATTTAGATCCCGAAGCTATCGCAGATAATAACGAAGATTTTCCACTTCCTGGTTCTGAGAATACCCCAATACGTTGTCCTTTCCCTAAAGTTAAGAAAGCATCGATAGCTTTAATTCCCGTGGGGAAAATTTCTTGAATAGGTTGTCGGGACATCGGAGATGGCGGGGGAGCGATTAAGGGTTTTATATGTGTTTTTGGTAGGTTTTCTTTATTATCTAATGGATTTCCGAAACCATCGATGACACGACCAAGAAGATGATCAGAAAGATGTAGTGATGGGGGACGACGTAGAGGAAGAACTTCGGATCCTAAAGCAACATAGTGCATAGGGGATAGCGACATTAATAATGTTGTCTGATTGTGGAAACCGATAACTTCAGCAAGGAGATCGGGATATTTTGGCATGCAAATACGACAAAGTTCACCAAGGCATGCCGATAACCCCTGAACTTCTAAGAGATTCCCTGAGACTCTAGAGAGAAGTCCGCAAGTGCGGTAAGGCTGCCAATATTGAAGTTGGGATTTTTCGTAATTTAGATGTGTCATGCAGTTAAAACAGAAAGCAAATGATCTAATTCTTCTCCAATTTCTTGTCTTAGGATTCCTGAGGGAACCTCCATTTTATAGCTGGATTTTTTGCAAGATGTATCAGGGAGAAACTCCGCATGTTTAATCATGGGGACTTCATGCGTTGCTATCCAATCATTAAGTTTCTTATGATCTTCGGGATGAAGGAAGATCTTTATGGGAGATAAAGATCGCAAAGATGTATGTTGCTGTAGAGCAGAGGAAATTAAAAGTGCGAGCTCTTCAACATTGTCTAATTTCTTATAGAGGAATTTCTCGCAGGTTAAAATTGCGAGTTCTACAAGATCGGGTTTCAGTTGTTGAGGAACCTTCTCTATTTCAGAAAGCATGCGAATCGATAATTTCCGAAATATCTGAATTAAGGATAGAAGTTCTTGAAAAGCTTTATCATATCCTGAGGTTTCTCCTTCTGAAAAGCCCTGGGAGAATCCTTCATCCCAGTCTTTATTTCTCTCTGGGGAATCTAGCGAACCATCAGTATCTGAAGGGGATTGAGACAGTGTCACAAGATATACCTAATTCTTAATGTTTATAATTTCAGTACTTGGTGTTTTACATCTTCAGGCAAATGTTTGAAGATCTCATCGGCTTTCTTGGGATCCAAATACGAGAGAATCAGCCTAATTTTTTCGGGAGATTCTTTTTGTAGTATCTCTACCAGCTTTGCAATATTTATGCCCTGTTTTATTTTTTTTGATTCTGAAGGAATGTGCTCATAAGCGTAAAAAGCAAGGTAAAAGCTTGCCAAAGCAATAATTCCTAAACTAGAAAGTAGAATAGTCCCTCCAACGAGAAGTTTATAGGAGAGGCGATCTTTTTGTATCGTTTGTGAAAAAGGAAATTTCTCAATAATGATAGGATGATTACTCCCACAGATCTTCTTTAGATGATCTTCGGCATGAACTAGAAAAGCTTCTCTTTTTTCTTTTGGGAATTTTGCTAGGTACTTCTCATTAACCGTTAGCTGCACAGTAGGAGTGTTTTTTGTTATTAGATAGGCAAGAGCAAAATGTTCCTTAGGGAAAATTTTGCCTAAGTAATCTTCGCATGTAGATAGTAATAGAGAGTTGGTAGAAAACTCTCCTGGGGAGTAGATATTCCCTAGATTATCCGATAGGGTAATATGTTCTTTGTTTAATCCAGGAATGCTACTGGATAGATAGTCCGTGATAGACAGTAACAAAGATGATGAGAATACTTCGTTTCTATGAGACGAAAGAATAACTGAAACTTGAGGAACGATATCAGGATCATCTTCTGTAGGCAAAGATAGAGCTACAGTAGCATTAGCTACCGATTGAAACATTGTAAGATCTCTTTCTATCTGTTCTTTTTTTGCTAAGGACTCTAGTAATTTCGGGTTTCCTACTTGGCTAAGCTTAAACCAACCTGTAGTTTTTTTTTCAGATGTCTGAGAAAAATCAGGAGATTTGGAAGTGTTTTTTCCGAAAAAGATGGCACTCCCTAAAGCTGTAGACACAACTAAAAGGCCTAAAGGAGAGATGCCTAACGAAGCAGCTTTCTTTTTTAGGAATTGAAAAAACACAACAATCCTCAAGAAAAAATAATGAAATAATTATAGAGTTATTAACATTTCATCATTCTTTATCAAAAGATATGAATTATTGACAATTCACGAACTATAAAAGTTAATTAGTTTCGTCAGAGTATTGAGACATAGAAAAATCTAAAGATGCCTCATTTACTTTAATTTGCAATTCAGAATAAACATAGGCGCGTAAGAGTTGGCCTATAGAATTCAATGTAGATCCTATAGCAGAAAAACATCCAGAACAATTTCCTGCATAGGCAATTGTTACAATATTCCCCTCAAGATTTTCAATAAGCACGCTACCGCCATCGAGAGCTACATAAGGTGATATTTTATCTTCAGTGATTGTTCGTAGAGCGTGTAGTTGTGATTCTAAAGAGAGGCTTTCCCAAGCTTCTTTAGTATAAGGATTAGCATCTTCAATCTCTGAAGGTAAAAAGGATTCTTTTAGGGGTAGGGAACCATCTTCGAGGGGGATTTCCATACATTGTTCAGCAGCGATATCTAAAGCATCAATGACGCAGTGGTATAAAGCTGAACTATTGTCTGGAAGAGCAGGTTTGTTAGGATGGGAACGTAGCTCAGTATCGATGTTATTAACAGTTAAGTTATAAGCTTGTGCATAAGTTTTGCCAATAACTAAGTTGCATGTTGTTTCTGCAAGTACAAGTAGAAAAGGGTGTCCAAAATATTGGAATTTTGCATCGATAATTTTTCCATTTATCTTATCTATTAACCAATAAAATATCACATAATTGCCCATAAGCCTATGGCCTTGACTGCCGATAATCAGATTAGCTCCTTTTGTTTCGGCATCTTCTGCTGAAAATGTTCCTCCGCAATAAAATTTGTGAAATTTCTTCATAACTTTTGGAGATACATTTGCCCAAGAGGCTACAGGTTGAAATGGAATTGTCATACTGAGCTCGCAACTGCAGATTGAAGGTGGGCGCTACCCTCTTGGATAACGCGTCCTAAAGTTGTAAATTGTTCATCTTTCGTTCTCTCTGTGAAAGAAAAATGTAGAGCGCTGTGACAGAGAAAAGGCGATACCCCACAATTCTGTAGTATTTGAGATAGGGGTTGGAAACGCTCGTAACCAAGTCCTGGATAGATGCCTTGTTGGTGTAGGAAGAAAGCTAAGCTTTCAGCAGGGATATCTCCTATAGTAGCAATCATTACATTAGGAAGTTTATTTTCTAATTCTGGGAAAAGAAACTGCACATTGGGACAGGCCGCTTGGAGCGCTTTTGTAAGTTTATTTCTTAGATTTATCGAAGATAGGATCAATGAAGAAAAAGAAGACAAACGTTCCTGACATGCTGTTTTCATAGCTGCTACAGAGCCCAAACACAAAGTTCCTGGAGAATTTGTAGGTAGCCATAAATTGAAGAACTTACTCAGAGATTTTTTAATAAACACTCCTCCGACATTTCCAATTCCTCCTAAAGATAAAGAAGAAAATGTAAGAATATCAGCATCGAGCATTTCTGGAGTGATTGCTGCACGTCCTAAAATATCACAAAGGTCTAAATGTAGAACGACGCCACGATCTTTACATAAGGGTTGTAGAGATTCTATAGGTTCAATGAATCCTGTCATACCGTTGGCAGCAGATAATGAAAAGAGTAGGGTGCGCGGTGTTAGTGCCTCTGTAAGTTGTTCTGGAGAAAGTCTTCCTGAAGAGTTTATTGTTACCCAATCATAAGTAGTTCCTAATCCTTGCCGGCGGCAAATAGCATCAATATTATATTGCTGCTCATGAGAGGAGACTAAAAGATGATTCCTTCCTTGGAAAAAGGTAAGGTTTTCTAATAAAGCAGCTACGATAATTGCTGCAGCATGGGGAAAATGCGGAAGAAAATGAAATGTATGGGTTTCTTCAGAACAACCAACGAGCTTACGAGCAACCTCTTCAGTTTCATTAAGCAATTTCATTGCTGATGAAGGTGTTAAAGAGAATGGATCAGAATAAGTCTCCAAACTCTCTCGAACTGAAGCTGAAGGAGGTATTGCTTGTTGATTGTTTAACCAAATGGTTCTGGATGTCGTTCGAATGTGTGGCCGGTCCATAAATATACTATGGGTTTTCCTGTAGGTAACTCTAAAGAGAGTACCTCTTCTTCACTTAATTTTTCTATATCCATAATAAGTGAACGTAAGGAATTTCCGTGAGCAGATATGAATACATTTTTTGAATTCTTCAATAAAGGAAAGATGGTTTCTTCAAAATAGGGAACGGTACGTTGCCCAGTATCATAGAGACTTTCTCCGCTAGGAGGTGCTATTTTATAGCTTCGTCTCCATAATTTGACCTGTTCTTCACCAAATTTCTCGGCAGTTTCTTTTTTATTCTTCCCTTGAAGTTCTCCATACATTCTTTCGTTTAATGCGCTAGAACGATAAAGAGGAATCATATTCTTCTCTTCATCACTATAGATCCTACTCATTTGTTTCTGTTGCTCATCATCATGAACAATATAAGGAATTTTTTTAGAGTTGTGGTGTGTCATTGCAAGCAATGCCGTCATCAAACTTCTAACTAGAGAAGAAGTGAAGATACAGTCTATCGGGAGGTCTTTTATTACCTGACCTGCAAGAATAGCTTCGTCGATTCCTTTTTGACTTAGAGGGATATCTACCCATCCTGTAAAAAGATTTTTTTCATTCCAGACGGATTTTCCGTGTCGTAATAAGATAAGAAAAGCCATGACTTCCTGAGTGGTGGATTAAGAAAACTAGCATAGGAACAAAAAAACTTTTGTCTAGAAGAAAGATCTTTTCCCCGACAATATTTTTTTATAACAAAGAACAGTGGACCTCTATTGTCATTCTTGGGCACAATATATGTCTCGAATGGAGAATATTATGGCAAAGGTTCGTCTCAATAAGTTTTTAGCTTCTTCTGGTGTTGCATCACGCAGGAAGTGTGATGAGATTATTTTTTCAGGGCATGTAACTGTAAATGGTCGTGTGGCTCCTGGCCCTTTTGTGACAGTAGATGAAGAAATGGATACTGTGAAGGTAGATGGTCAGCGCGTAGGTATGACTAAGAAAGTATATTTCATGGTCCATAAACCTTTGGGATATTTATGTTCTTCCGAGAAAAAATTCCCAGGAGATAAACTAGTTATCGATTTGTTTTCCCATCTTCCTTATCGGGTATTTACTGTCGGTAGATTAGATAAGGAAACTTCTGGACTGATTTTAGTAACGAATGATGGAGAATTTTCTAATAAGATTATCCATCCTTCTTTTGGAATTACCAAAGAATACTTGCTTAAGGTAAACCGCGAAATTACTGCGAAAAATCTTGAAGATCTTATGGAAGGGACTGTTATTGATGGTAAGAGAATTCGTCCTGTTTCTGTTGAGAAGATCCGTCGGGGTACAATCAAAATTATTGTAAATGAGGGGAAGAAACATGAAATCCGTTTGTTTGCAGAAGCTGCGGGGTTACCTATTTTAGAGCTTACACGTATTCGTATAGGAAGCTTTGTTCTTGGAGGTCTTCGTTATGGGGAATATCGTGAGCTTACCGATGCTGAGATTCTTACGTATATGTAGCGCTCTGTTGCTTTTTTATCACCGGTGAGCCATATGCAACCTATGGCAGGATTAGTCTTTGTAGTTATTTTTAGCGTATTATTCGGCGCTTTTCTTGGGGCATATTGTCAGCTATATTATCTCATAAAGAATATTATGCTTTCTTGGGAGTGTTTGCTTGCTCATGCAATAGCAAAACGTCAGGCGTTACTTTCTCTTTCAGTAAATTTTGCCTCACCACAATTATCTCAGGAAGCAGAGTTTTTAATGCAGCATCATAAGATGTCTTGGCGAGAGTTTTTAAAACATGGTTACGATATTCTTTTTGCATTTCAAGAAATGGAAGAAACTCTTCCTAAACTAGTCCATCAGATTTTAGAATCTATAGGGGAACATCATGAATGTGAGGATACTGTTCGTTCTCTAGAGGATTTTTGGGCTAGGGATAATTTATTTGCCTTTGAGACCGCTGCTTACGAGCAGGCCGTTGAAAAATATCTAAAGCAACGATCAAGTCCGTCGTTGTGGATAGCCTCTAGACTATTTCGTTTTCTTGATCTACCTATGATCTATTTCTCTCGCTAGGATTTTTGAGAATCTTTGTAAGATACTTTTTTTTACATGTTCAATAAGCTTCTCACGAATTTCTTCAAGATCTACAGTGCGATTTAATAGTATTGAAAGGGATGTTGCTGGTTGGTCTATAGAAGTAAGTTCTTCTTTTTTCGTATTGCCATTTATCCCTATTCCTAAAACTATTCCTAAATAGCCTTGCGCAGGCATAGTTTCACTAAGAACCCCGCAGAGTTTCTCTTCATTTACTAAAATATCATTAGGCCATTTTATAGTTCCATTACGAATGCCCAGATCTTGAATAAGATTGAGAACTGCTTCTGTTCCTAAACGGAATAATTGGCTAATATCGATATCTAATTCGGTAATGAAAAAGCACAGCGATACGGTAAGATCTTTATCGGACGAAAGCCAAGTTTTATTAAATTTACCTTTCCCAGCTGTTTGCTTTTGAGTGGAAATAACAGTAAGAACATGGGGACTCCATAGATGCATAAGCTGTTTTGCTGTTTCATTCGTGGAAGGAGTTTCTGCTATTTCATAATAAATAACTTTCATTGGAAGTATCCCACTCTTAAGCTATAAAGAGCATTATGAGAAACGCTAGATATTTCAGCTATGTCAATTCTTGGGTGTTTATTGTCATTATTTTATTAATGATGATTAGCGTAGTTGTTATTTCTTCGATGGATCCCTCTACCATCCTAGTCACATCATCCAAGGGATTATTCACGAATAAAAGCATCATGCAAATTCGTCATTTTGCTTTGGGATGGCTAGCTTTCTCTTTATGTATGTATCTTGATTACCATAGCTTAAGAAGCTGGGCATGGGTTCTCTATATTCTCATGCTTTTGAGCCTTGTAGGTTTGTTTTTTGTCCCCACAGTGCAAAATGTTCATAGATGGTACAAGATCCCTTTTATCGGTTTGAGTGTTCAACCTTCTGAATATGCTAAGCTTATTGTTGTAATCATGCTTAGCTATACGTTAGATGTGCGCAAATCAGTAATTTCTTCGAAGACTACAGCCTTACTTGCTTGTATTATTGTTGGTATTCCCTTTTTGCTTATTTTTAAAGAGCCAGATTTAGGTACTGCCCTGGTGCTATGTCCTGTCGCTTTGGCAATTTTCTATTTAGGGAATATCCACCCTTTATTTGTGAAAATCTGTGCGACAATTGCAGGTTTAGGCATGTTCTGCTCTTTGCTGATTTTCTCAGGGATAATTTCTCACGAGAAGGTTAAGCCTTATGCACTAAAGGTGATTAAAGAATATCAATACGAAAGGCTAAGCCCTTCGAATCATCATCAACGTGCGTCTTTAATTTCTATTGGCTTAGGTGGTGTTAAAGGTCGTGGATGGAAGTCTGGGGAATTTGCTGGTAGAGGATGGTTGCCTTACGGTTATACAGATTCAGTATTTTCTGCTTTAGGAGAAGAGTTCGGTCTGATGGGCCTATTTTTTGCCTTATGGATGTTTTACTGTCTCATTTGTTTTGGTTGCCGAACTGTAGCTGTGGCTGTTGATGATTTCGGTAGATTATTAGCTGCAGGAATTACCGTGCATATTTCTATGCACGTGTTAATCAATATCAGCATGATGTGCGGCTTGATGCCCATTACCGGAGTTCCCTTAGTATTAGTGTCTTACGGAGGGTCTTCAGTGATTTCTACAATGGCATCTTTAGGAATTTTACAAAGTATCTATAGTCGTAGATTCTCAAAATACTAAAAGCTTACTTTAACAGCCGTAAGGCGTTAAGTCCAACTACAATGGTGCTGCCTTCATGGAGAATTACAGCAAGCCATAAAGGAATAATTCCTAGTGAGGCAGGCCATGAAACAAGAAGGATAATCGCTAAGGCTAAGCCTAGGTTTTGTGTGACGATTTTTCGCGTTTTCTTTGCTTTTCTTATGATCCACGGTAATAGAGAAATTGCATCATGGAGAAGAACAATATCCGCAGCTTCTATTGCCGTGGCACTTCCTGCTTCTCCCATAGCAACCCCAACTGTTGCTTGTGCGAGAGCAGGGGCATCGTTAATGCCATCACCAACCATAAGGATATGGCGTTTCTTCGCGAGTTCGCGTACTTTTTCTAATTTATCATCTGGAGATAGATCAGAAAAGACTTCAGAAATCCCTAAGAGCTTCGCAGTATTTTCCGCACTAATTTGATGGTCTCCTGTGAGCATGCTAATAGGATAACCTTCATCTCTAAGTTCTTTCACAATTTTCCCAGCATCAGGACGGGGAGTATCTTTAAAATAAAATAATGCGCAGCTTCCTTGTAAATAAGCTAGTGAACATATTTCCCCACGTTGTCTGGCAGTATGTACACGCTCTTCTAATTCCTGAACGTAATCTTGAGGGACTTTTTGTAGGGCTGTATCGACTCTTCCTACAAACGCCTCCTGACCTTGGAAAATACCCCGAACTCCTTTCCCAGGAATCATACAGTATTCTTCAGCGGGAAGAGAAGAAACATTATTCTTTATAAGATAGGCAGCAATTGCTTGTGCAATAGGATGCATAGAAGATTGTTCTAAAGCTAAAATGGCAGGAAAGAAATCGGGATTTTTTTCTCCAAAATTATCACAACCAATACAAGTAAGCTCTCCTGTGGTTAGTGTTCCTGTTTTATCCATAACAATAGAATTACAAGAAGCTAAGCGATCTAAGACGACACCGCCTTTAAGAAGAACTCCATGTTTTGCACAGGCATTTACTGCACTTAGATAGGCAATCGGAATAGCAATAATTAATGCACAGGGAGATGCTGCAATGAGAAATGCTAGGGCGCGATAAAAAGCACTATTGGGTCCTAAGAAAGGAATAGAGGTAAATAAAGGAACTAAAACAGCTATAGATGTCGAAATACCGAAGATTGTTAATGCATAGGCTGAAGAATATTTATCTAAACGTTGTTGTAAACGAGGTTTGGATTTCTGTGCTTGAATAACTAGATTAATAATATGGGCAATTGTTGAGTCTGCACCTGTTTTTAAAACCTTCAGGTCAAAACTCCCTTCAAGATTATGTGCTCCCGCGGGAACTATGGAGCCCATCTGACAAGATTTAGGAATTTTTTCTCCAGTAAGATGCATAAGATTAATAGAAGAGGAACCGTGAATAATTTCTCCATCTAAGGGAACGATCTCGCCACTTTTGACTCGGATAATATCACCAACTTGAACTTGACTTACTGGCGTTTTTTCTAAGTTCCCATCTTCACCAACTATCCAGGCAATAGTGGGTGCTAAATGTTTCAGAGAAGCTAGTGTGCTCTTTGCTTTCCCTGATACCATTTGTCCAAGGGCTTCAGAAATAGCAAATAAAACAAGAAGTAAAGACCCCTCCAAAGCTCCACCAATGAAAATAGAACCAAAGGCTGCTGAGGTCATTAAAATATCAATATTCACAGTCTTATTGCGGATATCATCTAAAGATTTTATCAGGGCTGGGGTTCCAGCAAGAAAAAATGTAAAAACAACAAATAAATTAGAAATATCAACAATGCGAAACCAATAAAAAGCTAACGCACACAGATATGTTCCTAAAGAAATACACGCGGACTTTAAAGAAAGATTACGACTCAATAACCGATTCTTTTGGGATAACATGGGGCTATTATCTTCTGCCATGCCTGATTCAAAAAAATTGTTTAATATTTCTGGTGAAAATGGGGTGGAGAATAATCGTGAAAACACTACGATACCTGGGCTCTATAAAAATTTTACACAAGTGCAAACGATGCTTATGGAGGTAATAAAAATACCTAAAACCCACACAACTTCTGTGATCACATCATTTCCTAATATTTTTGCTTTTGTGGCAGAGAGTATGGTGATAAGTACTCCGGATAATACACCTGCTACTGTATAACTAGAACAGAGGACTAATGGTAAGAAGAGAATTAGCCCGATAAGTCCTCCGAGCGTACGTGTCCCACCTTGTTTTAAAGGATGAGGGAAGTTCTCCATAGAAATATGAAGTTCTTCGCGGATCATAGTATCAAGAAGGAGCGTAGAATCAGAACTGACATAATCTACCATTTCTTCAAGAAGGGGTGATTTGAATCCTTGATTTTTAAAGATAACATTGAGTTCTAAACGTTCTTGTTCAGGATGTTTTTCTATTTCTTCTTTTTCCTGAAGCATAAAACGATGGGAAAGCTCCATGTAGGACCAGGCTTTTTTTGCCTTCAGGCAGCCTCGATAAAAAATCCATCCTAATCCTAGTGAAAATAGAATCTCTGTTTGTGTTCCTTGAGAAATAGGAAGAAGAAAGGCGAGTGTTCTGATGAAAAATAGGAAGATACCCGTAGATAAGGCATCACTTGCTAGATGATAGAAAAAGCCTTTTATTGTTGTATGGGGCTCGCCAATACAAACCCCGTGTTGATCTCTAACAGTCTTGAGGTGTTCTTCAGGAGTTCCGTTTTTGAAATGGTCATAATCGGTCTTCATCAATCTTATCCGTACGGTATATAGTTTATATTGCCTTAGATTTTTTCATATTTTCAATACAGATCCTATTTTTGAGGTAATAATACTTCCTGATTCCCTAAGTAAGGGCGTAGAACTTCAGGAATAATTACAGAGCCATCTTCTTGCTGATTATTTTCTAAAATTGCAACAAATAAACGAGGTGTTGCTAAACCCGAACCATTAAGGGTATGAATAAAATGCATCTTCCCTTGACTATCTTTATAACGAGTTTCTGAACGACGTGACTGGAAATCTGTACACTGGGAGATAGAAGAAACCTCATAGTAAGATTGTTGACCAGGGAGCCAAACTTCAGCATCTATGGTTTTTGATGCTGTAAAGGACATATCTCCTGTGGAAAGTAAAGATAAACGGTAAGGAAGTTTTAATTCTGTGAGAATATCTTCCACAACAGCAAGCATCTTTTCATAAGCCTGATTAGCTTGTTCTGGAGTAGTGAAAGCAAACATCTCTACTTTATTAAACTGATGTACACGAACAAGCCCACGTTCATTAGCACCCGCAGCCCCTGCCTCCCTACGGAAACATGGTGTACATGCCGCGTAATATATAGGTAGATCTTTTTCATTAAAAATTTCTTGAGAATGGAATCCGTTGAGAACAACCTCAGCAGTAGGAATCAGGTAAAGGGATTGATCCCCGTCTTCTACACGATAATATTGCCCATCAAATTTAGGAATTTGTCCCGAGCCGAAAAGAATTTCGCGTTTTACAAGAAGAGGAGGAAGCCATAATTGAAATCCATGTTCGCGCTGCTTATTTAATAAATAAGTAAGTAATGCCCACTCTAAAAGAACACCCTGATTCTTATAGGCAGGCCATCCAGATCCTGAAGTTTTTGCAGGAAGTTTAAAATCTAAAATTTGTAATTTTTGATTTAGCTCTACGTGATGTTTAGGAGTGAAAGAAAATGTCGGCAAAGAACCCACACTTTTAATTACTTGATTACCCGATTTGTCAGGACATACAGGAACATCTTCTTCAGGGTAATTAGGAAGACGTACGAGAAGGTCTTGTAAAGTAGTATTTTTTTCTTCAAGTAAAGCCTCTAATTTCTCCAAATCTTGAGAGAGTTTTTCAACTTCATCAATCATATTAGATACATCTTCACCTTGAGCCTTAGCTTTATGGATTTGTGTAGACAGCAGTTTTCTTTGAGATTGTAGAGCTTCTGAATCTGTTTTCAATTGACGGACTTCTTTATCCAAATCAAGAATAGGAAGAAGAGAAATATTAGGATCTTTCCTACGAAGACGGGTTGCGCATTCTTCAGGTGCCTTGCGTATTAATTTTATATCCAACATCCTTGTATCTCTTTAATTACCTTTTCTCACAAAGGCAAAGTATATGGAAGATTTCTCTGAGCAACAACTATTTTTTATGCATCGAGCTATAGAATTAGGAGAAAAGGGAAGATTTTCTGCCCCACCGAATCCTTGGGTGGGCTGTGTAATTGTAAAAAATGGACAGATTATAGGAGAGGGATATCATGAGAAAAAAGGTCAACCGCACGCAGAAGAAAATGCGATAAACTCTACATCCGTATCAGTAGAAGATAGTGATGTTTATGTAACTTTAGAACCGTGTTGTCATTATGGAAGCACACCTCCTTGTGTGAATCTATTAATCAAATATAAAATTTCTACTGTTTATGTTGCTTTATTAGACCCTGATAATCGGGTTGCTGGTAAGGGAGTTTTTGCTTTACGGCAAGCAGGGATACATGTTTTTGAAGGCTTAGGTAAAAAAGAGGCTGAGGAGTCTTTAAAATCTTATATTTACCAGCGTACCTTTGGCAAGCCTTGGATTGTGCTTAAAAGTGCGGCTACTTTGGATGGTCAGACTGCCGACAGGGATGGAGAATCTCAGTGGATCACTTGCCCGGAAGCTCGCATGGATGTGGGTAAATTACGTGCTAGTTCTCAGGCTGTTGTTGTGGGCTCTAAAACTGTTGTACAAGATAATCCTCTGTTGACTGCAAGGAAACCTTCTGGAGAGCTCTATTCTCATCAACCGTTACGTGTTGTTATTGATAGTTTGGGTACTGTAACAGCAGAGGCAAAAATTTTTCATAGTCATGGACAATCACTCTATGTAACCACGTCGCAATGTCCAAAAGATCATATTAAAAATATTGAAAAACAAGGTGTAGAGATTTTAGTTACTGAACCTCGAAATTCTAGAGTAAATTTACATGAATTAATCTCATATTTATCTAAAAAACATATTTTACAGGTTCTTATTGAAGGTGGATCTATTTTACACACTGCATTTTTGAAAGAACGTTTAGCGAATGCTCTAATTGTTTATCTGGGACCAAAAATTTTTGGAGATCAAAGGAAGCCTCTTTTTGGAGATTTGGGGTATCGTTTAGATTCTGCTCAAAAAATTCTTCCTAAATTTTCTAAGATTTTAGGAAATTCTTTAAAAACGTGTTGGGAAGTTGTTGGATAGAGGAAATAGGGGAAGAGATTGAAGTGAATAGGGGATTTCTATTAGCATTCCTAGAGAATAGAGGTCAGTGATTGGGAGGAACCCTAGTGATAAAATCCGATGAGGATGCACGTGCATCATGTTTTGTCCCAATAGAAAAGGCAATCGCAGATATCTCTGAAGGGAAATTTGTTATTGTTGTTGATGAAGCTTCAAGAGAAGATGAGGGGGATCTTATCATCGCTGGTGAGAAGATGACCACAGAAAAGATGACTTTTCTTCTTAAATATACGACAGGAATTATTTGTGCTTCTTTAGAACCTGAAAGAATAAAAGATTTAGAATTCCCTCTTATGGTTGAAGACAATTGTTGTCGTTATCGTACAGCATTTACAGTTTCGGTAGATGCTGCTAAAGGTATAACCACAGGAGTTTCTGCAGCGGACAGAACAAAAGTCGTAGAGCTATTATCTGATCCTAATAGTCGTCCCGAAGATTTTGTCCGGCCAGGACATTTTTTCCCGCTAGTAGGCACTCCAGGAGGCGTATTAAAACGTGCTGGACATACAGAAGCTGCTTTAGATCTTATGCGTTTAGCAAATATGCAGCCTTGTGGGGTTCTTTCAGAGCTTGTTAACGAAGACCATACCATGATGCGTCTTCCCCAAATTATAGAATTCGCTAAACAACACAAGCTTTCAGTAATCTCTATTTCTGATTTGATAGCCTATCGTATGTTATCCGAAAGGTTGGTAATTCCTGTTTCGTCAGCTCGTCTTCCTACAGAATACGGGGATTTCAATATTCATGTTTATGAATCTCTTCTTGACGGTATCCAACATATTGCTTTGGTGAAAGGTGATATAAGGGGAAAAGAAAATATTCTTGTTCGTGTGCATTCTGAATGTCTTACTGGAGATATTATGGGATCCATGCGTTGTGACTGTGGACATCAGCTACGCTCCGCTATGGAATATATTGGGTTGGAAGGAGAGGGTGTTGTCGTTTACCTACGTGGACAGGAAGGACGCGGTATTGGCTTAGGTCATAAGGTTCGTGCCTATGCTTTACAAGATCGCGGTTATGACACTGTTGATGCTAACTTAGAAATTGGCTTTCCCGTAGATTCTAGAGAGTATGGAATAGGAGCACAGATTTTAGTTGATCTAGGATTGACAAAGATCAAATTGATTACTCATAATCCCCACAAATATTTCGGGCTTCAGGGTTTTGGGTTGGAGATTGTTGATAGAATTGCTCTCCCAATTAATGTCTCCGAAGAAAACGAGTATTACCTACGCACAAAAAAGGAGCGTATGGGGCATTGGATAGACTTCCCCTATATTGAGGAAGTGAACACAAGATAATCTAGGATTATAATGACAACATTTAAAGGGGTGGCATCGGCAAAAGGCATGCGGGTTGCTATCGTTGGTGCGTGTTTTAATGGGCCTATAGCCGACGCATTGGTTTCAGGAGCACAACAGACTTTTCTGGATCTAGGGGGAACAGAAGATATGTTGACCATAGTACGTGTTCCCGGATCGTTTGAGATTCCTTGTACATTGAAGAAACTTCTTACTTCAGGTATAGAGTACGATGCTATAGTAGCCTGCGGTGTCCTTATTAAAGGTGAAACCACACATTATGACCATATAGCTGATCAGGTTTCAGCAAGAATTAGCGAATTATCTATAGAATTTAATCTCCCAATTACCTTTTCAGTTATCACAGCACCCTGCATAGATTCTGCATGGCAACGTGCAGGAATTAAAGGGTCAAATTTAGGAATTTCCGGGATGAAAACAGCTTTAGAAATGGCTGATCTTTTTAAAAAGTTATAATAATGTAGCGTTGCACTTTAAAGTGTAACGCTAACAGAACCATTTAAGTGCACTCGCACAGCAATATTCTCAGAAAAGATATCTAAACCTCCACAAGAAACCGTAGTTTCTGAAAAGTCTAAAATAGTTGTTTGGTCAAGCAATTGCTTTTTTAGCATGTCCTTGTGAACACGCAAACTTTTTACTACTAAAGATAATGCTGTAGAGTAAACTTGACGTAAACGGCTTTCAGGACTTGCTGTTGCTGTTCCATGATTTGCCTGTAGTAAACCGGTAATGAGATTAGGAAGGCCTCGGATTTCTAAAGGAACGTGTTCCCCTTGTGTTGTATAGAAACTGTTTACTAAACCTTCGGATTCATCAATAGGGAGATTTTTAAAACTCCAGGTAAGAGCATTAGCTTCTACGGGTGAAAGCTCCATAAGAGTTGCTAAGCGTACTAAAGCCATATCACTACGGGAAGATCCTTCAAACCCCAAGCGATTTGCTCTGTATGTGAAGTAACGGGAAAAGGCTTCCTCTACAGTCGCATGTTGTTGCAGCATGGATAACAAAGGAGCAAAATTATAGTAAAATTCTTGAGAACAATTGTTTTCGCCGCAGATATCCAGAGAATAGAGATATAAATCTAAAACTACTAAAGGACGCTTGGCTCTGCCAATGGATAGAAGTTGAGAACTCGGCATCGTTGTAAGATTGAAGAGCGAATCATAATCAGCTAAGCGGCGTAGGGTAACAAATACCTCTTTTTGTTCAGGAGACAATCGAGAATACGAGGGGCTTAATTCTGGAAACGCCTTTAACACATGTAGAGCTTTCGCATAGAAAGCATCAACGCGAGACTCTGTGAAGTAGGGTTTAAAGTTTGCAGCAGCTTTTGCAGAACACCCCATGTGTTTTAAAACAATAGCTGTCTCTAAGATTTTTAGAGTGTTATCAAAATGTTTCGGAGAGTTTAAGAAATAAATCAACTGTCTATGGGTAGTTTGGAATTGCTTAAACGTGATGCTATCTTCTGACGGCTGTAGTTGACAGAGCTGAGCATAAGATTGGCGTGAGCCTTGTATTAATAAATGGAGATATATCAAACTACGTATAGCCACATCAAAGGCAGGGATTTTTTTATCAAATAGTGATAAAGAATAGGCTGTTTTAGATGTTGAGGTAATACTTGCTGCAGTCGACGGCTCTGTTAACCAAAGTAGTTCTGGATATTGACGCAGCTTGTATTCGATCCAAGAATCAGACCCTATTTTCCCTTTGCCGGAAGGCGTATTCATGGAGAGCATCGCTGATGAAGTCGGAGCTCCGTAAGAAATGTAAGGAAAACTTAAAAGACAAGCTACTAAACAAGCGCAGCTTCGAATTATAAGGATTTTTAACATAAGATCCTCTGGCACCTAATTGTTTTGTTAATTTCTCTTGATAAAGAGGATTAACTAAATGCCCCATGTTGATAACAAAATGGCCAATAACAAATCAACCCGAGAAACTCAAGAATGATTTCCCTGAGAGAAATTAGAGAGATATCGTTATGATGTTAAAAATCTTAATATTAAAAAATAAAAATGCCAATATGCTCTATTTTTAATGTGTTTGTGATATAATAGTATAACTTTTAATTTTAAACTTAACTAAAGTAATGAAAAAATATATCTATAAGTACAGTTTTGGCGGTTTGGTATTGCTCTTGAGTTTGAGTAGTTGCTGCTTGAACCCTTATGGATCTAAGCAGCACTCAAAAAACTCGAAGGACATAAATAACGAATCTGTTATACTCACGGAAAGTGAAAAGAAGCCTTCACGTCGTTCGCGAAGATTATTTGCTCGACGTAGTCAATCTAAGAAGGACATACAGAAAGTGCACGCTAATTTTAAGGAATACGAAGCTCAGATAACAGATCAAGACAAAAGAGACATCTCTTTCGTCGTTGACGCTGCTTCTGAAAAATCCTCTATTTCGTTAGCTATGTCTCAAAGTGAGATTAAGAGTGCTTTAAACCGTATCAGAGAACTTCACCCTTTAGCTTTATTAAAGCTGTTAGCTGAAAATCCTTCATTGATTGAGGGTATGAAGAAAATGCAAAGCCGTGATTGGATTTGGAATATGTTTATGTCCGAATTAAGCGAAGTATTTTCTCAAGCTGCTTCTCAGGGTGTTATCACTGAAGAAGATATTGCTGCTTTTGCCTCCACCTTAGGATTAGATTCCGGGACCGTTGCCTCCATTGTGCAAGGGGAAAGGTGGCCTGAGCTTTTAGATATCGTGATATCTCAACCTTCTTAAGCTCTCTACAACGAAGCTTCCTTTCCCCTAAACAAGGAGAGGAAGCCACGAGTTAATTTTGCTGTGATCTTCCATTAAGAACACTATTAGCAATAAAAAGAGAGATCAATGTTACATTTTCTAGAACAATTAAATAATTTTTGCATTTCCTTCTGTGTATTCCCCATGATTTTATTTCTTGGTGGGCTACTAACATGGAAACTTCGTGGTTTACAATTCACGGGATTAGGGCTTGGCTTTAAGCTCATGCTAAAAAATAAACAGGAGAGCCCGTCTACTGAAGACGGTAAGGTATCTCGTTATGAAGCTGTAGCGGGGATTCTTGCTGGAAATTTTGGTACAGGGAATATCGCGGGTATGGCCATTGCTATTGCTTGCGGGGGGCCAGGTGCTTTAGTTTGGATTTGGATAGCAGCTCTCCTAGGAGCGATCGTTCAATATTCGGGATCATTTTTAGGGATAAAATATCGTAAACTTCACGGGAAGTCAGGAGAATTTATCGGAGGTCCAACGGCATGTCTGGCCTATGGTATGGGGAGCAAGTTCCTTGCTGGTCTTTTCTGTCTATTCACAATTATCACAGCATTTTCAGCAGGGAATTTTGCACAAATTAATTGTATCGTTCCTCTTTGTGCTGAAAGTACACCCCTGAAGTTCTTGATAGGCTTTATTCTTGCTTTAACAATTCTTCCTGTGCTCGTGGGAGGAAATACGCGTATTCTTAGATTCTCAGCTAGAGTAATTCCTTTTATTGCCGGCTTCTACGCAATTTCTTGTCTTGTTATTCTTGCACAACACAGTTCTATGATTCTTCCTGCATTAAAACTGGTTGTTTCGTCTGCATTCGGAATAAAAGCTACTGTTGCAGGTTTGGGAGGTTATACAATAACTCAAGTGATCTCAACAGGAATGAGCCGCGCTATCATGGCAACTGATTGTGGTAGTGGTATGGTGTCAATTTTGCAATCTGACTCTCAAAGTAAAAATCCTGTGATTGATGGTTTGGTTACTCTCTTGCCACCCGTTATCGTTATGGTAGTCTGTTCGATTACAACTCTCGTACTTATTGTATCTGGAGCCTATGCTTCAGGACAAGAAGGAACGCTTATGGTGCTACATGCGTTTAAATCAAGTTTAGGATCTCTTGGAGGGCTTGTTGTTATTCTTGCGATGGCCTTATTTGGATATACAACAGCTTTGACTTGGTTTGCTTGCGCAGAAAAAAGTTTAGAATATATGATACCCGGGAAACGAGCTAATTCCTGGTTAAAGATTCTGTTTGTTGCAGTTATACCTTTCGGAGGAATTATAGACATGCGATTGATTTGGAGTCTTTCTGATACAGGGTTTGCGGGTATGGTAATTCTAAATTCTATAGCTTTGGTAGCTTTGTTTAAGGATGTATTATCTACAAATCGGGAAGTTGCCCTACTTAGACTGGAAGAAGATGCTAAATCCAATGTTTTGCAAAATCTAGATATCTAAACGGAGATGAATTATGCAATTACTCTCACCAGCATTTGACTACGGGAAACCAATTCCGAAAAAATATACATGTCAAGGCGTTAACATTTCTCCACCTCTAATATTTAAAGATGTTCCTGCAGAAGCAAAAAGCATAGCATTGATCATTGAAGATCCCGATGTGCCTAGAAGTCTACGAGCCGATGGTCTTTGGATTCACTGGGTGGTATATAACCTCTCTCCAACCATAACCGAACTAGCAGAGGGCGCAAGTATTTTTGCTGTTCAGGGATTGAATACTTCAGGAAAAGCTTGTTATGAAGGCCCTTGCCCACCAGATAGACAACATCGCTACTTTTTCTACTGCTATGCTTTAGATACTATCTTACCAGCAGAAGAAAACGTAACCAGAGATCAGCTTCTTGAAGTGATGGAAAATCACGTTGTAGACAGTGCAGAGTTAATGGGAACATACGAGAAGAGCTAAATATTTACTCTTCTTCAGGAACGAACTCTTCTCGTTTTTTCCTGTGTCTCCAATATAGCGGGCCGTAGTGATAACATAATTCCTCGCCCGCTTCAATTACTTGAATTGTTCTAATAACCACATGAAATAATCCATTTTGGAAAACACCTATGGCCTCCGCATTAGGTTTATCACTATGATTAATAAAACGAGTAAAGTTCCCTTGACGCCCGCTATCGATAGTGAAATAGCGCCATAATCCTAAAGATAGGGGATAGCGAAAACAATAATCGTTTTCATCCATCCAAATAGCCTGACGGCGACGAAGTATTCCAGTATATTCACCAATATATGTCCAAGCGGGGATTCTTTTTCGAGCAAAAACCCCATAACCAATATACGAATTTACCCAGCATACTGCTATAGGAGACATGGGAGGAGTGATTAGATCTTGTTTATGAAGTTCCCCAAGCCATTTGGCTAGTGGAGAAATGAAACGTTTTCTCTTAGCCTTATCACATAATTTTCGGACTTTTTCTTCTACTTTCCAATCTGTAAAAGTAAGAAAAGGAAGAAATTTGAAATTAAGTAGTTGCGAGGCTCTCTCCATACTATAGAGAGTGCTTTCTTCCCAGTTATGATCTAGAGAAATGTATAGAGTCTCGGATGAAGAGGATTCTAATTTCATGCGTTTACTAAAGATTTAAAATAAATAGGATCAGAAATTCCTTGACTCTTTGCAATTACAGGAAGAACTGATACGATGTTCTCTATAGCAGACGATACTTCGGACAGAGCTAATTGAGGAGTGTTGCATTCGCTAGAAAGATGAGCAAGATAGATTTTCTTAATTTTAGGAGTAAGAATTTTTTGTAATAGTTCTCCACACTCACGATTAGATATATGTCCTAGTTTACTGAGAACACGTTTTTTATAAATATCAGGACGCGTTGATTGCCGCACAAGTTCGGGATCATGGTTTGCTTCTATAAGCAAATAGTCGCAATCATAAAGTTCATGAATGATCCATGAGGTTGCCCAACCTAAGTCAGTACAAAAACCTAACTTTTCATCGTGATAATGGAAAATAAATCCTATAGGATCTATGGCATCGTGAGGAACGTTAAAAGTTTGAATTTTTAAATCATAGAAGGAAAATGTTGTTCCTGTAGAAAAAATCTTAAAATTAGGATGAACATCTAATAACTGACATAAACTGCGTGCGGTCTCAAGGTTGCAGATAATTGGCGTGTTGTATGTTTTTATAAAACTTTTAATTCCAGAAATATGATCAGAGTGCTCATGAGAAATAAAAATAGCCTGAATGTCTTCAGGATGGATATTCATAGATAATAGTTCATGCGTTACAAGCTGCTTACTAATACCTAAATCTATCAGAATTTTACAGGAGTCCGTTCCCAAATAGGTACAGTTCCCCTTCGAACCCGAGGCTAAAGGGAAAAAACCTTCCATAAACTTATCCTTCTTGCGGAGGTATTTGTATTAAGATTTGACGAGGCTTCGCACCTTCTGAAGGACCAATGATTCTCGCCTCTTCAAGTTGATCTATCAAACTAGCTGCTCTAGCATAGCCAATCTTAAGTTTTCTTTGTAAGAAAGTCGTAGAAGCATTTCCTGTTTGCAAAACAAGATTTTTTGCTTGGTTATATAGCGGATCTCTATCCGCTAAATCATCTCCAACAAAGTCTTCATAAGTATCAAATGAAGGAATAACGTATTTTGTAGGGAACCGAGAACATAGATCTTTTATAACTTTATTAATATCTTCATCGCAAATATAAGCTCCTTGAGCACGAACTGCTCCAAAGGAGGAAGGAGAAACAACTAACATGTCACCATTCCCCATCAGATTTTCTGCTCCAGGTTCATCTATAATGATTTGACTATTCACTTTATTAGCGACTTTAAATGCGATACGAGAAGGAAAGTTCGCTTTAATCAATCCTGTAATTACGTCGCGAGAAGGCCTTTGCGTGGCTAAGATTAAATGAATACCAACAGCTCGCGCCATTTGTGCTAAACGAATGATGGGTGTTTCTATATCCTGAGAAGAAGAAAGTAAGAGATCGGCAAGCTCATCGATGATACCAACAAGAAAAGGCATTTTTTCCGGAATTTCTTTGTCAAAAGAAGTTTCTACTTCAATATTGCGTTCACGAGCATTAAAAGCCTGAATATTTCGAAGACCCAGAAATCTTAAAATTTCATAACGGAGTTCCATTTCTTTCACGAGCCAAACTAGAGCGCTATGAGCATCACGAGATTCTGTGATCACAGGAGTTAGCATATGGGGTAGTTGAGAATATCCAGTGAGCTCTACTTTTTTCGGATCGACAATAACAAGTTTGATATCAGAAGGTAGTGTTGTCATAATCAGAGACATGACAATCGTATTGATACAAACGGATTTCCCTGATCCTGTTGTTCCCGCAATAATTAAATGAGGCATTGTTGCTAAGTCAGCCCAGAAATTATCGCCATTGGCTTTTTTCCCAAGTAAAAGAGGAACCTGTAGCTTATGATTTTGTTTTTGATAATCTTCTAATAAGTCGCGGAAATTTACTGGTTGTGGATAGGGATTAGGAATTTCAATGCCAACAGCAGCTTTACCGGGAATAGGAGCGATAATACGAATACTTGAAGCTTGCAAATTCAAAGCTATATCATTTTCTAAAGCTTTTATTTTTTGAACTTTTACACCTGTATGAGGCTGTACTTCAAATGCAGCTAGAGTAGGGCCGAAACAAATATTCCCAATATCAGCATCTATTCCAAAACTTTCTAAAGTTTGTTGTAAAAGCATGCCTTTTTTTTGAAGTTCTTCACGAAGAGATTCTGGTTTTGAATTATCGCTTTTGCTCAGCAGATGGTATTGAGGTAGCTCAGAATTCCCTCCTCCAAATGTTGATAAATCCATAGGGGGAGATTTTTCAACTCTCTTACTTGGTCGGGGTAGGGATTGAGGCAATACAGTAATCTTAGATTCTTTTTGAGCTGTATTTTGTGGTTTCGTGAATGTAGATAAAATACGTTTTTCAGGATGAGGAGCTAGAAAAAGAGTTGCTTTTTCTGAAGAATCTTGGGGAGTTATATGTGGATCATCAAATAGGTCTCCCTTTTCTATGGGCAGGGAAACAACTGGAGTCGGAAGTTTCCTTGCATCATTCCTTGCTATGGGAGCAGAAGGGACTTTGATTGAAGGTTTAGGGAGATAATTTTGCTTATTAGTTAGTCTTTTTAAAATGCTTTTGCAAATACGCCAACAGGCTTGAAATCTGTTTTTGAGGAATCTTTGCAGAATTTTTTTTTTAATTAGGACTATACCCCCACAGAGATAAAAAATAGAAAAGAACAGTATAAATGAAAAGATAAGACCGGTACCGACGGAACCAATCAAATGCTTCAAACAGAAAGATTGTCCAGCATAAAGAATATAGAAAGGAATACCTCCTAAGTAAGAAACAGGAGGATTAATTCCTAAAATAAATTTAGGAAGACGAGCGTCCAAAATATGGGGCAATACTTGTACAGGAGAGAACATCGATAGCAATATTGCCGAACAAATAGGGATACATGCAAATGCAAGGGCTTTACGATGTAAGATCTTTGAAGGTGTTTTTCTTATATTTAGAAAGGATAGCCATAAAAAATATGGTGGAATAAGAAAAGATGCTGCTCCGAAGCAATATAAAAGAAAGGAACTTAAAGACCATCCCAGCAATCCTATCCAATTTTGGGTGCAGGGCTGTGTATTATGAAAACTCCATAAGCTCAGACCTGAGAAACAAGCCAAAAACAAATAGATGCTCGCCCTAACCGCGAAGGGAATCGAAGGAAATAAGGCAGATTTAGATTTCTGTCGCTCTCTTACCATGAATAGACACAAGGTTTTTAGTAGAGTGAGAATTTATTCTAATACTTGGTTATAGCAAGAATCGCAAAAGAAACAAAGAAGATAAAGAAGGGCGAACGACGGGGCTTGAACCCGCGACCTTCGGAACCACAATCCGACGCTCTAACCAACTGAGCTACGTTCGCCACAAGCTATGAAAGCTAAGGAGAAATATTATCTCGACGATAATATTTATCCAAGACAAAAAGCCTATGATCTCAAACATAATTCGTTAGTTAAAGCTAATCGGGCTTACAAATAAGATAGCTACCTAAATCATTTTTCTTTCGTAAGACTCTAAATACTTCTTAAATTCTAGCAGAATAACCCTCTGTACATAGAAAAGGCCAGGCCCCTATTAATTAAGGGGAAGGCCTAAATGATATGTAACGATAGTTAGGGAATGAAAGAAAAGTATGAATTGCTTGTCGGAGTTAGACCTCTATACCTTAATAGGAAATTAGAATTTATAATCTTAGTCAGACTAGAATCAAAAAAAGATTAGATAATAAATTTGTTTTAAAGGATTTCTCAGGTTGTTTAGCGCGAGATAGAATTTTAATGGGTTTACATCGAGGTTAGGAAATCGATAAAATTAAGGTCGAAAAACAAAAAAATAAGAAACACGTTTTTTCTGGCTGTGATAGCATTGTGAGGGCATAAATGCAATTTATAGAATTTGCAGTTCTGAAAAAAGTGGAGCAAAATATGTTGCATAAATAAATACCGTTTATATAAGATATTGATTTCTTCTTCACCGCGAAAAGCGAAAGAAGGAAGAGTCTACACTTCGATGTGGATGCGCAAATGAGGGTTCGGCGTAGCCGATCTTCTCTTCTTAACAATGCAAATGAGATAGAATGCAAGCCAGTATAAAGAATGCTTGTTCGGATTTTTAAAATCCGTTAATTTTTAAGTTTATTTTTTCTGAGAATTTGATCTTGGTTCAGATTGAACGCTGGCGGCGTGGATGAGGCATGCAAGTCGAACGGAATAATGACTTCGGTTGTTATTTAGTGGCGGAAGGGTTAGTAATACATAGATAATCTGTCCTCAACTTGGGAATAACGGTTGGAAACGACCGCTAATACCGAATGTGGTATGTTTAGGCATCTAAAACATATTAAAGAAGGGGATCTTAGGACCTTTCGGTTAAGGAAGAGTCTATGGGATATCAGCTTGTTGGTGGGGTAATGGCCTACCAAGGCTTTGACGTCTAGGCGGATTGAGAGATTGACCGCCAACACTGGGACTGAGACACTGCCCAGACTTCTACGGAAGGCTGCAGTCGAGAATCTTTCGCAATGGACGAAAGTCTGACGAAGCGACGCCGCGTGTGTGATGAAGGCTCTAGGGTTGTAAAGCACTTTCGCTTGGGAATAAGAGAAATTGGCTAATATCCAATTGATTTGAGCGTACCAGGTAAAGAAGCACCGGCTAACTCCGTGCCAGCAGCTGCGGTAATACGGAGGGTGCTAGCGTTAATCGGATTTATTGGGCGTAAAGGGCGTGTAGGCGGAAAGGAAAGTTAGATGTTAAATCTTGGGGCTCAACCCCAAGCCAGCATCTAATACTATCTTTCTAGAGGGTAGATGGAGAAAAGGGAATTCCACGTGTAGCGGTGAAATGCGTAGATATGTGGAAGAACACCAGTGGCGAAGGCGCTTTTCTAATTTACACCTGACGCTAAGGCGCGAAAGCAAGGGGAGCAAACAGGATTAGATACCCTGGTAGTCCTTGCCGTAAACGATGCATACTTGATGTGGATAGTCTCAACCCTATCCGTGTCGTAGCTAACGCGTTAAGTATGCCGCCTGAGGAGTACACTCGCAAGGGTGAAACTCAAAAGAATTGACGGGGGCCCGCACAAGCAGTGGAGCATGTGGTTTAATTCGATGCAACGCGAAGAACCTTACCTGGGCTTGACATGTATTTGACCGCGGCAGAAATGTCGTTTTCCGCAAGGACAGATACACAGGTGCTGCATGGCTGTCGTCAGCTCGTGCCGTGAGGTGTTGGGTTAAGTCCCGCAACGAGCGCAACCCTTATCGTTAGTTGCCAACACTTAGGGTGGGAACTCTAACGAGACTGCCTGGGTTAACCAGGAGGAAGGCGAGGATGACGTCAGGTCAGCATGGCCCTTATGCCCAGGGCCACACACGTGCTACAATGGCCAGTACAGAAGGTAGCAATATCGCGAGATGGAGCAAATCCTCAAAGCTGGCCCCAGTTCGGATTGTAGTCTGCAACTCGACTACATGAAGTCGGAATTGCTAGTAATGGCGTGTCAGCTATAACGCCGTGAATACGTTCCCGGGCCTTGTACACACCGCCCGTCACATCATGGGAGTTGGTTTTGCCTTAAGTCGTTGACTCAACCTGCAAAGGAGAGAGGCGCCCAAGGTGAGGCTGATGACTGGGATGAAGTCGTAACAAGGTAGCCCTACCGGAAGGTGGGGCTGGATCACCTCCTTTTAAGGATAAGGATAACTGTCTTAGGACGGTTTGACTAGGTTGGGCAAGCATCTTTTGAAAACTTGTATTCTATTTCTTTTGCATTGTTAAGCGTTTGTTTTCAAAACATTCAGTTTACGATCAAGTATGTTATGTAAATAATATGGTAACAAGTAAATTCACATATAATAATAGACGTTTAAGAATATCTGTCTTTGGTGAAGTTAACTTGCATGGATCAATAATTTACAGACCAAGTTGTTAAGAGCTATTGGCGGATGCCTTGGCATTGACAGGCGATGAAGGATGCGTTTACCTGCAGTAATCTTCGGTGAGCTGGTATAAAGCTATGACCCGGAGGTATCCGAATGGGGCAACCCGGTAGATTAATCGTCTACCATTATATGCTGAATACATAGGCATATAAGGCGACACCTGCTGAACTGAAACATCTTAGTAAGCAGAGGAAAATAAATCAAAGAGATTCCCTAAGTAGCGGCGAGCGAAAGGGGAGAAGACCAAACCACATCATTGGTGTGGGGTTGTAGGGTCGATAACATGAGATCTTAAGTTTTAGTTGAATACTTCTGGAAAGTAGAACGATACAGGGTGATAGTCCCGTAAGCGAAAGAACAAGAGACTCTATTCGATACCTGAGTAGGGCTAGACACGTGAAACCTAGTCTGAATCTGGGGAGACCACTCTCCAAGTCTAAATACTAGTCAATGACCTATAGTGAACCAGTACTGTGAAGGAAAGGTGAAAAGAACCCTTGTTAAGGGAGTGAAATAGAACCTGAAACCAGTAGCTTATAAGCGGTCGGAGACCTATAGCTTCCTCGGAAGCGATGGTTGACGGCGTGCCTTTTGCATGATGAGCCAGGGAGTTAAGTTAAACGGCGAGGTTAAGGGATTTACATTCCGGAGCCGAAGCGAAAGCGAGTTTTAATAGAGCGTATAGTCGTTTGATTTAGACACGAAACCAAGTGAGCTATTTATGACCAGGTTGAAGCATGGGTAAGACCTTGTGGAGGACCGAACCAGTACATGTTGAAAAATGTTTGGATGAGTTGTGAATAGGGGTGAAAGGCCAATCAAACTTGGAGATATCTTGTTCTCTCCGAAATAACTTTAGGGTTAGCCTCGGATATTAAGCTTTTGGGGGTAGAGCACTGAATTCTAGCGGGGGCCTACCGGCTTACCAACGGAAATCAAACTCCGAATACCAAAAGCGAGTCCGGGAGATAGACAGCGGGGGCTAAGCTTCGTTGTCGAGAGGGGAACAGCCCAGACCGCCGATTAAGGTCCCAAATTTTATGCTAAGTGAGTAAGGAAGTGATGATTCTAAGACAGTTGGAATGTTGGCTTAGAGGCAGCAATCATTTAAAGAGTGCGTAACAGCTCACCAATCGAGAATCATCGCGCCAATAATAATCGGGGCTCAAGCATAAAACCGACATCGCGGGTGTATATTTTATATATACGCGGTAGGAGAGCGTAGTATTCAGCAGCGAAGGTATACCGTAAGGAGTACTGGAGCGGATACTAGTGAAGATCCATGGCATAAGTAACGATAAAGGAAGTGAAAATCTTCCTCGCCGTAAGCACAAGGTTTCCAGGGTCAAGCTCGTCTTCCCTGGGTTAGTCGGCCCCTAAGTCGAGGCACAAATGCGTAGACGATGGAGCAACAGGTTAAATATTCCTGTACCACCTAAAACTTTAGCAATGGAATGACGGAGTACGTTAAGCACGCGGACGATTGGAAATGTCCGTATCACAATGAGACTGGTTAGTAGGCAAATCCGCTAACATAAGGTTAGGTTGTGGTTAAGGGAAATCTTCGGAGGAACTGATAGTGTGGCGCAATGCTTTCAAGAAATAATTTCTAGCTGTTGATGGTGACCGTACCTAAACCGACACAGGTGTGCGAGATGAGTATTCTAAGGCGCGCGAGATAACTTTCGTTAAGGAACTCGGCAAATTATCCCCGTAACTTCGGAAGAAGGGGAGCCTTCTAGGGTGATTACCTTTACGGTATGAGCTCCGGGAGGCCGCAGAGAAATGGCCCAGGCGACTGTTTAACAAAAACACAGCACTATGCAAACCTCTAAGGGGAAGTATATGGTGTGACGCCTGCCCAATGCCAAAAGGTTAAAGGAATATGTCAGCCGCAAGGCAAAGCATTGAACCCAAGCCCTGGTGAATGGCCGCCGTAACTATAACGGTGCTAAGGTAGCGAAATTCCTTGTCGGGTAAGTTCCGACCTGCACGAATGGTGTAACGATCTGGGCACTGTCTCAACGAAAGACTCGGTGAAATTGTAGTAGCAGTGAAGATGCTGTTTACCCGCAAAAGGACGAAAAGACCCCGTGAACCTTTACTGTACTTTGGTATTGATTCTTGATTTGTTATGTGTAGCATAGCCAGGAGACTATGAACACTCTTCGTTAGGAGAGTGGGAGTCATCGTTGAAATACTGGTCTTAACAAGTTGGGAGTCTAACATAATTCCATGAATCTGGAATATGGACATTGCCAGACGGGCAGTTTTACTGGGGCGGTATCCTCCTAAAAAGTAACGGAGGAGCCCAAAGCTTATTTCATCGTGGTTGGCAATCACGAGTAGAGCGTAAAGGTATAAAATAGGTTGACTGTAAGACCTACAAGTCAAGCAGAGACGAAAGTCGGGCTTAGTGATCCGGCGGTGGAAAGTGGAATCGCCGTCGCTTAACGGATAAAAGGTACTCCGGGGATAACAGGCTGATCGCCACCAAGAGTTCATATCGACGTGGCGGTTTGGCACCTCGATGTCGGCTCATCGCATCCTGGGGCTGGAGAAGGTCCCAAGGGTTTGGCTGTTCGCCAATTAAAGCGGTACGCGAGCTGGGTTCAAAACGTCGTGAGACAGTTTGGTCTCTATCCTTTGTGGGCGCAGGATACTTGAAAGGAGCTGTTCCTAGTACGAGAGGACCGGAATGGACGAACCAATGGTGTGTCGGTTGTTTTGCCAAAAGCATAGCCGAGTAGCTACGTTCGGAAAGGATAAGCATTGAAAGCATCTAAATGCCAAGCCTCCCTTAAGATAAGGTATCCCTATGAGACTCCATATAGACTATGTGGTTGATAGGTTGGGTGTGTACGCACAGTAATGTGTTTAGCTAACCAATACTAATAAGTCCATTGACTTGGTTTTTATCATATAAAAAGCTCAATAGGCTTTTTTGTTGAAATAAATCGATCGATGTAAGTTGATACTAAAGACCCTCTTAAGCGTCTATTAGTATACGTGAATTGTTACGTTACAAGAATTTGCTTGGTGATAATGGAAAAAGGGACACACCTGACCCCATTCCGAACTCAGAAGTTAAGCCTTTTATCGCCGATGGTACTATACACAAGAGTATGGGAGAGTAGGTCGTTGCCAAGCTTTTAGTTATTTTGACTCGTAAACTGAGTTTTTTATAAGGAGAATAGAAATATTCTCCTTTTTTTTTGCCTGCATTCTTTTTGATGCTTGCAAAATAAATTCCTTTGGATATAATTTTCTCCCAAGTGAAGTGACTTACTTCACTCTTCTTAAGTTATTTAGTAATTTTGGTATCAATAATGCATAAGTACAAGCGCGCTTACAAGCGGTGCCTAATTGCCTAGGCAAATGTATTGAGATACTCCGTTATGGGTATTTCTAGATTCTCGTAGAGAGCTAGTCCCCAAAAGTTATTAAATAGTTTCATTGTTTTTCTTCCTTATTAACGGGCCTCAAACATACTGGACTCCGAATTTTGTTTCTCGGAGATTATAAAGTCATACTTTTTATTTATTTGACTGATTTTTGTTCAGATCTCATGGGGTTTTTTAATTTTTCATCCATGAGATAAACATGTAAGAACACCCGTTAATTTTTTATGTCTACCCCCATACGTAATTCTACTCCGGATAGATTCTCGGCATCTATTCCGCAATATTCTTTAGCAGATGAAGGAGCATCATTCTCAAATCGATCTAGTTTACTTAGTAACACTTCTTCCACTGATTCTGAATCTACTCTGGAATCTAATGCAACTGAATCCCTTCTACTCAGTGATATACAATCTATACAAGAGTCTATTGATACTGCGAACATTGCTGCAGAGAGCCCCGAGGCATCGTTAGTCTCCGTATCTATTAGTTCAGAACCAGATGCTAGCTATGAAGACTCTACATATTTATTTACCCATGGAGTGCCATCTTCTACAAATAGACACCAAGTGCCTATTTTTGACGCTATTTATGAAAGTTCTACAACATCACCTATCCCTGCACCTTTAGTCGGAGTAGGGTATACAAATGGCAGTCAGTCGGGATATTATGGAGCTCAAAATGAGGCTATGCATTTGAGCCAATTATTAGGAGGTAGAGAAGTTGTAGGAATCTATAATGATGGAAGTGGAAGGTTCTCATCATTTTTCTGTAGAAGAGATCCGAGTCAGATATCCCCAGTTTCTCAAGCTATCTTAGATACTTGGGAGGCTTTCTTTGCCTCTCATCCTGGAGGCAGTGTTTTTATTCATTATTTTTTTGGAAATGGTGCAGAACATGTTCAAGAAGCCCTTCAACGTACAAGACACGCTCGTAATATAGTTTTAGTAGGGATTTGTCCTTCACATTATCCTAATCACCCTCGGTCTTTTTATTTTAGAGTTCCCGGGGATTTCTTTTCCTGTATGGATGCCGAAGGATTTTCAAGATCTGGGGTAACAACGCTACCCTATTCTTCTGCAAGTTTAGGCTTTTTCTGGGTGAATTTTTATGATCCTGCTTTTAACAATGCAATTGTGAACACGTTTATGTTAACTGCAGGAATCGACGCTGTTACTACTAATGTTACTTCTGAATCTAGTGTGGTAGAGATTAGTGAATCATCGCCATTGAGTGGACATGATCAAGAAGAAAGTTTTGGAGTTGTGGGTTATAGTGTTCAAGGAGTTTCTATAACGCGGTCTTCTAGCCCCAATGTATTTGCTAGGATACAGACGTTAATCAATATGCCGGACTCCGATGTTCAGGCTGAAGAGATAGCCTTGCCTCCTCAAAACTTTCTTGATAGGGCTGCAGAAGTTGTTACTAATATCATGAGAGTTTCTGATGCAGTGTCTATTTTATGGATTTTCCCTATTGTTGATACCACTGTGAACGGCTCTTTATTAGCTGTAAGCATCCTCTTTTTTGGTATTGATGGCATTTGTAGTGTGTTTTTAATGCTAACAAATCCTCGTGCTAGAAGAGAAAGATACCGAAATATGCGTATAGCAGCTTTGTGTTTTCGTGCTTTTGGCCCCATTGTAAACCTATACGATGTCGTAAACAATATTCGGATGGCTGCGCGTTCTACTATTACACAATGTACAGTAGCTTTATATGGTTTAGTGACATTCTTTGGGTGGACTATGCTCGGTAGAGATCTGTTAGAATATACCGCTCCGGGACTTCGCGACGTCTTATTTAACCGATGCTTGAGATGGATTGGAAATAATGGAGATCAAAATAATGAACAAACAGAACCCCAAAATAGAGGAAGAGTGGGGGTTCGTCGTCAGAATGTTGATAGCCATTATAGAGTTATTGGAATTGTGAACACGACTGTGTTTGGAATTTTTCTAACTTTTTTATCAGCAATGACAACATTGGGAGGTTTAGAAGTTGCTCCTAGTTGTCGAGCAATAAATGGAACAAATGAAACCGGGCCTATTATTCCAACTGTATCGCCAAATAGTGCAAATTTTTTAGATGGATTTAAAAGTGGTCGTGCTTATGAAATAAGCCAGGCTGTACATATGACATTTAGTTTTCTCGCCATGATGATTTATATCATGTCATTAATTCGAATGTTAAGATCTAATAACCGATAAATATCTATGGCGAAAAAACACAAGGAGAAAGACTAGCTTCCGAAATCATCGAGAACTATAGAAGATCGCTCTACACCGTAGTTATCGAGTAATTTTAAAATACTACTGTTGTGTAGTGGCGGACCACATACATAATATAGATAATCTTCAGGATTACTCAATTTACTTAGCTGTCCAAGCTCAAAAGCTCGGAAGAGGAAATTTGTTTTTTCGGGATCATTCTTATCCCAACCTGAAGCGATATCTTCAGGAAGAGGTTCTGACAATACCAAATGATAATGGAAATTAGAAAAGTTCTTCTCTAATTTTTCGTACTCTTCTTGATAGATATTCTCTTTTAGAGAACGAGCTCCGTACCATAACGTAATGTCTCTTGTAGAGTGCTTGTCTAATAAGAGATCTAAAATATGACTTCTACCGAATGAAGAACCCGCACCACCGATTAAGAAAATCAGAGGACGATTGTTTTCTTTCATGAAAGATTCTCCATAAGGACCCGAAACAGTAATCTTGTCTCCAGGTTTTAATGAAAAAATATACGATGAGCATATTCCCCAAGGAATCTCTGGATTCGGAGCATTATTAATAAAAGGTGGTGTTGCAATACGAATATTGAATTTAATAACCGGAAGCTCTGCAGGATATGAGGCTAGAGAATACGCCTTATTTGCAGAATCTGATTCTAGGAGACTATTGTCTATAGTCCGATCAAATAAATTAAAATGTTCCCAATCACTATAGTATTCAGGAGCCATAGTTTGCTTCCAATCGGAAGTGTTGGTTTTATACGCGGGAACGCTAATTTGTAGATATCCCCCAGGTTTGAAGGGAATAGGATGTTCAGGACTAACGGATACAACGAGTTCTTTTATGAATGTTGCTACGTTATCATTAGAAACAACTGTACCTTCCCAAGAAGAAGCATTTAAATAACGTTCTTCTATTTCCAAACACATATCATGTTGAACTTTTGTTTGGCAGGAAAGACGCCAACCTTGTTCTAGCTGTTGTTTCGAAAAAGTAGCACGATCTGTTTCTAAAGGTTGATCAGCGTCTTTTACGATTTTTACTTTACACTGTTTACAAGTAGCCTTACCCCCACACGGAGAAGGTATAGGAATCCCCGAATCTAAAAGAGAAGATAGCAGAGTGCGACCGCTATCTACTGTTTTTGTAAGAGAGTCGTCATCATTAATTTTTAGCTTGCAAGGATGAATTTTAACTAGAAATTTGCGGGAAATAAGAATGATCCCAGAAAGTATCAAACCTATAACACAAAATACTAAACTAGCAATGCTGATAAAATATAGGCCTGAAAGCCAAGTCATGATCCTAAAAATCCTCGACTTCTTTGAATAGCTTATGGTGTCAAGTTATAACTTGGCTTATAAAAAATCAATGTAGATCTCTCTAATATCACAGAAAGTAAATGTCTATATCTTAAAGCTTATGCTTTAGTTCCATCCGGCTTCAAAATTTCAGAAATCGCTGCTTTTAGCATTTCGATTTTCCCAGAGGTAATGTTAAGGATTACAGTATGTTCTCGGATTTCGTCAATAGTTCCTAGAATCCCCATAGCAGTAACTTTATCGCCTTTCGCAAGTTCATTTTTGCGTTTTTCCATAGCTTTTCTGCGTTTTTGTTCAGGACGCCATAAAATGAAGTAAAAGAACAAAATGGCAATGCCTAGCATTACAGCGGGTTGAGCAAAAGTACTTTTTACTTGAGTGCCCTCTTCATCCGCAAGGAGAGATGACGAACTCAACAGAAATAAAAAACACATGAATAAACGAGATAACATTAAACCACCTTTACTTCGGTTATTTCAGGGAAAGGTTAACATAATAGGAAGCGTACGTTCAATGCTTTTCCTAGAGGCTATCTTCCCTTTCTAGCAAAATAATATTTTCTAAGTGCGGAGAATGGGGAAATTGATCCAAAGGTTGAATTTTTTTAATACAATAACCCGCAGAAATTAAACTACAACATTCCTCAAACTGTATTTTAGGATTGCAAGAGATGTAAATAATTTTTTTTGGAAAAATTCTCAGAAGATATTTAAGAACTTTATTTTGCATTCCACAACGTGGAGGGTCAATAACAACGACATCGGGAGGAGGACAGTCTTGATGTCTTCTACAAAATGTTTTTACATCTTCTAAATGTACTTCAATGAGATTTTCTTTTTTGTTTATTAAAATATTTTCTTTTGCAGAGTCTATAGCATCTGGGACAATTTCTACTCCTATAACCTTTTTTACGTAGGCAGAGAGCATAATACCTATAGTTCCTGCGCCACAATAGAGATCGAGTAATGTTTCGGATCCTTGTGGATTCATAAACTCTTTAGCAATTTCAATAATTTTTGCTCCTTGAAGACTTTGAGGTTGAAAGAAGCTTCTAGGACGTACATGGAACACTCCAGAATTGCCATCTTTGGGTAGTGTTAATGTTTGTTTAATAAATGGTTCCCCGTGCATTAATTGAGAACGGAAATATGTCGGAGCATTTTTTGCGCTGACTTTTTCTTCCCAAATGATAGAGATAATAGGGAGATTAGAAGCTATAAGGGCATTTTTCCACTCCTCAATAAGTTCTTTTCTAACAGCATACTCTTCTCTTGAAGATGTTGTTAAAATAACCATGAGTGTCTGTTTTGGATTCCCGATACGCACAGTAAGGGTGCAGAGAGAACCCTTATTAAAAGGAGGGTAGTAAGCTGTCAGTTCAGGATGATTATCCCACCAAGTGCGTGTAAGATTTAGAATATCGACAGCGTGTTCATGAATCATGAGACATTCTGTAATGGGAACACCTTGTTTAGGTTTTGTGGGCGTAATGAATCCTAGACTTTTCTTTCCTTCATTTGTTTGAAAAAATGAGAACTCCATCTTATTTCTCCCTCGCAATATTGGATTGCAAGGAATTACAGGAAGAATTTCTGAAGAAGGAAAAATAGGAGAAAAAAGTTCATGTAAAAGGTGTTCTTTAGTTTTTAAAGAATCAGCATAGGCAGTCTGAGGAGAAGAACATCCTCCACAAATGCCTAGATGTTTACAATTCATTACTGTAGGCATAGCCCCCCTTAGGTAGGGTTTTATGTAAAACTCGTCACGTACCTGCAGGAATGTAATAAGGGTAGGATGTTCCGCAGATAAAATTACTATGGAATTTTATCATAAGAGATGCTTTCTAGGGACAATCTTTTGAAAACTGGGGGAAAGAAAAAAATGAGGGCAAGTTATAAAATATAATTACCCTCTAAAAACCAAGACAAGGAAAAAATTATTTTCTTAGGGAGCGAGATTTAGAGATTTTTTTGGCTTTTGCTTTTGCTGGAGTCTTTTTTGCAGGGGCTTTTGCTTTAGCTTTTGTTTTAGGAGCTGCTTTTGCTTTTGGTCTAGCTTTTACTTTTGCCTTAGGCTTAGGTGCAGCTTTTGCAGGCTTTTTAGCGGCAGTGGCTTTTTTAGCTTTTGTCGCAGGCTTACGTTTCATCAAGCCAGACTTTTCAGCTTTGATCGATTCTTTTCTATACAGCTTAGCAATTTTCTCTAATTTGATGGAGTCGGTACGTACTCGCTGAGCTGCTGCTTTATTTCCTCTTTCGGCTTTGTCTAAGTCATGTTGGATACTTTCCAACAGATCTCTCATTTTTTTTGCCGTATCTTTTAGCGCCATGAAAAGCGTCCTCTAGTTGTTGTTTTAAACTATTTTTACTTGTTTTAATTTTTAATTAGTTTGTTTGTTCAAATTCATGCAACAATTTTTTTAGAGAAAAGAAAACAGAGAATCATTTTTACTTTTTTTTATTTTTCGTACTTCTTTGTTTGTCAGTGTGTTAGTTGATATAATGCTGGAGTCTTTTTTGGAAGAAGTAAACTTTTGATTTTCATTAATGAGGTTTTTTTTTGTATGTTTTTAGGTAGTGTTGAGGTTCTGTCGCTATTTAATTTATAAAGAAATTTCAAAAATAACTTTCTTTTTTAGTAATAGTGTCTTTTCCTATACTTTTGGTTTGCATATAGTTTGTTTTTTTTGAACTATTGCGAATTTTTTTATATTTCCTGCCAGTACTATGGTAGAGAGAAATCTATCATGAAAGTATATCTTCGCACTTGTGTATGCGTTTTTCAATTTTGTTTGATTATGAGTGTAGGAGTTGTCAGTGCCGCTCCAACTCAGCAGTTGTCTTTCGGCCATTATTTTGCAGATCTACATACAGTATTGAAGTCAGGAACTGATTGTGATGAAGCTTTTTCAGCATTTGTAGAACGTATAATTTCTGAAAAAACAATGTTATCCTCTAGAGATTGGGAAACTGTAGCATCACTAACGCGTCAGTACGTACAGGTGAAAATAAAACAAGACGATAGATCAACAAGCAAAGATATAGTAAGAAAATTATTATCTGTAGTTACGATTCCTCCTCATATCAGATCTGAAATGCGTCTTGCTTGGCAGAGATTGAATCCCGATGGTGTTTCCCTTAGGGATTTGATAACACAATTTCATAATATCAGCAGTGGTAGAGAAACTTTAGAAGATAATCTCCTTCTTCAGCTCTATAGCATGACTTTACACAGTAGTTATGAGGATCGAAAACAAGAGATTCTCATAATGAAGGAAAGAGGAAATTACGATGAAGCTTTAAGATTGTGTGAGAAACTTTCTCATAATGTTGAAGCAGGTACATGTAGTCCCCATCCTGATGTTATTGATATAGAGAAGATTTTTTTAAGGAAAATAGTCTTAGGGTTGGAAATTGAAAAAGCGCGAGGGGCTAAGACTTCCTGCGAATCTTTATTATTGCCCTATTGTCAGGCTGAAAAAGAATACGCGCAATCTATTGATAAATTGGTATTGAGGATAGCAAAGGGAGAAGTACAACGTGCTCATGAAGTTGATGTACTTCTTCTTGCTCATGCTTTGTATACGCTTCCATGGAATCAAGAAGAAGGCATTCGTGAATTAGAAGTCCTTATAGATCATGGAAACTATTTACAATCGACATTACTTTATTACGGCTACTTTTCATTATTAGAAATCTATCATCAGATCAAAAATTTCTCAGATATGCAGAGGCTATTAGTTGCTGGAGAATCTATATTTGTTTCGGAGCATGCTTATTTCCCAGAATATAGTTTTTTCCTGGGTTGCTATAGCTATGAAAAACAAGATTTCATGAAATCTCGAGAAATTTTCTTATCTACTTTAAATCATGCTTCTAGATTAGGAGTGACTTTAGCTCGAGTATATGAATATTTAGGATGTATTTCTTGCCGACAACAAAAATATGGCGATGCTGAGGAATTTTTTCTTAGGGCTTATAAAAGTTGGAGTCGTGAAGAGGCTGGTTTGGGATTGTTTCTTACCTATGCCCTTCAAAAAAAGATCGATGCTTATAAAGAGCTCACCTCTAAATCTCATTTTTCATTTCTACATCGTAAGATTCTCAAATCTCTAGATGCGTTATTTATAAATAAAGATCACGCATCTTCATCTAATGTTGTTAAGGTCTGTGAATCATTAAGCAGTAACAGTAGAATATCCATTGAGGATCTCTATCACTATTTTATCTATGATATGATAAAGCGTTGTGAGATTCATAACGATAGTCCTATACTTTCTCTCATTGATCTGCACATAGATCTAGCTGAACAAAAGTATTTAGAAAAAGCTAAAGAGAGCGTGGTGGATAGTGAGTATAGTAGAGCTTTAACTTTATGGTTGGCATTTCGTCGTGGGGAACTAGTTAAAGAAGTATCTCCTACCGCTGCGATAAATCCATCCACATCGCTAGAAGATCTGGCGAAATGTTGTTTTGTTTCTCTATATTATAAAAATGCGCAAGCTTACGCATCGCTAACCAGTGTCTTTTCTCAAGAACGTTCTTCGCTACAGTCTACTGTTAGGTTGGTTTGGGCATTAACAAGAAAGTTTAGAGAGAATCTCGATCTCTATTGCGATAATCTAGACCTTCGTTTGTATGGAGATCGCTTGTATCTTCTTGCTTATGATATAGAAGACTATCTTTCGGGGGGAGATGCCGCTCTATTTCATTTGTCTCGTTTTCAAGAACTCTTCCCTCATTCTTCGTTATTATCTTTGGTTTATTATCTTCAGGGATATGTGGAACCCTCACTAATTAGGAAAATTAGTTGGTTTATAAAAGCTCTAGATGAGTTTTCAGAAGTTACCTTATCTGGAGAAAATGCTAAAGCTTGGACATATATATACTATACTTTGAAGTTAGATCTTGCTGATGCTTATCTTGCATTTGGAAATACTTCACGAGCTATTGAGGTTTTTGAAGAGATAAAAGGAGATTGGCAAACACCTAATCATCCGCAGGTGATCCTTATCGAAGAAATTACCAATCGTGTCGCTATGGAAATGCGTTGGGTATCGGGACTCGCCTATGCTTACAAGAAACTTAATGAAAAAGAAAAGTTAGTTGAACATCTCCTAGATCATATTGAAAAAAGACTACTCGAAATGTCTCCGCGACGGGAATATTTCGGAGAGATGTTAACCACAACGCTTTCTCTTTGTGAACGTTTCCTTCCTTTAGATAGCAGCGACAGCACGATAGGCTGAAGCTACACATCTATTTAGCCCTGGTCCTGCAAAGTTCTGTCCTACAATTTTTAGATTATGAGGAATAGAAGGAAGTACCTGCTTTTTCATTTCTAGGAATCCTACGCAATGCTGGGGAAGACCCTCTTCTGGGGAGAATAATGAGAATACATCAGGTTTTGTAGCAATTCCTAGATATTCAGAAATTGCTGCTAAAGAAAAAGCATAAGCTTCTTCGTCATGCCAGCGATTTTCTAATAATAATGAGATGACCGTTTTTCCAGGTATTTGCTGCGGGAAAACTTCAGTATTATAGACTATACCAAGTAAGGGAGGTTCATCGGCGAAGAGCATCCCATAACCTTTCGGAATGGAAGGAGGATTCTTATCCCATCCTAAAGTCACACAAGAAAGATCCCAATGGAGTATTTTATTGGAGAGATTTTGGATACCAGGAATATCAATAAGAGAAGGAAGAGTATTTGTAGGTCCTGTATAGATCACCAAATCAGCCGAGAATGTTTCGTTTACTGTTGATACCATAACTTCCGAGGGAAAACAGTTTATCTTTGTGACTGGTGAAGAGAATTTCCATGTGGCTGGGATTTTCTTCACTAAAGTATCAATGAGAATTCCTAAATTCGGACGTAGGGAGGCGAGATAAGGAGCATCCTTATTTTTTTTCTTCGAAAAATCTTTCAGATAACTGCGTAATATTGATCCTGTTTTTGCTTCGCGTTGAGAAAGAGTTGGAAAAGCCATATGCGCAGAAAGTAGATCGCTATGTCCCGCACGAATTGCTGTAACAACGGGATTTAACACATTCTGAATAAGACTTGTTGTACTATGACGACGTAGAAAATCATAAACAGAACTATCTTTTGTATATCGGGAGGCGAAGAGATCTTTGACCATGGCAAAGGGTAAGCCCTCCTTTATCAATGTCCAAGGAGAGACTTTGCGAGTTTTCCCTTTATAGCGGATAAAACGTTTTTTTGCTGTTTTATCACTAGCTATGAGGAAATCTTGTAATTCTAGATCATGGATTAATCCGAGAGTATACTCTCCCTCTCCCCGCATTAAAAAACCTTTAGGACCGAGATCTAACGGAAAGTCTTTTTGATGGTCTGTATAGATAAGTCCTCCAGGACGATCTGCCTTATCTATAATCATAAGTTCGCTATTAGGGAATTTTCTATGTAGCCACCACGCTGTTGCTAATCCTGAAATTCCCGCTCCTATAACAATGACTTTTCTCATATAGATCTTGAAAACCTAGGGCTTGAAGAAACAGTTTTTAAGAAATACGCATCAAAAGCTGTAGCAATTACACGTACAAATAGCTCTCCTAAGGGAGTTACAGTAAGAAAAGAAGAGCTATTTTGGATTAGTCCTGTCGTTACCATACCATCTATCCGTTCTTGACTTTCGGAAAAATATTCATCAAAACGATAGCCAAAAAGATCTGAAAATTCTTCTTTGGATACGACAAATGTACACATAAGCTTATGGATTACCCATTTTCTTATTCTATCATCTTCTGAAAGAATCTTACTTTTAATTGTTGCTAGAGATCCTCCAAGGATTTGCTCATGGTACGATTCTAAAGTTTTTGCATTTTGTAAATATATACCACGGATAAAACTTGTTGAGGTCATTCCCAACCCTATAAGATCTTCTTCAGGAGGTAAGGAATATCCTTGGAAATTACGAATTAGAGTTTTATTTTTAAAGGCTATGCTTAAGGGATCATCAGGTAGAGAGAAATGATCTAGACCAATTGCCTGATATCCCGACTTTGTTAATGTATGTCGTGCATAAGAATATATAGCGAACTTTTCTTCCATAGAGGGCATATCATTTTCTTTCATAGCTTTTTGATGAGGCTTTATCCATGGAACGGAGGCAAAAGAAAACAACGCTAGGCGATCAGGACGCATCTGTAAAATATCAGCAATTGTTTGTGTAAATGTTACTTTTGTTTGCTTGGGGAGACCATAAATCAAATCTATATTTATACTTTCAAAACCTAGTTCTCGAAACTTCTGATAAGCATGTAGAGATTCTTCATGACTTTGACGTCGTCGTACAGCTTCTTGAACAGCATCCTGTGTATCTTGAACTCCTAAGCTGACACGGTTAAATCCTAATGACTGGATAAATTCAGCTTTTTCACTATCATTCCTTAAAGAACGAGGGTCAAACTCAATAGCAATTTCTTCAACTTCAGAAAGATCAAATAAACGATGGATATGAAAAAATAATTTCTCAAATAGTGCTCTAGATAATCGACTTGGAGTTCCTCCTCCAAAATGAATTCGTGAAGTTTTCCGTTTCCCCACTAAAAGAGTATGAACAAGTTCCATTTCTTTAATAAGAGTAGAGATGTAATCTTCTACAATATCTTCGCGACGATTGATTACTACAGAGCATCCGCAGTATAGACACATCGACTGACAGAAAGGAATATGGAAATATAGTGATAATGGACGTTCATCTTCTTGGAGACGTTCAAAAGCAAGGTATGCAGGATTAGCATCGGATGATTTCCATTCTAAAGCTGTTGGATAGCTTGTGTATCTTGGTGCAGGTTGATGGAGACCTTCTAAGAAGTTGAAATTGACGTTAAACATAATACCGCAGCTTGAACGTTTTCTAGGGGAGTTTCGGGAAGAATGCCATGCCCTGAATTGAAAATATAATTAGGTTGATATTTCAAAGTGGTAATGTATTTTTCAAGATGAGCGAGAAGTTCATCTTGAGGAAGTAGAAATAGTGCAGGATCGATATTTCCTTGTAAAGATCCTGGATCTGCAACTGTTTTATAGATCTTATTAAGATTTACATGATAGTCAGGATGTAGTGTGTCCGCACCCGTAGAGTAAAGGTCTAAAAAGTTTTCATCGAAACAGCGGCAAAATAAACTTATAGGAGAGGAGACGTTCTGCTTTAATTGAGAAATAAGTCGTGTATTTGGTGTCGTCACATACTGGGAAAAGAGTTTTGAGGGTAAACGTAAACTTGAAGATTCAAATAGCTGAATAGCCGAAGCTCCAGCATGAATTTGTTCCTTTAGATAAACAATCGTTCCTTCTGTTAATTTTTTAAGCAAAGCATCGAATCTTTCAGGATATTGATAAAGAAACGCCATCGTTTTTGGGAAATCTTTAGAAGCTCCTCCATCTAAAAGATAGCTTGCCATAGTAAAAGGAGACGCTGCGAAAGCAATTAAAGGGACTTTTAAACGCTTCACAAGATTCCTAATTGCTTCAAGAAGATAGGAAAATGTCTCTTGGGGATCTTTTGTGAAAATCAATTCTTGATTAGGAGAAAATAAGATTTGCGGTCCGGGAGCGAAATCATAAGAGATGTTAAAACCGTCTAATAGAGAAAGAATATCAGCAAAGAGAATTGCTGCATCCACTTTCAATAAATTCGGTCCTAAAAGAGTTGCTTCGGTAATTGCTTCGGTATTGTGGAAAAAGGCTTTCAATGTTTGGGAGCCCTTGAGCTCTTTATATTGAGGCATATATCTTCCTACCTGTCGTAAAAACCAGACAGGTGGCCGTGTAGTTTTCGGCTTTATAACGTCGTAAAATCCCGACATAACGCCTCCTTAACGAGGGGTTTTTAGAGGAAAAGCTTTTTCTATAGATTCTAAAACTTCAGATATTAGCAACTCTGGAGTTGGAGACAAAGAATACGGTAATGTTTTCTTTATTTGCTCTGTTTTTCCATGACATTGTTGAATATACAAAGCATTTCCCGTACCTTTAATGCTAGAGATGTTGTGTTGTAGAGCAAACAGGCGTACTTGAGCTAGGGCAAATAACCATAAAACTTCTTCAGGAATAGGACCAAAGCGATCTCTCATCTCTTCTTTTATTAGTTCAAGCTGTTCAGTATCTTCAGCACTACCTATTTTCTGATAGAATTCTATACGCATAGAAGCCAAATCAATATAGGTATCAGGAATACGTGATTTGTAAGGGAACTCTATCTTTACGTCGTCATTAAATAGCAGGGGAGAGGTATTGTTTTTTAATGCGGCGACTGTCTTTTTCAATAGTTTACAGTAGAGATTGAAACCGATTGCACTTATGTGACCTGATTGGTCAGTTCCTAAGATATTCCCTGCTCCACGAATTTCTAAATCATGAAGGGCTATTTTCATGCCCCCACCATATTCTTGTTTATTCAGAGCTTCTAAACGTTTTGCAGCGGGACCTGATAACCTATCTAAATGAGAAACTAGGAAATAACAATAGGCTTTTCTATTCCATCTTCCTACTCTACCCTTCATCTGATAAAGATCGGCCATACCAAATTTATCTGCTTGATCTACTAAAATGGTATTGGCATTAGGAATATCGATACCGTTTTCTATCAATGCTGTTGCGACAAGAATATTGATTTCCTGGTCTTTAAACTTTTGGAAAATAGAAGCTAATTCATCTGATGACATTTGTCCGTGGGCAACAGCAATGCGTGCTTCAGGAACTAATGTTCGTATTGTATTCCCTAATCTAAAAATACTCTCAATACGGTTATGGATCACATAAGCTTGACCGCCACGCAGTAATTCATGACGCAAGGCTGCTGATAATGTTTCTTCATTATGCTCTAAAACAAAAGTGGAAACAGGAAGCCTATCTAATGGAGGCATGGTAATTAAAGAAAGATCACGAGCCCCCGATAAAGACATATATAATGTTCTAGGGATTGGTGTTGCAGATACTGTCAAGCAATCTACAGTAGGATAACGTTCTTTTAGGAAGTCTTTAACTTTAACACCGAAACGCTGTTCTTCATCAATAATTAATAATCCAGGATTTTTAAATTCGAGATTTTTGTTTATTAGCTTGTGTGTTCCGATTAGGATGTCAATATCGCCTTTGGCTGCATCCTCAAAGATCTTTTTCATTGATTTCCTTTCAGAAAATCGTGAAAGAACAGCAATATTGATGGGTAATCCTGCCATACGTTGTGAGAAAGTCTCATAATGTTGGTTTGCTAGAATTGTTGTAGGTACCATAACAATAACTTGTCGATGACCGTCACAAACAGCTTTTACAGCAGCACGCATGATGACTTCTGTTTTCCCAAATCCGGCATCGCCACAAATTAATCGATCCATCAACTTATCTGACATCATGTCAGAATAAATTTGTTCGATAGCCTTTAATTGATCAGGAGTTTCCTCATAAGGAAAGTTTTCTGCGAATTTAATCACGTCCTCACCATGAGGAGGGTAGATAAACGAAGGTATAGTAGAACGTTGTGCTTCGAGCTGAAGAAGTTTTTCAGCATAAAGCACGAGGGATTTCTCAGAGAGATCTCGAGATCTTTTCCATTTAGAACCATTCAGGTTGTGAAGATCGGGAGCTTTTTCAGATGCCCCTACGTAACGTGAAATTAGGTAAGCTTGATCAGAAGGTACATATAGCCTAGCCTTATCAGCATATTCAAGAACCAGATAATCTGTTTCAATGTTTAAATGATTTGGCTTTTTTTCCATCCCGATAAATTTACCGATACCATTGTGAAGATGCACAACGGTCTCTCCAGGAATGGGAACAAAAACTTCTTCTGTGGTTACAGAAAAATAATTTCTCTGTTTTTGTCTTCTCAATACTTTTGTAGATGAAAATTCCGAAAGGGAAATCGCTGCAAATCTTTCTTCAACAAGAGCAAAGCTTGAAGAGAGATTCCCAGGTCTTTCGCAAATATGTATAGAATTTTCTGCTAGTGTTTCTACTAAAGCACGAGCTTCTTTTAAAGATTTTGCTTTTGTATTGTAAAGGGCCACATTAAAGGGTTGGCCTTTATTAGGGATATATTCTTGAAGTTTTTTTAGAAAACCTAGAAGGGGATTTTCCTGTTCATCGATAGTTTCATTGGGATAAATAAATGGAGCGACGAGTCGAGAGGCTTTTATATGACGATGAAAGACTTCGATGTTTACTTCATTATTTTTAAGATTATGGACATTAGGGAAACTTTTCTCTTCAAAGAAAATAGTGGGAGATTGGAAAGCGCGTTCACATAGATCTGTAATCGACAAAAAGCGGTTGGGTAACGAGGATAATGTTCCTGAAATTTCAGAAAAATCATCTTCTAGCATCGTTAGGTTATCAAAGATAAGTTTTGGGGGTGTATTAAAATAATCCAATAGGCAGTGTGATAATACTTCTTTCCCTGAATCTTTTGTAGCTGGAGATATCGATAGCTTAGAAACTTTCCCTGTCGAAAGTTGATCAGAAGGATTAAAAGGACGTATAGAGATAATCTTTTCTCCCCAAAATTCTATCCGAAAAGGTTCTTGAGAAGACAGAGGAAAGATATCAATAATCCCTCCTCTATACGCAAACTCTCCTTTATCACTAGCGAGGGTTTCATGGCGATAGCCCAGGTTTTTGCATAGATCGATCATCATTTCGGGATCTAGCATATCTCCAACTTGGATATCTAAATGTTGATGCGCGGTATCTTTTGGCGAGCGTGTTTTCTCTAATAAAGCTTTTAGGGTTGTTACGCAAAATAAAGGAGCTTTCTTTTCATATAATTCATAAAGAGTTTTATCGCGTTTGCCAACAGCATCAATATTAACAAGCTTAGGAGACAAATCAATTTCTGATGAAGGAAATTCAATAGGGGGGAAGCCTAAGAATGAGGAGAGATCTTCAAAAAGATCATCAATACGAGAACGTGTAGTGATCATTACTACAGATTCTTCCCTCTCGCGGAAAAACTTGGCAGCTAAGAATCCGCGAGCTCCGGGACGGATGTTTTCTATTAGTAATGGAATAGAGGCGTTAGTTATTTCAGATAAGAGAGGTAGATTTAAATTAACTGGGTCGAAATCCATTGCCATAAAGTATTATTTAATGCGTCTGCTTGTGGGAGATGATCTGCACTACCTTGTGCAAATATATCCTTTCCTCCCCAACGACCACCACAAGGTGTGAGTAATATTTTTAAAAGATCTTTAGCCTGCAGCCCTTGTTTAACAAGATCATCAGAAACTCGAGAAAAGATGATATATTTTCCATTTTTCTGAGTCGTCCATAAGGAAATTAAACGTGAGGGTATTTTCTGATGTAAGCAGTTAGCATATTGTTGTAGACGATGACTTTCTGATTCAGGTAAATGGTGAATAAAATAGGAAACATCTTCAACCTGTTGACAACGGTCAATAAGCTTATCCAATAGAGAATTAATGAGCTTATTCTCTAATTCGCAAATCTCTTTTGCTTGTTCTTTTTTCTCTTCTAGAATGTTTTGTAATTTATTCAGAATTTGATCTCGAGGAGATTGTAAGATAAGAGAAATTTCATTGAGATCCTCATTGTCTTGATGTGCTAGAGCCTCAGCCTCTCTACCCGTTACAGCTTCTATGCGGCGTATTCCTGTGGCTACAGCATGTTCTTTAAGGATACGGAAATAACCGAGATCTCCTGTAAATTCTGCATGAGTTCCTCCACAAAGTTCATGAGAAAATCCTGCTGAGACTACGCGGACAACATCGCTATACTTGTCTCCAAAAAATTGTTTGATTTCTTTGGAATTCATAACATCAGAATACATAGCTTCACGAGTTTCTACACGATGATTTTCCCTGATCTTTTCATTAACTAAAAGTTCAATAGAAGCTAAATCTTCTGGAGCAATAGCTTTAGGGTGAGTGAAATCTAAGCGAATTTTTGAATCGTCAACATAAGATCCTGCTTGGCGAACATGATCACCAAGAGTCATTTCTAAAGCTTTATGTAGAAGATGACAGCCGGTATGATTATTGCCAATTTTCTTTCTGCGAATGCAATTTACTTGTGCGGTTACTGCTTGGTCTTGAGAAAGTTGTCCTTGGGAAACTTCTCCATGATGAATTATCATTCCTGCTTTTGGAGAAGTTGTTTGGCTAACAATAAATGTACCATCAGAGCAAAATATTTCTCCAGCATCTCCAATTTGACCGCCCTTTTCTGCATAGAAAGGAGAGACTTTTAAAATTAAGGCGCCCTTTTCTTTCTCCTTAAGTGAAGACACTCGTTTGCCGTCACAAACTATTGCTTCAATAAATGTATCGCAGGATAGATCATTATAACCAACAAACTCTGAATTCTCTCCTAGGGATAATGCATCATAAATTGCATCTGTAGAACTATGAGACTTGGCAATATTTTTTCGAGAACGTTCTTTGGCTTCTTCTTCTAATTGACAAAAGGTTTCCATATCTACGGAGAAATCGTAATCTTTAGCTAATAAAGCAATTTCATCAATGGGTAACCCATAAGTGTCTTTTAATTTGAAGGCATCCTCCCCAGAAATGGTTGAAGATGACGATGATGATTTAAGTACCTGTTGGAGTAAGTTCCCACCGCGATGAAGAGATTTAAAGTAATTCTCTTCTTCCATAGTCATAACTTCTTGAATTTGAGACAGAGATAGGCGTAATTCAGGATAAGCCTCTCCCATGGCATTGACTAAAGAAGGGACGATTTCTGCTAAGAAAGGTTTAGTAAATCCTAAACGTTTCCCATAGTTAACAGCTCTTCGTAAAATTTTTCTTAATACGTAACCACGTTCTGTGTTTCCCGGAAGCAAACCATCAGCAATAGCAAAGGATAACGAGCGCGTATGATCTGCAATAACCCTAAAGGCAGCGCCTAAAGCCTCGTCTGCGTGATACGTTTTATCTGATAGTTCTTCTGTTTTTGAGATAAGGAGACGTAGAACATCAGCTTCAAAAACTGTATCTGTCCCCGAAATAATAGAAACCAGGCGTTCTAAACCCGCACCCGTATCGACATGTTTGCTAGGCAAAGATAATAGAGAACCCTCGGCTGTACGATTGAATTCCATGAAAACAAGATTCCAATATTCTAAAAAGCGTTCGCCTTCAGTATCTTCTAGTGGAGAGGCTGCTTTGCCAAATTTTTCGCCGCGATCAAAAAGAAGCTCAGAACAATATCCGCAAGGACCGGTTTCCGCCATGCTCCAGAAGTTGTCCTTATCAGTTAATCTGAAAATACGCTCCGAGGGAAGGTGTTTTTCCCAAAGAGCAAAAGCTTCGTCATCTTTTTCATGAACAGTTGCATAAATAAAATTAGGATCGAAATTAAATATAGATAGAGATACTTCCCAGGCAAAAGCAATCGCTTGCTCTTTAAAATAATCACCAAAAGAAAAATTTCCCAACATTTCGAAGAAAGTAAGATGACGTGATGTATGTCCAACATTATCGAGGTCATTATGCTTACCTCCAGCTCGGATACATTTTTGAGAAGTGGTGGCTCGCGAATAGCTCACAGTTTCCTTGTTTAAAAAAATATCCTTAAATTGGTTCATTCCTGCGTTGGTAAAAAGAATAGAGGGGTCATTATGAGGGAAAACGGGGGAAGAAGGAACGATAGTGTGGTGGCGATTAGCGTAAAATTTTAAAAAATTAGATCGAAGAGTGTTACTTAACATAAGGAATGACTTTATAATGTCAAAAATGTTGAACTTGCTCTAATTATATGGGAGAGATTGATTTTAGTCTCTAATACTGTCCTAAGAAAGAATCTTTTTGTTTTTAAACATAGACAAATGTTTTGTTCAGTTGAGATAAATCAGTGTGCAATGGACGTATAAGAGTTATGAAAGCGTGTATGAATTGAGTAGTCTTGCTTTTTGGTAATGCATGCCCTATAATTTTGATCTTTGTATTCTTGTGAAGCACTTTTAGGTCCGACAAATGGTGAACAGAGAAGTAGATATAGATATCTTAGAAAAGATCTCGGGAACTTTTAAACAGTTAAGCATAGAGATCATTCAAAAAGCTGGTTCTGGTCATCCGGGATTACCTTTAGGTTGTGCGGAACTTGCCGCATACTTGTATAGTTATGTTTTGAGACATAATCCCAAAGATCCTTTATGGATTGATAGAGACCGGTTTGTTCTATCAGCAGGACACGGCTCGGCTTTATTATACGCCTGTCTTCATCTTGCTGGATACGACGTCTCTTTAGAAGATCTCCAGCAATTTCGTCAGTTGCATTCACGAACCCCCGGTCATCCGGAATTTGGAGAAACGGAGGGTGTTGAAGCCACTACTGGACCTTTAGGTCAGGGTTTAGGGAATGCCGTAGGTATGGCTTTATCTATGAAAATGCTTCAAGTTCGCTTTAATCGACCCGAGCATGAAATTTTCAATAGTAAAGTATATTGTTTATCTGGTGATGGATGCATGATGGAAGGCGTTAGCCATGAAGTCTGTAGTTTAGCAGGAACTTTAGGTTTAGATAATCTCGTAGTTATATATGACTACAATAATATTGTTTTAGATGGCTTCTTAGGGGAAGTAAGTTCTGAAGACGTGAAAAAACGTTTTGAATCTTACGGTTGGGAAGTTTATGAAATAGATGGGTATGATTTTTCCGCGATCCATGAAACATTTATAAAAATTAAACAATCACAGCAACGTCCTGTATTGATAGTAGCTCATACGATTATAGGTCATGGCTCTCCTAAAGAAGGAAGTCATAAGGCGCATGGGTCGCCTTTAGGAGAAGATGGGGTGGAGCAGACAAAACGTTTCTGGCATCTTCCTGAGGAGAAATTCTTTATTTCTCCTGTAGTAAAGTCTTTCTTTTCCCATAAATTACAAGAAGATCGTAAAGTTCAAGAGGAATGGCAGGACGATTTTCGTGTTTGGTCACGTCAATTCCCTGATTTGCATCAAGAATTTCTTTCGCTAAAATCTCCAATATCTTCAGAAAAATTAGAGATAATACTTGAAAGTGTAGAAATGCCAGAGGCCATAGCTGGCCGTGCTGCGTCTAACAAGATAATTCAAAATTTAGCTAAGAACATCCCTTCCCTTATTGGGGGGTCTGCAGATCTATCAAGTTCAGATGGAACATGGATAGCAGATGCTAAAGATATTAATAGTCACGACTTCTCGGGTAGGAATATTAAATACGGTGTTCGAGAATTCGGTATGGGGGCTATTATGAATGGTTTAGCCTATTCTCAAGTTTTCCGGCCTTTTGGAGGAACATTCTTAGTATTCTCTGATTACTTAAGGAATGCGATTCGTTTGGCAGCATTAGCAAAGTTACCTGTTATTTACCAATTTACTCATGATTCTATTTTTGTTGGTGAGGATGGTCCAACACATCAACCTATTGAACAGATCATGTCATTAAGAGCAATTCCAGGTTTGCAAGTTATCCGTCCTGGAGATGCTAATGAAGTGAAAGGAGCTTGGCACGCAGCATTACGCTATCTCGGTCCTACGGCATTGATTCTTTCCCGGCAAAATTTACCTACTCTAGCCCAAACGAACAGACCGTTTAAAGAAGGTATGGAGCGGGGAGCTTATATTGTTTTAAAAGAGACTCAAGGCAAGCCAGATTACACTTTATTTGCTACAGGATCAGAACTGCACTTAGCTTTAGCTGTGGCTCAGGAGTTAATCTACTTAGATAAGAAAGTTCGTGTAATTTCCTTCCCTTGTTGGGAACTATTCGAACAACAAGATTTTGAATATCGAGAGAGTGTAATTGGTGGTGATTTAGGTTTAAGAGTATCTATAGAAGCGGGGTCTGCATTAGGATGGTATAAATATATTGGTTCTAATGGTTTAGCTATTGCTATGGATAGATTCGGTTATTCTGGAGCTCCCGCTGATGTGGCAGAAGCTTGTGGATTTACTGCGGACTGTATTTTACAAAGAATACTTTCTCAATAATCACTATCTGAGATTCCAGAATCTTTAGGCATAGTATCGTCAGCCTCTCCAAGTTCCATATGGGGTAAGCCTTTTTGGATTTTTGTCGGACGGCTTTTCAATACTGTGTCTAGCTTGGTGACGACATCAATTCCTGTAGTGATATGGTCTTCTGTGTATGTCTTCAATACAAAATTTCCGCTTTCCTTAGTCTTTATTCCCTCTTTTCTTAGCGGCAAGTCTGAGATAACCAGTAGGGCCCCCATAGGAAGATTTCTTCTATAACCCGCGGAAAATAATGTAGCACATTCCATTTCTATGGTCTGGGCTTTATTTTCATAAAGCTTCTTTCGAAATTCCTTATTGAATTCCCAAAAGCGAATATTTGTAGTGTGGGTAATCCCGATATGGTAATTAGCTTTTTTTTCTTCTAGTATCTCTGTAATAGTTTTTTGAACCATAAAGTTTGCTAAAGCAGGGACTTCGGGAGGGAAATAAACGTCAGAAGTTCCTTCTCCTCGAATACTGGCTATGGGCACGAAATAATCCCCAACTTGATAGTGTGAACGTAGTCCCCCACACATGCCCAGCATCACGGCAGATTTCACATTGGGAAGAAATGAACATAAATCTACAGTTAAAGCTGCTCCGGGAGATCCTAACTTAAAATCAAGAATAGAAGCATTCACCTGAGGTGCGTGTGCTGCGGAAAACATCGATCCCTTTGAAATGGGTACTTGATAAGCTTCTGCAAATACATGGGTGTAATAAGCAAAATTCGTTAAGAGAAGATAAGGACAGAATTCTTCAATAGTCGATCCAGAATAACGCTCTAACATATCCTGGGCTATTTTTGATTCATTGATATTTGTGTCTTTTTGCTTAAACATGCTTTTGCTCCCTAGTTCAACTAGATATTATCGAGATCAAATAATAACTTGTTTTATACGGTGTATAGGAAATTTGCACGTTTAAACTAAAATCAATAATTTTTTGTTGATGCATAGACCTATGCTATACGAGACATTCTTCTGGACAAAGGAAAATGTCCTAGATAACATAAATAGGAGAATTTTAAGGATAAATGGCCCCATGGTTCGTGTAAGTACTAGTGAATTTCGTGTAGGATTAAGAATAGAAATAGATGGTCAACCTTATTTGATTTTGCAAAATGACTTTGTAAAACCAGGAAAAGGACAAGCCTTTAACAGGATTAAGGTAAAGAATTTTTTGACGGGAAGGGTCATTGAAAGGACATTTAAGTCTGGAGAATTTGTAGAAACCGCAGATGTACGAGAACAACAGATGCGTTTCCTTTATTCAGATCAAGAAGGTGCTACCTTCATGGATGATGAGACATTTGAGCAAGAGATGATTTTCTGGGACAAAATAGAAAATATCCGTCAGTGGTTATTAGAAGATACAATCTATACATTAGTCTTATACAACGGTAACGTTATTGGGGTAGAACCTCCAATTTTTATGGAACTTACTATTGCTGAAACAGCGCCGGGTGTACGGGGAGATACAGCTTCAGGAAGAGTATTAAAACCAGCAGTGACAAATACAGGAGCAAAAATTATGGTTCCTATTTTCATTGAAGAAGGTGAAGTTGTTAAAATAGATACACGTACAGGGAGTTATGAATCCCGAGTTTCCAAGTAGTTGCTAACTATAAGAAGTTCTATTGTGTAAAAAACATGATTTTTTTAGATTCCGTGGTATGGAAACAAAAAAAACGAAAGAGCTATCTGCAGAAGCAGAGCTACTTAAAAAATTGCGAGATAAGTCTTTAGTTCTTGAAGAACAAAGAAAACGGAAAGTTTGGGTTGAAAAACTTTTAGCTATGCCGGAATCTACTCGTGACATTTCCCATTGCGAAGTTCCTGATACTCCAGAAGTATTTCGAGTTGTCGCAGAAAAAATTTATGAAGAAGGTGTGTAGTTTTTCTACACAGTTTCTTCTGTTTTTCATTCTATTCTTTTTTAACTACCACGACTCCAGACTAGCTTCTATAGAGATCTCTAAGGGTTTTTTTGTGTCTAGGAGATTTGTTATTGCTGCAGTATAAACATGATATCCTTGAGGATATAAGTCTATAATATGAAAACGTGCGTTAGAGGGTAATGAGATAGAACCGCTATTTAAAATCATATTTGGTGCATGATCTTTACAGTTGTAAACTGCAGCCTGATGATTATGCCCATGAAGATATAAACGTACATTAGTATACTTTTTCAGGACATGTTGTAAAAGTAGATGGTTAATTAAATCATGAGAAGGGTCTTTTGTAGGTAAAAGAGGATAGTGATTAGCGATGATGATATTTTCTTTTGGAGGAAGACTAAGAATGAAATTTTCTAAAACAGAAATTTGAGATGACTTTATCATCCCGTTTGCTGAGAACCAACCATTCAAACAAGAACAATCTAATAAGACTAGCCACCAGTGGTCTATAAGTTTATTAAAAGAAATTTGTTCATTTTGCAATTGTGTATTAGGAAAGTATTGATAAAACGTTTGATGATTCAGTGCCTTCTGGGTATAAACATCATGATTGCCAGGAAGTACGTAGACGGAAGCGTATTGTTCTAAGTCATTCACAAAATTTTGAGCAAGTAGGAACTCTGCATCCAAAGCTGTAAGAGAAAAATCTCCCGTAATACAAATACTATCAGCTTGTAATTTTACAGCTAAGTCAGGAAAACGTTCAGATATAGTTAATGATTGGAATGTAACACCACCAAATACTTGGCGTAATGCTCCTTTAAATCTTTTATTAAGACAGATCAATGGATTCTTGGGAAAAACACAAAAATGCACATCAGAGATATGGATAATACGATGAGCTTCTGAAGATTTGTTATGCATATCACCTGTTCCCCCAAGGGCATCTTAATTTTAGAAGCATGAGCTGATAAAAAAATCGACCCTTTTTTCTACGCTAAACTACTTTTAAGATCCCTATTTTTTACCATGAATCTTTAACAACAATTCGAGTTCTTTCCTCAAAGAGAAAGGAAATATACTTGTGAGATTTTCTCTCCAAAAGAACAAAGATAACGTGTTGTTCTGATATTTAGAAAGGAGGGAAACAATGTTCTCTTTCTAAAATATTTCTGGGATAAAACACTAAAATAGACATAGTACTGTGTTGGGATTTTCTTATTAACTGCTTTATTTATAGATCTTATGAAACCGTAGCAAGGTGACGCATTCTCAAAATATTAAAACTGGGGATGTTTAGAGAATGAAATACCTTATATTGGGATATAAAAGATTTCTGAATAGTTTACTTTGTATCATTAATGATTACTTTTGATGAAAGTATATTTAATCCCGTTTCTAATGCTAAAGAAAAAATATCCTTTATTTTGGCTAGAGGATCTAAGATTCCTGAAGCAATGAGATCTTCAATTTGCTGTGAAAGAACATTCATGCCGAGACTTGGAGTCGATAATGATATGAGTTTATTGATAACAACCTTACTGTCTAATTTTAAATTGTTGATTAATTGCTCTAAAGGTGCCCGGCAGCATGCTTGTACAACATTCATGGCTCCGCGTTCTTCTTCGGAAACTTTATCTTCTTCACATAGATTTAAAGAAGCATAGAATAAACCCGTACCACCTCCAGTGACATAACCCTTATCTAAAGCAGATGTTAATGTAGAGAGAGCTAAGGAATAGAAAAATTTATTTTTTTCTCGGACGGGAACAATAGCAACGGAACTTTGTAAGCGATGCTTTCTTTTCATTAATGAAGTTTTTGTTTCTTGAGAAGAGTTAGTGCGTATCTCTTCCTCTATTTGATGTATTTTTAATGCTAGAACTTCAGATACGCTATTTCCATGAATGATTACCGTTTCTTCTTGAGAGATTTCTACAGAGGCACAGGAACCTAAAGACGTACGTTCAGGGAGTTGCATAGCTGGAGAAAAGTTTTGAGAGAAAACTGTAGTTCCTGTGAATAAGGTGATGTCCTCAAAAAAAGTTGGATCAAGAGAGGGATGATTCAAATCAACAACAACAATTTGTAGAAGCTCTTCGAATTTATTTACCATGAATGTGGCAAAAGCATCTTGATCTATACCTTTACAGAAAATAAGCAGCTGTTCGCCATTCTCTTGTAATTCTTGTAATAAAGGGAGGAAGCTAAGTACTGAAGTAATTTTCTTATCAGTAACAAAGATACGGGGATGGGAAAGTATGACTGTACGCTGTGTAGATTGAGAAATAAAATAAGGAGATATGTAACCACAGGGAATTTTTAATCCCCGGGTGATCTGTATATTCGATACTGCGAGTTGCGACAACGAAATAAATCCCTCAGTGCCTACAGCTGAAAAAGCTTCTGACAACTCTGTAGCAATTGTAAGATCTGGAAAAGCAGAAAAGATGATCCCTTTGGCTTTATTACTATCTTTTAAAGGCCAAGAATATATTTCCAAAGATGTTAGAAGCTTTTCCCCCATTCTTTTTAAAGCAGAACAAAGCTTATAAAGCGATAAACCTTGGTCTAGAAGAAGATAGCTTTCTTTAAGAATAGTGTAGAGTAAAATGATGCCAGTAGTGACACCGTCAAGATATTTCTTATGGATTTTCTTTGCCATAGCCTTGGCAAAATCTACGCCAATATTTTCATGAGGATCGGCTAGGGTTATACGAGATAAAACTAGATAACCTTCGTTTTCAAAAAAAGATAGAGACGAGGCAAGGGGACCGTAGTGATCCTTAACGGAATGAAAAACTTTGTCTATTCCAAGGAAAAGTTTTTTATCTGTATCGTACAGGGAGTTTTCCTTGTCTAACATTGGTGGCCTCTAAAGAAGTTTTAAGCAAAACTCACACTACCAAGTCATTTTTTAGAGTACAATACCTTAGATGAAAAGAAAGGTGGCACCCGGAATCGAACCGGGGATAGAGGCTTTGCAGGCCTCGGCCTTACCGCTTGGCTATGCCACCAAAAAACGTAAGGAAATCCTAGTTTAAGCGAAATACGATTTTATAGTCAGTAGGAAATCTTGCGAGAATATATAACGTTGCTTGCATTCATGTAGTATATTTATTTATATTAACGAACGGAATATTCGAAATGCGCTCTGATTTAATCCTACGACTCACAAATGATGTGTTTATTCTAACAGTATAGCTCTGAGTAGATGTATTTTAATAAGATACAAAAGGCTGAAGAATGCGATCTATCTTACTAGAAGATTGGGTATCATTAATGCTATCCGATGTGAAATATCCAAGGTCTGGTAAAAAGATTTCTGGGGTTGCTATTGATAGCCGTCGGGTGCATCCCGGGGACTTATTTTTTGCTCTTTCTGGACAATGTACAGACGGGCATCGTTTCCTTAAACAGGCAGCTCAAGCTGGAGCTGTAGCGGCAGTCGTTTCTAAAGATTATTGTGGAGATTCTTTTGGTTTAGAGTTAGTTGTTGTTAACGACACAACGGAAGCATTGAAAGAAGCAGGAGAAAGTCAAAGTCATTTATTTCAGGGAACAATCGTCGGTATTACCGGATCTATTGGAAAGACAACTACAAAAGTATTTGCGAAAACTTTCCTTTCCTCAGTTTATAGGGTATATGCCAGTCCTAAAAGCTATAACTCTCAACTTACTGTTCCTTTAAGCCTATTAATGGCAGATGGTGATGAGGATTTTATACTTTTGGAAATGGGTGTTTCTGAACCAGGAAATATGAAGGATTTACTTTCTATAGTGGAACCTGAAGTTTCTGTGATTACCAATGTGGCGGATCAACATGCTATGAATTTCTCTGATAGAGGAGTTCAAGGCATTGCTGAAGAAAAAGGGCGTATCTTACAAAATAGTCGCGTACAACTTCTCCCTAAAGATTCTCCATGGTATTCTCACTTTGTAAAACAGTCCCCATCTTCTGAGAAGTTTTCTTTTGCTTTTCATGACGAAACTGCTGATTTTTATTATAAAGCTATTCGTAAGGATAGCGTGGTCATAAGTACTCCTGAAGGTGATATAGATTTTGCAATTTCTTTCCCGTATCAACCAGCCTATAGTAATTTATTAATAGCTTTGTCCTTGGCTTGGCTTCTTGATGTTCCTGTCGATAGGATTGCCCACTCTTGTTGTGATTTACAACTCCCCCCCATGCGTTTTGAGCAAAGCATGCGAAATGGTATTCAAGTAATCAATGACGCCTATAATGCCTGCCCAGAAGCAATGATTGCTGCTTTAGATGCGATTCCTAATCCTTCAGAAGGTAGGAAAGTTATACTCATCTTAGGTCATATGGCAGAATTAGGGAATTATTCTGAGGCAGGTCATACCGTTGTTGCTGAAAAAGCTTTATCAAAAGCGGGTATTATTTTCTTCATTGGAGAAAAATGGTTACCGATTCAGCACTTATTAAAACAAGGTCCTTGTGAAGTTTCTTTTCATCCATCTGCTCAGAGTATAGAAGAAATTTTAAAGAAAGTCGTTCAGCAAGGAGATATTGTCTTGTTAAAAGGATCACGATCCTTAGCTTTAGAGTCTCTATTAAGCTGTTTTTAATTTTTAATACTTTACTTATGAGTTCTGTATTTCCTTATTTTAATGAATCATCGATTCTCTTATTGGCAACAGTATCTGGCCTGGCATTTTCCCTGGGGATTTTCTTAGGGAAACCTATGATATGCTGGTTAAAGAAACAGAATCATTACGATCAAGTGCATAAGGATTACTGTGAGAAGCTCGATATCCTTCATCAAGATAAAAAACACACGCCTACAGCTGGAGGTATACTTTTTTGTGTAGTTTTATTAACTACTGTATTCTTTTGGCTTCCTTTAGGGGGACTTGCAACGTGGCTATTCGTGTTTCTGATAGTCAGTTGGGGAGCTTTAGGTTGGTATGACGATATAGTAAAAAAGAAAAGAAAAAAAGGACATGGAATAACAGCAAAACAGAAATTTGTTTTGCAGCTATTAATCTCCGCACTCACAATCCTAGCTATATTTTCTCTATATAAAGGTAATGCCCTATTTTACACATTAAAGGTTCCTTTTTTTGGGGCTATTTCTTTTGGACATGGTATTTTAAGTAAACTTTTCTATTTTGCTTTAGCAATGTTGGCAATCGTAGGGACTAGCAATGCTGTAAATCTTACCGATGGTCTCGATGGTTTGGCAGCAGGAACTACATGCATGAGTGCTTTTGGTTTGTTAGTAGTTGCTGTTGCAAGTCCTACAATTCCTTTAGCACAAGATGTATCCATACTCTTAGCTGCATTAATAGGGATAAGCTTCGCTTTTCTAAAATATAATCGTTCTCCTGCTCAGGTATTTATGGGTGATACAGGATCCTTACTTATCGGAGGAGTATTAGGTAGTTGTGCTGTTATGCTTCGTGCGGAATTGCTTTTAATTTTATTGGGCGGTGTTTTTGTCGCAGAAGCAGGATCGGTAATTTTACAAGTTGGTAGTTATCGATTGAGGAAAAAGCGTATTTTTCTATGTTCCCCTCTACATCATCATTATGAGTATAAAGGTATTCCAGAGACAAAAGTTGTCCTGCGTTTTTACGTGGCGGGACTGCTTTGTATGATTTTAGGGATCACCGCAGCATTATGGAGATAATTTGTGCACAACCAACGTGTTATAGTTTTAGGATCAGGTGTTACAGGGAAATCTGCAGCAGAGTTTCTTCATAATCGAGGAGATTATGTTGTTGGAATCGACGGATCTTTAGATGCTCTAAATTCTTGTAGTTTCTTCTATGAGCGTCATCTAGATAATATTGAAGAATTTCCTGAAGATATCGATTTGTTTGTACGTTCCCCGGGGATCAAACCTTCACATGGCTTGGTAATTGAAGCAAAACGTAGGAATATTCCTATTATCACTGATGTCCAACTTGCTTTTCAGGATGCAGAATTTCATCGATATCCCTCCATCGGAATTACAGGATCCGCAGGGAAAACAACAACGGTATTGTTTTTAGTCCATTTACTACGCTCTGTAGGAACTAATGCTTTTACTATGGGGAATATAGGAGTGCCTATTCTTCAGGCAATGCGTCAAAAAGGTGTTCGTGTTGTTGAAATTAGTTCTTTTCAATTGGCTGAGCAAGAAATAGAGGTCCCTGTACTATCAGGAGCTGCTATTTTAAATGTTTCTGATAATCATTTAGATTATCATCAAACCTTAGCAGCCTATAGCGAAGCGAAAAATAACATTGTTAAATGTTTGCAATCATCTAAGTCTTTATGGGTTGGGGAAGGTATTTCATCTGGAAAATCCTATTTGGATTATACTAGAGAAATAGCTTCAATTTTAGATAAAGGGAGTGCATTAAAACCACTATACTTGCATGATAGGAATAATTATTGCGCGGCTTACACTTTAGCTAATGAGATATCGAATATTCCTTTGGAAGCGTTTTTACAGGCAATTCAAACCTTTAAAAAACCTCCCCATAGAATAGAATATCTGGGAGAAAAAGATGGCGTGCGTTATATCAATGATAGTAAAGCTACAACTATGAGCTCTGTAGAAAAAGCTCTGATAGCTGTGAAAGAAAACGTCATTGTTATTTTAGGCGGAAGGAATAAGGGGAGTAACTTTACTTCTTTGATTCCAGTCCTTACTCAAACGGTAAAACATATTGTGGCTATGGGGGAATGTCGAAACGAAATTACCCAAGCTTTATCTGGTAGTCTTCCTTTAACTCAAGCCCGCGATCTACAAGAAGCGGTAGGTATAGCCCAGAGTATCGCACAGCCTGGTGATGTAATACTATTATCTCCTGGGTGTGCTAGTTTTGATCAGTTTCAGAGCTTTGAGGAACGAGGAGATTGCTTTAAGCAATTGGTTGGTGACATGGAGGCATTACAAGTATGAACCGTAGAGATACGATTATAATTGCAACTTTAGTGAATGCAGTTTTGGTGCTAGTATTATTCACTACAGCAAAACATGCTGATAAGAAAAATGCAGATGTATTGCTTCCTCCTTTACCAGCAAAGCTTGTTGAATTTGTTCCTACTTCTACGGAAAAAGTACAAGAAAAAATAGAAAAGCTTGAAAAGCCTACCGTAGAGACTGTCCCTCAACGTGTTTCTAAAGAGGAATTGGCAGTACAATTTGCAGAAAATAAACCTGTAGTTGTCAAAGCTTCTCCAGTACCTAATGTTCCTCAGACAACTCCTCCGGTTCCAATCACAAATCCTACTCCTGAACCAAAAGTCCAAGTTGTTAAAGAAGCTCCTAACAAAGAAGCTTATGCGACGGTTATTGTGAAAAAAGGAGATTTCCTAGAGCGTATTGCTAAGGCAAATCATACGACTGTAGCTGTTCTTATGCAGATTAATGATCTATCTTCTACACAATTGAAGATAGGTCAGGTATTAAAGGTGCCCGTGTCTGATAAGCAAGAAGAATCTAAAAAACCTCAGGTGAAAGTCTCTAGTGCTGAAGATTTCTATACTGTTCAAGAAGGCGATAGTCCTTGGACTATAGCTTTACGTAATCATATCCGTCTTGAAGATTTACTAAGGATGAATGATCTTGACGAAAATAAGGCACGTAAACTTAGACCCGGAGATCAGTTGCGTATACGGTAATCTTTCTCTAGGCCCAATATGAAGTGGTTCATTGTTTCATGTTTGTTAGGGATTTTTTCTCTGGGTCTAGTTATGGTTTTCGATACTTCTTCAGCTGAAATTCTGGATCGTTCTCTAGCCTGCAGTACACATAAAGCTTTAATTCGTCAGATTACTTATCTATTGTTAGGATTAAGTCTTTCTTCTTTAGTTTATATGACAGGATGGAAAGATTTTCTAAAAATGAGTCCTACATTATTGCTTATTGCAGGAATAGCTCTTATTGCTGTTTTAATTCCTGGGATAGGAGTGTGTAGAAATGGCGCGAAACGTTGGTTAGGTATAGGACAACTTACTTTACAGCCTTCTGAATTTGTGAAGTACCTTGTTCCTTGTGTGGCTATAGAATACCTCGTTTTCCGTCCTCAATATCGAGAAAATTTTAAACTATTTCTTAAGCTAACTACAACGCTGTTTATTCCTATTTTATTGATCGCCATAGAGCCTGATAATGGTTCTGCAGCTGTGATTGCTTTTTCTTTGATTCCTGTATTTATTATGACAGCTGTGCGGTTGCGTTATTGGTTGCTTCCTTTGTTATGCATTCTTGTTGTTGGAGGTGCTCTTGCCTATAGAATGCCTTACGTACGGCATCGATTAAATGTCTATCTCCATCCAGAATTGGATATTAAAGGGCGAGGCCATCAGCCATATCAGGCAAAAATTGCTGCGGGATCAGGAGGATTATTAGGAAAGGGACCGGGAGCAAGTTTACAGAAGCTTACTTACCTACCTGAAGCGCAAAATGATTATATTGCTGCTATATATGCTGAAGAATTTGGTTTCATTGGTATGCTGCTTTTGATTCTGCTATATATGTATTTTGTTTATGGCGGTTACGTTGTTGCTATTCGAGCATCTTCTTTAGAAGCAGCTTCGTTAGCAATAGCTATTACAGTAATTATCGGAATGCAAGCTTTTATGAATTTAGGCGTTGTGTCAGGATTATTACCGAGTAAGGGAGTAAATCTTCCTTTTTTCAGCCAAGGAGGATCCTCTTTGATTGCTAATATGTGTGGTGTTACCTTGCTATTAAGGGTGTGTGATGAAGAAAATCAACAAAATAGCTTTAGCCGTCGGAGGATCGGGAGGACATATAGTTCCAGCTCTGGCAACAAGAGAAGCATTTTGTAAAGAAGGTATAGACGTTCTTCTTTTAGGGAAGGGATTGGATAATCACCCGAATCTTTATGAACAAAATGTACATTACAAAGAAATTCCCTCAGGCTTGCCGATAATTACTAACCCTGTAACAGCTATTCGTAGAACATGTTCCTTATATAAGGGATATAAGAAAGCTAAAAAAGAGCTCATGATTTTTGATCCCGATGTTGTTATTGGATTCGGTAGTTATCATTCTCTTCCTGTATTGATGGCGGCACTAAAAAAGAAAATTCCTATATTTTTACATGAGCAAAATCTTGTTCCTGGTAAAGTAAACAAGCTCTTCTCACGTTTTGCTAAAGGTGTAGGAGTATCTTTCTCTCCAGTAACTAAGAATTTTCGTTGTCCTTCACAAGAGATCTCTTTACCAAAAAGAGCCTTTTCTTCTTTTAGTCCTATTGTAGAACGTCTCACATCGCATTCTCCAACAATTTGTGTTGTGGGAGGCTCTCAAGGAGCTAAAACATTAAATGATTACGTTCCATCTGCCCTTGTAGAGGTTGCCAAGGATTACCCGAATATGTATGTTCACCATATTGCAGGACCTAAAGGTGATGTTGTTTCTATACAGCATATCTACAGTCGTGGTGATGTATCTTTCTGTGTAAAACATTTCGAGCAAGATATGCTCAATGTTTTACTTTCATCAGATCTGGTAATTAGTCGCGCAGGAGCTACAATTTTAGATGAGTTGTTATGGGCGCAAAGTCCTTCGATACTCATCCCGTATCCAGGGGCTTACGGACATCAGGAAGAAAACGCAAAGTTCCTTGTCTATACTGTAGGGGGAGGGTCGATGATTTTAGAAAAACAACTTTCTCAAGAGGTTTTGACTAAAAACATTTTGCTTGCTCTAGATTCTGAAACTATTAAAAATAGGCGAGAGGCGCTGCGAGCTTATTATCATAACAAATCCGCGAAGTCTTTTTATCAATTTATTTGTGAATGTTTGTAGGTAATCTATGGATACGAAAAACCACTATCATTTTATAGGTATTGGTGGAATAGGAATGAGTGCATTAGCTCATATTTTATTAGACCGTGGGTATTCCGTATCAGGTAGTGATTTAAATCAAGGTGCTATTGTAGATAAACTTATTGCTAAAGGTATAACGTATTTTCCCGGACATAAAGAAAGTCACGTTCCTGAAGATTGTACTATTATCTATGGATCGGGGATTGCTAAGGATAATGTAGAATATAAGGAAGCTTTACGAAAACAATTGCCTATATTACATCGTGCTGAGCTTCTTGCCTTTTTAATGCAGGAGCAAACCAGCATTTTAGTTTCGGGAAGTCATGGGAAAACTACCGTATCCTCGCTAATTACAGCAATTTTTCAAACAGCAAAAAAAGATCCTTCTTATGCTATTGGAGGGTTGAATTCTTTATGTTTAAATGGATATTCCGGAAAGTCAGAATACTTTATTGCGGAAGCTGATGAAAGTGATGGCTCTTTAAAACACTACCTTCCTAAGGTTGCGGTAGTTACAAACTTAGATAATGAACATCTAAGTAATTTTGAAGGAAGTAAGGAAAAACTTGCATTAACAATCGAAGAGTTCTCCCGTAAAGTTGATAACCCGAACTTATGTTTTTATAATGGCGATTGCCCAGGACTTAAGGGAAGGATTTTAGGAACATCTTATGGATTTTCTCAAGATTGCAATCTGTATATTTATTCGCATCGTCAAGAAGGATGGTGTTCTATTTTTTCTCTATCTTTTCTAGGAAAAGATTACTTGGATATAAACCTCAATTTGATAGGCAAGCATAACATCGCAAATGCTGCGGTAGCTGTGGGTATAGCATTAACCTTTGGTATTGAAGAGGCAAGCATTAGAGAAGCTCTGAAAAGTTTTTCTGGCGTGCAAAGACGTATGGAAAGGAAGAATGTTTCTGAGAGATTCTTGTTCCTTGAGGACTATGCTCATCATCCTTCTGAGATTTCTTGTACCTTAAGAGCGCTGCGAGATGCCATAGGATTGCGTCGTATAGTCGCTATATGTCAACCCCATAGATTTTCTAGATTACAATATTGTTTAGACGAGTTTTTTAGCGCTTTTCAAGATGCTGATGAGGTAGTTCTTACAGATATCTATAGTGCAGGAGAAACACCACTAGATTTACCTTCTCCTGAGAGACTGGCAGAGATAATTTCTTTATCTTCTTATGTTTGTTGTACCTATATTCCCTATGATAATGTTGTAGAGTATTTAAAACGAGAAGTCCGCGTTCATGATGTCTGTGTATCTTTAGGAGCAGGGAATATTTATGCTGTAGGAAATGCTCTAAGGGATTTTGAACCAAGGAAATTATCTGTAGGAGTGATTTGCGGAGGGAAATCTTGCGAACATGATATATCTTTATTATCCGCAAGAAATGTTGTTCAGTATCTTTCCCCGCAATATTATGATATGCAGTATTTTGTTATTAATCGACAGGGATTGTGGTCGAAAGTAGCGAATTTTGATGAAGGAAGTTATTGCGAGAGGACATGTCATCATGTGCTATCTTCAGAAATTGCCCAGACTTTAGTTGGTTTAGACTTTATTCTTCCAATTCTACATGGCCCTTGTGGGGAAGACGGTATGCTTCAAGGATTTTTAGAAACTATCGATAAGCCTTATGGAGGGCCATCATTGCTTTTCTCGGCCATCAGTATGGATAAGATTATGACAAAACGTCTTGCAGCTTCTGTAGGGATCCCTGTGGTTCCTTATCAACCGTTAACTTTACATGCCTGGAAACGGACTCCGGAAATATGCATGCACAGAATTTTAGAGACTTTTACTTTTCCTATGTTTGTGAAAACAGCTCATTTAGGATCAAGTATCGGTATATTTGAAGTTCATAATGAGACAGAACTAAAATCAAAAATATCTGAAGCATTTCTATACGATACCGACGTATTTATTGAAGAAAACCGTTTGGGATCTCGAGAAATCGAAGTGTCTTGTCTTGGGGATGCCACCAGTTGTTATTATATTTCTGAACCACACGAACGTCGCGGATCAAAAGGATTTATTGATTACGAAGAGAAATACGGATTAAATGGTAAATCTAGTGCTAAAATACAATATAATCTGGATCTTCCTGAAGAATTTAAAATGCGAGTGAAAGAACTTACAGAACGTGTATATCGTGTTATTCAAGGTGAAGGATCCTGTAGAATCGATTTCTTTTTAGATAGAGAAGGAAATTTTTGGCTTTCTGAAATGAATCCTATTCCAGGAATGACAGAATCTAGCCCATTTTTACATGATTTTGTGCGTTTGGGATGGACTTTCGAACAAGTCGTGCATCAACTAATTATATCGGGATTACATAAGTTTGATCAGAAAAGGAAAGTCAATAATAATTTTAATAAGCAATCCTTATTAACCGCGAAGAGCTAAAAACTCCGTTAAGGGGTTTTTAGCTATTGCCAAACTCTATTTATGAAATGTAAGAAAGTAGTGAATATTATTCAGAATGGTTATTATGGCTGCATTGGTGATGCGTTGAAGATGCTTCCGAATCTTCCTCATCAGCTGAACAGCAGTTGCCTCGGCCACAACATTGATGGGCCATTCCTGAGTCATTAGAGTTGTCTGAATCAAGACAAAAACTACTAGAAGCATCCTCGTTTTCGTCAACAGATTCTCTACTGCCTTCGGGCTGAATCAAGTCGATTTGTATCTTCTTTTTTAGTCTCGCGCACACACGTCTAAGAATGGTTCTTAGTGCGTGTATGGTATTTCCTCGTCTACCTATGATCTTCCCTATATCATCGGGAGCCACACGTATTTCTAGCTTTATAGATTCACCTGACTCATCCTGAATAGAACGAATTTCCACAGCTTCAGGATCAGCAACTAAATTCTTTACGATATATGCTACAAACTCTTCCATAAAATCCAAATTAAATTGAGATGTGGAAAAAAAGAATAAGACACTTACGTATCCTTCAAAGTTCCGGAAAAGATTATACCTATTTTAGAAAAAACGTCAAGATTTATTCATTCCTGGGGCATTTGTGGGGCAGTTTCTGGAGATAGCCATTGTAAATATTTTTCATTTCCATCGTCAATTTTAACAAAAATGATTTCAGGAACATCATAAGAACATAGGGATTGAATGATTGCAGAAATTGCTGAAAATCGCGCAGATGTTGTTTTGATTTGCATTTGATATTCTTCGGAAACGCAAAGTTTGCCTTGCCACATATAAGTAGATTTTCCTTTTTGGAAAATATGAACACAAGCGGCAAGCTTCTGAATCACTAAAGTATTAGAAATATTCTCGGCTTCTTCTTGAGAAGATAGCTGAGTAAAGATGATTATAGGAGTCATATCTTACTTAATAATAAATGGTTGGGGAATCTTAAATCATAGATATAAGATTGTTGAGAGTCAATTACAGCACTATTTTGCGTGAGATGATAATTTTTCAATCCCTCACCTAATCCATGATATTGGAATCTTAAAAGATTTCCTGAAGACAAAACGACAGTTAGCTCCATAGGATACATTTCGGTAAGGGATAAATCGATAATTACAGGAGGGTCTTCTTTTAAGTCTTCAATGAGAAGATACGCGATGTCTATTTTCCATGAAGGTAAAACAGAAAAATTTAAATCTTTTTTAGAAAAAAAGATTTTGGGAAGTTTTTGGGATTTGAAAAAAGGCTGACAGGGGAATTGTTCTCCTAAACGATTAATTAGAGTGTTGGTTTGATTCCCTAGATAGCCAATCGGAGAATGCAGAGAATAAAAGATGATGATTCCTTTATTATCGGGAATCTTTTCTATAGTTACAGAAGAAAATATACCTAAATTTTTTAAAGTAGCCTCTGCTTTCTTAGTCGTAAATTGGTGCAGAAACGTTGGATTATCTGCAGAGAGTTGTAGTGTTTCTGAAAAAATAACTTCGGGAATTCTAGAAGGAGATGACGAAACTAGGAAAATATTTTTAATTGGGAGAGCTTTTGTTGTGGGGAATGAAAAAGTCTCGGGAAACAAAAGCCAATGAATGATAGGGATAAAGATCAGTATGCTAAGGAAAATGCATAGTAATGCATAAGAGATAGAGTATCTCGGTCCAGGAGAAAAAAGCATTTTTATAAAGCTTCTTACCATGGGTGCGCATTGTTTTTTATTTTTATCGTAAATAATATCGCTAATATTTGCGAAATACTATTTGGAGTTGCTTTTATGGATTGGATAACTAAACAGTACGGTGATATTCTTGTTGTTTCTTTGGAAGGAGCTTTAGATGCTGTTTCTGTGCCAAAGGCAGAGGTATTTCTAGATAAGAAAGTGCAGGAAGGTAAGCATAAAATGGTGCTGAACTTTCAACAAGTTACTTATATGAGTAGTGCAGGGATCCGTCTTTTATTTTCACTATCTAAATTACTGCAATCTCGCCAAGGCCTCCTTTGTATTTGCTGTGTTCAAGATGTAGTTGCGGAAGTTATTCGCATAGCAGGTGTTGATCAATTGTTACCTGTTTGCCAATCAGAACAAGAATGTTTCACTAAATTTTAATCCTATTGCATATGCGTGCTCCCGAATTTCAATCTAATGCTATAACATCTACAGGATATGATGTCTGCTTAGATCCGCAAAGGTCATTTGCAAAACTGTTTAAACGTACTGTGATTTTACTTTCAGGACCCACAGGATCGGGTAAAACGGATGTTTCTTTATGGCTAGCGCCTATGATTGATGGTGAAATTATTTCTGTGGATTCTGTGCAAGTTTATCGTGGCATGGATATTGGTACAGCAAAAGTATCTATAGAAGCTAGACAGCGTATTCCTCATTATTTGATAGACATCTGCCATGTCCAAGAACCTTTTAATGCTGTCGATTTTTATTATCAGGCTATGCAGGCATGTCAAAATATTCTTTCTAGGAATAAAGTCCCTATCCTTGTTGGAGGGTCTGGTTTTTATTTTCATACTTTTCTTTCCGGTCCTCCTGAAGGCCCGCCTGCAGATCGCGAATTTCGAGATCAGCTTGCTTTTTATATTCACGAGCATGGTTTATCATTTTTATATGAGAATCTTTATCAGAAAGATCCTGAATATGCGCAGAGCATAACAAAGAATGATAAGAATAAAATCATTCGTGCTTTAGAAATTATCCATTTTACAGGCAAGAAGGTTTCAGAGCATAACTGGAGCATGGAGGCTCAAGAATCTAGGGAATATAATTGTCGGGGTTGGTTTTTATCGTCTCCAAAAGAGCTTTTGCGCGATAATATTCAATTGCGTTGTCAGAAGATGCTAGAAGATAATTTAATTGATGAAGTGCATAGGTTGCTTGAGCAGGGAATAAGAGAGAACTCCTCAGCATCGAAAGCCATAGGCTATAGAGAGTGGATTGAATTTATTGATCAAGGATCCCCGGAAGCATCCTATGAGGGTGTGAAACAAAAATTCATTGCAAATACTTGGCAATATACCAAAAAACAAAGAACTTGGTTTAAACGCTACCCTATGTTTCGCGAGCTGCCTACTCTAGGATTGACAGCAGAAGCTATAGCGGAAAAAATCGCAGAAGACTATTTCCTTCATGGTTGATGTATAGGTGTCTCTATATGTTCATAGAACGTATTCCTTTCTACAGGAATGAAACCTTCAGAAGCAATCATTGCGCGGGTTTCCTCTTCTGAACTTTTTAATGTCCATCCCGTACATTTATGAACGCTTTCATCAATAATCGTTCCTCCGAAATCATCTGCTCCGTAGTGTAGCCCACGAGCTCCTTGCTCTTTCCCTTCTCCAAACCAGGAGGCTGCTATGTGCTCAAAGTTATCTAAAAAGATTCGAGAGAGAGCTAAAATACGATAATACATTTCAGGAGGTGCTTGATTAGGGACTTTGCGCCCTAGAGCTGTATTTCCAGACTTATAACTCCAAGGAATGAAGCTATAGAATCCTGGAATTTCATCTTGGGCATTTCTTAGAGCCTCCAAATGTAGAAGAATGTCATGAGCGGTTTCTACATGGCCAAACATCATAGTAGCTGTAGTCTTAAAACCTAAACGATGAGCGAGCTTATGGAAGTTAATCCATCCATCAGGACCCATTTTTTTTGGTGATAAGATTTTACGTACGCGCTCAGAGAGAATCTCTGCTCCTCCCCCAGGGATAGTTCTTTGTCCCGCTTCCCAAAGTTTTCTTAAAGCTTCTTCTGTGCTAATCCCTGAAACTATGGCTGCATGTGAAATTTCGACAGCGGAAAAAAAATGAGGATGTAGAGAGGGAAATTCTTTAACAGTGATGTGCACTAATTCTTCGAGATAATCCACGCCCAATCTTGGGTGGACGCCTCCTTGAAGAAGAACAGTTTTAACCCCCATAGATATATATCGTTGCATTAAAGAACGGAATTCGTCAAAAGAAAGAAGGAATGCATCAGAAGAGAGAGGCTTTCTGTAAAAGGCACAAAAGGTACAATCAATTTTACAAATATTAGTGTAGTTAGGATTGGCGTCTAGGACATAAGTGACTTTATTATCAGGATAACGTTGCTCACGCAAAATATTCGCAGCTTCCTGTAGTTTCTCTAAAGGACTTGTTCTGAATAACTCCAATCCTTCGTCAAAGGAAATTCTAGTAGATAAGTGCATAAAAACGATTGACGATAATGTAGTACGGGGGCAAACTTTATCTTCTATTCATTATTTCTTTGTCAAGCCCTACACCCTAAGTTGTTATTATGGATACTTCAGACAACAGCTTTCATTCTTTAGAAGCAAAACAAGGTTCTATAGTGGTTTCTAGTGAGGAATCGAAATCCAAACGTGATGATATTTCTGACGCCGCAATGACTAATGAATCCTTTACCATATTTACTCAAGAGTTAACTGGATTTTCATCGATAGAAGACCAGGTGGCTTTTAGTTTAGAGAAAATGGAGCAAGCCTTAAGAAACAACCAAGGAGCAAATTTAAAGCTGTTTTGGGCGATACGAAAGCACTGTCTTCCATTATTCCATCAAGTAGAAAACGTTGGTAAGCGGGCTGAATTTTGGCGTCGCTACATTGATTTAACGAAGGAAGGACGGCATATTAAATCCTTACAAGATGAAGAAGGGACTTTTGTTGTTGGACAGATTGAGTTAGCCATATCTTGCCTTGAGCAAGATGTCACTAGTTTCTTAGACGGAACCAATCCTCTGACGGTGCAAGAAGAACAGTCCGTATTTTTAGAGACCCAGACTTTGGAAAAACGCAAGACCTTTTATAAGGATTTGCATGCCTCATTAGTTTGGTTAAGTAGTTTTTCCGCAAGAATTATTGATTTGCGAAAAGAATTGATGAATGTTGGCATGCGTATGCGGCTGAAAAGTAAGTTTTTCCAACGTTTATCCTCTCTAGGAAATCAAGTGTTCCCAAAAAGAAAAGAACTTATTGAGAAGGTCAGTGAAGCTTTTTCAGAAGATATCGAGTCTTTTGTTTCCAAGTATTTTTCTCGTGCAGATAAGGACACATTAAAACGCTCCGTTTTTTTTTTACGGAAAGAAATCAAAAATTTACAGCAAGCTGCTAAATGCTTAGCTGTTTCCTCTGCCGTATTTTCTGACACCCGCTTGAAACTAAGTAAATGCTGGGATCAGCTGAAAGGTCTAGAAAAAGAAATTCGTCAGGAACAAAGTCGATTAAGAGTTACATCAGCAGAAAACTCTAAAGATGTTCGTGAGCAATTAACAAGTATCGCTCAGATGTTGGAAGAGGGTGGCGATCTTTTCAAAATTCGCAAGGATCTAGATGCGGCTGGAAAACGTATACGTGCTCTAGATTTGGTTCATGACGATGTAGTTGCTTTAAAAGCAGAATTACAAATTCTTTTTGAAAAGCTTCATGAAAAACAGGATGCTGCAGAACAAGTTTATCAGGAGCAATTAGCTCGAGATAAACAGATCAGACAAGAAGCTATCAAAGAATTAACTGATAAAATCTATGTATTTTCTGAAAAGTGTATTTCTGGAGATATTCATCCAGAGGCGCGTTCAGATTGGCAGGAACTGAAAGAATCCTTAACCAAAGCAGTTTTTCTATCTGCTTCGGAAAGAATAGCCTTAGATAATCGATTAAATCTAACTTTGCAGCATATAGCAGCGTTTTTTGAAGAACAACTGCTGTCTTCTCCTGATTCTCGTGAAAAACTCACAAATATGCGACAGGTTTTGTTCCAGAGACAAGAGCGTCGCAAGGAGTTGAAGGATAAATTAGAGCAGGATAAAAAACTTCTTGGATCTTCGGGTCTAGATTTTGATCGTGCTATGCAATATAGTGCTCTAGTTGAAGAAGACAAACGCGCTTTAGAGGAATTGGATCAAGGGATTCTTGATCTAAAGCGACAAATTCAGCAGTTAACATGAGACGATCTTGTATATATGCTTTTGATTTAGATGGTACATTGCTACGAGGTAATAGTAGTATAGGGTTTTATAAATACGCCTTGGGGCGTCGCTTATTCTCTTATAAAACCCTCCCTTCTTGCTGTTTGTTTTTTCTGCGTTTTCGATTTTTTTTTTTAGATTTGCCCTCGTTTTATTCGCGAATCGTCTCTTCCTTACTTACAACGGTTTCTTTTGAAGAACTTTCTTCTATGGCGGTGGAGTTTGCACACACGCTAGGTGAAAAAGATTTTTATTACCCTACTTTAGAAAAATTTCATGAAGCTTTGGAGGATTCCTCAGGTGAAGTCATGATCTTTTCTTCATCCCCGGATTTTATTGTTCGACCCATAGCCGAGAGACTTGGGGCGAATATGTGTTATGCCTCGGGATTTCAAGAGTTTTCTAGAGGGCAAATGCTTGCAAATCAATGTCTGACTGGGGATAATAAGGCGAAAATACTCAGCCACCTTAAAAAAATAGGACGGGCAAGAAGTCATACTTTCTCAGATCATATCTTGGACTTACCCTTTCTTCTTCTGGGTGAGGAGAAAACGGTAGTGCGACCTAAGGGCAGACTGAGAAAAATGGCCAGAAAGTATTATTGGAATATTATTTAACCTAAGAAAAAAAGCTCGACCTTATCCTAGATAATCGAGTATTCTCATGCCAGTTTCTATGGAATTATTTTGCTTTAATTTATTAAAAGTAATTGCCAAAGTTATTGATAACAAAAAGGGCAATAACCCTGTTGTCTTAGATGTCCGTGCCATTTCTCAGCTCACAGATTATTTTATTTTTGCTGAAGGGAATGTCGGTGTACATGTAAAAGCTTTGGCAGACACTATCGTACAGGAATTAAAAAAGTATAATCTCGCTCCTTTACATGTAGAGGGATTAAGCCATGGTGACTGGGTAGTTATAGATTACGGATTTATCGTCATTCATCTATTTGTCTCATCCATCAGAGAACAATATCGATTGGAAGAGCTGTGGAAGGACGGTTCCATTATTACATCCAAGCTTCTAGCTTCTTAACGGGGTAGAATAACTTTATGAATAAAAAACGTGTAGTAGTCACGGGATTGGGTGTTGTTTCTTGTTTAGGCAATGAAATAGACACCTTTTATGATAATTTGCTTGCTGGTATCAGTGGCGTTCATACAATCACTTCTTTTCCATGCGAAGATTATGCTACCCGTTTCGCAGCTTGGATTCCTGAATTTAATCCCGAGCCTTATTTAGATAAAAAACAAGCACGCAGAGTTGATCCTTTTATTACTTATGCAGTAGTTGCAGCTAAAAAAGCTATTGCAATGTCTCGATGGGATAAAGACAATCTTCCTGCTGACCCCCTCCGTTGCGGTGTTGTCATCGGTTCTGGTATGGGAGGATTGCAGACTTTAGATGAAGGAATGGAGCGTCTTATTGTTGGCAATAAGAAGCTTTCTCCATTTTTTATACCCTATATTATTACTAATATGGCTCCTGCGCTTATTGCCATGGATTTTGGACTTATGGGTCCGAATTATTCGATATCCACAGCATGCGCAACTTCGAATTATTGTATTGATGCAGCTTATCAACATCTTGTTTCCGGACGTTCTGACATGATAGTTTGTGGTGGAACTGAGGCTGCAGTAAACCGTGTCGGATTGGCCGGTTTTATTGCTAACCGAGCTTTATCGGAAAGGAATGATTCTCCTCAAGAAGCCTCTCGTCCTTGGGATAGAGATAGAGATGGTTTTGTTATAGGTGAGGGAGCTGGAATTTTAGTTTTAGAAACTTTAGAGAACGCTTTGAAGCGAGGAGCTCCGATATATGCGGAGATACTTGGTTCGTATACTACTTGCGATGCTTTCCATATTACAGCTCCCAGAGATGATGGAGAGGGCATTACGTCATGTGTTCTTGGAGCTCTAGAAAGTTCTGGTATTCCTAAAGAACGTGTAAATTATATTAATGCTCATGGAACATCAACTCCTCTAGGAGATATATCGGAAGTTTTGGCATTGAAAAAAGCTTTCGGTAGTCATGTCAAAAATTTACGAATGAATTCCACAAAGTCTCTTATAGGCCATTGTCTGGGAGCGGCTGGAGGGGTCGAAGCTGTTGCAACAATTCAAGCAATTCAAACGGGTAAATTACATCCTACAATTAATTTAGAAAACCCGATTGCAGAAATTGATGATTTTGATGTGGTTGCGAACAAGGCCCAGGATTGGGACATTGACGTTGCTATGTCGAATTCTTTTGGTTTTGGTGGACATAATTCAACGATATTATTCTCGAGGTATATACCCTAATTATGATGAAGACAAAGTATGAATACTCTTTTGGTATTATTCCCATAAAGTTTTTTGGTACTCCAGATAGAAGTACACTGAAGGCTTGTTTTATCTGCCATACCCAAGGTAAGCATTGGGGATTTCCTAAAGGTCATTCTGAAGATAAAGAAGGCCCTCAGGAGGCTGCGGAAAGAGAGCTTGTTGAAGAAACAGGCTTAAGTGTAGTCAATTTTTTCCCAAAAGTTCTTGTGGAACACTACTCTTTTAATGATAACGAGGTATTTGTTCGCAAAGAAGTTACTTACTTTTTAGCAGAAGTTCAAGGGGATGTACATGCAGATCCAGATGAAATCTGTGATGCTCAATGGTTAAGCATTCAAGAAGGTATGCGTTTATTGAGTTTCCCCGAACTTAAGGATATCGCTGGAGAAGCAGATAAATTTATCAATAGTTATCTCTTCTCATTCTGAGTTATAAATATAAGGAGAGGGGAACCTCTCCTTAAACATTTATATCGTTGTTTTTTCTCTAGAAAATTTATTCAGATAATCTTGATGAGCTAGTTCAATTACCTTTTGAGCTTCTTTCTTTCCGTAGATACCTACGATTTCAATTTTTGCAGGTTTGCCGTGGATCAAATGCTCAGGAGTTGCTTTATAAGTTAGAAAGTAGTGTTGGATCATATCCAGAACTGTGCAGGGACAATCTGAAATATCTTGGATTTCTGAAAATACTAAATCATCTTCAAGAACAGCGATAATCTTATCGTCGGCTTCTCCAGAATCGATAATACGTAATCCTCCGATAGGACGTGCTTGAAGTAAGATATTCCCATGAGTGATATTCTTTTCAGTCAGCACGCAGATATCCAAAGGATCATCATCTCCTTGAATATTCTCTTTTAGGCTTTGTTCCCCACTATATTTTCCAGATAGTTCTCCACAATATGTTCTAGGCAATAATCCGTATAGACATGGGCAGAAATTAGAAAATTTCTGAGGACGGTCTACTTTTAATAAACCTGTAGCTTTGTCTAATTCAAACTTTACAGAATCTTGGGGAGTAATTTCTATATAACAGCATAGAGATTCGTAGTTATCTTGAGTTAGTATAGGACCGTGCCAAGGATGCATGATTGATAAAGATTGTTTTTCAGACATAAGCGACTCTCGTTATAGACTTTTTTTTATTTTCTTAATCTTCTGGAGGACCCTAGCGTAGCATGTGGGGAATTTTAAGAGAAGGAGGAGGGTTTGGTTAATTGACTTTTAATTAAATCTATACAATACTTTCGTATTATAATTACAAATCCTTCCACTTATAAGATTATGAAATATCCCCTAGTGTTCAAAGATATAAATATAGAAGATTATGAGCGTGTGATAGAGGTAACGTGCGAAAGCGTTCAGCTACACGCGTTAATCGCTATCCATCAGACACTAGTAGGCCCCGCATTAGGCGGTGTTCGTGCTTTTGCTTATGGTTCTTTTGATGATGCTCTAACAGATGTTTTGCGTTTGTCTAGGGGTATGACATATAAAGCAATTCTCAGTGAGACAGGAACGGGAGGAGGAAAAAGCGTTATCATCCTTCCTAGCGGTATGACACGGCCTACTGAGGATATGCTCAGAGCTTTTGGTCAGGCAGTGGACTCTCTTGGTGGTCAATATATAGCGGCTGAAGATATGGGGGTCTCTGTTAGTGATATCAATATCATCAATCAAGAGACTCCTTGGGTATGCGGTATAGAAAGCATAAGCGGTGACCCCTCAATTTATACAGCTCATGGAGTCTTTTTATGTATAAAAGAAACTGCAGAACAGTTGTGGGGGAACTCTTCTTTGAAAGGAAGAAAGATCGGTATTCAAGGACTCGGTGCAGTCGGTAGGAAGTTATTACACTCTTTATTTTTTGAAGGTGCGGAACTTTATGTTTCCGATACGAATCAAGAAATTCTTGATGAGGTTACAAAATTCTACAGCGTAACTGTTGTTGCTAAAGATGCTTTCCCAACATTAGAATGTGATATTTTTGTTCCGTGTGCATTTGGAGGAGTGATTAATAGAGATAATGTTTACAATTTACGTTGTCGTGCAATTGTTGGAGCTGCAAATAACCAATTAGAAAACGCTTCTTTAGGTGCTGTGCTTCATGCTCAGGGGATATTATACGCCCCAGATTATCTAGCTAATGCTGGAGGCCTATTAAACGTAGCCCTAGCTGTCGGAAGACCGTATTGTCCGAAGACAGTCCTACAAAAGGTCTGTAAGCTTCCTGTTGTTCTTAGAGAAATTTATGAACAGAGCGAAGATTCAGATCGAGACACTGTAATTCTATCCGATAGTATAGTAGAAGAAAAACTAACTACTTATGTCTAATAAGCGAGTAAGTTCTCTTCGGGAACGATATTCATACGTTCCTGAAGAGCTTCTAAAGTAATCCTATGAATATCCTCATTTCCAGAAGCTAGAATTATGGGATGGTTTTCTAAAATGAAATCCTCCCTACGGTAATTTAGCGGATTCCCAAAAATGTCAGAAACTATACCTCCAGATTCCTCGACCAAAAATGCTCCAGGAGCATGATCCCAAGCTTTTGCTTGGGAAATAGCAAAAGGATAACGGATAAAAAAGTCTACAGAGCCTTCGGCAACCATAGCATATTTGTATTGACTATCAACACGGTAAGCCTGAGGTTGTCCGGGGAGCGATAAACTTAATAGACGTGTGGTGTGGTGTTGTTGATTGCGTGCTGCTAAAGAAGCCTCACAAAACTTTCTCGTTAACGTAGTTCCAGATTTTAAATAACGTTTAGATTCAATTGCTGTGCCAAATAACGAAGTGCCATAGCTTTTAGCTGCAGAATAGATTTTAAATGTGTGTGGATCTGTCGATGGGCAGGCCATAACAGCAAGTATGGGCTTATCCTCATAAATTAGAGACACTGCGGTTGCAAAAAAACGATTTTTGATAAATCCAGATGTACCATCAATAGGATCAACGAGCCAATATAATGAAGAGATTTCTTGATAGGGTGTTAACGTCTCTAAAAGATCTTCGGATGTTGCCTTAGGATCTAGCTTATGAACAAATTCTAAAATTTTATTAATTTTATGATTATCACTTACAGGATCTAGGACTTCCTCTCCTATAAATGGAATATGAGGGAAGGTTGTTGATAGTTTTTTTTGAAGACAATATTGGACAGCATAATCTGCAGGAGTAACAAAAGACCCGTCGGGTTTTGTCCAGAAATGGACCAGCGGGAGGCGTTGTCGATAACGAATTAACTCGGCGATTGTTTTCTCAACTATACTTTCTGCAACTCTTTGATAATCTAACAAATGAGACGGCATAGTGATTTTTTTCCTAAGTAATAGCTAAACCATACTATCAAAAGACAGGATTATGTTAAACTTGCTAGAGGGGTTGTAAGAGAATTTGTTATGGAAAAAGGTTACCTATGATAGTTAAGATGTGGCGCACTATCTATGAAGCTACTTATGCTTTTCTCGTTGGCTCTGCTTTAAAATTGCGCTACAAGATAAAATTAGAGGGTCTAAAGTCTCTAAAACCCAATCCTAATCAAGGAATTCTATTTTTATCAAATCATGTAGCTGAAATTGATCCTGTAATTCTTGAATACTTATTTTGGCCGCGCTTTCATGTGCGCCCTCTTGCTGTGAATTATTTATTTAAAAATGCCGTAGTTCGCTGGTTCTTGAATTCTGTAGGGGCTATACCTGTTCCAACTGTTGTTCCCGGAAGAGAATGTAAAAAGACTGTTGAGCAGATGGAAGAATTTTATAATCAGACAATTAGTGTCCTAGATAATAAAGGCAGCGTTTTATTATATCCTGCTGGCAGATTATCAAGGAACGGTAAAGAAGAAATAGTTAATCAGTATTCGGCATACGTGCTATTGCATAAATCTAAGGAGTGCAATGTATTTTTGATACGTATTAGCGGATTATGGGGCAGTGCTTTTTCGCGTTATAAAACTCAATCTACACCTAAGTTGGGTATAGTATTTAAAGAAGCTATGAAAGCCCTATTACGCCGGGGATTATTCTTCATGCCGAAACGCTTTGTGAAAGTAACAATACATCAGATAGACAACGATTTCTTAAAACAATTCCCCACGAAACAGGATTTGAATGCTTTTCTTTCTTCATGGTTTAATGAGGGTAAAGAGGGTTTTCCTATAGAAGTTCCTTATGCCTAATGTAGGGGAGTTATGGTATGCATAAGCGTTGGAATTACTCTAATAAACGTTGTATAGGTTTACGAGACGGTTACACAGTTTTAGAGAAGTTTTTAAAACTTTGTTCAGAAATGAAATCGGATGCTGGTTGTTGGGATGAGCAACTTGGTATCTTATCTTACGATGATTTACGTAAGGCCATTATAGCTTTAGCTTTAAAAGTATCTAAATATTCTGATCAGAATATTGGGGTTATGATGCCCGCTTCTGCAGGAGCTTACATTGCCTATTTTGCTATACTATTATCTGGTAAAGTTCCTGTTATGATTAATTGGAGTCACGGACTTCGCGAAATGGCAGTTTGTATTGAGCTTGCTAATGTAAATCATATACTAACTTCTAAACAGCTTGTTGAGCATTTGCGACAGATCCATGGCGATGGTGTTGAGTATCCAGCGCAACTAATTTACATGGAGACCATACGTAGACAAATCTCCCTTTGGGATAAAGTGCGCATAGCGTTTTATCTCTCTCTTCCTTACCGTTTGTTAATGCGATTATTCGATATCTCAGGACAGAGCGAGGAAAAAATTGCTGTTATTTTATTTACATCGGGGACAGAGAAACTTCCTAAAGGAGTTCCATTAACACATGCGAATCTTTTAGAGAATCAGAAGGCCTGTTTGAAATTCTTTGATCCTGTAGAAACTGATATCATGATGTCGTTTCTACCTCCATTTCATGCTTATGGATTTAACTGCTGTGCTCTTTTCCCTATGCTTGCAGGTTTGCCTGTGGTTTTCTCCTACAATCCTTTACAACCTAAAAAAATTGTAGAACTTATAGATAAAACTCACGCGACTTTTTTAGGTAGTACGCCTATCTTTTTCGATTACATTTTGAAGACTGCTAGAAAACAAGAATCTTTGTTAAGCTCTTTGCGTTTTGTAGTTATTGGTGGTGATGCTTTTAAGGATTCCTTAAGAGAGAAATCAGAGAAAGATTTCCCGCATATTATTCTTCGTCAGGGCTATGGGACTACAGAATGCTCTCCGGTTGTTACGATTAATAATGAAGATAGCCCAAAGGATGAATCCTGCGTTGGTATTCCTATTGAAGGTATGGATATCATGATTGTTTCCGAGGAAACTTATGTTCCTGTGTCATCGGGAGAGATAGGTTTGGTTGTTATCCGTGGGACATCTCTCTTTTCTGGTTATCTAGGAGCTGATCCTAATCAAGGATTTGTTCAGCTGGGAGGGGATAAGTGGTATGTGACAGGAGATTTAGGATACTTAGATAAAAATGGTCAGTTATTTTTAAAAGGAAGGCTTAGTCGTTTCGTAAAAATCGGTAGTGAGATGTTAAGTTTACAAGCTTTAGAGAGCTTACTTACTGAAGGTTTTGGGCTGCCTGAAGAACAAGAAGGTATTTCGTTAATTGTTTGCGGTCTTCCTGGTGAGAAGATAAGACTATGTTTATTCACGACGTTTTCTACAACTCTCAATGAAGTAAATGATATCCTAAAAAACTTAAAAACAAGTAGCATAATGAAGATATCCTATCAGCATCAACTGGAATCTATCCCGATGCTGGGCACAGGAAAGCCTGATTACCGAGCTTTAAATTCTCTAGCTCTTTCTCTGTTTCATGGGGACTAATAAAAGACACTTGAATAGTTAAAGATTCTAGATTTCAAGGAAAAGATCTTTAATGAGTGAATGCCCAATAGATTTTGTAACTAATGATTTCTTAGGTTTCTCCCGTTCTACAACATTAGTCAACGAAGTTGAGAGACGTTACCGTATATATTGCAATGAATCCCCTCAAGCACAACTGGGAGCACGAGGTTCTCGAGCTATTGTCGGCCCTTCCCTAATTCTACAGAATTTAGAAAAGAAAATAGTGGATTTTCATAATGCTGAAGCTGCATTTGTTGTTCATAGCGGCTATATGGCGAACCTAGGATTTTGTTATCACGTCTCTAAAGATACTGATATGGTATTTTGGGATGAGTCTGTGCATGTATCTGTTGTGCAAAGTTTAAAGATGATCTCGGGGAAACAGCAATCATTTCAACATAATGATTTAAACGCCTTAGAATCGCTACTCATCTCTCATAGAGCAGTTTCATCGGGAAGAATCTTTATTTTCGTCTGTTCCGTATACTCTTTTTCGGGAACACTCGCTCCTCTTGAAGAACTTATAATTCTTTCAAGAAAATATAACGCTCACCTGATTGTGGACGAAGCTCATGCTATGGGGATTTTCGGAGAGGAAGGTCGCGGATTATGTTATGAATGGGGATATGAGAATTTTTATTCCGTACTTGTGACTTATAGTAAAGCTATGGGGGCGATGGGAGCAGCAATTCTTTCCTCTTCAGAAGTGAAAACAGAATTGATGTTGAATTCGCCACCTTTACGTTATACTACAGCATTAGCTCCTCATGCGTTGATTACGATAGATGCTGCTTATGATCATCTATTTTCAGAGGGCAAACATTTTAGGGAACAGATTTTTACTCTGAAGGCATATTTTCAGAAACATTTTGGATTGCATTCACAATGTTGTGGCCAGCCTATATTTTTAAGAGATTTCAATAAGGATCTTCTTATTTCAATGTTGGATGAAGTTAATTTACATGTTGGATTAATGACTTTTGTAAATAAGCCTTTTATACGAGTAAATTTCCATGCATATAATACTCACGCTGAGGTCGATATCTTAATTGCTATGTTGTGTAGCTATTTAGAAAAATGTTGTTGTGGGATCGACATCGATCATGAACTTCACTTTGTGTGATAGTTTCGCTGATAATAAAGCTTCATGAAGCTTTTTATTTACTGGCAGAACTTGTTTACTTTTTATCAAAAATTGATACCGAAATACATCTTTGATTTTAAAATGCCCACAAGGAGTGATTTGCATGAGTTGTGTATGGAAGTCTAACTGTTTTCCAAGTAATGTATGAATGCGATTAGCTTCTTTCCAAGTCAACTTGGGACATTTTCCTATGAATATACAGCGTACAAGACGAATAAATGGTGGGTAGCTACATAATTCCCTTCCAGGGATCTCTTGGTTATAAAAAGCAGGATAATCTTGTTGCATGGCACAACGAATCGTGTTGTGATCTGGAAGAAAAGATTGAATGAGTACCTCTCCAGGAAGATGGCTTCTCCCTGATCTTCCTGTTACTTGAGTAATGAGTTGGAATACCTGTTCAGAAGCTCGGAAATCAGGAATATAGAGACCTGAGTCCCCATTTAAAATTATTGCTAGAGTGACTGCAGGAAAATGCATACCCTTAGCAATCATTTGTGTGCCAATTAAAATATCAGCTTTTCCTGTGGCGAATTGTTTTAGTAAGGATTCATGGCTTCCTTTAAATTTCGTGGTGTCAGAATCAATACGTATCGTGCGAACTTCTGGAAAGATACTATGAAGTACTTTCTCTATTTTTTCAGTCCCTGATCCACGATATTGTAAAGTCATAATACCATGACATTTGGGGCAAGATGTTTGAGGATCTTTAGGAGAGGAGTTGCAAAGATGGCAGAGAAGAACATTAGCATATTTATGAAAAGTCAATACCATGTCGCAATGAGGACATTTCAAAGTATGTTTACATGAGGAGCATGAAACATTTGTATGGTAGCCACGACGATTAAAGAAAACGAGAACTTGCTCACCAATAGTAAGACGTTTTTCAATACTTTTAATTGCTGCTTGTGAAAATAATGTTTTTGTTTTTGTCTTTTCTCTCTCCATGTTCATATCGATAAGGGAGACTTTAGCAGGACAGGCGGCAGCAGCGCGTGTTGATAATTCTGAAAGGATATATTTACCTGATAATGCATTAGAATAGCTTTCCAGACTCGGGGTGGCGCTTCCTAGTATCACAGTAGCATTAGCAAGTTTTCCTCGCATAACAGCAACATCACGGGCGTGATAACAGGGATGGCTTTCACTTTGTTTATATGCAGGATCATGCTCTTCATCAACGATGATTAATCCTAATTTTTGTACAGGACAAAATAGGGCAGATCTTGGACCTATGATGATACTAATATTCCCCTTTGAGGCTTCTCTCCAGGTCTTATTTCTATCACTGTCACTGAGCTTGTGATGGAGAATACCAACTTCTTTTCCAAAATGTGCTTTAAATAAGGTAACTGTTTGTATGGTAAGAGCAATTTCAGGAACTAAAAGGATAGCGCTTTTCCCTAGTTTTCTTGCCTCACGAATAGCTTGGAAATATACCTCTGTTTTTCCACTCCCTGTTACACCAAAAAGAAGATGGGTTTGAAATTTTCCCAAGGATAAAGATAAGGAAATCTTATCCAAAGCAGATTGTTGCTGAGGATATAAAGGATGGGGATCAGGGAGAAAAAATGTTAAACTGTCTTCTTGAATTTCAAGATCTGCAGCATTGGCAATTTCAATAACACCGAGTTTTTCTAGGGAATGGATAGGGGATTGGGAAATCTTAGCTTTATCCATAAGCTCAGAGAGGCCTGGAGGAGAGCTGCAAGATAGTAATGTTTTTAAAGCTGCTGCTTGCGAAGGAGATTCCTTTTGAATGGAGAGAATCATTTCTTTTGTCTTCGCTTTGCTTTGTTTGAGTATAACCCGGTAGTGTTGTTTTGGTTGTATAATGCTTGAGGAAATTCCTGGAAGTACTAAACGTAATGTCTTCCCTAAAGGGGCAAAATAGTACTGACTCATCCAAAACATAAGTTCTAAAAGGTCTTGGGGCAGTACAATTCCAGAATCAATAACACCTAGGATCGGTAGAACTCGTTTACATTCTGTTGTTGTTTTAATTTGATGGACGATCCCATACTTTTTTGCACCCCGTAGAGAGACACTAACACCAGTACCTTTAGTAATGTGTTCAAGATTTTCAGGGAGTCCGTAGTCTAATACCTTATTGATATTGGAGTTTACTATGACTTCTGCGTATAGGCGAAAGGTAGTTGATTCAATATTACCCATAGATCTCGTTTCAATTGCGGATCATTTTCATAGTATACTGAAGAATAAATAGGAATCCAAGTACACCCATCCTTAGTGAACGATTGATGATAACGTACATCGGACATTTTATAACGTATCATCGTTAAAGGTGCTAGACATAAAGAGAAGCTCTTATTCTTGTGAAAAATATCTTTATGATTTGTTAATAAAATGAGCCGTGAAGGAAAAATTTGTTGGGTGAGAATTTTCGTTAATCTATTAAAAAATAAGACTTCTTCGTCTTTTTCTTCGTCTACAAAAATCCCGCATGGGATATCTAAAGGTGTTTTTATACACTGTGCTTGTAAAGTAGTGTAACGAAACTTGAGAATTTCTTCTTTGGACAAATCTGGAGGAGGAGGAATACATTCCCATGAAGATTTTTTTATACGCTCATGAACAATGGGTAAGGGAGGTTCCTCATTATTTTGGAGCAGATTGATCAGAGGATTTTCTAATTTTTTATCTACTATGGTAGGTTGTGCAATAGTTTTTGGTTTAATAGATGCAGAAGTTTTTATAGGAATTCTATTTATTTCTTCCTTAAAATTTAAGGGGATAAGCTTTGCTAAGGATGGATAATACGCTTCTAAATAACGATTAATGATTTCTTGTAAAATCAAAGGAATTGAGGGATTCGGATGTGTCATGCGAATATAAAAATAGCAAAGATATCTATGGTTTCACTATAGATATAGAGGGTTTATTCATCCACGCTCTTTGTTCCCCGAATGTAAAAATCCCCTTGCTTTTTACGCACAACAGGATAATACACTACGGTAAATAAGGGAAAATTCTACACTATTTTTTTAAGAGGATTTGCATGAAACGTTGGTTGCAAGGAAGTTTAATAACTCTCTGTTTATTACTCACATTGCCTTGTTGTGCAGCAAAAAGACGTTCTCATTATCAAAAGGACTCCGGAAAACCCGCTATTCAACAAGTGAGCACTTCAGGAGTTAAATGGGAAAGTTATACCGATGCTGTTGTACAATCGAAGAAAGATAAAAAACCTATAGGCCTATTTTTCACAGGTTCCGATTGGTGTATCTGGTGTATAAAAATGCAGGATCAGATTTTAAATACTCCTGAATTTCAAAATTATGCTAATGAAAATTTACATATGGTGGAATTGGATTTTCCACAGTCTAATAATCAATCTGCAGATGTAAAACAGCAAAACCAAACTTTAAAATCCAAGTACGGTGTAAACGGATTCCCAACATTAATCTTTATTGATGCTAATGGAGCCGAGAAAGCTAGAATGGGATTTGAGTATGGTGGTGGTGAGAATTACGTTAAGAAAATCAAAGCCGCTTTGCATAAAAAATAGTAAATCTCTTCTTAAAGAATTTTAGAGAGGAGATCTTCCTCTCTGAAGTTCTCTTTTTCTCTTAATTAAACATTCATCTTTTTTATTGTTTTTGAGAAAATCTCTATCTTAACAGTGAACTTTTAATACCCACTTTCTTCGGATAGCATCGAATTTCTTGCATTGTAAATTATGTTTTCGAAAATAGAGCAATCTTTGGAGAATAAGAAATAGGCAAAAGGATTTAGAAAAAATGTCAGAAGCTGAATACCTAACACAAGAAGATTTTCTCCAAAGAAGTAATAAACTGCAGGAAATATCTGACCTAGGTATCAATCCTTATCCTTATGAATTTCCAGGAACAACTAGTGTTGAGGAGATCAAAAAAGAATATTCATCACAGACTCTTGGGAATAGCGAAGATGCTGCAAATAGGAAGACTCCTAAGGTGAAAGTCTCAGGGCGCATGGTACTTTTTCGTTCTATGGGGAAGAATGCTTTTGCCCAAATCCTAGATAATGATCAAAAAATCCAAATTATGTTCAACAGAGATTTCTCTTCGGTTGATGGTCTTACTAAAGATACAGAGATTACTCCGATAAAATTCATAGAGAAGAAACTAGATCTTGGAGATATTTTAGGGATTGAAGGTTACCTATTTTTCACGCACTCCGGAGAACTCACTATTCTTGTAGAGACTGTCACTTTGCTATGCAAAGCATTAATTTCTCTTCCCGATAAACATGCAGGATTAAGTGATAAAGAAATTCGCTATAGAAAGCGTTGGTTAGACCTGATTTCTTCTGATGAAGTACGTCAAACTTTTTTAAAGAGAAGCCGTATTATTAAATTAATCCGTCAGTATATGGATGCTCAAGGATTTATAGAGGTAGAAACTCCTATATTACAAAATGTTTATGGTGGTGCTGAAGCCACACCTTTTATAACCACTTTGAATGCTTTGCATTCAGAAGTATTCTTAAGGATCTCTCCTGAGATTTCTTTGAAAAAAATCCTTGTTGGAGGAACCCCACGTATTTATGAAATCGGTAAAGTATTTAGGAATGAGGGGATTGATAGAACCCATAATCCTGAATTTACTATGATTGAGGCCTACGCAACTAACGTGGATTATCATAGCGTTATGACCTATGTGGAGAATCTTGTTGAATACTTAGTCTGTGCGTTAAATGATGGCAGTACTATTTTAACCTACTCTCATTTGAAACAAGGACCACAATCTGTTGATTTTAAAGCTCCTTGGATTCGTATGACTATGAAAGATAGTATCAAGACGTATGGAGATGTAGATGTCGATCTTCATGCAGATCATGAACTACGCAATATTTTAAAAGAGCGTACTTCATTACCAGAAGAATCTTATGCAACGGCACCAAGAGGTTTATTAATCGCGGCGCTATTTGATGAGTTGGTATGTGATAAATTAATAGCTCCTCACCATATTACAGATCATCCTGTAGAGACCACACCTTTGTGTAAATCTTTACGTTCCGGAGATGCGGATTTTGTAGAGCGTTTCGAAAGTTTTTGCTTAGGGAAAGAACTTTGCAATGCCTATTCTGAGTTGAATGATCCGTTGCGTCAAAGAATGCTTTTAGAAAAACAAATGGAGAAAAAAGCCTTAGATCCCGATAGCGAATATCATCCTATTGATGAGGAATTTTTGGAGGCCTTATGCCAAGGAGTTCCCCCTGCAGGAGGATTTGGAATAGGGATTGATCGTTTGGTGATGATCCTTACTGATTCGGCCTCCATTCGTGATGTTTTATATTTTCCAGCTATGCGTCGTTTAGAATCAGAAAATGACTAAAGTTTTTTTACTTTGGGTCCTGATTTAGCATCCTCAATAACGTAGCCAAAGGAAGTAACCTGATCTCGCAGAATATCTGCCTGCTTCCAATTTTTTTCTTTGCGAGCAATTTCTCGTTTCTCGACAAGTTGCATGACTTCATTAGGGATTTTTAGATCGGCAGAGAAAGGGATCACACCAAGTACAGTATTGACTCTCTTCATAATGTCTAAAACATAATTGGCATCAGCTTGTGTGAAGTTTGCTTTATCAATGGTTGAGTTTATTCGATGGATAAAATCAAATAAAGCTGCAAGAGCTGCCGCTATGTTTAAATCATTCGCAATAGCTTCTGAGAATGCGTGTAAAAATATTTTTCCTTGCTGATTTATATCTTCTGCAACTTTTGAGTTTTCAGGATAGGAATTTTCTAACCGGGAAATAAAATCACGTAAGCGTTTTAGTGCTTGTCGACATGCAAGTAATCCCTCTTCCGTGAAGTTTAATTGCATTCTATAATGGCTCTGTAAGAGCATATAACGAATTTCTTCTCCAGAAAACCCACGATCCAATAAATTTCTTAATGTGAAAAAATTACCTAAACTTTTCGACATTTTTTTCCCATCAACAAGAAGATGCTCCGAATGGAGCCAATAACGAGAAAAAGGTTCATGCGATAGAGATTCTGATTGAGCGATTTCATTTTCGTGATGAGGAAAGATATTATCCACACCACCTGCATGAATATCAATAGAAGCACCCAAGAGCTCCATAGCCATGATTGAACATTCAAGGTGCCACCCTGGACGTCCTTTACCAAAAGGACTTTCCCAGTAAATATGACCATCTCTCTTTTCATCATATGCTTTCCATAATACGAAATCAGAAAGATTTTCTTTGTCATATTCGTCAGAGTTTACTCTAGAGCAACATTGCAAATCTTGTAATTTCAATTGAGATAACTTGCCGTATGTTGGAAATTTTCCTATGGAAAAATATACAGAACCATCCTGACCCACATAAGCAATCCCATCATTTAAAAGCTTTTTAATAGCTTCAATCATTTGAGGAATAAAGTGGGTGGCATGGGGATAAATATCTGCGGGTAGGATGTTTAATGTGGAAATATCTTCAAAAAAAGCTTGTGTATACGGAGCAGTGTAAACGTCCAAGGAGACATTTTTCTTACAAGCTCCTGCCAAAGTTTTATCGTCTACATCTGTAATATTCATAATGTGCTTTACAGAGTATCCAAAGAATAAAAGAGCTCGTTTTAATAAATCTTCAAATACATACGTGCGAAAATTTCCGATATGCGCGTAGTCATAGACAGTAGGACCACACGTATATAATTTCACAGTATCGTTTAAAGGAGAAAAAAGCTCTTTCGTTCTCGATGCTGTATTATACAAATAAAGTTTCTGTTTATTTTTAGGTGATTGTCTCATGTATAGACTCTCAGAGGTTCTAGATGTTTACCGATGAGAGCGTCGACTTAAGCTTGTGACAGGGTGCTACACTAACGCCTCAATATGAAAGAAGAGTATATTTTCTTGTGACTTTAACATAAGATCGTTTCCCAATCCATGGTTTTTCTAAGGAACGCGGTAGAGGAATTAATAATACAAGATTATTTAAAAGAAGAATTAATCTAAGGATTTTACGCATAAATATTCCTAAGAAATACATGATTATCTAATCCAATAGACAATTGTGTTTGATTGTAGAAAAGATCAAAACTTTTAAGTGGTGTTTTTTATTTCGTTTTAATAAAAAAAAGACTATACAACAAGGATGGTTGATAGAATGCCCTGAGAGCATTCTGTGACGCCTAAATAGAACGAGTTGCGTCCTATTCACTAGGAGAAGGAGAGGAAGCCCATGATCCTGTTACAGATTATGAAGAAATATTCTTTGAAGCAACTGAAGATATTAACAACGTTTCTATTAGGTGCAAGTCCTCTAAGTTTGCATGGCGTTGTTCATGACAATTCTTCTAAGCTTGTTTGGCATGTAGATTATAACGAGGCTGTGAAAAAAAGCCGCGATTCTGAACTGCCAATGTTAATCTTTTTTTCTGGTTCCGATTGGAATGGTTCGTGCATGAAAATTCGTAAGGAGGTTCTTACTTCTTCAGAATTTTCGAAAAAGGTAAATGGCAATTTCATATGTTTAGAAGTAGATTTTCCTCGACATTCTTCACAGAGTGAAACATTACGCACTCAAAATGCTTATCTAAAAACTAAGTTCAAAATTGACGAGTTCCCTTGTCTTCTTCTACTTTCTCATGAAGGAAGAGAGATTTATAAAATCGGTTCCTTTGGTAATGAAACAGGAGAAAATTTAGGTGAGAGTCTATGTCATATCGTTGAGAGTGATTTCTTAATAAGTAACGCCTATCCAATCATTCATACGTTGTCTATGGAAGAACTTCAGAAGTATTATCGACTTTCTGAAGAGCTTGCACGAAAAGATTTCATGGCAAAAGCCTTGGAATTAGGCGTACGTAATGATGATTATTTCTTTTTATCAGAAAAATATCGTCTTCTTGTTGAAGGCGGAAGAATGGATTCTGAAGAATGTCAGAGAATAAAACGTAAGTTACTCAATAAAGATCCTAGAAATGAAAAACATACCCACTTTACTGTTGCTTTGATTGAGTTTCAAGAATTAGCGAAGAGATCTCAAGAGGGCATACGCCAAGATCCAAGTCAAGTAATTGCTCCTTTAGAATCTTATTTAGCAGAATTCGGTCAACAGGATCAGGAAAATGTTTGGAGAATTGAGATGATGATAGCTCAATTTTATTTGGATTCTGACCAATGGAAAAGCGCTTTACAGCATGCCGAGGTTGCCTTTGAAACGGCACCTAAGGAAGTGCGGTCTCACATTTCTCATTCTTTGGATTACATTCGACACCAGTCATAGGCTTGCTTTTTGCTAGCTTGCTATTGAGTGCTTCGGGAATTTGTTGAGTAAAATCTTGAAGCAGGTCTTTAAAATTAGGTTGTTGTTTATTTTTAGGTATAACAACAATTTGACAAGCTGGAAGAGAATGACGTTTCTGACGAAAAGCTTCACGCACAATTCGTTTAAAATAATTCCTTTTATTTGCTTTGCCAAACTTTTTTGATACGGTTATTCCTAACTTGCAACATCCAGAATATTTAGACGGAGCAACGTGAAAAATAACCTGACTACCTTGACAATGAGACCCCGCTCGCGAGATATAGAGAAATTGCCTTCTCTTCAATACACGAGCATATTTGGGTAAGGTTGATCGATGCACAAAACAAAATATTTTATAGGTCGACTAGATTATGTCTGCCATGACGGCGACGGCGATTTAGTAAGTTTCTTCCGTTTTTTGTAGCCATACGGGTGCGGAAGCCCACAGAATTTCGACGCTTTCTTTTGCTAGGTTGATAAGTTCGTTTCACAGTACCTTCCTATGGTTTCTAAGCTTTCCTAGTCTATTGAATGAGTGCACTAGAAAAAACTCTCCGTAAGTTTATAAAATTGGATTAATAAGATCAAGAGAACTAAAGAGATTCTTGCTTTAGATGATGGAACTTATCGTCTAGTTAAGTCTGCTGTTGTCAAAAAGTGTCAAAGGGATTAAATTAGTTCCTTTTAGCGATATTCCATAATTTAGAGTGTCTTTCTTTCCATTAGAGAGAGGCCATCAGGGTATAGTTTTCATGAAAGTGAGTTCATCTATCAAAGCAGATCCTTCAAAAGGAGATAAGCTTGTTCGTCGTAAAGGGCGCCTTTATGTTATTAATAAAAAGGACCCTAATCGTAAACAACGTCAAACGGGCCCTGCGCGTAAAAAATAATTTAATAAGTTTTAGGTAAGAACGCATGGCGAAAAAGTCAGCAGTAGCGAGAGAAAATAAGCGCCGACGATTAGTAGAGGCGAACTACAAAAAAAGAAGCGAGCTTCGCAACATTGCAAAAAGCTTAACTGCTAGCGAAGAAGAAAAGGAAAATGCACGTGTGGCATTGAATAAGATGAGAAGAGACACGGCTCCTATTCGTTTACACAATAGATGCTTGTTAACAGGTCGTCCTCGTGGTTATCTAAGAAAATTCGCTATTTCTAGAATTTGTTTTAGAGAGATGGCTTCCATGGGAGAGATTCCTGGAGTTATCAAAGCAAGTTGGTAGGATTTCTAGAACTATATATATCTACCACTAGAAACGATGCGTTAGATTTTTTAAGATTATTTAAGAATTTTTAACGCTTCGTTGAGTTCTGGGATGTTCCTTACCCTTTCCCAATTTTCCATTCCCTTTTTCCAAACCCAGATATCCTCAGGATTTGTGTTTTCCGCAGTATGTTTTTCTTTATCTCTAAGAAATAGAAGAAGATCCTCTAAAAACATGGGGCCGACATTCTGTTTCTCCTTATTTAGATAAAACCATTTTTCTGTATCTCTAGGCACCTGATCAACAGGAGGTGGGGATGACATAACAGAAGAATCTTCTAAAATAGAATGAAAAATATTATTGGATGGTTCGTTATCATCAGAAGACGGAGTAGAATTACCATTCCTAGGGGGGAGGTCCGGGAGGATAAGGAGTATGATGATTCCGAAGAACCCAAAGCACATACCCGAGAGAAACCAACCAATTGGATTACGATTTTTTTTAACAGCCAGGTAAGCGGCTAAAAACCCTAACAGAATGTAAATCAAAAAAAAAGAAATAGGAAGCATTGAGGGTAGCATATTAACCGCTTGACCATTAGACTAATCACTAGTGCTTATTATTTCTATAGAGTACATTTCTCGCTAGCGAAATAGGCACACAGGAGGAATATGGATAAGCAGAATTTAAAACTAGATGTGAAAGAAATTGAATTTCCGGAGACTGTATTCAGCCGTGATATAGAGACTCGTGTAATTCAAGTAATTATTTTACATTGTTTAGCTAAAATCAACGGGGTTTCTCTTTTGGGGGGGAATTTAATTGATACTTTATTCGGTAGAGATATCGAGAGAATGAAGGGAATCTACGTAGAACAGGATTCTAAAAATCATCTAGTAAAAGTTCGTGTCGAAGTAAACGTTGATTACGGTGTTTCTATACCAGAAAAAACCGAAGAGATTCAGGGCTGTATAGTTTCTGAAATATCTGAATATACAGGTCTGCATGTGGCTTCTGTTCATGTGATCATTAAGGGATTAACTCAGCCTAAGGATCGCTCTGAATCAGAATCAGAAGATGAATTAGAAGAATTGTGTGTTGCAGATCTACCCTCAGCAGAGGACTTTCTAGAGGAGATAAAGGAAGAAGTTGAAGAGTAATATTCTTTTCAGTCTTCAGTAAACTCTGTCTTCTCAGCTTGCTTAGCCAGCAATTGTTTAATGTCTTTTTTCGTTAGCCCAGGGATAGTTTCAAGCTCTCCCTGGGAGGTTTTCATAACTTGTTTCCAGCTTTTAAATTTTTGTAGTAAACGTTTTCTCTTTATCTCTCCAATTCCTGGAATTTTCTCTTGAGGTGATAAGAGATCTTTATTTCGTTTTTTACGATGTTTACTGATTGCAAATCTATGCGCTTCGTCACGAAGTTTTTGAAAAAATTGCAAAAGTTTTGATGTTGGAGATAAAAGGATCCCTTGAGGAAAAGTGTCGCAGAACAATTTTTCGTTTCTTAATGAGCTGCTGTGGTTGCTCGCTTCTTTAGCTATGGAAACGACTTGAATTCCTGTGAGATTGAGTTCTTTTAATGTTTTTTTTGCCTGAGAATATTGTGTACGTCCTCCATCTATCACAATCATATCGGGAAGAGAAGAAGTAAGAGAATTAAATCTACGGGATAATACTTCATGGAAAGCTGCTAGGTCATTATGCGCAGAAGTTGAGATAGAGAATGTTCTGTAATTTTTTGGAGATAACGCATCGTTTTCGTAGACAATATACACCCCAACAGCATGAGAACCTTGTAAATGAGCATTGTCATAGCATTCTATGCGGTAAGGATAGTCTGGAGATTTTAGAATTTTTTTCATCTCTTCATAGGGTAATCTTGAAGATTGTATGGTCGTTTCCGCATGTACTTTAGCATTGTTTTTAGCTAAGGTCAGTAATTCTTTACCGTAACCTATTTTCGGAGAGCGTAACTGTGGAGGTGCATCTTTGTTTAATAGATATGGAAGATCAGGGATATCTAGAGGAATAGGAGTGAGAATTTCTTTAGGTGTCTGCGGTTGATTTGCGTAGTATTGTAAAATAAAAGAGGAAAGCAAATCAGTATCTTCCTGAGCATTTTCTGAAAATGGGAAATGACGAGCTCCAAGTAATTTTCCTGAGCGTACTGTTAGAACAGTAATGACTGTTTCTCGATTTTTTCTATACAGACCAATAGCATCAAGGTCTTGAAAATGAAACTTTTCTACATACTGTTTTACCATAGCTTGTCGAATAAGCTTTAACGTACGATAATAGACTCCTGCTTGTTCGAACTTTTGTTCTTTCGAGGCCTTCTCGATGGATTTTTCTAAGTCTTGAATGATTTCTGAGACCCTGCCTTTTAAAAATAGTATAGCTTTTTCCAAAGTCCCTTCATATTCTTCATGAGAACATAAATTTACACACGGTGCTAAGCACCGTTTCATCTCATAAAGGATGCAAGGACGTTTTCTCGAAGAGAATTCTTGATTAGAACAAGTACGTAGGGGAAACCATTGACTGATAACTTCTAAAAGGGTTCGACAGGCTTCTGCACTTACATATGGGCCAAAAATTATCTGTTTTTTTGAAGATGTAACTGCCTTGGTGCGGATAGCATCTATTTTCGGCCAAGGATGTGTTAGAGATATCGCTAGACAGAAAAAAGTCTTATCATCTTTTAAAAGTACGTTATATTTCGGATGATATTTTTTTATTAAATTATTTTCTAAAAGAAGAGCTTCAGTTTCATTAGAGACTAAAATTGTTTCTATATTGGTTGTTTTCTTCATTAAGAAAGGGATTCTTTCCCTAGAATCCCTTTGTTTTTGAAAATACGTTGTTATGCGATTGCGTAAATTTTTTGCTTTGCCGATATACAATACCTCTCCGGAACTGTCTTTCATGAGATAAACACCTGGAGATGCGGGAATCAGTTTCGGAGTAAAATCCTTTACATGCATAGTTAAAATAACGTGAGCTGCTGTACTTTTTCTTGGGTTTGTTTAGAAGTCACTTCTGGGCCTTCTAATTGACGTAAGATTTGTTGTGCTCTCGATATCACACAAAGAGGAAAGCCAGCAAGTTTTGCAACATGTATTCCAAAACTTTTCTGGGAATGCCCTTTAAGAATTTCATATAAAAATACAGGTTGTCCACCATTTTCTCTCACGCCTGCATGGAAATTTTCTACATGTGGGCAATGATTTTCTAAATCGGTTAATTCTTTATAATGCGTTGCAAATAGGGTTTTAGCTTTTTTGCCTTCATTGAATAAGAGATATTCTACAACAGATTGTGCAATTGCCAAACCGTCATAAGTACTCGTTCCCCGACCGACCTCATCAAGAATGACCAAAGAACGATCGGTAGCATTGTGTAGGATATTGGCAGTTTCTGCCATTTCTACCATAAATGTTGACATTCCTTTGGATAAATTATCTCCAGCTCCTATACGCGTGAAGATCTTATCAATCATTCCAATATGCGCTGATCTTGCAGGGATGAATGAGCCCATTTGTGCCATGATGACAAGCAGAGCAATTTGTCGGATATATGTGGATTTTCCAGCCATATTTGGTCCGGTGATTAAAATCATCCGGGTTCGTGTGCTATGCATTTTTATATCATTGGGGATAAAAGTCCCCCTATCTAATAGAGTTTGTGCAACAGGATGAATCCCTCCTGATATAGATAGAGAATCACTAGTATCTACAACAGGACGACAATAGCCATATTCTGCCGCAAGATCGGAAAGAGAAAGAATATAATCTGTATCTGCTATTACCTGGGATAAACCAAGAATAGCGTCGCGTTGTTCTAGAATTCGGGAACACAAATCTTTGAATAATTGAGTTTCTAACGTTTGCAGTTTATCAGAGACATTGAGCATGTCATCTTGAAATTCTTGTAATTTTTCTGTTGTAAACCGCTCAGCATGGAGACGTGATTGTCGCCGAATAAATTCTTTAGGTAATAGAGGAGCAAAGTCACTGCTTACCTCTATGTAATAGCCTAAAACTTGAGAATAGCAAACTTTTAGTTTTTTAACTCCTGTTTGCTTGCGAATGGTTTCTTGATATTGCCACAGCCATTCTTTGGAATTCTCGCGAGTATAGCGTAGGCGTTTAAGATCAGGATGATGGTCATCGGAGAAAATGTTTCCTTCAGAGAGTCTTAAGGGCAGTTCTCCTAAAAGTGCTTCGGAAAGCAATGCTAAAAGGGAAGCTATACCGATAGCAGGTATAAATTTTCTCTGGAAGAATCTTGGTAAAGATAAAGGAGCAAGTATTTCACAAATACGCATACTCGCATTTAATGAATCGCGAAGCATGCCTACATCTTTAGGACCCGCTAATTCGGTAGTGATCTTCGTAATCAAACGTTCTAAATCGCGTACTTGAGAGAGGAAAGATCTTAGATTTTTTCTTAATTCCGAACGATGCAAGAGAAACTCTACAGCATCTTGACGTAGTAAAATTTCATTTTGATCATAAAAAGGATTTATTAGGGTATTGCGTAATAATCTGCCCCCCATCGGAGTGCAGGTACGCTCCATAACATGCAAAAGAGAGCTCTTTCCTTGAGGATCATGAATTGGAGTCAAGAGCTCAAGATTTACCTGAGACGCAGTATCTATGAGAAGGTGTTTTTGATGTCCGTGTGTTTTAGGTACGGAAATATGCTCAACAGGTAAAAGTAGTTTGTCTTGAAGATAGGAAAGTAAAGCCCCGGCAGCATTAATAGCAGGAACCAATCCCTTGAGCCCGAAACCATCTAGGGATGATACATTGAAATGAGAGGATAATTTTTGTGTGGCAAATTGATGTTCGAAAGCCCAATCAGAATAGGTAGATAAGGTAAGCTTTAAATGTTGCTGGATTTGCTCTACAATATCAGAATGTTTTTTATAAAATTTATCACAGCTTAAAATTTCTGTAGGAGCTAGACGACAGATTTCATCAATGAGATCCTTCATGTTGTCGTATTCTTGTAATGAAAACGATCCTGTGGAAAAATCCAGACACGAAAATCCAAATAGGGCGCCGACACGATTAATAGAGACAATGTAATTATTTGCTTTTTCCGGGAGTATGGAAGAGGAAAGTAATGTTCCTGGGGTCACAAATCTTTGTAGTTCTCTAGATAAGGGTTCGGATTTTCCCTTATTGTCGTGAGCTTCATCAATCTGTTCAGCAACAGCGACTTTAAATCCTTTACTTACCAAACGATCTATATACCCATTTATTGTAGATACAGGAATTCCACTCATAGGGATTCCTTGCCTTTGTGTAAGGGTGAGATCTAAATTTTGAGAGAGCAAAATCGCATCGTCATAGAAAGCCTCATAAAAATCCCCCATGCGAAAGAGAAGGAGAGACTCCCCAGCTTGCTCCTTACATTGATGCCATTGCTTCATCATAGGTGTAGGTTTTTTTGATGTCATAGTTCTTCTTTTGAGAAAAAATATTATCTAGAGATTAACCTAGTCGAGTGGAAAACAACGCTTAGAAATGTTGGATTCCATAAATTCAATAACTGTTGGTTAGATTAGCAAACTCATGTAAAAGACCATAGAGATTTTGCCGAATTTTCCTATGCGTTAGCTAGGTAGATTACTATATTTATTCTTCGGGATCAAGATGGGTTTCTTCTAGAGTTTGATTGATTGCTAATTCATAAAATGAGCCGTCTTTCATTTAAAGCAGTGAATATGGCATAACCAAGGAACAGCCAAGCTTATAACTTATGTATACAGAAGAAAGTTTAGATAATCTTAGACACAGCATTGATATTATCGAAGTGCTTTCGGAACACCTCCATTTAAAAAGAAGCGGAGCCACCTATAAAGCGTGTTGCCCTTTTCACATAGAGAAAACGCCTTCTTTTATTATTAATCCAACAGGAGCCTACTACCATTGTTTTGGTTGCGGAGCTCACGGGGATGCCATTAGTTTTTTAATGAATCATCTTGGATATACATTTAGTGAAGCTGTTCTCACTTTATCAAAGAAATTTCATGTAGATCTTGTTGTCAAAATTAAGGATACGCCATCCCCATTCCCTACAGGAGCTAAAGATGAATTGCGTCAAATTAATAGTGAAGCAGAAAAACTTTTTCGTTTTTGCTTATATCAACTTGCTGAGGGTAGAGATGCCTTGCAGTATCTATATCGTCGAGGATTTTCTCCGGATACTATAGATCGTTTTCACCTGGGCTATGCTCCAGAGCAAACCTCATTTATCCAAGCAATGCGGGAAAGAGATATTTCTGAACAACAACTCGAAACTGCAGGCTTTATAGGCAATAAATGGTTTTTATTTTCTCGAAGAATCATTTTCCCTGTCCATGATTCTCTAGGACATACTATAGGGTTTTCATCGAGAAAATTTTTGGAAAATACACGAGGGAGTAAATATGTAAATACTCCTGAAACTATTATTTTTAAAAAGTCTCGAGCTCTTTTCGGATTGCATTTATCTCGACGAAGAATAGCAAAAGAAAAACGTGTCATTTTAGTTGAAGGGCAAGCTGATTGCTTGCAGATGATAGATTCGGGATTTAACTGTACTCTTGCGGCTCAAGGAACTTCTTTTACCGAAGATCACATAAGAGAATTAAGCAAGTTAGGTGTTCTTAAAGCCTACTTACTTTTTGATGGAGATGATGCTGGAATAAAAGCCGCTATTCGTGTTGGAGACATGTGTCAGACGGTAGGTATCGCTGTTATGGTCTGTCGTCTTCCTAAAGGTGAGGATCCTGATTCCTTTCTACTGCATAAAGGAGCCCGACTGCTTGGAGAGTTGTTGGATCAAAGTGAGGATTATCTTACTTTCCTTGTTAGTGAAAAAATTCGTCTTTATCCCAATTTTTCCCCAAGAGAAAAAGCCTTGGTAATCGAAGAGAGCATTACGAAAATTAAAAAATGGGGGAATCCTATTGTCGTATATGAACATCTTAAGCAATTAGCTTCTTTGATGATGATTCCGGAAAGTATGGTATTTTCCTTAGCAAAATTAGAATCAGGAATTACACCCGTTAAAACTCCCATAGCTAATAAAGAGAAACTACCAAAAATCCATTCCGATATAATTATTGAAACCGATGTTTTGCGATGCATGCTATTTTGTAAAACCCATAACATTAGCATTCCTCACACGGCAAAAAATTATTTCACAGCCATGGATTTCAAACATTCTGAATGTAGGAAGTTATTTTCCCATCTGATTGAATATTACGAAAAACATCATAGTAACCTTCCTTTTGATGAAGCTTTATCATTGTTAGAAGATAAAGTAATTATAGAGCTTCTAATAAAACGACGCATGAATACCGATTGTCTTGAGACTGTATTTGTACAATCTTTACAAAAGCTAGCAGATCGTCAATGGAGGGAACAACGGCATCCTCTATCAGGGCAGTCAAAAAATTCTCAGGAACAAAAACTTTCTATCCTTGAAGATTATGTCCGTTTACGGAAAGACAGGATTATAGTGACCCTCCTAGATCCTCAGGAGTGTTAGTTATACGGGTTCATCTAAGATATTTATATCAACGACAAGAATTATTAACTCTTTGTAAAGATTGAAAAATTAATAAGTTTAATATAAAATATTACCTTGTTAATTTATTAATTTGTTGGTTTTTATGAGAGCTTTCAAGTTTCTTTTGCCCATACTTGCCTGGGCCCTGTGCTTTGGAGGCATGATAACAGAATCAAATCACACACGAGGCATTATTGTCTCAGAAGCTATGGGGTTAGCGGCTGCGCGTTGTGGTTCCTTAGCTGGCCGCGCTGGCGAGCTTGCTAAAGCTGCCGGCTTTGGTTATGGAGCTTCTGTTTTGCTTCAAGAATGGCAAAATCAACAGGCTTTAGAACTAGAGACGTTGATAGCAAGAAATAGTACAATTTAGAGTCTCTTCTCGTATTTTGTAATATTATTTTTACAAGTAGTGATTTTATATCCCCGTTATTTTATCTTTGCTTGCGCAATATCGGAGAGGCTGGTCATTGATTAGAAATCCTCGTGCGGTATGTTTTGTGAATTTTGATAAGCGGGGAATAGGTTTATGCGTTTTTGTTGCTTTGTTCTTTTTGTATTAGCATCTCTACCTACTTGGGGTAAAGAGTCGCCTTTAAGAGGTCAGGAAGATACTATTTCTGATAAATTCTCTCCCCCACAGTACGTGGAGCTTTCTAATGGCCAAAGAGTATACTATTCATATCCTGAAGCTTTAGGAAACGCTAGAGACAGCGGTAAATGCTGTATATTCGTTTACTTTAATCCGACTTCCAAAAAAGTCTGGACAGATATCACTGAAAAGAATCTTTGTTTCCCCACTGATTTATCTAATGTATGTAATATTGTGGTTATGCAACCGGGCTTGATTAGCCCTCAGGATTTTTATCCCAAAATGGATCCCATGGTCTTATATATGGCTGATTTTCAGGATCATTTTTGGGAATTAGACCTTCAAGAGCCTTGTATAATCCTTGTTACTATAGATACTAAAGGTCACGATAGAGTGCAGAGAGTTCTTAATGTCCCCACTCCAATTTCCGTAGATTCAAAATCGTAAATTTCTATGTTCTAGAATTATCAGGGCATGGCGTTCTATGCTCCTGATAATTAATAACATGTGATTGGTCTCTATTTACTTTAATTAGATAATCTAAATTATTACTATTTTAAAATTAGAATGCACTATCCTTAAAACTAAGGCTTTGATATCCTTCCCTCCAATGTTTCCAAAAAACTAGCAATGGAGGTGCCTTATGCACATCTTGTTATCTATACTCTCACTGTTGTTAGCCCTGCCAGCCATTGGAGGAGAAACTTCCACATCATTGAAAGAAGAGGAAAGCGACCAGCAAGTCGAAGACCTTTCAATGAAGCACCCTTCTATATTTTATTCTTACAATGATTGCCTAATGTCGATAAGACAAGAAGGTAAAAATACTATGATTGTCCTATATAGCGATGAAAAAACAATAGCGTTTCAACCGTTATACACCATGGCTATAAATATGGAAGAATCTGTTCTCAGTAAATACGCAAAGTTTGCTGTACTGAGCCCTACTGGTATTAATTTATTAATCTATCCACCGGTTCCTGATCCAATGCTTGCTGAGATTGCAGAATTTAAAAAGCAATTTTCAGAAGTTGAACATCTCAAAGGAACCTACCTAGTGACTATTTCTGTCACTGATAATGATGAAAAAATTATGGATATTGCACCCATCGAAGTGCCTTTGGAAAATTCTATAAAACCTATTATCTCTGTGCGTTAGTAATAAAATAACTCTTTTTCTACCGGTATCCCGACATTTCAGTTCTAAAATCGGGATATCTTTTTTCTATGTTTCGTGATATCGTAGCGGGCATTTTAATTAGGAAAAGTAGTTTTATGCGTATCTTATTAGCTTTATTATCATGTTTGTTACTACCATGTCAGCTTATTCAAGCTACTGAAGAAACAAGTTGTCCTGTAATTTTAGAAAGTTCTGCTTCTCATGTTTTCCAAAACTATGACGAAGCTTTAACACACGCCCAACAAGAAGATATTCCTTTAATTATCGTTTTGATGAGCGATACTCACAAACAAGTGTTGGATGAACTTATTCAGAATGGGTTGGATCTTGGTGATTTCTTTGGCTTCTCATTAGAAGGTATGGCAACTATAGTCGTTTTGCAACCTGAGGATAGTGATGTAGAAGATTCTTCAAAACTTGAAGATTTCAAGAGCAAATTCCCTAGTTCGGAATTTCCTGAGAATTCTGGAATCCTCATGGTGACTATCGTAGTTGATGGAGATCAGGAAACACTTCTAGATATCACTCAACTTAATCTTTAAGATTATGTATCGAAATGACGAAAGTGAGAAAAGTGGCCGTAGATAAAAATCTATAGAGCCACTTTTTTATGTCTAGAGATAGTTTTATATTTTTAGTGCCTCCCAATGATAAGAAGAAAATTTTTCCATAGCGATTAGCAATAGATGAATACGTAAGTTTTTCAACGCTTCATCTCCACTAGTAACATGTACTTCATTTAAGAATGTATTGATGCTATCAGTAAGTTCTCCAAGACTTAGGAAGTAGTCTTTTTTACTATCCTTTATTTTTATAGACGCGTCAAAGTGATCGAGGGCTGCTTTAAGTCGAGATTCTTGCATCTCAAGTTGAGCCGGTGTATGCGTGCTTATAGAGAATTTCAAAGAGGCTAAGATTTTTTTCAAACGGTTATGGGTTGTTGTGATTTTTTCAAGAACAGTTCTTTGACTATTTTTTATACTCTGAATTGCTTTTGCTGATTTTATGATCTCTACAGGATTCTTCTCAGAAGTATCAGAAAATACAGTAGCAATTTCATCTTTGCTAAATCCTAAAGAAGCCATGAAGGTTTTTAATCTTCCCCAGATGAATGCCAAGATATCATGGATAATCGCAGGTTTATCCCAGGTGGATCCTTGAATAGTGGATGGGAAGTTATCTGCTAAATGATGTAAGAGACTCTCGAGATTTAAAGATGCTTCTGAAGCATATAATAATGTAAGAATCTCTAAAGATTGACGACGCAAAGCATAAGGATCGTGAGATGAAGTAGGCCGTAGGTCTAAGATAAAACAAGAAAGTAAATTATCAAAACGATCTATTATGCTTAATAACGTTCCTGTAGTGGAGATTGTTTGACCATCAGTAATATGACGTAAATGTTCTCCCACTGCTATTGCAGCTGCATAGGACAGCCCGGCATGCTTTAGATAATATTCTCCCATGATTCCTTGTAATTCTGCAAATTCATTAACAACAGCGGAGACTAGGTCTGCTTTACAAAACTCTATCGCTGTTGTTATATCTTCTTGAGAAGATAAAGGCATAAGTGGGTAAACAATTTCTTTATGCGCTTTTAGTCTTTCTACTTTATTGTAAAGAGAACCGAGAGCTTCAAAGTAGGTAACAGCTTTTAGCTTGTCCACAAAGGTAGCTAATGACGTTTTCAGATCCTGAGCAAAAAGAAAATCTCCATCGGTAAGGCGAGGAGTTAGGGCTTTTTCATTTCCCTCAATGATAATGTCGTTAGGACAATTATCGCATACTAAAATAAACTGATTAGTAATCTCTCCCGAAGCATTTTGTGTAGGAAAATATTTTTGATGATTTACCATTTCAGCGATTAACAATTCCTTAGGTAGTGCACAGAACTTTTGATCAAACTGCGCGCACGTAACAAAAGGATGTTCGGTAAGGAAAACTGTTTCTTCAAGTAAACGAGGATTCGCAATCGGAGAAATATTGTCAGAACTATGTGATTTTAATCCCTGTTCGATAATTTCTCGCCGTTCTTTATGCGAAACTATTACACAAGCATCACGTAAAGTATCAATATAACGTTCACAAGAAGGAATAGGAACTTTCCTGGGATCTAGTTGTCGATGACCACAAGAGGTATCTGAAGCTGCTACTTTCCCAAAAGAGAAAGGAAGAATAGATGTTCCATATAGGGATACTATCCAGCGGATAGGTCGTGCGTATTCTACACCACTATCATCATAGACCATCTTCTTAGGGAATTTCATAGAATGAATGAGTTTTGGTAATTCATTAGCTAAGATTGTTGCAGTATCTTTATGCTCTTCAGGATGTAGAAGGAATAGATAATTTACAGAATTAATTTCGCGAATTTCGAATAGAGAGTATTGAGAGAGATCATCGTAATGACGGATAGGCATATTATGAGAAGCAAAAAATTGTTCTCCCTGTAGAGTAACCTCTCCGGAATCACTAAATAATGAAGAGATTGCAGGCCCTTTTTTCTCAACAGCCTTTTGCACAGCTGTGGGTTCTAATTTATAAACTAGTAGAGCAAGTCTTCTTGGAGATCCTAAGACCTCCAGATTTTCATAACCAATATTATAATCAGACAAAAGCTTCTTTGCTAAAGATTCTAACTGTTGAATCCCAATGGGAACAAAGGTTGCTGGCAATTCTTCAGAACCAATTTCTAATAAAAGATTTTCTGCTTTTGCAATTTTAGGGCAGGGAAGAGTTTGTGGGGCTATATCTTTATGAGCCGCCCACTTGTGCAACAATGGGTAATTTAAAGCAGCTCGCCAATCTACATAACCATCCGCAACAGCACGGGCTAATTGACGAATTCTAGTAATGTAACGTGTACGTTCTGTAACAGAAATTACACCTCGAGCATCAAGAATATTAAAAGCATGGGATGCTTTGATGACAAAGTCATAAGCAGGAGCTGGTAGACCTTGATCTAAAGTGGCGAGTGCTTCTTGAGCAAAATCTTCAAAGTGTTTTAGCCACATTTGTGTATTAGCGACATCGAAATTATATTCACTCCATGCTTTTTCAGAAGCTTGAGTAATATCCCCATAGGTGAGCTCATCATTCCATAATACATCAAAAATAGAATTTTTCTTTTGTAAATACATAGCGATTCTCTCGATACCATACGTAATCTCACCGCTAATTGTATCGAGAGGCTTACTTCCTATAGCTTGGAAATAGGTTAACTGGGTAATCTCCATGCCATTTAGCCATACTTCCCAACCTAAACCCCACGCACCAATCGTAGGATTTTCCCAATCATCATGAACAAAACGAATATCATGTTCGCGAAGATCCAAACCAATAATTTGCAAAGACTCTTTATACAAAGAGAGAAAGTCTGTGGGGACAGGTTTAAGAATGACTTGAAGTTGATGGTAGTTCTGTAGGCGGTTAGGATGCATGCCATAGCGACCGTCTTGAGGGCGTCTTGAGGGCTCCACGTATGCAGTTTTATAGGGCTCAGGTCCTAAAGCGCGTAGAAAAGTTGCTGGATTAAATGTCCCCGCACCTACTTCTAAATCATAACCTTGATGAATCACACACCCCTGCTCGCTCCAGAACTGCAAAATTTTAGCAATCATAGCTTGTAAAGTAAGAGGTTGTGACATGATAAAACTCCGATAAAAAATAAGGTCTGAAACAATCTGTTTATTCAAATATCAGACGACATCTGAAATATAGATTTTTTCTAGGAATAAAGGCAAAGATACCACTACAAATAAAAACAAACAATACTAAGAGAAGAACTAGGGAGCATACTATAGAAAAAATACGGTCTTCAAAAAATAGTTTTTTCATCATTATAACATTCGGTACTTGCGCTCTAATTCTTATCTATTTAATTTGTTTTTTAGGCATTCGTTTAGTGCTGAAGTTCCGGTTTAAGTAATTTTTTGATAGAGGTATGGGGTGGGACTGCCTAATTATCTAACTTTTTCCCGGCTATTTATAACGCCAATTTTCATGCTACTCTATCTTAAAGGAAAGTGGCTCGGAATTACTCCTGTAGTTCTTCCATATGTTTTACTCGCTCTTTTAGGGCTCTCAGAGCTTACAGATGCTATTGATGGCTATATAGCTAGGAAATTTTCTCAAGTCACAGATTTAGGAAAGCTTCTTGATCCGATGGCAGATAGTATTTATAGAATTTCTCTCTATCTAACGTTCACTCAGCCCCCTGTGAATCTTCCTTTAATTCTTGTTTTCATATTTTTAGCTAGAGATTCTGTAATTAGTACATTACGCACAGTGTGTGCTTTTCGAGGAGTTGTCCTTGCAGCTAGAGCGAGCGGGAAGTTAAAAGCTATTTTACAAGGTATAAGCTTTTTATTGATTTTACTTGCTATGATTCCTCACTCACTAGGAATGATTTCTGAAAGTGATTTGGAATTATTCGCTTCGGTAGTAGGTTCTATTGTTGCTATTTATTCTGTATGTTCAGGAGTTGAGTACTTCTGGGTGAATAAAAATCATGTATTACAAAGAGGAAAATCTAAAGATCATAATAGAGAATTATAGATTCCCAAATAATGCATACCCATTGTTGTTAGTCCTGAAGACCGCAACATACCTTCTTCTACAATTTGAAACCATACGTCTGGTTCGTGTCTGTAGGTAGTGACTGCTAGAGTTAGCATGCGAAGAAAGTCGTTAAAATTATCTGTCTGAGAAAAGGTAAAACCGTTAATTCCTGTAACAACAGTATCAGCAAGACCTCCAGTAGATCTAGCTAAGGGTACTGTTCCGTAACGCATTCCAATGAGTTGAGTGAGACCACAAGGTTCGAAATGGGATGGAATGCAGATCATATCTGCAGCCCCGTAAACTAATCGGGCTAGAGGATCATTGTAATCTAAGATAATTCGAATATTTGGAGAAGTTGTTAACGATTCTTGTAGATTTGTAAATTGGCGTTGAATTTCTTCATCATAACATGTTCCTAAGATAATTAAGGAGTAGCTATTTTCCATAGCATGAAGAATAGCAGCTTTCATAAATTCAGGACCTTTTTGTTCTACGATACGGGAGATTACACACATCAGAGGAGAATATTCAGAAGAGAGTCCTAATTTTTCATATAATGTTGTTTTATTTTCTTCTTTCTTTGTGAATAAGATGTCAGGGGTCTCAAGTAAATCCTTACTATAATTCACAGCCAAAGAAGAGTCTGTTTCGGGATTCCAGATATCTTCATCTATACCATTTAAAATCCCACAGAAAACATGACGTTTAGCCATCAAAGCATCGTGCATTTCATAATCGGAATAATCATTAAGCATATCCTGAGCGTATGTGGGGGACACAGTTGTAATATAATCAGAACAATATAGAGCACCTTTGAGTAACACACTTATTTGTGGGTCTCTATATAATTGATAGTTACTCAACCCGAAATCACTGATTCCAGATGCTCCTAGTAATTGTGTACTGCAATAACCCCGATAACTAAAGTTGTGAATTGTAAAAATTCTTTTTGGATAATGTGGGAGATTGGGTTCTTTTAAAAGTCCTGCTAAGAGTCCCATATGCCAATCATGCATATGTACGATGTCAACACGCTCTAATTTTTGAATATAGGCTGCTGTCGCAGCCGAAAAAGCGCTGAAACGTAATGTATCGTCCTCAGTATAAATAGTCGATGTTGAGAAAAGATCTAATTGAGAATCCAATTTAATTATTGTAAGAATCATTCCTTCATAGGAATAGGAAATAGAAGAGGCGCTCTGTCTTCCTAAAAATTCATAAGAAAAAACTTTCTCATCAATTACTTGAGAGGAGAAAGAGGGAGTAATGAGAGGAAAAAAAGGAAGTAATATTTCAATATCATGATTTACAGATAATGCTTTTGATAAACCATAAACAGCATCACCTAAACCACCAGCTTTAATAAAAGGAGCAAACTCGACTGTAGCTTGTATGATTTTCATGACTTTCTCTTTTCACAGCTTATCTATGCGTCATACCAAGCAAAGAACAAAAATCACAAGACGAAAAGGCCTATTTTTTGACGCAATAGTTTGACGTTATGGTAAAATTCTTAATGACTTTGTAATTTTCCTATTTTCAAAAACTGAAGATTAGATAAACTGTAGCCTGATGTTGGGGTGTAGCCAAGCGGTAAGGCAGCGGTTTTTGGTACCGTGCATCGGAGGTTCGAATCCTTTCACCCCAAGGTTTCTTGTTATTTCTTTTTTTGACTATCCACGTTATTTTTTGCTGTTTTGTTAAGGAAAATCTCATTTTAGGGAAAAGATTGACTTTTTCCGAGATAGAGCTATAATTTTGCCTCGAAAACTGTTCAGATATATGTTCTAGACATGACAGTCGACGGTCCCTAGTAAAACACATTTTAGCTCTAGGAGTCAGTGTTTGGCTGAGGGTTCTTTTAGCTCAAGATTATGGAGAATAGCACATTATGGAGCTCGTAGTTACAAGTCGCGAGACTGATAAAAAATCTTTGCTTAAAAAAATTCGTCAAACAGGAGGAATCCCTGCTGTTATTTATTCAGGCGGAAAGAGCTTAGCTAATATCGTTGTTGACGCTCACGTATTTGGTAAATTTTTATCTGGTCTAGAAAGCGGTGCGCTATCTTCTACAATTTTTTCTTTGTCTTACGAAGGCCGTACGATTAAGGCCCTGGTTAAAGATATTCAATATCAAGTTACCTCATACAGAGTAATTCACTTAGATTTTGAAGAACTTATAGAAGATCGTGATGTGAAATTAAATATTCCAATTCGCTGTATTAATGCTGTGGATTGTGTCGGCGTTAAATTAGGTGGGTCCTTAAGACAAGTTATCCGTGCTTTACGCGTCGTGTGTAAACCTAAAGATATTGTACCTTACTTAGAATTGGATGTCCGGTCATTGGGATTGTCTCAGACAAAGAAATTGGCTGATATCAATATCCCCGCAGGACTTCGTCCGGTTACTTCTTTGAAGGAAGTTGTTGTAACAGTATCTAGAAGATAATTTTAATTATGACGATGCTGATTGTTGCTATAGGGAATCCGGGGCGTCAATATACATGGACGCGGCATAATATAGGGTTCCTCTTTATTGACAGGCTGCTTCAAGGATTTTCTGGAGCTCAATTTAAAGAAGCTCATAAGTTATTTTCTGATATTGCCAAAGTGGAATCGCCTCAAGGCCCCATGGTTTTTATTAAGCCTAAGACTTATGTTAACCTAAGTGGCAAGGCTGTTTCAGTGGTTAAGGAATATTATAATGTTGCCACGGACCGTATTTTAGTTCTCGCTGATGATGTGAATCAACCTTTCGGTAATGTGCGTCTCCGACAGAATGCCGGCGGCGGCGGTCACAAGGGTATAAAAAGTATCACGCAAAGCTTAGGGTCGAATGATTACTGGCAAATGCGTTTAGGTGTAGGTCGACCTCAAAGAGAAGATATAGAGTTGTCAGACTTCGTTCTCGGAAAGTTTACTGAAGAAGAACAGATTGGAATACAATCTTTATTTATCGAGGCCAGTGCGTTATTTTCTCAATGGTGTTCTGGGACTCAAACTGCCTAAGGGATCCTATAAGTAATTTTTATAGACTAGGATATCTTAGGGAAATAAACTACTCTAGCTATGTTTAGGAGTTTTTAATGAAAGAAAAAAGAGCCCAACTTTACGAAGGGGCGTATGTATTTAGCGTTACTCTGAGTGAGGAAGCTAGACGCAAAGCTTTGGAGAAGGTAACTTCAGGTATCACAAATTATGGTGGTGAAATTCTAAAAATTCATGATCAAGGACGCAAAAAATTGGCATATACTATTCGTGGAGCCAGAGAAGGTTACTACTATCTTATCTATTTTACAGTAGTTCCCGGAGTAATAGCCGAATTATGGAAAGAATATCATCTTAATGAAGATCTTCTCAGATTTTTAACCCTTAAAACTGATGCGGTTAAAGAAGTGTTAGAGTTCGCATCGTTACCAGAATAATTTTTTAAGGAGAAAAACATGAATAAGCCTGTTCATAATAATGAACACAGAAGGAAGCGTTTTAATAAAAAATGCCCTTTTGTTTCCGCAGGTTGGAAAACAATCGATTATAAAGATACGGAAACTTTAAAAAAATTCATTACGGAAAGAGGTAAGATCTTACCTAGAAGAATTACAGGTGTCTCTTCCCGCTTCCAAGGTACACTTACCCTAGCCATTAAGAGAGCGCGTCATATAGGGTTACTACCTTTTGTAGCAGAAGATTAATTTAGAGGAAGAGAGACAATATGAAACAACAACTACTTTTACTCGAGGATGTTGATGGTTTAGGCCGTAGTGGCGATATCGTAACTGCACGTCCTGGATATATCCGTAACTATCTTATGCCTCAAAGAAAGGCTGTTATAGCCGGAGCAGGCACTTTACGATTGCAGGCGAAGCTAAAAGAAGAACGGCTATTACGTGCTGCAGAAGATAGAGCAGAGTCTGAGAAATTAGCAGAAGCCCTCAGAAATGTTATTCTTGAGTTTCAGGTTCGTGTAGACCCAGATAACAACATGTATGGTTCTGTCACAATTAGTGATATTATTGATGAGGCAGCTAAGAAAAATATTATCCTTACACGTAAGAATTTCCCACATTCTCATTACGCAATTAAGAATCTCGGGAAAAAAAGTGTGCCTTTGAAACTTAAAGAAGATGTTACCGCGACTTTATTTGTTGAAGTGTCTTCTGAAAGTTCATATATCACCGTTCTTAATCAACAGCCAGCTCAAGAAGAGATAGCTGCTGAAGAATCAAACTAGGCATTTAAGGTGAGGGGAGAATACTTCTCACCTATAAAAAAGCAGTTTTATGGATCTTTTTTCTCCAGCAAAGCTAAATCTTTTTTTAAAGCTTCACGGAAAGACTTCTCATGGTTTCCATGAGATGACCACGCAGTATCAAATTATTGATTTCGGAGATAATCTGTATTTAGAGAGTAGCAACGAAGATACTCTTATTTGCAATCTACCAGAATTAAGTGCTCCACAGAACCTTATATGGAAAAGTCTTCAGACTTTTAGAGACTACACTCAGGTAAATGATCCTGTAACTTGGAGATTGCACAAGCGTATTCCTATAGGAGCTGGTATAGGTGGTGGTAGCAGCAATGCTGCAACAGCACTTTATGCTTTAAATAAGCATTTTCAGACAAAATTATCCAACGAAGTACTTCAAGAATTGGGGAAAAAGATAGGTATGGATGTACCTTTATTTTTTTCATCAGGATCTGCCATAGGCATAAGTTGTGGTGAAGAGATTCTCCCCTATGAAGATTACAATTGTGAAGAGAGATATGTACTATATTTTTCTGATAAAGGAGTGCTTACTAAAGACGCTTTTTCTTATGTGCATCCCGATGATTTTTCTCATAGGAAAGAAGATATAGCTTTATACACGAGAGAAAATGATTTAGAGAAATCCGTATTTCGTTTTCGTAAGGATCTTGAAGAGAAAAAACAAATGCTAAAAAGGATGTGGAGTCCTTTTCATGCTCATGTCAATATGTCTGGAGCTGGGGCAACTTTATTTGTAAGCTATCCCAGAGAAATGGAAACAGATCCTTCTGTAGCTAAAGCTATTCACACTACTATTCAAGATAGTCACGGTTTGCTTGTAAATAGCCTGAGCAAACATAGCTGTGAATGGTTTCTGGATCCAAATAATTTATTTACAACAACAAGATAATAGCGTGCCTTCGGCAACAGAAGCTATCTTACTTGCTTCTACAGAAAGGGCACTTTCAGCTTGGCAAACTTCATATGGCTGATCAGCGTTTTCCTGCTCAGGTGAAGACTTAAGAACACACGAAGACGCAGAAGTAATTCGTTGAAGAGCTTTTTTAATCTCGTCAGTATTGTTGTCAGTAGTCAGTAATGTAATTGTATGCGACATAGTTAGACCCTCATCTCTTTCTTTTACTTATAGAAATAAAAAATTTTTTACAATTTCTTTCCTACATTCTATTTTTAACAGAGAGAAAATTCTCAATTGTTCACCCTACTTTCACGAAAAGGTTTTTGAGTCTTTATTTTTACTCAAAATATCACTATGGCTAATTATAAGAATTGGCGTCTCCTAGGTTGTTTATGATTTTACCTCAGTATTCTTCATCCTTGAAGACAGGGGCGGCTCTACTTTTTTTCTTTTCGATATTACATACGTTTCTTACGCCTTGGCTGTTCAGTCAGTGTCAATTATATCAGCATAAGAAAATGGTATTTCCTGAAAGATGGAAGAAATATCTTTGGCTAAGTGAATTCTATCGGTTGATAAGTAGGGTAGAGCTAGTTTTCGTTCTCTGGGCAGCTCCTCTGTTTCTATGGTTTCTCTATTCTGAGGGCTATAGAGTGACTATGAGTTATTTCAATAGCAGGAATTATGTATTCTCTCTCTTTATTGTTATTATGCTCATTCTTCTTGAATCTCGACCTATTGTCTATTTCTCAGAACGTATTTTTTCAAATATTGCAAAAATAGGTCGACAGTCTCCGCGATGTTGGTGGTGGACTCTGATGATAGCCTCACCACTATCTGCAGTGCTTCTTAAAGAAACAGGGGCTATGATTATTGCTGCGACGTTGCTCGTTAGGAACTTTTATAAATTTTCTCCATCTCCGCGTTTTGCTTACGCAACGATGGGATTGCTATTTTCTAATATTTCTATGGGAGGATTAACATCAGCACTATCCTCTAGAGCTCTATTTATTATTTTGCCCTCAGTGAAATGGGGAAATAGTTTTATTTTAAAGTATTTCTGTTGGAAATCTGTAATTTCCATCTTATTATCGACAACTATTTACTATCTTATTTTTAGAAAGGAATTTAATCACTTCCCTAAGGTAGTAACCAATCCTTCTATGATGAATGAACGAGTCCCGAAATGGATTATTTTTGTTCATATTGTTCTTGTTGGCTCTGTAATCTTAGCTAGATCTGTACCATTATTAATGGCCGCTATTTTAATATTTTATTTAGGATTTCAGAAATTTACTATTTTCTATCAGCATGCGATCAATATTTCGAAAGTTTGTTTTGTAGGGCTGTTTTATGCGGGTCTTGTGATTTTTGGAGAACTTCAAGAATGGTGGGTTTTAGAGCTGATGCATAGAATGTCAGATTTTGGCTATATGATTACTTCATATACCCTATCTATATTCTTAGATAATGCTTTGGTGAATTATCTCGTTCATAACCTTCCTGTAGCTACAGATTGTTTCCTTTATCTTGTTATAGCTGGATGTATGTCTGCAGGAGGGCTTACAATTATTTCGAATATGCCAAATATCGTGGGCTATCTCATCTTAAGGCCGTCATTTCCATCTTCATCATTATCTTTAGGATGGTTATTCTTATTTGCTTTAGGACCATCGATAATATCTCTAATGACATTTTGGTTTCTCAGAGATATCCCTGAATTCATTTATTGTTTCTTTAGATAGGAAAAACCTAACGGTCTTTCCCATGAATATATACTGGAATTTCTGATCCTAGTTTTTGATTGAGAAATTCTTGGCAATAAGTTTTGAAGGTCGCGTAATCCATAGCTTTAGCGGCAATAATCTTTTCATTAGGAAGCGAGAATTGTACAGAAGCTTTTTCAAAGGCCAAGGAAAATAAAGCTGATCCCATGGACTCTAAGGAATATGTGGGATCAGTGATATTTTTTATATAAGCGTCTTTTAAATCAGAAAAATACTGCTTAGACATTCCAAATTTCTCTGGAGATATAGCAACTGCTTCAATGAATGTTTTTGTTTTTATTACCAGCTCTTGAGGTGTGTAGGCATTAGAACGGATATAAAATAGACCTGAAGGACACAATAAAGGTTCGTGATAACACGCCCCTATGACATAACCTAATTGTTGTTCTGTTCGCAAATGAGCAAAGGCTATGTGGTGTAACCATTTAAACATCATTTCTGTTGCAACAATATGCTCAACAGAAGAGGAGTGTTTATCCTGAAGAACTAATAGCATAGCATTCCCAGATAGAGGGTAATCTATTTTTATATTCGAGATTTCTTTGTCTTGTCTTTGATAATAGAAAGAATCTGCTTTATACTTAGGGTAGGAGGAGACGAAATCTTGAACAATGGTTACTAATTCTTGTTCTTGCTTCTTTGAGGGAGGTCCAAGAGCCATAGCCTCAACATGCAGTTGATCGAACATGATTTTTGAAAAGTTTTCTACTTCTTCAAAATCCATAGTTTGTAGTGCAGTCAATTTATCATGATAGGAGTAGACATCGTTTAGGGTATAAGACCAAAGCCTATCCATACCTGCTCGTATAGGGCATTCTGAGATTTTTCTTTGATAGGTTTCTATAAGCTGTTGCTTATGTATATCGAATCTCTCTTGATTTATAGAGGGTTTTAGTGAAGATAAAATAGATTTCAAGAGGATAGGTGCTGTTGCATTATATCCAGTGATTTCTAAATTCAACCCATCTCCACGTAAAGAGGTGGAGAAGAAAAGACCGGCTTGAGCTGCTAGATAGTATTGCTTAAGGAGATTTTCATTAATTGCTAAGGAACATAGATCTGTAGCTATTAATGAACGGATATCCTTCCTAGAGATATTAGGAGAACGCATCCGCAAATTTATAGTAAGCTTGGGCATTGTATAGAAATGATCTTCACAATAGTAGAAGGTAAGACCGAGATCTTCATAGGCTAGCTGAGGTTTGAAAGGGAATTCCTTGTTGTCTATTTTAGGTGCGTCTGAAACTTCAATATTTTTCGGAATATAGATGTTTGGTTGAGGTAGAGCCATGCGCTCTTGTACAGACGCCTGTTTATAAGATTCCAAATCTGGTAGAGATTTTTCATAATAATCCATTTTAAAAATGCTGTCATAATGCTTTGTTGCATCTTGCCAATTTTCAGGATTTTTTGTTGATAACACATAACGGGCTTGATAGGGATCAGAAAGAATCGTCAGGATATCTTGTTCTTCTTCGAAAGAGTATTGTGGATAAACGAGTGACTGATATGGGTAGGTAGTTAAATCCTCATCTATAAGATCTGAGATTTGTCCTTGGAGAGTTCTAAAGAGCTCTGTTTTTGAACTGTAACAATATTCTAGGGCGTTGATTGTAGAAATGTCTTTCAAACAATATTCAGGAATTCCTTGTTTTTGGATTTGATGTAGGTATTTAAAGGTATGAAGTAATACCTTTGAGTATTCCCTCTCTCCTTTTTCAGTCAGCTGATAATAGATAGTGAAATTTCCTGTGCTTTCTGAAGTTTTATAAAATCCAGAATCAAACTCTGTAATAAGTTTTTCTTCTTTTAATAAAGAGACGAGACTGTCTGTTGCTTCGTGATTTAACACATAAGCAAGGGCTGCATAACAACCGAGAGGAGCTTGAGATGTGTTATAGAGATGCCAGTAAATCTTTATACTTGCTGTAGGCTCTACAGCGGAATTAATATAAAGTTTCCCCGATGAGAAATCCTCTTCAGAGGGAGAGAACGCTTTTTTATGAAGACTATTTTTCTTAGAAGGAATCTTAGAAAAGATTTTTGGGAAAACTTTTACAGCTTTTTCTATTGGTTCTGTTGTATGGACAACAGCAATCATATTTTCAGGATGATAATGTTGATCAAACCACGCGTGCATATCCTGGGATCTTACTTGTGCTAAAGTAGAGGCATTCCCGCATCCAAATCTTTGGATAGGGTGTCCTTTAGGGGCAATAAGCTGTTGAATACGATGTACACGACGAAGATCTTTATTCGGATGCATAGCGAATTCTTGGTGTACCGCATTTTTCTCTCTGTCAATGTCGTCCTGATCGAAAAGAGGTTGAATAAATAAGTGCACAAATTGTTCGATAGCTTCAGAAAATGCTGAGTTCTTTATAGAGAATAGATAACTTGTTGTATAGGAGCTTGTATAAGCATTGTACGTCCCGTTATTATTACTTAAAAAATGAGAAAAACCATCACTATTTGGATATTTTTCATTTCCTAAAAAGACGCAGTGTTCTGTTAGATGTGCTAATCCGGGGAATTCTTTAGGATCTGAGGAATTCCCTGTCTTTACCGCTAGAGCTGCTCCTGAAGTTGAGATTCCTGGATTGGAAATTATTAGCAATTGGAGGCCATTTGCACAGATGATCTTGGCAGTTTTTTGATTTGCTATAGATGGGGTAAGAACTTTTAGGGGGCACTGATCGGGGATCGTTCGCGTGTGTTGTTTGCATGATGTTACTAGTAGAGATAACAGTAAAGTAACAGACAGTGCTTTCCACTTCATTCTTATAATTCCTCATATAGCTGTGTTAAAATGGAAAATGCTTTTTTTGATCTTAATGCTCGTTGACTATGCTTATCACATTGTGAAAGTTCTTCTTCTGAGCATAGATGTTCTAGTAAAATCTCATCTCCAAAACTGAAGAAAAGGGGGGCAAAGAAAATTGCTCGATATTCTCCGATAGCATCTTCTACTGTTGGTGGGGGTGGGAGAATGTCATAAGTTTTTAATGCGAATGGATAGAAATGAGCAGGTCTCCCTGATGCCTTCGTTAATAAACGAAACATCTCTACACTTTCTGGTTGAAATTCTGCGGGATAAAGAAGATTTTCACGTGTTTTTCTATCTCTACCTCCTGCAGGAGCTACGTAAATAAACTTACCCCCTTCATTAAGTAGAGTTTTCAATGTTTTCATACTCTTTTGATTATGGTGTAACTTCTCTTCCTTTTGTTCTGGAGGATTATTAATATGACGTCTTGAATAGATGCATAATAAATCACAGCCCATACTGAATGGACGTGCTAGGGGGTCGGAAGTTACACGATCTCCTGCTACGAAAATCATATTTTCTACTAGCTTAGGATGGGTTTTTCCTAAAGCGTAGTACATCAACTGGGGATCGCATTCTGTTTGATGATTTGCAAGTAAAATAACATTATCTTTGCGGTCTATAAATTCTTGAATATGATCTAGTTGATGAAGATTGTAAATTTTAGAATTCTCATCATCTACAAGGACTGAGAAAAATTGCTTGCCAAAGTTAAATAAATCTATTGGGGAGCGAATTTTCTTATGGTAAGGGGGGAAGATAAAAGGATCCTTCAGATCCTCAATCACAATTTTCAGCCATTGTAGACATAGTTCCTCTGCTTTTTCCAAAGAACATTTTTTTGTCGCTGCATCAAGATAGTTTTGATGATATATCTGAAACTTCTGATACAAAGGCTCGGGCAGAGATTGATTGCCAAAAGCCTGTAGTAAATATGTAGAAAAATGCATAACCATGCCTATAACTCAATACTCTCTCCTGTAACTAATGAGAAGAATTGGTAATGATTGAGATGAAGCGAGTCTGAAGTGTTAATTTGTAATTTAGCTTTCAATTGTTTAGCCAGGCGAATGAGTTCATCATCGTCTTTTTCCTGTTTCATATAACCAGCGATTTCTGGGTGAACAACTAAACATAGGTGAGTGTGTTCTTTATGGTTGATCACTTTTTTGAGATCTCTTTCAATTTCAATAACTACACTTTCTGGAGTTTTGATAATTGCATTACCACTACAGTAAGGACACGTTGTAAATAGTGTTTGCATTAGAGATTCGCGATTTCTTTGACGTGTCATTTCTACGAGACCGAATTCGCTCATACTTAAAATAGTGCAACGTGCAGCATCATATTTCATATGTTCTTTTAGACGCTCTAAAACACGACGCTGATTTTTACGCGATTTCATATCTATGAAATCGATAATAACCAAACCACCTACATTGCGTAGACGAAGTTGTCTAGCGATCTCTTCAGCAGCTTCTAGATTGATTTGAACTAATGTCTCTTCAACACCGCTTTCTAATTGTGTACTTCTTCCAGAATTCACATCAATAGTATGCATTGCTTCTGTTTTATCAAAAAATAGATAACCGCCACTGGAGAGCCAAATCTTTCGCTTTGTTGCTTTATCAATTTCTTTTTCGATATTGAATCGCTCAAACATAGGAATTGAATCGCGATAGTATTCAATCTTTACAGCGGAGTCGGGAGAATATTTTTTGAGCATACGCTTACATTTTTGATAGGTGGAATAATCATCAATTAGTAGGCGTTTATAATTCTTATCTATGCAGGTGATTACAGCCTTTTTTAAGATATCGGTCTCTTCATAAAGTAGACAAGGTTGATCTGTGGAGTGAAATTTTTCTAAGATACTTTTCCAAGTCGCAAGTAGGTCGTGAGCTTCATTTATTAATGCATCAGTAGAAGCAAGTACACTGGCTGTTCGACAAATCAGACCCATATCTTGGGGCATTTCAAAAGAACGAATAAGTTGTTTTAGCTGATCCCTCATGTGGGGATCTTCGATTTTCCTAGACACGCCACGATGAGGAGAATTTGGTAATAGAACTAAATAACGTCCGGGAATAGAAATATTTGAAGTTAAACGTGCGCCTTTGGTTCCTATAGGTTCTTTAACGACTTGAACTAATACGGGGCTATCTAATTTTAATAACTCTTCTATTGGAGCTTCAGGCTTTTCACTGTTTTCTTTGGGGAGAACATCGAAATCCATATCGAACATTTGTTCAAACTTTTTAGAATTTTCTAATACGTCTGAAATATGAATGAAGCCATTTTCTCTTTCATCAATATTAATGAAAGCAGATTGAATGTTTCTTAAGATATTAGTTACGCGACCTCGATAGATGTTGCCTTTGAGTTGACGAATTTTTTTTCTTTCAATGATGAGATCAAAAAGCTGACCGTTTTTTAGATGAGCGTAGCGAATTTCTTTAGACTCTATATTTAATAAGATGTCGTTTTCCATGGTCTTCCTTGATGCCTAATCCGTCTTTCCTGCCATTGCTCGGATATGATTCGGGAATAGGTTTGTTTGTAGAAGCGGTCCTAAACTTCCTAGATATTTGTCTACTGACTGCGGGAGAAATTATAAAAAAAATAGGTAAAAAATTCTACAGAAATGGTTTATTGATTCTTTTAAATTAAAAATGATAGTTTTATTTATTGTCTCAATAGATTTAAAGTATGTCTTTGTTTTCTATAATTATCTTGTTTGGTAAACTCTTGTCTTCAAACTCACAGCAGATTTAAATAGAGCTTTGAGATTTTCTTATGGGAAACATTGATGATTTAAAATTATACATTTGCCGACTAAAGTTTCCTGGGGAAAAAGAAGTAATAAGATATTCTTTAAATCCAGAGAACATTCGTGAGGCAGGTGAAGAGGAGATCTTCTCTACCCCTATCGAAGTTTCGGGGAGTTTAGAAAAGATAGACAATGAGCAGTGGATTTTATCCTTAAGTGTATCGACACAATTAGGATTGCATTGTTGTGTTTGTGATAAAAATTTTTTATACTCTGTGGATTCAATAGCAATTTCACATTTGATTTGTCACGAAGATGCCAAATCAGGTGTATTTGATTGTAAAGATTTAATTAGACAAGAACTTCTCTTAGAGAGCGATCATTTTCAAGAATGCAAGAAAGATGGCTGTCCTGAAAGAGTAAATATCGTACAATTTTTAGAAGATAGAAAAAGAATCAAAGGGGAAACCCCTTTCGACAATTTATAAAAGGTGAGAGATATGGCAGTACCACGCAATCGACATAGCAATGCGCGAAAAAATATCCGAAGAAGTCATCATGCGAAAAAAGCTCGTCATGCGGCTGTCTGCAACAACTGCAAGCAAGCTTTTATTCCTCATACGATTTGTACTTCTTGTGGTTTTTATAACGGGAAAGCCGTTATGACTGTAGAAAAGAAATAACAATATATTTGTGTTATGAACGTGCAAATTGGCATAGATCTGATGGGAGGAGATCACTCTCCTCTCATTATTTGGGAAGTGCTAATCGATGTACTCCATTCTCGAGCTTCGAATTCGCACATTTCTTTTACTGCTTTTGCTTCTGATGAGGTGAAGGAGCAGATACTCAATAACTATACACACAAAGAATATCCTGAGATAATTGCTTCGGAAAGCTTTATCACTATGGATGATTCTCCGTTATCCGCTATTCGTAAAAAATCTTCATCCATGGCTCTAGGTTTAGATTATCTTAAAGAAGATAAGATAGATGCGTTTATTTCTACGGGGAATACCGCCGCATTGATCACCTTATCTCGAGCTAAAATTCCTGTGTTTCCCACGGTCCGTCGTCCAGCTTTACTTGTTCGCGTGCCTACTATGCGTGGTTGTGCAGTTATATTGGATGTTGGTGCTAATGTTTCTGTGAATCCAGATGAGATGCTAGGTTTTGCTCGCATGGGTTTGGCCTATAGGCAGTGTCTTGGAAAGACAGAACGTCCTACTATAGGTTTGTTGAATATTGGTTCTGAAGAACGAAAAGGAACTGAAGCTCATCGGCAAACATTTCGTATTCTTAGAGAAACCTTTCAGGACGCCTTTTTGGGTAACATTGAAAGTGGGGACGTCTTTAGCGGTAGTGTGGATGTTGTTGTTTCTGACGGATTTACAGGAAACATCTTCTTAAAAACGGCAGAGGGTGTTTTTGATTTCCTACGCCATATTCTAGGAGATAAATTAGAGTCTGACGTGAAACGACAGTTAGATTATACGATTTATCCTGGCTCAATGGTGTGTGGGCTTTCCAAACTTGTAATAAAGTGTCATGGAAAAGCTTGTGGAAGATCTTTATTTAATGGAATTTCTGGATCTATAGATTTAGCCCGGGCACGTGTTTGTGAGCAGATTTTATCCAGTCTATCTTAGTCTTTAAGTTTATCTATTTACCATCTTTCTCTATTGACGGGATCGTATTGATAGTGATAAACCTTTTGAAAACGAATACTGAAACATCTCTGAATTAGGTTTACGATGGTCGCAAAAAAGGTATCAAGATTTCCAAAATCTACATTTTCCCATTCCGTAGTTTTAGCAATATTAGTTTCCACTGGGATGATCTCTAATAATCACCGATTATATGGTTATGAACCAGTTTCAGAGGCATTTCTCAATAATCCTCCTTTAAAGACACAATTAGAAACGACTTCAGCAGGTATTTTTAAAAAAGAGAAATCTTCAGATACACAGGAGCCTAAAAAGGAAAATAAAGAAGCAGAAGTACATATAGATACTTCAGTTATACATGATGCTTCCTCGTGTGTTACTAAGATTTTAGGCGCGGAAGCGGGTCAGAGACAGCATTTAGTAGATGTAAGTACTTTGTTCGAGACATTAGAGCCTTTATCATGGAAGAATGTAGACACAGAGTTATCTACAAGCTCTGAAAATGTTTCTACTGTTGGAAGTGAAGGATCCCAGGCGAATCGAAAATATAGTATAGATGATCCTAAGCAAGGCTTAGCCTTTTGCTATAGAAACCTATCGGGTCATCCTGCAGATCAAACTACTCCCGGATTTTTAGGTATTGCTCTTGTGGGAACTGGACCTAAATCAGGGCTGTCTTTTTCTAATTTAAGATCCATAGGTGCGGGAGCTGCAGTGTATTCTGATGAAGATGTTGTTTTTGAACATCTTAAAGAAAGACTCCTTTTTGATGGTTGTGAATCTCTAGCTGGTGGAGGTGCTGTTTCAGGCCGTAGTATTGCTGTGAATGGTTGTCATGATGTTACTATAGTTAGCTGCAAGACAGATTTGGATCTCATATATTCTGGAGAGATTGCGGATTTTTCACAAGGTGGAGGAGCTTTTAATGCTCATAAGGTACATGGTGAATCTCATAAATCTAGATTTCCCAGCGGAGAAATTATTTTCTTAGATAATTCTGGGAGTCTTTTGGTAGACGGCAACCATGCAGATAAAGCAAACGGTGGAGCCATAGCTTGTGGTAATTTTGTTTGTTCTGTAAATCGTGGAGATGTGCACTACATAGGGAATCATGCCTTATCTGGAGGTGCAATATCTTCTCTCCAGTCAATTGATTTTGTTGGAAATGTGGGATCCATAGAGTTCCTAGATAATCACGCTTTAACTTCTCCTCAAGGTTCCACATTTTTAGGTGGAGGTGCTTTAGCTTCTGGGGAGAGAATTAGTTTCTTGAATAATGGAGGAATCCATTGTTTCAAAAATACTTCTAAGTCTTCTGGAGGAGCTCTTTTATCTAGAAATGTAAGGATAGTGGAGAATGTTGGAAATTCTTGGTTCAAGGAAAACTCTGCTGAAGTTGTAGGTGGAGCGATTAGTTCTCAAAATCAAGTAGAGATCGGCCAGAATTTTGGAAATATTACTTTTGAAGGGAATACTTCTAAGTTTGGTGGGGGTGCTATTCATTGCTTACTTGCTGAGCAACCTTATACAAATTCTGACGAGGCTCTATATGGATCAGGGGATATTAAGATTATAGATAATTCTGGGGCTATAAATTTTGAGTCCAATGAGAATTTATTGGAATCTCAAGAGACACACAGTCATCTTGGCGGAGGAGCTCTGTATGGATCGAATATTTTAATCTCAGGAAACATTGGGGATATTACATTTTCTAAGAATACCGCAGGTCAATGTGAATCCGATAGCACATGTATTGGTGGTGGAGCTATTTTTGCTAATGAGGGTGTTAAGATTACAGATAACTCTGGAGCAATTGCCTTCTCTTACAATAAAGGGAAAATTCTTCCTCTTCCTACAGTTCCTGCGAGTTCTGAAGAAGAAAGTGCTTCAAGTACACCATTAAAATCTCCACCTGTAGATTTAGGAATTCGTGGTGGTGGAGCTATTTTTGCTAAGCATATAGAGATTGAAGACAACGCTGCTGCTTTATCCTTCTCAGATAATTTCATGGAAATTAGGGATAGTAAAGCACAAAAAGAACAACCTTTGGGTGGCGGTGCTCTATTTGGAATAGATAGAGTTAGTTTGCAAAATAACATGGAACTTGCATTCACTAATAACCATGTCTCTGGTGAGAATAGTAGTGGTGGTGCTATCTTATCCAAAGTAGTAACTATCTCAGATAACGGAAGAGTTCAATTTATCCGTAACTATTCAAAATTCCTTGGAGGTGCTGTTTGTGCTTTAGGAGATGCCTTAAGCATTAAAAATAATGAATCTTCGGTATCATTCATTGGCAATAGAACTGTAACTGCTGGTGGAGCCATTGCTAGTGCTGAGGGTGATATTTTGATTTCTAGAAACCTTGGCAAGGTAGAATTTAAAGATAATCTAGTTTTTGGGGATCCCTATGTAGATAATCTTGAAGAAGGACAAGTTAATACCGTAGGACATCATAGTGGTGGTGGTGCTGTTTTTGCTAAAACTTCTGTAATAATTCGTGAAAATGAAAATAAGGTGCTTTTCTCAGGGAATTCCTCGGGATGTTTTGGTGGTGCGATTTTAACAGGTTCTCTAGCCCCCGAATATCAAGAGCCTTTTGCTTCTAAGGTAGTGAGTGATAATACTAAGGTCATCATTACAGAAAATATTGGAGATGTGATCTTTTCAGGAAATAGTACAACAGCTTCAAAACATCCTGAGCATAACTTGTTCGGTGGTGGCGCTATCTATACTCAAGATTTAGTCATCAATAAAAATACCGGTTCTGTAGCTTTTTACAATAATTATGCTCCTACAGGTGGTGCTGTGCGTATTAGTGAAAAGGGAACAGTAATTTTAGAGGCTTTAGGAGGGGATATTGTTTTCCAAGGAAATAGAAATTCTGAAGACATTTCTAATGGACTTTACTTTGCTGGGAAAGAATCAAAATTAGTTGAAGTATCTGCTGCTGGAGAAAATACTGTTAATTTCTCAGACGCTATTGTTTTCGAAGATCTAACACTAAGAAAGAGCTCCGTGTATCATGAGGATATTTTAAATACTCCGACTCTAATACTTAACTCTAAAGCTAAAGATGATTCAGAAGTTTCTCATTCTGGAAATATCCGCTTTGCCTATGCAACATCTAAAATTCCTCAAGTAGCTCTATTGGAGTCAGGAACTCTTATCTTATCTGATAAGGCTCAGTTGTGGTTATGTGGTTTGAAGCAAGAAAGAGGTAGTGAGATCTTGCTCTCAGCAGGAACTGTATTACGCATTTTCGATCCTAATGCTAAGCCTACAGAAAAACCTGAAAGTCCTTCTGCAAGATCTTATTATAGTGCTTATGATTCTGGTAGAAATCCTGATGAGAAGACTTTGGCAGATATTAGTGTTATTGGTGTAGATTTAGCTTCTTTTATTGCTAGTGACGATGAAATAACTCCTCAACCTCCACAAATTATTGTTCCCAAGGGAACGACAATTGGTTCGGGATCTTTGGATTTGAATCTTATAGATTCTGCGGGCATGGGTTACGAAAATCATGCTTTATTAAATAAAGAAGCAGATATCACGTTACTTTCATTTAAAAGTGCTTCCGCAGTTTCAGATATTCCTGATTTAGATCATTCTTTGGAAGAGCTGCATGTTAAAGTTTCTGTCCCCACAATTACTGAAGATACTTATGGACATATGGGCAAATGGTCGGATCCTCAGGTGATTAACGGTAAATTAATGATTAACTGGAAGCCAACCAGCTATAAATTAAATCCTGAGAAGGATGGGTCTATTGTATTGAATACTTTATGGGGACAATATGGAGATTTACGGGCTCTGAAACAACAACAATTGGCTCATAATATTACTGCGCAAAGAATAGAATTAGATTTCTCAACAAATATTTGGGGATCTGGAATGGGAACATTCTCCAATTGTGCAACAATTGCTAAAATAGATGGCTTTACTCACCGTGCAGGTGGCTATGCTTTAGGTTTGGACACACAGTTGATAGAAGATTTCTTGATAGGAGGAAGCTTTGCTCAGCTCTTTGGTTATACAGATAGCCAATCATATTCGTCACGCAGTGATCAAGGTGGTTATTTAGGTTCTGGATATGTAGGTATCTTCGCGGGTTCTTGGTTATTCAAAGGAATGTTTATCTACAGTGATATTCATAATGACTTGAATACAACATATCCCACGCCAAACATAGGTAGATCTAAAGGATCTTGGAATAGTAGAGGAATTTTAGCAGATGCTCATGTGGATTATCGTCATATCGTGAATTCACGTAGATTCATTTCATCGATTGTTTCTGCAGTTGTACCTTTTGTAGAAGCTGAATATGTTTATATTGACTTCCCTGCATTTACAGAGATAGGTAGTGAAGCACGAACATTTGCTGAAGGACATTTACAGAATGTAGCAATTCCTTTTGGTATCACTTTGGAGCATAACTACTCTCGAGGACAGCGTTCCGAAGTGAATAGCTTAAGTTTTTCTTATGCTTTGGATGTCTATCGTCAGGCTCCTGCGGTTCTTATCAATTTACCCGCAGCTTCTTATTCTTGGGATGGGATAGGGTCTGATCTTTCTAGGAAATCTATGAAGGCGCAATTTAGTAATGATACCGAGTGGAATTCTTACTTCTCTACGTTCTTAGGATTTACCTACGAGTGGAGAGAACATACGATATCTTATGATTTGAATGGTGGTATGCGTTTAATTTTCTAGGAAATAGAGCAGATTCAAAGATCAAAAGGCGTTGCGTAAATACACAACGCCTTTTTTATTAGTTTTAGAATTTTCTAATTGTTGGTTTTAGGGACTATAATATCCATGATATAAAGGAGATAGATAATTCCTTCGGGCTTGAGTTCGTAATTATCATCGTAGAAACAATCTACTACTAAATCGATATGTGCTCCTGTTTCAGGAAGATTTAGGATATTAGCAACTTCTTCGAGTAAGAAATTATAAACGCGTGCTTGTATTTCAGCTTCTGATGTTGAGAATGCATTATGGATATATTGTATCAAATCAGAGTGCGATCTTCGGTAAACCTCTATAAAGCTATTTTTAAGCTCTGTATATTGTGCTACCTTTTGAGGAAGAGTTGAAGTCTGGCGTAAGGTAAGGTCAGAGAGATTCTCATTTAAATGATCGGTGATTAAGCCAAGTTGTTCGCCACACAAACGTTTCAAGCCATTAATTTCATGCCACTCTTCTTTATTAGCAACGAGTTGTTGTTGGGAAAGCAAATGTTCTTTAAACATTTGTAACCATAGTAGTATCTGGTCTCTTCCAGAGTTTCGTGTATTGTAGAGATTATTGATAGACCTGAAAATGGTCTCTCCCCAAGTAGGTTTACATGTATTTGCATAGGAGGAGATTTCTTTAAGTGCTGCGCTTTTATTTTCTTGAGAAATTTTAGGATCCTCTAGAGCTAAGAGCAGGTGATGCATCATGATAGGAAATGCTTGAGCATCAGGGTGAGACGGGTCTTCTTTTAATAAAGAAGTGAGATAGTTCATAATAGTTGCCCAACCAGAATCCCAACAATTTAGATTATTAATTAGTCTTGTGAGTTTTCTATAATCACATAAATTCCTTGAGTAGGATGTTGTTGCTAATGAGTTTAGAAATGGTGAGGGTAGAGGAGCTAGACGTAAGACATCTGGCGACATATTAATTTCAAATTCCCCGGATACTTTTTGGAGCACCGCCCTTTTTACCTCATCAACAAATGCTTGTTGGGTTTCTGTTAATGGTTGGAAGACTTTTTGAGTTTCTGGAAGAAGAGAGATCTCGTCTGTTTTCCTTTGATAGGTACAAGAAATTGCTAGGATGAGTAGTTTAATGGGAAGGAGTAGAACATAGACAACTAGAGAAATAAGGACAGAAACAATGCATACTAGAGCGATAAGTAGACGATCTAGACAAGATTTTGGATGTTGCAATCCTAGAGTAGAACCTATTTCTCGAAAAAGTCTGGAGAAAAGACAACAGCAGTTGATCTGTTTTATGAGAGTGATAATGCGTTTACAACACGAGGAGGTTGGGGAATCTGGGGGTGACGGTAGATAAGGATTATTTGGGTTAAGGGATACGCTCATTTCTAGTGTATTCTCTAAGGGTTAAATCAGTTTATTATTTTAATATTCTATCATTATAACAGTTTGATTCTAATTCTAAAGTTCTTTTTATTAAGTTATTGTAATATAGTTTTTTTATATTAACTTTAACTATAAAGTTTGAAATCAAGGTCGTTCTTGGTGGGAAAGAGAATTTCCAGTAAAAAGTGGAATCGTTATAGATTATAATTCTGTATAGAGAACGTACCGAACAATCATAACAAGATCGTCTTTTTCCGAAACGTGTATATGGAATCATTTTATGTTCGAGACAAAAGACTAAGGCGACATAATTAGGTATTATGTCGCCTTAGCATCGGTAGGAAATAGATACAGGTGTCTGAAGGTTTATTAGTTGTTATTTTGCGTAGACACAATTCCTTCTTTTAAGAGTAAGTAGATAATCGCTTCTCTAGATGGTTTATAGTCATTTTCTTCAGGGAAGAAGACTTCCATCATAATATCTGCACGATGTTCTTCAGGAATGCCCGCAGTTTCTAAGTCAGCAAGGACAATCTCTCTTAGAGATTGAATCTGATCTTCAGATCCGCCAAGAGCTTGTTCTAAAGCAGAATTGACAATTGCATTACCACTATCACTGTAGGTGTTTAGGAATGTATCCAGGAAGTTTTGATGCTGATTTGCGTAACGTCTACTTGTTAACATCATTGTATAAGGGTCTAAAATGATACCCGCATTATCCAAACCTAATTCAGCGCCGTGATTGTGCTTAAATGCCGTCATCATATGCCACTCTCTTTCACCTCTAAAAATGTCTAAGAGAAGGTTTTCTTTGAAGACTTGTACCCAAGTAAATACAGTATTTGTCGAAGCATCATTAGAGTTAAATACAGCTTGCAATTCTTGACCTGCAACTCTCACCCATGTAGGAGGACATCTGTCACTATAAGAAGCTACGTTATTGATAATTGATAATTTTTTATCATTAGGTATAGCTCGATTATTTAAGAGTTTAAGCAATTGGAACATAGTCGCTCGTGCGAGAGCTTGAGCTTCTCCTGAGCTAACGGATCCCGATCTTCCATCTGACAAGTGTCGTAAGATTTCTGCCCAGTGATCACGTATAGTTCTGTCTGATGTGATTTGTGCGATGCGATTTTCCAATGGATTACGGATTGGTCGCCAGTTATTGGGCGCATCTCTCATCAATGATTCTAAATACTCATCATTGGCAGGAGCAAGGTGAATATTATTCATATTCGCGAATACAGGACGAGATAATGTATTTCTTAACAATTGTGCATATCCTTGTACTTCTTGAGCAGTTGCCTGAGGATTAAATGGAGGGAGAATAGGACTGGCTAATGTGCTACTCGCGGCTGCGCCCGCACTCGCAGAATCTTCAGTTATAGCAAGTGTCTCGGGACTAAGGATATTTTGAAGTGCTAATTCCTGTTGCATTGCCTCTATCCACGTAGCTGGAGAATCATTGTGATAAGAAGCAACATATTTTAAGAGCTCTTCTTTTCTCTCGCGAGAGACATTAGTATTCCTCAAGATAGAGTTAATTTTGAACAGACATCCGCGGGCAAGATCTTGTATTTGCTGATCCGCAATTTCTGGATTAGTTTTGTTAGATATTACATCCAACATTGAGAACCATTCTCTACGCAAGGTTAGACTTGGTGTTGTCTCGGTGATATTATTTCTTAATCTATTTAAGAAAGTCCAACGTCTTGGTGAATTTTCTATAAGATTACGGATAAATTCATTATTTCTTCTCGCGTACTCTTCAGCAGAGAGATCCCCGAATCTTTCTTGAGCTTCTTCTATAGAAATAGGCTCGTAGTCAGGTGCAGGAGCTGGTGTTGCAACAAATACCTCTAGAGGTAGTTGAAGCAGATCAAAGTTCTCTGCCTCTACTCCAGCTAATGAAGCAAGTAGGTTGATATGTTGGTTATAGTATTCAGGAGCTAGTTCGGGGAAGTTATTTTGTAGAAATATATATCTAGGATCATTCGGGGACATTAATTCTTCAGCAGTAGGAGGAGGGGGCGCGGGTTCTACTTGCGGAGAAGCAAGAGACCTTGGTTCGTCAGAGAGATTTAATGATGTAGGTCGTATGGGTTGCCCAGCAACTAAATCAGGAAAAGCAATAAGTGCGGGTAGGTTGAGGACGTCTTCATCACTTTCACCTACAGTAATGCCTTGAAGTCGTACATTTACACGAGCGCCGTGGATAAGTACGCTGTGATCCGTATTTGGATAAACCCTATTTAAGAATTCTCGAGCAGTCAAGGTTTGATCGACTTCCTGACCAACAGAGACCGCTGCTCCAGATGTATCAACAGCTAGAGATGCTGGTTGACTTGATGTGTCTTGTTGTTGAGGAGCTGTTTGATCTCCCGGTAGAGAAGCAGTAGAGGCTGGCTGAGATGGAATGATTGAGGGTTGAGGAGATCCAATCGGAGATGGAGCTCCTTCTGGGAAAAACATTGAGGCAGGAAGATCAAGTATATCTGTTCCTTGAGGGAGATCCTGAGGGTGTAGGAAAGTAACCCCTAAATTTTCTAGGGTGATATCAGATAAGTCTCTTTCAGGATAGTTTGCTTGTAGATATTGTCTCAGTGTAATGTCTTGAGGAACTGTGTCAATTGACTGGATAACTGGATGGTCAGGGATGCTTATTTGATCTACAGAAGTACGCCGTGCTGGGGATTGCGGGCGGATAGGTATAAAGGATGCAGGAGCAAATCTGCTTGAATCTAGTCCTGCAGAAATACCGGAATCAGAACCTCGTCTACTGGGCGGAGGTATTTGTTGGGGGAATTGAGGTGTTGCATGAATTTCTTCTCCTCTTACAGCGGGTCTAGAGACGCAGGGACAGCAGCTTAATCCTAGCAGGATTAACTTTATCGGAAGAAGAAGAATACAGAGGAGAACTGTGATGATGGCGGATAAAACAAAGATAAAAACCCATCCCGCACCGGAACGCAATTCCGGATTTAAACAAAGACAAGATCCCAGTTTAGTGCTTAACGCATTGAATATGGATCTAAAAGAAATCTTTTGATTTGCGGTTTTTATAAGAGAAGTTTCGTGCAGTGCAGAAGCAGGTGGTGGCGGTGCAAAAGCAGCACGAAAATTATTGTGTTCTAGCGACATAAAAATTTACCTAAATGAAAAATATGCCAAAAATTCTCCCTAAAAGGGTCATTTTCGTGCCTTTTAAAAAAAGGCTAGAGAAGTTTAAAAGAACACAAGATTATTTGCAACTTTTTTATTTCTATGTAGTTACTGTTAAGTGATTTTATCTACGGTTTTTTTGTTGATTATAAAGATTTCTTTACAAGTTGATTTATTCAATATTTAAAAGGCATAAATCCTGAAGCCTTCGCGTTATTTTTTCTACAGTTGTTTGTGTCTCCGTGGTTAGAATCCCTTGCTGGAGGAGGATAAAAGCAACCCCCTTAGTGTTTAATTCAAATTGCTCATCATAAAATAAAGAAGATAGGACCGAAGCAATTTCATTTTCCGGAACTTTTAGTTTTCTCATAGTTTCACATAGATATACTGCTATAGAATTCTTCAGTTCCTGAGAAGACTCGATAATTTGATAACGAATATATTCAATAAGGTTCCTTACAGAAGCTCTATAGTTAGAAAGAAATCGTTTATAAACACGATTATAGAGAGCTTGTTTTTTTAGAATTAGGTAGCCAGTGAATTGAATGCGTACTAGCGAATCCATATTCAGACCTAAAGAGCGTCCGTGATAATGTTTGAAACTCGATATATGGTGCCACTCTTCAGAAGCTCGATTAGCAATGGATTGTAAAAGGTTTTCTTTGAACGTCTGTACGCAAAGTAGTACATAGTTAATGCTCGTGTCTTGTTTGTTGTAGATCGCAGATAATTCTCTGAATATGACTTCGATCCAAGTGGGGGGACAAGCGTTTGCGTAAGATCCAATATAGTTTAGGAGTTGTTGTTTTTTCTCTTTGAGAATAGTTGGGTCTTGCAAAGCTATAGTTAGCTTTTGCAAGACTGTATAGTATAGCGACCCCTCATACGATATTTCCTGTTTGGAAGAGGTTTCCTGATTTTTAAGATGTTTAGTGTAGGCATAATTAAGTATTTTCTTCCATGGTTCAGGTAGGGTAGAGCACAGTATATATATCTCATGTTCTAGATTGCATAATTCCCAAGGATGAGTTTCTGGAATTAAGAAGGATTGAAGAAAAGGAGAGGATTCCGGAATAACGCTGAGATTCCTGGAGTCGATGTAGAGTTGTTGACTCGTTATGTCCTTGATTTTACGTACGAAGGTTTGTAAGGGGGATAATGTTGTTATTTCAGGATCTTTTAAACATAAGCTGATTGCTAGGATAGCGAGTTTTACAGGATAGAGAAGTAATAGGAGAATAGCGCTAACAAGGGCTGCGAGAATAGAAATAAAAAGAGTTTTGCAGGGCTTCAGAGTATTAGTGGTTTGTGAGTATTTCAATAAGTCAGTTTTTATAAACGTGTAGAGAACATGAATATGAATACTTTCTGCATATCCTTGTAGAGTGTGTTTTAACGTTTTTTTTGGTATGACATTTATCGAATAAATGGGGAAACCATTAGAAAGAATGTTTGTCATAGAGTGTGTCTCAGTTTAAAAGAATTAATTCATCACCAAATGCGAGGCAATACGCGCATATTAGGAATAGACTTGCGTGCCTACAAATCTTTGATATCAGGTTGTTGATGTAAATAAAGCTTCTGAGGTGTCGTATTAACTACTTTCTCCTGAATCAGGAGAGAACGTCTATGCAGTGTGTGGTATAGATGGCAGATTCTTACAAATAAATTATAAAGGAGCTAATTCTAATCAAAAGATAGTCTTAATGACAAATGCTGAAAATAAAAGAAGCATAAGAGAGATAGAGAATTCTCTTAATTTTAAAAGAGATAATTGATCAAAAAGGGTCTCTAAAGGTCTTTTTTTTGCCTAGCGCATATTTTGTATCGATCCAAATTAGGATATTTGTCCCTTCGAATATTTTTTCTGGTAATTTTTAGTTTTTCTTTTTATTTGATTTTAAATGATTTAGGTTAAATTTAATAATAATTAAATGAGCACTTCTTAATAAGAACTTGAAATAAAACAGAGTAGAAAATACTATATTTCAGCCGTTTATAATTTGGGTTGATTTTCTTATGAAGTGTGCTTCTCCTTGTTTCTATTTGAAATTGGAGAACTCTGATGATCGTTGTTGTAATTTTCTTGATTCTCGAGTTCGTTTAGTTGCGACTATTTTATCAATAATAGTGAGTTTATTGATTGTTGCTGGAGCTATAACTGCGGTGGTGCTTTTTGGATCACAGTTAGGCTTGTTATACTCCACCATAATTATTGGTTTATCTGTAGCGATTGGGGTTTTGCTGTTCTGTGCGAGTTTGAGATGTTTCACTTGTTGTGCTTTAGTATCTCGATCCCAACATATCTCGGAAAATGTTGCACGGTCTTATGTCGATGATCCAAGACTATCTCAGATATCTTCAACACCCTCTGAAAATACAGAAAAAATAGAACAGAATCTGAGAGATATACTTTCAGAATGTGCTCAAGCACGTGTTGTTTATCAAGATCTTATAAATCAAAGAGACGAGTCAATTACTAGCTTACGTATTGCTAGAGAGGCATATGAGAGTGCTGATGCAGATTATCAGAGATTTTCAGATCAGTTTGTAAATCTGGAGGGTAATCGAAGTATAAGTCGGGAATGTCAAGAGTGTTTTACTACATTAAGAGAAAGATGCTTGGAATACATTCAATCTGTACATGTCTATGAAGGGATTCTTCAGCAGATTAGTTCTATGCATCATCTTTTAGACTTTCAGAAAGTGGCTTCTGCTTATGATCAGGTAAATACTTTATTAAGGGAAAGAGAAGGAAATGCTCAAACGCGTATTTGTGCTTTAGAAAGCCAACTAAGTTTGCGTAATAGAGACCTTGAACAGCTTTCTCAAATGGAAAATGAATTGCAAAGTTCTATAGAGGAATTGCAGCGTACACATGAGACAAATCAAGGGACTATACGGGCTTTGCAAATACGTTTAGAAGAAGTAGGTAAAAGTGGAGAGAGCCTTGATAATACTCCATTTTTAGAAGTGAGCGATGAATCAAGACAGCATATTAGACAAACGTTATCGATGCATGATGAATTCAGTCAAGATCAAGATCTTCAAGAGGAAAATCGTAGACTTAAGCTCACACTAGGCCTCTATCATAAGATGTTCGAAAATATAGAGACTCGCTTAGGTCCTCAATATTATGAGAGTCGTATAGCTAGCTCAAATAGTGAGGGGCTTTTAAGAGAGTTTCTAGGTAGCTCTGATCAGTATACTAGAAGGGAAGTTGATGCCATGGTGTCTCAATATTTCGAGAGTGAACGAGGAAGTCAGCAGAGAGAAGTTTCTAGTTTAAGGGAGCGGGTTGCTCAACAAGATCGCGAGATTCATAATCTGAGAATGCAAGTTGTAGAAGGTTCGGTAAGAAATGCGAGAATACATAGAGATCTCAATGCAACGAGCTTAGATATTATTGATATGACCCTAGAGGAAGATACAATTCACAACATAGTATTAGCTGATGATGATGAATTTATGGATGCGAGTGAAAACCCTATAAATCCTAGTGATCGATAGTTTTATGTCTTACAATATAAACAAATAATTAAGGAGAAATTAGTACTTATCATAAACGAGCGTGTTAGGGTTTAGCAAAACACAATTATTCCAATTTTTAAACGGTGTTTTTTTAAAGGTCTGAACAGGGGGATGAATTCTCGATGATGAATACTCAGACACATTGAATAAGAATAGATTTATGAATTAGAGAAATTCATAATTTTTATTTTTTTAACTTTCTGTGCGGTCATTCTTTCTCAACGCTTGATATTATCCATATTTTACACAAACGAGCGTAGGCAAGTTATCTATTTTATTATGGGTTTTCTTTATGAAATGTATGCAGACGAACTTGTCTTCTGGATCAGAGAGACAGGCTGTATCTACAAATGTAGACCGAACATATTCTCATACTGCTATCAACGCTCTTGCGATAGTGTCGGGAATTTTAATTATTGCTTCTAGCATTGCAGGATGTGTATTTCTAGGTGCAGATTTAGGCTTGTTAAGCGCTATTCTCTTAGGCTTTACAATTATTTCAGGGCTGATACTTATTGCTATTGGAGTATACTTTTGTTGTCAGGGGGCTGCTTTTGAGCAAGTTATTTCTAGAAGAATTTTAATAGAACAGGCTAGGGTCGCTGAATTAACAACACAACTAAACTCCGCACAAAGAGAACTGATTGCTTTACGTTCTCTACAGTTAGAAAATCAAGAAAGATTAGAACAACTCCGGGGAGATTCTATATCTCAAGAGCAACAGATGCTTTTACAGGAAAGAAGTGAATGTATAGTACATTTAGAAAGTGTAATTCAGCGATTAAGAAAAGAGCATGCCGATCTTTTAGAAGAGAAAGACAAAGAATGTTATTCGGAGATGATAAGACAAACATCTCTACGTAGTCAGCTTGAAAACAATCATCAACGAGAAATGGAGTCTAAAGAAAACTCCATTCGAGAGCGACTGCAATTTTTAGAAAATGAGATCTCTAAACAAATGGTATCTCATGCCAATGAATTGACAGAAATTCGACAAAATCTATTGCAAAACCAAGAGCAATTTAATCAAGAACTACAAGAGAAAGAACAACAAATTTCTGATTTACGAGATTCTCTAAGTCAGCAGCATGATGTAGATCTTGATCAGATTCATGAGCTAGAGGCTTTGGTAAGGGAAAAAGAAGAAAATATAACGGCCTTACAATGTGGTGTAGAACACTATAGAGATCTAGAATTAGACAGTAACATAGATTCTCTCCCCAGTGCTTTAGTTCGTATCCGACAGCAGGAAGAACGGATTGCTTTGTTAGAAACTATAAATTTACAACTGACCCCAAGAACACGTAATCGATCCTCGAGTATATAGACATTATCACTATGTTCTAAACGGGCTTCATGTTTTGTTGTGAAGCCTATCCTATTTCGCGCCTGTTTAATTTTAATTACGAAGAAATTTCAAAAAATCCTCTTTATCTGAATAAGAGATCTGAAAATAACAAATTAGAAGATCTTATTTTTTAAATCGTCGTTATTGTTTGTGAGATAATTATGAGATGTATCCCTGCGTGTTTAACGCCAACTTCAGAAGGAATAAATCAATGTTTGATTAAGGCCAATTCATCCAAGGTTTGCTTGGTAATTAATTCATTTTCTATATTTTTATCCTTATTAGTTCTTATTGCTGGTGTGACTACACTGATTTTTTTCAGTGTTGAACTAGGAGTAATTCATAGTGTGGTTTTAGCCATGTGTGTTTTAGCTTCAGTATTTTTCCTTATAATTAGCTCTTATTATCTCGCGAATAGGAAACATACTATTGGTGTATCTGATTTACAAGATCAAAGGCTAACGCAAGATAGAGCAGGAGGTTTAGATGGTATCTCAGGAATGGATTTAGGGAATGCTCAGATAGTTAATGAAATCCAAGGAGAGCTACGATCAAAGCATCAACAGATAGAAGAAATGGAAATAGAACGCCAGCGTATGTCTGAAAGAATTTTAGAATTAGAAGCTGGAGTTGCAAGATACCATGAGGATGAGATAAGAATTCGTGGATTTGAAGAACAAGAACGTATTTCGATAATAGCACAAGATGAGGAGCGTCGTGCTTTTGAATCAAGAATTCGAGATTTAGAGCAGGCGGTTTTTGATGCTGAATCCCAATCTAGAAGTCGTACATCTGATTTAGAGAGCGCTTTGGAGACCTTACAGGAAGAACGTATACAACTACAAAATCACATGACCGAATTGGAAACAGCAGTAGCAGTTAGTGCTGATCAATTATCCTCAACATCAACCGAGTTACAAAGACAGTTGGCGATGAAAGATGAGGAAATACAGAAACTACAAGACCTAAAATTACAAGTTTATGAAGAGCTTCAATTAGTACAAAAATCTTTGGAAGAAGAAGAAGAAAATAACGGTAGAATCGCAAGAAGATTTGAAAAACTTAGAGTGCAATTAGAAGGAGAAAGAGATGAACTACGTATAAAATGTTTGAATTTAGAAGCTAAGCTTGTGCAATTGGAAATATCTGTATCTAAAGTATCCAACTCTTCTGTAAATGCTGCTCATCAGGAGTCTAGGATACAAGAACTCGATGAGGTATGTAGGAATGCTGAGGAGAAAATCAGTGAATTAAAAGGCGAACTGAAACGTAAAATAGAAGTAATCTCTACTATTGAAAAGGAAATCCAGGAGGAGAGACGACGTCATGAAGAAGAAAATTCACAATTGAGACAGAGTTTATCTGAAGCCAATTTGAGAATCCATGGATTGGAACACGAACTTGCAGAAGCTACTAGTGAGAGGGAGTTGCATATTCAGGATTTTAGAGATAAACATAGTGAATACGAGAGAGAAATAGTGGCACTTAAGAATACATGTTCTACTCTTGAAGATACCATCCGTGATTTGCAAAGAGAGCCTTTGTTATTTTCAGATGAGAATGGAGATCAAACTAGGGCCTATCGAGCTTTGCAAACAGAGTTGGGAGATAAAATTGCTGAGCTACGAAAGGAAAATGAAGAGAAACACAAGAAAATTTTACGGCTAGAGGAACAAATGATTCTCTGTGCGAATGAAAAAACGCGTGCTCAAAGAGTTGCTAGAGAACAGATAACCCATCAGGTAAGTAAAAGAAAAACGGCAGAGACGGAGCTACAGGAAAGTAAATCTAAGATTCAAGAGTTAGAGACGCAAGTTGAAAGATTACGCAGTGGACGTGGACGTACTGTTTCTGATTTGCAAGGGCAAATTCGATCTTTGAATCAAGAGATACGCGACAGTAACGGAACTATTAAAAACTTGGAAAGACGTAATAGACAATTAGAAAGAACCGTTCAAGTATACACAAATGAAAGGTTGATGAGGTTAAGATCAGATTCGGGGAGATTAGGTAGTATATCTAAACTAGAGCAAGAGAGACAAAAAATAAGAATACAAATGAGTAGAGATACTAAAGACCGTGTGCGTATGGCACATCAAAGGATCCAAAGATTGGAAAACTTAAGTAAGGGCTCTTCATTAGAACAGGAAGTTTGTGAACTTAATGAAGATGCTGAGAGAAGAATTAGTTATCAAAGGATTTTTGAATTGGAAAGTGCCTTATTTAATCTTTTTCGTTCTAGTAGTTCTGCAACAGGAAGAAATAGGATAGAAAGCATGCGAGCTTTAAGATTACAGCAATATTGTGATGGCGATACGGAGTTGGAAGCCAGGGTGCGTGATTTTAATTTCCCCCCAAACGCTCCAATTAATTCTTCGGCTCTTTATGAATTGGAACAAGAAATTTTTGATACCAGAGAGGCTAAGCTATTTTCATTGCGAGAAGAGCTGGAAGAATCGCAAGGACAAATAATTGTATTAGAAACAAAAATCGTAGCCCTTACAGAGGCTCTTAGAGCGCATGAAGAGGTTCTAAGTCCTAATACTATTGAGAGAAGATCGTTAGCAGAGCAAGAAGAAGCAAAACAAGTTGCTCATGACCTGCGTAATCAATTAGAAGAATCTCGTATTCAATTAGAAGATTATCAGAAGAGATTAACTGAAGCTCAAAATGCTCTTTTACAGGTCTCTATAGAGATGCAATCTAAAGATTTAGCTCTTAGGGTTGCCGAAGATAGATTAAAGCAATTTGAAGATAAATAACGCTTTCCGTTTTGATTAAAGATCCCCCACTATCGAATGGGGATCTTTAATTTCTTATTTCTCTCTAATAAAAATATATTCTCAATATCTCTAAAGAAGTTTTTTGAAAATACAAAATTTTTTTCTTGTATAAAGTGCGCAAAAGAATCATGTATTTTTAGGTGCACAATTTATAAGAATCAGGGAAGCTTTTGAATATTCCTAAGCTTTTCTCTTTAGATTATTTCCTTCTAATTCTTCACCTAAATCTTTTACTTGTCATTTCGCATAAAGTTCTTGCATTTAAAACATTACGACCGTTTCAATGTTCTAAGTTTATTTTATTTAAAGTGAGCGGTTTATGACAACTAACCCAGTGAACACTACTTCTACTACTACTACAACGACACTTACACCTACAACACAAAAACAACCATTCTGTAGCATACAAGCAAGTAAATATCAACGAATTGCTGCTGCTATTACCTTATTAGCAGGCTTGGTACTTATCGGAGCCTTAGTAGGGGCTTTGGTTTTCTTTGCTTTACCTACATCGACAACTCTTGCTGCCATTATTGGAGTCGCGCTATTTGCTAGCGTTATTCTTTTGTCTATGGCTATGTATCAGCTAGTTTCAAGATGCCGACAGGTTCCTGGTGATGCGAAACTCATTGAGGAAAACACACGCCTACAAAGTGAAATTACAGAGCTAAAAGCTAAGCTCACACGTAATGCAATTCAATTGATTGAAGAGCAAACTCGCAGTGAATGCTTGTCAGGAGAGTTGTTAAGAGTAACAGGCGATTTAGAGTCTGCACAGCAAGAAAAATCATCTTTGACAGCTCAAGTTCGATTGTTGCAGGAACAAAATGATTCTACTCTAAAATTATTAGAAGAAAATCAGCCAGGATTATCTGAAGAACTAGGGAAGATCCAAAAAGAACTTCTTGATAAGACAGCACAGCTTGCTGGAGCCGTGGAAAAGGTAGTTCAGTTAGAACAGAAAATCCAAAACCTACAGTCAGAATTAGAGGCTTCACAAGCAGATGTTGTTATACTTACAGAAAGAAATCGTGAGTTAGAAACACAGCTTAAAGCATTGCAAGAAGGGTCTGTTCAAGAAATAGCTGGTTTGCAATCTAGAATTGAAGAGCTCCAAGCACAAATTACCAGCAAGAATCAAGAGATAGAGAACTTGCAAGCTAGAATTACTGAGCTTCAAGCTGAAAGAGGCTCTGGTAGTGAAGAAGAACAACGTCTACAAGCTAGAATTGAAGAGCTTGAAGCACAATTGACAGCGAAAAATCAAGAAATTGAAGAATTAAATCAGCAAATTGCAACTCTCACACAACAAAATAATGATCTTCTTGCAGAAGGAAACCAATTAGTTAATAAGATCGCTGAGCTTGAATCCAAAAATACAGAAGATCAGCAACAAATCCAAGGTTTAACAGAACGGATTAACCAGCTAACTCAAGAGCAGCAACAACTACAAGCTAGAATTGAAGAGCTTCGAGTTGCAAGAGGTACTGGTAGCGAGGAAGAGCAGCGTCTAGAAGCTAGAATTACCGAACTTCAAGCACAATTGACAGAGAAAAATCAAGAGTTAACTCAAGCACAGAATAAAGTTCGAGATCTTGAACTAACTGTAGCAGCTAATACTGAATTGGCAACACAAGAGTCTGGACGTTTAGCAGAGCAGATTGCGACTTTACAGCATCAAGTGACTGAGAAAGAGCAAGAGATAACTAATCTAAATACTCGCATTACAGAACTTGAATCTCGTGGTGATACTGGAGAAGAGGTAACAACTCTACGTAATAGAATTCAAGAGTTGGAAGCTCAGATTACTGAGAAAGATCAAGAGATAGCAAATCTTCAAGTTCAGAATCAGAATCTCCAAGCTCAGCTTGAAGCAAGAGCTCAAGAATTAACAGCTGCTCAAGGAGAAGTAGAGGCTTTAGAGGCTCAGGTAACGGAACTGCAAGCTCAGATTATTGAGAAAGATCACGAGATAGCAAATCTTCGAGTTCAAAATCAAGATCTCCAAGCTCAGCTTACAGATCTTACAGAGGGACAACAGGAAACACGAGATGCTAACCATCGTTTGAATGTACGAGTTTTAGCTCTTGAACAAGAGCAAGCGCGTCTCCAAGGCCAAATTGCAGGATTAGAATTAGAAATAGACAATAGAAATCAACAGATAGCGGATCTTGAAGCCAGAGTCAGACAATTAACAGAGCAATCCAATGTATTGATTCAAGAAAGAGACGGAGCTAATGAGAGAGTTACGGATCTGCAGGCTCAAGTAGAGCGTTTAGTTCAAGCACGATTAGAAGATGAACAAAGAGTTCGAGAGTTGCAAACTCAGAATGCAAATCTAACAGCAGAAAATCAAAGACTTGATGCACAGTTAACAGAAAATGTTCTAGAGATGGCACGATTACGAGCTCTGGTAGATGCGGCAGCACCGACAGTTGATCAGCCTTTAGGGTTAGGTGTGGCTGCTGTTGTGTCAGATTCAGAAGATGACGACTTTGCAGATGCTGGAGAAGGAGAGCACGTAATTGGTAACGTTGAGAACCAAGATGGTGCTAACAATAATGAAGGCAACGTAGATCAGAATGAGCCTGAGAATAACAACGAAGACAACGTAGAAAATCAAGATGGAAATGATGATGATCTAGGTAGTGAGGTTGATTAATTTACATCGATTATTACGAAATAAAAGGCTGTGAATGTGTATTTACTGTCCTTTAAATTAATAATATAAGCTCCGTTGACCCTATTGAATAAATAGGGTCAATTGCTTTTTATAATCATTAATAAGAATTTTTTAATCCTTAACAATCAAAATGGCCTATGACAATTAATTTAGATAATATCAATAATATTGAGAATCAAATAAACCCTGCGCCTGTTAGCGTAAATAAGTCTAAGCTTGTTCATGTTGCTCATATAGTTGCTGGCTTATCTGGTGTGGCGTTATTTGGTGTTCAGATAGCTTTGCTAATCCTTTTTTATACTAATCCTAGTTCTATACTGCTTGTTTTATTAGTTGTGTCTATGGTAGCTAGTTTGCTGCTTTTATACGTGGCTATAGATTACTTTATGAGTAAGTATTCTCTTCCAATCGAATTGCACAATCATACAGCAAATCAGTAGATCAAAAACGGCTAGTCAGTTGTAGGGGATATAGAGATTTTTTAAGAATCTGAAAAATATCTCTAGTTTTAATGATCAAAAAAATAGTTCAATAGCTACTCGTTTGTCGAGTTGCTCAATAGGGGACTTTGTTCTCTTTTTTCCTTCTCAGATATCTAGAAATACATAAATGCATCATTTCCCACATATCTGCATACACTATTAATTTTTATTTCTTTAATCAATTAATTCTTTTAGAAGTTGTTTTGATTAATTATTTGTCATTTTTTCTAAATTATCGTATTTAATTTTCTTATCTTTTTATTGCGTATTAATTAGACTTATTACTGTAAATTGCTAATACGATGCAATTCATTTAAGGAGAGTGGCTTATGTTGGTTAATACACCCGCCCCAATTGGTATGGGGACTAAGAATGTTTCTTGTTGTGATGTACGCAATACAAAAGTCAATCGTGTTGCTAGCTTGATTACCATGTTTACAAGCTTAGCGCTTATTGGGGGGCTATTTACCCTATTAATTCATTTTGGTGAGGGAGCCCCTGTACGGTTCCTAGCCGCTCTTGGTGTGGCTATAGTTGCTGGACTTTTGCTCATCTGTTTGATGGGATATTATTTGATACGTCATGCTACGAGTTTGAAGTTACTGAACCGTCAAGAGGAAACTCTTAATGAAGTAACAAAAAAAGTGGAAGAATTAGAAACTAAAGTGCAGTCTCATTAACGCTTGTATCCATTCTTAGCGATCATTTTAGGATAGAAGTCTATATCGAGATATCCAGGAGTTATTCTGAATATCCTCGCGTCACTTATACATGAAACTTTTATGTTTCTTGATACGTATGTGTTTTTCATTTTATCCTAGAGGAAGTTGTGAATGGGGTTTCTAACTACACGAGCACGAATTTAAACAGACTTCCTGTTTGTTTTACTGTACGTGGGCCTCAAGGCCATCGCATTGTGAATATTACAGCGATAGCCTTGAGCTTCATTATCTTTGGGGCGCAAGTTGCTATACGTATCGCCTCTCATACAAAATTAGGGTCTCTTCATATTATTTTTGTGACCCTGACTATAATCGTATCTATTTTGCTTGTCTGCGTCGCTGTTTATAACCTTTTTCATCTTTGTGCTTCTATGCGTCAGCATCGATATGAAACAGGAGCATTAAATCGAAGAGTGCATAATTTAGAAGTGGTAGAACGAAATTTAAATAGACGATTACAAGAACAAAGACTCGAATTGGACTGTCTTAGAGAAGAAATTATCTCGCAGTTTAATAGAGCAGAATATAGTGAGGGAAGGTTTAGTGAGGATCTGCATCGCCATGCAACCGATAAAGCAAGTCTAGAACAGCAGTTACAATTGGCGAGAGAAGAAATTAATAACCTATCGCGTGAATTAGAATCTCGATTGGAAGAAGCGAGCATGGAGATAGAACTGCCCTCTAGTGATGACGAGATGGAAGAAGACGCGGACTGGTTTGAAGCTAATAATGTTTTAGGATCTCCAACTCGTCAACAGAATATTGAATATATGATTATGGAAGAAGGTAATGCGGATGATGAGGCAAGTACTTCTTCGGAACATAACTCGTCTAAATAATTCCTTGTATGATAATTTCAAAAAGGCTCCCTACATGAAGTATGGAGCTTTTTTTTATATTCTGGATAAATCAGGATTAAATTGTTGAATTTCTTTATTTTAAGAATAAATAACTTGATATTAAATACATTAGGTGTATTGAATATTTGCAACTTATTCTATTTAGAATCAGTTATTTATTACACTATTATGTTTAGGCGAGCAACTTATGAAACCTTCACTTCCCTTAGGGTTTGCTCATACGCAGCAATTAGCTTCCAGTCGTTATAATATCAATAAACCGGAGATTATTCTCATTACCTCTGTCATTGCAACAATTTTAGGATTGGCTGTGATAGCAGCTAGTATAGCCCTACTTGTTTTATTTGGTGCTCAGGCGTCGGCAGTGTTTAACGGGATTATTGTTGGGGTTATTCTTGGAGTTTTACTTCTCCTTGTTATAGGAGGAGCACATTCCGCGATCATCTTTAGGTTGGCGCGATCCCGTCGAGCAGAGATGTCTATATCTGAGAATACTGTGTTAGATTTTCAAGTGCGATTACAAGATCTACAAAATCGGTTATCTGAAAAAGAAGGCGCTATCTGTAATTTACGGGCGCAATTGGATGAAGAATCTATTAAGATTCAAGATTTATTAAAGGTCAAGCAGGAGGAGTTAGATAGCCTCACACGTAGGTATGCTGCTATGGCTCAGGAAAGCTCAGATTTAGCAGAACTAGTTTCTCGTTTACGTACTGAGTTATTGGAATTGAGAAGGGTCTTAGAAGAGAATAAAGCAAGCTCAGATACGATTATAGATAGATTCCGCATTAATAGTGAGTTGCTTTATTCCGAATCTGTACTTGCACGGCAATCTCAGGAGGCAGAAAAGGTTATTGCTGAAAGCTTGAGAAGCTATTGTGAGCAACTGCAAGCTCAGCTTCGTGAAAAAGCACAAGCCCTTCGTAATAAAGATCAAAAGATTGAGAATTTAACACGGAAAGTATCTGAATTAAAACAGGAGATTTCCGAACTTCAGATATTTATTACTGATAATGTAGCAAATAGAGAACAAAAACGTGATGTTATTGCAGAACTGAATGAAAAACTTACGGCGTTAAAATCTAAGATAGAAAATCTTCAGGGATACATTACCGAGAGTACAAATAGAAATGAAATAGAAATCCCTACGGGAAATATCCTGACAGAAAGAGCAAATGCTTTACATGGAGATATTTCTGATATTCAAGAATTTATAACTAATAATATAATAGTTCGTCCTGACGATGATACTGAAGATCATAACTAAGGCTTTTCTATATTTTTATTGAGAGTATTTGCATGCCATGAACGGTGTAACTTCCCCTATTCATTCTGATCAAATTTTTACAAATAAAGTTTCCATACACCGTTTTGAAAAGTGTTTGCTATCGCACACCACTGCTGTTGCTGTTGGTATTGTTCTGATCCTTGCAAATGTTATTGGTTTGGCTGCTTACGCTTCTTCCTTACCTATATTTTGTTCTATTCTTTTGTTTGCTTCTATTCTTATAGGGATAGTTTTAATTACTGTAGGGGCAAAGTATATTCATACCTATCTTTCTAAAACAGACTTTGTAGATAGCTCTGAAAGGGTAGGCTATCGTATTTCAATGAAGAATTTGCTGTTAGAAGTTCAGCGATTACAAAATACGATTCGTGAACAGGACAGCTATATAAATGAAATAGAAAATGATATTGAGATCATTTTACAGACGCGATTAGAAGATAAGGAAAGCTACATTGAAAAAATTGAGTTATTACAATTTGAAATGGATGAGCAAAACGTAGAATTTGATGAGCATATCAAAAACCTCAATGCTCATATATCTGCTTTAGAAAAAGTAAGAGAAGATTATGAAAATCAACAACAAGAAATGGTAAGTGCTCATTTTGAAAGTAGCCTAGCTTATGAAGAGGAAGTTCAAAAATTATCGAAAAAACTTTACGAGGCTAATGAAAAGATAGAACAACAACGATTGCAAATACAAGAGCTACGCGAAAAACTGCAACAAGCCAAAGAACGCGCTAGACTCATGAATTACGTCCAACTACGTCTTTCTCGAGACTTGCAAGGTGCAAGAAATCTAATAGAGCATCTTCGAGAAGAACTAGCAGAGGCTCCACCAAAACCTAGAAGGCCACGGTCTATGTCAATTTAGATAATTTCTGAGAAAATGCTTCAACAGGCTAGTCTCAAAGGGATTATTTTTCAAATTATTTTTCACAATCTTTTACGTTGTAAGTAACTGCTTATAAAACGGTTGCAATAAAAGAAAGTCAACAGCTTCAATTATCTGCGATTTTTAATATTTAACAGTGAGTTACTTATGAAGACTGTGCCTTTGCACACTCCTAACTCTTCACAGGGAACGTGCATACAACGTAATTGTATTAGTGAGTCGAGGACTCATAAAGTTGCCAATATTATTGCTATTATAGTTGGTATACTTATTTTAGCTGCTGGCTTAGCCTGTTCAGTTCTTTTTGGTGCGGAACTGGGTATGCTCTACACTATGGTAGTCCTAGGGGCTTCTGTGGCTGTGGGTGTTTTACTTTTATCTTTAGGAGCAAGTTGTTTAACTTGTCGTTCTTTAACTTCAAAGACAATCAGAATCGAGAAGAAAGACGAGCCTAAACGTCGCTACATTGATGACGCGCAAATCTCTAACTTAAAACAAAACATTGTTTCTACTTCTGGTGGTATCGAGGAAGCACGTAAGAATTTAGATAAGGTACTTGAAGATTACGAAAAAGCTAAGTCTGAGTACAAAGAGCTAGTTAAGAAGCGAGACGATGCTAATAAAGAAATGGGTGATGCTAGCAAGAAATATGCGAAAGCAAGAACCAAGTTGGGCACTGTTAGTGAAAAGATCAAACAGCAAACTCTTTTAGATGCGGATCTTTCGCGTCGTTCAGGGGTTGCCTCTTCAAAAGGTTGGGATTCTCTTCAAAGAGACGTCACTATTGCTAAGAATGAACTTGAGGCAGCCGAAGCAGCTTATCAAGGAGCCGTATCTGCTTTCGAGGCTGCAAATCTAGCAGTAATTGAGAAAGAGAAATCCTTAGAAGTTCAACTACTCGTCCCAGCATATACGACTTTACAACAGTTATTAACCAAACAAGTTAAAGACTACTCTGTTCTTATTGATTCTCTAGAAGAGAAAATTCTTGAGCTTCAAACACGAATTCTTAACCTTACAAACCAAGAAGTTGAGCTAAGAGCACGAATTCGAGAATTAGAAGCTAAGAATGCAGCTGATGTAGCGGCAAAAGAAGATTTGGAAAAAACCCTTGCGGACCTTCGACAATCAAAAGATGATCTTCAAAAAGAGTTAGAAGCTAAAATTACTCAGCTTGTTCAAGAGAAAATAGAGGTTTCTGAACAATTAAATGATGAGATTAGAAAGCTTAAAGAAGATAGAGCTCGTGGTATTCTTGAAAGTAGAATAGACGAGTTGGAAAAAGAAATTCGTACATGGCGAGAAAATGTGGACTCTAAGAGCAAAGAAATCGAAGAGTTACGTGAAGCATTAAGAAATACTAATGCTAAATCTGAGCAGGAAAGATCTGCATCGCAGGCGGAGATTGAAAAATTACTTGAACAGCTAAGAGAAGCTAATCAAAAGATTCTACAGTTAACCGAGATTAGTAATCAGGTTAACATTGTTAAGGATAAGAATCGGATTCTCCAACAACAGTTAAAAGAAGCCCAAGAGAAAAACAAACAAGATGCCATATTACATCAACAGCATCTAAATAGTTTGAAACAACTTCATGCTCAAGAGAAAGAGGGGATCAAAGCTGAATATGAGAAGAAGATCAACGACTTAAAAGTTAAACACGAAGCTATTGTTAATGAATTGAAACAAGCTCGTGATAGAGATCGGTCTGAGTATGATACTCAGAAGTCGAACTTAGAAAAAGAGCATAAACAAGAAAAATCTGATTACGAAACTAAGATTACGAAGTTGAAATCTGGTTATGAAGTTAAGCTTAGTGATCTGAGGAACTCAAATAGAGAAGAAAAAACTAGATTAGAGACGGATAAGGATGATTTTGAAAGAAAGTATAGCGTTGCTAATAATGACTTGGAACAAAAGAAACAGGAACTAAATACGAAAGAACAGGAAATTGTCAGACTGAAGAATACATTAGTTCTCTATCAAGCTATGGTCGGTTCGTATGAGGAAAAGATTACAAAACTAAAAGCCAGTGAATTGGATAAATTTAAAAAAGATAAAGTAACTTTACAAAATGTAACCGAGGGAGCGATCCATTATTCTAAAGCAGATGTGTCTGGATTCCAGAAGATTCTAACACAAACACAATTGGATGACGCTAATAAACAGATTGTTGAGCTTAAAGAAAAAATAGATAGCCTTGAGGGTGATAAGCGGGGACTAGAAGTAGATCTTAAGAATGCCAGAGATACCAGTGATTTGACTAAAGATCTAATTAAAGCCCAAAAAGAAGCAGAAAAACTCAAAACAACCTGTCAATTGATGATGAGTTCTTTATCTCCTGATGATCAGAAGAAAATTCAAGACATTCTTGATGGTAGAAACTAAATATCCTTTTTAACTTTAATTTAGAGTTTTGCTTTATGCGAAGCTCTATTCTTTTTAGTTATTCCATTCATTTCTGGGTGGAATAACTTCATTTTTTTATCTCACACTCACTTTCAGATTAGCAATAACTCTTCCAATGCTGTTAAGGGTCATTTTTTGATCTAAAACATATATTCATTTTATTTTAATTTAAATTTTTTGATTAAGTCATTGAAGATAAAATAGTTGCAATGAAAGAAGGTTGGAGTTTTTAATTGTTGGGATTTTATTATTTTGATGGTTAATGATTTATGAAGAGCGTGCCTTCATGTAATTCTAATTCTTTAGATATAGTTCATACGCGATCTAATTCTTTTATTGATTCTCGAGCTTATAAAGTGGCCAATCTAGTTGCTATGATTTTTGGTCTGCTTATTTTAGCGGCGGGGATAGCTTGTACTATTATTTTTGGAGTTGAGTTGGGATCGCTTTACACTATGGTGACTTTAGGGGTTTCTATAGCTGTGGGTAGTATACTTTTGACTATAGGAGCCAGTTGCCTAGGTTTTCGTTCTTTATTTAATAAGACACATAGAATAGATAGGACAGCTGAAGATGCGAAAATTGTTAAGTTAAAGCAAGAGATCTTTAAGAGTACTTCTCAAATAGAAGAGGAGGAAAAAAAGTTGCTTAAGTTGTCTGAAGAATACAAGAAGGTACATCTTGAACTCAAGACATTACTTAAGAAGAAAGATCAAGCTTCTAAGAAATTAGAAGAGGTCAATGAAAAATATACAGAGGCACGTGCTGATCTGAATTCCCTGTTAGAAAAGATCCAAAAGGATAGCTCTTCGTCTGGGGGGGGGGGGGGTGACCTTCTTGGGCTTAAAAAAGCCTTAATTACAAGCAAGAAAACACTAGAGAACGCATTTTCTACTTATCAAAAAACACTAGCCACTGTTGAAAATATCAACAAAGATATCCATCAAAAAGAACAATCTTTAGAAAATTTACATTTAGTTTCCTCTTACCAGCATTTCCAATCCCTATTAAAAAAACAAATTTCTTCCTGTTCCTCACTTATCGATATTTTGGAACATAGAGTTTGTGATCTACAGACGCATCTCAGAACAATTCAAGAAGAAGAACTGAAGCTAAAACAACGTCTTCAACAAATTCAATCAGGAGGTTCTGATTTTAGCGATTCTTTTGATAAAGCAGCTATTGAGAAATTAAAGAAAGAAATAGATCTATTAAACCGAGAGAAGAAAGAGTCTCAGAAAGAGCTGCAAGAGAGATTAGAACAGTTACACAAGGGAAAATGGGATACAGATAAGCTAGTCGATGGTGCTAGAGGTCGAATAGATAATCAGGAACTGTGCCACATTGTGATGGAGTTAGAGCAGCAGTTGCACTACACACAATTAGGGATAAAAGATAAAGAAAAGTGCATTCAGGAATTAGAGGAAGAGCTTTCTAATTTACAACGTTTATCGAAGTTAGAACGTGAAAACTTGCAAGATGAAATAAGAAAATTAATGGAATTTTCTGAGATGGATAATCATAAGATGACCGATTTGATAAAGCAGGGACAGAGCTTAATGGTTTTAATGGAGCAAAATTCCATTCTGCGACATAGGTTAGAGCAACTTGAGAAGCGTCGTGTTCAAGAAGAAGCTAATTATGAAAATGGGTTATTGAAGATTCATAGGCTACATGAGGAAGAACAGAATAGATTAGCTCAGGATTATCAAATCCAAATCGATCAGATGAAATTGAATCATAGCCATGATCTACAGCAACTACAAATAAGACAGGAAGAACTCAGAAGAAGATTTGAGAAGGCGGATCAAGAAAAAAACGAACAGATTAATAAGTTAAAATTAGAAATCTCAAAATTACAAAACACATCGATTCTATATAATCGGATGATTGATCGTTATCGAGGGATATTTAAGGAAGAAGCTCCTTCAGATATTTTGGCGGACTTTATCGAAGAAAATGAGAATATTCGAGAGCAAGAACTCAAAAAACATTTTACTAGAGATGAGATACGCAGTCTAGATGTGTCAGCGCAGCTATTACTGGATGATGCGCGGCAACAAATCACCGAACTTGAGGAACAGATAGTAGCCTTAAGAAAAGAGTTAAATGAGCCAAAAAAATCTAAGAAGAAATAATCGCAAGACTCATTGAGAATAACTAAATTTCATTGACAGACAGAGTTCTTTGTCTTCACGAAATCCCGCAACAATCTCGTCCCATTCCAGAGTAAATGTTATTTTTTCATATTATAATTCAAAATGTTTACTTAACGCTCTGAAGATAAAGTAGTTGCAATGAAAGAAGTCAGAAGTTTTTAATTGTTAGGATTTTATTGTTTTAACGGTGAATGAGTTATGCGGAATGTGTCTTCATGCCGCTCTAATGTAGAGTTAACATGTGTGCAGCGTTGTTGTTTCGGTGAATCTCGAGTCCATAAAGTTGCTAATATAGTCGCTATTATCGTAGGACTGCTTATCCTAGCAGCGGGTTTGGTTTGCTCGGTTCTTTTTGGCGCTGAGCTTGGCATGTTCTATACTATGATAGTCTTGGGGACTTCTGTGGCTGTGGGTATTTTACTTTTAACCTCAGGCACCTGTTTAAACTGTCGTGCTTTAGCCTCTAAAACGCGTAAAATAGATGGGAAGGACCTGCCTAAATATGATTCACAGATTTCAAAGATCAAGCAAGAGATAACAGAAACTAAAAAGATTATCGTCAAGGCTGAAGAGGATATTTCTCATCTTTTTGATGAATATAATAAGGTTAAACTTGAGCATAAGAGCTTGGTGGGAAGTAAGAATCAAGCTTCTAAGAAATTAGAAATGGCTAGCAAGAAATGCTCAGAGGCACGTGCTGATCTGAATTCCCTGTTAGAAAAGATCCAGAAGGATAGCTCTTCGTCGGGGGGGGGGGGGGGGTGACCTTTCTGGGCTTAAAAAAGCCTTAATTACTAGTAAGAAGACGTTAGAAGAGGCTGAAAAAGCTTATCAGAAAGCTTTTGCTGTGGTTGAAGATCTCAATAAAAACCTTCATGAAAAAGAAAAGGCCTTAGAGGCGTTAAATTTAGTTTCCTCCTATCAAGACTTCCAGTTTTTATTAAAAAAACAAATTTCTTCTCAATCCCTCATTATCGATCTTTTAGAACAGCTTATAGGTGAATTACAAATACGTCTTTTTAAAATTCAAGAGGAAGAAGAACGATTGCAAAAACGCCTTCAAGGGCTGCAATCAGTAGGTTCTTTTGATAAACAAGCTGTTGAGAAATTAGAAAAAGAAATAGAGAAACTACGTAAAGAAAAAAGTAGTTCAAAAGATGAGTTGAGGATACGTCTCGAGCAGCTTCACAAAGAAACAAAAGAAGCCGGAGAAGTTACTGGGAAAACCAAACTGAATTCTGAGCAGATCCAGTGCATCATAGAAGAGCTGGAGAAGCAGCTAAAAGAAGCTCAAGCAGAAATAGAAAATAAAGAACAGCGTATTCAGGATTTAGAGAAGGAACTTGCCGATCTGAAGAATTTATCTACAGGAGATCAGGAGTCTCTACAGGATGAAATTCATAGATTACGTGAGCTCTCTTCGAAAGATAATCAAAAGATAACCGATTTAGTCGATCAAAGTAAGAGATTAGCAGTTTTGACAGAAAGAAATGCTATTCTTGAACAAAGGTTAGATCAGCTTGAAAGAAGGCGTAAGCAAGAAGCTTTTGTTTACGAGGATAGATTAATAGAGATACGACAAGTTTATCAGGAAGAACTAGAAAAATTAGATGCTCAACATACGTTGGAGATTGAAGAGATAAAATTAAGATATAAAGAAGAAATAGACGGCTTAGAGCGTAGTCTTTGTTTACTTAAAGATGAACTTCGGATGGTTCACGAAGCATTTGATCAGAAAGTAAACGATGAATTAGTTGAGGGTTTAAGATTAAAATTAAAAAAACTTAAAACTACCCTTGTTTTATACGATCACGTGATTGAGCATTATGAAGACCTACTTCAAGTAGAACCTGTATTGTTGGAACAATTTATAAAAGACAAAGCTGTTCTTAAGGAAATTCAACTTGGAAATGAAGTTTATTCTCGAAAGGATATTGTATACTTGGATGCTACATTCGAAGAAGAATTATGTGACGCTCAAAATGAAATTGCGAATCTTAAGCATTATATATTAACTCTAAAGGAAGATCTCAAGAGTTTAACAAATTCTAATCAACTCCAAGAAAAGCTCCAGAAACTTACTGAAGATATGCAAAAATTGCAAGCTTCTTTAAAAGAAACAATGAGCTCCCTAACTCCGGAACAGCAAAAGATGGTTCAAATGATCCTGGATGATATGGATTAAAACACTCTCTACTCATGGGTTTTTTTAATATTCTTAGTCATATAATTAGATGTTTTTCAATTAGAATTATTTAATTAACCTGTTTAAGATAAAGTAGTTGCAACGAAAAAAACGAGACGCTTTTAATTATTAGGATTTTATTATTTTAACGGTGAATATTTTATGAGAAGTGTGCCTTCACGTGATTTTAATCTTATAGATGTAGTTCGTGTGCAGCATTGTTGTTTTAATGAATCTCGAGCCCACAAAGTAGCTAACATAATTGTTATTGTTATCGGTCTACTTATTTTAGCTGCAGGCTTGGTTTGCTCCGTTCTTTTTGGAGCTGAGCTTGGGACTCTTTATACTATGACGACTCTAGGAGTTTCTGTATGCGTAGGTGTTTTACTTTTGACTATAGGTGCTAGTTGTTTGAGTTGTCGTACTTTAGTGTCTAAAACTCGAGCAATGGTCACAAATAGATCAACTAAATATAACTCAGAAATTTCCAAGATCAAACAGGAAATTTCTGAGACAGCTACTTTAATTGATCTAGAGGAAAAGAAATTACTGAAGTTAATTGAAGAGTACAATAAGAACAAATTTGAGCATGCGAGATTGCTTAGCGATAAGAATCAAGCTTCTAAAGAATTAGAAATAGCCAGTAAGAAATGCTCAGAGGCGCGTACTGATCTGAATTCTCTATTAGAAAAGCTGCAGAAGGATAGCTCTTCGTCTGGGGGGGGGGGGGGTGACCTTTCTGGGCTTAAAAAAGCCTTAACTGTTAGTAAGAAGACGTTAGAAGAGGCTGAAAAAGCTTATCAGAAAGCGTTAGCTATTGTTGAAGATTTCAATAAAGAAATCGATCAAAAAGAAAAATTCTTAGATTCTCTGAATCTGATTTCTACATACCAGACTTTTCAATTTCTCTTAAAAAAATACATATCTTTATCAGACTCTCTTGCAGGTATGTTGGAACAGCTCGTGAGTGAGTTGCAAAAACATCTTCAAGAGCTGAAATCGGGAGGTTCTTCTGATAGACAGACTATTGAGAGATTAGAAAAGGAAATAGAAGAACTACATAAAGAAAGAACTAGTTCAAGAGATAAGTTAAGAATTCGTATCGAACAGCTGCATAAGGGAACTCAAAATTCGGATAAATCTATCAGCGAAGCTAAAGATTATCTGAATAACGAGCAAATTCAATGTATTTTAGAAGAATTAGAGGGGCAGCTAAATGATGCTCGCTTAGAGGTGGAAAATAAGGAACAGCGTATTCAGGAGTTAGAAAAGGAACTTGCTGATTTGAAGAATTTATCCACTGGAGACCAGGAGTCTCTACAGGAAGAAATTAATAGATTGCGTCAGTTTTTATCGGATGACGATTATAAAAATGCTGATATGACAAATCAGATTAAGCAGTTAGCAATTTTAACTGAGCAAAATTCTATTCTTCAACAAAAGTTAGAACGGGAGGAGATAAAGCGTAGAGAAGAAAGAGAGAATTTTGAAAATAATTTATGTATAGTCAAAGAAGTAAATCTCAATAAAGTAGACCTGATAACTGCTAAGTATGAAAGTAGGATTAAGAACATACAATCTGAACACGATTGCTTCAAAATAAACACTAAAATAGAGCTCAAAAAGCAATCTGAGACAATTAGAAAAATGGAAAGAGAACTTGTAAAATCAAGAAAAACTCTAATGCTTTTCAATCAGCTGCTAAATGATTACGATAATAAACTTGTTGCGGCAGTTAATTGTGGGGCGATTCCTTCTAGCATGTTAGATGGATACATTACACGTAGAGAGTCCCTTGCTAAACAATTGGAATCCGAAAATTGTTACAGTGAGGATTATGTTAATCAAATGGAAGACCCAACTGAGCGACAATTAGATGCTGTTGATTGGACAATTCTTCATCTTGAAGCCGAGATAGAGGAATTACAGAAAAGACTTGGGGGTATAAAGGAATCAGAAGAAAGAAATGAGAAACTAGAAAAACTTGTTGAAAAGGCAAAGAAACTGGAAATCTGTTTGCAGATGATGATGCAGGCATTACCTGAGGAAAAGGAAAATATTTCAATAGATTCTTAAGCCATTTTTATAATAAATTTTTAGAATTACACCTGTCATTTTGGAGCAATTCTTTCATAATCTTCCAAACGTATTTACACTTATTTTAATAATATCCCGCAATTATTCAGATTATTTTTTAAAAAATATATCTAGAAGTATTCTTATTTCCTAATTCTATAATTTAATTTTTTCCATAAGTTGTTCCAGAAACTAAATGGAACAACTTTGCCTTCCAAAACCTTCTTAAACTTGATCATTTACGTATCTCACGACGATTTCTTTGCCTGTTTTTAAAAATTATTTACCTAAAAACTTCTCATTTTCCCATGACAACTCTCTATGTTTCTTAAACTATTGCATATAAAACGGTTGCAATAAAAGAAAGAGGAGAGCTTCAATTGTTTGCGATTTTAATATTTTAACTATGAGTATTTTATGAAGTGCGTACCTTCATGTTGTGTACTTAACTTAGAAAAAAAAGACGCGCAATGTTGTGATGTTAGTGAGTCAAGAGCTCGTAAAGTTGCTAACATTATTTCTATTCTCCTCGGTGTACTTATTTTATCAGCGGGTATAGTAGGTGTCGTGCTTTTTGGAGCTGAGCTGGGTATGATGTATTCCATCTTGGTTATAGGCTTATCTGTAGCTGTTGGTTTCCTGTTGCTAACTGTTGGAGCTAGCTGCTTAACTTGCAGAGCTCTTATTTCTAAAGCTCGTGCTAGTGGATTTGTTCCCGTAAAGAAATATATCGACGAGGAAAAAGTTCTTAAGTTGAAGCAAAACATATCAGAAAATAAAGCTGTTGTTGCTTCTGCTGAGGATAATTTAAATTCTATCGTAAGCAAGTATCAGAAAGCTCAAGATGAGCATAAGAAGTTACTAACTCAAAAAACTGAAGCAAAATCAAAATTAGAAAATGCAAATCAAGAAATGGTTCGCGCGAAGAATAATTTCGAAAGCGCTAGTGAGAAGTTCCAAAAACAGATTGAGTTAATCTCTTCATCGGGGGGGGGGGGGCACTCCTAGTTCTAAAGAAAAATCATTAAATGATCTACAACAAGAAGTAGTTAAAGCCAAACAAGAATTAGCAAATAAAACTACTGCCTATCAAGAAGCGCAAGCGCGCTATAACACCATTCTTCAACAAATCGAAGATATTTTCACCTTAGTTGATGTTCAATTAGTCCTTCCAGCTTGTAATAAGTTGCAAGAAGCCCTATGTGCTTTAGTAACGAGTAGTTCTAGTTTGATCGATGTCCTTGAAGCCCGCATTATTGGTATGCAAACAGAAATGATGCAAAAAACCAATAGAATTTTGGAATTAGAACGTAAAGTTCAAGAGTTGGAATCTAAAGGCCAATCTCATGATGGACTGGTTAAGGAATTAAATACTCAGATAAATAGCCTCAGAAAAGAAAAAGTTGTTTTAGAAGAAGCTCAAGAAAAGAAAATACGTGAATTGCTTAAAGAAAAAGAAAAGCAAATCAACACACTAACTACATCGATTAAAAAACTCCAAAATGAGAAAACTCGTGGTGTTTTAGAAACTAAAATGTCTGAGCTTGAAAGAGAGCTTCAAAAAGAGAAAACTCGTTTAGAGGAAAAAGAGAAAGAGCTATCAGCTCTTCAGAAGAAGATGGACGAGCAAATAACCGAGCTTCAAAAAAAATTAGATCAGCAAAGCGAAGCTTCAACATCTGAGCGTGAGATACTCATCCAAGAACAAACTAGACTTAGAAAAGAATTGAGTGAGGCTCGTGAAAAAGTTGCTAAGCTTACAAAAGAAGTCGGAATTACTCGAGCTTTAGAAGAGAAAAATAAAAATCTTACAACATTGCTGCAACAAGAGAAGAAAGAGCGTACTGCAGAACAAGAACAACAGAAAACTCTTTTAAATACTCTACAACAAGAACTTAATCAAAATAAGCTGAAAATTTCCTCATATATAACTAGAGATCAGGAACAGCAAAAGAGCATCCAAGAGAAAGAAGCTGAACTTGCAAAATTGAAGTTTACGTTGAGTCTTTATGAGCGTATGGTTTCGGATATTGAGAAGAAATTAGAGAAGAAAAAATCTAAAGAACTTTCTAGTTATTTAGAAGCTAAAGAAAAACTCTCTAGTTTAACTGGTGGCACTGTTCATTATACAAGAGTCCAGGTTGGAGATATTACAAACACAGAATTGTATAAAAAGATCAGTGATCAAGAAACAGAAATAGGTGGCTTGAAAGACACTATAATACAAAAAGAAAATCAACATCGTGAAGAAATTGCAGTTTTGAAGGAAGCTCACCGAGTTGAAATAGCCAAGTTGCGAGCAGAATTAGAAGAACAGATAAGCAATTATAAAGAACAGATTCAGGACTATAAGGCTAAGGTTCATGAATTAAAAGCTAAAGTAACAGCTACAAGACAAGATCTAACTGCAAGCATAGAAACTACTCAGTTACAAGCTAAGGTAATCATCGAAAAAGATGAGGAAATCAAAGCGTTAAGAGAGCAAGTAGTTCAATTAACAAAAGACGCAGCGAAAAGCGGTGCTGTTGTTGAGACTATGTCTTTAGCTTTAAATCCTAAACAAAGATCTACTCTATTGGCTATCTCTGGTAAGGATGATGATGAATAGCTCTTATTAAGTCATTAACCCAAGATTTTCTTTCTTAGAAAATCTTAATCACTCAAGTTGCTTCATCTGGTTAGGAGGTGAAGCAACACTTGTTTTAATCAAAAATTATATTCTTGAATAGATTATAAAATTAAGCTTGAGAGCCTTTGGGATTAAATTTCTTGATAAAGTTATTCTCTAAGTGAAAACGATTTTTTTTGTGAGTATATAGCTTGCAGACACTCTTTAGGAGTTACTATGTTTTCTGTCATAGTATTGAGAAGTTGCTGACAGGCATATTTTTGTTTTTCTTTAGCTGTAGGGTTTGCGAGGATATCAATTGCCGCTGCCACTTCTTCTGGAGTGAAGTCGTGTTTGCCACCTATGAATTCTGGAAAGATGATAGATCCTGTAATGATGTTTGGCAGGGAATACGCGGGAATAAGAATCTTAAAGATATACTTTGCTAAGAAGGTATCAAAAGGCCCTAGAAGGCAGGTAACAATCGTTGGGGTTTGATTTAATGCAGTCTCAAGAACAATAGTCCCACACTTTGCCAAAGCACAATCACAATCTCTCATGAGTTGATAACGGAATTCTGAGGGGACGATTTTGCTATTACGACAACCTTCTTTTTCTAGAAGCTCTAGCATTTTCTTGTCATATTTAGGATTACAAGAAGACACAAGCAATTGATGTGATTGTGCTAATGATGAGGATAAAAATGCTTGAGCTTGTATTTGTAAATTTCTAAAGATATCCCCTGGTCGACTACCTGGAAATACTGCAATACTGGGTTGGTCAGAAATTTCTAACTTTTGTTTCCATGAGTTGCAATATTGGAAATTAGAGACGGTTTTTACTAAAGGATGCCCTAGATAGAGAGTTTTTAAAGGAGAGTTTTTAAAAATCTCCTTCTCAAAGGGAAGTATTAGCAAAAGAGTGTCGAGATATTTTTCTAAGACTTTCTTTCTTTTAGGCCTCCATGCCCAAATACTTGGACAAACGTAATGAACAATTTTCCCTTTATATCCACATTTTCTTAACTTTTTAATTAGGAAGAAATGGAAATCAGGAAAATCTATGCAAAAAACGGTTTCAGGATTTTCTTTAAGAATAGCTTTATAGAGTTTTCTGTATTTCTTAAATAAGCTGAAAATAGCACTAAAAACTTCTAAAAATCCTGATACCTGAAACTCTTCCATACGAATAAGAGGTTCGAGTCCTTCCTTACGCATTAAAGGTCCTCCAACACCGAAACAACGTATATCAGGGTTCAGAGCTTTGACATTACGAAGAAGATCACTTCCTAAGGTATCCCCGCTGGGCTCTCCTGCGGATAAGAAGCAGCTATGGTTATGAAATTCTGATAAGCGTGATTTCTTATACATAATACGTAAATTTGCCAGTGAGGGAAGTAGACCACAGCCGTAGCTGAGGATATTTACAGGATCTCCGGTACGTATGAAATATATGAATGCTAAGAAACCTCCAATGAAACCTACCTGCCAAAATAATGCTGGTAAAGTAGATTGGTTATTCATTTCCAAATGGCACCATTGGATAAAAAACCTTGAGGAAAAGGTAAATAACCCTAAACAGCCAACAATATGCCAGTAAATATTTGGTGGAGGCAAAGGAAGATGAAAGATATTAGGAGAGGCCATCCACTCCATATGGGGATGGTAATATGCCTCCAGTACGAATGGTAGTGTTGTAAAAAATAAGGTTAAAGCAAGAATTACTAATGTTGTTCTTAATGAAAGCTTGCGAGAGGAAGCAATATTGAGATTTCTGAAATAGATAATAAGATTTGCCCCATGAAGTAAAGCTATGGGAAATTGGCTTTGGATAAAACCGTGAGCGATCATCATAATCGCTCCTATAGAGGATAAAATCCAAAAAGCCTTGGGGACATAGGCTTTCTTTCGTCTTTCACTTAAAAACCACTGGATGGTAAACGCACTACCAAAAAATAAGTTGGCGATCAATCCTATAGGATACAGTACATGAACCAGATAAAGAGGAAACATGGCTAATTTAAACTCAAGAAGGAAGTTCCTTTTTATATTGTATAGCTTGGTAATGACGAATCCAAGCAGCAAGTATTTTATCTAGTTTGGGATAAACTAGGCTACGGATTTCTAAAAGAGAAAGAGCCTCTGAAAAACGTACGTGGTTTAAAAACTTGCGGTTAAAGAAGTGAATTTTCTTTGTTGGCACTAGCGGAGTTAACCGATATTGCATTTGCAACACGAGAGCTGTTAAAATAAAATTTTTTTTAGAGCAGCTAGTAAAGGAGTCTGCAAAAAACTTCCCTAAAAAGTTTTTAATATAATCAAAGACAGCAGTTAAAGATAAACTTGGATGCTGCCGATGCTTATAGCGCACATTGAAATTCACAATAGGAAATAGAAATGCAGCCATAAGCTGATGACGATCATAATTATATTTTTTACTTAATACATTTTCATCTAAAACATCTAAACAAGCAAAGGTTTGCTTTTCTAAAATTTTATTTAAACGAAAAGCCTTGTCCATATAAGGAAAAAGGATTTCTAATATCTGATATTTAACAGTTAACTTGAAAAATTCAGAAGAGACTCCGGAGCCTAACATTTTAATGAGTTCCTCAAAAACACGTGCTTGAGAGCTCTTAATTAACTCATAACGGCATTCCTCAAGTGCTTCTAAGGTTTTAGGATCTACTGTGAAAGAAGCTCGCGCAAGAATTTTCAACAAACGCAACATTCGCACCGGATCTTGTTTAAAACGTACAAGGGGATCCCCTATAGTACGTAAATACCGATTTTGTAAGTCACTAACCCCGCCGGTATAATCTATGATTGTTTCTTCTGTAGGGTCATAGAAAAGGCCATTGATTGTAAAATCTCTTCTTAAAACATCTTCCTCAGCTGTTCCCCAAAGATTATCTTTAGTAATGAGACAATCTTCATCAGTGCTTCCTGAACGGAAGGTAGAAACTTCGATAATTTGATTCGAAAAGCGTATGTGGGCTAATCGAAAGCGTTTCCCAACAAGTATACAATTTTTGAAAACAGCTTTGATTTCTTCAGGTTTGGCCGATGTCGAGATGTCGAAATCTTTAGGAGTTGTATTGAGTAACAAATCGCGGATGCATCCACCAACAATATACGCTTTGTGGCCAGCTTTTCGTAGAGTTTTTACTACAGAGAGTGCGTGAGGAGAAAAGTCTTTGAGTTTTATATTGTGGTCGGTAGCTGAATAGATAATGGGAGCGGGTGCAGATTTAGAAATTTTTCTAAACAATTCTAAGCCTCTACGCAAGAGAGTTTTGTTGTCACAGACCATTTATTATAGATATCAAGTGTTAAAAAGTCTTGGAAGAAAAAGGGTTTATAAAAGCACTCTTTTTTCTAGGGGAATTTCACCATAGCAAAAATATCGAAGTTTGCAAGAACAAAATGCCTAGCCGAAAGACATTCCTTTATACCCTATACAAGGATTTTTTTTTATTATTTATCTATGTTTTTTCAGAGAATTTTTATTTTAATTCCCCACAATTTCTTAACCCGACTGTTATTGCGAGATTTGGGGGATGTTTATACTCTATGTGAGAAAATATTTTATTTTTGCATCAAGATGATTTTAAAAAATTTATATAAGGGCATGTAGGATTTTAACTGGCAATCTATTCTTTAGGAAATTTCTAAACGGATTTTTTATATGCGTATGTCAAAAACACGTATCCAAGAATATGATTTCTCTAATAACAATTTTAGTTTTGTGTTAGAAGATTTAAAAGGGATTAGGAAGATGGTAGGGATTTCAAATTCAGTAAATACAAACAGTTGCTCTTTGGAGAGCAACCTAAGTTAGAATTCCTAACTTATCTTATGCTCTGGTAATCCATGCGAATACTATTTTAATACCTCAATCTAGAGGTGTGAGCAACTCTTCAATCTATTGATGAATCTTTAAGGAAATAAATGACAAAGGAAGTAAAACAACTTTTCGGTACGGATGGGGTTCGAGGAAGAGCCAATTATGAGCCTATGACTGTAGAGCTTTCTGTATTACTTGGTAAGGCCGTTGCAGGTGTTTTACAGGAGAGTAAACCTGGAAAACATCGTGTCGTCGTAGGCAAGGATACCCGTTTGTCAGGATATATGTTTGAGAATGCACTTGTTGCGGGTTTGACTTCTATGGGGATAGAAACTCTAGTGTTAGGCCCCATTCCTACTCCAGGAGTAGCTTTTATTACCCGCGCTTATCGTGCAGATGCTGGAATTATGATTTCCGCATCCCATAACCCCTATTGGGATAATGGGATAAAGATTTTTTCTTCAGAAGGCTTTAAAATTAGCGATGTTATAGAACGGCGTATTGAGCAGATGGTAGCTCATAGAGATTTTGGAGATTTGCCTGAAGATTATGCTGTGGGAAAGAATAAGCGTGTAGTGGATGCTATGGGTCGTTACATAGAATTTGCTAAAGCCACTTTCCCTAGGGGAAGAACATTAAAAGGATTGAAGATAGTTTTAGATTGTGCACACGGTGCTGCTTATAAGGTTGCTCCTTCTGTATTTGAAGAACTTGATGCTGAAGTGATTTGTTATGGCTGTGAGCCTACAGGAAGTAATATCAACGATGACTGTGGAGCTCTTTTTCCATCAGTAATTCAGAAAGCTGTAATAGAGCATAAGGCTGATGTGGGAATAGCTTTAGATGGTGATGGCGATCGTATTATCATGGTAAATGAAAAAGGTCATATTGTTGATGGCGATATGATTTTGAGTATTTGTGCTAATGATTTAAAGAAAAAGGATCTTTTGAATGGTAGCCGTGTTGTTGCTACTGTAATGACTAATTTCGGCGTGTTAAAATATCTAGAAAGCTTAGGGATAGAGACATTGATTTCTCCTGTAGGAGATCGTCATGTTCTACAGAATATGTTAGAGCATGAGGCAAATCTGGGTGGGGAACAGAGTGGTCATATGATCTTTTTGGATTATAATACTACTGGAGATGGCATTGTTTCTGCTTTGCAAGTGTTACGCATTATGATTGAAAGTGAATCTACACTTTCAGATTTAACATCCCCAATTGTTAAAAGTCCTCAAGCGCTTATCAACGTATCTGTAAAGGAGAAAATTCCTTTAGATACTTTGCCCTTAGTCCAAGAAGCTCTTAGAGATGTGAGATCATCTTTAGGTGATTCTGGTCGTGTTTTATTAAGATATTCTGGAACTGAAAATATTTGCAGGGTTATGGTTGAAGGTTTAAAGAAGCATCAAGTGGACTCCCTTGCTAAGACTATAGCGGATATTGTTGATTCTGAGTTGGGAGCGGGCATTATAGAATAGGGGAATGTATGTGCGGAATATTTGGATATTTAGGATCTAAATTAGCTGTTCCTTTAGTCTTGGATGGATTAGCTAAGCTAGAATATCGGGGCTATGATTCCGCAGGTGTTGCAGCCGTTGTCCCGGGCCAGTTGTTCGTAAAAAAAACAATAGGCCGTGTCGATGAGCTTAGAAGCTCTTTAGAAAAAGATAACGTATCATCATCATTAGCTATAGGTCATACTCGTTGGGCCACGCATGGCATCCCCACAGTGAAGAATGCTCATCCTCATGTTGATGAAAACTCCACTTGTGCTATTGTCCACAACGGGATTATTGAAAATTTTAAAGAATTAAAATCGCTACTTCTTTCTGAAGGTATTGCCTTTGCTTCAGATACAGATTCTGAAGTTATTGTTCAGCTATTTGCTTTTCGTTATCAATCTACAGGAGATTTGGTCCATAGTTTCTCTTGGACTCTATCACAACTTCAGGGAAGTTTTTCCTGTGGTCTTATTCATAAAGATCATCCTAATATTTTGCTTTGTGCAGCACAGGAAAGTCCATTAATCATTGGATTAGGAGAGCAGGAGAATTTTATAGCTTCTGATACGCGTGCGTTTTTAAAATATACAAAAAGTGTTCAAACTTTAGCTTCTGGAGAATTAGCTGTTGTAGGTCTTGGCAGTGAAGTTGAGACGTATAATTTTGCTTTAAAGCGCATTCAGAAAGAAGTACGTCAAGTTGCTTATGCCGATGCAGGTTCGGATAAGCAGGGCTATAGTTATTACATGCTTAAAGAAATTTATGAGCAGCCAGAAGTTTTAGAACGTCTCATTCATAAATATTTAGATTCTCAGGGATGTGTCAGTGAAAAATTCTTATATAATTTCTCGATAGAAGATTTTGATGAGATTTCTATTGTTGCTTGTGGTTCTTCCTATCACGCAGGCTTTTTAGCAAAGTACATTATAGAGTCTTTAGTTTCTATTCCTGTGCATGTGGAAGTTGCTTCAGAATTTCGCTATCGACAGGCATATATTGGGAAAAAGACCTTAGCGATTTTAATTAGTCAATCTGGAGAGACTGCTGATACACTGGCAGCTTTAAAAGAATTTCGTCGTAGACAAGTTGCTTGTGTTTTAGGAATTTGTAATGTTGAAGAATCAGCATTAGCTATAGGTGTGGATCATTGCTTATTTTTAGAAGCAGGTATTGAAATTGGCGTCGCTTCTACAAAAGCTTTTACTGCACAATTGCTTTTACTGATTTTGTTAGGATTAAAATTAGCTACTTCAAAACAAACACTAAGGTTAGAAGAACATCGTGTTTATGGAAAAGGTTTGCTTGAGCTTCCAGAATTATGTAATCGCTTATTAGCAAACGAAAGTCTGCATTCATGGGCGAATGATTATTGTAATGAAGATAGATTCATATTTTTAGGACGTCGCTTGATGTATCCTATCTGTATGGAAGCTGCTTTGAAATTGAAAGAAATTGCATATGTTGAAGCTAACTGTTATCCTGCTGGCGAAATGAAACACGGACCTATTGCTTTAATTAGTAAGGGATCTCCAGTGATTACTTTTTGTGGCGACCCACTGGTCTATGAAAAGATGGTGGGTTGTATTATGGAAGTGAAAGCTCGGCAAGCTCATGTGATTGCCATAGCTTCAGAATCACAAGAAGATATTGCTGCGGTTTCAGATTCCCAGATATATGTTCCTGATAGTCATCCTTTAGTATCTCCTATCCTTTACACAATAGTGGGACAGATTATGGCCTATACCATGGCTTTGAAAAAAGGCAATGAAATAGACCGTCCTAGGAATCTGGCAAAGTCTGTAACTGTTGAATAAAGTAAAAGCTTAGTGTTTTTATTTCTAATTATCTTTAATTCTAAAATATAAGACAAAATTCGAAAGGTTTTTCTATGTCTAGCAAGATTTTAGGAGGTTCCCTCATTATTGCGGGGACAGCCATAGGTGCTGGCGTGTTAGCAGTTCCTGTATTAACAGCATATACAGGTTTTCTTCCCACGACTCTTCTGTACGTACTATCTTGGCTTTTTTCTATGGGATCTGGGCTGTGCCTTCTAGAAGTTATGACTTGGTTTAAGGATAAGCAACAAGTTAACATGTTGTCGATGGCTCAATATACCTTAGGGGATATGGGTAAGATCTTCATGTGGCTCATTTATCTATTTCTATTTTACTCTCTACTTATCGCTTACTTTTGTGAGGGAGGAAACATCCTATTTCGTATTTTTGGCTGTCAGGGATTAGATATTCCTTGGATACGTCACGCAGCCCCTTTGGCATTTGCAGTTTTGATTTGCCCTACATTAATGATGGGGACAAAAGTCGTAGATTATTGTAATCGCTTTTTTGTTTTCGGATTAGCTATTGCTTTTGCGGTATTTTGTATCTTAGGAGTTTTAGCTTTACAACCCGAACTACTTTTGCGTGCTTCGTGGATACGTTCTATGGATGGTTTATCCATTCTCTTTCTTTCTTTTGGTTTCCAAAGTGTGGTTCCCTCACTGTATTACTACATGGATAAGAAAGTTAAAGATGTTAGAAAGGCTATTATTATAGGTAGCTTGATTCCTTTAATTTTATACGTGATTTGGGAAGCTCTTGTTTTAGGAGTAATTCCTTTAGACTTTCTTATGAAAGCTCAGGAAAATGGCTATACGGCAGTAGAAGCTATGAAAAATTCATTGCAGTGTTCAATGTTTTATATTGCTGGAGAATTTTTTGGTTTCTTCGCTTTGGTTTCTTCATTTTTAGGCGTGGCTTTGGGTGTTATGGACTTCCTAATTGATGCTTTTCAGTGGAATAAAAAGAAACACAGTTTTTCTATTTTCTTTTTAACTTTTATTGTCCCTTTAGCATGGTCAATGTGCTATCCTGAGATTGTCCTTAAATGTCTTAATTATGCTGGAGGCATAGGTGCTGCTTTAATTATTGGAGTGTTTCCCGTATTAATGGTCTGGAAAGGTCGTTATGGTAAAAAACATTATCAAGAAAAACATTTAATCCCAGGTGGAAAATTGGTTTTATTATTAATGCTCTTGGTAGTGGTAATTAATTTAGCTAGCCTTTATTATAAGTTTTAAATAAAACAAGAGCACGTTTATTAATTTTTAATTATGTGTGAGTATAGGAGGTTACATGGGACTATACGATCGTGATTACGCACAAGAATCTCGTTTACCGGGAACATTTACATCTAGGGTTTATGGCTGGATGACTGCAGGTCTTGCTGTAACGACTTTTGTATCATTAGGATTATACTTTTCTGGGATGTATAAAAGTTTATTTTCATTCTGGTGGATTTGGTGTATTGCTACTTTAGGAGTGTCTTTTTACATCAATGCTAAGATCCATAAGCTTTCTGTTCCTGCAGTTATGGGATTGTTTTTAGCCTACTCCGCTTTAGAGGGATTGTTCTTTGGAACACTAGTGCCTGTCTATGCTGCGCAGTATGGTGGAGGAATCGTTTGGGCTGCCTTTGGATCTGCAGGATTGATTTTTGGTTTGTCAGCTGCTTATGGAGCTTTTACCAAAAGTGATCTTACACAGATGAGTAGTATATTGATGTTCGCTCTGATTGGTTTAATGCTGGTATCTGTGATATTCGCATTGGTGTCCATATTTGTTTATATGCCCATTTTCTACCTACTAATTTGCTATCTAGGATTAGCAATTTTTGTGGGGTTGACCGTTGTGGATGCGCAAGCAATCCGTAAGGTAGCTCAGAATGTAGGTAATGATGGAGATTTAAGCTATAAGCTATCTTTAATTATGGCATTAAAGATGTATTGCAACGTCATTATGATATTTTGGTATCTTCTACAGATTTTCTCTTCCTCAGGAAAAAGAAACTAAAAAATATAAGTTTAGGAAGAAGGGAAAAGCTTTTCTAAGAACCTATCTATATGAAATTCTTCAAGATCCCCAATAAGTTCGCCATAACCGACGAATTTTGTAGGGATCTTTAATTGTTTTGCTACGCGAAACAAGGTCCCGCCTTTAGCAGAACCATCAACTTTAGTAAGGATTAATCCGGATAGAGGAATAGTGTCGTGGAAAACACGAACTTGCTCAATAACATTGCCACCCAAAGTTGCATCTATAGTCATAAGCCTTTCATGGGGGGATCCTGGATGCACTTTATTGCAAACGGAAACAATTTTTGATAGCTCATTCAATAAATTAGTATGAGTATGCAAACGACCGGAAGTATCTATAAGTACACGATTATAACCCCGGGATATAGCAGAAGCAATGCCATCGTAAGCAATAGCTGCGGGATCGCCACCCGGTTTCCCAGAGACAAATCCACAACCTAATTTTTCAGCCCAACAACGCATCTGATCCATGCCGGCACTACGAAAAGTATCAGTAGCGACAATCATGACTTTCTCTGATCGAGATTGATAATGGTGGGCTAGTTTAGCCACTGTTGTAGTTTTCCCAGATCCGTTTGTTCCCAGCATTAAGGATACGAAGGGCTCCTGTATTTTAGGGGACTCTATACGAGGAAGATTGGCTACTGTTTCACGAAGTAGCGCGCAGACAAGATCTTTAACGGTAGATTCATCAGGCTTGCGACACTTGCGCAATCGAGAACACAGCTCTTCAGTCAGATCTGAACCAAAATCTGCTTCATAAAATAAACTTTCTGTAAATTCTAGAAGATCTGTGGAGAGGGATTTTTTAAATAAAGACTGAATCTTGCTACTAAAGAACTTGAACACAGATTAGAGCAAAGTTAGTTGAAGTAAAAGAAATGATACAAGATAAGGAGGAAAATTCAAAGGGTTATTTATGCACCTTCATGAATACCAAGCTAAGGATCTTCTAGTCTCTTACAATATTGCTATTCCTCCCTATCGTGTAGCCTCTTCTGTTGAAGAAGGGGAGCAGATACTTAAGGAATTGGGTATAAGCGCAGGCGTTGTTAAAGTGCAGGTACATGCTGGAGGTCGAGGGAAAAATGGTGGTGTAATCGTTGCTAAATCTCCTTCTGATATTTTGGCAGCTATTCAGAAATTATTGCATATGCGTTTTGTAAGTAACCAAACTTCTGGAGAAGCCCTTCCCGTAGAAAAAGTTCTTATTACCCCTCTGGTAAATATTGCTACTGAGTATTACCTCGCGGTGATTATGGATAGGAAAAACCGTTGCCCATCGATTATGTTATCAAAAGCAGGCGGTGTCGATATCGAAGAGGTTGCTCAGAAATATCCTGATCAGTTGCTTACAGTCCCTCTAACGCCTTTTGCTCGTATATACAACTATCAACTTCGACAGATCATTAAATTTATGAACTGGGAAGGGGATACAGGAAAACAAGGTGTACAGCTAATTAAAAAGCTTGTTCAGTGCTTCTATGATAATGATGCTTCTCTTCTTGAAATCAATCCTTTAATACTTACTCAAGAAGGAGATCTTCTTGTTTTAGATGCTAAAGTAACTATCGATGACAATGCTTTATATCGTCATCCGAAACTTGAAGTATTATACGATCCTTCTCAAGAAAACGTCCGTGATGTGCTCGCTAAACAGATAGGACTTTCCTACATAGCCCTAGAGGGGAATATCGGCTGTTTGGTAAACGGTGCTGGATTAGCTATGAGCACGTTAGATATTCTTAAAATTCACGGGGGATCCGCAGCGAATTTCCTTGATGTCGGAGGAAGTGCTACAGAGCAGCAAATTCAAGAGGCTGTTTCTTTAGTTCTTTCAGACGAAAATGTAGAAGTTCTTTTTATCAATATCTTTGGTGGAATTATGGATTGTTCTGCGGTTGCCTCAGGACTAGTTGCTGTTATGCAAACCAGAGAAAACATCATTCCTACAGTGGTGCGTTTGGAAGGCACAAATGTAGAATTAGGAAAAGATATTGTACAACGTTCAGGAATCCCCTGCCAATTCACAGATTCCTTAAATGAGGGTGCGCAGCTTGCTGTAGCGTTAAGTAAACAAATTTAAGGAGCTTTATGTTTTGCTCATTAAGTAAAAAAATACCGATAATCACTCAAGGAATCACAGGTAAAGCAGGTTCATTTCACACTGAGCAGTGCTTAGCTTATGGATCTAATTTCGTTGCTGGAGTGACTCCAGGAAAGGGAGGAACCAAGCATCTAAATCTTCCTGTGTATGATTCTGTATTAGAAGCAAAACAAGATACTAATTGCCAGGTGACGATGATTTTTGTTCCTCCTGCTTATGCTGCAGAAGCTATTTTAGAATCTGAGGATGCGGGGATTGATCTAATTGTCTGTATTACGGAAGGTATTCCAGTAAAAGATATGCTCGAAGTAAGCCATGTTATGCAACATAGTGCTTCTCGACTTATAGGTCCTAATTGTCCAGGAATTATTAAACCTGGAGCATGTAAAATTGGTATTATGCCAGGATATATCCATCTTCCTGGAAATGTAGGTGTGGTCTCTAGATCAGGCACTTTAACTTATGAAGCCGTTTGGCAGCTTACACAACGGAGCATAGGACAAAGTGTGTGTATTGGTATAGGGGGAGATCCACTAAATGGAACTTCATTTATTGATGTTCTTGAAGAATTTCAAAATGATCCTCAAACAGAACTTATCTTGATGATTGGAGAAATTGGGGGTAGTGCTGAGGAAGAGGCTGCAGAATGGATCCAAACCTACTGCACGAAACCCGTCGTAGCTTTTATTGCAGGGGAAACTGCTCCTAAAGGAAAACGCATGGGACATGCTGGAGCTATTATCTCAGGAAATTCTGGAGATGCGAAAAGTAAGAAAGAAGCTTTAAGAAGATCAGGAGTCTCTGTCGTTGAATCCCCAGCCCTTATCGGAGAAACTGTAGAAGCTGTATTTCGTTCACTATAGTGTTTACAAGTTATTTATCTGTAATTTTTTGCGTATGCTATTGCTAATATATTTTTTATGCGTATAGAAGTTTATAAATCAGGAAAATAGCTCACTATTTTTTCTTTTTTATAGATTCTTTTTACGGAAATATAAATTCATATCCGGAAAGTTCTTAAGATAAAAATTCTTTGTAGTAATATCTTGCTACAATATAATTCGCTTTTCGTGATTATATTCGAAAAGGCATGTGGATCGCTATACTTTATAAAGTACGCATTTAAAAAGTATTAGGATTCACAGGTTTTCAAAAACATGAGCACGAAATCTAGAAAGAATCTAGAGCCTACCTATAGGGAAAAAGGTATGACGAAGAAGCCAATATATTTACTATTAGCCACAGCGATGTTTTTAAGTATTCCGACGCTTTCTCCTTCAGGATTCGCTGCTGTAAAAAAAGATGCGCGGATAGCGGAGGTGCCTCAAGAGGTTCTTCTAAAGGAGATTTCCGGAGGATTTTCTAAGGTTGCAGAACAGGCAACTCCAGGTGTTGTTTATATTGAGAGTTTTCCTAAATGTAATCGTCCTGTGAATCCTGCACCAGGACGTCGTGGACCTTATGACAATCCTTTTGATTATTTCAATGATGAATTTTTTAATCGTTTTTTCGGTCTACCTACACAGAAAGAACGCCCGATGTCCAAAGAGGCTGTTCGCGGTACAGGATTTATAGTTTCTTCGGATGGTTACGTGGTTACCAATAACCACGTTGTCGAAGACGCAGGGAAAATTCATGTCACCTTGCATGATGGTCAAAAATATCCTGCTAAGGTTATAGGCTTAGACCCTAAAACAGATTTAGCAGTTATTAAAATTAACGCTGATAAGCTCCCACATCTTACTTTTGGGAATTCTGATAATTTGAAAGTAGGAGATTGGGCTATAGCTATTGGGAACCCTTTTGGTCTACAGGCTACGGTAACCGTAGGAGTAATTAGTGCAAAAGGTAGAAATCAGCTACATATTGCGGATTTTGAAGACTTTATACAAACGGATGCTGCTATTAATCCAGGAAACTCCGGAGGACCTCTTCTTAATATCGATGGAAAAGTTATAGGTGTTAACACTGCTATTGTAAGTGGTAGTGGAGGCTATATTGGTATTGGTTTTGCTATTCCTAGTTTGATGGCTAAAAGAATCATTGATCAGTTAATCAGCGATGGTCAGGTAATTCGTGGATTTTTAGGAGTTACTCTACAACCTATAGATGCTGAGCTAGCAGCCTGTTATAAACTAGATAAAGTTTATGGGGCTTTAGTTACAGATGTGGTTAAGGGATCTCCAGCACATAAAGCTGGATTAAAGCAAGAAGATGTGATCATTGCTTATAACGGTAGAGAAGTAGAATCTCTCAGTGCATTCCGTAATGCGATTTCCTTGATGAATCCTGATACACGCGTATTACTTAAAGTAGTCCGTGAAGGACAGGTTATAGAAATTCCTGTTATTGTTTCCCAGGCTCCTCAAGATGATGGTGTCTCAGCTTTAAATCGTGTAGGCATTCGTGTGCAAAATCTTAATCCAGAAACAGCTAAGAAATTAGGTATGGCTCCTGATAGTAAAGGTGTGCTTATTGTTGCTGTTGAAGCTGGTTCAGTAGCAGGATCTTCAGGAGTAACTCCAGGACAACTTATCTTAGCTATAAATAGACAAAAGGTTTCTACAGTAGAAGAACTGAACTCTGTTTTAAAAGATGGAAATAACGAAAGTATTCTTCTTATGGTCTCGCAAGGAGAAGTGATTCGCTTTATTGTGTTAAAACCAGAAGAATAAGCCTATAGTTCATAAGCTTATTCCATGAAAGCACTCTCTTAGAGAGTGCTTTTTTTATGATTTTCCTAATTTATCAAGAAGAAGGCAAATAGAGAGGAAACCATTTTTTATTTGTTCTAAGGAGAAGTTTTCTTCAGCAGCGTGAATAGCATCGCTTAAATACGATGTACCACAAATGATAGGCTCTGTTTTCGACATTTCACCAAGTAGTGAAGCAATGGGGATGGTTGCTTCCATAAATAATCTAAGGCAAGGTTCGTGGTAGAGCTCAGAATAAATTTCTTGCAATGCTACAACAATAGGAAGATTCGGAGAACTTCTCCATCCTGGTGAACCTTCAAAGATCTCATAAGAAAATTTTAATGTAGGGGGAACAAGATTTTTTAAATGTTGAATAACTTGTTTTGCTGTTTTCTCTGGATTTTGATTAGGAACTAGCCTGCAAGAAAGATAGGCAGTAGCTTTATGAGGAATGACAGTTTTAAATCCTGGTCCTGTATACCCACCAGAGATTCCATTGATTTCTAAGGTAGGATATAAACTTAAAGCTTCTTCAGCAGTTTTTGCAGGAGCATATAAAGTAGGACAAAAACCTAAAGTTTTCTCTCCATCTTTTAAAAGATTTCCTTTAGGAATATCACAGAATTCACTTTCTTTCGGGAGAGAAACATCATTGTAGAAACCTTCCACGGCAATCGAATTATCACTATGGTGTAATTTGGCAAGCATTTCTGCTAAAGCCCTGTTTACATTATAAGCAATACCGCCGAAGATACCCGAATGCATATCTTTGCTACCTTCTTCTAGCGTGACTTTCATTGTTACTAAGCCACGTGCTCCAATGCTAACAGAAGGCGATTTTGCAGAGGAGAACCCACCATCAACAATTAAGAAATAGTCTGCTTGCAAAGCTTCCTGTTTTTCTTTAACAAAACTTTTTAGGGCAGGGCTATCGCTTTCTTCTTCACCTTCAATAATCCATGTAATATTGACAGGGAAGCTTTTTCTAGATTGGTAATAATGTTCAAGGGCTTTCCATGTGTAAAAGCACTGTCCTTTATTATCGGAAGCTCCACGAGCTATAAGCCGTTCTCCTTCCCTTCTCATAGTAAATGGATCTGCTAACCATCCATCAGTAAGATCCGCAGGTTGTACGTCATAATGGTTATAGAGAAGTAAAGTAGGAGATGTCGAGCCCGCCTTATGATAAGTAGCACAGATAATAGGAGGATGGCCCGGTTTTTCCCATAATTCTATTGAGAATATATCTTTAAGATTGTCAACTAGGAAATCTGCGCAACTTTTGCAATTAGCAAGGCAGTTGGGATCAGCAGATATAGAACGAAAATGAAGAAAATCTGAGAATTCCTTGAGCAATTTTTCATAATGACTTTCAAAATAATTGAGATCACTGTTCATAACTTTCCCTAGGAGTTATTGAAAATAATACCCAAGGTAACTTAACTTTGTTTTGCTGAAAAGTAAGAACATTATAGTGTAATTAACACTATAGATTTAAAAAATGATGGAGAACACCTAATGCATCGCATTAGGGATTTGGACAGAGTATGAAAGCTGGAGATACATATAGAAATTTCATCGTTAAATTAAGCCAGGATGTCCCTGAGATAGAAAGTAAATTGCTTGAGGTGGAACATAAACCCTCGGGCGTTTCTATTATGATGATTATCAATAATGACGATGAAAATGTTTTTAATATCTGCTTTAGGACCTGCCCGCAATCTTCTAACGGTGTAGCTCATGTTTTAGAACACATGGTTCTCTGTGGTTCTGATAATTATCCAGTGCGCGATCCATTCTTTTCCATGACACGACGTAGTTTAAATACGTTTATGAATGCTTTTACAGGAGCTGACTTCACTTGTTATCCTGCAGCATCGCAAATTCCTGAAGATTTCTATAATTTACTTAGTGTGTATATAGACGCTGTTTTCCATCCGCTACTTACGGAAAATAGCTTTTTGCAAGAAGGATGGAGATACGAACTAAACCCAGAAAATGCCTTAACTTATACAGGTGTAGTTTTCAATGAGATGAAAGGCGCAATGATGTCGGGAGAATCTCGGTTGTCAGAAGCTTTAAATGCAGCTCTATTTCCTTCAGTTACTTACGGAGTAAACTCTGGAGGTGAACCTAAGGATATTCTTACACTTTCTCATGAAAGTATAGTAGCCTTCCATCAAAGCCAATATACTCTTGGGCGATGCCTATTTTACTTTTATGGAAATATTAAGCCTTCTAGACATTTAGATTTTCTCGAAGAAAAACTCCTTCGTCATGTAGGTAAATTAGAAAAACAAACGATTTCTGTTCCTCTTCAAAAGAGATTTAAAGAGCCTGTTAGAAATATCCTTAAGTATCCTTCGGATAGTCAAGATCAAGATAAAGTGCTTTTTGGCTTGTCCTGGTTGACATGTTCAATATTGGATCAGCAAGAGCTGTTAGCTTTGCATGTTCTTGATGTTGTCCTTATGGGTACAGATGCTGCTCCTTTAAAATCTCGATTATTAAAATCAGGTTTTTGTAAGCAAGCAGATATGGGAATCGATAGTGAGATTCGTGAAATTCCTATCACTATTGTTTGTAAGGGATGTTCTCATGGAGGTGCTCAGAAATTAGAATCTTGGATTTTTGCTTGTCTAGAAGAGATCATAAGAGAAGGAATCCCTAGTAATCTTATTGAGGCTGCGGTACATCAATTAGAGTTAGCTAGGAAGGAAATTTCTGGTTACTCTCTGCCATACGGATTATCATTGTTTTTCCGTTCGGGGTTATTACGACAGCATGGAGGTCATGCTGAAGATGGATTAAGAATTCATAGTCTGTTTGCAGATCTTCGAGAAAAATTAAAACAATCAGATTACCTTCCAAAACTTATCAGGAAGTATTTCTTAGATAACGCGCATTTTGCTCGTGTCATCCTTCTTCCCGATTCTGATTTAATTTCTATAGAAAATCAAGAAGAGCAAACTCTTCTTAAAGAAATTCAGGAGAAGCTTTCTCCAGAAGATATAGAAAAAATACGTCTGACTTCTAAAATTTTAGAAGAATATCAAGCGCAGCATGAAGATTTGGATAAGATTCTTCCTAATTTTTCTTTGGATAAAGTTCCTAACTCAGGAAAAGAATACAATCTTGTTAAGGAAAATGTTTCGCATGGAGAGGTTCTTCATCATGATTGTTTTACCAATGATTTAATTTTTGCAGAATTGGTTATGGATCTACCTCCTCTATCTGCTGAAGAATTACCTTGGTTGCGTTTGCTTGTTTTCCTAATGCTACAGTTAGGATGCGCAGGGAGATCTTATAAAGAGCAATTAGAGTTTCTCCTAGAACATACGGGAGGCGTAGACGTTTCTTATGAATTTTCTCCACATGCAAATAAAAATGCTCTGTTATCACCTTCGATAGGTATTCGTGGAAAAGCTTTAGCATCGAAGGCTGATAAGCTATTTCAAGTTATGGGAGATACACTAACAAGTGTCGATTTTACAGATGTAGCTAGAATTAAAGAGCTGCTTATGCAGCATAATGAAGCACTGACAAATAGCGTGCGTAATAGTCCTATGGGTTATGCTGTAAGCATGGCTTGTATGGATAAATCTATATCAGCAACTATGTCCTATTTAGCTTCAGGGTTACCTTATGTAGATAAGATTCGTAGTTTGACGAGTAGCTTTGATAAAGAAGTAGATAGTGTTGTTGGTATTTTACAATCTTTATATAAAAAATGTTTCTTTGGTAAACGCCAGCTAATTCTGAGTGGCAGCAATACAAATTATCAACATTTACATGAGAATGATTTCTATGGAATTTTAGATATAGAAGGTCAACCACATGAGCCGTGGAAAAATCCTTCTATAGATATCTCTCTAGCATCTCAAGGGTTATACATTCCGGCTCGTGCAGCTTTTAATGCTTTAGCTTTCCCTATTGGAGATTTACCTTACGATCATCCAGATGCTGCAGCTCTTACTGTAGCTGCTGAGATCCTTGATAATACTGTCTTACATACAAAAATCCGCGAACAAGGTGGAGCGTATGGGTCAGGAGCTGCTGTAAATCTTGGTAGGGGAGCATTTTATTGTTATAGTTATCGTGATCCAGCAATTTTTGATACGCATCAAGCATTTCTTCATGGTATTGATGAAAATTCCAAAGGAAATTTTTCAAATGAAGATATTCATGAAGGAGTTCTCGGAGTTATCCAAAATTTAGATTCACCAATAGCTCCTGGAAGTCGTGCATCTACAGCGTATTACAGATTGCGTTGTGGAAGAGTCCCTGCTTTACGTCAAGCATTTCGTAGAGCTGTTCTTAATGTAACAAAAGAACATATCTGCTCTGTTATGAAAAAATATTTAAAAGATCCTATGAGTAAAACAACATTTATTTCTTTCGCTGGAAAAGAAATGCTTGAGGACAACGCAACGAATTTTGATCAAGAGTTGCCAATCAAATCAGCTTTATAAGAATTAGAGTTTATCTTCTTGCAATAAGGAATCTTCTATAGGAAGTTCCTTTTCTTCATAACTTGGCAATAAAGAGGTTGCAGGATTATCAATAGGAGATGGGTCTTCTATCTTATGTACGGAGGAAGACACTTCTAGACCTTCAAATTTCCTTAATGTTGGTAATACCCGATGTTGCAAACTAGAGGACATATCGTTGTAACTTTGCACAGCATTATTCAGGTTTTTCCCGATCTTATGAAAATGATTGAAGACTATATGTAAGCGGTGGTGCAGCTCTTTCCCTAACTGACCTATTTCTTGAATTTGCTTTTGTAGATTTTCTTGTTTCCACATATGGGCAACAGTTTTTAGTAATGCCAATAGTGTTAAAGGTCCTGATAAAATGACATTAGAGGTCGCTGCAACATCGATAAGCTCAGGAGCGATACGCAGAGCATCATTAAAAATACTCTCTCCAGGAAGAAAAAGAATCACAAATTCTGGGGAATAATGAAATTTTTCCCAATAGCTTTTGGATTTTAGAGTTTTGATATGATCTTTTATCTTTCCTACAAGATCAGATTTATCAGAAGTGTCTTGAGAAAAATATGTTTCTGAAAATGGAGCTTTCGAATCAATGATCAAACAACGCTCATGAGGGAGACGGATAATCATATCAGCACGTGCTGAACCTTGAGCATCTGTAGCCTGAGTTTCGTAATCACAATATTTCAGCATTCCAGAAAGTTCTAAAATTCTTTCTAATTGAATTTCTCCCCAGCGACCGCGTGATCCCGGATGTTTTAAGATATCTGTAAGCGCTTGTGTTTCCTTTTCAAGCTTTTTCTCAGCCACGAGAAGATGAGTGATTTGTTCTTTTAAGGAACCCCGATCTTCAGCATGCTTAGTTTCGAAAGTTTCTAAGTTTTGCTTAAAAGCTGTTAAGGTAGCCTGAACCGGAGTTAATATAGACTCAATAGTTTTAGATTTTTCAGAAAAGTAGCTTTGTGTTTCTTCTTTCATTTCTTTGATAAGAGATTGTGAAGATACCGCGAGCTTGTTGCTAAAATCTTCCATGAGCTGTTCTTGACGACGTGATAGTTCTAAAGAATTCTTAAGAAGCTCATTTTCATGCTCTAAATTTCTCCTCCATGCAGTCTGAGAAGATTCTCTTTTGCGATAGTAAAGAGAAGATAAAGAAATCCCTAAGCCAAAAGCCATGAGAGTAATAGTAATATGCGTTATGGAATCCATCATTGACGTTTCTTCTTCCCTTGATATGTGATCGCAAAAATAGGGAAAACTACCAAAACATATAACCAAGAAACTAAGAAAAATACTTCAGTAAAGTGATCGACAAGACCTAGGAAAAATAAACACGCCACTAATCCTGTAGTGACGACAAGTAAAAAAGAGGAGACTTTAAAGCGTAAGTTTTTGATTCCAGGAAATTTCCATGGAGAGATCATTAAACTTCCAATAAAAAGTAATCCTAAAGAGATCAAAATAACACGTACCTGTACTGGTAGTACCGTTGAAAAATCAGAAGCTATAAATAAAGCTAAAGAGACAACACACGCTGCTGCTGCGGGAATAGGTAAACCAATAAAACACGAGTGTCGTGTCGTATCTACAGGATTTTTAGAAAATAAGTTATAACGAACTAGTCTTAAGACGCCACATAGTGAGTAAATAATAGATGTTACGAGAAGAATCGAAGAAAAAAATCCCCCAGCATACACGCCATCAAGGCTTTTAATTGCAATAAGCGGAGGTGCTATGCCGAATGTCACAGCGTCAGAAAGAGAGTCAAATTGTGCGCCGAAAGCGCTTTCTGCTTTCATAATGCGTGCAATAGCACCGTCAGAAAAATCTGCAATCATTGCACTGATTAACAGAAGCGAAAGTCCTTGCAGACGATGCAATAGTTCTACGGATGACGATGTCTTCAAAACACTCTTAAAAATAATGAAAAGTCCACAACAGAGGCCGAAAGCTGTGATAGCATTAGGAGTTACTACACGACGCTTGCCTCGGATCTCTGATTCCAATTCTGCCATGAAAATTCCAGAAGTTCGTTACGGTCTTAGCATAATATATTCATCTAAAATCAACAAGTTTTTGCCGAAAAGATCATTGCATATCTAAGTTGAAAAATGTTCCTCAGAAGCATATTTTTTTCCGGAGAATGAGAGTACTTTTCAATTGCACGAAACGTTGTCTATTCCTATATATGGTATACAAGCGCATAATGTTTCACTACATATTGGGTTTTCTAGAAGAAACGTCTTCTAGGAAGGGGAGAATTTTCTCTAAGTTTTTTGATCTTCGACTGCGAGAGATTCCCTAATTTTTTCCTAAGTGGTTAGTCGGATTCCGTTATTGCTTGCAAATACTTATTTGAATCGAAAATACAGCTGTTAGGGGATGACATATGGTCGAGGTAAAAGAGAAACATTATACTATTGTAAAACGTAATGGCATGTTTGTTCCCTTCAACCAGGATCGAATATCTCAAGCTTTAGAAGCTGCTTTTCGTGATACACGTAGTTTAGAAAATACCTCTCCTCTGCCTGAAGATTTAGAAAATTCCATTTCAGATATTACTCATCGAGTTGTTAATGAGGTGGTTCAAAAGATTAGAGAAGGTCAGGTCGTTACTGTTGAGCGTATTCAGGATATGGTAGAGAACCAGTTATATGTAAATGGCTTACAGGATGTTGCTAGAGATTATATTATTTATAGAGATCAACATAAAGAGCAACGTGAGGGATCTTGGCACTGTATTTCTGTAGTACGTAGGGACGGAAATGCTGTAAGATTCAACCCTATGAAAATCTCAGCAGCTTTAGAAAAAGCTTTTAGAGCTACACAAAAAATTACTGATATTCCTCTTCAAGGGATTCTTTCTGAGATAAATGAGCTCACTAATAAAATTGTCGAAGAAATTTTGGCAGTTTGTTCTCCAGAACAAACCATCGATATAGAAGCTATACAAGATATTGTTGAAAAACAATTGATGGTAGTTGGTTATTATGATGTTGCAAAAAATTATATTTTATATCGAGAAGCGCGGTCTAGAATTCGTGAACATAAACAAGATATATCTGCACAAGAAGAAAGTATTGAAGAAGTTTATGATGTTGTTAAAAGTGATGGAACTACTTACCAAATAAATAAAGCTCAGTTAACTGATAAATTTGTTTGGGCATGTCAAAGATTTCCTGAAACAACCGATCCTCATACACTGGCCTCTATGGCATTTGCAAATTTCTATTCCGGAATTAAAGAATCGGAAATTGTTTTAGCCTGCATTATGGCAGCACGAGCCAATATAGAAAAAGAACCAGACTATGCCTACGTAGCTGCGGAATTGCTTACAGATGTTGTTTATCAAGAAACAATGGGGAAGAGTGCCACGGACTCTAGTCTCGCCGAAGCACAAAAGCAATGTTTTAAAAATTATATTCTAAATGGGGAAAAGTATCGGTTAAATCCTCATTTAAAAGAGTATGATCTTGATGCCCTTGCTGAGGCTTTAGATATATCTAGAGATCGTCAGTTCTCTTATATGGGCGTGCAAAATCTCTATGATCGTTATTTTAATCAGCATGAAGGACGTAGATTAGAAACAGCGCAGATTTTTTGGATGCGTGTTTCTATGGGGCTTGCATTAAACGAAGGTGAGGATAAAACTTCATGGGCGATTACTTTCTATAATCTGCTATCTACATTCCGCTATACACCAGCAACACCCACGCTATTTAATTCTGGAATGCGTCATTCCCAACTAAGTTCTTGTTATTTATCTACCGTGCAGGATGACCTCGCGCACATTTACAAAGTTATCGCAGACAATGCTATGCTTTCTAAATGGGCAGGAGGCATTGGTAATGACTGGACGGGAGTGCGTGCTACGGGTTCTTTGATTAAGGGAACCAACGGGAAAAGCCAAGGTGTCATTCCCTTCATCAAAGTAGCCAACGATACAGCAATTGCTGTGAATCAAGGTGGTAAGCGTAAAGGAGCCATGTGTGTATATCTGGAGATTTGGCATCTAGATTATGAAGATTTCTTAGAATTAAGAAAAAACACTGGTGATGAACGTCGAAGAACCCACGATATCAATACTGCTAGTTGGATTCCTGATTTATTTTTCAAACGTTTAGAACAGAAGGGCACCTGGACGCTATTTAGCCCTGATGATGTTCCTGGATTGCATGAGGCTTATGGTTTTGCATTTGATAAGCTTTATGAAGAATACGAAAGAAAAGTGGATACAGGGGAAATTAAATTATACAAGAAAATTCCTGCTGAGGATTTATGGCGTAAGATGCTGAGTATGCTTTATGAAACTGGGCATCCATGGTTAACGTTTAAAGATCCTTCTAATATTCGTTCCGCACAAGATCATACCGGTGTTGTCCGTTGTTCGAATTTATGTACAGAAATTTTATTAAACTGTTCAGGAAGTGAAACAGCTGTTTGCAATCTAGGTTCTGTCAATTTAGTAGAACATATTGAAAATGGAGATATCAATGAGGAGAAGCTCGAAGAGACCATTTCTATAGCTATTCGTATTTTAGATAACATTATTGATCTTAACTTTTATCCAACTCAAGAAGCAGCTAATGCAAACTTAACGCATAGAGCTGTGGGTTTGGGAATCATGGGCTTCCAAGATGCCCTATATAAGCTTAATATCAGTTATGCATCTACAGAAGCTGTAGAGTTTGCTGATAAGAGTTCAGAATTAGTTGCCTATTATGCACTACTATCCTCTAGTTTATTAGCGAAAGAACGGGGGACATACAGTTCTTATAAAGGATCTAAGTGGGATCGAGGTTATCTACCACTAGATACTATAGAGTTATTAAAAGAATACCGCGGTGAAGAAAATGTTCTTATGGATACTACATCACGTAAGGACTGGACGCCTGTACGTGAAGCCATCAAATCTTATGGTATGAGAAATAGCCATACTATGGCAATCGCCCCAACAGCAACTATTTCTAATATTATCGGAGTTACTCAATCAATAGAACCTACATATAAGCATTTATTTGTAAAATCCAATCTTTCTGGAGAATTTACAATTCCTAATGTGTATCTAATTGAAAAACTCAAGAAATTAGGATTATGGGATGCTGATATGTTGGATGATTTGAAATATTTTGATGGTTCCTTGTTAGAGATCGAACGCATTCCTGATGATTTGAAAAAAATCTTCCTTACGGCGTTTGAAATTGAACCCGAATGGATGATTGAATGTGCTTCTAGAAGACAAAAATGGATCGACATGGGGCAATCTCTCAATCTATATTTGTCAGAACCTAACGGTAAAAAACTTTCTGCTATGTATCTCACAGCATGGAAAAAAGGACTGAAAACCACGTATTACTTAAGGTCCTCGGCAGCTACCTCTGTAGAGAAATCGTTTACTGATATCAATAAACGAGGAATTCAACCTCGATGGATGAAGAATAAGTCAGCTTCTACGAGCATTGTCGTAGAAAGAACTAAGGAAACACCCGTCTGTTCTCTCGAAGAAGGTTGTGAATCTTGCCAGTAATACAAAAGAGAAGGATGGAAATAATGGAAGCAGATATTTTAGACGGTAAATCAAAACGCGTCCAATTAAATAGTAAACGCTTGGTTAATTGTAACCAGGTAGATGTGAATCAGTTAGTCCCAATTAAATATAAATGGGCATGGGAACATTACTTAAATGGGTGCGCAAATAACTGGCTGCCGACAGAAGTCCCAATGGCTCGTGATATCGAATTATGGAAATCTAATGATCTTTCCGAAGATGAGCGTCGAGTAATTCTCTTGAATCTAGGATTTTTCAGTACGGCAGAAAGTTTAGTAGGGAACAATATTGTATTGGCTATTTTCAAGCACATTACAAACCCTGAAGCACGTCAATATTTATTGAGACAAGCATTTGAAGAGGCTGTGCATACGCATACTTTTCTTTATATTTGTGAGTCTTTAGGGTTGGATGAGGCAGAAGTTTTTAATGCCTATAATGAACGCGCAACTATTAAGGCCAAAGATGATTTCCAAATGACCTTAACGGGAGATGTTTTAGATCCTAATTTCTCAACAGATTCTGTAGAGGGATTACGTCAGTTCATTAAGAATTTGGTAGGCTATTACATCATTATGGAGGGGATTTTCTTCTATAGTGGTTTTGTGATGATTCTTTCTTTCCATCGCCAAAACAAAATGACAGGGATAGGAGAACAATACCAGTACATCTTACGGGATGAAACTATTCATTTGAATTTCGGTATCGATCTTATCAATGGTATTAAAGAAGAAAATCCTGAGGTATGGACGCAAGAACTTCAAGATGAAATTGTAGCTCTTATTCAGGAAGCAGTAGATCTAGAAATCGAATATGCTAGAGATTGCTTGCCACGGGGTATTTTAGGATTAAAATCTTCGATGTTCATTGATTATGTTCGCCATATTGCTGATCGTCGTTTAGAAAGAATTGGCTTAAAACCTATTTATAACTCTAAGAATCCGTTCCCTTGGATGAGTGAGACTATTGATCTTAACAAAGAGAAAAACTTTTTTGAGACTCGTGTAACGGAATACCAGACTTCTGCGAATTTGAATTGGTAATTTCTATCTGAGATAGTTTTATAGATGTTTTGACGACTTTCAGTGATCCTGGAAGTCGTTTTTTTATATTTAGAAATCATTTTCAATTCTTTTTTCTTGAAAAGAAAATCCTTAGAGAAAACTAAGATAGCTTTTATAATTTCCTGAGATATAAGTTCTTATTATTATTTCTAGATGAAACCTCAAGATTTAAAAGTTCCTTTTCTTTGGGAAGAACGTAGTACCGAAATAAAGGACGGAGTCCTCTATATTCCCGATCACTATTTTAAACATAATCAATTCATTATGCCATCATGGGAAGACCTTTTTAAAAATAACAATCCCATTTCCTGTGAGCTTTGCTCGGGGAATGGTGATTGGGTAGTTTCTCAAGCTCAAAATATGCCGAATATGAATTGGATAGCTGTTGAAAGACGTTTTGATCGTGTAAGGAAAATTTGGTCGAAAATGCATAATTTTGAGATCAGTAATTTGCGGATTGTTTGTGGGGACGCTCAAACATTCTTTCGTTACTATCTTAAAAATGAGATTGTGGAACGTATAGTTGTCAACTTCCCTGATCCATGGCCCAAGTCTCGTCATCGTAAACATCGTTTATTTCAAGATGAGTTCATGAATGATGTTGTTAGAGTGTTGACAGAGTTTGGAGTTTTAGTTCTTGCTACGGACGATAAAAACTATCTTCTTGAAGCTATTAAGATCATGAGGCGACATTTACTTCCTATGATGGAAGATCCTTACTATTGTAAGGTACTGGATAACTATGGAGATTCTTGGTTTGAAAGGCTATGGAGATCGAAAGGACAAGAAATTTTTTATACAGAATTTGTAAGGAAGTTGGGATATAGCTGACTTGAACAGCTGACCTTCACGATGTCAACGTGACGCTCTAACCAACTGAGCTAATACCCCGAACTTGGGCACAATGTTATCGAGAAAAGAGTATCTTTGCAATAGGCTTGTTGATGTTTAAAGGAATAGGATTACTTCAAGGAAATGTTGTTCGCTTATCTCATGAAATTTTTCAAGAGGTTCTTACTCCTGGAGATACTGTTGTTGATGCTACTTGCGGTAATGGTAAGGACTGCTTGATCTTGGCTAAATTATTAAAAGGGGAAGGAAAACTTATAGCCTATGATGTACAAAGAGAAGCTTTGGATAAAGCCTCTCTTTTATGTTTCAACTCCCTCTCTCCTGAAGAAAGATCTATTATAGAATTCAAAGAGATGTCACATGAGTATATCAATGAAGCTGGTGCTAAGTTGTTTCACTATAATTTAGGCTATCTTCCCAACGGTAATAAGAGCCTTACTACTTTAGAGACATCAACTCTTGTTAGCGTTCAAAAGGCACTCAATTTAGTAGCCCCTCAAGGAGTGATTACGGTCGTATGTTATCCAGGTCACAAAGAGGGAGCGAATGAAATGATATCTATTGAGAGACTAGCGAGTGGATTAGATTCTAAATTATGGGAAGTAGGATCTTTCTATATTATGAATAGAAATAAAGCTCCAAGACTCTTAATTTTCCGTTCTCTTAAGGTAGACGATAAGGAATAATGCGGATTTCTTCTTCTAAGCTAATTCCCTGAGATTTTAATTTATCTCGAATCACCTGGATAAGCTCCTTAACTTCGTAAGAAGTGGCTCTCCCTGTATTCACAATAAAATTTGCATGCTTAGGAGATATTTGTGCTCCTCCTAAAGAAAAGCCTTTTAAACCCGCTTCATCTATTAGCTTGCCAGCAGAGTTTCCTGGAGGATTACGGAAAATACATCCAGCGGAGGGTTGTTGGTAAGGTTGAGAGAGTAGTCTATTTTGAAGTAGATCTTTAGCTATTTGTACAGAGGAAGTGTTTTTTGATATACGGAAGGTTGCGGATAAGATAAATTCGTTATGATTTTGAAAACGTGATTTTCGATAACCGAATTCTAGTTCTTCCGATTGGTATGAAAGGATTTCTCCATTAGAATTAATTGCTTCCACGCTTTCAACTACTGAGGCCGTATCTTGATTGCCAATACCAGCATTCATAAATACCGCACCTCCAACAGATCCAGGAATACCTACGGCAAATTCTAATCCTGAATATCCTGATGTGGACAGGGTTTTACCTAGAAAAGAAAAAGACATCCCTGAATATACTTTAATAGTAGTATCTGAGAGAAACTCCTTTCCTTGGATACTATTATATAAGACAAAGCCATCAAATCCTTGATCATCGAATAAGCAATTAGAACCTTTGCCTACAATAATAAAGGGGTGGTTTTGACTATGTAAAAATTGAATAACTTGCTGCGCCTCACTTGCCGAGTGAACCTCTTTGAAGTAATTCGCTGGGCCTCCAATACGAAATGTAGAATACTTACTTAACCAAACACTACGACGAACTGAGAAAGGAAAATGAATGACAGTAGATTCTTTCACGTTTAGGATACCAGGTAAGTTTAAGATATAGTTAGGTCTAACAACATACTAATGAAGTTTCTGGATGTGTTTCCGGTATAGATAAACGAAAAATATCATTTAAAACTGCGTGAATAAAAGTACAGGCCTCAATATAGCTAAATTTTTTTACCAGCCTTGTGGCCTCAGCAATTAAAATAGCAGTATTTATAGGTTGACCATGGAAATGCTCGAAAAGAGTTAAACGCAAAACATTTTTCTCCATCAAAGTCAGTTTCTCAAAAGAAGTATTTTTAACTGTTTGAGCAATTAATAAATCCAATTCAGGAGACTTTGCAAGGATTTCTTTTGAAAAATTTAAAGCTGAGAAAGCGTGCTTTTGAGTCACAGCGGTTTCAGACATTAAAAGAGGAACAAGACTTTCTTCAGATGCGGGATCCATACCTAAGGCATAAAGCATCTGCAGCACAATCTCCCGCATTTTTTGTTTGGGGAGGGGACGAGAAATCTTGACGTAAGACCCTAAGGAACTTTCAGGGGTCAGCGTAGACATTATGACACCAAAACAACGATGATTTATTAGTTATAAAAATACACTTTCAGTTTGCCAAATTAAGAACTTAGTATAGAAAGATGCGAAATGAGAAAGCATTAAGGTTATATTTTAGAAAGTTTTAAATGCAACAAAAAATCATGCTCTCAGATTTGCTCCTAGAACAGTTTTTATTAAAAACGTTGTAAAGACAAGTTTTGAAAATATTAAAAATTTCTAAATAAAGAGATAAAAAGTTGATGGACAAAGCACCAGACAATGGGATTTCAATTGCTTTTCTTTTATGGATACTCTAAGATCTTAGCTTTCTTGTCTAGGTAAGGGGAAGATTATTTCTATAGATTTTTTCCGCGGCAAGGTACTGACCTCTGATCATTTAAAGAATCGTGTTAACGAGTAATCGGGATAGAGTGTGGCATTAAATTTAAAAATTAATAGACAGATACGAGCTCCTAAGGTCCGTCTTATAGGTTCTTCTGGTGAACAATTAGGCATATTGAATACCAAAGATGCCCTAGACTTGGCTAGAGAAGCTGATTTAGATCTTGTAGAAGTTGCTTCAAATAGTGAGCCACCCGTATGTAAAATCATGGATTACGGTAAGTATCGCTATGATCTAACGAAGAAAGAGAAAGATTCTAAGAAAGCTCAGCATCAAGTGCGTATCAAGGAAGTCAAGTTAAAGCCAAATATTGACGAAAATGACTTTTCTACAAAGCTAAAGCAGGCTAGAGCTTTTATTGAAAAGGGGAATAAAGTAAAAATTACATGTATGTTCCGAGGTCGTGAACTTGCTTACCCAGAACATGGGCACAAAGTTGTGCAAAAGATGAGTCAAGGTCTCGAAGACGTAGGATTCATAGAATCTGAGCCAAAATTAAACGGCCGTTCTTTAATTTGCGTAATGGCTCCAGGAACGGTAAAAACTAAAAAAAAACAGGACAAAATCAATGCCCAAGATGAAAAGCAATAAGTCCGTTGCGGCGCGTTTTAAGTTGACAGGTTCTGGTCAGTTAAAAAGAACCCGCCCAGGGAAGAGGCATAAGTTATCAAAAAAATCTTCGCAAGAAAAACGCAACCTATCTAAGCAACCTCTAGTAGATAAGGGTCAGGTAGGAATGTATAAGCGAATGATGCTTGTTTAAGGATAAAAGGATTTTATTATGGTAAGAGCAACAGGTTCAGTAGCTTCCAGACGTCGTCGTAAGCGTATATTGAAACAGGCTAAAGGTTTTTGGGGAGATAGAAAAGGCCACTTTCGTCAAAGCCGATCTTCTGTAATGAGAGCTATGGCATTCAATTACATGCATAGAAAAGATCGTAAAGGCGATTTCCGTAGTCTTTGGATAGCTCGTCTTAACGTGGCTTCTAGAATAAATGGTCTATCCTACAGTCGTTTAATTAATGGCTTAAAGTGTGCTGGAATCGATTTAAATAGAAAAATGCTATCCGAAATGGCTATTCATAACCCAATGGGTTTTACAGAAGTAGCCAATCAAGCAAAAAAAGCTTTAGAGGCAACTGTTTAGGAAACTAATCTCATGACGATTCAAGAGGAGCTTGAGGCTACAAAGCAACAATTTTGTACTGAATTAAATCAAGTTAACTCTTCAAAAGATCTTTTCGACCTAAGGGTTCGCTATTTGGGAAAGAAAGGTCTTTTTCGTTCTTTTGCAGATAAATTAAGGGAGTGTCCTCAGGATCAGAAAGCTCTAGTGGGTGCTTCCATAAATGATTGCAAAACTTATATTGAGGATTTAATTCGAGATAAAAGTAACTCTATTCTTATAGAAGAAGAATCCACAGAATTTCTCAAAGAAAAAATTGATGTTACATTACCAGGTGAGCCGTGGTGTCCTGGAGGCAAGCACATTATTAAAACAGTTTTAGACGATGTTGTGGATATCTTTGTTCATTTAGGATTTTGTGTTCGCGAGGCTCCGAATATTGAAAGTGAAGAAAACAACTTTTCTTTATTGAATTTTGAAGAGGATCATCCTGCTAGACAAATGCATGATACTTTTTATCTGGATACTAAAACAGTATTGCGCACACATACGTCTAATGTTCAAGTTAGAGAACTTAATAAAGGACAGCCTCCTATTAAAGTTGTAGCTCCAGGCTTGTGTTTTCGCAATGAAGATATTTCGGCACGTTCACACGTTATTTTTCATCAGGTAGAAGCCTTCTATGTTGATTGTAATGTAACACTTCCTGACTTGACAGGGATGTTGACCGAATTTTACCATACGTTTTTTGAAAGGAAAATAGAGTTGCGTTTACGCCACAGCTACTTTCCTTTTGTTGAGCCGGGAATAGAAGTTGACGTTTCTTGTGAATGTCAGAGAGTAGGATGTGCCTTATGTAAACATACTGGTTGGCTGGAAGTGGCAGGAGCTGGTATGATACATCCTCAAGTTTTGCGTAACAGTGATGTTGATCCTGAAATCTATACAGGGTATGCTGTTGGCATGGGTATTGAGAGGTTAGCTATGTTAAAACATGGAATTTCTGATATCCGTCTTTTCTGTGAAAACGACCTAAGGTTTTTACAGCAATTTTCTTAAGGAAGAATGGCAGAGCGGTTTAATGCACCTGTCTTGAAAACAGGAGACCTGAAAGGGTCCGGGGGTTCGAATCCCTCTTCTTCCGTTCCTTTTTAGATACCAATCCTTTAGCTTATTCGAGCTTCTCTCTTCTGGTTTTTATCTTCTTTTTTATTCTTTATTTTTTATTTGTTCTTAATTTCTTTATTTCAGAGTTTTATTAACTATAGTTTTATTTGTATTCTAAAATTAATTGATAGTTAAATTATTTTTATAATAAACTAATAAAACGATTGTCAAATAATAATCTAATTTTTTGATTCCTTTAAGAGGAAATATGAGAAGATCTTGTTATAATTTTGAAAAAGCATTGGAGCATTTAGAGAAATTAAAAAAGATTTCTTATAGTTCTCCATCATCTTTTATAGAGAACGCTAAGTTTGATGACATGTTTTCTGTTGATCATCATGTCGGTGAAATGAAGCAAGCTTTGAAGAATATAGAAGATTATCTCAAGAAAGCAGGTTCTTTACCCAAGAGTGAGGCGAATAAGGCATTACAAGAATCTAATTTCCTTATTGCTGGCGTGCAGAATGTATTTTCGTTTTTAGAGAGTCGAGAGAGAGAGCTATATCAGAGCCTAGTTCACGACTATTCTGAGTTAAGTAAGGTTTATAGTAAGACTCAAGCAAATCTTAGTCGAAAAATCATCAAGGAAGAAGATGAGGATTTAGTAGAACGAGAATTAGAAGAAATGCATCAAGAGGAGCGTTTCTTAAATAATCTAGTAGAGGTTAAGCGAGATCGTTCTTACGAACTTTTCTATATGTCTGATGAAGAAAATAAGCGTTTCTATACTGATACACTTACTCAGATTATTTGTAAGCAGGGAAAAGTTCACGAAACAGCTCATGAGGGCGATCCCTTAACAAAAACGATTTTATGGAATAGTGAAGAACTCCACAATCTAGCTTCTTCTTTAGTATTTACCAATGATATGCCTATACGGCTATTTTATCAAAAGGCTCTGAGTGATTTAGAAACAGAATCCACGGAAAAGATTCACAATGCTGTTATGGGATTATTCTTTTCTAGATACGATGCTACTGTAGTTTCTAATAATCCTAAAAAAGATAATCTTCATTATTTCAATGATTTTCTCTATTTCCTTAGGGATGCATGGAAGACTTTGAGTAATAATACTCATGATCAGATGCATTATCGACATTCCCATACATTAATGTCCGCGTTAAGTAGTGGAATCTTTGAAGGTAAACTCGTATTTACAGAAGCCGCTCGGTATTTATATTTTCATATACATACGAAACTGCAATTAGAAGGGGATAAAAAACCTCTATCTTCGGGACAATATGTTTCTGAAGTGTATGAGGAGTTGTATCGGTTACTTTCTAAATACCCAAATGGACCATTATTTAAAGCTATAGACAGAATGCTTGATCAGAATTCCCCAGTATTTGATCCTATTATTTTAGGTATGTTTCCCGGAATAGAAGGAACTTTGAAATTAGGGGATAAATCGATAACAGTCATACGATCTCCGAGCCCTATAACGCAAAGCTCCATATTGTATGCTAATTGTAACGAAGAATTTATGGGCTTTCTTAATGCTAAAGCAGATTTAGGAGATACCACCTTCATTTTAAATATACAGAATCGTTTATCTAGGAAAGATCGTGCGCGAAGTCGTGTGATAGAAGAGAGCTTGGATAGAATTGATAGAGCGTTCATATTTTCATTTCCAGAACCCGAAGATCTTCTGAAAAGCATAGAAAGAGTACACGGAGAACAGGAAACTTTTTTTGGATTCTTTTCGGTATTAAAAGAAGAGTTCAATAAATCGGGATCTTTATCGCTTTTTTTTGTTCCTAATATATCTAAAGGGCAAATTCATGAATTTTTAGATAATAGTTTATCTGTTTTAAAAGATACGTTTTTCTCTAAGAAAAAGATCTTATTTAAAAATGATAAGCTATTACTTCTGCATATTATTTCTTATCTGCTTGTCTTTAAGCTTATAGAAATTATAGATCCAAATAATCTTATAGTTATGTCTAAAGATGGTTTAGATTATGCATCGATATTCATTGCAGGATTTACTTTCTTTGCTGGCGAAGAGTCTTGGGATGAGCATAGACTCAAATTACTCATGGTAAAAGTGCTTGCGCCTACTTTAGTAGCTAGAGACCGTTTAATATTCGTAAATCATATAGAATTAATGAGTAAGTTTCTTAATTGTTTAAGGAAAAATAAACAAAACTTGTCTAATTTCAAGTCCTTCTTTAGTTATGATTTAGAGAAATGGGATTTCTCAGGTTATCTCAACGAAATTACTGAAGCTTAGCATAAGCATAGTTTGTAAATATTGCTAAGGCGAGTAGAGGGAATAACATTACGGGTAATATCGGCAAAACACTGCTATTAGATAATACCATCCCTGCTTTTAAGAAGACGAAAAAGGTATTTATTGTACCCAGGGGAACGAGATAAGCGAGCGTTACTGTAGATACACGACTGAACCTTAGACAAAGATAAGCAGAAATGATCATCGCTGATATACAAGCTAAAGGCGAAATCAACATATAATAAAATGTAGATAACAAAGATAAAATACGCTGGGGGATAGTTGTTGATAGTCCTAATCCTGTCGCATTCCAAGGAATAGCCCGGAAAGATTCCGAAAGGCGGTTTTTCCCTCCTGCTGTGAAAATCTTAGAAAAAGGATTATCATAGAATCCAAATTCAATCTCAGGGAATTCTTTCATATCTGAGAATTCACTAAGTTCCATATTACCAGATTCTGTTTCTGAAAAACGTATAACATCAAGACCGATAGGAAGAGAAGGTGTTGTAAACGCTAGTTTTTCCATTGTGTAAATAGTCTTTGGATTTTTAATCCAAAATACTTTGTTAAGAGTTAAAGCTTTTTGTTCAATAGAAGAATATAATAAGACGGTTTGATCTTTAAGATAGAGAGCAGGGACTTTATCTTGCACCTTGTCCAGTGTTCCACGATCCATATGTTCTTTGGTTGTGGATATTTTTTCACATATAGGATGTAACCATTGAAAATTTGCATATAGAAGTAAGGTGATAATGAAGCTGGAACGAATTAAGGGAGCTGTTAGAGATTTCAATGAGAGTCCTGATGCCTGTAGGAGAAGGACTTCCCGTTTGTTTTGCATTGAAAATAATGTAATCGTCGTAGCTACAGCAACCAGCTGAGGAATTAAAAATTCTGCTTTAAGAGCTATCTGAGATAGATAATACAGGATAGAAAGTTTTAAAGAGGCACCCGAAACTAATGAGGTTGTATTTCCTTTGATAGCATGCAGAGAATGATGAATTGAAGCATAAAAAACAAAAGCCAGTACTATTAAAGATATTAAAGACAGCCAAAATTTAGTTAATACATAACGTTTCCAAATATACATAATCTACGCATAGCCTCTGCTTTCTCGATACGCACGGATAGCAAAAACTATCCAAGAGATTATCTGGGGAATAATAAACAACATAAGCGCAGGAACTAGTGTTGTAGTATTTTTGCCAACTATTAATAAAATCAAATCCATCACAGGAAAGATACAATAGATGGCTATAGATTTGCGAAATCTTGGTTTGTAGGTCCCTAAAACCATTCCTGAATATGTCAATGTGATGCAAAGCAAACCTATACCAATTCTTCTTAGGGTTTCCGGTAGATGTGCATGGCTGAACGATTGTTTAACAAGTTGCTTCCAAGGCAAATAATCTGTTCGTGTTTTCATGTAAGACTTCCCCGCGAATAATGTTGAAGTAATTTTAGGGATTAGCATCTCATCCAAAGTTTCTATATAGTATTCCTTAGAATTGGAAGAGTGCTGATCTGTTAATGTAGAAGGAAGTTTTGAAATCATCACAACATCTCTGGCTTGTACAGTATCATTTGCTACATCAGGGATAATAGTTTTAATAATTCCTACATTGGCAATTTCCTTATCTCTTTTTAAAGCAATGATCACATTATCAAATTTACTTTTTGCACAATGATCAACGGTAATGAAAATACGATTATTTTCTTTTTTCTGTAGCGTCTGAAGTAGAAGTGTTGGCGAAGTCATCGCCATATTAGCAATTTCTTTACAGGTTTGAAATCGACAAATAGAGGCGAGTTCAGAACATGTATAAAAATTTATACAACAGATGGCGCAGGAGACCATCAGGACAGGGAAGGTAATAATTCCTTGAGAAGCTCCAGATGCCTTAAGGAAAGTGATTTGGTTATTATCAGAAAGACCTCGAAAAAGCGCAAAAGCTGAAATAAAACAAGAAATAGGAAGAATAAAAGGCAATAAGTATGGAATTTGATAAGCTGTTAGCCGTAAAACTGTCGGATAGGGAACGTCTTTTGCTATATAACTGACGATTTCTTGAAGAGAACTAATGATAGAAATACAGATAAGACTAAGCGTACAAAAAGTAACGGTTCTTAAATAACGGAAAATTAAGACTTTCCATAAAATAGGCATAGTATACCTGGTATCAGGAGTTCTTTAAGGTTAAGGATAATGTGACAGTATTTCTTCAAGTTGATAAGCCTTAACTTATTTGTAATGAATTTACACGGACATGTATTTAGATTATGTTATCCTGTCTACTCAGAAATGATAAGCGATTAGAAGTTTTTTTTTCTGCTTTAGATATGAAAAAAAGCTACTTACTTGCTTTATCAGGAGGAAGTGATTCATTATTTCTTTTATATCTCCTTAAGTCTCGAGGAGTCTCTTTTATCCCAGTCCATGTAGATTATGGATGGAGAGAATCTTCCTATCGTGAGGCTGAAGAACTTAAAATTAGATACGAGGAAGAAGGGATCCCTATTATTATAGATCATGTTCCTCCCGAATGTAGAACTTCAAAAGATCCAGAAAATGCTGCGCGTCGCTATCGTTATGGATTATTTCATAAGGTATGTAAGGAATATAATCTGTCGGGGATATTTTTAGCTCATCATGCTAATGATCAAGCTGAAACTGTATTAAAGCGCTTATTAGAAGGGGCATCCTTAAGTAATTTAAAAGGTATGGCTCAAGAAACATATTATCAAGGTATCCCACTCTTTAGGCCCCTGCTGCACATTCCTAAACAAGTTTTAGTGAATGCTTTAGATGAAGAAAATATTCCTTATATTCAGGATGTGACCAATACTGATGAGCGTTATTTGCGCGCCAGAATGCGTAAGAAGATATTTCCTTGGTTAGAAGAGATTTTTGGTAAGAATATTACACAGCCTTTATTGACATTAGCTCAGGATTCTGAGGAACTTTCTTGTTATATGAAATTGCAAGCGGAGCCCTTTCTTGAAAACATACAACAAGAAAACGCAACATGGTCTATTGAAATTCCTAAAGCATTGATGGACCAAGTTTTTTTAGCAAAATGGGTTTGTAAGGAATTCTTTCTTAGGGCTGGAGTGGTTGTCTCAAGGCATTTCTTGCAAATGATTTATGATCATTTACATCGTGATTTACCAGCGCAAATGCGACTTCGAGATAAAAGAGTGATCGTAAAAGCTGGGGTAGTAATGATAGAATAGAAAGTATATAATGATGATTCTCATTGTATATCCGAAGATGATGAGTAGTAGGTCATTGTATATACAGTGTTTCATATTTTTTTTATTTTATAACTAGGTTTTATAAACAAAATAATAAAAAATATGCTATATTAAATAATTACCTGTCTGATTGATTAGCTTAGTTGTGTAGTTTATGTCTAAAGATAAAAAAATGAAGCCCGAATCGAAAAAAAATTTTCCTACGGTATTTTTTTTCCTTCTATTTGGTGTAATCTTCGGTGTGATCGCCGTTCAAAATTTTCTAGTCGCCAAGAAAGCCCGGGTCAGTTTTAGCCATCAGCTAGAGCATTTAGTAAACTTAAAATTGATTTATCCCGAAGATAGCCGAAAGATTGCTCTGAATGATAATTTAGTTTCATTTAGTGGACGTTTTCGTGAATCTCCAACAGCTGAAAGCCAGCTACGCTATCATTATTTGGAATTAATAGATCAAAGACATCAATTAGAATTTGATCTTCAAGAAATAAATAAGAGTTTAGATAACCTTTCGAAAGAGGTCGAGAGCTCTGTTTTATGGTTTTCTGCAATTTCAGGATCGCCTATTCCTGAAACAGGATATTTAATTTCTCCTAGCGTAGAATTAGGAAAATCTTCTTTAGCAGCTCTTGTAGTTGAAGGTTCAAATAATTTCCAAATTATCAATTTACGTTCTTTGGAGCAGCGTTATCAAACTCTTCCTAGATCTAGTGAGAGTCTGCGTACATTTGGTTCAGATTTATATGAACTGATTGGAAAGTATCTATCTCCCGCTTTAGGGGTGGGCTCTGAGAGTTTGAAACGCGAATTAAAAGATCTCTACCAACAAGTAGAGCTTTCTTTAACTCAATCGATGGATGCTGAGCAGCTTGGTATTCTTTATCAGAAAGTTTTAGGTTCTTTACAGAGAATTTCTTCATCACTAGCTTTATCTGATAATGGCGAGCGTTTTGGTCAGTTGCGTTCAGTACGTCTATATCGTGAAGAACGTAGTAAATATGAGAAACTCGTCGAAGATAGTCAGATCAATCAAGCGCAGCTGGATAAGCTTCGAGGAGAACTCAGCCAGGTAGTTTGGTATTTCAATAATCAGGAGTTATCTTCTCGAGCTTTAGAAAAACAAGATCCTGAGGTATTTGCTCATTGGTTTTCTGGAGCAAAACAAGAATGGGAAGGTTTTTCTCATAACCGTACCTTAACTTTTAAGGCACCTGATCAGCCACGTAACTTGGTATTAGAGAAAACATTTAAAAGTGAGGAGCCTGCTCCACATTATATAGGATATCTATTTACATTTTTACCTATTATCCTTGTGCTTGTCTTTGTCTATTTCGTCTTTTCCAGACAGGTGCGTGGTATGAATGGTTCTGCGATGTCTTTCGGCAAATCTCCAGCACGCTTGTTAATGAAGGGACAAAATAAAGTTACTTTTGCTGATGTTGCCGGTATTGAAGAGGCTAAAGAAGAATTAATAGAGATTGTAGATTTTCTAAAAAATCCTACAAAGTTTACGAGTCTAGGGGGAAGAATCCCTAAAGGTGTATTATTAATAGGACCTCCTGGAACAGGGAAAACTTTAATAGCCAAAGCCGTTTCTGGAGAAGCCGACCGACCGTTCTTCTCAATAGCAGGTTCGGATTTTGTAGAGATGTTCGTTGGTGTTGGTGCTAGCCGTATTCGTGATATGTTTGAGCAAGCCAAGAGAAACGCTCCTTGTATCATTTTCATTGATGAGATTGATGCTGTGGGTCGTCATAGAGGTGCGGGTATTGGTGGTGGTCATGATGAACGTGAACAAACATTAAACCAATTACTTGTTGAGATGGATGGTTTTGGTACGAATGAGGGGGTTATCCTTATGGCTGCAACTAATCGTCCTGACGTATTAGACAAGGCGTTATTGCGTCCTGGCCGTTTTGATCGTCGTGTGGTTATGAATTTACCTGACATTAAAGGTAGATTTGAAATCCTAGCTGTACACGCTAAGAGAATCAAATTAGATCCTACTGTAGATCTTATGGCGGTAGCGCGAAGTACTCCTGGGGCTTCTGGAGCTGATTTGGAGAACTTATTAAATGAAGCAGCTCTTCTTGCTGCTCGTAAAGATCGTACTGCAGTTACTGCTGTAGACGTTGCTGAGGCTCGTGATAAGGTTCTCTATGGTAAAGAACGTCGTAGTTTAGAGATGGATGCTGAAGAAAGAAAAACTACGGCATACCATGAATCAGGACATGCTGTTGTAGGTCTTTGCGTGCAACACGCAGATCCTGTAGATAAAGTCACAATTATTCCTCGAGGTTTATCTTTGGGAGCCACGCATTTTCTTCCTGAGAAAAATAAGCTTAGCTATTGGAAAAAAGAACTTTTCGATCAATTAGCTGTTCTTATGGGAGGTCGTGCCGCAGAAGATATCTTTTTAGGAGATATTTCTAGTGGTGCTCAGCAAGACATTTCTCAGGCTACAAAATTAGTCCGTAGTATGGTCTGCGAATGGGGAATGAGTGAACAATTAGGTACTGTAACTTATGATGAACGTTCGGATGCTTCTACGGGTTATGGATCGTATCATGAAAAAAGTTATTCGGAAGAAACAGCAAAAGCTATTGATGGTGAATTAAGGGCATTGTTAGATGCTGCCTATCAGCGTGCTTTAACAATTATCAGAGAGCATCGAGATGAAGTAGAGCTTATGACTCAGATGTTAATTGAGTTTGAAACTTTAGATGCTAAGGATGTTAAAGAAATCATGGATCATACATGGGATCCTGAAAAGAAAAGAGCACGTTTGAAAGAAGAAGGAATGTTGTTCAAGAAGGTATCTGATGATTTGCCTCCACCTCCACCTCAAGAAGACGCTATGAAAGATGGTACATTAAAACTCAACAACACTACTACTTAAGCTAGTTTTTGAATTTAGTAATGATATTAAAAAAAGCCACATAATTTATGTGGCTTTTTTATTTTCTCAAGTGACTTAAGAGAAACGAAGACTATTCACTAAGAGTAGCTTTATGACTGAGTTTATATTGACCTTTTTCGTTAATACTTAACAACTTAACAGCTAAAATATCTCCTTGCTTAACGAAATCGCCAACGTTTTCTATACGTTGTTTAGAGAACTCAGAAATATGACAAAGGCCTTCCTTACCAGGGAGAATTTCTACGAAAGCTCCAAAAGGAACGATAGATGTCACGCGACCTTCATAGATCTTACCAACCTCCACTTCACCAACTAAACCTTCAATAATAGACTTAGCTTTTTCTATTGCTTGTGGAGAAGATGCTGAGATACTGACAAGACCTGAGTCATTAATATCAATTTGAACTCCAGCTTCGTCAATAATTTGACGAATCTGTTTGCCTCCGGGCCCAATAACGGTAGCGATCTTGTTTGGCTTAATTTGCATCGTTTCAATACGAGGAGCATATTGTGATAAATCTGTTTTAGGAGCTGCAAGGGCTTCTTTCATGGTGTCAAGGATATGTTGACGACCAGCTTTGGCTTGAGCTAAAGCTGCTTGCATAATTGCAGGAGTAATACCCTCTACTTTGATGTCCATTTGGAATGCCGTGATTCCTTCGGTATCCCCAGCAACCTTAAAATCCATATCTCCTAAATGATCTTCTAATCCAGAAATATCTGAAAGAATAGTTACATGATCATTATCTAAGATTAATCCCATAGCAATACCGGCTATAGGAGTTTTAATAGGGACCCCAGCATCCATTAAAGCTAAACAGCCTCCGCAAACAGAAGCCATAGATGAAGAACCGTTAGATTCAGTAATATTGGATTCTATACGGATAGTATAAGGAAACTTTGTAGGATCAGGTAAAGTATGGCTTAAAGCTTTTTCAGCAAGCTTACCATGACCAATCTCTCTTCTTCCTGGAGAGCCTATTCTTCCTACTTCTCCAACAGAGAAAGGAGGGAAGAAATACTGTAAGTAAAATTTAGCTAATCCTTCCCCATTCAAGTCTTCATACCGTTGTGCCATGGCTTCGCTACCTAAAGTACAAACAGCCATGGTTTGCGTTTCTCCACGAGTGAATAAACAGCTTCCATGGGTTCTTGGTAAGAAGGATGTATCAATGGAAATAGGGCGGATTGTTGTTACTGAACGTCCATCAGAACGAACACTTTGTTCGCGTATTAAAGTACGCATGTAATCTGATTTAGCTTGTTTAAAGGCTGTTTTAATATCCAATGCTGTGAAGATTTCATTTTCTTCTAACAACTTCTCTACAATGTTATTTTCTAATTGTTTTGAAGCAGCCTCAAAAGCCTTCTTTTCTTTGATTTTCAAAAGATCAGAGAATTTACCTTCAACAAATGCATTTACAGAAGACTGTACTTGTTCTGGAAGAGGAACAACAACATCAGAGTTCTTTTCCTTACCTATCTTCTTTTGCCAATCTTTGATTGCCCCGCAGATTGTTGCTATATGTTTATGACCAAACTCAATAGCTTCAATAACCTGCTCTTCTGTAAAGAAATCACAATGACCCTCTATCATTAAAATAGCATTTTCAGTTCCCGCTAAAACGAGTTCCATTCTAGAAACATCCATTTCAGCTTTTGTCGGATTCACTACCCAACTATTGTTGACAAAGCCAACACGAACACCAGCTACAATACTAATTTGAGGAATATCAGAAATAGCTAATGCTGCAGAAACACCGCAAATAGCTATAGGATCGGGGAGAGTTACCCCATCATATGACCATACATAAGATAAAACTTGAACATCCTGCATTAACCGATTTGGAAAAGAAGGACGCATAGAGCGATCTATTAGACGAGAGGTTAAAATTTCTCTTTCAGTTGGGCGACCCTCTCTTTTAATGAACCCACCTAAAGTTTTTCCTATAGAAGAAAATTTTTCTTGATAATCGACTCTTAAAGGAAGGAAGTCCACCGGTTCTTCGAGATTAGCCGCGCAAACAGATGAGAAAACCCAAGTTTCTTGCATGCGAGCAAGAACGGCGCCGTTAGCTTGACGAGCAATTTTCCCCGTTTCAAATACTAATGTTTTGCCTTCTTCGAGGGTAACGGAAATAGTTTCAAATGTCATGAAGGACTCCTGATTAGATCTTATGTTCGGGGAAAATCAATGAAAGATTATTTTCTTAGATTTAATCTTGTAATTAAATTTTTATATCTTTCGGTGTCTGTAGAGTTAAGATACTCTAAGAGCTTTCTTCTTTGTCCTACCAGTTTTAGTAGGGCTAGTCGAGAATTTTGGTCTTTAGGAGATCTCTTGAGGTGTTCTTTTAGTTCTGTAATGTGTTCTGTTAATATAGCGATCTGCACATCTGCTGAACCGGTATCTTTTTCATGAAGTTGAAACTTTTTTGTAATTTCTTCTTTAGTTCCCTTATCCAAAGACATTGGATGTCTCCTTAAAATAAAATAATTGCCGCAAAAGCCAATTATACTTGAGAAGATTGTTAATGTACACCTTTTGGTATGGTGAGACGGGTTTTTTTGATTTGTAAATAAAAATTCCACATTCTGAATCTGATTCAAAAATGCTTGTTAAACTAATATGAGGACTTTTTACTGTTTATTATATAGGAGTCTTTTTTTTATAATCTGATTCAAAAAGTGGTTATGAGTTATTTAATATAAAGCCAATGGATATAGAAAAAGATATATTTTTTATGAATCAAGCTCTAAAGGAAGCTCGTCAGGCATATGACGAAGACGAGGTTCCTGTAGGCTGTGTTATAGTTAAAGATAATAAAATAATTGCTCGTGGTCACAACACTACGGAAAAGCTACAAGATCCCACAGCTCATGCTGAAATTTTATGTATAGGGGCTGCAGCACAATATTTAGAGAATTGGCGTTTGGTAGATGCTGAGCTCTATTGTACTCTAGAGCCTTGTTTAATGTGTGCCGGAGCTATTCAGCTGGCTCGCATTCGTAGAACTGTCTGGGCAGCTCCAGATTTACGTTTGGGCGCAGGGGGAAGTTGGATAAATGTTTTTACAGAAAAACATCCATTTCACCATGTCGAATGTTTTTCTGGAATCTGCTGTGAAGAGTCCGAACGATTGATGAAACAATTCTTTATAGAGAAGCGAAAAGAGAAAAATGAAAAATAAAATACATGATTTATTAAATCAGCTTTATGAGAATCAAAAATCTCGTTTACAAGATGTTGGAGAACAAATCATTCCAAACTTAACCTCGGATGATGTATTGCAACCGATGGATTTCTCTATACTAGAAGAAAATCCTTTTTTTAGGTTTGAAGAAGGTGTTCTTTCTGGATTAGGAGAAGCAAGAGCAGCAATTTTAGCTTTATTTGCCGATGAAGCTTAAAACATTCGGGATATTCTGTAAGGATTAGGAATTTTCTCTTTATAGCAAAAGAGAACTCCTAACATTATTGATAGCATTGATCCAAAAAATATAGCAAAAGCTCCTGAGAACAGAAGAATAAAAAAGTAGAAGGTTGCTAAGACTACAAATCCCCATTTGCGTGATAGGGTAATGGGAAAGGGATTGAGTCCAAGACGTTTTTCCGGATCAAGAAAAACCCAAATTAACACTAGCGTGCTAATCAAACATTCTGGACCAAATAGGGCTTGTGAACTGTGAAATAGTTTTAAGCATGCCCAAATTACGACTCCTGTGATAAGAGTTTGGCTAACAATAAGAACTAGGAAAGTCATAGATCCTAGTTTTCGAATAATATGGTTGGTCGCTTTATAGAAGAAAGTAAAACCAAGTACATTTCGAATAAGTAAGCGCTGCGTGATATCCATACATCCTTCTTTATGGATGCACAGAGAATCTGCGGTAATCAGGGGGTAAGTAATAAACTGCCAAAATTTATGTTTATGTATTCCCGCTGTGGATAGTGCTAAAGTTTCAATAATCCCTGGAATACCAAAGAGTTTTTTCATCAGGTAGGAAAGTAAAGGAGAAATACACGAGGTTATTAAGATAAACGAAGGAAGTTGTCTAAGTACCTGAGTGAGAAACGGGTTTTTGTTATGTTTATCTGGGAAGATAACCCTCATGGAGGTTTTACCTGATTCTTTATCTTTTCAGTAATGCCTTATATTAGATCATGGATTGTTTTATTAGAAGTCCTTATCTAAATAATTAATCAGACGGAGATGTCGTTAGATTTGCTTTAATAGTATATTCTTTTAATGAAGATAGGAGAGCATTAGTTGCTTGCAATAACTTCATAGACTCCGTAGACGTAGCATTTACAGCTTTTTGGTTTGCTTGAGCTCTTTGTTGTGCGGCAGAAAGTTCTTGTTGGATTAGCTGTCGATTAGCAGTAATTTGCTGATTCGATGTTTGAAAAGCTTGAATTTCTGTTTGGTTTTTATATTCAGGCTTATTTTCGTCAAAGTTATCAACTTTTTGAAGGTCAGGAACTTTCAATAAAGGCAAGTTGATAAGCTCTTTTGTTTTCTTTTGTTGTGCTACAGTATTGTCTTGTAGCACTGCCATAATTGATTTTCCAAATTCTGTAGTTGATGTGGATAATTGTAGCATTACAGAAATACAAAAGTAGATAGCCGAAGGTTTATTGATCACAATACTATCGGGGACAACTTTTGTACTTGGAGGAACAACTGTTGGGACTTTATCAACGTTTGATGCTGTAGATTGGATGCTCATTATACTAAGTTCCTTAAGATTAAATGTTTGCTATCAAGCTCACGATTTGTGAGAACGTTTGAATTAAAGCCTGACCTACTTGTAGGGACTGTTGGATAATATTGTTGTTAGTATTCAAGTTACTTGAAATCACTTGGGAACCATTTCCTAGTCCTGAAATCTGGTTTTGCAGAGCTTGTCTAGAAGCTCCAACAGCTTGGTTGGTTGCTTGAACATCCTGTAAAAATGCCGAAGAGTTATCATTTAATTTATTCTTAGGGATAGTTACATATTGGTATAAAGCTTCTTGGTTGTTTAAAAAAGTTTGAGCGGAAGCGTTAGACTGAAGTTCTTGAGCGATAATAGATAAGTTATCCTGAGCAACCAATACTGACTGGTATACATAGTACACGGTAATAATCAGTGGGTTGGAATCTTTAGCAAATTTTGCAATAATTTCGTCAGCTGTTGCTGTATTAGGTCCACCTGTAATGGATGTGCCGGGAACGTCAATAGCGGCTCTAGGGCTAGTTTGAAGTGCTGGAGAAGAGAACCACATAATTTCCTACCTATTTTCTTCGATTAACTTTAAGTTGTTTTCCTACTTGCTTATGAAGGAGGTTTATTGAGTTGGTTTACTGTACTTCCAATGGAACTTGTTGTTTTTAAGAATGAGGAGTCTTGAGAAGCTAGTTGTTGGATGATATTGATGTTCGTAGATGCGTGTGAGAGAATAATTTGTCCATTTTGTCGAGCAGTCACTAATTCGTCTTGAATATTTGATCTTTGAGCGGAGTAGTTTTGGTTTTGGTTTTGTACTCGAGTAATTTCGTCTTCTTTTCCCCCAGCACTTACTACAGCAAATTTGATTTGATTAGTTGCTTGGTTTAATTGTTGTTGAATATTAGTATTATCATTTAATTGTTGTGATTGAGTCAGAACTGTTTGTTGTCGAATTTCAATCGCTTGTAAAAGAAGCTCGTAAATGCTAAAAAGCAATGCGCCAATAGGAGGTGTGTTTAATGGATCCAGTGGGGGAAGTTGAGCAGCCTGCGTCGCTTCTCTAGTTGCTATCGAAGCCGTAGATGTGGTGCTTATAGGTTGTACTGTCATAATAGAAAAATTTTTAGTTTTGTTTAGTTTTATTTTACCAACAAACAAAGCGTTTTATTAAATAATAAATTCAATTAATAATTGGTTTGTTTAATAAGTTGTTTTCCTTTAGTAACAAATAGAATTAAAAAATTTTGCAAGGAAAGTAAAAAAGTTTTGATCTCTAAAATTTAGAGTTTCTAAAGAAAATAAAGGACTTGTTATCAATCGATGAATGAGAGATCACTAGATTGGAAATAGGGGCCTTTAGCTAGAGAGGAGAAGGAAGTGTCTGGAAACGAATGTGATGACAGTACAGGAACTTTCGATGAGGATGTGAGTGCTTATGTACTGGTGACTTGTGGGCATGCGTCTTCAGATGGCAAGATGAAAGTAGAGATGACCTATGAAGGGGATCCTGCTGTAATTAGCTATTTATTAACTAAAGCTCAAGATTCTCTGGAAGAGTCTTAGGAGTATTCTTGTATGGGATTTGAGGCCATGCACGTTTTTAATAAGCATCTTTATCAGAAAGTCTATCAAGGATTTAGATGGGAAACCTTGTTGGGTAGATGTAGGTCTTTCTCAATAGAGTGGGTATTTCTATCATCTATAGTTTTGATTTTCTCTGGATTAGGTTGTGCTTCTATTGTGGACACGACTTTACTTTTATTGATGATGTGTTTTTCTGCTTTAGCATTAGTTGCTTCTGTATATTTCCGTTTTTGGGGATATTGTGTAGTTTCTTGTTTATTTCTATTTGTATACTACTATAAGCATATTGCTACTTGTTCTTCATTATTATGGGCTTTGGGATTATCTGTGGCCTTTTTGTTGTCTTGGGGAATTTTTGTTTTCGGTATATCTCTTATCGACGAAGAAAATGAGGAGCAAAGACAAAAATACGATCAGCTGTCGAATCAATATACTGAGATTCAAGTGTCTTATGATAAAGCAGTTCACGATAAAACTATGGCGTGTGAATTTTTAGAAAAACGTGCATGTGCTTTAGAATCTGAGCTTCAAGAATGTCGTACTTTGCTGCAAGATTCTTGTAAGAAGCAGGAGCATATGGCTTTAGATTTGCAAATTCTTGCTGATCAGAAAAATAGTTGGTTAGAAGATTATGCTGTTTTACATAATGAATATGTTCGTCTTGTAGCTGGGGATGAAACTACTTCAGTATTTTCTTGGGTATCTGGAAAAGAAACTTTCTCTAATAGTGAAGAAAGACGTGAGGACGCCGAATTATGGATCCGAGCTTTACATGAAAAAGATGAAAAGGTGTCATCTTTAGAAAATGCTCTTATTGAAGAGAAGTTATTAAGAAAAAACTTAGAAAATGAATGCCATAGTCTTAAATCTCATATTGAAGAAGTAGATCAGTTACGCTCGCGACTAGAAGAGTTTCAGAATCTTTTAAACCAGAAAGACGAAGAACTCACTCAATTACACGTTCTTGTGAATCAACAAGAAACTCTTATTAAAACTCCTGTTGCTGATGAATCCAAATCTTATAAAGATAAGTATTTACAGCTAAAGGCACAGTTTGCTGAAAAGACAGAAACATTGGCAGAAGTTCGTAAAGAGCTTTTCTTGGTTCGTGAGGATTATCTTACCTTACAAAAACAAGAGGAAATGACCTCAAATTTTGCAGATATGAAAGATATTGAGATGATTCAAAACCTTCTTGCACATATAGAGTGCTTAGAAGAAGAGATTACTTCTCTAGAAGAGTTAGTATCTCATAACCTGTCTCAGTAATTAATAGAGTGTGCTCCCATTGTGCACTAGGCTGATTGTCGCAAGTTCTTGCTTCCCAATGATTCCTTGGATCAATAATTCCTTCTTTTTTCCCGACATTGATCATAGGTTCTATGGTAAATGTCATCCCAGGAGCTAAAGGGATATTACTACGGTTTCTATAGTGAGGCACATAAGGGTTTTCATGGAATTTTATTCCTACGCCATGACCTACGAACTGATCTACCACAGAAAACCCATAAGTATCAGCACAAGCTTCTATAGCTTCACCAATCTCATATAAGGGTAGGTTAGGTTTTAATACGGCCATAGCTGCATTGAGACAATCTAAAGATGCTTGACAGACGCGTTTCTTGATATCAGAGACATCACCGATCATAACCATACGACTACAATCACCATAGTATCCATCAACAATACAAGAAACGTCGATATTCATAATATCGCCATTCCTTAAAGGAATATCATTCGGAATCCCATGACAGATTACTTCATTAAGTGAAGTACAAATGGTTTTTGGAAAAGGTGGAGACCCATAATTTAGAGGTGCAGGGATTGCGTTATATTCTTTATGTAATTGACGTGAGAATTGGTCTAATTCTTCTGTAGTTACACCTTCTTTAGATGCTTTACAGAGTGCATCAAGAATGCGTGCGGTAACTTGACAAGCATGACGAATTTTTGCAATTTCTTCAGGAGTCTTTAAAATAATATCATATTGTGACGCGTAATACTGTTTTTGTTGTTCCCAAGATACTTGAGGGGCCTGGGGATAGTGGCAATGTTTCCACTTGCGTTTGCTTCCACACCAGCAGGGATCGTTTCTTTTCATCTAATTACACTACTTAATATAAAAACCTATGTTAAATGCTATTGAAATACCTTTGAGCATGAGGTTTGCAGACATTAATAATAAGGCAATACTGAATAATCTTTCTAAGGCAACTAAACCAGAAGACCCGAGAATGCGGTTGAAGAAACTCGAACTTAATAAGGTGAATACAGATAATACCCAAGCGATAATCATAGCACCAAGAATGAGTTCTTTAGAAAACAGATCTTCTTCCATATAGCTAAGCAATGAAGTAATAACTGCTGGTCCGGTGATTACAGGAAAAGCTAAAGGAAAGAAGATAGGCTCTGATTGAGGTTCAGATGAATCGGATTCTATAGGTGGGGGCACCAACATCATTTTCAATGATACCGAAAACAGTAAAACACCGCCGATGAATTGAAATGCGTATAAGGAGATATCAAGAAATTGAAAGAATTTTCTTCCAAATGTGACAAAAAGTAATAAGGTAACAAGAGCAAAGATACATTCTCTAAGAATGATACGTTGTTGCCTTTTTGCCGAGTAGTGCTTCAATAAAGACACAAAAACAGGAACAGATCCTGGAGCATCAAAGAGCACGTAGAATAGTAAGCTAAGATTAATCAGAGTTAATAGCATAAGACGTCTCTTTTATAAGAAGGCTAATTGCAATCCAGACATAAGTAGCTGTGTACCTACAATTGTCGCGAAAAGACCGAGTACTGTTTGTGTAGCGAGGAGTACTTTAGCCTTTTCCTTTCCTCCGCCGACAAAAACTTGTAGGATAATCGTTGCTAAAGAAATAAGGATCCAAGAAAGAACGAGAATAAGAGAAACAGAAGCAAAGCTATAGCGTTTACCTATTAAAATGCAGCAAGCTGCTAGCCAAGAAGGCCCGATCATAAGAGGTAAAGCTATAGGTGTTACCAAAGATAGAGCAGAGGGAGATGTAAAGCCTTTCCAACTATTTTCTCTACTTAAATTTAAAATAGCCCGCATTCCCGTCAAAGTGACAGCAATACCCCCAACAACCTGTATTGCGCATAGAGGAGTTTTTAATATATACAGAGTGCCTAAAGCTGCCTCATAAAGAGCAAACATACTAAAGAGGGCAAATACACTTTCTCTGGCTAATAGCGATAAACGCTCACTTCTAGAGTAACGAGCAAGTACATGATTTAATACTAAAACATTAGTTAAAGCATCAGCCGCTAATAATAATATGCAAGCCTGGGGTAACAAAAAATAAATAGTGTCCATGGGAAGAATTTTTATATGCTAGGGCTATTATTTTTCAAGGTAATCAACTAAAGTGTGGAGAAACATAGAAATCACGATACCGATAGCTAAATTATCTTATGATAGATGAATCCATAGCACATAGCATAAAGCTTTATACTAAGCCTTTCTCTTCTATTCTTTTATTTGGTCCTCCCGGAGCTGGTAAAGATTTACTGGGAAATTTCATAGCCCACGGGGACAGTCAGGTTTATGTTTCTCTTGGTGATATTTTTCGTTGTTATCCTATAGGATCTCCTATTCGACAGCTTTTTCATAAATACGCAGTTTCTGGATCCTTGATTCCTGATGAAGATGTTGTTGCCGTATGGAATTATTATGTTCAAGGATTGGTTGCTACTGGAAAGTTTCTGCCAGATCGTCAAGATCTGCTCATTAGCGGTCTTCCAAGAACGGTAGGGCAAGCCAAGCTTTTAGATTCATATATTACAGTACGTCATGTAATTATTTTAGAGGTGCATGAAGAGGCTAAGTTACTTGAGCGTACGCAACTATCTCTTTATAGTAAGGGAAGAATTAACGAAGTTGGTATTGAAGTATTGCAAAAGCGTTTGCAGTCATATCAAAAAGATATTGATGCCATCATTCAACACTATCCTATTCATAAGGTTTCTCGTATCAGTGCTGACCAGAAACCGATGGAAGTACTTCGAGATGTATTATCTCGGCTTGCTCATGTATTTTCTCATCCTGGCAAACCTGTGAGTTAGACGGATATATCTGACTTAGAGAAAAGTTACTGATCTTAGCTGCAAAGTTTGGATAACGATGTACTATAGCTTGTAATAAGGTATTCCCTAGTTCTTGACTTAAGGGTTCTTGAGATTTTGCAAGTCGAGGAAGTGTGGCCTCCCATTGAAGAACTTCATCTTTCACAATTTTAGGTGTGTCGGGGGTTGCTTTAAGATAAGCTTGAAAAGCTTTTTTAGGATATTTTTTACAGTAGTCAATACTTTGTTGAAGAGCTATTTGTATAGCTTCAACAACTTCAGGAGATGTAGCTTTTGTATCTTTTTTTCCACATAAGAGAAGTTGAGGTCCGGTAGGAAGTCCATAAGAATCGGAGAGGAAACAACCTACAGGCATTCCTAAAGTATCTAGTTTAACACCTTCAATGTTATAAAAAGCTCCATAGAGGAAATCAATTTTTTTCAATAACATTGGTGAGATTAAATCAGAGCTTACATTTCTTACGTCTGAGGGAATAACTCCGTGTAGACGCAACGTTTCTAATAGACAGGAAAGGTCCCTCGAGTTGTTTAAACAAAAACCCAATACTCTATTATTTAAATCTTCAAATTTTGAAATATTGTCTTCTTTTCTATAGATAAACCCCTGTAGGGTGGAGTCTATTAAAGACCCTACTATTTGTACGGGAGCCCCCTGAAGAGAGGTTTTTATTACTCCAAGGGCGTGATAGAGAGTCAGGTCTACTTGTTCAAATAGAACATGAGGAATAACAGCACCAGTATCTGTACTTTTTTGAATATATAAATCTATACCTTGGTTACGGAAAAATCCTTTAGAAACTCCTACATATAGAGGAATATGGTTAGGATTAGGAGTCCAATCTAAAAGTATAGTTATGGGGGTGAGGTTACTTGGGTTTATTTGTTTAGTCTTGACTTTCCATATAGGTAGGATGAGCAAAGGAATGAGTAGAAAAGCAAATTTTCTACTTGGCAATCTAAATCTCTTCGTTGTTTTCTCTATGCGAAATAGAGCAAAGGTAAGTTTTTCGCTTAGCAGAATCGATTGAAATAGAATAAAGGTTACCGTTGTTAATGCAAATAATCCTGAAAAGGTCATTTCCATATCGTAGTTTCTTCGACTTTCAAGAATGAGAATACCCAGACCGGACTGTGAAGCTACCCATTCTCCAGCAATAGCAGCAAATCCTGCGGATCCCATAGCAATTTTTAATCCGGAAAATATATGAGGAAGAGCATTGGGGAGGCGTAGCTTAATGAAAATTTGTTTTTTTGTTGCTTGATGTAAAATAAATTGTTCTAAGAGTTCTTCAGGAGTAGATGTGATTCCTTGATAGATTGTTATTGTTAGCGGGAAAAAGACTGTGAGTGCTGTTGGGACAATAACAGCATTTAATCCCCAACCAAACCATAGCACAATTAACGGCGCTAGGGTGAACATAGGAGTACATTGTACCAGTATGAAAAATGGATTTAAGAGATCTTTTGCTGGCTTATAGGTCAGCATAAGGATTACTAATCCTATCGACAATAATAGTGCTAAAAAGAATCCCCCTAAAATACCTCGCAGAGTATACCAGGAAGAAGAAAGAATAAGATTCATAGAATCTGAAAAATTCACTGCTATTTTTGATGGCGGTGGACAGAGAAAGGAAAATGATGCGTTATTTTTAGCAAAAAATTCCCAAAACAAAATTAAAAATGAAATAGTTATAAAGTAATGTAAAAACTTTTTTTTCATTTTGTAAATCTAGAGGAAGAAATAATAAAGGAATCATAAGGGAGTAGAATATATGCGGCAAGAAAATGATAGTTTAGGAATTGTGGAAGTCCCTGAAGATAAGTTATATGGCGCGCAAACGGCGCGTTCTCAAAAATATTTTTCCTGGGCTCCTGAGATTATGCCTCAAGAAGTTGTCCGTGCTTTAGTTAGGATTAAAAAATGTGCTGCTAAAGTAAACCGTGATCTAGGATTTTTAGATTCAAAATATTGTGATATGATTGTTTCTGCTGCTGCTGAGATTCTTGAAGGCAATTTTGACGAGCACTTTCCTTTAAAAGTGTGGCAAACGGGTAGCGGTACGCAATCCAACATGAACGTAAATGAGGTTATTGCTAATTTAGCTATTCAACGTCATGGAGGTGTTGTAGGTAGTAAAACACCAATACATCCTAATGATCATGTAAATAAATCCCAATCTTCTAACGATGTTTTCCCTACAGCTATGCATATTGCTGCGGTGATTAGTCTTAAGAAAAAGTTGATCCCCGCTATGGATCATCTGCAAAGGGTGTTAGATACTAAGGTTGCTGAATTTCGCGATTGTGTGAAGATAGGGAGAACACATTTAATGGACGCTGTTCCTATGACATTAGGACAGGAGTTTTCTGGCTATAGTAATCAGATACGTCAATGTTTAGAGAGGATTGCGTTTTCCCTTACACATATGTATGAGTTGGCTATAGGGGGAACTGCAGTGGGCACGGGATTGAATGTTCCTGATGGATTTATAGATAAAGTTATCCACTATTTACGTCAGGAAACAGGAGAGCCTTTCATTGTTGCATCAAATTATTTCTCAGCATTATCTAATCACGATACGCTAGTAAATGCTCATGGTGTTTTAGCTACTTTAGCTTGTTCTTTAACAAAAATAGCTACGGATCTGAGTTTTTTAGGATCGGGTCCTCGATGTGGTTTAGGAGAGTTACTATTTCCTGAGAATGAGCCGGGATCTTCAATAATGCCTGGTAAGATCAATCCTACACAATGCGAAGCTTTGCAAATGGTTTGTGCTCAAGTTATAGGAAATAATCAGGCAGTAATCATTGGTGGAAGCCGAGGAAATTTTGAACTCAATGTTATGAAACCATTGATAATTTATAATTTCTTACAATCTGTAGATATTCTTTCGGGGGCTATGCAAGCTTTTGCAGATTATTTTGTTTCAGGCTTGCGTGTGAACAAGTATCGTCTCAAAGAATATTTGGATAATTCTTTAATGCTTGTTACAGCATTAACTCCAGTTTTAGGATATGATAAATGTTCTAAAATGGCTTTAAAAGCTTTCCATGACAATATAGGTTTAAAGGAAGCATGTGTACAGATGGGATACCTATCTGCAGAAGAGTTCGATCGTCTTGTTGTTCCTGAATCTATGGTAGGGAAACATTAATGAGAGGATTTGCTCTCTAAATTAATCAAAGCTTGAGCAAATAAGAGAGCGCTCTTCGTATTCGAAAAAATATGATCAACACCGATAAGCTCATCTAAATGATAGCGTTTAAGATCACTTAGCGGTGTTTTTTTCACTCCTGCCAAAAGTAAAAGTGTTCCTTGACGATCACATTCTAGGAAGAACTCTTCTAGAGCATGCATAGCGGATGCGTCAATTGTGGGTACACGACTCATACATAGTATGAAAATTTTTGGGGGCTTTTCTATTTCATTGAGAAGATTTTTCAATCTATCAGCAATTCCAAAGAAGAAAGGACCATTGATCTCATAGATTTCCGTATGTGCAGGAACTTCAGATTTTGAAAATAGATCGTCATCTTTTGCCTGCTTGTTCTCATCAAAATATCTTGCTGTAGATATCACGTCAGAAAGATCACTCATCTGTTTCATGAATAAAAATGCGGCTAACATCATACCCACTTGCACTGCAGAGGTGATGGTTGTCATGACTGTAAGAATAAAGACAGTTAAGAGAACAACAACATCTTTCTTAGGAGCGGTGAATAAGTGAATAAAGTGATGGATTTCACTCATATTCCAAGCAATAAGAATAAGAACAGCAGCCAAACAAGTGAGGGGGATTTTTACTGTTAGCGGTGCTAAAGCTAAAAGAATAACACAGATAAAGGCTGAATGAATTAATCCTGCTACAGGAGTTGTAGCTCCAGATTTAATACTTGCTGCGGTTCTTGATAAGGAACCTGTTACAGGCATTCCAGCAAAGAATGATGTACCAATATTTGCAATACCTTGGGCGACAAGTTGGCAATTGGATTGATGTCTCCATCCTGTCATACCATCAGCAACTACAGCTGAAAGTAAAGTTTCAATACCGGAAAGAACAGCGATAGTTAAAGCATCCGGCATAAGCTGTAAAATTTTTGTCAGGCTAAGATGTGGGAATGAAGGCAAAGGTATCGATTGTGGAAGAGCTCCGTAACGACTACCAATCGTAGGAATATCGATTTTTAGCAACCACACTAGTGTTGAAGCTACGATAATAGCAATCATTACTCCTGGATATCTGGGCTTATAATTGCGGAAATAAATCATGATCAGTAGGGTAAACAACCCTACGGCAAAAGCTTTACTATCCCACGTCCATAGATAATCCCAGTAAGCTATCCATTTAGCAATAAAATCTGTGGGAACGCTATCTCCCATTTGTAGACCTAAAAAGTCTCTAATTTGAGAGGAAAAAATGATAACAGCTAAACCTGTTGTTAATCCCGTAACCACCGGATAGGGCATATATTTAATGAAAGTGCCAAGCCCAGTAAGTCCAAAAGCTACTAGGAATACCCCTCCCATTAGGGTGATTGTGAATAACCCCTCAACACCATATTTTGCTGAAATACAGTAAAGTATAGAGATGAAAGCACTTGTAGGTCCTGATATAAGAACACGGCTACCGCCTAAAGCAGAGGCTATAAAACCTCCAACGATCGAGGCTAGCAAACCTTGAATAGGGGATACGCCTACACCGATTGCAATAGCAATAGCGAACGGAAATGCTAGAACGCCTACAGTAAGTCCGGCTAAGAAATCTTTTTTAAATGTATTAAAGGTATAACCTTCCTTAATACAAGTATAAAGCTTGGGAACAAGATGTTTAAACGATAAGGCGACTTTCACTAGACTCCTAACGTGGATTCAGAACTAGAGAACTTTATTATTGTTCTGTTCTTTAGTATCTTTGTCAAATAGTTCGTTATGTTTATAGACGTTTTGTTTCGTCAAATCTAAGCTTCAAGAATATAGAATTGCTGTATAAAACGGTGCTAAATAACAAATTTTTGATTTTAGTATATAAAAAAGAAACGCTTTTCTTAATCTGGAAGGATTTTTCCTACTTTACCTAACCTGTAAATAGGAGTACACTAGTTCGTAGAATTATTTTTGAGGTCATTATGTTGAAATTCCAATTGTGTGCTCTGTTTTTATTTGGATATATCGCGATTGTTTTCGAGCATATTGTGCGAGTGAATAAATCTGCTGTAGCCTTAGCTATGGGAGGTTTGATGTGGCTAGTTTGTTTTTCTCATATGCAACATGCAGATCACATGATTCTAGCTGAAGAAATTGCTGATATGGCTCAGGTAATCTTTTTCTTATTCGCAGCGATGGCCATTGTTGAACTCATAGACGCACACAAGGGATTTTCAATTATAGTACGGTGTTGTTATATACAATCTAGAACTCTACTTCTTTGGGTGCTGATAGGGCTTTCTTTTTTCTTATCCGCTGCCTTGGATAATTTAACATCTATCATCATCATTATCTCTATTTTGAAGCGTTTGGTCAAGTCTCGAGAAGATCGCCTGCTTTTAGGAGCAATTTGCGTTATTAGTGTAAATGCTGGGGGGGCTTGGACTCCTTTAGGAGATGTAACGACAACAATGTTGTGGATTAATAATAAAGTGACTTCTTGGGGAATCATTCGTGCTTTATTTGTTCCTAGTTTAGTTTGTGTTCTTATAGCTGGAATTTGCGCACAATTTATGCTTAAGAAGAGAACCACAGGAATGATCTCTAAGGATGTTGAGATGGAGGGATCTCCTAAAAAAAGTGGTTTAATTATTTGTATTGGTTTGGGATCTTTATTGATGGTTCCGATTTGGAAAGCTTGTTTAGGTGTTCCACCATTTATTGGAGCTTTATTAGGACTCGGGCTTGTTTGGTTGGCTAGCGACTGGATTCATTCTCCCCATGGGGAAGATCGTTATCACTTACGTATTCCTCATATTTTAACGAAGATCGATATTTCCTCCATTACCTTCTTTATAGGTATCTTGTTGTCTGTTAATGCTTTGACTTTTTCTAATGTTCTTTCTGAACTTTCAATGAGCATGGACAGGATATTTTCTAGGAATGTTGTGGCTATTTTTATTGGTCTTATTTCAAGCGTATTGGATAATGTTCCCCTTGTTGCTGCGACTATGGGTATGTATCAAGTCCCATTGGACGATACTCTATGGAAGTTGATTGCTTATGCGGCAGGCACTGGGGGAAGTATTTTAATCATAGGATCGGCTGCTGGAGTTGCCTTCATGGGTATCGAGAAAGTTGATTTTCTATGGTATTTTAAAAAGATCTCTTGGATTGCACTAGCTAGCTATTTTGGTGGTCTTATTTCATATTTTATGCTCGAGCGCATTGCTATGTTGTTTTGAGTTGGTTGTCTTAGAGTTAAAAATTTTTTTTAAAAACTTTGTTTTAATAAAATCTTTATACCCCTATCATACCACCTCCTTATAAACATTCTCTATTTGGAAGAGAGGTAAATATGAAAGTGAAACAAATTACAACCTTGATTTGCTCCCTAGTATTAGGTTTTCAGATTTCAGGTTCTGCTAAGACTCTAGTTCAAAAAAATGCATGTTCAGACTTGGATTTTTTAGAACACTTACTTGATGTCAAATACGCTCCTAAAGAGTGGAAACATAAGCTTTTTCGTTGGAATTTGAAAGATTCAACGGATCAGGCGCGTTTAAGATTATGTATTGAGGAAAATCCTTCAACAAGCTATTGCCAAGGAGTTTTTGCGCAATATATCTCCGATTTAAATGACTTCCATGCTGGGATTACCTTCTTCCGTACAGAGAATTCTCATTTACCTTATACAGTCAAGTTAAGCAATTCTCATAGATGCTTTGTTGTCGACGTGCATACATATAGCTCAGATGTTTCTGTGGGAGATGAAATTTTAGAGATGGACGGCATGCCGATTATGGAGGTGATCGAAAGTGTACGTACCGGTAGAGGCGCTCCTTCTGATTATGCTGCAGCCGCACGAACACTTTTTTCTCGTTCTGCTGCCTTAGGCCAGCAAATTCCTATAGGAATAGCTACGTTAAAGGTTCGTCGTCCTAGCGGTTTGACACGTACGGTAAAAGTTAAATGGCGCCATACCCCTGAGCATATTCAGGATCTATCTTTAATAGCTCCTTTGGTAAAAGATCCAGTAATTGAGATGAGATCTGGCCGCGCTTTACCTTTAATATCTAATGCTTCTGAAAACTGCTTATTCACAAACGAAATGGTCCCCTATTTCTGGGGCGAACTACGTGAGCAATATAAACGTGGTTTAAATAGTGATTACAATATCGGAAGTAAAAAAGGTTTCTTCCCTGATTTCGGACATGTGACGTGGAGAGCTAAAAGTGGCCCCTACCATGCCTATGTATTCACATGTACAGATAATCGTGGACAATCTCACAATATTGGATTCCTTAGAATTTCTACATATTCTTGGACGGATATGGAAGACCGTAGTGTTATGAATATGGAATCCCCATGGAATGACTTCAGTGAGATCATAAGTGTTTTACAAGAGAAAACAGAAGCTTTGATTATTGATCAGACTAATAATCCAGGTGGTAGTGTATTCTATCTTTATGCGTTGATCTCTAGATTAACAGACACGCCTTTAGAAACACCTAGACATAGGATGATTTTAACCCAAAGTGAAGTTCAATCTGCAGTAAAATGGTTGAATCTTCTCGATGGTGTTGAAACTGACGAGCAAGCAAGAAATGCTCTCGGTGATGATATGGAAGGTTATCCTATCGATATGAATGCCGTAGGATATCTACAGACATTTTCTAATACCGTTTTAAAATGCTGGGCAAATGGAGATATTAATCTCTCTACACCTATGCCTTTATTAGGATTTGCTAAAGTGCACCCACATCCTGAGCATCGTTATACACATCCTATATGTGTCTTGATCAATCAGGAAGATTTCTCCTGTGGAGATTTATTCCCTGCGATTATGAAAGATAATAAGCGAGCCTTGATTGTAGGAATGACTACAGCAGGAGCTGGAGGTTTTGTCTTTAACGTAGAGTTTCCTAATAGAACAGGAATTAAAAGTTGTTCTTTAACTGGATCTCTAGCAGTAAGACCAGACGGTTCTTATATAGAGAATTTAGGAGTCTCTCCTCACGTATATTTAGATGTTACAGATATGGACGTACAAACAGGAAGATATTCTGATTACATTAATAATGTGAAAAGTTTAGTTCTTGATCTCATTGAGAAAGAAGCAGATAAAAATGCCTCTCATTCGGAAGAAAGATAAAATATAAGAACTAGGTCATAATAAATATAACAATATAAAAATCTTCTGTTATATTAATAACCTTTAGAAAAAGTAAAAAATCTTTTTCCAAAGGTTTTTTTTTATTAAGCATCATGCTCAAGTTTGGAGGTGAGGTGTATGCGTAGGGTTATATTAAGTAATCCTAGAGGATTTTGTGGTGGGGTAGTTCGTGCTATTCAAGTGGTAGAGGCTGCTTTAGAAAAATGGGGAGCCCCGATTTATGTGAAACATGAAATTGTTCATAACCGTCATGTGGTAGATGATCTCAAAAGGAGAGGGGCTATCTTTATTGAAGATCTTAGCGATGTTCCTTGTGGAGAAAAGGTTATCTATTCTGCTCACGGTATTCCTCCAGAAGTTCGTGAAGAAGCAAAGACTCGGAATCTTTTTGATATTGATGCAACTTGTGTTCTGGTAACTAAGATTCATTCCGCAGTTAAGCTTTATGCAAGTAAGGGTTATCAAATTATTTTGATAGGCAAGAAAAAGCATGTAGAGGTTATTGGGATTCGTGGAGAAGCTCCTGAAAGTGTTACGGTAGTGGAAAAGATGGAAGATGTTGCGAACCTTCCTTTCGGAGTAGAGATACCTTTATTTTTTGTGACTCAAACAACGTTGAGTTTGGATGATGTTGCTGAAATTACCCAAGCATTAAAAGTACGTTACCCGAATATTGTTACCTTACCTAGTTCTTCTGTATGTTATGCTACACAAAATCGCCAAGAAGCTTTACGTTCGGTGTTGCCTAAGGTAAACTTTGTTTATGTTATTGGAGATGTGCAAAGTTCAAACTCCAATCGTTTGCGAGAAGTTGCTGAAAAACGAAATATTCCCTCTAGATTAGTGAACAGCCCGGATCATATTTCTGATGAGATTTTGAATTATTCCGGTGATATTGCAATAACAGCAGGAGCATCAACTCCCGAGCATATTGTTCAATCTTGTATTTCTAGATTAAAAGAGTTAATACCCGATTTACAAATTGAAGAAGATATATTTGCTATAGAAGATGTCGTATTCCAACCGCCTAAAGAGCTTCGTAATTAAAAAGTCTTCATTTTTATATGTGTTGCGAGTAGGAATGCACAGAATAATGTTCTCTATTAGAGAATACATTTATTTATCCTTCTCGCTCTACATTAAATACCCAAAACTAATCGTATATGATCTAGCGAAGTTTTCTTATTCTTTATTGAGGAATCCCTACAAGAGATTACGTCGTTCACCGCAATCTTCATTACTAAAGGAGGGGAATGTTTATGGAGAAACTCCTTGGTCAGCATTAAATAAAGTGAGTAGGGAATTCGGAGTTACCTCTCAAGATATCGTTTATGATTTAGGTTGCGGATTAGGAAAGGTGTGTTTTTGGTTTTCCCATATTCTAAGATGTCAGGTTGTGGGTATAGATAATCAATCTAGTTTTATTAACTTCGCTTCTCGCATGCATAAGCTGTTATCTTTGCGGCCGACAATATTTTTTAAAGAATATTTTCATGAAACAGAACTATCACAGGCTTCTTGTGTCTATTTTTATGGTTCGTCGTATTCTTTGAAGGTATTGAAAGGTATTTTAATGGCTTTAGCAAAGTTAAAGTCAGGGAATATGGTCATCAGTATTTCCTTCCCTTTAGATTCTTTACCTGATGGGGATGCAATATTTTTCACAGAGAAAAGTTGTGATGTTACTTTTCCTTGGGGTAAGACAAAAGCATATAAAAATATACGAAAGTAAGTACGCTCTATTGATAAAGACTGCGAACAGCATCGTGTTCTGTTTGTAATACCTGTAATAAGAAATTATCCATGTTTTTCCAATGATCTTTCACCTCTTCGATAGAGCGGGTGATTTCGTCATGTTCCATACGGAATATCTCTTTATAATTTTCTGCAAATGTTCGTGACGCAGTTTCTTTCAACTCATAAATTTTTGATGAGGCTTCTGTAAGTTGCGATAATGAAGTACAAATTTTACCAGCGCCTTTAAAGAATGTTCGTGCTGTTGCTCCTTTCCATAATCCTGTATGTTTTTGGATAAATCCTAGAATGCGTTTTCCAGAAATTTCACCAATAATTGGAGTTGCCGCTCCTATAATACCTAAAGTTGCCGTAGCAATTCCTAACCATTGTGAAATCTTGGCTTGACTTTCATAACTTTCAATGAGCTCTTTAGCTTTTTCTAAAAGATGCTTTCTAGCTTCTAAACGAGAAAGATTATCTTGTTCTCTGCTATTCAACATGAGCTTCATAATTTCTGCACAGATTCTAAGAACATCCAAATTTGATACACGCATATGCATCAGAGAGCTGAGCTGTGCTTCTGTAAGAGCAAATTCAATAATCTCATCAGGTAAGCTACGCGACTGCGTATAGTGAGCAGACATTTGATTAGAAAGTTCTTCAATAGCGAAATCTCTTTTCTGTTTATGATGTTGTTGTTCTTGATCCTGACGTTCTTGCTGTCCTTGTTCTCCTTTTCCTTCTTCTCTTTCTTGAGATTTTGTATCGAGACGTGTTTCTGTAGTCTCTTTCTGTACATGGCTGAATAGCGCCATAGGACTGAGAGAAGATGTAGAAGGTTTTGGTGAAGATAGTGCAGATTTTGCAGCTTCTTCAGAAGTTCTAACAGTATCTTTCAGACTGTGTTCTTTTATGGTTTGTTTATCGTAAGTTTGAACTTCAACTTGTGCTGTACATAGGGTAATGGATGATTTTCCCCCTAAACCATCGTCTTTAGATTCCGGTAGATTTAAGACCAGTGTTGTTGTTTTTGTTATGGAATTTTCGTCTTTAGGAGCTAAGCAAGAGGAAAATCCCATACTTGCTTGTGCTTTTTGTTCTTTTACAGAAGCAAAAGACGAAGATTGGCTGGCTTGTCGCAAAGCAGGATTTTTATCAGAAGAGGAAAATGTATCTAGAGATTTTTGTGATGACAGATTCGGTAGAGATGAAGATTTCATCAACATACCATTCTTTGCCATTAAAGTTTCTGAGGGCGCAGGTTTATCTTGGGGAGGAAGTTGTGAAAATACCGATCCTGATTGATTCAGTAAACTTAAGCAAGTATCCGACATGGAACGTAAGATAGCCATTTGGCAACAATCAGGAACGCTAACCTCAGCATCGGTTGTTGAAGATGTCTCTGATCCCGATTCTATCATTAACAAATCAAGCTCGGCACTTTCTGAAGTTGTACTCGTTGTTGTTGAACAAGATGCTGTCATAACATTCCTTAAAAAAAAGAATTTATCTTAGAGCTTCCAGAAATGTTCTATCCATTTCTCTGCACAACTGTAACACGCGTGCGAGATTTTCGAAAGAATCATGAATACTTTCTATGAGTTCTTGAGTGCGAGCGAGGTAATCATCCCTTTCCAAACTTAATAATTCTATTTTTGTTTCAAGAGATACGTAGTGGGATTTAATTTTAAACAGACTGGATCGCACCCAAAGCATAGCTCCGCGTAAAAGACCTAAGGCTCCTTCTAGAGCAGGGCCTATACCTCGCATAGCCCCTTCTGCAAGTGGAGAAAGCCCAAGATTTTCTATGCTTAAAGTGGCTATAGAAAGTAAGGCAGCTATGACATAAAGAACAATTTGTACTATTTTCAATATCTTTTGTTTTAACTGCTTATTTTTCCCCGGGAGAAGTTTTTCAATAGCTTCCCAACCATTTAAAGCGTCTAATAAAGTTAGTGTTAAGGCGATAAGACCTGCAAGTAAACTTACCCAAGAGAAAACACCTCCGCCCATGACGATAGCAACGGAAGCTAATCCTATGGAGATCCATGGAGTAATCCACTCTACAATAGTAGCCAATGAACCCCAACGTTTTGCTTGTTCTTCTTTTTCTATAGATTTTTGGATTTGTTTTATGCGTTCTTCATGTGTTGCTTCTAACTCCCTTTGGGTCGTTTCCACACAATCTTTGTAGGATGCATAAGCAGAAAAATCTGAAAGTATCCCTTGTTTTGTCAAAAGGTAGCTTAGGGTAAATACACCAACAGAAGGAGGGCTAATAATAGGAACAACAGAAGCTGCTCGCGTTTTTTGATTTTTTTTGAATTTTTTAAAGAGACATTCTTGATGCTGCTGTTTTCCTGGATGCTCATCTTGTGATAATCCTTTACTATATTTTCCTTGTGGCGATTTTAGAGTTAGTCGATCTTCTTCTTTGCTGCGTAAATCAGCATCCCGAGAAGAAAGGAATTTCTCCTCAGATAGCATTTTGTGTTCCAAATCTTCTGTAGATTCACGGAAGATCTCAGTTCTTTCTAAATTATGTTGGGTTTTTGATTGTTCTTCAGATTGTTTAGGTGTAGGTGTGGATAGAGATTTATCAGAGGAAAGGCTTTTTTCAGAGGTCTTTTCCTGAGCTTTAGGCGTTATTAAATCTTTAAGAAGAGTTTTCATCGATTCTTTGGAATTTTTTTGTGAAAAAAGATTCCATGGTGAAGATGATGATGTCTGTTCTTTCCTTGGCAATTGTGACGCTAAAGAACTTCCGAAGTGTAAGATTTTTTCTCTAGAACTCGCAGGAGTTAGTTGTTTATGCCCAATAACCTGCCCTTCAGTTTTGATAAATAAGGTTTTACTAAGTTTATCTGTGAAGAACTTCTGTAGAGATTTTCCTGAGGATTCCGGAGCTAAAGTGATTGAATATTTTATACTAGATATTCCTTCAGATTGCTTAGGGCCATCTGGAATATAAGGCTGTTGATTTAAGAGAATCTCTGTAGATTGTGCTAGCCAGGAAGACATAGTCAGTTCCCTAGAGTTATGGGATTATGCATGGTTTTTTATATCCAAGATTTCTGCTTTTAGTTCTTGATAAAAGCTATGATGTTTCGCTCGTTCCCATGCAAGTTCTAACGCCTTACTTGCATCTTCATGTTGGTCCATAAGGGTATAACAGATATAGGCATAATAGTGAGGATAGGGATCTTTATCCCGTAATAATGCAGTCACAGCATAGGCATGTAAAGCTTGGGGATAAAGTTGGCTCATATGTAATGATGCTCCTAAAGAAAACCAAAATTTAGAGACAAAAGGATTAAAGAAGACTAACCAACGAAAAGTTTCACTACTCTCTTGGTATTCTCTATTCAGATAGGCGTTATAACCTTCTTTGTAGACACGTTCTAGTTCTTCAGAGGAAATTTTAAAGAGTTTTTGATATGTATCTAACGGAAGATCTTTACTTGGAAAATATCCTGACAAATAACTTTCTAAATCATCCGGAAAGGGATAATCTTCTTTGCTTGATGAAGCTATCTTTTCTAATAAATAAGCTAAATATGACATTACGGACGCAAATTGTAAATAAAGGTATCCATGAGTTCTTTAAGAAGTTTTAATACATTGGAGCGTGCCTGATGACATTGTGAGACTTCTTGAAGATGCCTTTGCATATCTGTCCGTTCAAGCTGTGTAATTTTCTCCATGTTTTCTTTGCGCATCTGAATATTTTCTTTCAGAAGCTTTTTCTCTTCTTCAGACCATTGCAACGTGTCTGTTATTGTTACTCCAAGTTTTTTAGCTTGATCTACGAGAGCTTTCATTTCTGAATTCTCTCTCCAATCAATAGCCCCCTTCTCAGAATTAATTTTAGAAATAAGTAACGTTAATGTATCCACATTATCGGTACGTTCTTTAACGCGCAGGTATAATTCTTGAGCTTCGGCTTCAGCTTGTCCAAGAATTCTTTCCATAAGTTTCATAAAACGTATAAACACGTTTTCAACTTTTGGAGTGGGAATTGGGGTAAATCCTTGTAGAGGAGTTGCTGCTGTGAAAAGTGCCATTGGAGATTGCACTTTTCTTTTAAATGTTTTCTCTTCCTCAACGTTAATTTCTCGAGCCTGCCGTACATCATTAAGATAGCGTAGATGTGCTATAGAGAGTTCAGGAGAAACTTCTTCAATTTCTTCGAAAGAAACCTTTGCTTTATATTTTTTGCCCTGACCTCTTCCTTGAGGATCATCTTCTTGATGTTGTCCTTCATGCTGTCGATCTTGTTTTTGATCTCGATTTTCGCGATCTTGTTTAGATTCTTGAGACTTTGTTGTGAAGATTTGCTGTTCTTTTTTCTCTGTGACAAAGGAACCATAGGACTGAGAAGAAACGTGCTCCCCATCCTTTTCCGTTCGAGATTGCTGAGGTGTTGTTGTATGAACAGCACGTTGTGCAGATTGTCCCAAGGTATGTTGTATTGAAGAATGAGTGGTAGGAGATCGAGAATCAGAAGCTTTCGCAGAGGAATAGCTAGTGGAGGCTTTCGAGGGTTGTTGTGATTCTTTTGGTGTCGCATATGTTTCTTTTGTAGATCTTGGCGCCACATCTTGGGGTTTGCATCCTTCTTGGGGAAGAAATTGTTCTTGTTTCCCTAAACTTGTTGGTTCTTCTTGTGTTTTCGGGTCTGCGGTTTCTAAAGCTTGTAGGAGATCAGAGATGAGTATCTCAACTTCAACGGTTTCCGGAGGAAGAAAAACAAGATTATGCGTGCAATCTTGTAAAGGATTAGTATTTTCTCCAGAAGTTGCAGAAATTTGTGCAAGAGCAAGAGCAGCAAGCGAACTTAGAGAGGCTGGCGTTGATCCTTCTGAAGTAAATACAGAAAGCGCAACATCTCCGGCTGCGGTTTTTAAAATGCTGGAAGATGTTGATGCTGAAGATGAAGAAGAGGCATCTTCCTTTAACGTCATGTTGGTAGATGGGACTGCTGAAGGCAGGGGAGTGTTCATACTAATTTTCGCACGAGTAAGTTATGGGGACATAGAAACGATGAAAATTATATAAAACCCCATTTTCCTGCAAGTTTGATTATAAAAGGGTTAGAGGATAGGAGAGAATACTCGAGAATATAGGGATTTTCTATTTACAAAAACAGTGATAGGAATCAAAATGAGTCTGCTAACCACCATAGAGTGTTTTTCTGCCCAGGTGGTGAAATTGGTAGACACGCTGGATTTAGGATCCAGTGCTTCGCGGCATGTAGGTTCAAGTCCTATCCTGGGCATTTCAACATCTCTTCTCTAGGAAAAATCATTAAATTCCCGTTCGTAGTAAAATAAAATCTAGAGTTTTAGATTTTTTTTGAGGAATTTTATGAAGAAAATGCTTCTAGTTTTCGCTTGTTTCCTAAGCTGTTGTTTTTCTGTGGCTTTTGGAGAAAATTCCCTTGCTTCGGAGTCTGTATCCTTAGTAAAGGCAGTGCCTGTATCGGGATTGCAATTTCAAGAGCAAAACGGTCATGTTCCTTATAGTTTCTACTATCCTTATGATTATGGATACTATTATCCTGAGACTTACGGAGGCTATACCGGAACATCACAGGGTAATGAAGATTGTTATTCTCGATTTGAGGACGGTACATTTTTCTATCATTGTGACTAGGGATTTCTTGGGTGATAGGAAAGAAAGTTTTCTACTAGGGCATCCGCAGCCACATGAGTATAGATTTCTGTAGAGGCAATACGGGAATGCCCGAGCATTTCTTGAATGACTCGGAGGTCTGCTTTATTGTCTAATAGATGTGTGGCAAAGGCATGTCTTAGGGAGTGTGGTGAGACGCGTTTATGGGTTACTTGCTTTGCGTAGTAATGGATTCTTCTCCATACACAGGAGCGCTCTAACTTACGCCCGCGTATAGAGAGAAATAGGTGATGTTCTTCTGGATTTTTCTTTTGAAAGTTCTCTCGAAAAGGACACAGATAGGTATCGATAGTTTCACAAGCGAGTTTCCCTAGAGGAACAAGTCGTGTTTTAGAACCTTTCCCGGTAACACGTAGAAAATCATCACTAACGTCACCAATGCATAAACCACAGAGTTCGGATACGCGAATACCTGTGGAATATAGTGTATGGAGCATAGCGGTATCTCTAGCAGAAATGATAGGAGAAATTTTGGTTTGTTGAGGAGCAGATAAAAGAGCATCAACTTCTTTCGGCGTTAAAACAGAGGGAAGGCGTTTCCAAATTTTTGGATGTTCGATAAGAGGAGGATGATCAAGAAGCTTTGCCTCTTTAAGAAATCGAAAAAATACTTTTAAGGCAATCAGACGACGCGCTAAAGTAGACTCGGCTTCTTTGCGTTTATGTAGCTGACGAACAAACAGATGTACGCTATCTTGAGAAATTTCTTTGGTTGATGTAATGGCACTTATTTTTAGGAATAAGGTAATGTCCTGACAATATGCAGAAATAGAATTGCGGCAAAGACCGCGATCTACCGAGAGAAAAAGAACAAATTTTTCAAGGATAACATCACAAAACTGGGCTGAGGTCATAAAATCTAACTTCGGCTGGTATAGTTTTGAGTATAGATATTTAGATAGTTTTTAAGCTAGGACGAGGTAGACAATGGATAGAAAAGGCTTTTTAGAGAGCTCCTCAACAAAGATATTGCAAGATTTGGCTATGGCGCCTATAGATTTGACAATTCCTGGAGTAATTTCTAAAGAGCGTATAGAGAGGTTTTCCTTGTCTGTAGAAGGTTTTACATTAAGTTACGCTACGGAACGTATCGATGAGGGTATTTTATCCGCATTAACGGATTTGACTTCTGAACGTGGTCTTATCGAATCTATGCAGGCAATGCAAAATGGAGAAGTTGTTAACTATATTGATAACTTCCCTAGCGAATCTCGACCTGCTTTACATACCGCGACGCGTGCATGGGTTAAGGAAATTCCTCTAAAAGGTAATGCCGAGGATATTTCTTTAAGATCAAAAATCGAAGCACAACGTTTAAAAGATTTTCTTAATAAATATAGGGATGCCTTTACAACTATTGTACAAATTGGAATAGGAGGTTCCGAACTTGGGCCTAAAGCTTTACATTGTGCTTTAAAAGGCTGTTGTCCATCAGATAAGAGAGTGTATTTCGTCTCCAATGTAGATCCCGATAATGCCGCAGAAGTTTTACAAGAGATAGATTGCGCAAAGACTTTGGTTGTTACTGTATCGAAATCAGGAACCACATTAGAGACTGCTGTTAATGAAGAATTACTAGCGGACCATTTCTTAAAACAAGGATTGAGTTTTCGAGAGCATTTTATTGCTGTTACCTGCGAGGGTAGCCCTATGGATGATACAGATAAATATCTTGAAGTTTTCCATATTTGGGATAGCATCGGAGGACGCTATTCCTCTACATCTATGGTTGGTGGAGTTGTTTTAGGCTTTGCCTATGGCTTTGATATGTTTTTACAGCTCCTTGAAGGAGCTGCAGCTATGGATTTGGCAGCTTTAGAACCTCATATGAGTCAGAATCTTCCTTTATTATCAGCAATGTTAGGGATTTGGAATCGTAATTTCTTACGTTATCCTACTTCTGTTGTAGTTCCCTATGCTACAGGACTGGAATATTTTCCTGCGCATTTACAGCAATGCGGTATGGAATCTAATGGAAAGAGTGTTGCTCAGACTGGAGAAATAATAAGCTTTTCCACAAGTCCCATTATTTGGGGTGAGGCGGGAACAAATAGCCAACACTCTTTTTTTCAATGCCTTCATCAAGGTAGTGATATCGTGCCTGTAGAATTCATTGGTTTTCTCGAAAATCAAAGAGGAAAGGATATCGTTATAGCTGGATCGAGTTCTTCTCAAAAGCTTTTCGCTAATATGGTAGCCCAGTCGATAGCCTTAGCAAAAGGACGGGAAAATACTAATCCAAATAAAAATTTTAGAGGAAATCGTCCTTCCTCGATTCTTGTGTCTGAGAGACTCACTCCCTATACTATGGGAGCACTTTTAGCCTTCTATGAACATAAAATAGTCTTTCAGGGTTTTTGCTGGGGAATTAACTCCTTCGATCAAGAAGGAGTTACCCTGGGGAAAGACCTAGCAAACCAGGTCTTACAGGTTATGCAGGGGGAAGGAAAAGAAGGAGGCCTTCTTGAAGCTGAAGCGTTGTTAAGACTTTTTAATGATACTAAAAAATAAAAATACCCAACTCTAGGGATTTGAAGGAGATAAAACTCGTTTTCTCTCAATATTTTAATAGTTTTTATGGTATAATTAGCATTTTCATTTTCTAAGCGATGGATGAAACGCTATGTTTTTTATTCGTGTGCGTTCAGTAGGATTTTTGGATATTCACGGTGTTTTATTTACTCGGAAGGGAGAACAGGTCATCAAATCCGGTACGGGAGTTTGGGTGGGGGCTCGAGGAGCTGTTTTCTATCGTATAGCCTTTTAGACTTTTTGATTATCATTTTTTTAATTTGCAACTGTTTTTAAAAAGCAGTAATGTTTCTTTTTGTCTTTTTTTACATGCTAATATTTTTTTGAGATTTTTCTACTCTGTTTTTACTGGGATATTCCTATCTTTTATAAGAGTTTGGAATGGGAACTATGGTTTGACAGAAACGTTAGTAAAGCATAAGTCTTGGTATAGAATTCAGATGCGGAGTATTGTGGATAAGAGCATAGCGCTTTTATTTATTTCGCCTCTTAACACGGTTTTAGCTAGGGAATTTTCTTTCTTTAGCTATCAAAAAATAGACGCGCTTGATTTTGTTTTTATTTAAAGATTATAGTGATTTTTTTTAGGGAGGCGTGATTATGAAACTAGCACGTACGGTTAGTGTTGCTGTGACGGGTGGAACAGGGCAAATTGCCTACAGTTTTTTGTTTGCTTTGGCTCACGGTGATGTTTTTGGTAATGATTGCGGCATTGATCTACGTGTATATGACCTCCCAGGTTTAGAAAGAGTGCTTTCCGGTGTTCGTATGGAACTCGATGATTGCGCTTATCCTCTTTTACAATCCCTACGTGTCACAACTTCTTTGGAAGATGCTTTTGATGGTATTGATGCGGCCTTTTTAATAGGAGCAGCACCTCGAGGTCCTGGAATGGAACGTTCGGATCTTTTAAAACGTAATGGAGAAATTTTTTCTCTTCAAGGTTCAGTGCTAAATACTTCAGCTAAACGAGATGCAAAGATTTTTGTTGTCGGCAATCCTGTAAATACCAATTGTTGGATTGCTATGAATCAGGCTCCAAGATTGAATAGAAGAAATTTTCATTCTATGCTGCGCTTAGATCAAAATCGTATGCATACAATGTTAGCGCATCGTGCAGAAGTGCCTTTAGATGAGGTTACTAATGTTGTTATTTGGGGAAATCATTCTGCAAAACAAGTTCCCGATTTTACTCAGGCATTAATTTCAGGAAAATCTGCTGTAGAAGTGATAAGCGATCGTGATTGGCTTGAAAATATTATGCTACCTTCTATCCAAAATCGAGGAAGTGCTGTGATTGAAGCTCGTGGAAAATCTTCCGCAGGATCAGCTGCTCGTGCTTTAGCAGAAGCGGCACGCTCTATTTTTCTTCCTAAAGATGGGGAGTGGTTCTCTACTGGAGTATGTTCCGATTATAATCCTTACGGTATTCCTGAAGATTTAATTTTTGGTTTCCCATGTCGTATGTTGTCCTCTGGGGATTATGAGATTGTTCCTGGATTATCTTGGGATGCCTTTATAAAAAATAAGATTCAAATATCCTTGGATGAAATTTCTCAGGAAAAAGCGAATGTCTCTTTGTTATAGCGCAAGTTAGTGGGGTGATTTATGACTCAATCTTTTGATGTATTAAGTCAAAATGCTTTTAAAAAGATTTTTAATAAACAGCGATTTCTTTTTATTTTTTCTAGTTTGTGCTGTTTTGGTTTTGTTTTTGCCATGTTTTTAAAACTATGTTCACAGTTTGTTCTTAGTTTTTCATTATCAACATTAGGACTGGGAGCTTTTTTCTCTTCTTTTAGTATTGTTTGTGCTTCTGCTGTGATCGTACAGGCACTTTTAAAACAAGAATCCACGGGAAATGTGGGTAAAATCATTTCAGCATTTCATAAGAACTGGAAATCACTTTGGCTATCACTGCTTGTTTCTATGCCGTTTTTTATAGCGATGGTTGTAGTAAGCACAGTAATTTTACTTTCAGTATTTTTAAGCTCTTTACCTTGGATTGGTAAATTCTTCCATACCCTGCTAATTTTTGTTCCTTACCTTTCAGCAACAACTTTGATCTTGCTATTTCTAGGTGCTTTTGTATCTCTATTTTTCTGCATACCTGCTTTAAGTGATCAGGATAGCATTGACTATATGCACTTACTTCGTTGTTTTCAGGGAAATGTCTTAAACCAATCCATTGGATTTATCATAGCAGCAACACCCTTAGCTTTGTGTAGCTGGTTAGCTTTAGATTCGTTTTATTTGATGTCACATTTAGTCTGTTTATCAGATATGAATACAGGATCATTTTTGATGGAAGTTTTGGTATTGGTTATGCCAATAGCATTAATTCTTACACCTGCAGTTTCCTTTTTCTTTAATTTCTCTTTTGATTTTTACTTAGAGAAGCAAACCTCAAAAGAAAATCTAATTAAAGAGTGAATAGAAACTCTTTAGCGACATAGGCTGTAGATTGTTTTAATACAGCCTGAGCGAGCATATCCCCGGTAAGACCGTGATAAAGTAGACCTTTGGATCCTAAGCCACCTAGGAACCAAAGGTTTTCTTTTATTCTACTAATTATAGGTAGGCGAGTAGAACTTGATGAACGCATTCCTGCGTAGTAGTTCAGAATCTTTGCTTCTTTAAGAGAGGGAAATAATGAAAGAACAGGAGGCATGATTTCGTTATAGGCGATAGTTTCGTCAATAACAGGTTCAGGCTGGTTATGTTCGAAAGTTGCTCCTAAAATACAAGTATTATTTTCTGTGTTTGCCACCATATATTTATGCGCATTGATACTGAATTGTGGCGTCGCTAGGTCTTCAGGCCAAGAAATTTCTATAAGCTGACCTTTTACATTAGATAGAGGAAGCTTCTGTAATTCGGGGAGAACCTGAGCATTAGCTCCTGGAGTTACAATAATGTGATCGTAAAACTCTTCAATATCTTCAATATTTTCTATAAGCTCATCATAAAACTGTGTACCAAGATTAGCACAGGCATCCCAAAGACCGTTGATGTAGGCATTATTATTTATAGTGACTCCGTTCTTTATAAATAGAGCACCAAGATTGGCAACTATACCCGGAACTGTCATTTCACAACGTGCTTTTTCCCACCATTCTAATTCATTAGGGAATTCTTCAACGCGTTTCATAAAAATTTCTGCTTGTTCATCATCTACGGCTGGGCGAATGATTCCTCGAGAAAGAACAATAGGAATATTTAATGCTTTGCTAGCTTCTGTGATTAAGCCATGAGTAGAGGTAATTCCTAGATCCGCAAGCGGAGGTTTACTAGCTTTTTTCCCAGTAAAGCCATGAAGGAGACCTGAGGATAATCCCGATGCGCCATGACCTAAAGGAACGGGATCGAAAAGATCTATTGTTGCTGTTCCCTGAGAGTGTAGTAGCAAATGCCAAGTTACAGAAAGCCCAGCATACCCTGCTCCTAAAACTGCTATACGCATACATTTACCTTGAAATCTAAGATCTTAATTAAGAATTTGTCTCTATATCTACTTCTGAGAATAAGCAAATAACGTATTAAATAACAGAGAGGAATGCAGAAGAAAATAAAGAGGAACTAAAGAAAAAATGAGAGAGACCCGAAGGCCTCTCCCAAAGGGTGATTGGGATCGTTATAAACGGATTTTTTCCGTTGAAAAGAGGAAAATCGCTAATAACGCTAACAAAGCAATTATTGTAATTTCTGTAACCTCTTTTTTTGCAAAAAAAGTTTTAGCGTTCTTACCTTTCTTACCAGCGTCTACGTAGAATGGAATACCTAAGGCTAAGAGAATGATGGCCATAAATAGATAATTTAAACCTCCAGCATAGATCAACCAGATAGAATAAATAACACCAAAAATTCCTGTATATTTTGCAGTCGAAGACTTAATTGGTCCTTTATTTGGATAATTTTTATCTTTGCTGAATTTAAAAAGAAAAGCGGCACTTGCTAAATAGGCAGGTAAAACCATCACTCCTGTGATGCTCAACATCGTATTCCACGCATTTGTTGAAAAATATACGAGAAGCATAGCGATTTGCATAAGAGCACTCGTTATATATAACGAAACTTTAGGAGAATGCACAGCATTTTCTATTGTGAAGATCTCCGGGAATGTACCATTTTTTGCTGCAGAATAAGGGATCTCTGCAACAATCATGGTCCAAGATAACCAACTGGAGAGTATGGCTACAAGAAGACCTATGTTCATTAAGACCTCACCCCATTTCCCTACGAGAATATCTAATACTCCAGCAGTTGAAGGATTGGCAATACCAGCAAGTTGATATTGAAATAGGGAACCAAAAGGTAAGATGGATAAAAGTATATAAACAGTTAAGCATCCTACAAAACCTAATATGGTAGCTTTCCCAACAGCACTAGAGCTTTTTGCACGTGCTGACATAACGACAGCACCTTCGATTCCAATGAAAGCCCATAAAGTTACTAACATTGTACTTTTTAACTGGCTAGTTACTGATCCTAGTAATGGTTGTGTTTTTGTGGCTGTATGTCCCCAAAAATCCGTTTTGAAAATAGCAAGCTTGAACAGGAATGCTGTGATAACAATAAATACAATAAGAGGAACGAGTTTACATACGGTTCCGATAATATTGATGAAAGATGCCTGACGGATTCCTTTAAGGACTATGAAATTGAAAACCCATATAAGAATAGAGCCTCCAATAATTGCGGGGATAGTATTTCCTCCTTTAAAATAGGGAGGGAAAAAATAATTCAATGCATCCATGGTCATGACGGCATAACCGACGTTACCAAAGATTTGGCATAGCCAATATCCCCAACCAATAGTAAATCCTACATAAGGTCCAAACCCTTCTCGGCTGTACATGTAGATCCCTGTTGTTAAATCGGGGCGTACTAATGAGAGAATTTTAAAAGTATTGGCAATAAAAAACATGCCTACGCCTGTCAAGATCCATGCTAAGATAATAGCTCCTGCTCCCGCGGATGCCGCCATATTTTGGGGAAGGCTAAAAATTCCTCCCCCAATCATAGAGCTAATTACCATACCTGCTAAAGCTATGGCCCCAAGGTTTTTCCCGGTTTTGCCCCCATTAGAAATCATGAATTCTCCTTATCTAATTGTTGCCGGATCGGCATTTTCAAAGTTGAGAAATCCTAATGCAGTTAATGAGAAACCGTACTTTTGCTTAATATTGATGTAGTTATGGAAGTATTGAAATTCACTATGTTTGACAACAGAGCGAAGATCTAGTTCATGTTGTAGGGATTTTTTTAACCACATTTTTGCATGGGATTCTGCGATCTCATCATTGATCCATGTAGGGAAAAATTCTACGTATTCTGCGGCCCATCCACCGATAAGCTCGCCATTTTTATCCTGCCCCCAGCAGATGCCAACACCTGTAGCAATTGCGTGAGTGCCGTCTACTGTCGCGGCCCCGCGTCCAGCCATGATTACTTCTAAAACAGCACCATGTTTGAAGAATTTAACACATTGATCCACGGGAACAATATTCCCAAAAAGTTCTTTAGGTAATACGGATGTATAGGGAACGATATTAAAATTTTCGACTTTCGCTTGTAAAAGAGCGGAGTCATAGCAGAAAGTTTCGAAAGGTTGAGGAGGCATTCCATCGTCAGATTCTCCTACTCCTCCCGTGTGGAAGGCTAATGTTGGGTAGCGTGTCCCGTAAGGCATGTATAAACTCCTAAGGATGTAAATAATGAGGTTATAGGATTAGGTAGAGAAGTTAGCCCGAACACCGTAAACTTTAGCAGAACGTTTATCAGGTCTCCGTGCTGGATGAATATAAATTTGTAGATCTGGAGTTAGAGAAATATGAGGTCCAAATCCTATAGTTGCAAATGTTTCTATTACAGTTTCATATTTACGAATTTTTCTTTCTGTAACGACCTTGGGATTCACCTTGCTCATCGAGCAAGCAGCTCCAAAAAGATCTTGAGAATTACGATTTATTGGATTTGCTGATGCTAATCCAAGAACATACGAACGATTAAGATTTACTGCTGTTCCTGTGGCTCCATTCCATCTTCCAAATACATAGAGTTTTTCCCCGAAATGCTGCCCGAAATTCAATGACCATCCTGTTGTTTGGGTAGGCTGTTGGGGGACCTTTCTTGTAGAATAGATCAATGCGGAATATTGTCCACTACCTAGAGAACTTTGTGGTGCCCACGAGAAATAACCATAGAAATTATATCGATTTCTTGTGAGGTTATAGACATCAAAAGAGGTGCCTAAAATGTTATAGGCATCCTGAAAGCCAGCCTGGATATTTATAGAAGGTGTAGGTGTAAATTGTACATAGGCACCAACACTCCCTAAGGAATATGTCGCACTAGCATTTTGTGATAGTGCATAGCTTATGAATCCGGATTGCTGATCGTTATCGTATAAAGTTCCGTCTATAGAATATAAGCTATATTGACCTAACGAAACGGTAAGCATTTCTCCAGGGAATGTCTGAGAGAATGTAAGTTGTGATAAGGTGTTGGCTCGAGAGCTATAATCGTTGATCCCGCCGGCGATGCCTGTAGCATTATTGGCATTTTGCGCGTTGTTTCTCCAATAACGTATTAATGTATAGGAGAAATCAATACTCCCTACGCCTGCTGTAGGGTTATTGTATAACTGCCAAGAGATGCTAGGACTCATGTAAAATTGCCAAGTTGGCTGCTTTTCATCGATTGCTGTTAGGGCACCTTTTTTAGGATAAAACCATTGAGGGAGAATAGTAAAATCCACAGATATTTGAGAGTTAGTCTCTTTCTCTATCGAGTGTAACAATTTTGAGATCGACAACCCCTCATCGCAAGGGTGATCTTCTAAGACATTACGTACTGGGGTAAGTATGTGACGACGAGGTTCTTGGCGTAAGGTTTCAGATGATTCTGATGTCGCAGGTAGGGAGGAGATATCAGAATCTTTAGCGTTACTTTTTTTTAGTCTTTCGGAGTATCTATGATGATGATGCTCAGGATGATTTGGATCGATTCCATAAGCGGGCATCGTCAACATACCGTAAGTACATAGAGCGGTTAATAGAGAAGAACGAAAAGACGCCATGAACTACCAAAAGAAAAGATACGCTGCTCTTTGTTGTGACTCTAAAAAAAAGAAGTTTTTTTATGCCATCATTTTTGGTGGAAGTTAAGGAATTATTATTTTAACACTACTCTGTCATTTGATGTCTTAAGAGTAGGGCAGCAGCTTCATTGCTAAGGAGTTTTTGAGAATATGTATATTGAACCTTAGAGATTTCTGGGATGTATACTGGGGGTAAGAATTTCTGAGCTGTATAGGTAATCCCTAGATAGGAAATTTTTTTTAATTTACATAACTCACCGATACGCAAAACATTTTCCTTGCGATTATCAATATAAATGATCTTTTCAGGATGAGCATCTATGGCATCTAGAAATAATTGCAGCCCTGGCCCTTTATGCAATTCTTCTCCAAATAACACTCCTGAAGAAAAGAGAATCCCTTTTGGTAGACGAGTGGGTATGGCGGGAGCTGTACGATCTAATTTTAGGTTTAAGCTTTTCAATTGTTGCAAGGTGATATTTTCTGAAGAGAGTTTACGTTCTGTATAAGCAAAAAGCGTTTTCTTTTTTTCGTGGATCTTTGTAATGAGAATTTGCATAGCATTTTCTATAGTTTTTACAGATCCTTTTTCTTGAAACTCTTCCCAGTAAGGGTAAGTAGTTTCCCAAGCTTCGTTTTCAGAAAGCCCTAACTGTTGAAATACCTCTATTGTTTTCTGTAACCACAATGATTGTGTTAACGCCTGGGCACCTTCTAATAACGTGTCATCGAGATCAAATATTAACCAAAAGTCACTGCTATCATAAAGGATATCCCCTGCAATCTCATGAATGGATTTTACCTCTACATAACGTGTGGTTTCGCTACTATGAATAGCTAGAGGAAAAAGAAAAAAGAAAAATAGCCAATATCTTTGCATGTGCTTTCAAATAAAAAATTTTGAAAAGCATAAAGCAAAACAAGGATTTTTTACATGGTATTAACGATATTTTCTACGCTAATACGGAATCTCTCGCCATCCTCTTCGGAGAGTTTTTCAGGAAACCATAGAGAAAATTGTAGTAGAGCTTGCTCTGCAAACATTTCATATCCGTAAAGGATACGGCATCCTCTCTTTTTAGCTTTTCTTGTGTAGTGAGATTCTTTAGGTAATGTATTGATATCGATAATTACTGGAGAGAAGACTTCAGGGATTTCCACATTAGGAGGAAGGCATAAAATTAGAATATCTATATTGTGATTTTCTGATAGAGAGTTTAAAGAAAACGCATTCCCATTACATAGCTCAGCGAGTTTTTTAGCATTAGCTTCTGTTCGGTTGAAGATGCTAATACGAGCTCCTGAATAAGCAAATGTCGTTGCTATAGCCATTGCTGCTCCTCCAGAACCTACAATAGCTACGTGTGTATTTTGTAAGGCAATATTTTTGCGTTTCAAAAGATTTAATAGTCCCGAACCGTCTGTATTGTATCCTGTGATCTTATTATTATTGAAAACTAGAGTATTACAAGACTGGCAATGTTTTACAGAAACATCAAAAATATCGACATAGTCAAGAACATCGGTTTTAAAGGGCATCGTTACACTAAGCCCTCGAAAAGGAAGATCTCGCGTTAGGGAGAAAAAGTCTTTAAGTTCTTGAGATGTTAAAAGGATTTTTATGTAACTCATCTTCATATTCAGTTCTGAGAACAGCTTATTATGAGAGAGATGACTGATACTGCGATCTACAGGATTACCAATAAGACCATAGATACTGGCTTCTGAAGAGAGATTTGCATAGTTATATGCTAATAAATCTTCTATAGAAAGTTGCCCTGGAGCTACTTTGGGAGCGTTTATTCCCGAAGCATAATTAATAGCATTTTTCATTAATGGCGAAAGGATACGAGAGGCGACGCCTTCATTTCCCATGCAAAGTAGTGTAGTATTTTCGGGAAGATGTTTTTTTATTTGTATATAACGCAGGGTATCTATGGATTTGGTTGAAGTGATTGCGATTTTATAATGATGAGCTTGTTGTTTTAGCATGTCATTATAAAGATTCGGAACGTATTCTGAGGTTTTGCTATGATAGGAAAGGATAATCTTTATATTAGGATATTGATTTTGGATATTTCTTAAAGCTTCTCTAGGAAAATCTTTATCGATATCAAGATAATCAGGTTGTAATTTTGCTAGTTCCATAGTGCGTTCTATCCATGCCGATTCAGATAAACTAGCGTGCTTTTTTAATGTAAGAATAGGTTTCTTTGCTAAAGAGACCAAATGTTTCAGCTGATCTGATGATAGAGATAAAAGACAGTCGATACGTAATTCTATACTATCTACTAGAGGTAACGAGCGTAAAAGTTGTTGTTTTGCTTCAGAAAAAGAAGGACCGCTAATCGTTGCACATAACATGACATTCACTTTTTAGAACTTCATAAAGGATATCCATTTTTGGTGTTGCACAATAGGTGCCATTATATGGAGCAACTCTTCCTAAATGTTCTATCATGACCATTCTTACGGCTTTTTTCGATAGATTTTTCTTATCATAACCGAGTGTGTTGATAATATTTTCCGGATTGTAAAATCCGTTATGAAGATGTTGTGGAATCAAAGACCGTAGCTCTTCAAGAGTTGTAGGTAAACAGAAATGTTTTAATAAATTATATAACTGCTCAATAAGATAAGGATTTTTCATAATTCCCGATTCTAGAGAAATTTTCATTTCTATTATCATTCCTACACTTACTGCTAATCCATGAGGGATATAACCTTTGGATAATGTTTCTATTGCATGGGCAATCGTATGACCGAAATTAAGTATTTTTCTTAGATTCTTATCTTTAGGATCTTTGGCAACGATAGCAGCTTTAATCATGCAGTTCCTTTTAATAAACTCGTTCAGAATTTCCCGGGAAGAAAAGAGCATATCACTATAGTTATGCAAAAACTCCCATATATATGCATCGGCAATACATCCGTGCTTTATGGATTCAGAAATTCCGTGAAACCATTCTCTCCTTGGTAATGTCGCTAAGAACTCAGGACATATCCATACATCTTTCGGAGGATAAAAAGTCCCTAGACGATTTTTTAATCCCCGTAAATTGATGCCATTTTTCCCACCAATGCTTGCGTCAATCATTGCTGTCATTGTTGTGGGAATTAAAAATAGCTGAATTCCTCGACAATATGTAGAAGCCAGGAATCCGGCCATATCTAAAACTATACCTCCACCGATACCAATGATTGTAGATCCTAAAGAAACATCTTGATCAACCAGCTGATTTTGTAGGGAAATAAAGATTTCCCATGTTTTATTTTTTTCTCCAGGAGGGAATGTCAGCAGGATTACCTTGTAACCTAAAGAATCCATGAAATCTAAGATGGGAGGAAGAATTTCTTCTGCCACATGGAGATCGCTAATAATTACAATAGGAAAGTCTATAGATATTGAAGAAAATAACTTTTTATTGAAGAAATTCTCCACGAACTTAACGTTGTGCGGATCGGAAATAAAATTCTTTATCATAGCTTAGCACACCGTTGTTGTAGTAATAAATCGGCAAGAACAAGATTTACCATTGCTTCTACAACGCCCACAGCCCTTATAGCTACACAAGGATCGTGGCGACCTTCTTTTTGTGTAGTATAAATAGTTGGCTCTCCCGATTTTGTTACTGTGAAGCAGGGTTTCCTAATTGAGGATGTAGGTTTAAATGCTACGCGTCCGTTTAGAGGCATTCCCACAGTAATTCCTCCGAGTGAGCCCCCACAGTTATTCGACCCCATAGAGATCTTTTCATCCTCAATGATAAATGGATCAATGTATTCTGATCCAAATCTATCAGCAGACGCAAATCCTAAGCCAATTTCAAATCCCTTGGCAGCGGGGATACTCATAAGTGCTGAGGCTAAAACTGCCTGCACTTTATTAAATACAGGCTCGCCAAGACTTTCGTGAATAGGAGAAGTGATAAAAGATACTACTCCACCTAAAGAGTCTTGTTCATTTTGTAGATTAGTCAATATTTGGAAAATAGAATCATTATCGAGAGGAGAAAAGAAAGGAGAGCTATAGATACTTTGGGCAAATTCGTTAGAGAATTTGGGATATTTTTCAATAGATTCTTTTCCGATTTTGGATAAGAAGGCTAAACAATAAATATCATAGTGAGCGAGAATTTTTGCTGCGATAACCCCTGCAGCTACGCGACACGCTGTTTCCCTAGCGGATGACCTTCCTCCCCCTAAGGAATCTACAATACCATATTTTTTTTCATAAGCAAATTGTCCATGACCGGGACGATAACGGTCATCTTGCTTACGGTACACATCACTCTTTACATCGGTATTGAAAATTTGAAGGGAAATAGGTGTTCCCGTTGTTTTTCCCTGATATACTCCGGAAAGAATGTGAACGATATCGTTTTCTTTGCGAGGAGATGTTCCAGGTTTTCCCGGAGATCTACGTGACATTGCGGATATGAAATCCTCAGGTTCAAGCAATAAACCTGCAGGACAACCGTCAATAACAACCCCAATGGAGGAGCCGTGAGATTCTCCCCACGTGGTCAAAGAAAATAAAGAACCGAATCGATTTCTCATTGATTTAGTAAAGTATTAAGAGATTCACATGCAGATAACAATGAATGCTGGTCTAGGAGATTTACATGATCTAGAGGAAAACTATAATTTGCTACACGTTGCATATGATCTATACGTTGTTGTAAGATTTCTTCTACATTGGGCGCTCGCTTTAATCTTTCAGGAAGGCCGCGCTTCAAGAGTCGTTTATAAATTTCAATAACAGGAAGAGACAGGTAAATCAAAGTTCCCCTGTTTTTAATTATGGCACAAGCTTCTTGATGCATGATTGTACCCCCACCTAAAGCTACGACGCTATCATCTAGGGGTAAAGAGCGTAGGGCCTCTATTTCTAAAGATGTAAATGCCTCGTCTCCAACAGCTTGAAATATCTCGCATGCTGAGGAATATAGCCCGTTGCCATAGTTACTTACAATTAAATCATCAATATCAAAGAAAGAAATCGATAGATAATTAGCAAAGGCACGACCCAGCAAGGTCTTGCCTACTGTTGGTAGTCCGCACAGAAATAGGTTCATAGTATTCCTGAATATTTGTGTGTAGGGAATTTAAAATCTGTATAAAATTTGGAAAAGTTTTTTTAATACATTCAGTATCAGAGATAGTACTATCTCCAGAGGCGTACATCGCTGCTATGGATAACGCCATCGCTATTCTGTGATCATTATGGGAGTACATAGAAGCTCCATATAGAGGACTAGGATTGATGAGCAAACCGTCATGACAAGGTTGAATGCATGCACCCATTTTTTGAAGTTCTTCAGTAATAGCGGTAATACGATCGCTTTCTTTGTCTTTAGCTCCTCGAGCATTATATAGATGTGAGGGGGAAGTAGCAAAGCAACAGAGAACTGCAAGAATAGGAAGAGCGTCAATAAAGGGATCCATATCTATATTCCCACCAGAAAGTATTGAGGGGAAAACAATAACCGTATTATTTTCAAAAACAATATTTGCTCCCAGTTTTCTAAGGAGAAAGAGCAATTCTTTATCTCCCTGGACATCGTCTATATTAAGATTTTGCAAGTATGTGGGATGTGGGGATTGGGAAAGTAGTGCAGCAGCGACAAGAAATGCTGCACTACTAAAATCACCCCCAACAGTATAGGAAAAAGCTTTGGGTTGAGCTTTTCCTAAAAATGAATAGGTATCCTCTGATTGTGAATAGGGGATGGCTAATTGTTCTAACCACCATAAGGTCAATTTAAACCAAGGTCGTTCTTTAGGATTGATTATAGTAAAGGAGAATGGGCCTTCTGCTAAAGAGCATGCCATTGCGAGTGCCGAGGCATATTGCGAATCGTCTCCTAAGACTTCAGTATATCCTGAAGAAATAGGTCCTGAAACAGAGAGGGGAATTGTGTGTAGATCTCCTTGATATGAAAACGTGGCTCCGAAATTTTCTAAGGCTTTGATTAGTGGAGCTATGGGACGCCTTTGTAGTTGAGAAGATCCTATAATTGTTATTTTTTCAGAGAATATTGCTGCAATTGCTGTGAAAAATCGAAAAACAATCCCTGAACTTCCTGCATCGATAACTGTATTTTCTGGTAATCTAAGATTCGAGGTTCCTGTAATTTCAAGAGATGTAGATTTCTTACGAATCTTTGCACCAAGTTGCTCACAAGCTTGAATCATCACTTCTGAATCAGGAGAGTCCAAAGCATTATCTATTATTGAAGTGCCATGAGACACAGAAGCCCAGAAAATTGCTCGTAGAGTATGGGACTTCGATGGGGGAATACAAACATTCCCAGAAATGGAGGAGGGAGAAATCTTATAAGCAAGCATTTTGGCTAACTTATTTTAGTTTTCCAAAAGCTTGCCTGAATCGCTATTTATCGTCTAAGGAAATGTAATTCCCATATAAGGTTAAACTGAGCAGGTTATTTCTGTTAATTTTTCTAAATAGCTTAGTAATTGCAAGCATAGTGTGCTTTCAAACTCGCAAGCATAAGAAAGAAGTTCTTTTGCATGGGGTATTGTTGCTAATTCTGATTCCATTTCTGCTAAATGTTCTTGCTCCTCTAAGATTATGGATTTTATTGTAATCTTGCTCCCCGCGTCTTTTAAAACATTATGATAGATAGGATAGAGTTCGGAAGCACGCATTTCTATAGCAGAAGTTACAAGTACATAAGCAGTGGTTTTTAATGTTTGTCCGGAAAGATGGTATTGATTTTTAAGCACCTTGCATGTGCGTAAATCTAGAAGATGCAGATAATACTTTATTCCATAAGTGCCTAGCATTTGTTCTAAGGAGTAATCGAGGAAAGGTTCATTGGATATTCTTGATATTTGTGTTTTTAGATAAAATGCGTGACGGAATTCTTCAGCAGCATGTTTTAATACCTCTCTTTTTACTTGTGTTGGATGCTCGCTAGCAGAGATTTTTTTTGCCCCACAGTTCTCTAAAAACGATAATGTATTGATCCATTTGCTATGTAGATCATCAGAGGCAACTATATTTTTAAGGACAGGTTGCCAACGTGTTGCACAGGATGCAAATGTTTTTATTGTAATCGTAAGCATAGGGCCTCCTGGAGATAATGATAAATTCTATGAAGGTCTTCCTCATGGATACAATAAGGAGGAAGCACGTAAATGGTATTTCCTAAAGGACGTAAAATTATGTGGTTTTCTATAAAAAAATTATAGAGTGTATCACGTAGATTAGAAAAATACCCTAATGAAGCTGTGGGATAGTCTATAGCAAGCACTGTTCCTAACACATCACAACGTTGCCAATGTGCTCCATAATATGATTGGAAGTGTTTATGGCAATTCTCAATCATTTCTCGTTGTTGTCTACATTGAGGAGATAATGTCAGATCTAAAGAAGCTAGAGCTGCCGCACATCCTAAGGGATTTCCCGTATAGGTATGGCCATGGAGGAATGCTTCTCTACGGTCTTTAGATATAAAGGCTTGATAGATCTCTTCTCGAACTACAGTCACAGCAAAGGGAAGAAATCCCCCTGTTAATCCCTTAGAAAGGCAAATTATGTCAGGAGGTGTTTGCATAAGTTCTGAAGCGAATAATGGTCCTGTACGTCCAAATCCTGTAAGAATTTCGTCAGCTATGCATAGCACACCATAATGTTTGGCGATTTCTAGGATAGTGTTCAATCCTTCAGGATTATGTACACGCATACCTGCCACGCCTTGTAAAACAGGCTCATAAATAAATCCTGTAATTTCTCCAGTAGCAAATAGAGCTTCTGCTTGTTGAATAGAAATATCTTCTTTTCCGTAGTAAGGAGGTTCTATAGTGTCAGTAGGAAAAAATAAGGATTGGAAAGGTTTGTTGATATCTGCAGGTCCTACTACAGACATAGCCCCGAAAGTGTCTCCGTGATAACCATTTACTAAAGATACAAAACGTGTCTTTTTTATTCCTTGATTGTAGAAATATTGTAAGGAAATTTTCATCGCTATTTCTATGGAGCAGGAACCATTATCAGAAAAAAAACAGCGTTCTAGACCTTCTGGAAGAATTTGAGTAAGTTTTTGAGAGAGCTCTTCAGCAGGAGAATGTGTAATATTAGAAAAAATTACATGCTCTAGTTGATGAGCTTGTTCGGATATCTTCTTGGCAATGTGCGGGTGAGTGTGTCCGTGGAGGTTGCACCACCAAGAAGATATAGCATCGAGATAGGCTGTTCCAGATTCTGTATAAAGATAAGCACCTTCTCCACGTGTAATATGGATAGGATTATGATCTAACCCGGGCTGAGCAAAGGGATGCCATATCTTAGAATATGTTCTTTTTGTGGGAGTATATTTTACATCGTGAGGCATAGCTTTTCTTCTTTAATTTTCCATGTTTCCTTCCATAGATTCGCGTAGTCTTGTACGATCTCTTTAGACACAGTAGTTTCGTAATTTAAACGTCCTAAAAAAGGCACTCCTGTCATATTAAGTAGCCATTTTTCTTCTTCCTCAGAATATTGATTAAGAACCATACCTAAGATATTTAATTTTCTTGCTTGCATGGCTTCTATTGTTAAACATGTATGATTAATGCTCCCTAGATAACTTTTACTAACAAGCACCCAATAGCATGGCCATTTGGCGAAGACATCTCCCTGTAAGGAGGTTGGTGTACACGGCGAGAGAAAACCCCCAGAAGTTTCAATAATCAATGTAGCTTGTGTTTCTGGAAGGGAGATATTCTCTTCATGAATAAGAATATTATCAATTTCTGCTGCTTGATGTGCTGCTAGGGGATGGGTAAATCGGTAAGCTTCTTTATGACATAAAGTCCCTGAGAGTTCATGAACTACCGTGCTATCGGAATGCTCTAAGGACCCTGCTTGTATCGGTTTCCAATATTCCGCCTGAAGTAAATTAGTTAAGATCGCACTAACAAAAGTTTTGCCTACTTCTGTATCAATTCCTGCTACGATAATATGCATAAGCTTTCTTGAATTTCGTATAATTTATTCAAAAATTCTGTGATTTCACTTTTTGTATTAAATGCGTGAAGACAGATACGTAATAGCTCTTCTTTTCGCTTTACTGTCGGGCTCACAATAGGACGTACGTCAAATCCAGAATTTTGTAGTTTATTAGCTGCAGTACGCACTTGTGTGCTTCCTGGTATACATAAGGATTGAATTGGGGTATTTTCATTATCTTGAAGAATAGGCAGTTGCATACCCCTGGCATTTTCTCGAAAATAAACGATGAGCTCTTGGAGATTTTCTCTAGAAATTGTAGCGTTTTCGTTGTATTGATAAGCGAGGTGTATCATTGTAAATGCATGCGGAGGTAGAGCAGTTGTATAGATAAAAGGACGAGAGAAGTTAATAAGATAGTCTTTAAGAAGACGACTTCCTACAACAGCTGCACCGTGAATTCCTAAAGCTTTTCCAAAAGTATATACAGTTGCTGCAACATCATTTTGTAAACCTAAAGCAGCTACAAGCCCTTCTCCCTTATCTCCAAAGATGCCTATAGAGTGAGCCTCATCAACAATAAGATGAGCAGAATATTTCTTACATAATTCACAGATAGTTTTTAGGGGAGATACAGAACCGTGTAGAGAATATACAGATTCTACACAGACAAACGTTTGTCCGCAATGAGGCTGTGATAAACGTTTTTCTAAATGTTCCATATCATTGTGACGAAAGGGAATGCCTTGAGCTTTAGAAAGACGAATTCCGTCATGAATAGAAGCATGGATATATACATCATGAATTACACGATCGTCCTGAGAGGCTAATGCGGAAATCAATCCCAAATTTGCTACGTATCCAGAATTAAATATCAATGCGCTTTCTCTATGGTGATAGGCGGCAATATATTTTTCCACATGATCTGCTAAAAGAGACTGCCCTGTAAGCAGACGTGATCCTGTAGAACCTAGAGAATATGCGTAATCTAATGTATTAGAGAATGCTTGTTTCAAGTCTAAAGACCTAGCAAAGCCTAGATAATCATTAGATGTGAAATCTATAGTTGCTGAGGCTGTTTTTAAAGTTCGATACGTATTTCTATATTTTTGTTTCTCTAATCTTTCTGTTAACAGGTCGTAGATTGGCATGGCTGCCCTCTTTTCATTGAGAATGCTGGTCGATGGCGCATTCCAAGTAAATTCAGCATTTCGGTATCTTCGTTCATATCGTTGTTATCTACGGTTAGGAGTTTCTCTCCATAGAAAATAGAATTCGCTCCAGCGATAAAACATAGCGTTTGCTGTTCTACAGATAAGAAAGCACGTCCTGCAGCAAGGCGTACCATAGAATGAGGAAATACAATACGCGCTGTAGCTATTGTGCGTAATATTTCCCAAAAGGATATCGATTCTTGATCTTGAAGGGGAGTTCCCTCTATAGGCCAGAGTACGTTTACAGGCACAGATTCTGGCATGCGCTCTCTACAAGCTAGAGTATGGAGTAATCCAACACGATCGTCAGCAGTTTCTCCCATGCCAACAATCCCACCACAACACGTGCTAATTCCAGATTTCTCAACCACATCTAAAGTTTTCAAACGATCTTCGTATTTTCTTGTAGTAATAATAGTCTTATAAAATCCTTCCGAAGAGTCTAAATTATGATTATAGGCATAAAGACCGGCCTCATAAAGTTTTTCGGCTTGACTAGCAGTTAACATTCCTAAAGCACAACAAACCTCGGCACCCATGTTTGTGATACCTTTGATCATTTCTAAGGTGCGGTCAAATTGATGATTATCCTTTACTTCTCTCCAAGCAGCTCCTAGACAGACACGCGTAGCCCCGGAGTCTACAGCATGTTTTGCTCGATCCATAACCTCAGTAATTTTCATCATGGGTTCGGGTTTGACACTAGTTTGGTAGCGGGAAGATTGTGCGCAATAGGCGCAATCCTCAGTACAACCTCCAGTTTTTATCGAAACTAGATAACAAGTTTGTAATTCTGAATGGGGAAAGTTACTTCTTAGTATAGCATTCGCTCTATGAATTAATTCAAAAACAGGAGAGTCGTATACTTCTTTAATAGCTTCTAATGACCATTGTTCAGGGCATTCATTCATAAATAATATTTTCCTAGAAAGAGATTGAAAACGTAGACAAAGGAGACAATTCTTAACACAGAATCTGTAGAAAGTCAATATTAAGGGATTTTTGAAAATCCATGTTAAAGTATTTAAAATTAGAAAGATAAGCGTTTATTTTATTTAAATTTAAAACTAACTTAGAACAAGTATGTTTAATGAGACGGGGGTTGGGAACTTTCCTATTATTTCACTAGATATAGGTGAATCAATTAATTTTAATGAAAAAATGGTGGCTAGTGAAGAGAAGTTGTGCAACCTCCATCAAGAATTAAATTAGTTCCTGAAATGAAGGAGGAGGATGATGATAGAAGAAATTCTATAGTTTTTGCTAGTTCTTCAGTTTCACAAAAACGTCGTAGAGGTATGGATTCAGTCTCTTTATTATATTCTTCTACATAACTAGAATGATTTGCCCGTGCCTTTTCTCGGATCCTTTCTTCGTGGAATGGAGTACGTACGACTCCTGGAGAGACAACGTTTACGCGAATTCCTTTCGGGCCTAATTCGTACGCCAGTGCTTTAGTATATGTTGTCCACATACGACGAATAACACAAGAAAGGCCGTAGGCAGGAATTAGCTGTACTGATGTGGTGCCTGCTATAATAACAATAGAACTTTGTGGACTCATATAGGGAAGAGTAGCTTGAATTAAAGCTGTCTGTGCTACAAAGGTTGTTTGCAGTGTAGCTTCCCAAGATTCTGGAGATTGTAGTATGCCACCCCAGATAGGACGTGGGGTAGAAATAATGAGTCCGTGAACAGGACGATTTAGGTCTTTCAGTGTTTTTTTATAATCAGCGAGATATCCTGGGAGGGAATAGTCTATAGCTAGAGTTGAGGAGTTAGGATTTTTCTCGTGTAGTGCGGATAGCTTGCTCTTTTGTCTTCCCACCAGTAATAGGTGGAAATCGCTATCGTGAAGATAACGTGTGATTGCTGATCCTAATTGACCCGAAGCTCCTGTCAGTACAACACAGGGATGATGTTCCTCTGTTGTTGCCAACGCATAAAAAGGAGAACAAAGGATCAATGAGATTAGAAAATAGCGTAACTGTCTTCTTAGATTGCTGCAGTTGTACATAATGCATTCGATTTACGGGTGTTACTATGTATTAGAATTATCAGGTTCTTCATGAAGATTATCCAGATAATTTTGTACAAAGTTTTGCGTTTGAGTATATCCCATAGGAGGGAATGTATAGTCAGGATTTTCTAAATATTTTTCAAGGAAGATGGATATCCAAATTCCACAAGATGAGCCGTCTCTCTGTACAGGGGTATTAATAACTTTTTTTACAGTAAATGGGGCACGCATTCCGTTAGCATCGAGATAGTGGTTTCCTAATCTAGTTGCAATAGATTTTAACGCGGGATCGATCTTATCGCTTGTTACAAAATGTGCAAGACTATCGAAGAAAAGAACCTCTCTTCTATCTAGATTCACAATAACTAATGTCCAGTGAGATATTCCTGCGTACCCTGCTTGTATTGTTGCCCACATTCTTGTGATCATTTCGTCTTCATTGTTTGCCATGGGGTGGTGCCACATAGGGTAGGCGAATATGCGGAAATTATTACAATTCCTTCCTTGTAGATGAGGATAACTACTTATTTCGTTGTGGCGACATTGGGTGGGATCAGGTTGATTTAAAGGTTCCTGGGTATTTAGATCATACATATGCATATCTTGAAGTGCCAGACGTTCTATAGAAAAACAGGTGGGAATTACTGTTTTCGTTGGCACAAATAGATTGGTATGGCGTTCGGATAACTGTAGGAATTGATTTAAAATTTGTGAATTGTCCCAAGTTGCAAATGTAATTATTGGTTCTGGGGTATAGTGTGTGGTTTGATGAGTCGGGTATCCGTAAGGGAAATACGGAGGATAATCGTAGTCTAAATAATCTACACAGATTTCATGGGTATTGAGATCTAAGAGATTTTGTGTGGACATAAAGCACAGAATTAACCCTAGAGTAACTATAATAAGTATAGCAGCAAGAAGGACACGGGCTAACTTACTTAAAAATGAAGCATTATCAAAGGATCCCGGGCCAGTAATAGGAGTTTTCCCCCTTATAAATCTAGATTCTTGATCTTTGGGGGGTAGAGGGATAGGGTTGTATAAGGTGTAGATTGACCCCGTCTCGGTATTTGGCGAGGATAGCAGGAAATTAGCCATAAAAATGTTTTTTTAATTTTTTTTCGCAAAAATTATAACTCTTTTAGAAAAATAAATCATTTAGTTTTAAGTATAGTTAGTTATTTCTATACTAATGTCTCGTATTTTGTTTTTACACTGTCTTTATAAATGTTAGATATTCTTCTTATGCCTATATAAAAAACCGGAGTAGTAGCTAGGGTAAAGAAAACTTTATAGAGATAAGAGTAAGTCATAATTTGTAAAGTTTTTGTAAAGGACATACGCATCCCTATATAGACAATACCGAGATCAACGATAAGAGTGTCTACCATTTGTGAGAGCATGGAGGATGCGTTGTTGCGTATCCAGGGGGATGCTTTAGGAAAACGTCGTTTAAAAAAATGAAAGGAAAGAATGTCCAGCTGTTGCGAGACGGAGAAGGCAGTAAATGAAGCGATAAAAGCTATTGGACTGATATCAAAGAGAATATGCCAAGCATTTGCGATTTCTATGGACGAAGCCGGAAGAAGAGAGACGATTTGGAGAAATATTAAGCAGAGAATATTACCAGTAAATGCTGACAATACCATGTGTCGAGTTTTTTCAGGACCGAAGATCTCATTAACGATGTTAGAAATCACAAAGGTTATAGGGTAGAAAAGTAGTCCTCCAGGAATAGTAAAGTAGGGGGTCACGATGAGCTTAGAAGCTGCTACCAGATTCGATAAGATCAGAATTAATGAGAAGGTAAGGGATAGATTAAAAAATATCTTATTTTTATGAAAAGACATGGTCATTTAGAAAGTAGAGGATATCTTGATAGTATATATCGTGAGGACCAAAAACAATGAAATCAAGTTGTCCTTGTTCTAGTAAGAGTTGCATCTTTTCTGATATATCATTTAATTCGCTAAACTCATGAATAATAAAAAATGTTGTTTGTAGGGAATATGGATTGCAAGGACGCTGTATAATGTGTTCCGTTTTAAATGGAGAAACAAACACATTGTTATTAAAGGTATAGGATAATTGTTCAGTGGAGCTTAATATAGCAGCCCCATAAGCTTTTCTTTTCCCCTGTTCTTCAATGAGTCCGTTCTCCACTGTAAACCAAAAACATCGCGAGATGGCAAGAGCATTGCTGTTGAGAATACGCGGCTGATCTTCGAAAGGATAAATATTTTTAGCTCGTCTTACAGCTTTTATGAACAGCTGCCCCATAGCAAAGAAAAATTTCATTAACTCGGGATGTAATAGCCAAGGAACATGGCAAAATAAATCATGAACAATATCAGGAAGAATTGAAAATCCATCGTCATCCAAGGTACGCATATATGTGGCTATAGGAAAACGCTTCTCACTTAATTCAAATAAATATTTGTGCGGCGGAAGATAATTTTCTGTTGGTGATAATGTAAATCCTGATTTTGATAATAAGGTATTATTTATATGGTTAAGGTCTATAGGTGATTCTTTAACTAAATGTAGAACCTCTAAATATTCAAAAAAGACCTTGGGACAGTAATTTTTCCATAAAGGAAGTCGAGAATTTAAGAGGGTATCCGAATGATGTTCAGAGTTAGAAAGAATTGTGCCAATGTGATGAGCCATGAATGATCGAAGTTTTATAGTTTAAGAGCTACTTTAATTAACAAGGCTTTCTATTTCTTGATTATTACAGATTAAAGAATGATTCACATTGAAAAGAATCAAAGAGATTTAAATTCTAGGGTCCTTTAGGATTTTTGTCGAGAGAAAGCTATGCTTTCTCAGAGCTATGAATAATGATGTTTTTCTGTATTTTGAGATGAATTTATGCGTGTGGGTATTATCGGATGTTCAGGAAGAATGGGAACATTGCTCGGCACTCTATTGAAATCCATCGCACGCTTTAATTTAGGCCCGGGATTTTCTAGAACGAGTGCTCACTCTTTATCTTTTGTTATAGAAAATAACGATATTCTTGTAGATTTTTCTTCTTCATCTTTTTCTGATGAACTTCTTACGGCTTTGCTTTGTAATCCTAAACCTTTAATTTTTGCTACGACTAAACCCAGTGCGTCTTCATCTATAGATAGAAAATTAGAAGATTTAGCTGCTTATGTTCCTGTTGTTGTCTGTCCAAATACGAGCTTAGGAGCGTGTGTGCAGAAGCGTTTAGCTGTTCTACTCGCTAGTGTTTTCGATGATGCCTACGATATCCGTATTACTGAGGTGCATCATAGAAACAAGAAAGATTTGATCTCAGGAACAGCTAACGAATTAGTCTCTATTCTTTGTGATGCTAAACAGAAAGAATGGCAGCAGGAATATAGTGTTGGGTCTAAATCTGATAATGTGAAAAATATTGAATTACATACATCACGTGTTGGCAACATTTCTGGAGAGCATGAAATAGCTTTTATCGGTGATAAAGAGCAAATTACTTTACGGCATACGGTCTTTTCTCGTGAGGTTTTTGCTGAGGGAGTTTTGAGAATTTTAGATTGGTTGTTAAACGAATCTCCACCTCCCGGATGTTATGGACCTGAAGTAGGGTTAAAGGTTTCTGTGTGAACGAACAGTTCTTGCTTAAAAAACAAAACCGTTATTACAATGCGGCTCCTAAGATTCCTTGATTTTTGAATAAGAGGAGTGCGTATTTTGTCTTGTCGACACTCTAGACTAAGTGGCTGTTTTATTATTAACCTGCTTTCTTATTCACTATCAGCGATGATGTAGTATGATTTCAGGAGGCAACACATGCGTGTGGCTGTTTTGGGAGCTACTGGGCTGGTCGGTCAGAAATTCGTAGCTCTCTTGTATAAATGGTTTCCTTGGCATATTTGTGAAGTTGTTGCCTCCGAGACAAAATATAGTCAGACTTATGGTTCTGCGTGTGTTTGGCAAGAGTCTTTGGGGCCTATGCCGGAGAGCATGGCTCACGTGCCTGTTCGTAGAATTGAAGAGATCGAATCGGATATTATTGTATCCTTCTTGCCGGAAAGAGTAGCTGAATCATTAGAGACGTATTGTCTATCTAAGGGAAAATTAATCTTCTCTAATTCATCTGCTTTTAGAATGCATCCTGCAGTTCCTATTATTATTCCCGAAGTAAATCAGGATCATCTTAGCCTTATTGCCACGCAGCCTTTCCAGGGAAGAATTATCACCAACTCTAATTGTTGTGTCTCCGGTATTGCTTTAGCTTTAGCTCCTTTAAAGGAGTTTAGGATTGATCGTGTGAATATTGTCACTTTACAATCAGCAAGCGGTGCTGGTCATCCTGGGGTTTCTTCCATGGATATTTTAGGAAATACGATCCCTCATATAGTGGGGGAAGAAGAAAAAATCCTTAGAGAAACATTAAAGATTTTGGGGAAGTATGATGAACCCGCACAGTTTTCTATAGCAGTTACTGTACATCGTGTTCCTGTAGTTTATGGACACACATTAACTTTACATGTGACTTTTCTTGATCCCGTCGATATAGAGGAGATCCTTCATTGCTATCATCATAGGAATGTAGCATTTCCAGGTACGTATAAACTTTATGATTCTCCTTGGCATCCACAAGCGAGAAAAGATCTTGCAGATGATGACATGCGTGTGCATATAGGACCCATTACTTATGGGAGTGATTCTCGAACAATAAAAATGAATGTATTGATACACAATCTTGTTCGAGGTGCTGCGGGAGCTTTATTGACAAATATGCACAACTATTGTTTTCAAAATGCCGGAGAACATGCATGTCTCCAGTAGTATATAAATTTGGTGGGACCAGTTTAGAAACTGCAGAAAGTATACGTAAAGTGTACGCTATTGTCTCTAAAAATACGCCGCATTTTATTGTTGTCAGTGCTGTAGCGGGAATTACAGATTTACTAGATATGTTTTGTTCTATTTCTAGTGAATATCGTGAACAAATTGTTCTTGATATTGCAGGGAAGCATAATGAAATTATCCATGAACTTCGACTCGCATTTTCCATATCTCCTTGGATAGAAAAGTTGAACAGTTATGTAGATAAAGAAGAAATTTCTCCAAGTGATCGAGCCGAAATTCTAGCTGTAGGAGAGGATATATCAGCTTCTTTATTTCAGGCTTTCTGTGATAGCAATAACTTTCCTATAGAATTTTTAGAAGCAAGAACTGTCATATTGACAAATGGCGCATACCATCGTGCTTCTCCCGATATTTCGCGTATGCGAGAAAATTGGCATGCCCTTAACCTTAAGAGTGATATTTGTTATATCACTCAGGGATTTATAGGAGCAGATGCTTCTGGGAAGACCACAGTATTGGGTAGAGGGGGGAGTGATTATTCCGGAGCATTAATTGCTGAAATGAGTAACGCTGAAGAAGTACGTATTTATACCGATGTGAATGGTATTTATACTATGGATCCGAGAATCATTGAAGATGCACAACTCATTCCAGAGTTGAGTTTCGAAGAAATGCAGAATCTCGCTACCTTTGGTGCTAAAATTCTCTATCCTCCTATGCTTTCTCCGTGTGTGCGTGCAGGGATCCCTATTTTCGTAACCTCTACTTTTGATGTTTCTAAAGGAGGTACTTGGATCTATGCTATGGATAAAACTGTAAGCTATGCACCTCGTGTAAAAGCCCTTTCCTTACGTCAACGTCAACGATTATGGTCTGTAGATTGTGGTGTTTTAGGTGCTGTCAGCCTAGATAAGATTTTACCTATACTAGATACTTATCATATTCTTCCTGGTTTAATCACTTCTCAGGATGCTAAGGTATCTTTTACGACAGATGATGATGATATTTCTGAAGAAATTATCCAAGATCTCTATAGTAAGCTATCTGACATAGGAACAGTACATATGCTTTATGATCTGGCGTTGATTGCTATGATTGGTTCTGGATTAGCTTCAACAAAGGTTGTAACTACTGTTACAGATAAACTACGTAATTATCCTTCTCCTGTCTTTTGCTGTTGTCAAAGTTGCATGGCATTGAGCTTAGTAGTTCCTGAAAATCTAGCAGGAAATATTGTAGAACAACTCCATAATGATTATGTTAAGCAGAGGTTTTCTGTAGTATAAAACAAGCATTATGAAATTACTCACCGCGTGTATCACTCCTTTTCTTCCTAATTATGCAATTGATTTTCCAAGTTTTGAGAAGATTTTACGTTCTCAAGAAAAAGAAGGAAACGGTGTTGTTCTTCTTGGAAGTACTGGAGAAAGCCTAGCATTAACAGTAAAAGAGAAGGAGGCCTTGGTTTCTTTCGCCTGTTCTTTGAAACTGCAGATTCCTATAGTTGTTGGGGTGTCTGGCATTTCACTAAATGATGCTCTAGAATGGATAAAGATATGTTCCGCCTATTCTATTGATGGTTTTTTAATCACTAGTCCTATCTATACAAAACCTGGAGTTTGTGGTCAGACATTATGGTTTGAACATCTCTTAAATGCTACGAATAAACCTGCGATTTTATATAACATTCCCTCTAGGGCAGGAACACCGTTGTATTTAGAAACCGTACGTGCATTATCTACTCATCCTTCCTTTTATGGAGTAAAAGATTCGGGAGGGTCTATTGAACAATGTCGCGAATATATACAGCTAGATTCCGATCTTATTTTATATTGTGGTGATGATGGTTTGTGGCCGCAAATGCATTCATGTGGAGCTCAAGGACTCGTTTCTGTTTTATCTAATGGTTGGCCGGGAGAAGCACGTAGCTATGTAGATAATCCTTATCAAGAAAGCAATGCATTATTGTGGCAAGAGCTTTCTCTTTGGCTTGCTCATACGACAAATCCCATCGCAATAAAGGCGTTGCTTGCCTATAAGCGAGATATTGCTCATAGTATTTTACGTTTACCCCTATCTATTAGGGATTTACAAAAGGTAAAATCTTTGCCAATCATTGTGGAAAAAATGTCACAGTGGTCAGAAGTAGGTCAGCAGGTCCTCACATAGATTTCAGGAAAGAAAAAACGCATTTTTCAATGAGTTACATTGAAAAATACAATATCTCTTTCCTATTGATTTTAAATGATTTGTGCTGCATTTTCCTTGATCGTTAGCGCTTTTCCTCTACTTAATTACAGATGCATCGACATACTAAAATTCCTCTACTACCTGTTCGAGCTGTTGAACCTGTAGCTGCATTAAAAAATGAACAAGGTCAGGTAATTTGCAAATCGAATTTTCTGAATTTTATTTTGGAAATGCTCAAGTTAGATAGGATTTATAAGTTTTTATCAAGAATCGGACTAACGCGGTTCTCTAGCTTCATTTATCATGCTATCCTGATGTTTATTACAGTAGTTTATATATCGATTTCTTGTGTTTTACATATTCTATGCATGCACAATCCTCTAGAGGATAAAGAGCAGAGGAAATATTTCAGATATTGAAAATCGTTTTGTGAAATTAGTGAAGCTCTTTTTATCTATAAGTTATATTAACATTCACTAATATCTATCTTAATTTCTATATTTTTATTTATAATAATTTTAAGATCGATTTTTTTTTGCACATTTGTTTGCTTTTTAGATTTTTATCTTATATACTATTTCATGAATTTGATTGGGTTGATTCAAATTAAGCAAGAATACGAGTAGATATGATTAAAAGATTTGTGATTTATAGTTTAGCCGCTGCATTCCTTCCTTTAGTATGCTGTAGTTATAGCTTAGCTGAGACTACAGAGACTATTGAGCAACAAAGTTCGAGAATGGATTGTTGTTTTGATTCTATAAGTGATGGAGATAGAGAAAACCTGGCAGATCAGCTAGATTCTTTATTTCAAGTTTTAGTAGAGGAAGGTCAGGAATTATACCGTGATCTTGCTCTTGTATGTAAGAACGAGAATATAGAATTAGAAAGTAATGAACAGGCTATAGAGCTAATGAAAGAGTCTCCCGCTGGGCAGAGAATTCTACAGGTATGTAGAAATATTTTCTCATGTCTTCACGTATCTTCTGAAGAATTGAATAACGAAAATCTTACTTTTGATGTTTTGCTACAAAAGCTCGATGAGATTGCCAATGTCTGGCGTTATTATCGTCATTCTAAAGATATGGAATATGCTTATAAAGATCTCGAAATGCGAGAAAGAGAATTGGATTTTAAAAAAGATCTTCTTGCTTGGCAGAAAGAGAAAGCAGATAAGGAACTCGCGTGGAAGCGCGAGAGGTGCGCTAGAGATATGGTGATGTATAAGAGATAATAACCAACACCATAGTTTAGCAAGCTTATAAAAGTATCTGTGATTTCCTTTGCAGATACTTTTTTTTTATTTTATAGCCCGGGAGCTTTTTAAAAAAAGCAGTAGACAAAATAGAATTAATAAATCAAAAACTTGTGTCAATTTTTTCACAGATACGAATTATCAGACAAAATCTTGTCTGTAAGTTCTTTCATCTAACTACTTTATAGCAATTATATTTCTGTAAAGTATTGGGTGTTGTCGTGGAAACATCTCTAGGTTTGATTTTACAGAATGAAGTGCTACGCATAGTACAAAGGCTTGTTAGGAAATAGGCTTATCCTTTTCTTAGCAAGAGAGTTTATGAATACCTATATCTGCCTATAAGGCTGGATGTTTTTATGGTTTTGCCTGTCGATCTTGGCAGCAGTCCGACTCTAGAAAGTATCAATTTAGAAGATCAACAAATGAATTCTAATGATACCGAGCAACACTTTCCTGAACAGACTACTGAACAAGTAAATTTATTTATTCATGGGGGTCCTAGACCGTTTGTCACGGAATCCTCAGATGTATTTGAAGCCGTAAGTATTTTCGATAACAATATGGAAATACCTGCGGCGCACAATATTGATGTTACCTACATTAATGGTAGCGGTCAAACTCTAGCTGAGGCGCAGCTTGAATCTTTATACATTAGTGAAGTGCGTAATGTAGCTGTACGCATGTTGTATAATTCGGGCTCAGGGAGCTGGTGTTCACAATTATCTCGCAGACCTATTTTTTCTCCATTTAGTCCCTTATGTCAGGCTTTATCAGATTCTTTAAATCATTTCTTCTCTCATCCAGAGAATCGGCATAGAAGACATATAATTATATTTTATGGAGATGGTGGAGCTGCAGTTCAGCAAGTATTAGATCATACTCCATATGGAGATAGAATTTGTGTGATTGGTATTGCTCCAACAGTATACGTTAGAGGAGATAACGTACACCATTTTAGAGTGTCTGGAGATTTTACTACTCTTTTTGATCAGGGAGGGTTTACGCAATCTAATGTAACGACTGTTCCTTACTCATCAGGAACGGAGGGTTTATTTTTGCCAAGTATACGTTGCCCAAGCTATCTTTGGGCTTTGCGTTTAACAGGAACCACCCCTCCTTCGGAAATAGAGATGGAAAGAACTTCAAATCAGATTTCTTTGGTGGAGATTGGTCGTGGAGGTGGAGCGTTTGAGAGATTATCTGAATTATTAAGATTAGGAGATACTTCTGCAGAAGCAGAATTTAACTTCGCTCCAACAGCGGCAACGGATGTTGTTTTATCGAGCATATTCAGTATATTTAGAATTAGCGGTCTGTTGCAAGAATGTATTATTCTCTCTGTTACACAATCTCCGGATGTCGAAGTTTCTTATGTGATTGTGTGCGGTTACAGTCTGAATTTACTACGCTACTTTCTTTTATTGTTTACAAATCGCCGTTCTGCTCGGGATATGTTTAGGAGAGCAAGGCTGGCAGCTCATGGTATAGTGCCCCTGATTTTCTTAGTGACCTTACTTGATAACATCAACTGTGTTAGAAGATACGGACGATCCCCCTCAATTTTACAAGCTATATTTGTTGTGGCATCCACATTAAGTGGTAGTGTTCTTTTTATGGAGATATTTAGAAATTGTTGGAGAGGATTACGTGGACGTATTCAAAGCACAATTTTACAAAGGTTGACAGGAGCACCTGAAGAATCTAGGGTGGTTGTGCGTTCTGCTGAAGGAAGTAGGATAGGCTCTGTTCAGATGATGATAGGAACGGCTCACGGAATATTCTTGGCTTTTACTATCGGGGTGTTAAACAGTATAGTTATTAATATCCCAAGTACGTTAGGCAGAAATTCTACTACAGATACGGGTGTATATTCTAATCAGTTGCACAATGCTTCTTTAGCTTGGGCAACTGGAGATATTTTAGCAGTATCACAGACAGTCAGTTTGTTTATATGTATGATCGTATTAGCAGTAAATATTATGATTATGGTGGATTTAGTATGTGGAAATCGACGACGGTAAAAAACGATAAACTACATAGTATTTTTTTTAATTTCAGTTTATGCTTTGTTTCCTCAAAGCAAGAAGATAATGGTTATGACAACGGCACCTATTACACATGCATGTGTACAAAATCAACAGCAGATCAACTTATGGAAGGAGTTTCCTTTGCTGGAACGCGTTGGTGTAGTATTCTCTATTGTTTTTGTTGTTTTCGGTGTAATTTGTAGTATTGTAGGCATGGCACTTGGTTCAATAACAACTGGTGTTATAGGTTTCAGTATTTATATTATAAGCATCCTTTCCCTTCTTCGAGGTGTTGTTGTCTATAATCATTTTTCTTCGAACTATCTAGTTTATGGTTCTTTAGATACGAACTATCAACAAAGAGAGTGCTGGCAAAATATTTGTGAATGCCCCGATCATGTCTTGTGTAGTTAAAATTGTAGGTTTTCAACTAGGGAAATTAGTTTTAAGCGATTGGTATTAACCCTTGATAATCAATCATGTAAACATGATTTTTTACTTTTGAAATCGATTGATTTTTATTATTTGTATCTTAGAATGACTTTATAAGAGTCTTTGTTCTTTCATTGTAAGTAAGCCTTTTATTTATGTTTTTTCCCCTCGAGGCCCTTTTTAAGGGTTCTTGTTCTGGGTTGCTGTATTATTCTTGGAATTTCTTGCTTTTGGAGTGTAGACTCCAATGACGGCACCCACACGTCCAAATCCTTTTTCCTCTAGCAATAATGCTCAGGGAAATGCGGAAGTTCGTAACGACGAAAATACAGAATCAGTATCAGAAATTGGTACTGAACAAGCTAGTTCAAGTAATCAAATATCTGTTATTTCTATTCCAGAAGCTATAGTCCCTATCTCTCAAAATGGATTCTCAATACTTGCAACTCCTGCAATACGTTTCCTTGTCCAACATCTACCTTCAGAAAATTCTCTTCCTAGACAATGCCATCGTGTAGGAGTGGGATACGTGAATGGTAGCTCTTCGACATATCGTGAAGCTATGGTAGAAGCTATGCATTTAAGCGAAGCTTTAGGAGGAGGGCCTGTTTCAGGAGTTTACCATTCAGGGAGAGAGTTAACCTGGAGGCACCTTCCTTTTTTAGGTTCTCTTTCTCAAGATTCTGTAGTGTGTCAGGTTTTACTTGCGATTTGGGAAGAGTATTTTTCTCAGCATCCTGAAGGATGTTTTCTACAATATTTCTATGGTGATGGTGGACATGTCATTAATGCGGCTCTATCTTTAACTCCTTATATAGATAGGATAGAGGTTATAGGAATCAGTCCCACGTTTTATCCTAGAATAGGCCGTGTAACAACCTACCGGTTATCAGGAGATATCACATCACTTTTAGATCGTGAGGGTTTTCTTCTTTCTCAACCCAGGATTCTTCCTTACTCGCACAATTCTTTTGGAGTGTTTTTTCCTTCATTTTGTGATCCTGCTTTCCTAACGGTAATACGCTCACATATGTTAGATGCAGCTCATGTAACTGTTTTACATCAGACAGTTGGGCCTTCAACTTCTTTGATTAATGTTAATGCTTGGGAAGGAATATTAGCGAATAATCAGGTGGAGCTGATTAGCTTTTCTCCGGGAAATTCAACGTTTTTTGATAGGGTGATTTCCTTAGCAAACTCTCCTTTAACATTTACAGATACCGCAGAAAACTACGTAGCTCCCGGATTTATAGAAAGGTGTACCGTTGGGTTGAGCATGATAGTTAGGGTGATGGATATCGTCACGCTATTTTTCTGGACGTCTGATGGTGAAACAATGGTTTCCATAGGTATATGCGCGGGGATTATGGGACTAGCTCTTGCACGTTATAGTCTTATTGTTTTTACAAATTCTCAACGTCGTAGGCGACGCTTTCGTTGGCTCAGACTGTTTGCTCTTGCCTGCGCACCTATGGAAATATTGGTAAACACTGCAGATATAGTGAATGCCCTACGTTTGCTTATTGGTTACCGTATGGATGGGTGTGACACTGCGTTGTACGCGATGCTATTAAATCTTGGTGTCTTTTTAAATATTCAAGAATTGATAGCTTTTCCTTTAACACGTATTCGTGGAGCATTACAAGAGTATAGCTTTCGTTTACTATCTTTGAGAACATCAAGAGAGATTTCAGAGGAACAAAATCAACAAGAGGCGGTTGTTCCTGCAGGAAGGGATATGGTACAAGATGCACGTATGGTATCAGAAGCTGCTTTAATAGCTGTACACGGATTGATATTTCCCTACGTGTCTATGGTGATATCCATGGCGGGAATATCTCTGCATTCTAGTTGTCGTACGGTAAATGGTATGGAAGAAGAGATAATCACGCGCCCTTTTCCGCCCTTTTCAGAGGCGCTAGAGGATGGGGATGTTTATGCTGTTAGCCAAGTAGTTAATGCAGTGTTTTGCTTTTTCTTTTTTATAGCAAATTTAGTGATCTTCACCAGGATTTTCCGTGTTCCCCATAGAAGGAGATAACGGGAAATCCTGTAAAGTTGTTCTTAGTATCTGTGATTAGGTTGGTTGCCAGTTTCTCCAGCGTTTTTTAGGAGGTAGACTACTATCTCCTGGAGTTGTCGTAGAGCTTGTAGCTGGCTCATCAGTTGGCTGAGTAGATGTTCCTTCTTGGCTACTTTCACTATCCGCGGAGCGTTTCCTTGATGAACCCTCATCAGATCCTGTGTGGTGAGTACCTGTAGTTTGAATTGCCGAAGGGCGTGGTGAAGGTTTATCTTGCTCATCATCATCACTAGACGATCCAGGTGTGGATGATCCTGTAACCGAAGATATTGCCCCTAAAGGAGAACATGGTGGGCTTCCTGGGCTAGCTAATGTGATAGTAGTCGATCCTGAAGAGTTAGAATCTTCACTAAAATTACCATATCCTCCCGAAGAACTTGATCTTCTTGGACTTATTGTGGGGGTTCTAGGTGGCGGTAGCGTGGATCTTCCAGAATCTTCACTGAAGTAGCCAGTATAGGGCTCGCCTTCTGGAGAGGGGCTAGATCCCCAAGGACTAGGTTGAGGTGTTTGAGGTGTTTCTGGGGTAGCTTCGGATGTTGATGATTCGCTGAATAAATCATAGCTAGATCTGCTTGGGCTACTTGATGGTGTTATTGGCATAAGTTGTGAATCCTCGCTATTGCTTTCATATCCAATGTAAGAAGTTAAATATGATGATGTTCTAGAAGAAGGTCTGCTTGATCTAGATGAATCTGAAGAAATAGTGATGGGGCTTGGGATAACCGATTCTTCTCCAGTTGATTCGTCCTCTTCAGAATCACTTATTAATACAAACGATCTTTCCGAAATGGGGAGGTCCCTTTCTGGGGATGTTTCTACTCTTGGACTTATTGTGGGGGTTCTAGGTGGTGGAGGTGTCGAAGGGGATCCATCTCGACTTTCACTATAGGAAAATAGAGGTGAGGGTAGAGGGGAAGAAGTGATTCTAAATTGAGGAGAACCGGGTTCGGGTGTTTTCGGAGGAGGGGATGTCAAAATCGATATCGGATAAGTTGCAGCAAGCTGTTCTATATCGGATGTATAGTCGTCGGGATTTTCTTCCACAGTGATAAGAGTAGAAATGGATGAGATGCTTAATCTACGCGTGCTGATTGTTGAAGCGGGACTGCTCTCAGTGGGCCTGACTAGATATGGAGAGCCGCTGTCACTGCTGTCACTGCTGACAGGAAGCACTAAGGACTCTTTTGAAGAGGACGGTCGAGTGCGAGGTGTTTGGCGTCTCTGTCTTCGTCTTCTTTGGGGAGGTGGAGGAGTTTCTGGTATTTCCTCTTCTTCTCCTGAAGACTCTTCTCCGAATATAGTAGCCGGATTCGGTTGAGTCGAAGTCAGCCTGCCCCAAGGTTTGAGACCCGCGTTCATGGTTATTGTAGGAAATTCTCTAAGAAGTTCTCGTGGAATTTGTGTGCCATGTCTATCGAATATATATGTTCCTAAGATTTTTTCTCGGAAAGCATTCGACGCAAGATGTATTGCATCTTCGTCTGTATCTTCGAATTGTCTACGCTGATCTGTGAAGCCAGCGTGCGGGTGTTTATCTCTGGCTACTATAGAAAGTAAGAGAATTATTTTAATTAATTTGTAAGAACAGGTATAGATTGTTCCACCTGCTCCATCGGATTCTTCTTCGAGTAAGCGATCTCTGAAATTCTCATTTTTGACTATAGCTGCAAGAGTATACATCACACATGAAGCAATGCTACTACCAGGACTTGCTTTAAATAAAAAGTTATGGGCTTGACGATCTCGATTTGTTCTATAACAACGAATTGTTCTGAGATAGTTTAAACATTGTGTAAAGCAGAATGGAGATTTCTTACCATCACTAGTTTTTACCCAAACTTTTTGAGCATCTTCGGGGTTCGTATCTTCTGGAGCTGCATGCCACAGGTCTAATATTTGTCCCGAAACCCCCTCAAGAAGGCCTTCTTCTCTAATGTTATCTGCTAATCTCATCATCGATTTTGTTCTTGCAGTAATCGAGATGTATCTTTTATCAGTAGCACTTAACTCTGTTTGACAACATCGCTGTATTTTTTCTTTTTCTTCTTCCGATAATTCGCCATATTGTTTCGATACTTTTGCGACATCGATACCCGATTTTAATAAAGAGTGGGCAGTACACGCATTTCCGTGGACTCTAGCGTATTCTTTTATCTCAGTATAAAAACCTCGCATGCTATTTCCAGTAGGTCTTCCAAAACAGCATGTCCAACAATGACAAAACTCCAATAACGGCTCCCCGCCGCCTGAGTGGACGCAAGCTCCGGAAGGGCATGAAGGGCACCCTGGAACGCGTTTTAAACAGCCATCACCCGTTAAAGGAATATAGTTTTCTACAAAACCGTCAATACGCTGTGATAAACTCACAACCTCTGATGGTGTAGGATCTGGAGCCGGAGGCGACCAATTTCTAAACGGACATGGTGCTACAGGTTCTGGAGATAGCGCGGACGAACTACTTGATGATGATGGTGATGACATTTAAAATTACCCCTTTTTCTTTCCGACTCTCATTGAAGAACGCAGGAGAGATCGGTAAGAAAAAGGACGGCGAGAGCTAACCCCCCCCCCCCCCGAACGGGAAGAGAGACTACTGGGGCAGATAGATATAGAAGATAAGAAGTAAAACATGAGTAATATGTTCTAAAATAAAAAGTCTTCGCAGGCATTTTAATTCAAAACATAATAATTTCACAATTAACTACTTATGATTTTTTGTTAAAATAATTAATTTATATATCTTTTAGTTAAATTTTCTTTTCATCTTTTAATAAAGAGGTCTTTTTAAATTCAGAAATTGACAAGAGTAGGTATAAAGCTACAAAATAACACAGAACATCGGATATCCGTAGATAGGAGAGAGAGATGAGTTATAGTCTGACGAAGAAATCTTGGCTGTTAGGGATAATGAGTAGCTCGATAGTTAAGATCTTAGAAGGATCACTTTTCCTGGCTTTATTAGCAAAAATTACCCTACCGCTGCCATTTACTCCCATTCCTGTTACTTTCCAAACTTTAGGAATTTACTGTATTGGTGTGGTATGCTCTCCCACGATTGCTATTAGTAGTGTGATCGCATATCTACTAGAAGGATTGTTCTTCCCCGTGTTTTATAGTTCGGGTTATGGTATTACTACATTTTTCGGACCAACAGCAGGATACCTCTATGCGTTTCCTCTAGTCGCCGTATTCATATCAGTACTTTATCGTCGATTTAAGAGTCCTAACAGTTATGTCTTGGGATCTATCCTTGCAGGAGCAGCGTTTATCATACTATTATTGGGATCATTGTGGCTCGCTTGTTACCTTTATATGACATCAATGACAAACAAAGTGGATCTTGTTCGAGGTTTACAATTAGGTGCTGCTCCATTTGTTATTGGAGAGGCGTTGAAGATATTTCTGGTTGTTCAAGGAAGAAAGGCTCTTCAGTTCTTCCAAAAATGATATTTTTAGTTTTTTAATAAACTTCTTTATAGAACAATGTTTCTACGTTCGTGCAGAAACATTGTTTTTAGTTAGATCCCTTTTCAGCGTTGCTTGAATTTTCTGAAGTAGGTGTATTCAGCAGATCCTCATGGTTTGTAACAATCAGTTTAAGATCGTTATAATTGTTTTGAGACTCTGCGTGAGCGTGGAAAAGTTCTTTGTTTTGCTGTAATAGAATGTAGTTAATTTGCCGTATTTCTTTATTTGTTTTACTTGAGATCATAAGCAAAGAGCATAAACAGATAATAGAAATTAACGAGATGATAACACTTCCTGCAATCATCAAAATAGGTAATGTGGGTAACAGAATAGCCCCCGCAATACATCCCGCAAGGCCTACGCAAATTGATAAGGCCACTAGGGTAATCATTAGTTTAGATTTTAGATGGGATAACATAGGAGCATCTTCAGCCGAAGGCCCTGATAATCTAAGATTACTGACTTGACTCATAGAAAAAATTGTATGTAATTTTGAAAGATTAAAATCAGAGTAATTTAGAATTTTCTATTAAGTCAATAATAAGAAAATGGCTTTAGGGGTATTCTAGAGCGTATTTATTCTTGTGGGGATATATTTTGATACAGTTTTGTGGATTTTTCAAGATTAGTACTCAAGCTTTTACTATAGGTAAGGAGCTGTTTGTTTTCTATGGAGAGTCTTAGGTTTTGATCTGCTGTTTTTTTACACAGATAGGCAAGTAAAAGACTTATTCCTAATATAGAAAATATCGCAAGCATACTCCCTATGGCGATAACAGGATTTAATGTGGGAGAACTTATTGCGCCGATAATGATCATAGTTATGCCCAGGCAAGCAAGTAAACCTGTTATAACAAGAGTCGTATTCTGCACGACCGTAGCAGGTCTACTTATTTGTGGGTCTAAGAAATCTAATTGAAAAAGACCTGTCTTCTCAGGAAGAGTGAGAATCGTCATAACACTAGAAGATTATTATTAAAATCTATCCATAATAACAAAGTAACTTTCTTATGGTCAAAAAATAAGCATAATTAAAAAAAGTTTCTATAAAAGATAATAGATTTTTTTTAATTAAGATTTCTTAGAGATTAAACTATTGAGTTCTTTTTGATGTTTACTAATCTCTTGTTGTTGATTGTTTAAAGGATTTGACCAAGCGTCTAGGGATTGCTTTACTAATTTCAGTGTTTCTTTATGCTAGGCATGTAAGATATCGTTTTCCTTTATAAACATCTTAAAATCTGCTTCTAAAGCTATAAGCTCACGTTTTATATCAATTTCATTATCTTTTAATTGTTTCATTTCTATTTGAGTGGTCAAACGTTCTTTAACCATGTATAAAATAATTACACATAAGAATATGATGGAAATTAGTCCTGTGAGAGCTCCGCTGATAATGTAAGGGAGGGTAGAGTAGAAGAAAACATAGCTATGGCGACGCAGGCGGTAACTTTAATGCGACGCTTGGGGCGTCACTTTATTATTAATCCAAGAATAGATCTACTTTCTTTATTAAGTTAAATACTATACGCATTCAAGCTGTAATAGAGGATAGGGTTTTCGTAAAGAATGTAAGTTTATTGTGGATTAAGAGTTTTCGAGTTTCTTAATTTGGATACCTTTTTTATCTAAGAAAGGTTTTATTATTTCTCTTTGTTGTTCCAAATCTTCTTTATGATAGGTTATTTGAGCCATTAATCCTCTTCGGCAAGATATTGGAACCTCTTTTATTTCCTCCTTAAGTAGGAAAAAAGCGGGCTTATATGCAAGTATAAATTCTTTATATTTTGTATTGAGACCATCATAGTCTGTAGCCTGCGAATTGTGTTTCTGCTCGATTCTCATTTTTTCAGTAATCAAGTCCTGAAGTTCCTGTCTAGGACACATTTTCCATAAATAGAGTAATAATCCGCATAAGACAATAGAAGAAAGTAAAGCCAAAATTGTACTTCCAACAATGATAAAGCAGGGCACTGTTGGAAAAAGTACAGCCGAAGCTATTGCTAAGGCAATTCCTAAGCAAGCCACTAAACAGACCAGGTATATAGTAATCTTATTAGAAGAGATCAAAAAAGTTTTCGATATCCAATCGAAGAATATCTCTGTTTCCTGTGAATTTTCTATAATGCCGTGTGAGGTATTTAATACAGTCATAGAGTTACCCTATAATTTTAATTGTGAAGATTGCTTTAAGATTAGTTTTTTTGAGTTGGATTTTTAGAAATAGGAATATTTTTTTGCTTTGCTATAAATGCAAAGCAATACTGGTTATCTTGTATCATAGTTTTCAATCCGTTGAAGGCGGTATTAGCATTTTTCAGGAGATTCTTGCATGCATCTATCTCGTCCCGAATCTCAGATTTGTTTTCGAAGTATTGCTTGTTAAGCTCTAAATGTTTTTGACTGAAATCCTTGATATCCGCTGCCATTCTATTTTGTTGATGTTTCAACTGATTTGCTTCATCTCTTATATGGTATATCCCGTTGGTAATGCTTCCATTGTCATCATGTATGCTTAGAATAACTTTACCAATGAGTAAAACGGAGACTAATGCAGAAAGAAGTGCGCCGATAATAAGATAGGATAGTGAGGGGAAGAGTATAGCTGCGGTAATGCAAGCAGCGATGCCTGCTAGGGCTAGTATGATTGTTAAGTAGGAAGCTACTTTAACATAACGTGTTGGGGGGGGGGGGGTTAGTGGTTTTAGACTGGAAATCTTATTAAACTCTTCATTATTTGTTATTTGCATAACAATAACACCTTATTATTTAAATTGAGGGGATGATAAGGGAGATTTCTTTATTAAGTCAAATAATATGACTGACTTATAAATACGGGCAACATGAAGACAAGGTCTCCTCCAGAGGAGGAAACCTTTTTTGAAAAGATTATTTAGATGTGATCTTTCCTTGTTTTCAAGAAAGATTTTATTTTCTATTTCTCATTTTTTTAGATCCTTTTTCAGGTTGTTCTATGAGGTGAGATTGGTAATTAGTTATTGTCTCGCTTATAGTGTAGAGCCGGTATTCATCTAGGAAAGCATTATATTCTTCAACAAAAGCATCATGTTCGTTGATGAAGTTCCTATAGTGTTGAGATAACAGGTACAACTTAATATCCACATCTCTATGCAGATTAACCGCAGAATTGCGTGTCAATAGGATTAATATACATAAACAGAGAATATTGATTAGAGCGGTAGATATTCCACCTATAACAATAAATTTTGGTGGTGTAGAAAAAATAGTTGTTCCTGCTATACATGCCGCCAATGCCAAACATGTCGACAACACGATTAGAGCAAGAATTATCCTTGACTTCAGGGTCTTATAAATTCCCGTCGGGGGGGGGGGGGGTAGAGTCTTCGCGTGATAAATCAGCAGATGTTGAATAAATTGTTTGTCGCATGAAGATAAGTTACCTGTTTACAAACCTAGACATATTAGACAGAAGATTTATATAAGTCAAACAATAAGAGCAGTTTCAGCTCTTTCCTTCGATGAGAATATTAGTCGATTCATATGAAAGAAAAGAGCTTCAAAATAGCCTTTTAGCGCCCTTTTGAATTTTTGTATAGGATCCTAAATCATGAAATTCTTATTATGAAGTGATTTTACCCATATCTAATTTTAATCCGTTATAATCGTTGGCTAGAATATCAATTCGACGTTCTAACTCCTTAACTTTTTCTGATGATTCCTGAGAAGTTCGTTGTTCCAAATCAGCTACTCTTTTATCTAAAGTTGTATTTTTTCTACGCATATAGGCAAGTAATGCAACAAGCCCAAGTCCACTAAGCAAGGATAGCAATATGATACTAAAGATTATTATCATAGGTAGAGAGGGTTGAAGAATGGCCTCAGCAATGCATCCAGCAATAGCTCCGCATTCTAATAAAACTACTAAAGCCATAAGAGTATATTCGATAGCTTTAGCATATTTTGATGTGTAGCGTTCTGTGGAGGTGAGGAGTAGAGAGTTATTTGTTTTTGTGGTTTCTGAATTGTTAATCAGCGTCATGACATGTAAACCGTTGTTATTCAAAAATCTAAAAAATAATAAGGTGAGCGGTTTTATAAGTCAAACAGGAAGAATAAATTTAGTTCTTATTAAGTAAAATAATGCAAGGCTTTGTTATATCTTTCTTATTCTATGAAGACTGATTAGTATCGTATTGATCGATCAAATGACTCATTTCATTAACAAATTGATTGTGCTTATCAATAAGATCATCAAGCGAACTTTTTATATCAGCATTTTCTTGTAATAAGCATTCTTGATTTTTAGTACATTCTTCGAGATCTTTTAATAAAGAATCAATTTTATTCTCTAATTCAAAATTTTTTCTACTGAGACGCACAAGCAATACTCCAAGAACAAAACAGCTAATTAGCGATAAAAGGGTGCCTCCGATAATAACCAGCATGGGCAAGTGAGGTGTAAGAGCTGCTCCTATAGAACATGCAATGATACCTAACGAGGCTAACAATACAGCAAGAGCTATAAGAGTATATTCTACAACTTTAGAAGTTCTTGATACGCGATGTTCTGGGATAGGTAGTTTATTTTCTGCTTGTATAGATTCTGGATTAACAGCGATTCCCATAAGTATCATACTCTAATTGTTTGCAAATTGATAAAATGCTAGGGGTTGAATTTCTATTAAGTCAAACAGTAAGATTGACTTAGAGATATACTTCAGCGCGTTTTTATAATAAAAACGGCCTCACAAATGTATGAGAGGCCTTGGATATTTATTGTTTAGAGCGGAAAAATCTGAAAAATTTTGATTTTTTGGGTTTTGGTGGCACAGGAGGCTTTTCACTTGTGGGCGATGTTTTGCCTTCAGAAGGCCCTGTTGGCGCGCTTCCGAGTCCAGATGAGCTTGATGTTATTGAAGATTTTTTGGAAGCTTTTAGAGATTTTTTATCAAAAGCTTGCATGTTGATAACTACTGTTTTCTGTTCCCAATCAGTTACAGGATGTGAAGTTGTTCTTACAACTTTCTGGACGTTATTTTTAGCAGTTACCGTATGTTGTACTTTGACAGTTCTAACAGTTTTCTCACAAATTAGATTTTGATTTGATGTATAGACGGATAGTCGTGTTTGTAGATCACTAACTTCTTTTTTGAGTTTAGCATTTTCATTCTGTAATGCTTTCGATGTTGTATTAAAGGTTTCTCTTAGTTTGGTGATTTCTTCTTGTAAACGGTTCACGTTGCTTTGAGATGTCTCTAATGCAGTAAGAAGATTTCTCTTATCACTTTCTAATTTGGAGATTTTTTCTTTAAGTTCTTTAATTTCCTGTTCTGTTTTGACTTTAAGGCTTTCTAGCTGTGTTTCTAGCTCTTTTACTTTTATTTTCTCTTGTTCTAACTGTTGTTGAAGAGTCTCTACTTTTAACTGTTGCTGCTCTACTTGTTTTTCTAAGCTTTCAACTTTATTTTTTGAGGATTCTACTAGGATTCGATGTTGTTGTGTGATGCCCGTAGATGTGCCTACAGCCTCTTTTAATAGATCTTCAAGTTTTTGTTTTTCTTCTTTTGATGCTTTTAGAGCCTTTTCAGTTTTTTCAACTAATTCTTTTTGAGCTGTTAATTGTTGTTCGAGTTGTGATTGTAATTTTTGTGAAGAGCTTTTATTTTCTCCTATCAGCATTTGAAGACGAGTGATTTCTTCTTCTAAATTCTGTGATTTGGAGAGCAGGGTCTCACTTTGAGATTTCTCCACGGCGATTTCGGCTTCTTTCTCTGTTATTAAATTTTTTAAATCAGATATTTCAGATTGTAACTGTTCGCAATTTTCAGAAAGTTCTTGAATCCGTACATCCGCCTCACTTTTTTCTAAAAATAGTGCCCCGTAGCTATTTTGTAGTTCGGTATTTTTCTCTTGTAAATCGTTGTTTTGGGATTGTAGATCAGCATTTTGTTGTTCTAACTGAATAGCTCGTTGGGCATTAGCATCTGCTAATTCATCTTCACTCCAACCTTTTTCATCTTGTAATTCATTATATTGCTGAAGGAGATCGTTATACTGTTGAGCTAATGCATTATAATCTGCTGTGAGTCTTTCAATAGCCTCGTCATCATCGTCATCACTATCATCGTTATATTCATCAACAAGCTGATTATACTGATCTAGTAGTTGATCTATTTTAGCGTCCGATGCTTCTAATTCTATACGAAGGGCTCTCTCTTCTTTTTTCCCGTGGGCAAGTAAAGCAGATACCAATGCAATAGAAATTAATGAAAGTATTGCACCACCGATAACAATAAAGTTAGGGTGCATAGGAAAGAGTACGGCTCCTATGATGCATGCTATTACGCCTAATAAAGCAAAGATTACAGCTGCAATGCAGGTAATTTTAGAAGATAGAATTTTAGAAATTCTTGTTGGGGGGGGGGGGGGTTCTGGATATTTCTTCAGTATGTTTTATACCTGCATCTCCGGCTTGTTCTAACAACCACGAAGGAAGTGAGGGAGGCGGAGGAGGGAGGTTGGTAGGTGGCTCCATAAGATCTCCTAAATAATAATATATGATTTTAGAAAATGTTTTTGAAACTAATTTACCAGTGCGATTCCCTGTGATTATTGAGTGAGTTACCTGTGGTTATCACGTTGGCTGTTAGTCTCATAAAAGTAATAATAAGTTTTTAAAACCCAGGAGATTTTAGATCAGATGTTCTCTATAAGTCAAACACTATGAACGAGTTAAAATAAAGAGTGGTATGGAAACTAATGTAAAAAAGAGAGTTGTGCATAGGAATAAAAAGAACATGGGGCAGACAGGATTCGAACCTGTGACCAACGGGTTATGAGTCCGTGGCTCTAACCGCTGAGCTACTGCCCCGTGATTAAGAGAACGGATAATAGCATATAACCTTCTGACAAGCAAGTGATATCCATCATCTATTCTGAAGATTTTAGATAACGTACGGAGATTTGCTTCATACGCATATATAGAGATTCTCCACCATTTATCCTTCCAATGGATAGATATTGGCTGAGTTGGTCAAAAAATACCGGTTTACATGTTAATATAGTAACAGGTGTTTCTCCAGAATATACCTCAGCAAATAGTGCAGCAATTCCTGACGAGATTAAAGCTTCTGTATAGGTGAAAAAGAATAACCGACCTTCTTGATGTATCTCGTATAGATATAAATCGCTCTGACAGCCTAATACAAGGTTTTCTCTTGTGATTTTACTTTTATCGAAAGTTTTGGATTGTGATCCGATATCTAAAAGAGAGTTGTATAACACATCTTTATGAAATTTTTCAGGAAATAGCATCTGTGAAATACGATGCTGTTTTTTCAAACATCCAGAATGGTGTAATGGGCATACAGAGGGTTCCAAAACTATTCCTCAACAACACGATTAGGCTCTTGTCTTAGATAGGTTAAAGTTTGCGATAGGGCAAGAATTCTTTGATTTGCTGAGGCGATAACAATATCAGGATCACTGAAATGTAAGCGATCCTGATATTGTGTTGTAGGCACATCGAATACATAAGGTAAAGGCGCATTCATCTCTAATTGCAGAGTATGTAACGCACTGGTCATTTGAGGATTATTCTGTTGTGCTGCAATTGCAGAAATCTGCTTTTGCATGATCATTTGATTTTTAATTAATTGATATTGATTAATTGCTTTTTGAATATTTGCTACTTTTTTATCAAAAGCTTCTTGATCCGCCACGTAATTATCATCATCTCCTAAGCGCAATCCATAACAGGTGAGAATACTAATTTGGTTCCCTATGCAAGCACCAATGGTGATTCCAACAGCCTCTGGAATGGCATAAATTAGAGCAGAAATAGAGGCAATAATTGTAGCCAAAAGAATTTGACGCGTTCCATTTGGGTCGAGTTGTTGTAACCCATAATTCATCAAATTCCAAAGACTATTCGTATTCTTATACTTATTTTTTCTATCTAAAACATTGGCGGTAAAAATACCGAAAATCACCCCAATGCCTAGCCCAATGCCTAGCCATATGGTTAAGGTTACCGCCATAGTATGGTGGCAAGCTAATATTAGAGCCCAGGCAAGAATATATAATAGAATATATTTCCAATTATCCCTTAAGAAGGAACTAATTTTTTCTCCTACAGAACGCACATGGTCTAAACATGTTTTTGGAGAAGGTCGGTACGGTAAAATTTTTAAAGAAGATAGGGGTGGGATAGAAGAGGATATAGCAATTCCATTAATCTTGCTGTCAGGTAGCTGAGGGTTCTCTATAGGGATATCCGTTTCACTATCGGATTCACTATGATTTTGCATGCTTACCACACTCTCCAAGCTACTAGGAGAAGGAGCTCTAAAAGCAACAGAAGATGTCATTCTATATTTATTAAAGATAATTAAGTCGCTACATAGTAAAGTAAATTGATTTTAGTTGTAAATATTGTAATAAATTTTCTCACTTGATCCTAAGCATTCAATAATTTTTTATAATATTTCGAATATCCGTGAAAGGCGTTTGACTTTTTCTTCACACTGAATATAATTCTGCTGCATTTATGGATGGAGCGGAATGGGATTAAGCTCTATTCTTTAAAAAGACCAAATCTGCCCGTCTGGCCAATCTTTAATATTAAGATGTCTGTGGCCGAGAGGATTTTGTTTAAGGATAATTAATACATGGCAAAAAAAGAAGACACTATCGTGCTTGAGGGTAGGGTGCAAGAACTCCTTCCCGGGATGCATTTCAAAATATTATTAGAGAATGGCATGCCGGTCACAGCTCATTTATGCGGTAAAATGCGTATGAGTAATATCCGTTTGCTTGTTGGAGATCGCGTTACCGTTGAAATGTCAGCTTATGATCTAACAAAAGCTAGAGTTGTATACAGGCATCGTTAACTGTTTTCTATTGATGTTTTAAAATAAGTGACATAGACTAGGCAATTCTCTGAGCCATTATGAAACAGTGAATATAGGCCCAGATAGCTCAGTGGTAGAGCACTTGCATGGTAAGCAAGCGGTCGTAGGTTCAATTCCTATTCTGGGCAGAAGCAATGGTTGGAGTAAAACTAATTTAATGAGGATTCTGAAATGTCAAAAGAAACTTTTCAACGTAATAAACCCCATATCAATATAGGGACCATTGGACACGTTGACCACGGTAAAACTACGCTAACAGCTGCGATTACACGTGCGCTGTCAGCAGAGGGGTTGGCTAATTTTTGCGATTACAGTTCTATTGACAATACTCCTGAAGAAAAAGCTAGAGGGATTACTATCAACGCATCTCACGTTGAATACGAAACCCCTAACCGGCACTACGCTCACGTAGACTGTCCTGGTCACGCCGACTATGTTAAAAACATGATTACAGGTGCGGCTCAGATGGACGGAGCAATTCTCGTTGTTTCAGCTACTGACGGTGCTATGCCTCAGACAAAAGAGCACATTCTTTTAGCAAGACAGGTGGGTGTTCCTTATATCGTTGTTTTCCTTAACAAGATTGATATGATTTCTCAAGAAGATGCTGAGCTTGTAGACTTAGTTGAAATGGAATTAGCTGAACTTCTAGAAGAGAAAGGTTACAAAGGTTGCCCAATTATCCGTGGTTCTGCTTTGAAAGCTTTAGAAGGCGACGCGAGCTACGTTGAAAAGATTCGTGAATTAATGCAGGCAGTGGATGACAATATCCCTACACCAGAGCGTGAAATTGATAAGCCTTTCTTAATGCCAATCGAAGACGTATTCTCTATTTCTGGTCGTGGCACTGTAGTAACAGGACGTATCGAGCGTGGAATTGTTAAAGTTGGTGATAAAGTTCAGATTGTTGGTTTAAGAGATACTAGAGATACTATTGTTACCGGCGTGGAAATGTTTAGAAAAGAACTTCCAGAAGGTCAAGCAGGGGAAAACGTTGGTTTGCTCCTCAGAGGTATCGGTAAGAATGATGTTGAACGTGGTATGGTTATTTGCCAGCCTAATAGTGTAAAATCTCACACACAATTTAAAGGTACTGTTTACATCCTACAAAAAGAAGAAGGCGGACGCCATAAACCTTTCTTCACTGGATACAGACCACAATTCTTCTTCCGTACAACAGACGTAACAGGTGTTGTAACTCTTCCAGAGGGTACAGAAATGGTTATGCCGGGCGATAACGTTGAATTCGATGTTCAATTAATTAGCCCAGTAGCTCTAGAAGAAGGCATGAGATTTGCTATTCGTGAAGGTGGTCGTACAATTGGCGCTGGAACGATTTCAAAAATTATTGCCTAATTATAGGTAAATTTATAAGCATGATTGAGATTGCTGGTCTCAATCATGCTTTTTTGGGTGTGTAGCTTAGCTGGTAGAGCAGTGGCCTCCAAAGCCGCCGGTCGGGGGTTCGACTCCCTTCGCACCCGTATAGACTTAATTTTTGATCTAGAAATTCGCTTATGAAACAACGCAATCACCAAGAGACACTCTCTAAAAAAATCTCTAAAGCTAAAAAGCAAGCAGGAGCTGGCTTTCTAGACGAAATTAAAAAAATTGAATGGGTCAGTAAGCGTGATCTGAAAAGATACGTTAAAATCGTGATAGCAAGTATTTTTGGCTTAGGCTTTTCTATATATTGTGTGGATCTAGTGTTTCGTAAGCTACTTACGTTGCTAAGTAGTATAACAGGCTTTTTGTTTGGTTAGTTGCATGTTTAAGTGGTATGTCGTTCAAGTTTTTACGGCTCAAGAAAAAAAAGTTAAAAAAGCTTTAGAAGATTTTAAAGAATCATCTGGAATGACGGATTTTATACAAGAAATTGTCTTGCCTATAGAAAACGTTATGGAAGTAAAAAAAGGTGAACATAAGGTAGTTGAGAAGTTCATCTGGCCGGGGTACTTGTTAATTAAAATGCATCTAACGGATGAGTCTTGGTTATATGTAAAAAATAATCCCGGCGTTGTTGAATTTTTAGGTGGAGGAGTTCCTCTAGCTTTATCTGAAGATGAAGTAAGAAACATTTTAAAGGATATCGAAGAGAAGAAAGCCGGTGTTGTACAAAAACATAAATTTGATGTTGGCTCCAGAGTCAAAATTAATGACGGTGTTTTTGTAAACTTCATTGGTGTCGTTTCTGAAGTTTTCCATGATAAGGGACGCCTCAGCGTCATGGTATCCATCTTTGGAAGAGAAACTCGTGTTGATGATTTAGAGTTTTGGCAAGTGGAAGAGGTTGCTCTAGAACAAGAAAGTGAGTAAGAGTAAGAAAATCTGTGTATTCTTATTCTCTATCTTCTTATAATTTTAGTTTTTCGTTTCTTCCTCTTTATTCATAGAGGGGCGTCAAGATAGAGTAAGGTTTAGTATGTCGAATAAAAAGGTAATTAAGTTAATTAAACTGCAAATTCCTGGTGGTAAAGCCAATCCAGCTCCTCCAATAGGACCTGCTTTAGGTGCTGCTGGCGTAAATATTATGGGATTTTGCAAAGAGTTTAATGCTGCAACACAAGATCGTCCTGGAGATCTATTGCCAGTAGTAATTACTGTTTATTCAGATAAAACTTTTAAATTCATAACCAAACAACCTCCCGTGTCTTCTTTGATTAAAAAGGCATTGAATCTAGAGTCTGGATCTAAAATTCCTAACAGAAATAAAGTTGGAAAATTGACTCAGGCACAGGTGACAGCTATTGCCGAACAAAAAATGAAAGATATGGACGTCGTTCTTCTTGATTCAGCAAAACGCATGGTGGAAGGAACAGCCCGAAGTATGGGTATAGACGTCGAGTAAATTGTAATAGGGCTGCATAATTATGACAAAACATGGAAAACGTATACGAGGCATCTTAAAAAGCTATGATTTTTCAAAGTCATATTCTTTGCAAGAAGCTATAGACATTTTAAAACAATGCCCCACAGTGCGCTTTGATCAAACTGTTGACGTATCTATCAAATTGGGTATAGATCCAAAGAAAAGTGATCAACAAATTCGTGGATCTGTTTCCTTGCCTAATGGCACAGGAAAGACTTTAAAAATTCTTGTATTTGCTGCTGGAGAAAAGGCTAAAGAGGCGTTAGACGCCGGAGCAGATTTCGTGGGTAGTGATGATCTTGTTGAAAGAATCAAAGGTGGTTGGGTCGATTTTGATGTTGCTGTTGCCACTCCAGATATGATGCGTGAAGTTGGGAAATTAGGTAAGGTTTTAGGACCTAGAAATCTTATGCCTACACCTAAGGCTGGTACAGTAACTATGGATGTAACTAAAGCTATAGTTGAGTTACGCAAAGGAAAAATTGAATTTAAAGCAGATCGCGCCGGAGTATGTAATGCTGGTGTAGGTAAGCTATCATTCGATGGAAACCTTCTTAAAGAAAATATCGAAGCTTTATGCTCTGCTTTAATCAAAGTTAAGCCGCCGGCAGCTAAGGGGCAGTATCTAGTATCATTCACCGTTTCTTCAACTATGGGGCCGGGTATTTCTATAGATACTAGAGAGTTAATGGCGTCTTAATTCAAGAGGGAAAATGAAAGAAGAAAAGAAATTACTCCTTCAAGAGGTGGAAGAGAAAATCTCCGCATCCCAAGGTTTTATTTTATTAAGATATCTTGGATTTACAGCGGCATATTCTAGAGAGTTTCGCAATTCACTCTCAGGAGTTTCTGCAGAATTTGAAATATTGAAAAAAAGAATTTTTTTCAAAGCCATGGAAAGTGCTGGTTTTGACATAGATTCTTCGGATACCGGAGGACATCTAGGCGTAGTATTTGCTTATGATGATGCTGTTTCTGCAGCAAAACAAGTATTAGATTTTAATAAACAACATAATGATTCACTAGTTTTTCTCGCCGGGCGAATTGATAGCGCTAACTTGTCGGGTAAGGAAGTAGAGGCTGTTGCCAAATTACCTTCAGTAAAAGAATTGAGACAACAAATTGTAGGATTGTTAGCTGCTCCTATGTCTCAGGTTGTTGGAATTATGGGCTCAGCTCTTTCTGGTGTTATCTCCTGTATCGACCAGAAAACACAAAAAAACTAAGAAGAATGTTAAAACTCTCAAATTAAGTAAGGGTGACAAAAGTGACGACACAAAGTTTGGAAACTTTAGTAGAGACATTAAGCAACTTAACAGTATTAGAACTAGCTGCTTTAAAAAAATTGTTAGAAGAAAAATGGGATGTCACTGCTGCTGCTCCTATGATGGCTGTTGCTGCTGGCGCTGCTGTTGGAGGTGGTGATGCCGCTCCTGCTGAGTCAACAGAATTTGCTGTGACCTTAGAAGATGTTCCTGCAGATAAAAAAATCGGCGTTTTAAAAGTTGTCCGAGAAGTTACTGGATTAGCTTTAAAAGAAGCTAAAGAAATGACAGAAGGCTTACCTAAAACTGTTAAAGAAAAAACTTCTAAGTCTGATGCTGAGGATACTGTTAAAAAATTACAAGATGCAGGAGCAAAAGCTTCTTTTAAAGGCTTGTAATTTATAGAAAAGAAAAATCTATAAGATTTTTCTTTTCTTTTTTTATCATGTATACAATCGTAATACTCCCTTAACAGGCATACGTAGGCTTGTTTAAGGGAAGTCTTTTGGCATCACAATAGTCTTAGGAGAGCTCGCATGTTCAAATGCCCGGAGCGGGTTAGCGTCAAAAAAAAGGAAGATATCTTAGATCTTCCAAATCTTATTGAAATTCAAATTAAGTCATACAAGCAATTTCTTCAGATTGGGAAGCTTGCGGAAGAGCGCGATAATGTCGGCCTGGAAGAAGTTTTCAGAGAGATTTTTCCAATTAAATCTTATAACGAAGCTACTATCTTAGAGTATCTGTCTTATAACTTGGGTGTGCCGAAATACTCCCCTGATGAGTGTATTCGTAGAGGAATCACCTATAGCGTAACTTTAAAAGTTCGTTTCCGTTTGACTGATGAAACAGGAATCAAAGAAGAAGAAGTCTATATGGGAACTATACCCATTATGACGGATAAAGGTACCTTTATTATTAACGGTGCTGAAAGAGTTGTTGTTTCTCAAGTACACAGATCTCCAGGAATTAACTTTGAACAGGAAAAGCATTCCAAAGGAAATATTTTATTTTCTTTTAGAATTATTCCTTATCGAGGTAGTTGGTTAGAAGCTATTTTTGATATCAATGATTTAATTTATATCCATATTGATAGAAAAAAACGTCGTCGCAAGATTTTAGCTATGACGTTTATTCGTGCTTTAGGGTATTCATCTGATGCTGATATTATTGAAGAATTTTTCCAAATAGAAGAACGCTCCTTAAAGAGTGAAAAAGATTTTACTCTTTTAGTTGGTAAGATTTTAGCCGACAATGTTCTTGATGAGGCTTCTTCCCTGGTTTATGGAAAAGCTGGTGAAAAACTTAGTACAGCAATGTTAAAACGCATGCTGGATGCGGATATTTCAACTTTAAAAATAGCTGTAGAGGCAGATGAGAATCACCCTATCATCAAAATGTTGGCAAAAGATCCAACAGACTCTTATGAAGCTGCTTTAAAAGATTTCTATCGGAGATTGCGTCCAGGTGAACCTGCAACATTAGCGAATGCTAGATCTACAATTATGCGTCTATTCTTTGATTCTAAGCGCTATAACTTAGGAAGAGTAGGTCGTTATAAGTTGAATAGAAAACTCGGATTCCCAATGGATGATGAGTCTCTATCACAAGTTACTCTGAGAAAAGAAGATGTTATTGGTGCTTTAAAGTATCTTATCCGTTTAAAAATGGGTGATGAAAAAGCTTCTATTGATGATATTGACCATTTGGCGAATCGTCGTGTACGTTCTGTAGGGGAATTAATTCAAAACCAATGTCGTTCAGGCTTGGCTAGAATGGAAAAAATTGTTCGCGAGAGAATGAATCTGTTTGATTTTTCTTCCGATACATTAATTCCTGGAAAGATCATCTCAGCAAAAGGTCTTGCAAGTGTTTTGAAAGACTTTTTTGGTCGTTCTCAACTTTCTCAATTTATGGATCAAACTAATCCCGTAGCGGAATTAACGCATAAGCGTCGTTTATCAGCTTTGGGTCCTGGAGGTTTAAATAGGGAAAGAGCCGGATTTGAAGTTCGTGACGTACATGCGAGCCATTACGGACGTATTTGTCCAATTGAAACTCCGGAAGGACCGAATATTGGTTTAATTACTTCTCTATCTTCTTTCGCAAAAATTAATGAATTTGGATTTATTGAGACTCCCTACCGCATTGTTAGAGATGGTATTGTCACCGATGAAATCGAATACATGACTGCTGATGTTGAAGAAGAATGTGTGATTGCTCAGGCTTCAGCAACTTTAGATGAATATAATATGTTTGTGGACCCTGTATGTTGGGCAAGGTGTCGTGGAGAGGCTTTTGAAGCTGATACGAGTACTGTTACACATATGGATGTTTCTCCGAAACAATTGGTATCTATTGTTACAGGTTTGATTCCATTTCTAGAACATGATGACGCTAACCGTGCTCTCATGGGATCGAATATGCAACGTCAAGCTGTACCTTTGTTAAAAACAGAAGCTCCTATTGTTGGAACGGGATTAGAATCTCGTGCCGCTAAAGATTCTGGGGCTATTGTTGTTGCTGAAGAAGACGGAATTGTTGACTATGTTGACGGTTATAAGATAGTTGTTGCGGCTAAGCATAACCCTACATTGAAGCGTACTTATGATCTTAAAAAGTTCTTAAGATCAAATTCAGGTACGTGCATCAACCAACGACCTTTATGTAGTGTTGGAGATGTAGTGGTTAAGGGTGATGTTATTGCTGATGGTCCTGCTACAGATCAAGGGGAACTTGCTTTAGGAAAGAACATCTTGGTTGCCTTCATGCCATGGTATGGTTACAACTTTGAAGATGCGATTATTATTTCTGAAAAACTCATTAAGCAAGATGCCTATACTTCGATTTATATTGAAGAATTCGAACTGACAGCTAGAGATACAAAATTAGGAAAAGAAGAGATCACTCGTGATATTCCTAATGTTTCTGAAGAAGTTTTAGCAAACTTAGGTGAAGACGGAATTATTCGGATTGGTGCTGAAGTAAAACCAGGTGATATTCTTGTTGGTAAAATCACTCCAAAATCAGAAACAGAACTTGCTCCTGAAGAACGTCTACTAAGAGCTATTTTCGGAGAGAAAGCCGCTGATGTTAAAGACGCTTCTTTGACAGTGCCTCCAGGGACAGAAGGGGTCGTCATGGATGTTAAGGTCTTTAGTAGAAAAGACAGGCTTTCTAAGAGTGATGATGAACTTGTAGAAGAAGCGGTTCATTTAAAAGACTTACAGAAGGGTTATAAAAATCAAATTTCAGTATTGAAGATTGAATATCGTGAGAAACTCGGAGCGTTATTACTTAATGAGAAAGCTCCAGCTTCGATTATTCATCGTCGTACAGCGGATATTTTGGTTCAAGAAGGTACAATATTTGATCAGGAGACTATAGAGCTTCTTGAACAAGAGACTTTAGTCGATCTTCTTATGCCTCCTTGTGAAATGTACGATGTCTTAAAAGGTCTACTTTCTGATTATGAGACTTCTTTACAACGTTTGGAAGTCAATTATAAAACAGAAGTTGAGCATATCCGTGAAGGAGATGCTGATCTTGATCATGGTGTCATTCGTCAGGTTAAAGTTTATGTAGCTTCGAAAAGAAAGCTTCAGGTTGGAGATAAAATGGCTGGACGTCATGGAAACAAGGGAGTTGTTTCTAAGATTGTTCCTGAAGCTGATATGCCATATTTGGCTAATGGAGAAACTGTACAGATGATCTTAAATCCTCTTGGGGTGCCTTCGAGGATGAACTTAGGCCAAGTATTGGAAACACATCTTGGTTATGCTGCAAAAACTGCTGGTATTCATGTAAAAACTCCAGTGTTTGAAGGTTTCCCAGAATCTCGTATTTGGGACATGATGATCGAGCAAGGATTGCCTGCAGACGGTAAGTCTTACCTATACGATGGAAAGACAGGAGAGAGATTCGATAATACTGTAGTTATTGGCTACATTTATATGTTGAAACTCAGCCACTTGATTGCAGATAAAATTCACGCTAGATCTATTGGGCCTTACTCTCTAGTAACTCAGCAGCCTCTTGGAGGTAAAGCTCAGATGGGGGGACAAAGATTTGGAGAGATGGAAGTGTGGGCTTTAGAAGCTTATGGGGTAGCTCATATGCTCCAAGAGATTCTCACAGTAAAATCTGATGACGTTTCTGGACGAACAAGGATTTACGAATCTATTGTTAAAGGAGAAAATCTTCTTAAATCAGGTACGCCTGAGTCGTTTAACGTTTTAATTAAAGAAATGCAAGGTTTAGGACTCGATGTCCGTCCTATGATAGTAGATGCTTAATAAATCACTTATTGGAGAAAAACAATAATGTTCGTAGAAGGTTCTCGAGACAATGTCACTCTATCTAAAGAGGGGCTATTTGATAAATTAGAAATTGGAATTGCCTCAGATATTACTATTCGCGATAAGTGGTCTTGTGGGGAAATTAAGAAGCCTGAAACAATCAATTACCGTACGTTTAAACCTGAAAAGGGTGGACTATTTTGCGAAAAGATTTTCGGTCCTACAAAGGATTGGGAATGTTGTTGTGGTAAATACAAGAAGATAAAACACAAAGGGATTGTTTGCGATCGCTGTGGGGTAGAGGTAACTCTTTCTAAAGTGCGTCGTGAACGTATGGCGCATATAGAGCTAGCAGTGCCTATTGTGCATATATGGTTTTTCAAGACTACACCTTCAAGAATAGGTAATGTCTTAGGGATGACTGCATCTGATCTTGAAAGGATTATCTATTATGAAGAATACGTAGTTATAGATCCAGGTAAGACAGATTTGAATAAGAAACAGCTTTTAAATGACGCTCAATACCGAGAAGTCATTGAGAAGTGGGGTAAAGATGCTTTTGTAGCTAAAATGGGCGGAGAAGCTATCTATGATTTATTAAAATCAGAAGATCTTCAAAGTTTATTAAAAGAGCTGAAGGATCGTTTACGAAAAACAAAATCTCAGCAAGCTAGAATGAAGCTTGCTAAACGGTTAAAGATTATAGAAGGTTTTGTTTCCTCTTCTAATCATCCTGAATGGATGGTTTTAAAAAGCGTTCCTGTTGTTCCACCTGATCTTCGTCCATTAGTTCCATTAGACGGCGGAAGATTTGCTACTTCTGATTTAAACGATTTATATCGTCGTGTCATCAATCGTAACAATCGTTTGAAGGCTATCCTAAGATTAAAAACTCCGGAAGTGATCGTTCGTAATGAAAAACGTATGCTACAGGAAGCTGTGGACGCCTTATTTGATAATGGTCGTCACGGACATCCTGTAATGGGAGCAGGAAATCGTCCTTTAAAATCTCTTTCTGAAATGTTGAAAGGGAAAAATGGACGCTTCCGACAAAATCTATTAGGTAAGAGAGTCGACTACTCCGGGCGTTCTGTTATTATCGTTGGCCCCGAATTGAAATTTAATCAATGTGGTTTGCCTAAAGAAATGGCTCTTGAATTATTCGAGCCATTTATCATTAAAAGACTCAAAGATCAAGGTAGTGTCTATACTATTCGTTCTGCTAAGAAAATGATTCAACGCGGAGCTCCTGAAGTTTGGGATGTTTTAGAGGAAATTATTAAAGGTCATCCTGTATTACTTAACCGAGCGCCTACGCTTCACCGTTTGGGAATCCAGGCTTTTGAACCCGTATTGATTGAAGGTAAAGCGATTCGTGTCCACCCGTTAGTATGTGCAGCTTTCAACGCTGACTTTGACGGAGACCAAATGGCTGTTCACGTGCCATTATCTATCGAAGCACAGCTAGAAGCTAAGGTTTTGATGATGGCTCCTGATAATATCTTCTTACCGTCTTCAGGGAAACCTGTTGCAACGCCTTCTAAAGACATGACATTGGGTATTTACTATCTAATGGCGGATCCTACATATTTCCCAGAAGATCACGGCGGAAAAATTAAGATCTTTAGAGATGTTACTGAAGTATTACGAGCGTTGTATACAGGTGGATTTCTCGATGAACGTATAGATAATCGTTGTGATGAAACTGGACGCGGCATCCATATTCATGAAAAGATCAAAGTACGTATTGATGGTCAGATTATTGAAACCACTCCTGGAAGAGTTCTGTTTAATAGAATTGTTCCTAAAGAATTAGGATTTCAAAATTACAGTATGCCAAGTAAGCGTATCAGTGAATTAATTTTACAATGTTATAAGAAAGTCGGTCTTGAAGCTACTGTTCGTTTTCTAGATGATCTTAAAGATTTAGGATTTATCCAAGCGACGAAAGCTGCGATTTCTATGGGATTGAAGGATGTTAGAATTCCTGAAATTAAGAGTGAGATTCTTAAAGAAGCTTACGACAAAGTTACAGTTGTTAAGAAACAATATGATGATGGTATTATCACGGATGGGGAGCGCCATTCCAAAACTATTAGTATTTGGACGGAAGTTTCTGAGTTGTTGTCAGATGCTCTTTATGTTGAGATCAGCAAACAAGCAAAGAGTAAGCATAATCCTTTATTCTTGATGATTGACTCTGGAGCTCGAGGTAATAAGTCCCAGTTAAAACAGTTAGGCGCTTTGCGTGGTTTGATGGCGAAGCCAAATGGAGCAATTATTGAATCTCCAATTACTTCGAATTTCCGTGAAGGGTTGACAGTTCTTGAATACTCAATTTCTTCTCACGGTGCTAGAAAAGGTTTAGCGGATACCGCCTTGAAAACAGCGGATTCTGGATATTTAACTCGAAGACTTGTTGATGTAGCTCAAGATGTAATTATTACAGAGAAAGATTGCGGAACATTGAACCATATTGAGATTTCTGCGATTCGCCAAGGTTCTGAAGAGCTTTTACCTTTGAAAGATCGTATTTATGGTCGCACAGTATCTGAAGATATCTATCAACCGGGGGATAAGAGCAAGCTTCTTGCTAAGAACGGAGATGTTGTCACATCTGCCCAGGCAGAGCTTATTGATGATGCTGGAATTGAAAGTATTAAAATTCGCTCTACGCTTACTTGTGAAAGTCGTCGCGGTGTTTGCGCTAAGTGTTATGGGTTAAATCTCGCCAACGGTCGCCTGATTGGTTTAGGGGAAGCTGTAGGCATTATTGCTGCCCAATCTATCGGAGAACCTGGAACACAGTTAACAATGAGAACGTTCCACCTTGGAGGTATTGCTGCGACATCCTCCACGCCAGAAATCGTTACGGATCATGATGGGATCTTGGTGTATATGGATCTTCGTGTTGTTGTAGGCCAAGATGGAAATCACCTTGTATTGAACAAAAAGGGCGCCATTCACGTTGTTCGTGATGAAGGACGTAGTTTAGAAGAATACAAGAAACTTTTAAGTACCAAATCTATAGAAAGTTTAGAGACTTATCCGGTAGAGCTTGGTGTGAAGATTTTGGTTGGTGATGGTGAAAAGGTATCTTCAGGTCAAAGAATCGCTGAAGTTGAACTGCACAATATTCCAATTATCTGCGATAAACCTGGTTTTGTAAAATATGAAGATTTAGTGGAAGGTATTTCTACAGAAAAAGTCGTCAATAAAAATACAGGTTTAGTCGAGCTTATTGTTAAACAACATCGGGGAGAATTACACCCTCAAATTGCTATTTACTCTGATGCTGGTTTAACAGAATTAGTTGGAACATACGCGATTCCTTCTGGAGCTATTATTTCTGTGGAAGAAAATCAAAAAGTTGATCCAGGCATGTTGTTAGCGAGATTGCCTCGTGGAGCAATTAAGACTAAGGATATTACAGGTGGTTTACCACGTGTTGCTGAATTGGTTGAAGCCAGAAAACCCGAAGATGCTGCAGACATTGCTAAGATTGATGGTGTTGTAGACTTTAAAGGAATTCAGAAAAATAAACGAATTCTTGTTGTTCGTGATGAAATCACAGGAATGGAAGAAGAACATCTCATTCCGTTGACCAAACACTTGATTGTTCAGCGTGGAGATAACGTGATGAAAGGGCAACAGCTCACAGATGGTTTAGTTGTTCCTCATGAAATCTTAGAAATCTGTGGTGTTCGTGAATTACAGAAATATTTGGTGAACGAAGTTCAAGAAGTTTATCGTCTACAGGGTGTGGACATTAATGATAAGCATATTGAAATTATTGTTCGTCAGATGTTACAGAAAGTTCGCATTACTGATCCGGGTGATACAACTTTACTCTTTGGTGAAGAAGTTAATAAGAAAGAGTTTTACGAAGAGAATAGACGTACGGAAGAGGATGGTGGTAAACCAGCTCAAGCTGTTCCTGTATTGTTAGGAATTACTAAAGCTTCATTGGGTACAGAATCCTTTATTTCTGCAGCATCCTTCCAGGATACGACTCGGGTATTAACTGATGCAGCTTGTAGTAGTAAAACTGACTATCTCTTAGGATTCAAAGAAAATGTCATTATGGGACATATGATTCCTGGTGGTACTGGGTTTGATACGCATAAGCGGATTAAGCAATACTTGGAAAAAGAACAAGAGGATCTTGTTTTTGACTTTGTAAGCGAATCTGAATGCGCTTGTTAGCTAGGCTTTAGGCTTTAACGATCGGAATAGGAGGTTAAGCTTTGATCCATAACCTCCTTGATAGTAATGTTTTTTTTTGGTAGCCTCACCGAAAGACGAATAGTGATAACAGGGTGCTTATGTCTAGCCAATTCGAGCAACTAAAACTCTTGAGTGTTCTTGTTTGTGATACTGGTGATCCAGAGTTAGTTAAGTCTTCAGGATCTCAAGACGCAACGACGAATCCATCTCTTATTCTTAAAGTTGCGCAAGAGCCGAAGTATCAAGAATTGCTAACCGAAGCAATTGCTTGGGGAATTCGACAAAACGGCGATGATATTCAAACTTTAACTTTTGTTTTAGATAAGATACAGGTGAATTTTGGTTTAGAAATTCTTAACTGTATTCCAGGTAGAGTTTCTTTGGAAATTGATGCGCGTCTTTCCTTTAATACAGAAGCAATGATTCAAAGAGCTATTTTTCTAAGTGAATTATTTGCTGCTTCTGGTGGGGATAAGAAACGTCTTTTAGTTAAAATTCCTGGTACTTGGGAAGGAATTCAAGCTGTAGAAGTTCTAGAAAAACAAGGTATTGCTTGTAATGTTACTCTTGTCTTTAATTTGATTCAGGCTATTGCGGCTGCTAAAGCAAAAGCAACATTGATTTCGCCGTTCGTTGGTCGTATTTATGATTGGTGGATAGCTGCTTATGGAGATGAGGGTTACTCTATAGAAGCTGATCCTGGTGTAGCTTCTGTATCGAATATCTATACATATTATAAGAAGTTTGATATCCCTACACAAATCATGGCCGCCTCTTTCCGTTCTAAGGAACAGGTATTAGCTCTAGCAGGATGTGATTTGCTAACAGTTTCTCCGAAATTGTTAGATGAATTGAAAAAGGATCAATCGCCGGTTACAAAAAAATTAGATGTTACAGCTGCTAAGAAATTAGATGTTCAACCTGTTGAATTGACAGAAAGCGTATTTCGATTCTTAATGAATGAAGATGCTATGGCTACTGAGAAACTTGCTGAGGGTATTCGTATATTTTCTGGTGATACTCAAATTCTTGAAGCAGCGGTTACAGAATTTATTAAGCAAATAGCTGCCCAAGATGCGTAAGAAAAACTGTCTTTGAGTTGATGTTAAGTACTTTAAAGGCAAATTAAAGAAGATAAGATGAACCATAACTCGTTACTTGTTTTTTCCTGTCCGTGCTGCTGCGAAGGAGAAGTTTCTTTTTCTGTATTTAGCTTGGAGGAAGTCCTAGCTTGTAGTTGTTGTTCTTCTACATATACCTTCGACCCATCAATGCGAAACTCTATTCGTCAATTCGCTGCATTATGTTTGAGGATTCATGAAGCCTCTCCTATCTTAGGAAATGCTACTGTCTCAGTCTCTATTCAAGGTAGTGCTGTAGAGGTCCCTTTCCAACTGCTCTTTTCAAGATTCCCTGTGGTTTTCAATTTAATTATTGAAGGGAAGAAAATAGCAATCCGCTTTATTTTCGATGCCCTTAAAAAAGAAGTCTTACATAAAGAGAATGCGTCTTTAGTTTGAAAATTCTGAATACTACTCTATTTCTGTTTGAAGAGCTTTTAAGGCTTCTTCGAGGATCGCATCTCCAGAAGCTGCTTCTTTTTCTGAAAGCTTAAATGAAGAAACAGTTTTTAAAAAAATCAAAGATACATTGGGGTAATCATCCAAAGTAGCTGTGCTTGTAAAAATATAGGCTTTATGGTTGATGACAGCAACACCTTGTAGGCAAAAAACCTTACCCCAAGAAGAATTTTTTTCTGTCTTAATAATAGTAAATTCCCCGTTAGCAGATTGAATATGAGTGAATACAGAAGATTCCAACGTCATTTCATTAGCTTTATGATACGCAAGGATCTCTTCAATATATTCAGGTTGATTTTTAGATGTAATTTCTTGAGAAATATTGATCGTAGGGGTTAACGAGCCTATTCCTTGTCCAATAAACACTACATCTAGTTTTTCAGGGAGTTGTGTTTTATCATTTATACATTGCCAGTTATTTGGAATGCGAATTGAATACTCATCGCAAGAATAAGAAACCCATGAAACTAAGTGTTTTGCTTTTTCTGCCTGTGTTGTTCTTCTGTTTTTATTTGCTCTTTTTGCAATATAACGTGAAGCAATTTCATTGGGAACAATAGCTTGTGATCTTTTTAATGCTCTTCTTTGGGAAACGCTTGAGAGACGTCTGTGAGACGGTTTTGCGCTGTTTTGTGGTGTTCTTTGCGTTTGAGGATTTGCACTTGCTATGAGCGAAAAACTAGCAAACAGAAAAGAAATAAGAGCATGAAGTTTCATGGAAATCTTTTATTTAATTTTATTTAAATGATCTAATGCTATAATCTGTTGGATTAGTTGAATTATAATCGAAATTTTTTTTAAGATAAACTCTGTTTTCTCATGGTAGCAATAATATGGCAGATCTCGGTGCAGAAGACAAATTAAAGCAAATCTGCGATGCTCTACGAATAGAAACTTTAAAACCTGCTGAAGATGAAGCGGACGCCATTGTGCGTAATGCAAAAGAACAGGCGAAAAGGATAATTGATGAAGCTCAGGAGCGAGCTGCTCAGGTTATTGCTTCAGCTCAACAAGAAGCTGACAATAAGCTAAAACAGGGAGAATCTGCTTTAGTTCAAGCAGGAAAGCGTTCCTTAGAAAGTTTAAAACAATCTGTAGAAAACAAAGTCTTTAAAGAATCCTTAGCAGAATGGCTAGACAATGCTTTAGCTGATCCTGAGGTGTCTGCTAAACTTGTTGCAGCGTTGATACAGGCTATAGAAGACCAAGGCATTTCCGGGGATCTTACAGCTTATATCGGTAAACACGTGGCGACAAGAGCTGTTAATGAACTCCTAGGAAAATCCGTATTAGCAAAACTCAAAGGTAAGGGAGTGGCTATCGGGAAGTTTGTCGGTGGTGTTCAATTAAAAGTTGAAGACAAGAACTGGGTTTTAGATCTTAGTTCGGATACCTTGCTTGATCTTTTAATGCGTTATTTGCAAAAAGATTTTCGTGAAATGATATTTCAGGGCTCTTAGGTTTTTTTCTCAAATGCGGAGTCCTAACCAATTTTAGAGTTATTGCCATGACTCAATACTACTTTTTATCGTCGTTTTTTCTTCCTCAGCTTCCTGAGTCTCGGCCCGTTTATTCTTTTGATATTCTTGATGATCTACTTCATTTAAATTTATCCAATCAAGATCTAGGATATTACGTCATCTTAAAACGTTTTTTTGATTTTGAAAATTTTGCATTTTTCTGGTCAGGGAAACCTCTACCGCATTCTTATGGCATCGTAACACAAGAGAATGTTGAGGGTATGGTTAATCTTCAACAATGGTCAGATGATTGTGAGTTTGAGGATTTTTTTAAAGACTTTCTCTTGCAATATAAGACTTCTAAAGAGCGTGTAGACAACTTTTCTTCATTAGTTAGGGAATTTCTATCCTATTACCAACATAGCTCTTCTGAGTTCCTTCGCACGTATTTTACGTTCAAACAAAATTTACGCATTATTCTAGCAGGATTTCGTTCTCGAGTTATGAAACTTGATGTCTCTTATGTATTAAGAGATGAAGACAGTTCTGATCCTGTGGTGCTTCAAGTTTTGATGCAAAAAGATGCTCCTAATTACGAGCTTCCAGAAGAATTTTCAGATTTGAGTGATGTATTACAAGATTATGGACGTTTACCTCATACATTGAACCGTACACTGTCTCTTTACGAGTTTCATAAAATTGAGGAGATGTATCGGGATAAATATTTTGATGCAAATGCAGTTTTAGCAAGGGTTGCAGCATATTTATTTGCCATTCGCAATAGTATGGTAAATTTAGAGAAAGGCAAAAACATTATTAATTCTATGGAAAAGGCAATCACATGGTAGTAACTTCAGGACAAACAACTCAGGGATATGTTGTAGAGGCCTACGGCAATTTATTGCGTGTGCGTTTTGATGGACACGTGCGTCAAGGAGAAGTTGCTTATGTTAGTGTTAATGACACATGGTTAAAAGCTGAAGTTATTGAGGTTGTTGGTCAAGAGGTTAAAATTCAGGTTTTTGAAGATACTCAAGACGTTTGCCGAGGAGCTTTAGTGACTTTCTCTGGGCACTTATTAGAAGCAGAATTAGGCCCAGGATTGTTGCAAGGAATTTTTGACGGATTGCAAAACCGTCTACAGGTATTGGCAGAGAGTAGTTTCTTTTTGAAACGAGGAGAATATGTTAATGCTCTTTGTAAGCATACATTGTGGGAATATACGCCAAAAGCTGTTGTAGGAGATGTTCTTGTTCGTGGGGATGCTCTAGGTTTTGTGAAAGAAGGTTACTTTAACCATAAAATTATGGTGCCGTTTTCTTGTTTTAAAGAGGTAACCATTACTTGGGTAATTTCCGAAGGTAGCTATAGCGTTGATACGGTAGTTGCTAAAGCTCGAGATGCGGATGGGAAGGAATACAACTTTACTATGGTTCAGAAATGGCCAATTAAGCAGGCATTTATTCAAGGAGATAAGGTGCCTTGTCATGAGATTATGGACGTAGGTGTACGTATCTTGGATACGCAAATTCCTGTATTGAAAGGTGGGACATTTTGTACCCCCGGTCCATTTGGTGCGGGAAAAACAGTTTTGCAGCACCATTTATCTAAGTATGCTGCTGTAGATATTGTTATTCTTTGTGCATGTGGAGAGCGTGCTGGTGAAGTGGTAGAGGTATTACAAGAATTTCCTCACCTTACAGATCCTCATACCGGAGAGTCTTTAATGCATAGGACATGTATTATTTGTAATACCTCTTCCATGCCTGTGGCAGCTAGAGAATCTTCAATCTATCTGGGAATTACTATTGCAGAATATTATAGACAGATGGGTCTACATGTACTTTTACTTGCTGATTCGACGTCGCGATGGGCTCAAGCATTAAGAGAAATCTCAGGAAGATTAGAAGAAATTCCAGGAGAAGAAGCTTTCCCAGCTTATCTAGCATCAAGAATAGCCGCTTTTTATGAACGAGGTGGCGCTGTGCGTATGAAAGATGGGTCGGAAGGTTCTTTGACAATATGCGGTGCTGTATCTCCTGCAGGAGGAAATTTTGAAGAGCCTGTAACACAAGCTACTTTATCTGTAGTAGGAGCTTTTTGTGGTCTTTCAAAAGCTCGTGCTGATGCTCGACGTTATCCTTCTATTGATCCGATGATTTCCTGGTCAAAATATTTAGATCAAGTTGGAGATATATTAGAGAATAAGATTCAAGGTTGGGGAGAGGCAGTTAAAAAAGCAAATTACTTCCTTCGCGAAGGATCCGAAATTGGTAAACGTATGGAAGTCGTCGGAGAAGAAGGTATTCCCATGGATGATATGGAGATCTACCTAAAAGCTGAGTTATATGACTTTTGTTATCTCCAACAGAATGCTTTTGATGCTGTAGATTGTTATTGTCCCTTTGATCGGCAAATTGAGTTATTTTCATTAATGAGTCGTATTTTTGACGCGAAATTTAGCTTTGATTGTCCCGATAATGCGAGGAGTTTTTTCCTTGAACTGCAAAGTAAAATTAAAACCTTAAATGGACAGAAGTTTCTTTCTGAAGAATACAAAGAAGGGATGGAAATAGTTCTTAGGTTATTAGAGACGAAGATGGTACAAACAGCGTAAGGTTATGCAGACAATATATACAAAAATTACCGACATCAAAGGAAACTTAATAACCGTAGAAGCTGAGGGAGCACGTTTAGGCGAATTAGCGGAAATCGAAAGAGTAGATGGAAGATCTTCATACGCTTCTGTTTTGCGCTTTGATGCTAAGAAAGTGACTTTACAAGTTTTTGGAGGCACTTCTGGATTGTCGACAGGAGATAGGGTCATCTTTTTAGGTCGTTCTATGGAGGTTACTTATGGGGAATCTTTAATAGGTAGACGCTTAAATGGTGTAGGTAAGCCGATTGATGGTGAGGGAGAATGCTTCGGTGATCCGATTGAAATCTCAACACCTACATTTAATCCTGTTTGTCGTGTTGTGCCCAGGGATATGGTGAAAACTAATATTCCTATGATTGATGTCTTCAATTGTTTAGTTAAGTCACAAAAAATTCCTATTTTTTCTTCTTCAGGGGAGAATCACAATGCTTTATTGATGCGTATCGCAGCACAAACAGATGCTGATATTGTAATTATCGGTGGTATGGGATTAACGTTCATTGACTATAGCTTTTTTGTTGATGAATCCAAAAGATTGGGATTTGCAGATAAATGTGTGATGTTTATTCATAAAGCTGTAGACGCGCCTGTAGAGTGTGTTTTAATTCCTGATATGGCTTTAGCCTGTGCTGAAAAATTTGCTGTAGATCATAATAAAAATGTTTTGGTCTTACTTACAGACATGACGGCATTTGCAGATGCTTTAAAAGAAATCGCCATCACTATGGATCAAATTCCTGCAAACCGTGGATATCCAGGATCTTTATATTCAGATCTTGCATTGCGTTATGAAAAAGCTATGGATATAGCAAACGGTGGATCTATCACTTTAATTAGTGTCACTACAATGCCCGGGGATGATATTACTCATCCTGTTCCTGATAACACTGGATTTATTACAGAAGGACAGTTTTATCTGAAAAATAATCGTATTGATCCGTTTGGTTCATTATCTCGTTTGAAGCAATTAGTTATTGGCAAGGTAACTAGAGAAGATCATGGAGATCTTGCAAACTCCTTAATACGGCTGTATGCCGATTCTAGAAAAGCTGCTGAAAGAATGTCTATGGGCTTTAAGTTGTCAAATTGGGATAAAAAGCTATTGGCATTTGCTGAGCTTTTCGAAACACGATTAATGAGTTTAGAAGTGAATATTCCTTTAGAAGAAGCTTTAGACATTGGTTGGAAAATTCTTGCCCAAAGTTTCCATTCCGAAGAAGTGGGAATAAAGGAACAATTGATCAATAAGTATTGGCCGAAGTCATGTCTTCACAGATAAAGCTAACAAAGAATGCCTATCGTTTAGAGAAGGTAAAACTCTCGCGTCTGGAAACATATTTACCGACGTTAAAATTAAAAAAAGCGCTCTTGCAAGTGGAAGTTTCTAATGCTGTCCGAGAGGCTAGTGAGAGTATACAAGCATATGAAGAAGCTAGGGAAAGTATTTATGCTTTCGCGGAGCTTTATAGTGTTCCTCTTTATGTTGATGCGATTACAAATAGCTTCAGGATAGAAAAAGTTGAAAAGGATTATGAAAATATTACAGGAGTAGAAGTTCCTGTAGTAAGAAATATTATCCTATCAGAATCTTCTTATTCCGTTTTAGATACCCCTATTTGGATCGATACCCTTGTAGCCTACTCCAGAGAGTTTGTAATTAATAAAGTGCGTTCTGAAGTGGCTACAGAAAAGCAAAGAATTCTAGAGGAAGAATTAAGAAATGTATCCATTCGTGTAAATCTCTTTGAGAAGAAACTGATTCCAGAGACCACACGAATGATTAAGAAGATTGCGATTTTCTTAAGTGATCGCAGCATTACAGATGTTGGCCAAGTAAAAATGGCTAAGAAAAAGATACAGCAGCGTAAGGAGGAATCCGAATGCGCGTAAATGTTGATAAGTATCTCTTTATTGGAAGAAACCGATCAGAATTTTTTACTGCTTGTAGAGAACTTGGAATAGTTGAGTTCATCTCTGATAAAAGATTTATTACTTCTGAAAAATTACGTCGTTTTTCTGAATGTTTGAAAATTCTAAACTGCCTGAAAAGAGAATATCCCTCGGCTGACTTATCTTTGTCAAAATCCGAGGATTTAACTGTTGAACAGATACTAGAGGAAGTATTTTCTCTTCATCAAGAAATTCTCTCTTTGACGGAAGCTACGAAAGCTTTAAGGAAAGAGATTCTTAGAGTTAAACCTTTAGGGCCATTTTCTTCTGATGATATTGTCGAATTTACGAGGAAAACTGGGTTAACAATCAGATTTTTCTATGGAAAACACGTAGATGGTCAAGATATAGAAGTAGAGCAATCCAATGTCTTTTACTTATCTACGGCATATAATTTCGATTACTATGCTGTGATTGGTATAGTTAACTTGTCAAAAGATCAATTCACAGAGATCGATGCCCCCCATTCTGTTAACGAATTGCAATCTAAAGAATCTGTTCTTTTAAGAAATATTCATCTTAAGAAATCGAGAATTTGTGAACTTTATGCTTATCGTCAAGATGTTCTTGAAGGGCTTTGTGATTATGATAATGAACAACGATTAAGACATGCTGAAGATAGTGTGGAGGAGCTCTTTGATGGTAAGATTTTTTCTATTTCAGGATGGGTAATATCTGATCGTATTCAAGAACTGGAACAACTATGTAACCAGTTTGATATTTGTTTACATAAAGTGGCTCCAGATCCTGATGAGATTGTCCCTACATATTTAGAAAATAGTGGTCTCGGACGTATCGGAGAAGATTTGGTAAACATTTATGATACACCGGCATCTTCAGATAAAGATCCTTCATTATGGGTATTTATCTCATTTTTCTTTTTCTTCTCTATGATTGTCAATGACGGTGGTTATGGACTTGTTTTCTTAGCAACCTCGCTTTTCATAACGTTTAAAGCGCGTCGTGCTCTTAAGGGTTCTAAGTCATTGGCGCGTTTCTTGAAGATGTTTTCTATTTTAGGATTGGGGTGTATTTTCTGGGGATTTGCGACAATGTCATTTTTTGGGATTTCTATAAGTCCTTCAAATCCTTTACGAGAGTATTCTCTTACCCATATGTTGGCTTTGAAAAAAGCAGAATATTATCTAGATAAGCATCCTAAGGGGTATAAGGAGTTAGTTAATGAACATCCTTTGTTAAAAGATAAACAAAATCCAGAAGAGTTTCTTCTCGCTACAGAAAAATCTAGTGGAGATACTGTAGCACGTGCCGTTGTCTATGATAAGTTTACCGATAACATCCTAATGGAGTTAGCTTTATTTGTTGGGGTGATTCATATGGCTCTAGGAATGTTGCGTTATATCCGTCAGCGTTATTCAGGTCTAGGATGGATTATTTTTATGTGCGGCGCCTATTTGTATCTACCTTTGTATTTGCAATCGGTATCTCTGATTCATTATCTATTTCATGTTCCTTATGATCTTGGAGGGGTAATTGGTTATTACGGAGTATTTGTAGGTATAGGTCTCGCTGTTGCTGGTGCTATTTTACAACGTGGAGTTAGCGGTATTGATGAGATTACTGCGATTATTCAGGTATTCTCAGATGTTCTATCTTATTTGCGTATCTATGCATTGGGATTGGCAGGAGCTATGGTAGGAACAACAATTGTGCAGATTAGCAATCGTTTCCCTCCTGCTATAGCTTTCGTTATTATTTTATTCGGTCATTCGGTGAATATACTTCTTTCTATTATGGGAGGAGTGATTCATGGACTTAGATTAAACTTTATTGAGTGGTATCACTATAGTTTTGATGGGGGAGGGAAACTCCTACATCCTTTAAAGAAAGTAGTATGCCATAAGGTTGTGGATTCCTAGGGATAGATTTAGGTAATAATTCTACGGTTTGATAGAATTCGTGATCTTTGGAAAAATTAAATTATAAACAAGATAACTAAAGAACTGATTCTTCGAGGTTTTCTTAAGATATTATTATGAGATATAGAGGTACATAATGATTGATTTGTCGGTTGTTGGTCCTGTTTTCGCCATGGGCTTAGCAATGATAGGCAGCGCCATTGGTTGTGGTATGGCAGGGGTGGCTTCACACGCTGTGATGTCCCGAATTGATGAGGGACATGGAAAGATTATAGGTTTATCGGCGATGCCATCATCACAATCTATCTACGGATTGATTTTCATGCTTTTACTCAGAGATGGGGTTAAAGATGGTAAAGTGGGTGCTATAGGCGCTATTGCTATGGGGCTTTCTGTCGGTATAGCATTATTAATATCCGCTGTAATGCAGGGGAAGTGTTGTGTAAGTGCTATCCAAGCATACGCGCGTTCTTCAGCTATTTATGGTAAATCTTTTGCATCTATTGGGATAGTTGAATCGTTTGCACTCTTTGCTTTTGTTTTTGCGTTATTATTATTCTAAAATCTTATTGATCATAGTCCTATTTCCTCTGGTATCGGTACTATGTTTATCAGCGTGTTCGCAACCTTCGTTATCCTCATTTACAGAGTTTGTAGATAATGATTATACGGCTGCGGCACATCTGGGTATAGAGCAAGCTTGTGTTCATGAGATATTTGGTCAGCAGGTTGTTGTTACCTGGAGTCTGCCCTATCGAATGACAAGTATGCTTCCCGCAACTTTACATCTTTGGGTGTACTATGGCGATGGGAAGATAGAAAAATTAACATATGAAGTGCGTCAACTTTCTGGTTATCGTATTTATTGTCTGAAAGGCGATGATTATGAAGAGCGACAGGGCATTGTTTCTTATAAGGTTTCTTTATCTAGCGGAGACAAAGAAATAGTCAGTAGGCGCCATCATCTTTGGATGGAAGTTATTTCTGTAGATGCTTCTTAAACCTAGGTTTTTGCTACTACGACATCTAAAAATACTTTAGAGATTTGGATATAGAATTATGGAAGAGGATGAATTTCCCAAGGCTTATGATCCTAAAGGGTTAGAGGAAAAGCTTTATGCTTTTTGGGAAGAGTCGGGTATGTTCACGGCACAATCAGCAAGTGATAAGCTCCCTTATGCTATTATTATGCCCCCCCCGAATGTTACGGGTATTTTGCATATGGGACATGCGCTTGTAAATACTCTTCAAGATGTTCTTATTCGTTATAAGCGTATGTCGGGATTCGAGGTTTGTTGGGTTCCCGGTACAGATCACGCTGGTATTGCTACACAAACAGTAGTAGAAAGACATTTATATTCTTCCTTGGGTAAACGCCGTATAGATTTTTCCCGAGAAGAATTCCTAAAACATGTTTGGGAATGGAAAGAAAAGAGTGAGGGAGTAATTCTTTCTCAATTACGTCAGTTGGGATGTTCTTGCGACTGGTCTCGGTTACGTTTCACTATGGAACCATTAGCGAATCGTGCTGTAAAAAAAGCTTTCAAGGTGCTTTTTGATAAAGGGCATATTTATAGAGGATACTATCTTGTTAACTGGGATCCTGTTTTACAAACGGCTCTTGCTGATGATGAAGTAGAGTATGAGGAGAAGGATGGTTGGCTTTACTATATTCGTTATAAAGTAGTCGATAGTGATGAAGAAATCATTGTAGCAACTACACGTCCAGAAACATTACTTGGGGATACCGCTATTGCTATTTCCCCTGATGACCAGCGTTACAGTCATTTATTAGGAGCTAAGGTTCACCTACCTTTTGTAGATCGCGAGATCCCTATAATTGGAGATATATCTGTAGATCCTTTATTTGGTACTGGAGCTGTAAAAATCACGCCTGCCCATGATCGAGATGATTACCGCACAGGAATCAATCACAATTTATCTATGGTAAATATTCTGACTCCTACTGGAGAGATAAATGAGAATGGGGGAATATTTGTAGGATTAAGTAAAGAAAAAGCTCGTGAAGATATTATCACAGCATTGGACACCATGGGGCTATTTGTCAAAAAAGAGCCCTATAAACTAAGAGTCGGCGTGTCTTATCGTTCTGGAGCGGTTATCGAACCATATTTATCGAAACAATGGTTTGTTTCTGTAGATAGTTTTCGAGATTCTTTACGTGAGTTTGTTGCCAGTGATTCTATAAAAATTTTCCCTCCAGAATTTACACGGAATTATCTCTCTTGGGTGAATAACCTTCGTGATTGGTGTATTAGTCGGCAGTTGTGGTGGGGACATCGTATTCCTGTATGGTATCATAAGAGCGATCAAGATCGAGTACTCTGTTACGATGGTGAAGGGATCCCTGAAGAGGTTGCTCAAGATCCTGATTCTTGGTATCAAGATCCTGATGTATTAGATACTTGGTTTTCTTCTGGGTTGTGGCCACTAACATGTTTAGGTTGGCCTGATGTAGAATCTGGAGATTTGGAGAAATTTTATCCTACAGCGGTTCTTATTACTGGCCATGATATTCTATTTTTCTGGGTGACACGTATGGTGCTGCTTTGCAGTGCTATGGTTGGAGAGAAACCTTTTGATGATGTTTTCTTACACGGATTAATTTTTGGTAAGTCTTACAAACGTTATAATGATCTTGGGGAATGGACATATATTTCTGGGGAAGAAAAACATGCTTATGACATGGGGAAATCTCTTCCTAAAGATGTTGTGGCAAAGTGGGAAAAGCTTTCCAAATCTAAGGGCAATGTCATTGATCCTTTAGAGATGATTGCTAAGTATGGTGCTGACGCTGTTCGTATGACATTATGCTCATGTGCGAATCGTGGTGAGCAAATAGATCTTGACTATCGTCTGTTTGAGGAATACAAAAATTTTGCGAATAAGATTTGGAATGGCGCGAGATTTATCTTTGGTCATATTTCTAATTTAACGAGTAAAGACCTCGCTAATGGTATAGATAAGACTCTTTTAGGATTAGAAGATTACTATATTCTTGATGGATTCAATCAGTTGTTAAAACAGTTAGATTCTGCATATCAAAGCTATGCTTTCGATAAGATAACAACAATGGCGTATGAATTTTTTAGGAATGATTTTTGTTCTACATATATAGAAATTATCAAGCCTATACTTTATGGAAAGCAGGGTAGAGAGGAAGATCGGCTTACAAAGCAAAAGCTATTAGCAGTTTTGCTGGTGAACATTTTGGGTGTTTTGCATCCTATAACTCCTTTTGTTACAGAAACACTATTTCTGAAGTTAAAGGAGAGGTTAGGTGAGGTTAATGAGCAATCCACTGATGCTATCACAGCGCATGCTTTAGATATGTTGCGAGCAGAGTCTTATGTAGTAGCTCCTTATCCGCAAACTATAGATATAGCTATTCCTAGGGATCTTCATGAATCTTTCGCTCTTGCAGAAAGGTTAGTTTATACTATTAGGAATATTCGTGGGGAGATACAGCTAGACCCTAGAGCTTCTTTAGAAGTATTTGTTATTTGTCCTGAGGGAATTTCTATCGATGCTTATGCGCCTATGATATGTGCTCTCGGTGGGATAGCTTCTCTTGAGTATCTGACCGAAGAGCCTAAGGATCGTGTCTATAGTTTAGGAGTTGTTGAAGGTATTCGTCTTGGGGTACTTGTTCCTATAGAACAAATTATTAAAGAAAAAAATCGACTAGAAAAAGAGAAAATACGTTTAGAAAATGCTATCGAAAGTGTCTCATGCTTATTGGATAGTGAAAGTTTCCGAGCAAAGGCTAATCCGGATCTTGTGCGTTCTAAAGAAGAAGCTTTAAAAAATAATCGTATGGAATTACAAAGTATTCTTGATAAGCTAGCGTCGTTTTCTTAGAACTAGAGGACAAAGCACTTTTGCAGCGTTACGATATTATCAGAATGATCGGTAAAGGGGGCATGGGAGAGGTTTATTTAGCCTATGATCCCGTTTGTTCTCGTAAGGTGGCTATTAAGAGAATCCGTGAGGATCTTTCTGATAATGAGCTATTGAAAAAACGTTTTCTTAGAGAAGCAAAGATTGCTGCTGATCTTGTTCATCCGGGGGTTGTTCCCGTTTTTACGATTTGTAGTGATAGCGATCCTGTTTACTACACAATGCCTTACATAGAGGGGTACACTCTTAAGAGTTTACTAAAAAGTGTATGGCAATGTGATTCCCTGCCTAAAGATCTTGCTGAGCAAACATCAGTAGGGACTTTCCTCTCCATTTTTCATAAGATTTGTTCTACTATAGAATATGTACATTCTCGAGGAATTCTTCATAGAGATCTTAAACCTGATAATATTTTGCTTGGGCTTTTTAGTGAGGTGGTTATTTTAGATTGGGGAGCTGCATTATCTAAAGAAATGGAGGAAGACTTCTTTTTAGACATTGATATCCCTAATGAGGGGTCGTTGTTTTCCAACATGACTATTCCTGGTAAGATTGTAGGTACTCCTGACTATATGGCTCCTGAACGTTTGCGAGGTACTCCAGCTTCAGAAAGTACAGATATTTATGCTCTAGGGGTAATTCTCTATCAAATGTTGACATTATCTTTTCCCTATCGGAAGAAAAAGGGAGAGAAAATCAGTCTTCATCATCAAATTAGTTTTCCTGAAGAGATTGCCCCTCATCGAGAGATTCCGCCTTTTCTTTCTCAAGTAGTCATGAGAGCTTTAGCAGCAGATCCTAAAGTGCGTTATCGTTCTGTAAGTGCTTTGAAAGCAGATATAGAACAACATCTACAAGGAAGTCCCGAATGGACTCCTAAGATTGTTTTACACACTCAAGATACAGAATGTTGGAAGTTTCACGAACCTATTTTATTATCTAAGTATTTCCCAATGCTAAAGGTATCGCCAGCTTTATGGTATAGCCTAGCAATTTCTAAGATAGAAAGTTTTTCTGAAGTCCGTCTGGAATATACCTTATTACGAAAGGGATTAGAAGAGGGCTTTGGAATTTTACTTCCTCCTTCTGAAGATGTAGATCACGGGGATTTTTATCATGGTTATGGTTTTTGGCTACACATTAAGGAAGATGTATTGTCTGTATCCTTGGTGAAAAATGGCTTAGAAATACAAAAAACTTTCCGAAATATAGATGAACATAAAGACAAGTTTTTCATAGCTTTTGAAAAGCAAAATCACCGTTTATCATTGATTATCGATAATATCGTGTGGATGATTCATATGGATTATCTTCCTGCTCGGGGAGGACGTATTGGTGTGATCATTCAAGATGTTGCCGATGTTTGTGGAAATATTGTTGTTTTAGAAAGTAGCGGATCTTTACAAGTCAGTTGTTTAGCAGTTCCTGATGCCTTTCTTAATGAAAAGTTATACGATCGTGCAATTACATTTTATCGCAGGATTGTTGAATCTTTCCCAGGACGTAAGGAAGGGTATGAAGCACAATTTCGTATAGGAATCGCTTTATTGGAAAAAGCCTCTGAAAGTAATGATGCTGAGGGATTCACTCAAGCTCTTGAAGAGTTCTCTACTTTGCACAACAGCGTTGCAGCTCCTTTAGAGTATCTCGGTAAAGCTTTAGTATATCAAAGATTAGGAGAGTATAACGAAGAAGTTAAAAGCTTATTACTAGCTTTAAAGCGCTACTGTCAACGTCCAGAAATTTCTCGTGTTCGTGATCATGTTGTCTATCGTTTGCATGAAGCATTATATAGCCATCATCGTATCTCTTTAATCTTCATGCTTCTTGCTCTTCATGTTGCTCCCGAATCTATAAATTCTTCTGAAGAAGAACATTTCCTTCAAAATTTACATGGGAAAATTCAAGATACTCTATTTTGTAACTTAGACATTTCTCCTGTAGATTTCCGTTCTTCTAAAATGGAATTGCTATTGAGTTATTGGTCAGGATTTACGTCATTCCTTCCAGGTTTATTTCAAAGATCCTGGGATTTAAAAGATTATCGTGCTCTTGCAGATATTTTTTATACAGCTGCAGATTTAGGGAATAAAGAGTTTATAGAAGTATACTCAGAAATTTTACGTGAGAATATTCAAATAACGACATTCACTGAAGAAATCGTAGAAATTCTCCCTGATCAGCTTCTACTCTTCCTTTCAGGATTAAAGACTATCTCTATCCAGGAATCTACAGAAAAGATCTTTGACCGCATTGAAAATTTAGATCCTGTTTTGATTTTGTATTTGTTTGATTTGTTTGCTAAAGACGCTTTGATCCGTGGTAGGGGCGAAGAGATTCTGAAGGCTATTACACTAGTAGAAAAGTATATTTCTCCTCAGCAGCGTTACGAATATCTTTTGTCTTATGAAGTGCTTGCTTATTTGTGGATGAAAGATGAGAGTAAAGTTTACCATCTCTTATCTAATTATGATGAATCTTTGTGGATAGATGATAATAGCCATGCCTTTGTTCTTTATGGTTGCTGGTTAGCACTTGCTGAGGATAGTTCCTTGGCTTATTTACATCTTTCAGGATGTCGAGAAGATTCTGTATTTCCACGAGCCTTAGTCGGAGTATTTTGTAGCCCATTAGGTATTTGTGAAGAGCAGCTGAGTTATCAAGAACGTCGGCAACTACTTTTACAGAAATTTATCTTTTTCCATTGTTTAGGAAATAATGAAGAACGTGACAATTGTCGTCTTGCTTATAATCTCCTCTCTATAGAGCGTCCGTTATAATTCACGTATATATGTTTTTAATACTGACTTTTTAGAAGTCGCTATATCTTTAGGCTGTCCTGCAAAGAGCACCTTTCCTCCATATTTCCCAGATCCCGGTCCGAGTTCTATAATATAATCGGCATGTTTTAACAACTGTATGTCGTGATCAACATAGATAATAGAATGTCCTTGGGATATTAGTATGCGAAATAGCTTTTGCAGTTGGCATTTCTTATTTATGTCCAAGGAAGTGGCTATTTCATCTAGGAGAAATAGCGTGGGTTCTTTAGGAGGTAGATGAAGGAACCGAGCAATTTTTACAGAGATTTTTTCACTTAGCGATAGGGAAGAGAGATTTTGACCTAATGGAAGATAGCCAAGCCCCGAATCTATCAGAGCTCGTAGAGGTGCTTGGATTTTTTGAAGAAAAGGAAAGATAGTAAGGATCTGTTCAATAGGAGTTTGTAAGAGCTTTCCAAAGTGTTTCCCTTCATAAACAACTTCTTGAGATAGAGGTTGAATGCGATATCCTGAACATGTAGGACATGTGCGTTTTTCTAAAGCGTAAAAAGCTCTATCTATTAGGTGATATCCTAAGCCTAGGCAATCTGAACACTGTCCTTGTTTTGTATTTGTACTCAGCATGCTTGCTGTAATATTCAAGGCCTTTGCCTGTGTAAGCGAAGCGTAAAAGTTTCTCAGGTATGGAGCAATATCAAAATATGTACTGATATCTGATCTTTGTGAAGATGGTAAAGGATGAGAATCTAAGAATACTACATTTAAGAAGTGCTCATATCCAGAATCTATGAGTTTTTGTGCTTGTTTATAAAAACCTTCGGTTAATAGTGAAGTTTTTCCAGACCCTGATACTCCAGCAATAGCCACAAGACTATAAAGGGGAGCTTGTACATGCAGATTAGAAATATTGTGAATCGAGAGATGTACGTCTAAAGTTTCTTTAAAGGGAGCTTCTTTATGATCAGAATCTTCTATGGATACTGGTGGTTGAGCAGTTAGATAGCCTCCTTGAGGTCCTGATCCTGGACCTAAATCCATGGTATGATCTGCGTAAAATTTTAATAGATTATTACGGTCCGTGGCAATAACAGTGTTATTGTTAGTGACGAGTTCTTTAAGCAGTTTTATTAACGTTGGAATATCTTGAGGATGCAGTCCTGATAGGGGATCTTCAAGAAGATAAACAATATCTGTAAGATTTGTAGAGATTTTCTTTGCTAGATGTAGGCGGTAATGTTCGCCATCACTTAAAGTATCTTGTTTTTGCCCTAAAGTAATATAGCTCAAGCCTACCTTGTCAATGAATGCTAAGCGGTTTTGTAGGTCTTGAATGATAGGTTGTGCTTGATCATCATGGATAGTCATTAAAAGATCTTTGAGGAAGCTAGTATCTTCTTGGTAGATATCTATGAGAGAAGTTTTTCCTATGCGCACATGTTGCGCATAAGTGTGGATTCCCCATCCTGAGCATGCTGGGCATGTGTCGGATATAATTAGAGGATGTAAAAGAGAACATGAGGGAACAAGATTAAATTGTTCCATGAGAATTCTTTCTAGTCCCGCATGCCTTGGAGTTCCTTGAAATAATTTTTCCTGAGTAGGGATGTTAAGATCTTGGATTTGTGTAGATGAGGAAATTTTCAGTTCTCCAATAAGATCAACGACACGTTGTGGGGAATTATCGGGGAAAAATAGCCTAAAGAGATCTGTAGGAGAGTAGTTAAGAATTTTATCTTTATGTTGCATTAGAGAGAGTTTTAAGACATTTCCTGATCCACAACATTGCTGGCATTGTCCTTCAATATGTTCTCGGGATAAGAGTTTTCGTGTGATATTTGGATAACTGTTTCCTAAGGAATCTTGCCAACCTAGAGTGTAAGATAGAGAGTCTTTTATTTGTCCTTGATCATGAATATGTAATCGTATTGTTGGCGATAGTGAGAAAGCTAAAGTTAATGAGGATAACAAAGAGGATTCATGATTTTTAGAAATTTTTGTATGTTGAATAACGATTGCCGAATCTTCTAAAATTTCAGGAAGACGTTCCTCAAGATCATAAATCTCATTATTAGCAAAGAGCTTTAAATACCCCTCTTTTTTCTTCATGTCCAAAGCAATGAACAGGTCTTCTTCAGGAGATATAGGTGCCGTTATTGTTGCATAAGAATTTTTATGCTTTTGGAAAAGTTCATCTATAATTGTTTGTGGAGTGATTTTTTCAAGGAGCCTACCTGTTAATGGGCAATGAGGTTTTCCTAGGAGAGCAAAGAGTTTTTCAAGACCATTGGTAATGTCTAAAGATGACGCTAACGAATGTCTTGAGTTTTTTCGTATTCCTGTTTTTTTTATTGCAACAACCGGGGATAGTCCTCGAACGCTTTCTACTTGTGGTAGAGGGGTTTTCTTAATAAGAGCTTGGCGAACGTAATAAGGAAATAACTCGGCATAAGCAATGTTTCCTGCGGCATAAAGAATATCAAAGACCAAAGAATGTTTCCCTGATGCTGAAGGCCCCGAAATTGTTGTCAGAGCATTGCGAACAAGAGTCATGTCAATATGTTTAAGATTATGATGATAGGCATCTTGAATGGAAATATCTTTGAGGAGATGCTTACTTTGAGATTTCTCAGTTAGCTTAGGAAGAGCTTTAGTCTTTTTAAAATAGGGCTGCAGAGCTTTTGCTGTAGGTGTATTTAGGGAAATCAGTTCTTCAGGAGTGCATGAGGCCAAAAGATATCCACCGAGATTTCCTCCTTCAGGACCGAGTTCAATAACATAGTCAGCGATCTTCACAATATGCATATTGTGTTCTATGATTACTACAGTATGTCCTTGTTGAGTGAGAGATTGGAGAACATGGATAAGAGCATGAATGTCGTGAGTATGCAATCCTGTTGTCGGCTCATCAAGAATATAAAGTGTAGATTTTTTAGAAGGAGCGAGTAGCTCGTAGGTGAGTTTTAATCTTTGAATTTCTCCTCCTGATAGACTTGATAAAGGTCTTCCTAAAGGAAGATGATCAAGACCTAAGGAGCATAATGCATGAATTTTTTCATGAATATGAGGAGTGGACATGAAAAATTTTTCAGCTTCATATGCTGTCATTTCTAAAATATCAGCAATATTCTTGCCTTGATAATGTACTTCTAAGATTTGAGATTGAAATCGTTTTCCACGACAGAGAGGACAGGGAATCTGGGTATGATTATCAAGGATTATAGATCCTATACCTTGACATTCTGTACAGGCTCCTAAAGAAAGATTAAAACTAAAATGGCCTTTTGTTAATCCCAAGCGTTTACTTTTAGGTTGTTGGGAAAATAATTCTCGAAGCTCGTCAAAAGCTTTAATATACGTTAGAGGAATAGAACGTTGCGAACGACCTGGAAGATCGCGAGTAATGTGTACAACACGTTCTATGATGCCCCCTTCTATATGTAAGTGGGAGTCTATATCTCCTTGAATAAAGCGTTCCATAGAAGGAACTAGTGTATCGTTAATTAAAGAAGATTTTCCTGATCCGGAAACTCCCGTTACTGCCGTTATTCTTTCTAGAGGTAGGGTGATAGTGACATTTTTTAAATTATTTATCGTGGCATGAGAAAGTGTAAGCGTGGCTTTTGATTTAGGACGTCGTACAGGAATATCTATAGTAAGTTCATGTCGCAGATAGTTTGCTGTTAATGAATCACCGGTTTTTAAAAAATCTTGAGGAGATCCATTAAATAGTACCTCACCTCCGAAGATCCCTGCTCGTGGACCAATATCAATAATGCGATCAGAAAAAGAGATCATCTGCTCATCATGCTCGACAAGAAGAATGGTATTTCCCTGATCGCGTAATTTTTGAATTACTTGAATCAGTTTATGTGTATCGCGAGGATGTAGCCCTATTGATGGTTCATCGAGAATATAGGTAATTCCTGATAGCTCAGCTCCTAAATGCTTAGCCAAAGCAGTGCGTTCTTGCTCTCCTCCTGATAATGTTGCTAGTGTTCTTTCTGAAGTAAGGTAGGAAAGTCCTAATTTGATCAATGTAGAAAGGCGGTTGTTTAGACCGTCTAGTACTTCACGAACGGAATTTGATGTAGTCGTTATAGAAGATGTAAAAGAAAAAAACTCATCGAGAGGCATTTTCTGAAACTCTACGAAAGTCTTTCCTTGCCATATGGCTGCACAGGCATATTCTCCGATTCCGGTTCCTTGACATGTAGGACATAGTGTTGCTGTTGTCCCTTCAGGAATATATTTTGAGGGTTTTGCTCCGTAACGAACTTTCTCTCCAATATCATTAAGAATACCTCTCCAAAGTTTATGTGATAGGGATTTTTTTCCTAATGCGGGATCAAAAAGACGTACAGGAAGAATGAGATGTTTTTGACCATAAAGGAAAGCATTTTGGATAGAATTGGGAAGATCTTTCCATGGAGTATCTAAACTAAAATCCAAAGTGTCTGCTAGGGCTTGATAGAGAGCATGATAGAAATAAGTAGAGCAATTTCCTGCTAACTTACAACAATTTTCCCGAATAGATAAGTCATTTTGAATGAGAGAGGGATCTGTAATGGTGACATAAATTCCTGATCCCTGGCACTTCATACAACGATCTTCGAGATTATGAGGAGAAAATAACTGTGGTGTTAATGGTGTGTATGTCTGTTGGGTTTCAGGAATGTGTACCTGTGTCGAAAAGGTTTCTTCATATGTTTCGGTATTTACAGAACAGTGCCCTTGCCCTAGATCAAGAGCCGAAAATAAACTAACTTTCATTCGTGCATTATTACTTTCATTTTTTATGAAAGAGTCAATAACAATAGCTACAGGGGTATCTTCAATAAGAGGAGAAGAGAGAAAGGGATAAATAGAAGAAATGACATTATTTATACGGATTTTTGTATATCCCTGCCTCACACATTCTTGAATAGAATTTATACTTTTATCTATCAGAGGAGCGAGAATTGTTACCTGTGTTCCATCAGGGATATTGTCAAGTATGGCAAGAATCTTTTCCTTGCTTTGTAAATGAAGGACTTGTTTTGTATGAGGATCTCTAGCCTCTCCATCCAAGGAGAATAATAAAGCAAGATGTTGAGAAAGTTCTGTGGTGCTTCCAACAGTAGCATGTGCATGGTAGGCAAAATGATTTTGCTTAACAGCAATAGTTGGAGATAATCCTTGGATTTTTTCCACAGTAGGATCAGGTAGAGAAGATAGAGTTGTAGCAAAAAATGATGGCAGAGTGGCTATATACCGTTTTCTTCCTGCTGCATAAATGGTGTCAAAGGCTAGTGAAGATTTTCCAGATCCCGATACCCCAGTAAGTAAGACAATCTCCCCAGGAAGAAATTCTATGGAGATGTTTTTTAGATTTCTAACTGTAATACCAGAAATACGAACAGGCAGGTTGGGCATAGATCTCACAATAATTTAGGAAATAAGGGGAGATATTCTACACAAATAATTATAACTACGTAGGAACTAGTTTGATTCACTTTTAACTTTATAGAAAGAAAAAAAAGCAAACGACTCGTTTCCCAGGATTAAAAAAATCAGTATAAGCTATGTCTTCCATAAAATAGTATAATGTTAAGTATTTCAACATACAAATTAAGATTGAATCATGTATCTTATCTTGTGTAGCGAGGCGTGTCAGATATTGCTCAATTCTTTGTAAATTATTTTTGTATTAAGAGAGCCATGTTAGCTATAGGGTAAGTAAGTTTTTGATTGGTTTGAGAAATTAGGGAAGTATGATCGCAAGAACGAAAATCATTTGTACTATAGGTCCAGCAACAAATACTCCAGAAATGCTTGAAAAGCTTTTAGATGCGGGTATGAATGTCGCTAGGTTGAATTTTAGTCATGGTACTCATGAAAGTCATGGAGAGACAATTCGTCTTCTTAAGGAATTACGAGAGAAGAGAGAAGTCCCTTTAGCGATCATGTTAGATACTAAAGGTCCGGAAATTCGTTTAGGGAAGATTTCCACGCCAATCAAAGTGTCTCGAGGTCAGAAAATTACCTTAATAGGAAAAGAGATCGAAGGATCTGCGGAAGATGGAGTTACTCTACATCCTCAATGTGTTTTCCCTTATGTGCGTGAAGGTGCTGATGTCTTGATAGATGATGGATATATTCAAGCTGTCGTGACATCTGTTGGTGATGATCAATTAGAATTAGAATTTATCAATTCTGGAGAATTGAAATCACACAAGTCTTTAAGTATAAGAGAGATTGATTTAGCTCTTCCTTTTATGACGGATAAGGATATCAATGATCTTAAGTTTGGGGTTGCCCAGGACGTGGATGTTATTGCTGCTTCTTTTGTTCGTTATGCTGAGGATATTGAAAGCATGAGGAAGTGCTTAGCAGATGCTGGGCGTTCGGATATGCCAATTATTGCTAAGATAGAAAATCGCTTGGGAGTAGAGAATTTTTCTCAGATTGCTAAAGTATCGGATGGGATTATGATTGCTCGTGGAGATTTAGGGATCGAGCTCTCTGTTGTTGAAGTTCCTAGTCTACAGAAATTCATGGCCAAAGTATCTCGTGAAACAGGACGTTTTTGTATTACTGCCACACAAATGTTAGAATCCATGATTCGTAATGTTTTGCCTACACGTGCTGAGGTTTCTGATATTGCCAATGCTATTTATGATGGTACCTCCGCAGTAATGTTGTCAGGAGAAACAGCCTCAGGGAGTTATCCAGTGGCGGCTGTAAAAATTATGCGTTCTGTAATTCAAGAGACGGAAAAAAATCTGAACTACATCTCTTTCCTAGAACTTAATGATAGTGAGTGTGCGGTTAAGGTATCTCCTTATCTTCAGTCTATAGGTTTATCAGGAATTCAAATTGCTGAGAAGGCCGATGCTAAAGCCATCATCGTGTATACAGAGTCGGGAGGATCTCCGATTTTCCTCTCTAAATATCGTCCGCGTTTTCCGATTATTGCTGTCACTCCAAACTTATCTGTGTATTATAGACTTGCTTTAGAGTGGGGAGTGTATCCTATGCTTACGGAAGAATCTGATCGCGCAGTATGGAGGCATCAGGCTTGTGTATATGGAATCGAACGAGGAATTTTATCAAATTATGATAAGATTTTAGTTTTGAGTCGTGGTGCTCAAATGAAAGATACCAATAACCTTACATTGACAACGGTAAATGACATCATCACAGCATCAGCTAAATAAGCTGATGCTCTAATTTTATCCAGTAGCCACGAAACGATTTCTTGCTTTAAAACATCCGGCAGACAGTGAAGCTGTAACAAGTGCTATTGCTAACAGTATTGGCGTAAGAATATACTTGCTGATTCCCCATAGAGTATCAGGAACATGAATAGTTCCTGCGCATATTAATGAGAAAACAACAATAGCTGTTATTGCTAATATGGCAAATGCTAATGCTGAAATCAATGCAAGAATACGCTTGTTCTTCTGAGAGTCCTGACAAAAGCAGATACAGTTAAGAGTACACTCAAACGTAGATCCTAAACATCCTGTTAAGCACATAAGATTCTTCTAGTTTAAAAATTATAAGGAGCATTTTCTCTTAAACTAAGAAAAAAATCAAAAAAATTTCTTTCGTTTCCTATTAAGATTTTTTTGAGAAATTACTTAATGCTGTAATTAAAGATGCTTGAGGATGGGATAATTTCTTCTCTAGTGCTTTTCGTGTATAAAGAACCGAAGAGCCTGTTGTTTTGAAATGTTTATGTAGGATTGTCGGAAGCCCGGCAAGATCGAAAACAGCAGGGAAACTGTTAGGGAAATTGTATAAAGCTTCAGGGGATGAGAATTCTTTTATAGTATATTGAGGAAGATAGTCTATAAGTAACTTCTCATTGGATGGATTTTCTAAAGCTAATGTTAATAGAGCTCCTGAATAGAGATCAGCGAGATCAGTAAGAAATGTCTTATAGTTTTTAAGTTCTGCATAATTAGCAATAACAAGAATGTGGCTGTAAGCATGTCTTTTTTTCAGATTGCTGAAAAGCTTTCGTTTCCATCGTTTATGCATCCACATCCATTGTTCAGGTTTGTGGGCAATGCCTTTTTCTAAGAATCCCATAAGATTGTTCATAAGCGAGGAAGTTGCTTCTTTAATGGGTAAAGACTTATCAGCATAAAACTTCCTGCTAGGAACAATTGTATATCCATTTTTATTGCGAAACACCGATACAGCCATTACAGGTTTTCCTGTTTTATAAGCGAGCAGTGCTGGAGATGTTGTTGTAAAAGCTTCATTCCCAAATAAGGGATAAGCATACGAGGATATGAGTAGCGCCTGATCTCCGACTATACCAATAACATGCCCCTGTTGAAGAGCTTGAAGAGCAGAATGTATCCCTTGTTTTGGAGAAACAATTTTTCCTTTAAAAGTCTCCCTTAGAGAAAAAATTTTTTTATTTAATCGAGTATTTTTTATCGGTTTTGCAAAGGCTAGACCAGGGTAATCTCGGGTAATATAAAGAAAAGGAAGTTCCCAATTTGCCTGATGGCCACAAAATAAAATAATTCCCTCGTTTTCACTTAATTTGAAAAATGTATCTTCTAATTCTTTTTGTGTAAGAACTTCATTGCTACAGAATCCTTCAGGATGGGTTTCCGAAGTTGCTATGGAAATTAAACTATCTAGATTTCCAATCAGGCCTTCTACTGCTAATAGTTCTAAAACAGTGATCATGACATTCTGTATAGAATGCTTAGCAATCTGTTTTCTTTCTTTAAAAGGCTTATCAGGAAAAGCAAGAGCGAGATTTGTAAGTGCTGTCTTCCTGTAATCAGAGATGGTATAGAAAATGATAGTTCCTAAAACTCTTCCAAAACGACATAGAAGAGAGCGGGGAATATATTTAAAAATCCCGATTAACGTTATTCCTAAATAATAAACGAAGAAATCTAAAATAGTTTGTTTTGCTTGACGTATGTTCTTTAACATGATTCAGGATCCCTAATCCATACAGTATAATAGGAGATTGGGAACAAATGTGCTATTTTTCTTTATTTATGGTAGATCGCGCTCTTTCATAGTTGAATGAGCTATCATCATCGAAACTATAATAGCTTCGATAACTCTTCCAACTGTTTTTATAATTTTTATATTATTAATTACACAAACTTCTATTTGTGAATATCTAATGCGTGGATCTAAGGTCCTACCATTCTTTTTTATGTAGCTTGGAGGTTTCTATAGGTTTTGAACGAATAATTACTTGGTTATGGGAAATCTCTGCAGAAAGATTTAATGGAGACCCATCTTTCCTGAATAACGATAGTTTCCTTAGATACTCACGGAATCTATGACGTATTCCAGTTTCATCAATTAAAGCGAAGTCGTGGAGGATTCCATGTTCTTGAGCCATGATAGCTTGAACAAAAGTATCTTCAAGAGTCTTTTCATCTATAAATTCTACAGCCCAGTTTACGGAATTATTCCCGTGAGGTGGAGCCATAACAATAGCCAGAGCGATGTTATTTTTAACAACATCTAAGAAAAGCTTACTGACATCTTTTGCGTATAAGGGAATGTCTATTTGATAGATACCCTGATTAAGAATAATAGGATGGGAAGGTTCTAAAGTATAGGCCTGAGGATTGAAGGTGTTGCTATATTTTACAGGGAAAAAAAGTAAAACAGGAAGATTGAGATTTAAAGGAATAAATTCCTGTTTTAAAAAGAGTAAACGTAAGAAATCTGCTTGAGGATCATTCAGATTTTCATAAGTGTTAGTGTTGCCAAAAGGTATGAGAATTTTTTTCCATTCCTCAGGAATAGGGAAAATAATCTCATCATGATTTCCTTGAGCTATACGATTTCTTTCTAATTCTTCGAAAGACACCTTATTCAAGTTAAAAGTTAGCTCTAATCCTTGTTCCTTAAGGGCGTTTACATATTCTTTAGGACCACTGACTTTCTGGATGAGATACTTAGGCCAAACGTCTAAATACTCGTAGCCTTTAGGAGGACTTCCTACAGGAGTTGTGATGGTTACCGTGATATCTTCGGTAACGTATTGTGTCAGGCGAATAAAAATGTCATCAGCAGAGACACTTTGAATATCTCTACGAATATTTGTTTCACCGTCAAGGCTCACAAGATTGTATTTATCAATAGCAGCTATCCAGCTTTCCGTATGCCCTGTAGCGCTAATAACTACTTCTAGATTCGTAGGTCGGAGATCATGAACAGTATTTTTATTCCCTGTGATGGTTAATGAAACTTTTTTATCTAATAAACCATTACTTTGTAGTCCTAAGACTGTTTGATCGGGATCAAGATCAATAATACGTACGGGAACATTATTCAAGGTGCGGGTAATGGTTACCGTTTGTCCGACGAGCACCCAAATGATGATGGCAAACCCTAAAGATACTACTTTTCTCAGCCAGTTGCGCATGAAAAAACGAGAAAGAAAATCGATCATTTTTTCCAAATCCATGAGCTAAAGGGTTTGCGTTTCTGTTCTTTCAGAGTCAGGATACTTCTCAGTACTGCTTTGAACCTGTCCATTTTCACTCCGCGTGTCAAAATCCCATCACGAGATAATGACACGTAGCCATTTTCTTCAGATACAATGATAATTAATGCATCAGTACGTTGGCTTGCTCCTAAAGCTGCACGGTGACGTGTTCCCATGGAACGTGATAATTGTGTAGTATCATGAGCTAACGGGAGGACAACCCGCGCATAGGCTATCGTTTCTGCTCTGAGAATTACGGCCCCATCATGAAGAGGAGAAGAAGGTTCAAAAATTGTTTCTAAAAGTTCTTCTGAAAAATCTGCGTTAATTTTTACTGAAGAGAAACTTAAAAATTCATCGAAGGAATCTTTATTTTCAAGAACGACAAGAGCTCCAACTTGTCTCTCTGACATCTGATAGATGCATGAGGTAAGATGTTCAATAAATTGATCCTGTAAATCAATAACAAACTTTCTTCCATGAAATCGCACACGGGACAAGGCTAGGCGTATTTCTGGTTGGAAAATAATAAAAACAACGATAGCAGCGACATTAACAACGTGTAACATCAGCCGTCGGATTATAGGAAAGTGAAGCTTATCTGCTAAGACAAATAGAAACAGGAAGGCAAGCAAACCGAAGACAACGTCCATGGCTCGAGTTCCCCAAAAGAACTTCAGAAGATAATTTAACACTACCCAAATCAGAATAATTTCTAACAAGGGCGTTGTATAGTAAGTAATATCTATGGGCATAGCTTTACTAGTTTCCTAGAATAGAATACTCGAAGAGATTCTCACCTTAAAGGCAAGCGACTGCTTTCTAAAAGAAGGTAATATAATACTGTAGCATATAGAGAAAAAGGTTAACAGCAAAGTATTTTATAGTTGCAATAGTTTGTTATATACTTCACATTACAGCTTTTTTATTTGTTCTCGGATTTCTGGCGGACATATGGACACGGTGATTTTATCTAGAATACAGTTTGGTTTGTTTATTGCTTTTCACTACTTGTTTGTTCCTTTGAGTATGGGACTCAGTATGATGCTTGTTTTGATGGAAGGCTTGTATCTAGTTACGAAGAAGAATATTTATAAACAGATGACTTGGTTTTGGATCGGTGTCTTTGCTTTAACATTTGTTGTTGGTGTTGTCACTGGAATCATGCAAATTTTTTCTTTTGGATCAAATTGGTCAAGATTTTCTGAGTATACTGGAAATGTCTTCGGAACACTTTTAGGAAGTGAAGGTGTTTTTGCTTTTTTCTTGGAGTCAGGATTTTTAGGCGTTTTGTTATTTGGACGTCATAAAGTTTCCAAGAAAATGCACTTCTTCTCTACTTGTATGGTGGCTTTAGGAGCTCATATGAGTGCTTTCTGGATTGTATGTGCGAATTCTTGGATGCAAACGCCTTCAGGTTATGAAATGGCTATGCATAATGGGCAGCTTGTTCCTACAATGACTTCATTTTGGCAAGTCGTTTTCTCTCCTTCAAGTATAGATCGTTATATTCACGTTGTTTTAGGGACCTGGTTGTCAGGGATTTTCCTTGTAATCAGTGTTAGTGCGTATTATTTGCGTAAGCAACGTCATGTGGAATTTGCCCGTCAGGGATTAAAATTAGGTGCAATTACTGGAATTATCGTACTTATTTTGCAATTGTGGTCTGCAGATGTTACAGCACGTGGCGTTGCTAAAAATCAACCTGCAAAATTAGCGGCTTTTGAAGGTTTGTTTAAAACTGAAGAATATAGCCCAATTTATTTGTTTGGTTATGTCGATGTGAAGAATCAAAAAGTTATAGGCTTGCCTATTCCTGGAGGTCTTTCATTCCTAGTCCATAGAAATACTAAAACTCCCGTTGTTGGTTTAGATCAAATACCACAAGATGAGTGGCCTAATGTGCAGCTAGTTTTCCAATTCTATCACTTAATGGTTATGCTTTGGGGATTTATGGTGCTTCTCGCCATCATTACCTGGTGTGCTTATAAGAAAAGACGCTGGGCATTAAAACCCTTCATCTTATCCATACTCTCATTCTCTATTCTCTGCCCTGAAGTATGTAATGAAGTGGGTTGGTTTGCTGCAGAAATGGGAAGACAGCCTTGGGTAGTTTATGGTTTATTAAAAACTAGCGATGCTGTTTCTCCTATAATACGTGGAGGTCAGGTTGTTCAAACTCTTATTTTATTTAGTTTAGTGTTTGTTTGTCTCTTATCTTTATTCCTCTTTCTTTTATGGAAGAAAATACAACGAGGACCCGATCAAAACGATCTTAATGAGGTGGAAGTATGATCATGGATTTTTCTTTAGCTTCGATGTTGCCGATAGCTTGGTATGTTATACTAGTAGTTGCAGTGTTTGCTTACTCCTTGGGAGATGGTTTTGATTTGGGTTTAAGTACAATTTACTTTATGTCTCGTGTTGATGATGAGCGACGTACTCTACTTAACTCTATAGGGCCCGTTTGGGATGGGAATGAAGTATGGCTGATTATTATTTTCGGCGGGCTTTTTGCAGGATTTCCACCAGCTTATGGTGCACTGTTATCGATTTTTTACATGCCAATATGGACATTAGTTTTACTTTATATCTTCCGAGGATGTTCTTTAGAATTTCGTAGTAAGGCGGAATCTACAAAGTGGAAAGCATTTTGGGATATTGTTTTTTGTATATCAGGAATAGCTATTAGTTTTTTCTTAGGAGTTTTAGTAGGGAATATGATTTTAGGGCTACCTATATCTCCTACAACTCCATACTCTTCTTTATCTTGGGTATTATTTTTCCGTCCTTATACATTACTATGCGGTGCTCTTGTTGTTAGTGCTTTTGCAATTCATGGAGCTACTTTTGTTTTAATGAAGACTACTGGAGAATTACAACAGCGGATCACGAAGCGTTTTTCTTATGTTTTGTCCGCATTTTTAGTTATTTATCTCCTTTTAATCGGTGCTACTCTTGCTATGATACCGCAAACAAAAGGATATTCTTTTCAGATGGGAAGTTTTACTGGAGTTCCTACATATCCCGTGTTGATATTATTACTCGCCATGACTTTGGGAAGTTGTCTAGCAACTAAAACTTGCGTATCTAGAAAACGCTACGGCTGTGCTTTTCTTTATTCCTCATTGAATTTACTTCTATTGATCCTATCAACGGTAACTTTAATTTTTCCGAATATTCTGTTTTCTACTGTAGATCCTGAGCATAGCTATACTATTTATAATACAGCAGCAAGTACGAAAACATTACAGAGTCTTTTGGTAATCGTACTTGTAGGTTTACCATTTATTATAGCTTATGGAGTCTACATCTATCGTGTTTTCAGAGGGAAAACCGATTTCCCTTCTGTATATTAAGAAGTTTTAGAGATGACTTGTTTTTGCTCATTACAAAAACTCTAAAATTTTTATAACATGCTTCCTATTTTTTGTTTTTAGGTTGCATTTATGTGGAAGTGCTGGATTTCTTTACTCATATTTTCTCCGCTGAGTTTATGTTCTGGAGAATATAAGCCTTATGAGGAGTTGTGGCTATCTTCTGAAAATAGCATTTCGAGCTCCTCTACAATTGTCGAAACTTCTGGTAAGCTTCTTGTTGTTTGGCAAGAGAGCAACAAGCTTATAGGGAGGTATTGTGATCGTGGAGTATGGTCGGGGCCCAGTGAGGTTTTTCCTCAGGAATCTGCAAATTTTTCAAAACCTGTATTGGTGAGAATTAGCTCTCAAGAAATATGGTTGTTTTATAGAAAGCAGCTTGTTGGAGAGAGCGTAAGTCGTCCCTATCTAGCTTTCTCTTTCAATGCGGGGAAAAATTGGTCCGAACACAGACTCTTACCTCCTGGGTTAGAGGGAACAACCAGAAATCCTCCTTACGTAGATAGAATAAGAAATCAAATATATATTCCCTCATACAGTATCTATGGGATTCTAACAGATGAAGGGCTGGTAGGAGCTTCCTGGGTAGAAATTTATAATTTCTGTTCTCGATCTTGGGAAGGACGTTTTGGTCCTATTTTAGGAAAGACAGGAAACCAAGTTCCTATAGAACCTGCCATTGTATCTTTAGGGTCAAATAAGCTGGCGCTGTTTTGTAGAAATGCGTCTGTAGAAGAGAATTATATTTGCATGTCAACATCAACAACTCGTGGAACTTCTTGGTCAAAATTGAAAAATCTTCCTTGGCGAAGTTATAATAGTAGTCTTTCTGTTCAATCAGGGAGAAGCGGGAGATTATTTCTTTTTGCTAATAGTGCTCCGAATGGAGAGGGGCTAACATGTTTTCCTTCTTATAACGAAGGATTAACTTGGAATCATCCTAAACTTATTGATGCGAATTATAGCGTGGATCCTTGTACCTATTTAGATAAACAAGGATATATGCACATTGTCTATACTGGTAAGGATATTTCAGGTAATCAGCGTATTAAATATTATAGAGTAAAAGAAGAAACTCTGCTTTTAAATTGTCCTACATCTTGGATCGCCGACAATTCGGAAGAGTAAGAGAGTAGTCTAAGAAATAACTTCTTTAATATTGATTATATAATAAGCTGGAAAAGCAAAATGGTTATTTGGACGAGGCAAGCATTCTACGGAAACTCTCTTTCCTAACCATTTTTCTAGGTCTATTTTTGTTGCGTAGACAAAGGCTACAGTATTTTCCTTGTCTTTAAGCAAATAATCGCCGGGATTGTTTTTTACAACATGGGGATAAACTTCAAGTTCTCCAACAAAAGTTTGTTTTTTCTTTTTCTCTTCTTCGTAGAAAGCATCTTGAGTAAGCTTTTTAGCATTTTCTTGCGGCTGCATACTTGCCCAAATTTTAAATAGGGAATATTCAAGACTTTCTCTTCCTTGAGTTTTTGGAGAGGTCTTAATTACTGTTTGCTTACGGATATGTCGCGATAATAAAGATCCGGTAGTTACAGGTTTTTCTGTACTATAGAAAGTATCGGAAGAACTGGATGCTTGTTGTTTTCCAATTGCCTTATCTTGATTTGCTAGGGATTTTGAAAGATAAGTATCCTGAATCTCCTCTAAAGCTTTTTGTATTAATGGCTGCAAACCGGGGACATCATTGAATTCTTCAGATTGTACAAGATTGATCTTTTTATAAATTGCTTCTAAGTCAACGGAATCCAATGTTTTTTTCAACTCATTTTGAGCGAATTTCACAGCAGAGTCTAATAAGTCTAAAGCAATCTTTTTTTGGCCTTCTCTATGTTTATAAAGATCTATAGAACCTTTTTGAGAAACAAAATTTTTAGCAACATAGAAAGCACATTGACTGGGTAGAGCAATCTCTAACCATTTTCCTTGTGGCTGACTAGATGTTGCTTGAATTTCTGTGCCTCGGGATAAACGTACAAGTACGGGAGCTGATGTAGAAGGTTCTAACCGTACATTTACTTGTTCACCTTCAATCACATTATCTAAAACAAATGTGCGGAATACATAGCCTTTGAGTCCTTCAGGAGCAGCAACGATATAATAATCTTTGCTCTCACCAATAACAGCAATATAATCGCCTTTGGAAAGTTCTTTGATAATAGAGCTATCTACATGCGGAGCTAGACGCAAGCGTACACGATTTCCTTTAATCTCTCCTGTAAATGGAGAAAAGGAAGACTTGTCCATTTGCGCAACAGGTGTCTTTGATACGGAAGGCGCAGCATGTAAACTTGCTGAACTTATTCCTGACCCGATGGTAAACAAAAGCATAGAAATCGATAGCGTTCGCATGCTTTACTCCTACAATGTGTTCACATTAGAAATCGATACAAGGATGTGACCTAGTCCTCTAGGGGAAGCGACCCCTAGAAAAAAGAATTATATCGACTGCAGTGAAAAAGTCAATTATCTTACCAATCGAGCAAACTCAACTAAGCCTTAAGTATAGAGAACTGCTTTTACGTGTTCACAATTTAACTTGCCGCACGTACATCCAATAGGTGTTCCTAAATATACACTAAACTGCTCACTTGGATTTAATGGATCGGTAACAAGATATAATTTATTTCCACTCGGACTAATATCCCATGTACGGAAAGATAAATCTTCTTCGGATACAGTGGCGTCTTCTTCTTCACTAATTACTCTACCGATTTGGCAATGCATACAATTGCAATGAGGCTCTGCTTTAGGGAGAAGATTTGGATTGTTTCCTGCTAGAGTACGAATTACCATAACCATTTTTTCTAAAATATCTGCAGGTGCATCAGGATGATCCTTGTGTTCTGGAGTATGTTGTAGGATCATTTCCATGGGACTAGTTCCAGAAAATAACGGGGACATCAGACTTTTATGTGAGAACATTTGTACATCTGTATCTTTAGATAATTGCTGAAGTACATTCATTAACATTCCCAGCTTATCGTCTTCTCGACCGGATTCGTCTCGAATTATTTGAGAAGCTTCTAAATGAAGAAGGTGTTCCTGGAAAGCAATATCAATAATTGACTGATCTAAATTGGGGATAGAGATGATCTTCCCGTCAATCAAATGTAGTTTGAGGGTGGCCTGCCCTTTAACTTCTCCTTCTTGCGATTCAATAAAAGCTATTTGATTCCATCGTGCAGAAATATAGGGAGGAATGCAAATCAATTGGTCATTAATTTTCACTTTCATGGCGACCTCCAGTGGTAAACTCTACTGTTATTGCTTAACGTCATTGTAGAGGAGCGCTGTTTTTTTGACAATCGAATTAGCAGTTGGTGTTGTTGATTGCTAAATCCAACTTAACTTCTTGAAGATGTTAAGCAGTTTTTCTTTTTATAAGAATAAGAATAGAGTTTTTTTTACTTAGAATTATATAAAAGGGTCAAGAAGTTTCTAATAAAATTTTGTCAATATAAGCACAGATTTTCTCAGTATTTGTTTTAAGTATTTTCGTCATTTTATTAGGAAGGATATTTGCGAATATAAAATGTCTTGATTGGGGTTGGAGCCCTATTTCATTAGGAGTTAGCTGAATGAAGAAAACAATGGTCATTGATACGAGTGTGTTTATTTATGATCCTGAGGCCCTATCATCTTTTGAGGATACACGCATTATCATTCCTTTTACTGTAATTGAGGAGTTGGAAGCATTTGCTAAAGATCGTGATGAATCAGCAAAAAATGCTTCACGATCTTTAAGTAATATCCGTTTGCTACTTGAACGTTCTGGTAATCATGCTGAGGGAATATCGCTTCCTAATGGTAGTGAATTGCGTATAGAAGTATCTTCCATTGCTAACTTAGCTAATGATGAGAAACGTCGAAAACTTCTCACACTAGAGCTACTTCAAGTGATAGCGCAACGGGAGCCTATGATTTTTGTAACAAAGAGTCTAGGACGTAGAGTTCGTGCTGAAGCCTTGGGAATAGAAGCTCGGGATTATGAAAATAAAAGATTCTCTTTTAGATCTTTATACCGTGGTTATCGTGAATTAATAGTGTCTGTATCTGATGTTGAGAGCTTTTATACAAATGGATATTTAGATATTCCTTTAGATATAGCTCCATCGCCTAATGAATATTTCTTCATTTCAGGAGGAGAGAATTATTTTGCTCTTGGCCGTTATCATGAAGGTGAAGGAAGAATTGTTTCTTTAAAATCTCTTCCAGATAAAATTTGGGGAATAAAACCTTTAAATACCGAACAAAAGTGTGCTTTAGATCTTCTTTTGCGTGATGATATAAAATTAGTTACCCTTATGGGACAAGCAGGATCTGGGAAAACTGTTTTAGCTTTAGCTGCAGCTATGCATCAGGTATTTGATAAGGGGAATTATAATAAGTTGCTAGTGAGTCGTCCTATTATTCCAATGGGAAAAGATATTGGATTTCTTCCTGGAGTTAAGGAAGAAAAGCTTCTACATTGGATGCAGCCTATCTACGATAATATGGAATTCCTTTTTAATATTAGTGGTATGGGAGATTTTTCAGAGGTCTTACAATCTTTAATGGAAGCTAAAAAATTAGAGATGGAAGCTCTGACATATATTCGTGGAAGGTCTTTGCCAAAAGTGTTTATGATTATCGATGAAGCGCAGAATCTTACACCTCACGAAATTAAAACAATTATTTCTCGTGCAGGAAAAGGAACAAAAATTGTTCTAACAGGTGATCCCACGCAAATCGATAGTCCATATTTTGATGAAAATTCCAATGGACTTACCTATTTAGTAGGCAAGTTTCACCATTTACCTCTTTATGGCCATATGTTCATGACGCGTACGGAACGTTCTGAACTTGCTGCTGCTGCTGCAACTATTTTATAGTTTAGCCTAGAAAATCACGGATTTCTTCTTGAGCAGATTTTGGAGGGAACATGAGTTGTTTCTTAGGATCAATATCGGCAGATGTTGGTGCGACATAACCGCAGACTTTTTTAAAGTAATTAACTATCACTCGAAGAACTTTCAAAACTACTTGGCAAATAGTTAGAAGGCCTTTGATCCCAAAAATTTCTAACCAGGCGTCCTTGCGGATTGTAGGCAATGCTTCATTGATTTCTAGACAAGGGGAAATAGTACATACTTTGCTATAACCTCCTGTTGGAAGAAGCAAGGCACTTTCAATATCGGAAATTCCTAATAACGCACGTAATCCCGTAAAGGTACTAAAAATTGGTAAATAACTGAGGAGGGATTCAAAACATGAACGATATAACGGATTTTGAACAACATGTTGTTTATTTTTTTCAAAATAATGATCTAAATTACCAGTTGACGTGTGTTGGTGATTTATTATTAAAACTGTGTTTTTTGTAATTTTCATGCTTTGCTCAAGCTTGCTATTGTAGGATTTAGAGAGAAACTATAATGCAAAAATAAGTTTTTGGATAGATACTGATTGAAATCATCGTACATTTCAAGAAATTATTTACTGATTTGATAAAGAATGAGTTAAAGTTGGAATGTTGCTTGAGAAAAATTAAAAATATGGAGGTGGAGAGACTCGAACTCTCGTCCTTAGTAAACTCCCTGCTAACCTCTACATGCTTAGTCCCTAGTAGTATTACATTGAATTTCCTCAGCTAAGAACATCTATGGAAACCAACGACTCTCAATAATCTCGAATAAACCCTCTTGAGAATTAGAGAAGGTAAATTCCAACCAGATAGATGACGGTACTTCACAAACCTCTGGTGGAGTCTATGAGCACCGGGTTATCTAGAGGTTATCTAAATAACAACTTTTGCTAATTAAGCAGCTAATCTTTCCTCAGTGAGGTCAGAGAAACTGATAATTTCGCATTCAGCCTTAGGTTCGGCATTTATTGTTTTGTCGGCTTTTTAGGAGGCCAGCCAACGCCCTCCGCATGCAATTAACACTTCATTTCCAAGTCGAAACCTATACACCCCCAGAGTATATTTTAAATTTTTCTTCGCTTTTGTGCAACTCAAGTATCTCTCTATTTTAAATGTTGTCAAGAGAAGGAGAATTTTTCTCAAATTCTAGGGTAATGTGGACGAAAACCAGAAAAATCTTTATTTTGAGAGTGATTTTACATCTATACGCACTTAACGGCTAAAACATGAATACGGAAGGCGAAGGGAGCAAGGAAAGTCTTGCTAACAGAGAAGAGAAAATATTGGATTTTTGGAAAACAAACCATATTTTTCAAAAATCGTTAAAAAACAGAAAAGGCAAAACTCTGTATTCTTTTTATGATGGCCCACCGTTTGCTACGGGTCTACCTCATTATGGTCACCTTCTTGCAGGGACAATTAAGGATGTTGTCGGACGTTTCACTACTATGGACGGATATTATGTTCCCAGGCGTTTTGGATGGGACTGTCACGGTGTTCCTGTAGAATATGAGGTAGAAAAATCTTTAGATCTTACTACTCCCGGAGCTATTGAAGACTTTGGGATTGCCAAGTTTAATGAGGAATGTCGGAAGATTGTTTTTCGTTACGTCGATGAGTGGGAACACTATGTAAATCGCTTGGGACGTTGGGTAGACTTTTCTGCTACATGGAAGACAATGGATGCTTCATTTATGGAAAGTGTCTGGTGGGTATTTCGTTCTCTTTATGATCAGGGCCTAGTTTATGAAGGTGTGAAGGTGGTTCCTTTCTCTACGAAACTAGGTACACCTTTATCTAACTTTGAAGCAGGTCAAAATTATAAAGAAGTAGATGATCCTTCCGTAGTTATCAAGTTTGCTTTGCAAGGAGATCCTGCATCTTTATTAGTATGGACAACAACGCCTTGGACATTAGTATCCAATATGGCAGCTGCGGTAGGGCCCGAAATTACTTATGTACGTGTTGCGGATAAGGTTTCCAGAGAGGAATGGATCTTAGGCCAAGGATGTTTATCCCGATGGTTTTCAGATCCAGATTCATATGAAATTTTAGAAAGTTTTTTAGGGACAGCTTTAATAGGAAAAAGTTATGAACCACCCTTTAGCTTTTTTGAACATAAACGTGCAGAAGGAGCTTACAAAATTCTTTCTGGTTCATTTGTAGAAGAGAGTGAAGGTACAGGGGTTGTACACATGGCTCCTGCATTTGGTGAAGCGGACTTCTTTGTATGTAAAGAACACCATGTACCTATAGTGTGTCCTGTGGATAATCACGGATGCTTTACGGAAGAAATACCTGAGTATCAGGGCCAATACATTAAGAGTTGTGATAAAGGAATTATTAGATCTTTAAAAAATCTAGGAAAGGTTTTTTATCACGGGACTATAATGCACCGTTATCCTTTCTGCTGGAGAACAGATACCCCATTAATTTACAAAACAGTGAACTCTTGGTTTGTTTCTGTTGAGAAGATCAAGGATAAGATGTTGCGAGCTAATCAGAAGATACATTGGGTGCCTGAACATATCAAGGAAGGGCGTTTCGGTAAGTGGCTAGACGGTGCTAGAGATTGGGCAATTAGTAGGAATCGTTATTGGGGAACCCCTATTCCTATTTGGAAAAGTAAAGACGGGGAAATCTTAGTTATAGGCTCTGTAAAAGAGCTTGAAGAGCTTACTGGGGAGAAGATTTCTGATTTGCATTGTCATTTTATTGACCAATTAAAAGTTGAAAAAGATGGGAAGACTTTTCAAAGAGTTCCTTATGTATTTGACTGTTGGTTTGATTCAGGCGCTATGCCTTACGCGCAAAATCATTATCCTTTTGAAAATCAGAAGGAGACTGAAGCTGGGTTTCCTGCAGATTTTATAGCAGAAGGTTTAGATCAGACGCGAGGATGGTTTTATACTCTCACTGTGATTTCTTCTGCCTTATTTGATCAACCAGCATTTAAAAATGCGATAGTTAATGGTATTGTTTTAGCTGAAGATGGAAATAAGATGTCTAAAAGGCTAAATAACTATCCTAGTCCTATGGGAATTATGAATACCTACGGGGCTGATGCTCTAAGATTGTATTTGTTAGACAGCGTTGTTGTTAAGGCTGAGGATTTGCGGTTTTCGGATAAGGGTGTTGAATCTATTCTTAAACAAATTCTCCTACCTTTAACAAATGTGTTATCTTTTTTCAAAACTTATACAGATCTGTATGGTTTCGATGCTAATAATTACGATAAGGAAGAGATAACCTGTACCGAGATCGATAGATGGATTCTTTCTAATCTCTATACTGTTGTTGGTAAAGTTCGTGAGAGTATGAGCTCTTATAATTTAAATACTGCTGTAAATCCTTTTGTTACTTTTATTGACGATCTAACAAATTGGTATATTCGTCGTTGTCGTAGACGTTTTTGGGAATCTGAAGATACTCCAGATAGAAGAGCAGCTTTTGCTACACTTTATGAAGTGCTTACTGTTTTCTGTAGAGTAATCGCTCCTTTTATCCCATTTATATCTGAAGATATTTACCAACAGATCAGAACCGAACATTCTCAAGAGTCTGTACATCTTTGTGATTTCCCTCATATAGATCTTGCTAAAGTATTTCCAGATTTGGAACAACGCATGAGCGATGCTCGAGAGATTGTAGGTCTAGGACATTCTCTACGTAAGGAACATAAGTTAAAAGTACGTCAACCCTTAGCGAATTTTTATATAGTAGGTCCTAAAGATCGTTTAGATGAGTTGACTTCTTTTGAGCAACTCATCGCAGAAGAACTCAATGTAAAAAATATCGTATTTTATAAAGAGACGCCAAGCTTTGTAAAAACGACTGTGAAACCTAATTTTCGTTCTCTAGGTAGGAAGGTTGGTGAGAAGATAAAGGACGTGCAAAGAGCACTGAGCTCTCTTTCTCAAGGGCAAATACAACAGTTGCTAAAACAACAATTTATTCTTCTTAATTTAGGTTTGGAAGAAATTACTTTGGGTATAGATGATGTATTAATTTCTTGGGAAACAGATCCAGGATATGTTGCTCGAAGTTCTTCTTTGTTTACTGTGGTTCTTGATTGTCAGTTAACTGAAGATTTGATTATTGAGGCAATTTCTAGAGAATTAGTAAATAAAATTAATACAATGCGTCGCAATCATAAGTTGCATGTTTCTGATCGTATTCTTCTGCAAATAAATACGTCAGAAGACGTTAAAAAGGCATTTCTTCATTATGAAGATTACATTTGCGAAGAGACGTTGACTATTCGATTCGAATTTAAAGATACTGTTGAGGGAGAAGAGTGGGATATTAATGGACATCCTACATGTATTGCTCTTACATTAGCTCCCAAAGTAAACTAAGGTTCTGAAATTTCTTCAAAGAAGATTCTCTACAAAATAGAGAGTCTTCTTTATTTCTTCTTGTCATTTTTTGGAAATAGACGGCGATGTCTTTGGTAATACATATATCCAAAGATATAAACGAAGAGTCCTAAAGCTAGGCTATTAACTAAATATCCAGGTAATGTGGTTGGAGCGGGAACATTTTTTAAATGTCCAAAATGTCCCAAAGGCCAGAAAATCCATAAGGGTGATCCTAAAAGATTGTCTATAGGAACAAAGCCAAATTCACGACTATCAGCGCTCATAGGATAATTATCTCCTAAAACTAAAACATGACCTTCAGGAATTTGTATTCCAAAATTATGAATGAATCTTGAGAATTGTTCTAGATCTTGTGGAGGAGGGCCTCTATCAATAAAACCTATATAGGGGCGATCTTCTGAAGATGCTTCTTGTTTTGCTTTTTCAGATTCTATGAACTTTTGTAAGGCGGGATCATTTTTAATGAAGATAGGGGAATCCATGACATAGAGATTCCCTTGGTTATAAAATGCATAACGACTTGGCAAAGGGTTGTATTTGGGATTTTTTGGAATAAAGAAAGAGCTAAAATTAATACCGCAGTTAAATAGATCAATTACCTGACTATCATTTAGTTGCATTAATGCGTGCGTTGGTTTTAGCTTATAACGCATACCTCCAAAACCTATTTTATAAGCTTCTCCCTTAGAATATTCGTAACAACCGTTATCTACCCCTGGAAAAGGTAGAGCAAAGAGTTTTGCCGTATCCTCTGATCCTCTCGCAAATGGTTGGTACTTGTAAGCAACGCCATCGGAAATAACAAATCGTGATGTATTAAGATTATTCCTAATAAGATGAATATGCTCTTGCCTTAGGGGAAGAAGCGTCTTCATAGGTTGTATAGTAGGAATTATTTGGTTGTTATAGTGCTGAAGATGAGGCGTAGGGTAAGAAACGTTTGGAGTGTGACAAATTTCTAAATAGGTTTGAGCTATTGGATTTGGAATAGTATGACATAGACTGGCCTGTTTATGAGTAAGAATACGTACCATAGCATAGTTGCCCATGCCAAAAAGATCGGAATAACTAACAGGAGATGTATGGGGAGTTTTCAACGCGTTAGGGATATCATTATGCCAAGAACCATTGTGAAAAAATTTGCCGTAAGGGCCTTCCTGAGGTAATGAAATCTTACCACAAGGTTGGTTCATTTGTTTAAATAATGCTGTAGTTTTGTCATTATTTATAATTTCTGCAGAGCCGTCGAAAGATATGTAGGGGACGTGATAGAGATTCTCAAGACCAAAATCATTAGGGAAATGAATAACCGCCCCGTCTTTATCAAGACCGTAAATTTTTCCTCCGTAAAAATAGAGAATATCACCGGGTTTCCCCATACAACGCTTAATATAACGTTTTTTCCCCGGAATGAATCCAAAGTACTTTGTATCAGAATTTGGAATAGGAAGATCGCCAACAGTGAAAACTATAAGTCCACCACGAGTAATGGCTTCAGGACGTAATCCCCATGGTTTTTTCTCAAAAGGGAAGTGTAGACCGAAAGTTGTTTTGGAAACAATCATCCGATCTTGTTCTAAAATCGTTGGGCGCATAGACCCAGTAGGAACTTCATAAAGTTCAAACCAAAATTGACGAATACAAAACGCAACTATGGCGGCAAAGAGAATAGCTTTAGTAAGCTCCCAAGATTTCTTTGCAAAAGAAGCGGGATAGCGTTTACTGAATTTCTGAGCCTGCTCTGCAAGTTGACTGGCTGTTTCCTGATCTTGTTGAAAGACGGCTTCTTCGAGTTGTTCTAGTAATGTTTGTAATTCTTTTTGAGAGTCGGGATGTTGAGAAAGTTTTTTGCTTTTAAGTAACTTATAAGTTGATTGCAGTATTTGACGACTTTTATTTAAGGAATACCGATGTCTCATGAAGATGCCTAGTGAAACCCTTAATTTCTTTCTGAGTTTGAATGTCCTCATATTAAATGAGGGTTCGAGAAGGGCGTTCCCCTAATCGAAATTGTGGCTATATTTAGCGCACCTAAAATAGACAGAAGTTTTGCTGCATAATTTATTTAATTGTAACATTAAAAATTAAAATATGAGCATCTAACAAAAGCCTTGACTGCTATTTTACTGTATTAGATTTTTCAATCAAAAATATTTTCTAGATAAGTTTAAAAATTTCGTATTTTTTAAGACTTAATCTATAACGATGCCTAGAAATTGCTATTGAAATAGGTTTGCTTGTTCGATTTATTCTTTGATCTCGGGAAGAGTATAAGAATAGGGAGATGAAGCTTCGTGTCCCACATCAATAGCTCTTAAAACAACTGTGCCTTTCGGAGTTTCTATACTAGTCCATAGAGGAAATACTGAGATTTCACAAGCTGTGAAATACATAAGTACATTTTTCCCTGATAAGATGGATGAATCTTTAGGCCAGTTTGCACACCAAGCTTGAGCAGGTGTTTTAAGAGAGTGACTTCCCTCTATAGTAATCCTAGGCGACCACGGATCGCGGTTTTTCCCTTGTCTTTTTATTAAATGATCAGGAGCTTCATTTAAAGAAAGTTGTAAGAGTGTAGAGAAAATAGGAAGATCTTCTGATTGCAAGCGACGTAGTTGCTGAGTTTTTGGATTCAAGCAAAAGATATGCATGTTTTTTGTTGATAGGGATATTAAAAAAACTCTTCTAGGGGAATGTAAATCGTTAATTAAGTTTTTCCACGATGTACTTTGTATCAAAGCTCGATCTTGCTGAGATAAATGTGGAAACTCTGTCATTTCTATCCATACAATGTTAGAAGACACAGATTTTACAAATAAAAAAAATTTTTGACCCCCCTTGCTGAAAACAGCGTAGTCGCCAGTTCGTGCACGAAAAATATTTTGTTTTAAAGAGAGAGGAGTTTCAGTAAAGGCAGAAAATGGATAGAGGAAAATTACTAAAATAAAAAGTCTTTGAAACAGAGGTGATAAGCGTATTTTTTCTTGCTTTTTCATAAGGTATTTCTGTACACTTTTCCTTTAGTATTTCATGATGTTGTTTCCCACATACCATAAGACGGTGATTTTGGAGTTGTCAATATGAAAAAGAACACTCATCCCGAATATAACAAAGTTTTATTTGTAGATTCTTCTACAGGATATAAATTTGTTTGCGGATCTACATATCAGAGCGAAAAGACGGAAGTTTATGAAGGACAAGAGTATCCTGTATGCTACGTCAGTGTGTCCTCTTCTTCACACCCTTTCTTCACAGGAAGTAAGAGATTGGTGGATGCTGAAGGTCGGGTAGATAAGTTCTTAAAACGTTACAGCAGTGCAAAGCCTGCGCAACCTGCTCAAGTTTCTGTAGAAGAAGAGCCTGTTACTAAAGCTAAGAAAAAAGCTCCTGTAAAGAAAAAGAAATAGTCTTATCTATTAAGTTCTAATTTTTTGTGAACACGTTGTCATTCTCCTTATTCTAGGAGGTATTGAAACGTGTTTTTTTATTTATATTTCATTCGGAAGTATTCGTATATTTTTGTCTGCATACGGCTATTGAAATGTTTTTTTCGTTTGCAGTGACTCATATTGACAAGATATGATAAAACATTGACTCATGATGTTGACCACAAGGTGATTGAAAATCTTCTTGCGGTAATAATGTTCTCTATATCCTACAGAGCGTTAACCTGTTCTTTAATTTTCAATAATTGTGATTGAATGAAGAAACTTGCATGACTTCAATGGGTAAAGAATTTGAAAAGTTAACTTAAATGCTCCTCGGTATCCAACTCGAGAAGTATGTCAGGAACTCTTGATTGAGAAGTAATTCATGGAAAAAAAGATTCTAGAGTATTTGAAACGCCTAGAGGAAGTGGAAGTTAAAATCTCTAATCCGGAAATTTTTGAAAATCCTAAAGAGTATAGTAGCTTAAGTAAGGAACATGCACGTCTTTCTGAATTAAAGAATGTATACGATAAGGTTTTAGGGCAGGAAAAAGTTCTCAATGATGATAGAGAAGCATTAGCTCAAGAAAAAGATCCTGAAATGATTGCTATGTTAGAAGAAGGCATTCAATCAGGGAAAGCTGAAATTGATAAACTGTATAAAGTTTTAGAGAATCTATTAGTCCCGCCAGACCCAGATGATGATTTAAATGTTATTATGGAATTACGTGCAGGTACTGGTGGAGATGAAGCAGCTCTTTTTGTAGGAGACTGTGTCCGCATGTATCATTTGTATGCATCCTCAAAAGATTGGAAATATGAAGTCCTTTCTTCTTCTGAGTCTGATATTGGGGGATATAAAGAATATGTAATGGGTATATCTGGAACAGGCGTAAAACGTTTGCTACAGTATGAAGCGGGAACGCATCGTGTGCAAAGAGTTCCTGAGACTGAAACACAAGGTCGTGTGCATACTTCTGCAATTACTGTTGCTGTATTGCCAGAACCGGCAGAAGACGATGAAGAAGTCTTTATTGATGAGAAAGACTTAAAAATAGATACCTTTAGAGCTTCTGGAGCTGGAGGTCAACACGTAAACGTTACCGACTCTGCAGTTCGAATTACTCATATGCCTACAGGTGTTGTTGTTACCTGTCAAGACGAGCGTAGTCAGCATAAGAATAAAGCCAAGGCTATGCGTATTTTAAAGGCGAGAATACGTGATGCAGAAATGCAGCGACGTCATAAAGAAGCTTCGGCTATGCGTTCGGCGCAAGTGGGTAGTGGAGATCGTTCGGAAAGAATTCGCACGTATAATTTTTCACAAAATCGCGTGACTGACCATAGGATAGGTCTTACTCTTTATAATTTGGATAAAGTTATGGAAGGAGATTTAGATACTATCACTTCAGCTTTAGTTAGTCATGCTTATCATCAGCTCTTGCAACATGGAAACGAAGAGACTTCTTAGGGAGGCTTCTGCATATTTAGAGTATCGGGGTGTAGCTTTTCCTGATAGAGAGGCTGCCGATATTTTAATGGATTTTCTTGGAATCAGTTCCAGGACGCAATTAGCCACTATTTTATTAGACGAGGGTCTCATTCCAATTTACTGGGACCGCATTCAAAAAAGAGCGAGTCGTTATCCAACGGCATATATTCATGGTAGTGTGAATTTTTTAGGCCTACATTTGGAAGTGGATTCTCGCGTCCTCATCCCGAGAATGGAAACAGAATTATTGGCTGAACAGATTGTAAAATATTTAAGCAAACATCCTCATATTCAAACATTTTATGATGTTTGCTGTGGAAGTGGATGTTTGGGATTGTCTATAAAAAAATATTGCCCCGATATTAAAGTTATTCTTTCAGATATTTGCCCAAAAGCAGTCGCTGTGGCTAAGGCAAATGCATTTAAAAATAATTTAAATATTGAAATCTTTAACGGAGACCTATTTTCTCCATATTCTTGTCCTGGAGATGCTTTTGTCTGTAATCCTCCCTATCTTTCTTTTGATGAGATCTTACGTGCGGATCCTGAGGTTCGTTGTCATGAACCGTGGAAAGCTTTGGTTGGAGGCAATTCTGGATTAGAATTTTATGAACGAATTGCTGATGATCTGAATAGTATTTTGTCCCCTAGAGGTGTAGGTTGGCTGGAAATTGGCTATAAGCAAGGGATCGCAGTAAAAAGAATTTTTGCAAATCATGGTATCTCGGGAAGCGTACATCAAGATCTCTCGGGATGCGATAGGTTTTTTTTTCTTGAAAATCATGCAAGCGATACTGTATCCTCATGAGATTATTCTTGATTTTTGCTGAGTAGATGATCAGTTCTTTATCGCAAAAACTATCCTCAATTTTTTCTTCGTTGATTTCCTCTCGTAGAATTACTGAAGAAAATATCTCTGAAGCGATCCGGGAAGTTCGCTTAGCTTTACTAGACGCCGATGTGAATTATCATGTCGTTAAAAGTTTTATTGCTAGGGTAAAGGAAAAAATTCTTGGAGAGGAAGTATGGAAGCATGTTTCCCCCGGACAGCAGTTTATACGATATTTGCACGAAGAATTAACAGAATTACTTGGCGGGAAGGCCGATTTAATTACTTCAGGAAATCCTGGGGTGATTTTACTTTGCGGTTTGCAAGGAACGGGAAAAACTACGACATGTGCTAAACTCGCTGCCTATGTTCTAGAGGAACGCAAGGCAAAGAAGGTATTAGTTGTTCCCTGCGATTTAAAACGCTTTGCAGCAATAGATCAGTTAAGAAACTTGATTTCAAAAACCCAAGCTGAACTGTATAATAGCGAAGGTCAGGACCCTGTGAAAGTGGTTTCCCAGGCTTTAGACTACGCAAAACAGCATGGTCATGATCTTATTTTGATTGACACAGCAGGCCGATTGCACGTGGATGAAGTGTTGATGGAAGAATTAGTTTCCATACAAAAAATCTCCAAATCATGTGAACGGCTATTTGTCATGAATTTGGCTATGGGACAGGACGCTGTTGCCACAGCCAAAGCGTTTGATGATTATTTAGATCTCACGGGAGTGATTATCTCCATGACAGATGGGGATGCTCGAGCTGGAGCTGTATTGTCGATGAAAAGTTTATTGGGAAAACCAATAAAATTTGAAGGCTGTGGTGAGAAAATACAAGATCTTCGACTTTTTAATGCCGAATCTATGGCAGACCGCATTTTAGGTATGGGAGACACCGTGCATTTTGTCCAAAAAATGCGCGAATGCATTTCTGAAGAAGAGGATGAAGAGCTTGGGAAAAAATTAATAGAGTCGACCTTCACTTATGAAGATTATTATAAACAGATGAAGGCATTTCGACGAATGGGTCCACTTAGAAAGCTTATGGGGATGATGCCGAGTTTTGGCGGTGCTAAACCCAGCGATAAAGATATAGCGGATTCTGAAGAGCATATGAAAAAAACAGAGGCGATTATTCTTTCTATGACTCCCGAAGAAAGAAAAGAGGGAGTTGATTTAGACCTGAGTCGCATGAAAAGAATAGCTACCGGTTGTGGATTGACTTTAGGTGATGTAAATCAGTTTCGCAAGCGTATGGCACAATCTAAAAAGTTTTTTAAAAATATGAGTAAAGAGAGAATAGAACAAATGAAAAAGAAAATGTCTGGAGGGAACCTGTGGCGTTAAAAATTCGTTTACGACAACAAGGACGAAGAAATCACGTAGTCTATAGATTAGTACTTGCTGATGTTGAGTCTCCTCGTGATGGTAGATACATAGAATTATTAGGTTGGTACGATCCTCACAGTGCAGTTAACTATCAATTGAAAAGTGATAGAATTTTCCATTGGTTAAATCAAGGTGCTGAACTTACAGAAAAAGCCGCTGTTTTGATTAAACAAGGTGCTCCTGGAGTTTATAGCGAATTGATGGCTAAACAAACTGCTCGTAAAGCTGCTGTATGTCAAAAACGTCGCGCTTATCGTCATCGTCGTGCTTCAAAAAGAGCTGAAGCTGTAAAAGCTGTTGCGAAATAGTTTTTAGGGTTGGGATGGAGATCGAGATACTTTCTTTATTCCCAGACTATTTTGATAGTCCCTTACGTTCGAGTATTTTGGGCAGGGCTATTAAGAACGGGCTGTTAAAAATTCAATCCAGAGATATACGAGATTTTGGATTAGGAAAGTGGAAGCAAGTAGATGATGCCCCATTTAATAATGATGGAATGCTTCTTATGGCAGAGCCTGTAGTGCAGGCAATACGACATATTAAAAGAAGTGATACCAGGGTAATACATCTTTCTCCTCAAGGAACGCTTTTGACAGCGCGAAAGAGCCGAGAATTGGCGAAGTGTTCTCATTTGATATTCTTATGTGGGCACTATGAAGGAATTGATGAAAGAGCTTTAGAAAGTGAAGTGGATGAAGAGATAAGTATCGGAGATTATGTTTTAACTAATGGTGGAATTGCTGCTTTAGTCGTAATCGATGCTTTATCTCGGTTTATCCCCGGAGTTTTGGGAAACCAGGAAAGTGCGGAAAAAGATTCTCTAGAAAATGGGTTGTTAGAGGGACCTCAATATACACGTCCTCGAGTATTTGAGGGTAAAGAGGTTCCCCAAGTGCTTCTTCAAGGAGACCATCAAGCAATTGCTCGATGGAGAAAGAAAGTAAGTTTAGATAGAACCCGAGAAAGGCGCCCTGATTTATATGTGCGGTATCTTTATGATCGAGAGAGCAAGGAAACTTTCCCAAAGGAAGAAGATCCAAAACAGTATACATTAGAAGGGGAGAGTGCTGTAATTTTAGAGGTGGGAGATATACAGCGATCTCGCAAATTTTATTCTAAGATATTTAGATTAAATCAACCTGGCAATGATAAACTACAAATCCCGGGAAAGACGCAAATGGTTCTACATTTGCAAGAAGTAGGGTTAAAAAATAAAAATATAGCCATTTTGTCGCTTCGATTGGATTGTGAGGACGATTTTTTTAATTTTTTAGGACGATGGAAGATGCTTGGAGGGACTCTAGAACAAGCTGACGATCGTGGAGCGGTGAGATTAGTGCGTGATTTGGACGGACATCAATGGACAATCTCTTACAAAACGGCAAAATAGAAATAGAGAATTTAGGTGAAGTATATGGGGAATTTAATTAAGGAATTGCAAGACGAACAACTTCGAACGGAAGCCCTTACAGATTTTCGTGTTGGTGATACAATTCGTGTAGCTACAAAAATTGTAGATGGCGGTAAAGAACGTACACAGGTATTCCAAGGGACAGTGATGGCTCGCAGAGGCGGAGGAGCAGGAGAAACAGTTGCTTTGCATCGCGTTGCTTATGGGGAAGGTATGGAAAAGAGTTTCTTGCTTCATAGTCCTAAGATCGTAAGTATTGAAGTAGTAAAACGCGGTAAAGTTTCTCGAGCTCGTCTATACTACTTAAAAGGTAAGACAGGTAAGGCTGCTAAAGTTAAAGAATATATTGGTCCTAGAGCTGCTAAGAAATAGTTAGTTATATCTATTGAATTTAGCTGATTTCTGATTTTACTTAAGATATACCGACCTATGAAGACACTAGCTATTGATGAAGAACGGTTGTTTCTATCTAAGACTATCTTTGAAGAAGAAGTTTTTAATGAAGGTTTTTCTGTTATAGCTGGAGTAGACGAGGTCGGTAGAGGTCCTCTAGCAGGACCTGTAGTTGCAGGAGCTTGCATTCTCCCTCGAGGGAAAATATTTGTTGGAGTGAATGACAGCAAAAAATTGACACCTAAGGAAAGAGGCAAAATTCGCGATATTCTATTGAAAGATCCAGATGTGTATCATGGAATTGGAGTTGTCTCTGTAGAAAGAATAGATGAGATTAATATCCTTGAAGCAACCAAGGAAGCTATGACTAAGGCAATAGCAGATCTACCTATTCATCCTGATTTTCTTTTAGTTGATGGTTTATATCTACACCATAAAATTCCTTGTAAGAAGATTATTAAAGGAGATTCGAAGTCCGCATCTATAGCCGCAGCATCGATAATAGCTAAAGAATATAGAGATGATATAATGCGTGAGCTTCATCAATGCTATCCTGATTATGGCTTTGATAAGCATAAAGGTTATGGAACTGCTGCACATTTAGCAGCATTGAAGGCTTTTGGTCCTTGTGATTGTCATAGAAAGAGTTTTGCTCCCATAAGGCAGGTATTCTAATATTTTATGAAAAATAAAGTTCGTATTCCTTTTTCTCCTGATCAACCTTTGTGTGCACCGAAACTATTTACTATTAGTGCTCCTGCAGGAGCCGGAAAAACTACACTAGTGCGTATGTTGGCGCAAGAATTTCCCAATTCTTTTCAAAAAACCTTATCCCTAACAACACGATCCCCTCGTCCTGAAGAAGTTCCTGGTGTGGATTATTGGTTTGTTTCCCAAGAAGAGTTTAAACAACGGTTAGATAGTAATGATTTTTTAGAATGGGTTTCACTTTTTGGAGAATATTACGGGACGAGTCGTTTAGAAATTGATGAAATTTGGAAGTCGGGGAAACATGCTGTTGCAGTGATTGATGTAAAAGGTGCTTTGTCTTTGAAAGATAAGATCCCTACAGTCACTGTTTTTATTTCCGCGCCTTCTCAGAAAGAGTTAGAGAGGCGTTTAAAACATAGAGGGTCTGAACAAGATTTTCAAAGACAAGAACGGTTGCAGCACAGCCTCGTTGAACAAGCTGCATCGAACCAATTTGAATACGTCATTATCAATGATGATTTGGAAAAATCTTACGAGATTTTGAAGAGTATTTTTATAGCAGAAGAACATAGGAACGTATTATGAGCAACAAAGATCGTTTAACAAATGAAAAGTTAAACCAATTGTTTGAAAGCCCGTTTAGTTTAGTTAATTACGCAATTAAGCAGGCAAAAATTAGAATAACAAAAGGCGACGTACGTTCTTCTAATGCAGCCATTGAGGCATTGGTTTTATTAGAAAGGGACGGTGTACAAGCAGAGTTTACAGAAGAAGATGTGGAAAATATTACTGCTCCAATTACTGAGAGAAGAAGAGAAGGAACCACATCAGGAAGAAGAAAAGATCCTTCAGCTTATACATGGAGTGATGTGAAATAATGCCTGAGCGCGTTCTAATTACTTCGGCATTACCTTATGCGAACGGACCTCTACATTTTGGGCATATAGCTGGAGCCTATTTGCCTGCAGATGTCTATGCTAGATTCCGTAGATTATTAGGAGATAATGTTCTTTATATTTGTGGTTCTGATGAATATGGCATTGCAATCACATTAAATGCCGAACGCGCAGGTTTAGGATATCAAGAGTATGTGAATATGTATCATAAGATACATAAGGATACTTTCGATAAATTAGGGATCTCGTTAGATTTCTTCTCACGTACAACGAATCCTTTTCACAAAGCTCTTGTCGAAGACTTTTACCTAAATCTAAAATCGAAAGGCTTAGTAGAAAATAAGATGTCACTTCAGCTATATTCTGAAGATGAAAAGCGTTTTCTTGCTGATCGCTATGTAGAGGGTACGTGTCCAAAATGTGGATTTGATGGCGCACGCGGTGATGAATGTCAAAAATGTGGTTCCGACTACGAGGCTACCGATCTAATTAATCCACGATCTAAGTTATCAGGATCTCAACTAGTTCTTAAAGAGACGGAGCATGCATATTTTCATTTAGAACGTATGGTTGAGCCTTTATTAACGTTTATAGAAAAAGTATATTTACCTGAGCATATTCGTAAGTTTATTGTAGATTATATTAAAAACTTACGTCCACGTGCCATTACTAGAGATTTATCTTGGGGGATTCCTGTTCCTGACTTCCCAAATAAGGTGTTTTATGTATGGTTTGACGCTCCTATTGGTTATATCAGCGCAACTATGGATTGGGCAGCGTCTGTGAATAATCCTGATGCATGGAGAGACTTTTGGTTAGAAGAATCTACAGATTACGTACAATTTATAGGTAAGGACAATATCCCTTTTCATTCGGCAATATTTCCAGCTATGGAATTAGGTCAAAGTCTTCCTTATAAGAAGGTAGATGCTTTAATATCTTCAGAATTTTATCTTCTCGAGGGTTATCAATTCAGTAAATCCGAAGGGAATTATGTAGATATGGATGCCTTCTTGGATACGTATTCTCTTGATAAATTACGTTATGTGTTAGCTGCCACAGCTCCAGAAACTTCTGATAGTGAATTTACTTTCATAGATTTTAAGACACGATGTAATTCAGAGCTTGTCGGTAAGTTTGGGAATTTTATTAATCGTGTACTTGCTTTTGCAGAGAAAAATGGATTTAGAGAACTAGCATATTCTGCAGATATGTTAGAAGACAAAGATAGACAGTTTCTGGATGAAGCACAAAGAATTGTTCAGGAAGCTCGGGCATATTATAGTAAGTATAGCTTGCGTAAGGCCTGCTCAGCAATTATGGAGTTGGCAGCGTTAGGAAATGTATACTTTAACGATCAGGCACCTTGGAAGCTTCTTAAAGAAGGAATATCGCATCGTGTAGAGACTATACTTTTTTGTGCATGTTATTGTCAGAAATTATTGGCGTTGATTGCATATCCTATTCTTCCGGGGACAGCTTGGGAGATATGGAAAATGCTTTCTCCAAAATCTCTAGATCTTGAAAACCAGAATAAAGATCGTGTGGCAAGCCTTTGGGATGCTGAGTTTTTGGAGTTCTCAGACGAGGTTTTCTTTTTAACAACACCGCAGCTATTATTTACAATCGTAGATTAGTGTCTTATTTGTCTCATGAAAATGAGAAAGTTTCTTGTTCGGGTTGTGTAAGTTGTTCAAGAGCTTGCACAAGCCCTGTGCAGCGATGTTGTACCTTATCATTTCTTGTGGCTATAGCAATTGCTTTTTTTGTTCCTACTAGAATGACAAGCTGTTTTCCCCTTGTAATTGCTGTGTAGAGAAGATTCCTATAGAGCATCATGAAATGAGATGTGTGTATAGGAAGGACAATACAGGGACTTTCGCTTCCCTGATATTTATGTACCGAAGTGGCATAGGCTAAAACAAGATCGTCAAGTTCTGAGAAGGAATATACAACGTACTTTCCTTCCATATTTACTATAACACGTTTATTTTCAAAGTTGATCATGGAGATATAGCCAATATCTCCATTGAATACCTCTTTACTGTAGTTATTGCGGATTTGCATAACTTTATCTCCAATAGCGTAGGAGTGAAACTTGCCATGGAGAGTTGCTTGTTTAGGATTTAAAGCAGATTTTAGTACTTTATTGAGATTATGAATTCCTAAAATACCTTTTTTCATCGGGGAGAGAATCTGAATATCTTTAGGGTAAATATGATATTTCTTAGGGATAAACTGTGTAACTAGGTGAACAATGTGGTCCACAGCCTCCTGAGGGTCTTCCTTTTGAAAGAATAAGAAATCCTTACGTCCAGATTCAGAATAAAGTATAGGGAATTCACCTTCATTTACTTTATGAGCATTAATAATGATATTTGAGTCATGCACCTGACGAAAAATCTTATTTAGCTTGGTTACAGTGATTTTTTTAGAATTGATAATATCTTTTAAGATATTTCCAGGGCCAATACTAGGGAGCTGGTGTACATCTCCAATTAGGATAACAATGACATGATTAGGAAGTGCCTTTAGAAAATGGTATAGGAGATATGTATCCATCATTCCCGATTCATCGACTATGATTAGATCGCAATCTATGGGATTTTCATAATTCTTACGAAATGAACGTGTCTTAAAATCATATTGTAGTAGGGCATGAATAGTCACCGAATGCTTTCCAGTAATTTCTGTCATGCGTTTTGCTGCTTTCCCCGTAGGGGCTGCTAGAATGATTTTATAGGTAACCTGCTCAAATATCTTCAGGATAGCCTTTGTGATGGTGCTTTTTCCTGTTCCAGGTCCTCCGGTAATGATATGAATCTTTTCTAAAAAACATGCACGGACTGCTTCCCTTTGATTTTGCTCTAAGTGAAGGCTTAGATTGTCCTCAACCCATTGAATGGCCTTATTTCCATCTATAGAACGAATTTTCCTAGAGGAAAATAAGATCCGTTTTAAATCAGAAACTACAGTCTTTTCTGCTAAGTAAATATGCTTTACCCAGACGTGTGGTATGGTTTCTAACTCTTGAATATGCAAAAGATTTTTCTCGCGCATGCTATATACCTGAGAGATGATCTCTTCAGTTTGTATAATTTTTTCAGGAATGTCCTGATTTAGGAGTTTCTCTACAGCTTGAGCAAGCCCCTGTAGGGGATAACAAGTATGGCCATCTTCTTGAAGTTCTTCTAGAGCATGCTGTATTCCTGCAAATAATCTACTTTGTGAGTTTAGGGGTACTCCTAAGCGTGTGGCGATCAGATCAGCTGTTTTAAATCCAATACCCTCCATTTCTCTAGCGAGTAGGAAGGGATCTTCACAGATTTTCTCTATGGAGTGCTCTTTATATTTTTTATAAATTCTTACGCCATAGTGGATAGCGATATTGTATTGTTGTAGGAAAAGAAGAGTAGTTCTCAGATCTTTTTGTTCGCTGAGTTGTGTGCATAAACTATCACAGCGGGCTTGGCTAATTCCTGGAATTTCAATTAATCTTTCCGGTTGATTATCAAGAATATCAGCAGTCTCATTTTGAAATTTTTCGATAATCTTCTCAGTGATTTTCGGCCCGATACCTTTGACAAGCTTAGATGTAAGATAATTGACTATTCCACGGTTATCGCCCATTTCCGAAGAATCGCAACTGTATACTTGGAAATATTTTCCTAAATTTGAATTTTCTGACCATTTTCCATACAGGTGTAGCTGCATACCGATTTGTAGAAAAGAATCAGGAAACTGACCTTTGATAACGATGATTGTGCCCTTGTAGGGTATTCTCATGTGCGCAGCGGTTTCTTTTGAATCCTGATCTTCAAAAAGTACGCTTTCTAATTTTCCGGAAATTTTTTCCATAGAATTCTTAAATCTAATTTAGGGGAATCAGTGTCATAGGAGAATTAACTGACATATTTCCACAGCTATAGCTTAGAGGATTTGAGAGTATAACCTTTTTCAAGTGGCTTGCCTCCTAAGGCACGCGAATTACCCTTCTCCAATACTTTTTATCTATTGGAGACTGAAAAATTCCCTAGCGCTTAAATGTAACAACAAAAGACACCTATACACTAGTATTTCCAATGTGTCCATAAGAACACTTACGTAGTTTCTTTTTCTCACCAAGATATTCGCGTTATACATTGCGCTCTATATTTTCAAACGCGAGATTTTGATTTGATCTTTATCAAGTTTCATTGATTAAGATAGTAAGGCGAGTGTAGCTGAAGATAAATTTTTTATTCGATGAGTATTTTTAAAGATATACTTTTCATCCTGAAGTAAAAATCGCTCTTGGATTCTTAAAAACAAGTTTTATAAATGTATCACGAGAAATTTTGTGTGCTAATCTGCAGAAGGAAGAATCTTGGATTCCTCTGGTTCCTTTTGATTTGCCTTTCTTCCGAAAAGAATCAAACAAATAAGACTGCCTCCCAACATCAAGAAAATCCCAACACCTTCTTGTAAGGTGGGCAGGGTCTTTTCATAAAGATAGGATAAAATCAACCCAAAAATAGGCTCAAAGATTAACATGGCTCCTAAAAGAGCAGGAGATAAATGTAAGCTAGCCTTATTCCATGACGTGATAGCTCGCGATGAGGAGAATATCCCCATAGCTGAGCAGAGAAGAATAAAGAGCAGTCGTTCTGATGTTGGGGTATGTGCTATAAAATTATGAGCAATGTGTGTGATACCTAGACAATCAAAAATAATAATCAGGGGGAGACAAATCGCCAACGAAGCTACCCCCAGCATCCCACACCATAAATCTGGAGAAATATTAGGATTTTTTAACAAAAAATCGTAGTTACAGATAATATAAGCAACCCAAATACCCGTAGATATGATTACACAAGAAAGCCCTATAAAATACTGTAGAGGGTTTACTGCTGTTGTTGAATGAAATTCGGAGAGATTTGTTAGCACGACCCCTAAGAAAATCACGCAGCTAATTGCAGAGAGTAGGGTGTAGGAAAGCTCTTTTTTCTTTACATTTGAATGAAATAGAACAGCTATGGGAGCTAATCCGGCGATAATGATAGTTATAGCGGCCCCCACGTAACGAATTGCCAAAGCAATGCCAAAATAGTAGACCATATTTACAAGAAAGGCCCAGAGGAAGCTTTGACCCCAAACATGCAAAGAGATGTTTTTAAAGATATTTTGTCTTTTCCATAGGATAGGGAACAGAGAAAAAATCCCGAAAATGGTATAACGGGTTAAGACAATATCAAGTTCTTGAAAAGATTCTAACAAATTAGGAATCACGAAGACTATTCCCCAGTAGAGACAAGCTAATAGACTATGAAATAGTCCTACAGGAACGCTACGGGATTGTTTTGTTTGAGAATCATTAACAAACATATCTGCCTTTGAAAGAATTAAATGGTTTTATAGGCAATAAAAGAGATATTTTACCATAAACAACATTTTTAATGGATTGAACACTTTATAATACTTGGGTGATTCTAATCCAAGTATTAATCCTCGGTTTATTTTCTATGAGAACCAAAGTACTTGTTTACTCTGACGAAGGCGTCTCTCCTTATTATTTGCGTCATCTGATCCGCTGGTTAAAAAATAGTCTTCCCTCTGAGGAGAACCTAGAAATCTGTCGCGTAGATGGGAATTTTCTTCTTTACGATCCTTTATGGGAATTTACAGCACGTCTACTGATTATCCCCGGAGGTGCTGATCGTCCTTATCATAAAGTTTTGCAAGGTTTAGGTACCGCAAGAATAGATAATTATATTCGTGAGGGTGGGAATTATCTAGGCATTTGTGCTGGAGCTTATTTTGCGTGTAAAAGCTTAAGTTTTAATGAGCCCGATGGTTCTCTTTATGTTGCCGATCGAGGATTAGGTTTCTTTCCTGGTCGTGCTGTAGGTCCCGCGTACGGTTCGTTATTCTCTTATACAAGTCCAATAGGTGTACGTGCTGCACCACTATTTTTTTCTAATTTGAATACGAGTAGTTGGGCTTTATTTAATGGTGGTCCGTATTTTGAATACGCAGATACCTATGCGGGGATTTGTGTAGAAGCTCGTTATGCGGATCTTCCTGAACAACCTGCTGCAATTATTTCTCGACGCTTAGACAAAGGTTTAGTCATTCTTTCTGGATTGCATATAGAGTATCTTCCTGAGTATTGTCAGATGTTAGAGGATAACGTCGTTAAGGCTCGCGAGATTTTAACAAACGCTACAGCTTTGAATCAGTATCGTGTATCCCTTTTATCACGTTTACTTCATACAACAACGTCTGTAATGATATGATTTAATGAGCGTTATCTCGAGATCGTTCTGGATTTTCTCGTCTAGAGAGATAGCTGAGATTTTGAATTTCAACTTCAGTTAAGTTAGCAATCACTAGGTTTTCTGTTTCCATAAAACGTGCCTGATTTAAATTCCGCATTGAATCTCCATGATTTCCTTGAGGATGAGAAAGAAGTCCGTATGGAGAACATTCTCTTGGGAATGATGTCGTATCTTTCTCTACGAATATCTTCCAATAATCTTCTGGAGATAAAATATAGACGGAGGTTTGGCTTACATCTGTGGAAATGTCTTGTTGAGGTCCCTCCTGAACTAAGAAAGTTTGAATTTCATCAAATTGAGGTGTGGAGATTGTCTCTGTAGACGCTCTTGCTCGTAGTTGGCCGTAGGGAGATTGTTGTAGAATCACCTCAGGATTTGTGTTGTGATTGCGATTTATTGATACGGATGTTCTAGGAGATTCTGTGTTTTTGGGCACGAATGTTCTTAGCTTATTATAAGGGGACTCGTAAGCAGTTGTTATAGGTGTGGCACGTGGGGATTCATGTTTAAGATTAGATGTTGGCTGTAGTACTGGTATGGATACCGGTAATTGTTGCGACTCAACTGTATTTCTCCGAAGATTTGGTAGTTCGGGTGTCCGTGTGAAGCGCATTTGTTCAATAGCACAAAATAGCGCGAAAATTTCCATTTGACGTACTCTAATATCGGGACATCCTGATCTGAGTAGTTGTAGGTTAATAATTTTTTCTTTAGAAACGCTAGCATTTAATGCTACATAATACTTCGTGAAGAAACTTTTGAAGATTTTATAAAGGGTCTCATCGATATCTTCTTTACTTTCTATAACCGTATTTTCATTAGGTGTTAAAGAGTCTCGAAGAATAGGAATTACGTAATTTAGATTCCCCAATGTCGTTCTTATGACCTGGCTTTCTATATTTCGGGATAAATTCTTTTGAAGAACCTGATGTATGTAACAGCGCTTTGGTTGTTCATTGATAACAGATTCTGTTTCAAGTTCTGCGAAATTACGAGTTGTAAGGGTGATATTAAATCCTATGTGATTTCTAGAAAGAGTGACCTCCTCACCATCTGTTTGACAGGTTTTCCATGAAGCTAGGATGCTTTGCAATAAAAATTGCGGATCTCTTAGAAAAATCTTTATCCAAGCATCCTTATCAGGGAAGAAATCCTCTTGATTGACGTGTATGAGATTCTCTATTGTTGCTTGTTCAGATCCTGAAGATATCTTTTGTTCTAGCTCTCTAAAAATAGCTTCAGGAAGTTGAGGAAGAGCCGGAACTGTTCTGGATATTATCGGTATGGGTTGTAGGTGAGATGGATACTTTATTGCCTTTTGCTTCTGATCATGAACATGAAAAACAATTTGTAAAAAACAGAGAATAATAAGAATCCCTGTGATGAATGCAGTTATGACAATAAGTATTTCTGATGAACAAGCTAAGCTTAAACAGGTAATCACAGATGCTGTAGCTAAAATAGCAGACACACTGATAAGGATCCCTAGAGCAGAGGAAGAAATGGATCGGTTATAACAAAGAGGAAAACTAGTTTGGGTCTGATTTTGTATGATTGTTTGTTGCGAGACAGGCTTGGTCATAGATTATATTTCCCTCTACGCCATACGAACCTAATAAAAAGAGAACTCCGGAGGATGGGTTCGAACCAACGACCAATGGATTAACAGTCCACTGCTCTACCGCTGAGCTACTCCGGAATATCCAAAGAAGACAATTCTAAGTGAAATAGCAAAAAAGTCAATAGGTTTTCTGTATAAATATGTTCTTGAGTCAGAGCTATCATTAACGTGAGATGAAAAGCTAAGTAGAACAAGGCTAAGAATTTTATTCATTGCTCTTTTTAATGAAAAAAGAGCTCTCTAACAAATCCTACGATTTCATCTGTGGACTTTTTTGGAGCGACCGTGGTTTCTGGTTCTTCATTTTCTATCAAAATAGGGTATGCAGAGCTGAAATATGTATGGGATTGTTTAGATAGCGCCTTAACAATATCTCCAGGGATATTTACATGATATAAACTTTCCTCTACTGCTAGGTAGAGAATAGACGTAAGTGCTGTAGCAAGATTAGGTAGGGAACTTTGTTTGCTTATATTGCTATGATACTCTAAGGATGGGACAGCAAGATAGGGGATTTCTTTATTATTCGATTTTATTCCATGAATGCGAGTGTTTACAAATAGACAACGTTTAATTAATACAGGGACGTCATCCAATCTTGATGAAAAAGATTGAGATGAAGAAAGTCTGACAGTTTCTTGGTTTTGTGGAGTGAAATTTTTCCATAATAATGACCAGTTCGTTTTTGACGATTGATTGTCATAGGGAAGTATAGTGAAGTTTGCTCCATGAACAAGAAGATCAGAGATCTCTATTTTCTTAGATAGAAACATAGAAATAAGAGAAAAACGTAAGTTCACATATTCAATTTCCATGGCATAAGGAAAGCGCTCCGAGGGCATGGGATTGTGAATACACAGATAACGAATTTTCATTCCTGAAGTTCTAGGAGATACTCTTCCTACAGTTACTTGAGTGTGTAACTTCGCAGATAACCAATGCTCAACAATGCTTTCTTTGCGAATCCAAAAATAAGCGATAATGCAAAATGCTAATAAAAATAAATTCTTTAAAAGTTTAAACATGCATGATGAGAATATTATTTATCTTAGTTCCTAACATAGATGAATAAAGAAATATTAGAAAATAAAAAAAGGCCCCCCTTCTTCTCAATATGGATGAAAGGAGACCTTGTAACATTAGAAAGAATACTTCTAAATTAAGGATTAATAATCCATTCCTGCGCCTGGCATTGCGGGAGCAGAAGAGGATTTATCTTCAGGAATATCGGCAATTAAAGCTTCTGTTGTTAATAGAAGTCCAGCTACAGAAGCTGCACTTTCTAAAGCACAACGTGTTACTTTAGTTGGATCGAGAATTCCTGCCTCAATCATGTCGGTGTAAGCATCGCGTAAAGCATCATAGCCTTCGCTAGAGGAACGAGAAAGCACCTGTTGACAGATGATAGCGCCTTCTTTACCAGCATTTGCTGCAATTTGCTTTAATGGAGCGGATAGTGCTTTGAGAACAATACGTGCTCCGATTTGCTCATCTTCATTTGTAAGAATAGGAATGAAAGCTTCTAAAGTGGGAATGCAGCGAACTAAAGCTGTACCACCACCAGGTAGAATACCTTCTTCAACTGCAGCAAGAGTTGCATGCTGAGCATCATCTACTCTGTCTTTTTTCTCTTTCATTTCGATTTCTGTAGCAGCGCCTACACGGATTACAGCTACGCCTCCGGAAAGTTTAGCTAACCGTTCTTGGAGTTTTTCTTTATCGTAATCAGAAGTGCTGTCTTCGATTTGTTTTTTGATATTTTCGCATCGAGATTCAATATCTTCTTTACTTCCAAGTCCTTCAACAATTGTCGTATCTTCTTTGGAAACGATTACTTTTTTAGCTTTTCCTAACATAGCTAGAGTTGTATTCTCAAGCTTCATGCCAAGCTCTTCGCTAATGAGCTGACCACCAGTTAAAATAGCGATGTCTTCTAACATTGCTTTTCTTCTATCGCCAAATCCAGGAGCTTTTACTGCACAAACTCTAAATCCAGCACGTAGCCTGTTCACTACTAAAGTGGCTAAAGCTTCACCTTCGATATCTTCGGCGATGATAAGTAGGGGACGTCCAGATTCTGCTACTTGTTGTAAAACTGGTAGGAAATCCTTAATTCCGGAAATTTTTTTGTCATAAATAAGCACAAGAGCTTCTTCCAAAACACATTCTTGTGTTTCAGGATTTGTAGAAAAGTAGCTAGATAAATATCCACGGTTGAAATTCATACCTTCGACAACGTCGAGAACAGTTTCGAAACCTTTAGCTTCTTCAACAGTAATAGAGCCATTTTTGCCAACTTTTTCCATGGCTTCGGCGATAAGATTACCGATTTCAGAATCGTTATTTGCAGAAATAGTTGCTACTTGAGCTATTTCTTTGTGATGTTGTACGGGTTTACTAATTTTTTTGATTTCATCGACAACGACTTTCACAGCCTTATCGATTCCTCTTTTGAGATCCATAGGATTGGCGCCCGCAGTTACGTTTCTCAATCCTTCGCTGTAGATAGCTTCAGCGAGAACAGTAGCTGTTGTAGTTCCGTCACCAGCTTTATCTGCAGTTTTGCTGGCAACTTCTTTGACCATTTGAGCTCCCATATTCTCGTGTTTATCTTCGAGCTCAATTTCTTTGGCGACAGTTACACCGTCTTTTGTAACTTGAGGAGAACCAAAGCTTTTATCGATGACCACATGACGTCCTTTAGGACCTAAGGTTACCTTTACAGCTTCTGCAAGAGTTTTAACCCCTTTATGGATTTTCTTTCTGGCGTCTTCGTTATATTTAATATTTTTTGCTGCCATTGTTTTTGTGCTCCTTAACTTTTTGCAATCTATAAATAATGATTTATCTTACTTGAGAACTGCCATAACTTCGCTTTCCTGAACAATGACGTACTCCTCACCATCGATGGTAAGGTCTTGTCCCGCGTATTTATCTATTAAAACAGTATCACCTACTGAAACCTCGAAAGGTAGGGTATTACCATCTTTATCTCGTTTTCCTGTGCCTAGAGCGAGTACTTCTGCTCGATCTTGTTTTTTCTTTGCCGTATCAGGTAAAATGATGCCGCCGCGCGCTGTAGAATCTTCTTCTTCTCTTTTCACTAAAATTCTATCGCCCAGGGGCTTAATCCTAAGGGTCGTTGCTTGATCTGACATGTTATAAGCTCCTTGTGTTTTATGTTCTAAGAGACTTTGCCGTTTCTCGAAAACGATATCAGAGTCTCTCGTTTTTGGCAATGATTTTAGCACTTAATAATATCAAGTGCTATTTTTTTTAGTTATTTCAAATTAAAGATGATAACTCCTGGATTTTTCTCTCTATAAAGGAAAAGGCCTTATGTATTGGCTCACTTGTTATCATATCCAATCCAGACTTCTTCAAGATTTCTAATGGGAAGTCAGAGCCTCCACTTTTTAAGAAGTTCAGATACGAGTTGAGAGCGTTGTCCTCTTTGTTAAGAATTTTTTCTGCAAAGCATAGAGAAGCAATGATACCTGTTGCGTATTGGTACACGTAGAAATTGTAATAGAAATGAGGAATTCTTGCCCATTCTATGTTAGAAAGAGTGTCGAATGTTACGATTTCTCCATAAAAATCATTTTGTAAATTCTTATAAGTTGAAGATAGGTACTCTTCGGTTAAAGGAAGACCTTGTTCTGCAGCAGAATGCACTTCATATTCGAAAGATGCAAATAACACCTGACGAAATAGTGTAGAGAAGATTGTATCCAGACATCTTGTAAGAATAGTGATTTTCTCTTCTTTAGAATCGCTCTTTTTAAGCATTGAGTCCATAAGAAGCATTTCATTTAGCGTTGAGGCAATCTCTGCAAGGAAAATAGGGTATTGTGCTTCATGGAAAGATTGATTCTTCCGACTGAAATAGGAATGCATGCTGTGACCACCTTCATGAGCAATTACAGATACATCATATAATGTTCCCGTGTAGTTTAATAGAATATAGGGGTAGCTATCATAACATCCCGAAGAATAAGCTCCAGAGCGTTTGTTAAGGTTCTCGTATTTGTCTACCCAACCTTCTGTAGTTAGTCCCTGTTTTAAAGTATCAACATATTCAGTTCCAAGTGGTGAGAGGCTGTTATAGATAAGATCAACGGCATCTTCATAAGAATATTTTTTTTCTTCGGATTGACTTAGAGGAGCATATACATCATAAAAATGGAAATCTTTTAGATTTAGAGCTTTTTGTTTTAGAGAGTAGTATTTTGTAATCAGTGAAGAATTTTTCTTCACGATTTCGATGAGATTAGTATAAACCGTTGTCGGAATATTATTATGATATAATGCTGATTCTAGACAGGAACTGTATTTTTTGTTTTTTGCATAGAATAAATGTGCTTGAACTTTTCCATTAAGGAGATTAGCAAAGGTATGTCGATAATTATAATATCTTTCGCATTGTGCTAGATAAGCTGTTTTCCTTAATTCTCTATCCATAGACTGCATATATAATGATGCTAATGCATGGGAAAGGGGATGAGAATTGCCTTCTGAATCGGTAGCTTGACCAAAAGGAATTTCAGAATCACTTAAAGAAGAAAATGCCTTGCTAGCCACTTCAAAAGGAGCAAATGCGGAAGCTAAGATTTTTTCTTCTCCAGGGGTGCCTGTATGCATAGATAGTCTAAAGATTTTCTCTAAATAGAATCTATAAGGTGCTAAGCAGGGAACCGATAAATGTTGAGCTATTATAGTCTCTGATAAACTAATTAAAGCAGGTTGTATCCAAGAGATTTCTTCAGAAAAGAGAGTATATAGATGTGTGATCGATTTTAGATCTGCGATTCCCTCCTGGTTTGTTATGTCTTGATCATGAACTAGATGAGCATAAACGTAGAGTTTGTCAAGCTTTCTTTCAACCGAGAAAAGTTTAGTTAATAGAGAAAGGAGAGATTCTGAATTCTCAATTTGATATTGCGTTGCTTGTAGTTCTGGCCAGGTAAGTGAGCCGTCCGTTTTCAGCCCAAAAGAATCCAAATCTGCTTTCCAGTCCGCTCTATTTGGGTATAGAGGACTTACATTCCAGCAGTCTTCGGTAGGGATTTCGTTTCTTGGACGAACTATTTGTTGTTTTTCTGTATCTATGGTCATGATGATCTATGGATTTTTGAAATAGTAAAAAAGAACTTACTATAAAGTAAGTTCTAAGAAAAAGCCAAGAACGATCACACACATTTTTTGTATATTAAAACTGATTGTCAGTATCAATAAATGTTGAGGAAACTTGTAGGTTTGTTTGAAGATAATGTGCGAGAGCTTTTGGTCCTACTTTTTCTGTTGCCGTATGACCAAAGGCTAGAAAATGCACATGATTTTCTATGGCCATTGACCATGCAGGTTCATCAAAATTTCCCGTGATGAAACAATCAATTTTACAAAGAATAGCTTGAGATAGCTCTTTGTAAGCTCCGCCGGAAATTAATGCTGCTGAGGAAATGGTTTGCGGACCACCAAGTGCTTGAGCTTTTATTGGAGACTGGTAGTAATTAGATAGATTTTCTACAAAATTATCTATAGATATTGGGGTGAAGGATCCTTGAACTCCTAGATAGGGAAGAGAGCTGCCAAATGGCTTTAAGTTTGTCCATTGTAAATCGCGAGCTACTTTCCAATTATTTCCAAGGATTGGATGCGCATCTAGGGGTAGATGATAAGATAATAACTGTATGTTATGCTTGATCAGGAGTTGTACACGCTTATAAAGCATTCCTGTAATAGGATAGGGCATTCCTTTCCAAAACAGTCCATGATGAACAATCAATATATTAGCGCCTAGTTTGACAGCTGCTTCTATGGTTGCTAGGTCTGCAGTTACCCCAACAGCTATCTTCTCAACATTCGTGTCAAGATTTCCTATTTGTAGTCCATTAGGGCCATAATCCGGAAATGATTCCGAAGAGAATAGATCGTTTAAATAGATAAGAAGATCGGTAACGTTCATGAGAAGATAATAGTTATAAGAAGTCATTATTAATTCATAAATGCACATTCTTGACAATCTTTACCAAGATATAGAGATATTACGATTATTTTTTTCTTATGTGATGGATCAGATTCTTCAAACTTTCATAGATAAACTTATTTTTTTTCTACCCAGACATCTCTCATAAGTAATTCTCTAATATATTGTTTATTAATCTCTTAGTTTGTTTTTGTTTTGCAAAATAATTTCACAGATAAAAATATAGATTCACTAATTAGTTAATTATAAATAGACTGCTTACCCTAATATATCAGGGCTTTTTAATTTAACTTGTTGCACCCCTGTCATTGGATAAGAAAACTATTCTTGATAGTCGTGGATCAATGAGTTGTCACAATACATTTTTTTTCTGTGTTAAATCATCTCTAGTTGATGATTGTTCATATTCTTGTATTTCACAGCGCTTGTATAAGCATGCTGTAGTTATATCTAGCGTTTTTTTGCGATCATATCTCTTGTCTTGGCTTCTGTTGTTTTTAGTGGAATCTCTGAGCCAATAATAATATTAGGTTTAGTAATCTCTTTAGTGCTTTGTGGATCTGTATTAATCTCTACTTTGTATTATTCTAGACGCCCTCATGTTATTATAACGCCTGTTATTGATCCTGGTATAAGTAGTTCTATTTCTCCTTCTACTGAAGAGGGTTCTTTTTTTGAGGATTTTACAGAGGTTAGTCCTAGCTCTACATTAGATTCTCAATTTGCTGCTGAAGCATCTTCTCAGGAAGAAATAGATCCTGTTTCAGAATTGCTTTCCGAAGTTGTTTCTATTGTTGCATTGGATTCTGATGTTGTTCATGAGGCATCTTTTGAAGAAGAGAGTATTTTTTTTGAGGATTCTGTAGAGGTTGGTTCTAGAGATACATTAGATTCTACAATTGATGGTGTGGAACCTTCCGATAACGATTTTGTTTTAGCTGAAACACCAGAATCATATTCCGAGAATGCTACCGCATCTATGTTAAATTCTAATGTTATTCGTGAGGAATGTTTCGATGAAGAATCGACTTCTATTTTAAATACCGCATTTAATTTATCTCCCTTGGTTGCTAGTGATGTCTCTACTAGAGAGGAAGATAGTTTAGAAATAGATATGGACTTAAGTTCGTTATACGATAGTCAATTAGCAATCAATACGGAGGCTGCTGTTGACGTTGCAAACTGTGTAGATGAAAGAAAGCTTATTCCACAAGGATTTCTTGAAATAGTAGAAAAAAATTATCCTAGAATTATCTATCAGATATGTATTGACGAGAGCTTAACAGTTCAAGAGCTACGCCTTCTTATAGAAGGCTTGATTGAGAATAGAAGGCTTGAAAATTATCCTGAAAGTCTCAGGATAAAATTACAAAGTTTCGGTTTATCTATTATAGAACTTAATTGTCATAATATTGAGCTGCAGCTCTTAGATGAAATTTTACTAAAGGAGTGCCCTTTTTATTTTCTCAATAAGTTGATTGCATTAGGGAATAGAGAATTGCCTGCAGCAGAGAGAATATCTCCTGCTGTTTATTGGACAAGTCGTTTAGGGTTTGTGAGTCAAATGGATACGATTTTCATTCCATCCGTTTGGATTTTATCTCGAGTAGCAACTCGAGAAGAATATGTGACGTTATTCGATCATGCTAAAAATAATACATGGAATCAAACTCAGGATTTAATTTCTGATTTGCAGAATCGTTTGATGATCTATTTAGATAGTGAATATAATCCAAGCTTTTCTTGCACGAAGAGTAGTGTTCGGTGGGATTTAAGAACTTCTTCTTGGCTTTTCTACCTATCTAAACACGGATTGAGTTGGGAACAGTTACAGTTATTTAGAAAAATAGATAGCCGTTCTGTGAATTTCCTTTGTGAAATTGAACAGCAAGGTCGAGGGGGACATTTAGCAAGAAATATGGTCTCTGTTTTCGCATATATCAATGAGAATCAAGAAAACTTCGATTCAAATATTGCATTATTTACATGGGAAGAATGGATGAGGGATTATTCTGAGAGTACTAAAAGAGGCGAAAGGTGGAGAACACACGAATCAACCATAAGGTTATTAAATGCTAAACGAAATGAATTAGATTCTCTTAAGGAGACTTCATTTGATTGCGAAGAGTTAAGTGGGTTGCCATATTATACTTATGATTTCTCTACAGGAGAAAGACGGACTCTAAGCTAACTAATTTTACATTCATTTAGTATCAGTTCTTGATTGTTATAATTGTCAGTTTGTAAAGAATCTAGGGTCTATAAATACTTAAAGAATAAGTAGATCATTTTATATTTTTTTTGAATTGCTAATATTTAGATTCACTTTCTGATTGAGGACATAATGCAAAAATTTGTCGCAATACATTTTCTTTTGGGTATCTAAAACACTCTCCTTAATATTAGGGCCTTAGCTATTTTATTATGTCAATGATACAGGATTATATGAGAATATTCCATGAGTCTTATTTTTGGAATAGATAGGGATAAAGGAACAAAGGCTCTAGCTTGATTTTCAAAATAGTATGGAATTGCTGAGAATAAGATTTTTTGTGTGATTGGGAATGTAGTGTGGCCAGTTCTATTGCTGATGTGGTCTTCCCAATAGTTGGAGAAAACACCTGACTTCGTTACCTAATAGATAAGTTGAATAAGGCTGCCCATTAGTCAGTAGGTTGTGTTTAATTATTCTTTCTATCACTGGCTATTCCTATTATTTATGAGATAATTCATTTGGCATTACGTCCTTGTCTACTTTTTAGTTTATGCTTTGGTATTTTCTTAGTTTCTATAGGAATAGCATCATATTTGAGAAGGGAACCTTCTATTCCTAAAGGTTCCCTTTCTGTCATTCGTCAAGCTTTTCTTAGCGTGATTTATAAGTTGATTCTTCAACAAAGATTATAGCTACATGAATTATGGGATGTTTCATTATGGTTGATTTCGGGAAATTTTATTTTCGACCCATCCGGAGAAGTTCGGCTTTGAGTGTTTACAAATAGCTTGTGGGGAAGTTGATCTTCTAGATTTAGAAGATCTTTTACCTATACATTGTCCTTTTTATTTAATCCAATTAGGTCCTAGGGAATTTCCTGAGTTAGAGGAGTTAGATCCGCCAATTTATTCGCTAAGCCGTTTAAGTTTGTCAGATAGTTTGGATACCGTATTCCATCTCTCTACGTATGGATGTTTGCGCAATCTATTCTCAAAATGAATATGAACAATTGTTACTGCATGCTAAAAACGCTACCTGGGATCGTGTTGAACATATAAGAGAAGATCCCTTGTGAGGTAAAATAGCTACACCCGGGCTACTATATCTATGTTAGCACGGTGTAACTTGGGAACAACTGAAACTTTGTAAGAAAATCTACATGAAATCGGTTAGATTTCTTTATGATTCAGAAAGATCAGATGAAGGTAGAGATCTTGGACGAATAATCAACTCTACATCGAATTATATTCACGAAGATAATGAAGAGATTGACTCCTTCATGGCTCTTACCTGGGAGGAATGGAGCGAGATTGTCAGGAAAATAGTGGGCATCCTAACTGGTGCTATAGATTTTTTGAATAAAATCGAGCGTGAAGAAGGTTTTCCTTATTATACAATAAATAGAACAAAGAGAGGGAGGGGAATCAATTAAATCTTTACTATTTCTTAATCTATTGAACTTTAATATGTTAAATGGTTAGTGTATTTCAAGTTTTTTGTTAAAATGAGAGTTCTTCCTTCTCTCTTAGAGGAATTTTTTAGTGAGGTATTTATGCAGGAGACAACCCCCCCCCCCCCCTTAGGGTCTAAATTAATGCAAGAAAGAACTTCTTTTCATTGTCTTGCAGAGAAGTTATGTAAAAATGCCTAAAGATATAGAGTGTGAAAACTTGTGCCTTATACATCATTTGGACATGTCTATGAGGGGGAAAGTTTTAATGAAGCTGGGAATCGCCCTATTCCCCCATATTGATGAGAATGATCCGAAAAATTTCGATCCATTCATTACTTTACTCACTTTTGATGAGTTGTGGGAAGATTATAAACATAATCAGGATAAACCTCCCTGGAGCTTCTATGATGCGATAATCACACTTTTAAATAAACGGAGTATAAATCCCGTACAAAAGTACAATGATGAAGCTACTCTTTTAGCTTTTCAGTATGACATAGATAAACTTACAGGAAATAGGTTGCTTGTAAGGGTTGATGACATCTGATTTGTAGGTTTTTTTATATGTTATTATTGTCAATAAGTTGAGTGAGTTAATGAATTTAATAAGTACACCTTCACATTCTGGTTCCAATGAATTCCCAATAATTAAACAAAATAGCCAATCGTGCTTAACAGATAAGTTGCGTAAGTACGCTTTAGTTACAACCAGTATTTTTTGTTCAGCTGTTGCTATTGCTATGGTAGCTATAGTTGCCTGTGGATTTATACAGCCTATAATTCTTGCCTGTTTATTAGTGTCTCTTATTGTTGCTGGAGTGATGTTGGTTTTAATGACCCGTCATATCCGTGACATGCGACCAGTACTTCCCTCAGGTTTTCTTAATGTAATAAAAAAAGAATACCCAGAAGCGCTTTACAACTTGATTATTCAGGAGAGATTGACTCTACAAGAGCTGCGTGTTGTTCTTTCAGGTTTATCTTCTGGAACATTTACTTTTCCTTCGAGCAAATGTCAAAAGAAGCTAGAGAGATTTGGTTTTGAGCGTTTGCAAAAAGCTTGTGAAGGAATTCAATTACCCGATTTAGAGAAGATTCTTTTGAAGAATTGTCCATTTTATTTTGTGAATAAATTTATTCAATTAGGTCCTAAAGAATTTCCTGAAGCGGAAAATATGGATCCTGAGATTTATTGGGTGTGTCGTACGGGGCTAGATTCTACGTATAATACCGCTTTTGATCCTGATGTATGGGTATTAGCTCATGTGGTCACTCAGGAAGAGTATGAAATGCTATTGATGCATGCAAAAAATAATACCTGGGACCAAGTTAGCGAGGTTTTTATTGCTCAAGAATTAAATCCTCGACTTAGAAAATTTATAGAAACTGCAAATGTTGAAGGTTTTCATATTGACAGGGATATGTTGTTGGGAGGTCTGATATTAAAGTGGTTGTTAAGATTATGTAAACACGGAGTCTGTTGGAAACAGTTGGAACTGTTCAAGGAAATAGAGTGCAAACACGTAAATTTATTTACTCTATTTGACTTGGCAGCTAGAAATTTGAATATCATGAGGTTAATGCTTGTTATTGCTCCCTATATCGATGAGAATAAGGAAGGATTCGATCCGTTTATTACTCTAATTACTTGGGAAGAATGGATTAGAGAATATGAACAAATAAAAGGAGCTAATTTCTTTTTCGGTAGGACTTTAAAGTTTTTAAGTAAGAACAGCCGTAAGACATTAAAGGATCCACCATCTTTTATAACTCCGGTATATTATATAAATACTCATACTGGTAGTAGAGTTTTGGAAGAAGATTCTGAAAAAGGAAAGAAGTTTTTTAATCCATAATGCCTTCTACCCCTATAATTTAGTTATCGTATCATGAATCTAGCCCCCCCCCATTCAGATGCCAGCGCTTCTTTGCCGATAGCGCAGGCCTCTTTTAAGAATAAGTTATATAAGAATATAGCGTTAATAGGAGGTGTTTTTTGTTTAGCCCTTTCCACGGTATTTGCAATTACGCTAGCTTGTGGATTTACACAGCCTATAATTCTTGCTTGTTTATTAGTATCAATCATTGTTGCTGGAGTAATGTTAGCCTTGGCAATTCATCGTATAGTACGCGGTGATATGCGCCATTCACTTCCCTCAGGCTTTCGTTCAGTAATTAAAAAAGAGTTTCCAGCAGCTGTCTATGATCTGGTAGTTCAGGAGAGACTAACTCTTCAAGAACTGCGTGCTGTTATTTTAGGTTTATCTTCTGGGACATTTACTTTCCCATCGATAGCATGTCAGGAGAAGGTAGAGAGATTTGGTCTTGAGCGTTTGCAAAAGGGTTGTGAGGGGATCGAATTGCCTGATTTAGAGAAGATTCTTTTAAAGAATTGTCCATTTTATTTTGTTAATAAGTTCATTCAATTAGGTCCTAAGGAATTCCCTGAAGCGGAAAATATGGACCCTGAAATGTATTGGGTGTCGCCAACTGGTTTGGCGGATAGTCCTGACATAGCGTTACATCCTTTTATTTGGATTCTTGCAAGAGTTATTTCTAAGGAAGAGTATGAAACACTACTATGTCATGCACAAAATAATACTTGGAATGAAGTCAGTAATTTAACCAAAGAAATAAAATCCCGCGTCAAGAATAGTTTGAAGGAATACGATGTTAGCGGACTTGGTGTGAAAAGAACTAGTCTCATGGTCGGTTCTCCGTGGCTATTACGCTTATGTAAGCACGGAGTCTGTTGGAATCAATTACAGTTATTTAATGAGGTAAGTAGTCAAAGTATCAATTTATTGAATGCTTTTGATTATTCATTCAGGGGTCTGAATCTCCAGCGATTGTTATTTGTCACTTCTTCCCGCTTAAAGGAAGATTCTCAGGATTTTGATCCGGGAATTGCTCTGCTGACATCAGAGGAATGGATTAAAGAATATGAAAAGAATCGAGATAAAGACGATTGGAAGCCTTTTAATGGTACTATAGATCTTTTAAACAAGCGTGGTAAAAAAATCTTTATAGAATTAGACAATGAGGGACTTCCTGTGGTTTTTAGATATGACATGAATAAGTCTACTGGAGAGAGAATTCGAAGGAAACGGCTCTCCCTCGATATTTAATTTTAAAAATGCTATAATCGTCTTTTAGTTTGTTTATTTTTAATAATTTAGAGGGCCATGAACCCATCAAGTATATCTTCACATTCTGGCTTAAATGGATCTTCAATAATTAAACACAATAACCAACCTTGTGTAAGGAGTAGGCTACATAAGTATACTTTAATTATAACTAGTATTTTTTGTTCCGCGGTTGCTATTGCTATGGTGGCTATAGTTGCCTGTGGATTTACACAGCCTATAATTCTTGCTTGTTTATTAGTATCAATCATTGTTGCTGGAGTAATGTTAGCCTTGGCAATTCATCGTATAGTACGCGGTGATATGCGCCATTCACTTCCCTCAGGCTTTCGTTCAGTAATTAAAAAAGAGTTTCCAGCAGCTGTCTATGATCTGGTAGTTCAGGAGAGACTAACTCTTCAAGAACTGCGTGCTGTTATTTTAGGTTTATCTTCTGGGACATTTACTTTCCCATCGATAGCATGTCAGGAGAAGGTAGAGAGATTTGGTCTTGAGCGTTTGCAAAAGGGTTGTGAGGGGATCGAATTGCCTGATTTAGAGAAGATTCTTTTAAAGAATTGCCCATTTTATTTCGTTAATAAATTCATTCAATTAGGTCCTAAGGAATTCCCTGAAGCGGAAAATATGGATCCTGTACTTTATTGGGTGTCTAGAACCGGATTTTCCTCTACTTGCAACACGGTCTTTGATCCTAATGTCTGGTTATTAGCTAATGTAGTGACTCAAGAAGAATACGAAATGTTATTGATACATGCGAAAAATTCTACTTGGGATCAAGTTCGAGAAACTTTTGTTAGAGGCGAACTACGTAATCGAATCGAAGCACTTATAGTCACGGCGGATGTAGAGCACTTCGATACGCAAAGAGAATCTCTGAAGTTATGTGTTGGTGGTTTAGGTTTCACATGGTTACTATATTTATGTAAGCATGGAGTTTGTTGGGAGCAGTTACAGTTGTTCAGAGAGATTGAGTGTAGGCATATTAATTTTATATCCATGTTCGATGTATCATCCAGAAGTATGGTGACTACGAGGTTGATTTACAGCATTGCTTCTTATATTGATGAGAATAAGGAATTCGATCCGTTTATTGCTCTAATTACCTGGGAGGAATGGATCAACGAATATGAGAATAATAAAAACAATCGTCGATGGCGTTTCTTTGACGGGACCACGAAGTTTGTAAATAAACAAAGTAAGCGTGTTTTAAAATACAACCAAGTTCCTGAGACCCCTAGCTATTCTATAGATAGCCGTACGGGTAAAAGAACCCTTGATTATGATCCTTCCGATAGTGGGAAAGATCAAGAAATAGAATAAGATTCGTGCACCTTATTCCTTTATCCCTTTCGTTGCTTAAGGATAATAGAGGTGTGTGGATAGATGACAGACGTGTCTTATTGTATTTACATTTTTTAGCAGCTAAACAACAGTTCTGATCGATACTATGACTGTGATAGGTGTTCCCCCCATTCCATCAGTGGTTAAGCAAGATGGTAGAATATGTCTTTTCTTAGATATCTTATATAAGAACTCTCTACTTATTAGCAGTATTTGTTGTTTATTTCTTTCTACCGTTTTCATGACATTAATTGCTTTCGGGGTGACTCAGCCCGCAATCATTGTATGTTTAACGGTATCTTTTATTCTCTCTGGAATGCTTTCAGCATTGATTTTGCATCGTTGTGCAACACGAGATTCAAGGTTGCCTATACCAGAAGGTTTTCGTTATGTAATTAGAAAGCATTTTCCTAAAGTACTTTATGATTTGGTTATTGAAAAAGGGATAACGATTCAAGAGTTGCGGGTTGTTTTATCGGGGTTGCATTCGGGATATTTTACTTTTCCATCGACAGCACGCGATGAGAAGGTAAAGAGGTTTGGTCTTGAGCGTTTGCAAAAGGCCTGTGAGGGGATCGAGCTTCCTGATTTGGAGAATCTGCTTTTAAAGCACTGTCCGTTTTATTTTATGAATAAATTTATCCAACTAGGTCCTAAGAATTTCCCTGAATCAGAAAATATACCTCCTGCTATGTACTGGTTCTCTCATACAGGTTTGTCAGATAGGCTAGATACCATATGTCATCCTTATATTTGGATTCTTGCTCAGGTAATCTCCCAAGATGAATATGAAACTCTACTTCTACACGCAAAAAAAGGAACTTGGTTTGCAGTTAAAGACTTGGAGGAAACGGTAATCAATAAAATCCGTATGCATATGAGGAATATTTTTCTAGATAAGTCATGGGTGGAAACAGAGAGGTTATTTACATGTATTAAGTTGCCCTGGCTATTATATGTATGTAAACATGGTGTTAGCTGGGGGCAACTAAAGCTGTTCAAAGAAATATGTTATGATGATGTGAAGTTCCTAAATAAGATTAATAGGCTAGGTGGGGGCATGAACCTAATGAAATTAGCGGCTACAGTTGCTCCTTATATTAATGAAAATAGAAAAGGATTTGATCCATATATAACTTTGCTAACCTGGAATGAGTGGAGAGAGGATAAAAAACACGCTAGCTATGATAGAATAGTAGACTTTCTAAATAGCCATAGTAAAAACCATTTAACGAAACAACTTGTCTTTAAAATTCCCTGTTATTCTTATGATTCCATTACTGGAGATCGTAAATTTAAGAGATGGCTGAAAATCACGAGTTAAATTCTTTTTAAATGTTCTTCCGTTATCTCGATTCACAGATTAGAAAGAGTTGGATTTATTAATTGTTTTTACCCGTGTAAATTGATATAATTTTTCGAATTTATTGGATTAAGTAGGGCGTGGATTATGAATCCTATACAGACTTCCCCTCTCCCAGGATCTAATGCTTCCTTGATATTGATAAGAAAAGACGGGGACACAAAGCCTTGTGTAACCGAAAAGTTGCGTAAATGTGCTGTAGCTATAGGTAGCCTTGCTTTCCTTGCCACATTTACAGCTTTTATTATTATGGGATTGACCCATTTTTCCATTGTTTTAGGTTTAATAATTTCTCTAGTTCTTTCGGGAGTAATGCTTGCATCGTTATATCGTTTATACCTTCCATGTCGAGAGAAACTGCCTATTCCCTCGGGATTCCTATCGGTAATTAAGCAAGAGTTCCCTAAAGCAATTTACGATTTAACTGTTCAGGAGAAGCTTACTCTTCAAGAGCTCCGTATTATTCTCACAGGTTTATCTTCCAAAACATTTACCTTTCCTTCGTTAGAGTGCCAGGAGAAGATAGGGAGATTTGGTCTTGAGCGTTTACAGAAGGCTTGTGAGGGAATTCAATTACCACATTTAGAAAACCTACTTTTAAAACATTGTCCTTTTTATTTTATAAAAACGTTTATTCAGATCGGTCCTAGAGAGTTTCCAGAAGCTGAAAATATGAATTCTGAAGTTTATTGGTTATCTCGTACAGGATTAACACACCGTTTAGATACAGCTTTTCATCACTATATCTGGATTTTTTCTAAAGTGGTTTCTAAATCTGAATATGAAACTCTATTAAGTCATGCTCGAAATAATACTTGGGATGAAGCATCTCCTATGGTTGAAGAAGTGCGAACCCGACTTATAGGTCGTACACCAAATGAGCCTGTGGAACATTTTCATATTGATAGAGCTTGGCTATCCCGTTGTTTTAGTCAATTCTCTCTAGAATGGTTGTTGTACTTCTGTAAGCATGGCGTTTCTTGGGATCAACTACAGTTGATTAAACAGGTAGAATGTAGGGATATGATCTTCCTTTCCATGTTTAATGATGCCAACGGAGGTGCAAATTTAATAAGGCTTATCCTTTCTATATATCCACATATTCAGGAAGATCATGATGAATTTGACGCTTCTATTATGCTACTTACCTGGGAGGAATGGATTGATGATTATGAGAAAAATAAAGAGAATCGCGACTGGCGTTTCTATGATAGGACGATTACCTTCTTAAATGGACGTAGAGGAGAATCTTTAATGAGAAAAGAGCCTCCACATATTCCTATTTATTCAATAGATAGCACAACAGGAATGAGGATACTCGAGTAATATACTTTCTAAAGAGGTGTCTTGAATTTATTTTTTTGTTATTTCTCTGATTGCAGCTAATAATTTTTTTAGATTGTTCTAAGAAATAAAAGATCCCGAGATAGATTGATTTTGCTTGTTGTTTTTAATTTTGGATGTGATTAAAAATCTTCGGATTTTTTTTTATTGCTAAAACTTTAGAAATAACTAGGTGGGTTATGACTTTAAACAACATATTCCCTCATATACAATCTCCTTCTTGTTTACCCTTAATGAATCTAGGAAAGAAAACACGCGGCGTATTGGATACATTGTGTAAGCATGCTATAACTATAACGGGCATATTTTGTCTTATCTGTGCTGTAAGCTTGCTGTCGGTAGTTATCTATGGATTTGCTCATCCCCTACTTGTAACGGGTGTAGCTTTATCTTTAGTTATTGTGGGAATAGTAAGTGCTTTGGCATTACGCTACGCAATGCGTGAGTTAAAACATCCTCTTCCTTCTGGGTTTCGTTCTTTGATAAAAGAAACTTATCCCCAAATTATTTACGATCTCGTGTTTACGAAAGCTCTTACCTTTAGAGAGTTTCGTGCTGTTGTATCCGGATTATCCTCAGGAAATTTTCATTTCCCCTCTGAAGACTGTAAGAATAGAGTAGAATCATTTGGTTTTGAGCGTTTGCAAAAGGCCTGTGAGGGTGTAATGCTTCCTAATCTAGAGAAGATCCTCTTAAAGAATTGTCCTTTATACTTGATAAATAAGTTTATTCACCTTGGTCCTATAGAATTTCCTGAGGCTGAACATATGGAACCTACTGTGTATTGGGTGAATCGAGTAGGTTTATCAGATATAAACCAAACAGCATTTCATCCTTTTGTTTGGTTATTAGCACGTCTTACTTCTGAAGAAGAATACAACATACTATGCCAACATGCACGAGACAATACTTGGCGAGATGTACGTAGTCTTGTTGAAGCGTTATATACACGATTTAGAATGTATTTAGAAAATGAAAATGTAAAAGGATTTGAAAGAAGAGAATCATGGTTATTAGAGGATCTCAATGGGTCTCGAGCTCCTTGGTTGCTGGCATTATGTAAACATGGGATTACATGGGAGCAATTACAGCTGTTTAAAGATATAGAATGTTGCCAACTCAGCTTCCTTCACACTTTCGATACATCTCGTGTTGGAGGTATTCTTATGGAGCTATTACTCGTTGTTTCTCAATACATCAATGAGGAGAATATAAAAGATTTTGACCCTCATATTACTTTACTTACATTGAAAGAATGGATGCACTTCTATCGCCACGACTCGCATCGTCTTTACGGTTTTCATAAGGGGGTCTTGGAATTTTTTAACAAACACAGTAAACATAATCTACAAAAACCGAAACTTTCTTCGTTTCATCTTCATTACTATCTCATGGATCCAAATACGGGAGTAAGATATCGCTAATCAGCAACCATTATTAAATAGGAATGGTGACTCTGACTTGATGTTCTAGTATTGATTTTCTTAAGTATTTAAGAATCAGTTTTTATATCTAGGCTCAAAAAAATTATTCTATTATCAATTACTATTTTATCTCCTAAGTGATTAATACATAATTTATACCTAAAGATATTGTGTTAGCATTGAAAATGAGACTAGATAATCAAAGACCTATGGGCTCTCAGGTAGGAAATAGAGCTACCACGCCCTCTGTTTCTAATACATTTGCTAAATCTAAAATTTCCTACGCTTTAATAACATTAGTCACACTATTTGCCATTGGGATAATAGCTCTTTCTGTTGCTATTCCTGTATTGGGCTTAACAATTAGCTTAGGGCTGCCTTTAATTGCTGCAGCAGCTTTTGGCTGTATTACTGCATTAATTGGGCTACAGCGTATTCATGCGCATAGAAGAAACCGTATTGTCGAAAATAAGAACATCCCTAATAAATTACGTGAGAGAATTTTTGCTAAATATCCTCGAGCTTTCGTATCTCATATAAATAAGCAAGATGGTTCTACAGCTACAGTTTGTGTGTTAGATAAATACAATTTATCATTTGCTCAGCTTTATAGATTAGGGGTTTTAGCTTCGGGAGCAGATATAGATCCCTTTACAGATTCTCAAGAATTAATCGCAGCCTTTAATAGTTTATCTCAAGAATCTCGAGAAAATTTGAAAACCCTAATGCGTAATGGTGAATTGGATTTAGATTCTATTATTGAAGAAAATTGCCCATGTTATTGGCTGGAAACTTTTTCTTCTAAGGTGCTTCAAGATTATAACAGTGATATCTTAAATAGTTTAATCACTGGACAGATGGCATTTTCAGGAATTTTTCACCCTCAATATTTACCGGTATTTTCTTCAATAAGCATGCAAGACTATCGAACATTATCTGCAGCTATGGATCAATCCATGTATACTATCTGGAAAGAAGATGTTAATGTAAAAGCCATAATAGATACAGCCTTGGCCACACAACCTTCTTTATCTAGAGCAGATAGAGAAGAGTTTCTGATTTGGCTATATTCAGGACTAGGGATTTGTACGTTAAATACAGAAGCAAAAGCTTTGCTAAAAGATCTTAGCGATCGTAAAGGTCAGTACTTAAATAAATTTTCAAAAAAACAGATTTGGAATCGTATTTTAGATATATCTACAGATATCGATGATGTTGAATTTCAACCTAGCCTTGCTTATAAAACCTGGGAAGAGTGGGTATAAAGCAGTTATATTTTTGATATAATATTCAAGATAATCAAAGCTACTTTTTAACCTATATGCGGTTTACCAATATCCTCATTTGACCTTGCAAATATGATTATATTAGTATGACTTCGGCTTTTATTTTTTATCTGACATGTCGAGAGTTCTCGATATAAAAGCTATGGAGAATGAAACAAATAGAGGTGTTGTGAAAGAAGATCCCTATTTAGAAGTAAAAAGACATTTAGCTCGTGAAGCTGCTGCTTTAGTAACCTCCGGAATGCTTTTGGGATTGGGGAGTGGTTCAACCTCTAGAGAGTTCATTAAGGCTGTTTCTGCAAAGCAAAAACGGGAAAACCTAGATATTCGTGCTGTAGCGTCTTCAAAAGAATCCTACTCTCTAGCAAGTAGTTTAGGTATTCCTTTGATTGATGATGAAGAATTCACTGAAACAGATCTTGCTGTTGATGGTGCTGATGAGATAGATCCCCAACTGCGTATGATCAAAGGTGGAGGTGGAGCTATGTTTCGAGAAAAGATTCTACTACAATCGAGTCGGCGATGTTTAATACTTGCTGATGAGAGTAAAAGTGTTGAGGTCTTAGGAAAATTTGGTGTGCCTGTCGAGATTAGTCCTTTTGGAAGGTCTTCTATTGTTGCTGCGTTGGCAAATCTTGGATATCAGGGGAATTTAAGAAAGAATCCTCGCGGAGGACTTTTTATTACTAATAACGGGAATTATATTTACGATATTCATACCCCGAATGTATATCCTCATCCCGAGGAAGATCTTCTGAAGCTATTACAAATTCATGGTATTATTGAAGTGGGGTTTGTTATAGCAAATGTAGAGGTATGGTTTGGTTATACCAACGGTCAGATTGGTAAGAAGATTACTGGTAAAGTATGAGTATAGAGAAAGAATTGCTCCAAGATACCCCTTTGGTTTTACTTAACTTTTACAAGTTAGTTAGCTTTTGTCATTACGCAGGAATTATCTTGGGTACCGATGAGAAGAAATTTGCGATATACGGACATGTATCGATGGGACAAGCATTTCAGAATTCTGATCCCTCACACTTTTCTTTATCACGACCACTAACTCATGATCTCCTAAATTTTGTTTTCTCAGGTTTTGATATTCATGTAGCGCGTGTTGTCATAAGTGATTACAAAGATAATGTATTTTACACACGCATGTTTTTAGAGCAAAAACAAGGAGATTTTCTCTATATCACAGATGTTGATGCTCGCCCTAGCGACAGTATTCCCTTAGCGCTTACACACAAAGTTCCTATTCTTTGTGTGAAATCTGTATTTGATGCTGTCGTAGCTTACGAAGAATAAAATATCACGGTATCTTATGGCAAAAATTCCCTATGCTATTTTAGAGAAAGGTTCATTGTTATTGGCTTCTCCTGATACGGATCAGGGGGTCTTTGCTCGCAGTGTAATTTTATTATGTGAGCATAGTCTTAATGGTTCGTTTGGACTGATTTTAAATAAGACATTAGGCTTGGAGATATCAGATGATATTTTTACTTTTGATAAGGTGTCTAATAACAATATCCGTTTTTGTATGGGAGGTCCCCTACAGGCGAATCAAATGATGCTTTTGCATTCCTGTTCTGAAATTCCTGAACAAACATTAGAAATCTGTCCTTCTGTATATTTGGGAGGAGATCTATCTTTTTTACAAGAGATCGCTGCTAGTGATACGGGGCCTACGATAAATTTATGTTTTGGTTATAGTGGTTGGCAGGCAGGACAATTAGAAAGGGAATTTTTAGACGGGAATTGGTTTTTAGCTCCTGCAAGTTATGAGTATGTATTTGCTGATAATCCTGAAAATCTTTGGTCTATGATTCTTAAAGATTTGGGAGGGAAATATGCATCGCTATCAACAGTCCCTGAAAATCTTTTGCTGAATTAGACTTTAGTTTTATTTAATCTTTAGTAAGTCTTTTTCTAGGTTTTAAAGCGGCTATGGCTCAGAATAATCCCGGATTTTTTAGGGGGTTATATGGCGGTTATTGATGAAACAACAATGACATATGCTGATGCTTGTCGCTATTTTCCTGGAGGAGTAAATTCTCCAATACGTGCATGCATTCCTGTAGGGATTGTTCCTCCCATTGTCTATAGTGCTTCTCGAGATATTTTTATAGATAGTTTCGGAAAAAATTTTATTGATTTTTGTGGATCTTGGGGATCATTAATCCATGGCCATAGCCATCCAAAAATTTTAGATGCGATTTGTACTGCAGCATCTCAAGGGACCTCTTATGGCCTCACTTCAGAAAATGAAATTTCTCTAGCAGCTACCTTACTGTCTTGTTTGAAGTTACAAGATCATAAACTACGTTTTGTTTCTTCAGGAACGGAAGCTACAATGACCTCTGTACGTCTTGCTTGTGGAGCAACTAAACGCTCGGTGATTATTAAATTTTTGGGATGTTACCACGGACATTCTGATATTCTATTAAAAGGAATTTCTATAGATGAGAGTAACCTTATGGAAGTTTCTCTTATCGTAGATAGATACTTTTCTTCGGATCCTTGTCTACCTCTTACGTTAATTTTACCCTACAATGATGTAAAAATTTTTGAAGAAGTAATGCAGAAAATAGGAGAACGTGTTGCTTGCGTGATCTTCGAACCTATAGCCATCAATATGGGTGTTATTCTTCCAGAATCTGGATGGATTGAGAGTATTATAACTACATGTCGATGTTATTCAGCTTTATCGATTATGGACGAAGTCGTCACAGGATTTCGTATGGGAATTCAGGGCATGCGTTCTATCCTCGATGCGATTCCTGATATTACTGTATATGGTAAGATTTTAGGTGGAGGTATGCCTGTCGCTGCACTCTTAGCTCATGAAAGTATTATGGATTATTTGATGCCTTTGGGAACAGTATTTCAAGCAGGAACTCTATCAGGAAATCCTATTGCTATGGCTGCAGGAAAAGCGTCTGTGGAGCTTTGCCAGGAGATAGATTTTTATCCCAGGTTGAAAAAGCTCGCAGAAGAGTTCTTATCTCCTATAGAAGATACAATCCGTTCTAAAGGATTCCCAGTCACATTAGTAAAAGCGGGTTCTATGTTCTCATTATTCTTTAGAGAAACACCTCCGAAGAATTTCTATGATGTGCAGCAATGTGACCAGGAAACATTCGGTGTATTTTATCGGTATGTATTTTCTCAAGGGGTGTATTTATCTCCTGCTTCTATGGAAGCGAGTTTCATTTCTGCTGTACATAGTAAAGAAAATCTAGCCTATACGCAAAATGTGCTTATTGATAGTTTAGTGAAAACATTCGAAAGCATTTAAGATAAAAGGTTTTCTCAAGGTTTTGAGGATATGAGCATGGAGGCAAAAAAACGTTCTCGTATTTTCCGTATACTATGTTTATTTCCTTTGGAATTAGGCAGATGGATAGGTTTTACCTGTGCGGTAATAAAAAGTTTCTCATGGAAGAAAAGTTTATTTCAGTCTGCAAGTATACAGGGGTATGATATTGGTGTTGCCTCCCTGCCTGTAGTTATGCTTACAGGAGCTGTTACGGGAGTTGTTTTAGCTCTACAATCCTATTATCAATTAGGTGTTCATGGCTTATCCTGTGCTATAGGATTTTTTGTTGTAAAAAGTATTCTAGTGGAAATAGGTCCCGTACTGACTGCTCTTGCTCTTTCTGGAAGAGTAGGAGGGGCAATTTCTGCATTCTTAGGAACTATGCGCATGACTGAACAAGTTAGTGCTATGGAAACTTTAGGGGTGAATCCTTTAGCCTATTTTGCACTACCAAGAATCATTGCGGGCATTATTGCTATGCCCGCGTTGGTAATTGCTGCAGTGTGGTCAGGAATTTTTTGTGGCTATTTACTATGTCGTTATGCCTTCCAACTTCCTGCTCAGGTCTATTTACATATGGTATCTGGAAATGTATTTGTATCCGATATTGTAATGGTAATTGTTAAATCACTAGTATTCGGATTTATTATTACGTCTTTAGCCTGTTATCAGGGATTAGGGAAGCATTGTCGCATTACAAATGTGGCGAAGGTGACTACAGCAGGAGTTGTTACTTCGTATATTTCTATCTTATTTGCTAATTGCGTGATTACATCATTCTTTCATGTTCTAGGTTACTAGGGAGAGAGGAAGGTATGGTAGAGCCCTGGATTTCTGTAGATCGTATTTATAAGAGTTATTGCAATACCGAAGGTCAAGGTCATATGGTATTGCATGGGATTTCCTTGCAGGTATTTCCAGACGAGCTCTTAGTGATTTTAGGTAAATCTGGGACTGGGAAAAGTGTCCTTCTTCGTCATATTATGGGATTAGAGATTCCTGATTCTGGAGAGGTACGTTATGCCAAGGAACTTACTCATAAAGGACGTTTAAAAGATCTCACCATTGGTATGGTATTTCAGGGTGGCGCCCTTTTTGATTTTCTTTCTGTGAGAGAAAATGTGGCTTTCGGTCTTCATGCATATAATGAACGTCATAAGATATTTTCTAAAGGTGAGATAAACGCTAAAGTAGATCAAGCTTTAGAGAACGTAGGATTAAGTTATGCTTCGGAGTTTATGCCAAACAAGTTGTCGGGAGGCATGGTCAAGCGTGTCGCTTTAGCACGTTCTTTGATTTATTCTCCTAAACTTGTTCTTTATGACGAGCCTACAGCAGGATTAGATCCCATGACGAGTCGGGAAATGACTCATCTGATTTTCCGTTTGCGTAAGGAACAGGGAATCGGAGGAATTGTTATTACTCACGATATAGCATTAGCATTAACTCTTGCAGATCGTATCGCTATTCATCATGAAGGAACAATTCCCCATATCTATACAAAGGAAGAGTTTATACAGACAAAGGATGTGCTGGCAAAGCAATTTCTTGCTAGTCAATGTAACATGCCGATTAAGGAGGGCTAGTGTCTAAAGAAGATCGTAAATCAATATTTTTTGGATTATTTCTTTGTGTGGGGATGTTAGGTTTGTTTTCTGTAATGCTATTTACTCCTAAAAGTCGCGGAGATGGCAAGCAAGAAATCCATGTAGCTTTTACTCATCTTAGTGGTGTGAGCAAGGGAATGAATGTTTGTCTTGCAGGGAAGATAATTGGTTCCGTAGCTTCTGTACAAAACATTATGGATAGAGGGATCTCTGGAAAGTCTGGAGAGCTTTATTGTTATGAATTGGTATTAAAAATCGATTCAGGAGTTTCTCTATATAAAGATGATACTTTTGCTATGTATTCCCCCAAAATCATAGGAGAGTCTATTGTAAACATTATTCCTGGGAAGACAAGAGGAGAGTATAATCGTCTTTATACTCAGGATTTAGTTTACGGACATAATATTGATCCTATTGAGAAATTGATACAATTTGTTGATAAAGCGGATAAGGCATTAGGGAAACTAGAAGCTGAAACTGTGAATCTCTATTCTAAAATATCAACTTTACTCGATGAAGAAAAAGATTCTTCGTTAGTGAAACAGGCTCGATTAGCAACAGAATCTATACACAAGAGCGCTAATAGATTAGCGGATTGTTTAGATAGTGCACGTATCGGACGTATCGATGGGTTAATGGAAGATTGTAAGGATATTACTGCTGCTGTTAAAGATTACGGATTACTATATCAGTACAACTCGCAATGGAAAAAACAGCAGAGAGTAAAAGATAAGAAAAAACAGAATTGTGAGCAGCAAGGAATCGCTTTGGAAAATAGGTAGATTTTTTGTTTTTTCTATGCAATGAAGAAAATGTTTCAGCCGAGTGTTAGGGCTATTTTATGGATAAGATATCGGATGCGGTAAGCGAGGCTCTAGAAAAAGCTTTTGAGCTCGCTAAATCAGCAAAAAATCCTTACGTAAGTGAAAACCATTTCCTCAAATGTCTTTTAGAGAATACGGAATCGCTATTTTATTTGATAATTAAGGATATTCACAGCAATCCCAAATTACTTATTTCTGCAGTAGATGAAGCGCTTTCTTTAGAACCTTCAGTTGTTGAAGGAGACGCAATGCCTAAGCCTTCACCAGGACTGCAAAGTCTACTATTAGATGCGAAGCATGAGGCTAAAGATCTCGGAGATGAATACCTTTCTGGAGATCATATGTTATTAGCTTTTTGGAAATCCAACAAGGAGCCTTTCGCTTCTTGGAAAAAAACGGTAAAAATATCCTTAGACGATCTTAAAAAACTCATTATTAATATAAGGCGTGGCAATCGTATGGACTCTCCTAGCGCGGAAAATAATCTTCGGGGCCTAGAAAAGTATTGTAAGAATCTAACTTCATTAGCGAAAGAAGGAAAGTTAGATCCTGTGATTGGTAGAGATGAAGAAATTCGTCGTACTGTTCAAGTGTTATCGCGAAGAACTAAGAATAACCCCATGCTTATAGGTGAACCAGGAGTAGGAAAGACAGCAATTGCTGAGGGATTGGCTCTGCGTATTGTTCAGGGGGATATACCAGAAAGCTTAAAAGGCAAACAGCTTTATGTTTTAGATATGGGGGCGTTAATTGCAGGAGCAAAATATCGCGGGGAATTCGAAGAACGATTAAAAAGTGTTCTTAAAGATGTAGAATCTGTTGATGGCGAGAGTATTTTATTTATTGATGAAGTGCATACTCTTGTGGGCGCTGGTGCTACTGACGGAGCTATGGATGCTGCAAATTTATTAAAGCCTGCTTTAGCACGTGGCACCCTGCATTGCATTGGTGCCACAACTCTTAATGAATATCAGAAGTATATTGAGAAAGATGCTGCCTTAGAAAGGCGTTTCCAACCTATTTTTGTAACAGAGCCTTCTTTAGAAGACGCGGTGTTCATTCTTCGCGGTCTTCGTGAGAAGTATGAAATTTTCCATGGCGTACGTATTACTGAGGGAGCATTAAATGCTGCTGTCCTTCTCTCCTATAGATATATCCCAGATCGTTTTCTTCCCGATAAGGCAATTGACTTAATAGACGAAGCCGCAAGTTTGATTCGTATGCAAATTGGTAGTCTACCCCTGCCAATTGATGAGAAAGAACGAGAACTTGCGGCTTTGATTGTTAAGCAAGAAGCTATAAAGCGTGAAAAAGCTCCGTCATATCAAGAAGAAGCTGAGGCTATGCAACAGTCTATAGAGCAACTTAAAGAAGAGCTCGCAGCTTTACGATTGCGTTGGGATGAGGAAAAGAAACTCATTGCAGGTCTTAAAGAAAAGAAAAATTCTTTAGAAAATATGAAATTTTCTGAAGAAGAAGCTGAACGTGTTGCGGACTACAATCGTGTTGCGGAGCTACGTTATAGCTTAATTCCCGCTCTTGAAGAAGAAATACGCCAAGATGAGGAAGCTTTAAATCAAAGAGATAATCGTTTGCTTCAAGAAGAGGTGGATGAACGTCTTATTGCTCAAGTAGTGGCAAATTGGACAGGAATTCCTATTCAAAAGATGTTAGAAGGTGAAGCTGAAAAACTTCTTGTTTTGGAAGAATCTTTGGAGGAGCGTGTTGTAGGTCAGCCATTTGCCATTGCAGCAGTTAGTGATTCTATACGCGCTGCACGTGTAGGACTTAGTGATCCGCAACGTCCTTTAGGAGTGTTCTTATTTTTAGGACCTACAGGAGTAGGAAAAACAGAGCTTGCCAAGGCTCTAGCTGATCTTTTGTTTAATAAAGAAGAAGCTATGGTGCGTTTCGATATGACTGAATATATGGAAAAGCATTCCGTATCTAAATTGATAGGATCTCCTCCAGGTTATGTGGGTTATGAAGAAGGAGGAAGTCTTTCTGAAGCTTTACGCCGACGCCCTTATTCCGTAGTGCTTTTCGATGAAATCGAAAAAGCAGATAAGGAAGTCTTTAATATTCTCCTACAAATTTTTGATGAAGGAATTCTTACAGATAGTAAGAAGCGTAAGGTAAACTGTAAAAACGCTTTATTTATTATGACTTCAAACATAGGTTCTCAAGAACTTGCTGATTACTGTGCGAAAAAAGGGAGTGAGGTAAGTAAGGAAACCGTATTATCCGTAGTTGCTCCCACATTAAAAAAATACTTCAGCCCAGAGTTCATCAACCGTATTGACGATATCCTACCTTTTGTTCCTTTAAATACCGAAGATATTGTTAAAATAGTCGGTATTCAAATGCGTAGGGTTGCACAACGTTTATTGGAAAGACGGGTAACGTTAACTTGGGATGATTCTGTGATCCTTTATTTAAGTGAGCAGGGTTATGATAGTTCTTTTGGGGCGCGGCCTTTAAAACGGCTAATTCAACAAAAAGTAGTTACGCTATTATCAAAAGCTTTGCTTAAAGGTGATATCAAATCTGATACTTCTATAGAGCTTACGATGTCTAAAGACGTCTTGCTATTCAAAAAAGTAGAAGGTTAGTTTTTTAAAGTAATCGCTATTTATTTCTTGTTTTAGATCCTCTCTCATATGATAGAGGGTCTTTTTCTTTATAAGATCAGCATTGTTAGAGGGCCTGAATAGGCCCTGCCCCGTGGTGGTGGGCAGGGGAGGTGGAGGTGAGTTAGAACTGGATTTTAGATCCGAGGTCTATATTGTAGGTTCTAGAAGAGCCTCTGAGCTCGAAACCGAACTGACTAAAGACTTCAAAGTTTGGGCTGAAAGATAAGTAATTTCCAGCTCTTACAATGAAGGCTTGTCTAGCTAAGTTTGTTGCTTTAGTTAACCAAACAGCTGTTGTTGGGCTAACTAATAGAGAGGTTGTACAATCAGGATTGCTTCTTGCAATATCTGGAGAGTAGGCCAGAGTTAGGTTGTAAGAAGCACTATCGTTTGCGGAGAATCTCTCAAACTTCACGCCGATGGGCATAGCAATGTTTGTGAGATTACTGCTCTCAAAGTATCTTCCTTCACTACTGCTGTTTTCTTTAAAGTCCTCTTGGTGAGCATGAACAAGCTGGAACTTCAAGAATGGAGAATACATATCGAATAGGGTAGAGTATTGAGACTCGATAGGCACAACAGCGCCAAGTTCCACTCCGAAACAATCGTTGCCCCAATCACCCTTGATCTCTGAGTAGACGACATTTTGCGGAGCGTATTTCGTAGTCATATTAGTCTTCATATCGTTAGAAGTATGACTATAGGTGAGTTGTGCATTAAGAACTAAAGGAGCTTGAGCACCGATAGTATTTTGTAGCAGTCTATCCCAAGGGCTCCAGAATGAGGTATGTTGGTAGTAAATAGATCCTGCATAAATGTTAGAAGAGTTTTTCGAAACAAGATAGTCCTTGTCTTTTCCAAAGAGTTGGCAAAAAGCAGCACTGAAGATATCTTCGGAAGGCGTTTGAGCAAAGGCTCCTAACAAGTATCCTACACTATTGTGACGGAACTTGCGTTTTGTTTCTGTCCCACTTTTGTGTAAGAAGTTAGCCAATCCTGATACCCAGAAGCCTCTCTGATAGTCAGCACCATTAACGCTAACATCCATAAGATTCTGAATAGCGCGTACATCCGAGAAGGATCCCCATAATGTATTAGGAACTAATGGACCTTGACGTTCTGGATTAGGGAGATAGCCAGTTTGTTTCCAGTCCAGGGTAGCTGTTTGTGTGGCAGTGGTTGATCCTTGTTTCCAAGTTGTTGTCCAGTCCCCTTGATAACCATAATGGGCGGGTGGGACATAGTTAGTTAGATTGGTTGTTGGTTTTGTGGCTGTTCCATTGCCATTAGCTTTAGCTTCTATTGCTGAAAAGGATTGTGTTGTGGAGAAAACAGGATATTCGTAGCCGTTCCCGTCGGAATCGACTAGATTAATAGATTGGATTGTAACATTTTTGTCGGTTGTGCCAGCTGAGATTTGAGCTGGTGAAGGAATACCCCCCCCCCCCCCAATGAGGCAACGTTAATGGCTAAATCTGTTAAGGTAATAACATCTCCGTCTGTGGACGGGGTTTGTAATGTAGTGCCTAGATCCATCACAACAGAACCACCCGTTTGTTCTAAGGATTTCGCTTCTACTGCTACACCATCTTTAAGAACTAATGAACCAGAGCCTAATTTGACTGTTTGCTTGAATGTAGATTTGAGGTTGTCTGCGACTTTTCTTTCTTCTTCTGTGAGTTTTTCTCCAGAGAAAACAATTTTACCTGAATATGTTGTAGATCCATCAGTCTTATTAATTTCTATAGTAGAAGCGGTGTCTCCGGAATTTGAAATTGGATCATAGAAGAATACGCCAAAACCTTCTTTGGCATTTAATTTCATGAACTTTCCACTGGAGTCTATATTGATAGCATTTCTTTTCGTTGTAGGTTGTGCAACAGAAGTTACGACAGTATTCCCATTAAATATGATATCTCCTAATTTAGCTTCTAGATTAAGTTCCCCAGAACTCGCTATAGATATTGCTCCACCTTTTGGGTTTGCATTTTTAGAAGCAGAATTGTTGAAAAATACTATAGGAGCTCCCGAAGAAATCGTAAGCTTTTTTGCATAGATAGCTCCTCCTTCATCTTTGGAAGTATTGCCTTCGAAGATTATTTTCTGATTGTTTTCTAACTTTAAATCCCCATCACTACAGTAAATAGCCCCGCCTTTCTTATCAGATGCATTTTCTATGAAACTTGCTAATCCTGATGAGTTTTTTAAATTTAAAGTTTTACAACTAAGTGCGCCACCGTTCTCTGTTGAGCAATTTCTCTTGAAAAGCAACATAGTATTGTTATCAAAATTAATTGTTCCTGTTGACTTAACAGCGCCCTGGCCTTTATTTTCCGGAGGGCAGAAAGAACATGAAAACAATGAGAATCCAGTTATTGCTAATGTTTTATCGGCTTCTACATTAATGGCAGCTGGTTTAGCTGTCGTATTGATATTATCAAAGCAAAGGGTATACCCCTTTCCTGTAAAAGTTAAATCTCCGGTAGTGTCTGAAAAACAGCTATTTGATAGAGGTTGTCCTTGCCCTGCATACGCAATACAAATATCTCCTTCACAATTATAAATTGTTCCGTTTGCGTCGTTGCTTACTTTAGGAGTAAAGGTAGAATTTCCTGCAGTATTGCCATTATAACTATTAGAGGAATTCAGAGTTTCTTCCTTTGCAGCTGCGAAGCTCAAGGAGGTCGAGGCCATCAACCCCGAAGATATTAAGAACCAGTAAACTGGATGTTTCATGTTTTCATGCTCTGGGTGAATTGAGATAGCGTTAACCGATCACAAAAATAATTAAAAGTCAAGGGGGTTGGCTCTGCTTTCATGAGATGACAACCTCATGAGTGTGTATTTATCATTGAAAAGATAGAGAGCCTTTCGGAAGATCTTGAAAATAGGAATTATCTAATATTTCTTTTCATGATCTATTGTTAAGTTAGGCATTTAACAAATAAAGAATCAAAATATCAGCAATAGTCTGGTATAGTTATTGTGTTAGTTTGAATATCGGGTTAAAGATACCTAGGAAAGAACGTTTATGATGCCAAGGTTGCTTTGCGCTTTTCTTGTATTTATCATTGGTATAGAAGGATTTGGGGCAAAGATATTTTGTGAAGGTATAGCTGGTTCAAAAAATAAACATGAGGACTTTTGGAATCTTGATCCTTATTGTTTGGAGAGTTTATGTGCGTATTTTATAACACATGGCGATCATCAAAGTAGACAGAAGCTGGCGAATTTTTTCCCTCAATTAATCACTGATGAGTTGACCACTCTATCTAACTGCATTTTATTATCTAAAAATCCTGATTATGTTTTCTCATCTGAAGATATTTCGGTTATGAAAAAACTATCTCTTCCAGGGGTTGTCTTTTTATGTAATTCTGATGGTAATAGCCCTCCTGAAAAAGATCTTGCCCGGGCTTTAGTTCTTGCTGAGTTTCCTGGAGAAGAGGAGATATGTAAGGCAGAGCATTATACCCGTTATCTAGATATTCTGGCATTACGTGCGTATATTGAACGGCAAAGGTACTTGGATAAGGAACATTGTGCTTTAGGATCAGACGCCTATCACAGAGCAACGATAGAAGCTTTGAATACGATTCTTTTTTATGAAGAAGGGATTCGTTATCCATCAAAAAATGAAATGTTTTCTGATGAATTTTCTTTCTTATCTTCAGTTGCGGATAGAAAATTTGGAGTCTGCTTAGGCGTGTCTTCCTTATATTTGTCTTTGTCTCAACGCTTGGAGCTTCCTTTAGAATCTGTCACACCTCCAGGCCACATCTATTTGAGATACGGTGGAGGGAAAATCAATATCGAAACTACCGCTGGGGGCAGGCATCTCCCTACGGAGCAATACTGTGAATGTTTGAATATTGATGAATTAAAGGTGCGTTCCGCAAAAGATCTGATAGGATTAACATTTATCAACCAGGGGTCTTTTGCTTTGCAAAAGCAACAATATCATGAAGCTGATCTCGCTTACGAAAGAGCTAAAGAATATATAGATGACGATGAACTTCAAGAACTTCTGGGTGTTGTAAAAATCCTAAAAGGCCAGAAGAAGGCGGGAGAGATTCTTCTTAAGGGGTCTTCTCAAGCGCAATCTGTCGGGTCGGTAGCTTATGATTATTTGCAGGGCAATATTGATAAAGCAACCTTAAAATTGTTGTTTACTCACCCAGGATCTACCTATGATGAGGTCGTTTCGTATCAAGAAGCATTAAAGAAAGCTATACAGCGTTCTCCGAAATGTTGCGAATCTCGCCGTAGACTTGCTTCTGTATTACTACATCTTGGGAAAACAGCGGAAGGTGTAGTTCTTTTAGAGCAGTGTGCTAAAGAGTCTGCTGATGATATCGCTCTACATTTGAAATTATCCAAGGTTCTTTGTGACCGTCATGATTATGAAAAAGCTCAAAAATATTTTTTAATAGCGCAAAAAAATCTAGAGGAGAAGGGGCTACAATATGAAGATGAAAGATCCTTCACTCTATACCATGAAATCCGTAAAAAAATATTTTTAATAGCGCCTTAATATTAATATTTTGATTTATTGAGATTAATATTAATTCACTATATACTTAATTATCTTTTTATTTGTGAATCACGTGTTTATGAGTACTAATATAGATAGGACGGTGACTCCTGTTCAAATGTCTACCCAGCAGATCCGTACTAGATGTGATAATCTTACATTAGAAATGAATAGAGTTCGGGTTGTCCCTACATGTAGGCTCGTTATTGAGATTGCAACCGCTATTTTAGGAGCCGCGTGCTTTGCTTTAGCCGTTGCTCTTGCTACCGGACTTTTGATTGTCAGCTGTAGTATATGGCTAGTCCCTACAGGATTTGCTTTAGGCTCAGCTTTGTTAACCTTTGCGATTACATCAGCGCTTTTGAGACAGGGAGAATTAAAGCTCGAAAGAAGTTGGAGAAGTCATGCAATGCGTTGGAACTATTTCGCAAATGATTTACAACACGTTATTGAAACCGCGAAACATAAAAGAAGCCGAGGGTCAGCTTCTTTGTCCTCCTCTGAAAGTGTACATTCTTGTTAAATAGCTAGTTAATTTTTTTATTGGCGCATATTTATCTGCCCAGCTTAAGATATTTCGCAAGAATTTTATTAATCAATGTTTTAGGTATTTTATGTCTTGTAAACAAGTTATGTCAGACATACGCGACGGCTTGGGTTTTAATGGTTTTAGCTCAAAGCATCTTGTGAAACAGAAACTATCTGTGAATATTACTCGGGTTATTATGACACTTGTGACCCTGCTTCTTGGTTTCGGTGCTTTAATTTGTGGTATTGGTACATGCACAGCGGCATCCTTTATGGCCATGTCATTAGCTGGTGGAGCCGCTATAGCTTTAGGATTAGTTATGCTAATGTTGGCATGTTACTGGAGTTATGGTGTATTCGCTAGTTTTCAGGCTAGAAAAGCCCCACTACCTGGAACTATCCAACACGTCTAATACGGCCTTAGACTGTAAATCTGTTATTTAAGATATCTTTAGATAAATAGCTTAAATTTGTGATAACCGTTCTGTAATCTTTAAGGTTATAGAGCGGTTTTTTTATTAGAAGTTCCCGTTTGTACGTAGTTCTTGATGTATATAAATATAAGAAACATGCTCTTAGATATGTGTGAGTGGAATATATCTATTTAATAAGCAATCTCCTCTTTGTCATTATCTTTTAAAATTGCCCTCTCAAGTTGATTTCAATTATGTAAGGGATGTGAGCGATTTCTGTTTTTATGTACTTAAAAATCAGCATCCTATATCGTTCTTCTCAAATTAAAAAAATAGGAGATAATCATGAGCTGTATGGCAAATGTAAAAGAGGTTTGTAGTGGATTAGGAAAAGTTGATTTTTCTAAGGAAGCTATTCCTGCGTTTAAGAAAAAAGAACACCTATGCGCAAGTATAACTAGAGTTGTTCTTTGTGCTTTAGTAGCTATTATGGCAATTGCATCAATTATAGTCGGTTGTATTTGTTGCGCTGCTGGTGGAACATCTCTATACTGTGGTTTGCTTACTATTGCCTTGTCTCTACTTGGTGTTTCTTGGGCTGCTATTGTCTTAAGACGTATGTTTGATAAAAAATCATAAGAGATTTTCATGTGTTTTTAAGCAAATACAAAATAGACTTAAATGGATTGCGAAATTATTCATTTTGAAAAAGTCATGTCTCCTTATGATGCAGGTGAGATTAATGTTTCTTTAAGGTCTCTTTAATCTTATAGATTGGAATTTTCCTGTTTTAACATTAATCCTTTCCTGTGTGATAGCTTGTTCTTAATGAAAACTATTTCCTAAGAATAGGTTCTAAGGGATCTTTTAATGATATCATATAGAAGATCCTAGCCTTTCATAAATTTAGTAGCATTTATGTCCTGTGTTTCTGGATATAGGCGATTTTTTATGAAATAAGAAACATAAGTTTATTTTGATGTAGAGCATCTAAATAAAAAAGTCTTGCAGTGGGATTATCTTCTGCAAGATTATTTCTTTTTGGTGATTTTCAATCAGAGAGGAATCTCTGATTGAATATTTGAATTCTGTTTATATAATCTGTAAGCTGTCTCTAGATACTTATGCAAATAGAGGGGTTTTGATGCCTTTTATTGAGAATGTAAAAGATGTTTTTGGTGGTTTAGGACGCTGTGATCTATCTGTAGAAAAAATCCCTGCTTTTCGAGCAGAGCGTAAATGTGTGGATATTAGCAGAGCTATTGTTACTTTTATTGGAGCTATATTTGCTATTGCTATTTTAGTCCTTGGAGTTACAACTTTGAATTTATGTTGTCCAACTTCAGCATTGGCAGGTGGATGCGCGATTGTACTAGGCATCCTCTTTTTATCTTGGGTTGTGATAATGATTCTTCGTTTATGTGGTGTTGGCAAAATAATTAAAGAACCCCTAGCAAGGACTCTTGTTACAGAAGAACCTGCAAATACTAGTCAATCCATTATCAATGAGTAGACTGTAGTATTTTTCTAATGCTAATGATATTAGAACGTAACTAACTGTAGTTAAGAGAAAGTTGTAAATAAGAAATCTGATAGTGTTTCATTTATTCTTTAAACAAAGAAGGACTTTAGGGAAATCTTCCCTGGGTCCTTTTTTGTTATTCTTGTATATTGCAATCATCCCTTTCCCTTACTATAGTTAGCTCAATATAAGCTGAAGATAGAAAATCTCAAAAAGGCAAGGAGTTTGCCCCATGGAAGGCGAGCAAGATATAGGAGTTGAGTTTTTAGGTGACTATAAGATTCTCTGTTATTTGCGAAAGGGCTTGTGGTGCCAAGATATTCTTGCCGAGCATCGTTTTATAAAAAAACGGTACATTTTAAAATTGCTTCATCTCGAGCTTTCCTCATCTGAAGTATTTATGAATGCTTTTCATGAAGCTATTATTAAATTGGCAACAATAAGACATCCTGGGATTATCTCTATAGAGAATGTTTCGCAAGCAGATGGTCAGTATTTTTTAGTAACTGAAGAGAAAGAAGTCCCCACCCTATCTTTAGCACAATATATTTCTAGTTGTCCTCAAGGGTTATCAGAACTAGAAGTTCAGGATCTTGCCAGTCAGCTTTCTGAAATTTTAGACTATGCTCACTCGAATGGATTAATTCACGGCGGTTTAAGTTTAGATTCTGTACATATAGATCTTTCTAGACAATCCCCAAAGGTATTTCTTCCGGAGCTGGGATTTTCGTTTTTGCTTAAGGATCAATATACTCAGCATCTTTTAACAGTTTCTTCTGAGAAATCTTCTTTTGATAAGTTAAAGCAGATACTTTTGTTTCAAGCTCCAGAAAGCACTTCGGGTACTATTGCTGAAGATGTCTATGCATTCGGAGTGATTATATATTTTCTTTTATTCCGACAGCTTCCCCAAGGAGTATTTCCTTTATCTTCCGAAGCTTTTCCTGATTATATTTATGATTGGGATCGATTAGTTCAATCTTGTTTAAGTTATGCGATAGAGAAAAGACCTAAGAAGTTGGCTCCTTTAATTGTGAAAAAGACGTTGGGAGAACAATTCTTTACTGCTAAGACGCAATGTAAAGAAGAAGATTTAAGAGAGATAAAAGAAGATCCTCAAATTCCGAGTGTAGCAAATATTTTGCAGGAGGGTGGAAATCAAGTAATTGAAGAAGTTGCTGATCATTTGGAATTTGTGCTTGTAGAAGCGAAATCTATAGACGAAGCTATGAATACTTCTGTAGATTCTACAGAAGAGATTATTAGGGAAGATGAAAGTTATTCTAACGCTCTACAGTCATTATTAATACGTGAGCCGGTTGTTAGCCGTTATGTAGAAGAAGACAAAGAGGAAGTAAAGCCTCAGCCTTTATTTACAGAAATGGTGTTTATCGAAGGCGGAGAATTTACACGAGGAAGTCGTGAAGGACAACGCGATGAACATCCTATACACGAGATTTTCTTGCAGAGCTTTTTCTTAGATATCCATCCAGTCACGAATGAGCAGTTTGTTCGTTACTTAGAATGTTCAGGGAGCGAACAAGATAAGTATTATAATGAGCTTATTCGTCTTAAGGATTCACGAATACAACGTCGTTCTGGCAAGCTTGTTATAGAACCTGGTTATGCTAAACATCCTGTTGTTGGTGTTACATGGTACGGAGCTTCAGGTTATGCCGCTTGGGTGGGGAAACGACTTCCTACAGAAGCTGAATGGGAAATTGCTGCTTGTGGAGGAGTGACGCAGCTGCGTTATCCTTGTGGTGAAGAAATAGATAAAAGTCAGGCAAACTTCTTTAGCTCGGATACAACGGCAGTGATGAGCTATCCTGCGAATCCTTATGGACTGTACGATATGGCAGGAAATGTATATGAGTGGTGTGAAGATTGGTACGGCTATGATTTCTATGAAATCTCTGCTCAAGAATCACATATTCCTCAAGGCCCTGCTCAAGGTGTATATCGCGTATTGAGAGGGGGATGTTGGAAGAGCTTAAAAGACGATCTTCGTTGTGCTCATCGTCATCGCAATAATCCTGGCGCGGTAAATAGTACTTATGGTTTCCGCTGTGCAAAAGGAGTTAAGTAAACACTGCATGCAAAGTACGTATTCCAGGGAACAGTATTTATCTCTGTGTAAAGATATCGAAGAAGATGATTATCGTTATTATGTTCTTCATAATCCCATAATCTCAGATTATGACTATGATATGAAAATGCAGAAGCTTCTTGCTATAGAAGCTCAGCATCCCGAATGGAAGGCATTATGGTCTCCATCTATGCGTCTTGGAGATCGCACCTCAGGAAGTTTCCCTGTCATTACGCATTCTCATCCCATGCTCTCTATTGCTAATGCTTATACTCTGGAAGAACTTAATGATTTCTTTTCTCGTGTAGAGAAAGCTCTAGGGTATAATCCCGCATATACTCTTGAGCTGAAAATTGATGGTATTGCTGTAGCTATCCGTTATGAGCAGGGAATTCTTGTTCAAGCTTTAAGTCGTGGAAATGGTCGTAAGGGAGAAGATATTACAGCAAATATCCGTACAATACGCTCTCTTCCTCTCCGCTTGCCAAAAGAGGCCCCGGAGTTTCTTGAAGTTCGTGGTGAGGTATTCTTTACACGAGTGATTTTTGAACAGATAAATGCCGCGCAAAGACAAGCTGAAAAGCCAGAGTTTGCTAATCCTAGAAATGCTGCTGGAGGTACGCTAAAGCTTTTATCTGCTAAAGAAGCGGCACAAAGAAATCTAGAGATCTCTATTTATGGATCCTTGTGTAATGAGAATACAGAATCGCATTATGATAATCTTACACTATGTGAGGCGTGGGGATTTCCTGTATTTGGACAGCCACAAAAGTGTAAAACTATAGATGAAGTGGTGAAATCTCTTGATGAGGTGGAAATTCTTCGTGATCAGCTTCCTATGGAAATTGATGGTGTTGTAATTAAAGTAGACAATATCGAAGCTCAGAAAGCCTTAGGAATGACAGCAAAACATTATCGCTGGGCATTGGCTTATAAGTATGCTCCAGAGCAGGGCGAGACTATTTTAGAAGATATCTTAATTCAAGTAGGTAGAACGGGAGTATTAACTCCTGTGGCTAAGCTACAACCAGTATTTTTATCAGGATCAAGGGTTTCACGAGCTTCTTTATATAATGAGGAAGAAATCGAACGAAAAGATATCCGTATAGGCGATACTGTATATGTAGAAAAAGGCGGGGAAATTATCCCTAAAGTCGTTGGTGTATGCTTAGAAAAACGCCCTGAAGGTACGCGACCATGGATGATGCCAGAATACTGTCCGGTGTGTCATGGAAAAGTAACCCGTGAATCTGACAAGGTTTCTGTCCGGTGTGCTAATCCTTCGTGTTCAGCGGGAGCTATAGAGAAAATTCGTTTTTTTGTTGGAAGAGGAGCCCTAGATATTGATCATCTCGGGGAAAAAGTAATCACAAAGCTCTTTGACCTCGGGATAATTCATGGATGTTGTGATATTTTCCAAATTACTGAAGAAGATCTCCTTCAAGTGCCGGGATTTAAAGATAAATCTGTGAAGAATGTTCTTAAAAGCATAGAGAAGGCTAAGAAGGCTCCTCTAGATCGCTTTATTGCGGCCTTAGGAATTCCTTATGTTGGTATTGGAGGAGCCACCGCTCTTGCTCAGCATTTTTTTAATTTAGAAGCTGTCATGGGTGCTTCTTTAGAGGAACTAAAGGCTATCGAAGGGATTGGAGATAAGGTTGCTGAGTCTATAGTTGCCTACTTTAGTCAAGAAGACAATATTGAAGAGATTCAAAAAATGCTCTCTCTAGGGGTAAATATTTTGCCGTATCATAGGGAAAGAGCGTCATGTTTAGGAAAAACCTTTGTTATCACAGGCGCTCTTGAAAAAATGACAAGATCCGAGGCTGAGGCCTCTATTCGCAAATGTGGAGGTAGAGTAGGTTCTTCGGTCTCTAAAAGTACCGATTATCTTGTTGTGGGGGAGGGCCCTGGGTCTAAATTGAAAAAAGCTCAGGAACTTGGGATCCCTATTTTAACCGAAAGTGATTTGTTAAAAATCCTTTACCCTAGCTAGAATTTCGCTTTTTTATCTTTTTGTTAAGTTCTTAACTTTCATTATTAAGTAAATAACCTCTCTATTCTTCTCTTATATGATTTAATATAAATTCTTATGAGGTTATAATGTTTATCTAAAATTAAACATATTTTTAATATTGTTATATCTCGAGGTAGTCTGTGTCTATTTTCCTAGCCAACGGAGATACTAATCAAACCCCTCGGGGGCCGTCTTTTTCCCCGGTTCCCCCAGCATCTCCATTGAGCCCGGAGGCTACGGGGCTGCGTGCTTCCCTAACTACTCAACAAGCTCTTTTAGATACTGTAGAGGGGGAGATCTCCTCTATGGAGCAGACGGATCTGAAGAAGATGCGTTTATATAAGATTGCTCTTGTTATTCTGACAGTGATTGGGATGGCGATTCTTTTTGTCCTGCCAGTAGCTATGGTTTTCAATGTATCTATGTGGATTCCTATCGTGATTACTTTAGGAGTATCTTTAATTAGTGCAGCTGTCACCAATAAGCTAAGATCTCGTTGTGAGGAAATAAGATTAAAATATCGTTCACTACAGGTCTATCGTAGACATTTATTTAGCAAACATCCAGATCTCAAAAGCTCTACTTTATCTAAGTATCATATTGAGCTTCCTAAAGGGGGATCATTAAAAGAAAAGCTACTCGCTCAATTGCGTCCAGATATGCATCAAAATTCGTTTGATGGAGGCGCCTCTTTAGATCAGAATTTAGGTTTGTCAGGTGAAATAAACTCACGTTATCAGTGTGAAGCACTTTTAGGCGTGGATAATGTCAATGATGCGGCGTGGCAAAAACGTCTCACTGATGTATTGAATGCTAAAGTGGAATTATTAAAAAATAATTCTGCCTATGCAGCTTTACGAGGTCTTTCTAACTCTGCCCTGCAAGAAACTGGGGTAGACTTACCTACATTACTTCCAGGAATGGATTTCATAGATCTTGCTAAGTCTTTAATGAGCATCTGTGGATTCGGGAATAAAGTTGGTTTAGAGATCCGCCAATCCATCGATCAATATGAGCGTACGTATTTACATAGTAAGACGCTTGCCTCCTGGTTATATGATGTTTCTCCCGCAACACGGTTATATTTATCTCAGGAACGACAAACTGTTGATGTTACCCTAGATATGTTCACAAAGCTGCAAACCCATATCAATAAAGTACAGTTTGCCGATTGGGTAGTGCAGTTTGAAAATTGGAAAACGGATGTTTGTGCTTTAGCTGCAAACCCTGCGGATTTTGATCTACATAAAAAAATTGTAGCATGTGCAAATAAGCTCAATATTCATGAGGGGATAGATAAACCTCGCCAGGCTATGGTGAGAAATATCCTTATTCAGCTCGAAGCTATGATCACAGAATATCAATCTGGGAATTCGGTAAATGTAGATAGAATAAACGTGGATCTTCAAGCATCTATAAAAATAGAATTCAAGAAGATGTGTAAATCCTTGGGGAATAAGCACGCGAATCCTTCAGATTTATTGAATAATGTAGAAAGAGAGTTTATTGGTTATCTTGCAAGCTTAGGGAATTTGACTCCTTTATTTGACAAGATCTATAAATGTATACAGCTTGGAAAATTTGTCCGCATGGATATGGAAAAGGCTATCCAGAGACATCCTGATAATCAACGTATTAGAATTTTAAGCTCTATAGATCAGCTATTAGACTTGGTAAACAGAGATAGTTGGGGAGCTGTATCTGCGAAATCCATAGAAGAGATTCTCAAAGAAAAGCATGAGATTAAACAAGATTTAGAAAAAGCACGACAAAAGGTTGATCAGTGGAGCGAGAAATACAATAACTTTAAAGCTCAGAAGATGACCCGAGTCTTAATGCATGACTTTTCTGAAAGTTATTCTACGATAGAGTCTGAAATTGATAAGTTATCAAAAACACATCATCGGGCCTCTGATGTTGGGGATTTCATAGATGGTTGTCGTAGATTTTTAGATACCACTTATGGTGCTCTTGGAGGTTCTCAAAACCTTCCTACTAAAGAAGATATCACCGCATGGTCCGAAGAGTTTAAAACTCTAATTAACGAATTAGACAGCGTAATTCCTAGTATTCAGGCTACAGGACAAAGAATTCAAACTGAGGGCACCTCAGGGAAATCAATGTTGTTACAGGCAATTACTAGCAAAGAGTCGTCTTTAAAAGCCGCCTCCAAGAAAAAAGCAGCAGAACTCACAGCCACAATTAAAGGACAGCATTCTGGATCTCAGGAAAGTATCGCTACGCTGCTTAATGATGGTATTGTTCAGATACAGGCTCTTCTTGGAGGTATGGGAGATTTAGAGCAGTCTTTAAATGACCCTGACAATATTGTTGTTGAAGAGGTGGTTCGTGCATCTAACCATCTATTTTCAGTAATGCATAGTCCTAAATCTACTAAACTAGGAGATTTAGAAAAATTATTATCCATACGTAGTGAAGGTGTTGTTAATACATCAGCTACAGAGCAAAGAGGGGCTGCAGAAAGTACTTCGCAGACAGTTAGTGACGCTCAGAAGGTTGGTAAGAGTTTCTGGGAAACACGTAATAAGGATTTAGATAGCTTCTTAAAGCAGGTACAAAAAATCGCCAATAAATGGAACATGGGACAGTCTATCGTCATGTTTGTTTCAGGTTTGATTCTTCTTATTGTCAGTTTATCCCTATTATCACTACAGATGGTGTGGTTGCCTGTAGGTATCAGTGCTGTCGCTCTTGTTTTGCAGATCATTCCAATGTTCTTTAATCATATGATTGAGAAAAAGACTTTTGATGTACGCGCGGCATCTTTGGCAAAAGATATGCTTCCCTCGACAAAAATTCTTGCTTCAGAATTCGATAATCCAGATGTTCAGCGTCTTTCTCAGATTCAAGATATCTTGCAGCTAGAAGGTTATGAGCAGGCCTGGGCTAAAGGGATTATTAAAGATCTAGACAGTTCTCCTGTTGATAAGAAAGATGATTTCAAAAAATCGATCAAAGAACTTAAAAACTCGTCGAAATCTTTAAATAAAAGTATTAAGAAACGTTTCGGAACTACTGATCTACAAAGTGTTATAGATCGTAAAAAGTCTGCTACAGAAACTGTTCAGGAGACACAATCAGATGCTTCTTCTCAACAAGGACAAACTCCTGCAATAAATAGAGTAGTTACAAAACCTTCAGATCCTGCTAGAGAGGCTTCTATAGCTGCACGTCAGCATCGTCTAGACCAGATTATAGTGGAGATTTCCCGCATAGAGGAAGAGGAGAATAAGATAGTAGATTATCGTCTCCGCTATGGCGTGGAGATGACACGTTATGAGCAGCAATCTGCTTATCGCAATCAGTTGCAGAGGAAATTTGACGAGGCTAAAGCACAATTTTCTGTTTTGGAAAAAAATCTTGTAGAGAGCCAAGGCATGGTAGATATGTTTACCCAAGCGCTATCACAAGTACCTGCTGCACAAACGAATCCTGAGGAAATTAACAATAAGCTTGATGTTCTTCTTCAGTTAATGTTTAAAATTCACAATCCAAATACCAGTGCTAATGATGTACAAGGATCCAAGCAGCACTTTGACAATTTGGTTAAAGAAGCTGCTGATAGAGGAAATCTTCAAGATCTCCAAGATGCGTTAGAGGTATCTGCATGTGTAGGAAATAACGACGTAAGGTTAGATCAAACACGTAGAGATCAGCTTTCTCGCTTTCATCTTGCTAGGGCAGCTTCTCTACCTGGGGAAGATGCAGGATCGCAACGACCACGTTTTATGTCTCAAAGGTCTATAGTTGGTGAGCAAGAACTCGAAGTACGTAAGAGAGCTTTGGATTTCTTAGGTGTGAGTTATATCTCTCCATTCTTAGAATTTTCTTCCTCTACTATCTATGGGAAAGGAAGTTCTATGGCTCAAGATGCTTTGAGAGAGCTTCAACTTCTCAAATTGAAGGTAGATTCTGGAGATGAGATCTCTTCCGAAGAGTATAAGAAGTCAAAAAGACTTCTTTCCTCTTACTTAGATCTAGAAAGGCAACTATCTCCATTAGCTTATGGAACGTTATTAGGAGACGAGAACTTTATTAAAAGCATTCAAATGATGAGAGAGAAACAATCTCTTCAGGAGATCGTTGGCATCAATATCACCTTGGGTCGCCATGATCTATGTTCTTTAGCCATGAAACGAATCGACAGATGGATAAATAAGAAGGTCGAGAAAACAGAAAATAAAAATCTGATTTCTAGTGTATTAAAGGGTATTCAGGCTTACGACAGCTCTAGTTCTTCTGATAATCAAGAGAAGCTGCGCGAGCTGTATGGGAAACTAGTAAAACTTCCTAAGCACATTTTAATGCGTATAATAAAGGATTTCAAAGTTCAGGCTCTATTGACCACGCAAAAGATACAGGATGTTAAAGAAATGCAGAAGGAGCTCATCAAAGTTTCCAGTGTAGTTGAAGAGAAGGATAAGATGTTTGCTCAAAGTCGCGCATCCTGGGAGGATGAACTACGAAATTTATCACAGATACTTCAAGATTTGCAGACAAGAAAACAGCAACTAGTTCAAGAAAAATCCTCACTTCGAGATAGATTATTCTCAGATGAGATTGACAATTAGATAGAAAAAGGGGAGTTTACTGTACCTGGAAAGCCAGAAATTTTCAGATACAGTATTCTCTTAATCTATTTTCTCAGCGGCAAATATCCGCAATAGATAGGAAATAAGCTCGTGTAATTTGAACTTATGTGTTCTATAACCGATATAGCAATCGGGACGGATAATAAATAATGAATCCGGATTTGCATGATAAAGATTAGAAATTTTTTGATCTTTGGTAACAATTACTTCTAACCATTCCCCGTACTCTTCTTTGAGAGCCTGTTCTAGGTCATTACGTTCTTTAAAGAAGATCAGAAGATGCTTCGTACTCTTCAAACCATCTAATAAATAACTCCCGTTTTCAAGCTGCGCATTAATAGCACGCATTCCAGGACCGGGTCCAAGGACTTCTTTATCTTGAGAAGACATTTTAATAATATCACTATTTTGATATTTCAATGCCTTGTGGGGAGGATAGTAGTATTCTCCTCCGGAAACATCCAATTGACGGCAGCCCTTTAAGAAATAATACATAAGGGCTGGTGCATAAAGATTGGAAAACAATAGATTTTTAGCGCGTCTCTGTCTTTTCTCACTAAGATGGGGAAGAATATTCCCACTTTCATTTTCTTTAGCTGTTATGAGGTATTTTGAAGCAGCCTTTTTTACAACAGGAATAAGCTTCCATGTTAAGTTAAAGGCAGCATGGATATTTGAATTTATTCCTGTAAGATAAGAGAAATTCAAGTTATTGGCTAGATTCCCAACAAACAAGAAATTGCTGTAGTCCGTAGGATACTGATGGAAAACAGATTTTACATGATAATGTTCATCCGCAACAGCAAGATTATAATTATAGAGAAGCTTTTGCTTGTGTTTAACTGATAGAGGATAGGGAGTATTTGTTAAGCAAAGCTGCTTGGATCCTTTCTCATGATTATAAAAGACAAAATTTAAGAAACTTTTTGAGCTGGGCACAAGATGAACATGGCTTTCTTCAAAGGGTTCGCCTTCATCACAGTGAACAAAAAGAACTTCTTTTGATTGTTTGCGTAGTTTTAACTGAGTTTTAAAGAGATCTCGAATATCAGGATCGACGTCAGCTTCAGCAGCAATTACCCACTTAGGATTATAAATTTCTCGATTCTCGAAATTTTGTGATGTCTTAGTACTTTCAATAAAAATGCTGTTATCTACTAGAGTAACCGGACGTGTACCCCAATGTATAGCTCCCCCTTGTTCTTCAAACTTATGGATAAGGTGCTTGGTTAGTTCTTGATAAGAGGTCGATAAAGCAAAAGGGAAACGTGATTCCGATGCTTGGCTAAATTTAAACAAAACGGTGCGTTTCTTCCAGTGATAACGGGCGCCAAAGAGTTTATGACCCTTTTCTATGAAATTATCTAATAGACCCGCATTATCTAGAAGTTCTAGAGAAGAACAGGATAAAATAACAGGCAATTCCCTACAGTCTATAAAACTGGGATCATCTGGAGAATCTCGATGGTCTATAACTTTTGCAAGAATGCCATGCTGAATTAGCATGTTTGCTAAAATGAGACCCGTGGGGTTTGCACCTATGACTAACACATCTGTCATATCGATCTCTATAAGTAGAAGACACGAATAAACCTAGTATAAGGAAAAGGGTCAGATGAATCAAGCAGGTAATGATTTGAAAAAGCTTGTTAACCCGTTTCTTCCTGAGAAGTATTTTTAGATACACATATTAGATCGTATACGTTTATAAAATGGATTGAAAATACTCGACAATATCGCTAATAATGACTGCTAAATGTGGAGATGAACCCAGATTATGGTCAGTATTTTCATAGGTTTTAAATTCCGTATTTCCCGGAGCGGTATTTTTAAATAAATCCCGTTGAGTTAATGAAACTAAATTATCCTCAAGACCTTGTAAATGTAAAATAGGTATTCTCACGGGTAGAGAATTTAAAACAATATGATCTTGAAGAGAAAGAAAATCTTTTACATCCTCTTCACATACTACTAGAGGAGCTGGGCCAAATCCGAAATCTTTTCCAAGATTACCCACAATATTTGTGTTGTTTTTTACAGCTTCATACATTTCTTTAAATAGAATAGCTCCATCTGCAACCGGTGCCCAAATACTTATGGCGCGAATCTGAAACTGATTAGGGCTGTAAAAACTTGCTAAATGAAACGCTGTATGGCAGCCCAGGGAGAAACCAGCAATACCCAATCTATGCGGATTGATTTCAGGATACTGTATTACAGTATAAAGAATATCTTCACCATTTCTTAAGTAGGTTCTAATAGGTACTTCGGTAGCGATACCTTCGCTGTTGCCACATCCGGCCATATCGAAGCGTACACTAGCAATTCCTTCTTGAGCTAAAGAGCGTGCGATTTTTCTATAAGATCCTGTTAATCCTCCGACTGTGCTGCCTCGGAACCCATGAAATAGGATAACCATAGGGTAACCGTCTTTTGGCATTGGAGTTGTCGGTAAGTGTAGGGTCCCTACAAGATTATGCTCACCACTTTGTATATTGACTGCTCGACAGATTTCATTTTTCGGAGTCTTTGTTTTATTGATAATAAGTAGGGTGTCGGGAATTTCTGGGAAACCAGGGATTTTTACGGCTTCGGCGTATGATGCATTTGCTATTATGAAAAACAAAGAAATAAATGCGGATAATTTACGCATTTTAACTAACATGGAAGACAACCTAACTAAAAGATAATTAAAATAGGGTTTTATATTTTTTTTGTCAATGGGGCGTAAAGGAAAAGCGGGCCAAAACTATAACATAAGTTGTTTTTTATAAAAATTTTTAATCTTTTAGGACCCCTAAATAGAAGATACTTGTCTTTTCATCAAGTGAACGATACACTAGCCTTTATTTTATTTTAAAAAGATCTCTTTGTCAGGATATTATGCGGTACGATCCCAGTTTAATAGAAAAAAAATGGCAGGAATTTTGGAAGGAGCACAGAAGCTTCAAGGCGGATGAGGCCAGCGATAAACCAAAATATTATGTATTAGATATGTTTCCTTATCCTTCCGGAGCAGGATTACATGTTGGCCATTTGATAGGTTATACCGCTACAGATATTGTAGCCCGGTATAAAAGAGCTATGGGATATTCAGTTTTACATCCTATGGGTTGGGATAGTTTTGGATTGCCTGCAGAACAGTACGCTGTTAGGACGGGTACACATCCCAGAGAAACCACACAGAAGAATATAGAAAATTTTAGAAAGCAGCTTTCTGCTATGGGATTCTCTTATGATGAGGGTAGGGAGTTTGCCACTAGTGATCCGGATTATTATCGTTGGACACAAAAATTATTTCTTTTTCTTTATGAAAAGGGTCTTGCCTATATGGCAGATATGGCAGTTAATTATTGTCCAGAGCTAGGGACAGTTCTATCTAATGAAGAAGTGGAAAATGGTTTATCTGTAGAAGGAGGGTATCCTGTAGAGCGCAGAATGTTGCGCCAATGGATTTTACGTATTACAGCTTATGCAGATCAGCTTTTAGAGGGTTTAGAAGATCTTGATTGGCCAGAAAATGTTAAGCAGCTTCAGAGAAATTGGATAGGGAAGTCCGAAGGAGCTCTTGTTCGTTTTGAAGTGAGTAACCAAAACTTTTTAGAAGTATTTACAACGCGTCCCGACACCATATGCGGTGTATCATTTTTAGTAATTGCTCCAGAGCATCCTGAGGTTAATCAATTAATTTCTGAGAATCGTCGTGAAGCTGTAGAGGGCTATATTCGTTCTGCTCAAAGTAAAAGTGAAAGAGATCGTATAAGTGAGACTAAGGTAAAAAGTGGCGTATTTACAGGAACATACGCTAAACATCCTGTAACTGGAGCAGATATTCCTATTTGGATTTCAGATTATGTGATTTTGGGTTATGGCTCTGGTGTGGTTATGGGGGTTCCTGCCCATGACGAAAGAGATAGAGAATTTGCTGAAACCTTCTCGTTACCTATTTGTGAGGTTCTTGATCAAGATGGATATTGTGTTCATAGTAACCACGGAGACTTTCATTTAGATGGGCTTAGAGATCAAGAAGCTAAAGACTACATAATTGCTTATTTGCAAAAGAAAAATTTAGGGGAAGCTAAAGTTGCTTATAAGTTGCGTGATTGGTTGTTTTCCCGACAAAGATACTGGGGAGAACCAATTCCTATTATTCACTTTGAAGATGGCACTTGTCGTCCTTTAGAAGACGATGAGCTTCCTTTATTGCCTCCTGAAGTGCAGGATTATCGTCCTGAAGGTTTTGGTCAGGGACCTTTGGCAAAAGTAAAAGAGTGGGTGGATATTCATGATGTAAAAACTAACCGCTTAGGTAGACGTGAGACGCATACTATGCCACAATGGGCAGGATCATGTTGGTATTACCTACGTTTTTGTGATGCACATAATTCTCAAGCTCCTTGGTCTAATGAAAATGAAAGATACTGGATGCCCGTAGATCTATATATTGGGGGGGCAGAACACGCGGTTTTACACCTGTTATACTCACGTTTTTGGCATCGAGTATTTTATGAATCTGGTATGGTTTCTACTGCGGAGCCGTTTAAAAAGCTAATAAATCAAGGTTTAGTTCTTGCAACTTCTTATCGGATTCCTGGTAAGGGTTACGTTTGTCCTGAAGATGCTCGTGAAGATAATGGTGTTTGGACAAGTACTTCCGGAGAAGAACTAGAAGTGCGTCAAGAAAAGATGTCTAAATCCAAGCTAAATGGAGTAGATCCTCAAATCCTTATCGATGAATTTGGTGCAGATGCATTGCGTATGTACGCCATGTTTTCTGGACCTTTAGATAAAAATAAACTTTGGTGTAATCAAGGTGTTTCTGGCTGCAGACGCTTCCTCAATCGTTTCTATGAAATGGCAACATCGTCTTTGGTTCAAGATATTGATGATCCTAAAGGGATAGCTTTAGCACATAGATTGGTTCACCGGGTGAGTGAAGATATTGAAAAAATGTCTTTAAATACTATTCCATCTTCTTTTATGGAATTCATAAATGAATTTATGAAGCTTGATATTTATCCTAAATCGGCCTTAGCTATGGTTGTGCAGACTTTGGCTCCTATAGCCCCACACATTAGTGAGGAGCTATGGACAGTCTTAGGTTATGCTCCCGGTATAGATAGCGCAGGGTGGCCGAAAGTAGATCTTAAATATTTGGAAGATACTTCAGTCACATTTGTAATACAGGTAAACGGAAAGCTACGTGCACGCTTAGATATCGATAAGTCAATTTCTAAGGAAGATGTTCTGTCTTTAGCAAAAGAAGCTGTCGCTAAATATCTAGAAGATAAAGAAATTAAAAAGGAAGTTTTTGTTCCTAATAGATTGGTGAATTTTGTTCTATGATTAAACGTCGACTGACTAAGTTACATACTTTTCTATATGATTGTTTTTTAATCTTGGCGTTTACAATAGCGCTTCCTAGAATTCTTTATAAAAGATTCGTTCATGGTAAATATAAGAAAGCATTAAAAATTCGTTTTGGTTTAACGAAACCTCAATTACCTGGAGAAGGTCCTGTAGTTTGGTTTCACGGCGCTTCTGTAGGTGAGGTATCTCTTCTTGTCCCTGTTGTACAGAAGTTCATGAAAGATTATCCCCATTGGCGTTGTGTTGTCACTGCCTGTACTGAATCTGGATATGAGAATGCGGAAAGGTTATTCGGGCCTATAGGAGTTACAACCTTCATTTTGCCTTTAGATTTAAGTTTGATTATTAAACCTGTCGTTAGAGCTATTTCACCATCTCTGCTTGTATTTTCAGAAGGAGATTGCTGGTTAAATTTTCTTGAAGAATCAAAGAAAGTAGGAGCTACAGCAATCGTAATTAATGGCAAGCTTTCCGCAAACTCTTGTAAATGGTTCACAGTTTTAAAACGGTTTGGTAGGAACTATTTTTCTCCTATAGATGGATTTTTACTTCAAGACGATCAACATAAAGCGCGTTTTTTACGTCTTGGTGTCGATGAGAAGAAGATAACAGTCACAGGAAATATTAAAACCTATACGGAAACTTCGTCTGAAAATAACAAACGGAGTTATTGGAGAGAGAAGCTTCAAATATCTCACGATGCAGAATTGCTTGTTTTAGGTTCGACACATCCTAAGGATGTTGATGCTTGGATTCCTGTAATTCGTCAACTTCGTCATAGAAATCTCAAAGTGCTTTGGGTGCCTCGTCATATCGAGAGAACTAAAGAATTAGAAAGTCTCTTAGTAAAAGAAAATATTTCTTATGGATTATGGAGCTTGGAAGCTACATTTGATAACAATGATGCGATTATTGTCGATGCTATAGGTTGGTTAAAACAACTATATTTTGCTGCCGATCTTGCTTTTGTCGGTGGTACATTTGATGATAGGATAGGGGGACATAATCTTTTAGAACCTCTGCAATGCGGTGTCCCATTAATTTTTGGCCCCTATATTAAATCTCAATCAGATTTAGCCACACGTCTATTATCGATAGGAGCTGGTTGCTGTTTAGAAAAGAAAGACATGTTAGAGGTGATAACCTCTTTACTTGATCACCCTGAAGAAAGAGTTGCCTATATTCAGAAGGGGAATACGTTCTTGCATGAAGAAAGAGCGGCTTTTGATTGTACCTGGGAATCTTTTAAGAGATATATCCCTTGTGTAAAAATATAGAACTTTGCTAAAGTCTTTTACTTATCGCGGGATAGAGTAGTGGTCATCTCGTTGGGCTCATAACCCAAAGGTCGGAGGTTCGAATCCTTCTCCCGCTATTAATTTTACCATCTAGTGTGGCGGTATAGCTCAGATGGTTAGAGCAGCAGAATCATAATCTGCGAGTCGTTGGTTCAAGTCCGACTACCGCTATTTTTCTTCTATAAGCATCTTTTTAGAGAGTAGTTTTTTTGAAGTAGCCAGCTATGTTGCCTTAAAAGGTGCTTATTTTTCTCCTCTACTTTCTATTCCCATAATAATGTTAGTGGCCTTTGATCTACTAAACGTTCCTCTCCAAAGTACTGCAGCGGTCCAGGGAAACAATAAAGATCTTTCATTAAGCATGTATCACTTTGATTTAGTAAATATTGTACTTCTGGAGCATTAGGATTTACAGAATCAGTTTTAATTACCGGAGTATCTTCTCCTAAGCGATGTTCCAATTGCATCATTTTATATAGGGGCGTAGCTCCACCAATCCATTCACTATAGGAACGAGCCAGGTTATTGATGGTTACCATATAACCAGTCCGTTGTCTAACGAGAAAAAGAGCGGAAATAATGCCCAAGGCTAGTCCATAATTTGCATCAAAATTTGAAGGAAATCCTGCTCGAGATTCATAGCCAAAAAAGTGGTTTACAGGTTGGAATTCCATGCTTGGTTCTATTTTCTGGATTTCCTTTTTTATTAATGCGGCTAAGAGTTCTTCGGTGGCAATTTTAGATACACGTACGTTTCCATAAGAATCTCTAGCAATGAGTAATTGATGAGCAATTTCTGTAGGTAGAGAAGAAAATGTCTTCAGGGATTCTGGAGAAAGCTTTTTATTTATATTATCTAAATTCAGATTGTTGTCTAACAATAAGACATTCAATTCATTAATCAGCTTTCTTGTGTCAAATACATGTTCGATCAAGCCTTCAGGAATAAGTATCGTACTATAATTTTTCCCCGACCTGTAACGGTTTACTAAGCCCATAGCGATATGTTCGCTAAGTTTTTGTAGGGAAATCTTTCTCATAGCGATATGTTCGCTAATGAGAGTAACATTAGGTAAGGTCTGCAAACCACATTCTAAAGTTGTATAGGAAGCTTTTTGTCCCATGAGACGGACAAAGTGATGATACTTTTTTATAGATAAAGTGTCTTTTTCTAAATTTCCGATCATTTCTGAATAGATGCGGCAAGAAGTATGAAAGCCTAATGGTGTTTCAATCCAGAAATTTTTAAGATCTCCATCAATAGTTTTAGGCACTCCTATAATAGGAATATTGCAGTTATGCTTAAGGAAATACTCAGCGAGCATTGCAGTGTCAGTATTAGAATCATTTCCTCCTATAATGAGTAAACCATCAAGCTTAAGCTTTTTCACATTAGTGAGAATTGTGCTTTTTTGTTCCTTGGTTTTGATTTTCTCTTTACTGGAAGAGAGCATGTCAAAACCACCAACATTGTAATAATCATAAATTACAGAAATATCGAGATCTTTGTACAATCCACGCGTTAATCCCAAAGGGCCTTGGATAAACCCATAGAGCTTTGTTTTAGGATTGAAGGCCCGTAAGCCTTCAAAGAGTCCTATAACTACGTTATGGCCTCCAGGTGCCTGACCTCCAGAAAGTAAAACACCAATCTTTAATGGTCGTGAAGGTGAGGTTTCTCCTTTTTCTATAGTTACTTCAGGAATAGAACATAAATTAGGAATATATTCTTGAAGATCTTTAGGGATAGATGGAGGCTCTGTAGAATCTATAATATGTAGCGATGTGATACCGTTTAAAAAACTTAGAGTTTCTGGACGATAGTGCAAGCGTTGCAATTCAAAGTAACTTTTATTTACAGAGAGAAGCTCCATAGGTAGTTCCTAGGGAATAAGTTGATGTTTTAACCATTGTACAAGTTCTAGTAACATAGAGCAAGACCGAGGAATATGATGTCCTGTATTTGGATATGTACGGATCTCACAAAGATTCGGTTTATGACTCATAGCCTTGGCAAAGAGTTTCTGATGGTGCAGAGATACAGTTGTATCATCTTCTCCTTGCATATGTAGTATAGATAGAGAATCAGAAAATTTAGGAACTTCTTTAGTCACATCCATTTCAATGAATTGTGAACAAAATGTTTTGTTTATTGGCATCCCTGCATAGAGAATATCTTCAGAGGATGGAGCATGAGCGATAAGATTATTAGGAATATTGATAGCTTCCTGTAGCCATATAGCACCTTGAATTGTTGGTGCCCATACAGCAAGGCTTTTTACATATTGTAGAGTAGGCATATTTAATAAAGCTAATGTTGCTCCTAATGAAGAGCCAAAAACGGCAATATTTTTCGTATCGATATTATTTAAGCCATAACCATGGGAAACAATCTCATTTGCACTAGTGATATAATCACTAAATGAGAAGTCGTATAGGGAACCCTCGGCATCACCGTGTCCAGGAAGATCAACACGTAAAACAGCGATACCATGTTCTGTGAGTTTTTCAGCAAGCTGCACATGAGTGCGTTTGGAGCCAATTTTACTTGAGGCTAATCCATGAAGAGTAATCACCAATGGGTAGGGAGCACAAGCCTGCAAAGGTGTATGAAGAACACCAAAAGTTGTGATGTTATTGAGAATATTAAATTTTATAACATGGCGTTGTTCATGTTTGTGGCATGTAGTGCTCATTCGGTTATATTTCTCCTAAGTTTGTGGAGGCTTTCACAATGTTAATTTAATTTTTTAAAAAGAATTCGTCGAGAAGAAACTCCGCTTCTTATTTTCTAATTTTAAGGACGTAGGAATAATGAGATTAGTAATCACAGTCAGGAATTTCCATACAGATTGAGCATCTTTTTTGCCATTCATTATGATTGAGGAGTAGGGTCAGCGGAGGAAAATGATCGGAATGTGCGTTTGGTGGTGTATCGATTTGTAGGGGTCCTAAAAAGCGATAGGAATCTTCAAGAGCCCAGATTTTTCTATATAGCTTAAACTTAAGGAAAGCTGGGCTACTTATATCTATCAAGCTCTTTTTTATTAGGGGTTTTATGGTTCTGTCTGATTTTTTCTTTGTTGTAAACATTTTCACAATAGGCATGGCACGTAGCCGCCATTTATCCACTATATTGATTAGAGACTCAATAACTGTGAGATAACCATTACAGCGGTTAAATGTTAGAACTCCTGCACCATAACCTAGAGCATAACTGTAAGTATTATCGAATTTTGTGGGTAAACAGGATCTTCCTTCGTAACCTAGAAAATGTGAGATCGCATTAAAGGGAACATTTTTGAAATGTTTTTTTAAATGATTGTCTACAAGATGGATGAGAAGCTTATCTACACTAATTTTAGATACGTAGACATTTCCGTGAGCATCTCTATCATTGAGAAGTTGATTGGCAATGGCTTCAGGGAAGCTTTTTAATAATTTTTGAGATTCTCGAGATAATGATGAGAATTTATCCATATCTTCGGGGATTCTTTCTATTTCTTTAACAAGATTATTAATCTCAGGAATAAACTCGATAATGCCCTCAGGAATAAGAATAATTCCGTAATATTTTCCCATAGCGGCTCTATCAGCAATGATAGAACATACCTTATGAATGATCGTTTTTAAGGGAACATTCTTTTCTGCGATTTCTTCGCCAATAAGCGTGATATTTGGATGGGTTTGTAGGGTACATTCTAAAGCAATATGGGATGCTGATCGGCCCATAAGCTTTATAAAATGATAATGTGCTTTGCAAGATAGTGTATCCCTGGAGATATTACTAATGATTGAAGAATAAAACTTTGTTGCTGAATCAAATCCGAAAGTAAGGTCTAAAAATAAATGTTGGAGATCTCCATCAATAGTTTTAGGAACCCCTACAACACACGTTTTAGGGTGATGCTGAGAAAAATATTCTGCAAGAATCGCGGTTGCTGTATTCGAGCCATCCCCACCAATAATTACTAAACCATCAAGATCTAAAGCTTGCACTGTTTTTAAACACGCAGCTTTATTTTCTTCGGTGATGATATTCGTTCTCCCTGTTCCTATACAGTTAAAACCTCCAGAATTTCTAAAGCATTCCATAAATTCTTCGGTAATCTCTACCGTGTTGTTGTTAAGAATACCCTGACCGTTATTTAGAAATCCTATTAGGGAGCTATCTGGATGGATTTTTTTTAAACTATGTAATAATCCCCAAATGACATTATGCCCACCGGGAGCAGGTCCTCCAGACAGCATCACACCAACTTTTAATGGATATATAGGTGGTACAGTTCCTGAGGTGAATTTTAAATAGGGGCTGTCATAAGTATTAGGGAAAAGTTTAGCCACATCAGCATCAAATTTAGGAGAAAAACGTAGATCGTTGGTGGGAATCAAAGAGGGGAATTTTTGTAGTTCTCTAGGCAAAGGGGGTGTGCCTGGAATAACTACACCATTGAGATCGCTAAAGTTTGGATGCATAACAATTAATGGATACGGTTATTTTCGTAAGTTAGTTGTGTTTTTCTTTATCGACAACGAGAAAACCTTCTTTTAGAAGGTTTATTTATCTCGTTGTTAAGGAATATTCAGTTTAGATAAGACCGAGAATTTTCCACCACAAGCTGCCAATACCGATCCAAATGACGATATTTACAATGCTGAGCACAAAACCAGATCTCCACCAATCTTTGACCGAAACAAGTTGGGAGCCAAAATAGAGGGGAGCGGGTCCTGAACCATAGTGCGTGAGCCCCCCGAATAAGTTACTTGAAAAAGCAAGTACTAGGCAGGCAAAAATTGGGTTTGTTCCTAATGATATAGAAACTGCTAAGAATACTGGGAACATTGCTCCGATATGTGCTGTATTACTTGCAAATAGATAGTGCGAGTAAAAGTACATAAGGAAGAGGATTAGGAAGCCTACTTTCCAAGATAATCCTGCAACTCCTGCAGCTACAGAATCACCAATTAGAGGAATAAAACCGAGTTGATTCAGGAATGATGCCATCATAATTAGAGCACCGAACCAAATAAAAGTTTCCCATGCAGTAGTATTGGCCATAACATCTTTATGCCAATCTAAAATATTCGTAAGGATGAGTAGGGATAAACCGATTAGGGCTGCTGTTGTTGCTGAGATTCTTAATAAGTCTCCAAATGTCCATAAAACAACAAGAAGAATGAAAATCATTAAGATGATTTTCTCACCTTTTTTCAAAGGTCCCATTTCTTTAAGACGTAATTTTGCTGTGCGGATTGCTTCTTCACAGGAACTAATTGTTGGTGGATAGAGCTTATAAAGTACTATAGGCATAAGCACTAAGCTAAGTAATCCAGGAATTACCGCAGCTTTTGCCCATGTTGCCCAAGTTAGAGCGACTCCAGCATTACTTGCTAGAGCTGCTACTAGAGGATTACCGGCCATGGCTGTAAGAAACATGGCACTAGTAATTACAGAACTTTGGTATGCAACTTTAATTAAAAAGGATCCAATTAGGCTTTCTGTACCTTTTTCTGCAGAGCTTCCAAATGATTCTGATAATCCCATAACTACAGGATAGAGAATACCTCCGGAACGTGCTGTTACACTGGGAATCGCAGGGGCTAGCAGGAAATCCGTGATTACTAAACCATAGCTTAATCCTAAAGGATTTTTTCCTAAAATGCTGACGAAAAAATAAGCAACACGTTCTCCAAGCCCTGTTTTAATAATACCTTTCGCTATGGAAAAGGATAAGAAGACTAACCAGGCTATTGGATTATGAAATCCCGACAACCCTTGTTCTAGGGTTAAGGTTTGGGTAAGTAAAAGTGTGGAAATCCCAATAATGACTATGGCTCCCATAGGCACTGGCTGTAGAATAATTCCTAAAATTGTCGTTGTAAATACAGCGAATAGATGCCAAGCATTAGGGTTTATCGCTTCCGGGTGAGGGCAAAACCATATACCTAAGAGTACGAGAGTGAGGAATAAAAGAGATAGGAAACGTTTTTGTTTATTCACTTGGGACCTCTTTGCGTTATGGTCTGTTGGAAAATCCCTTGGGGTTAAGGCTCTATAGGAAAATCTTCGAGCCATTTTTCCATTTCTTCTAGGGTGTCGTTAATGAGTTCTGGTGAGGATAGAAGTTCTTGAAGACAGGACTCAATAGTTTCTTCATTTATAATGTTCGTTACGTCTTCCATGCTGATGAAAGTTACATCTACGAGACCGGCATTAAAAGCTTTGCTAATTGGATAGAATAATTCCCCGGGATACAATGCACATATAGCAGCTATGAGACTGTCCCAAGCAAAAGAAGGACTTTTTTCTAATCTATAATTTAGCAATTCTCCAAAATAACGAATAGTTGTATCTCTAGAGATCTTTTTTGTTCCTACAAGATGTACAAGGCTAGAAATTCCTGCAGCTTTTACGTAAGGATTGATCCTAGGAGTTTCTATAAGCTCTTTAATCAAAGATTCATCGTCACACACACTAGCAAGAATTCTTGGAAGATCTTCGGTAAGAACATCACCAGCAATTGCGTGGGGTGTATCATCAGTATAGGAAAAAAGTTTGATGATTAATGGAAGAGCTCGGCTTTCTCGAAACTGTGCTAGTAAATACATAGCATAGAGATGCCCTTGGTAACTACCATCGTTGATTAATTCTGGTACGCGTTCCGTAGCGTCTTCAAGAATCTGAAGTAGATAGGGAGTAATTTGCGTATGTTTGACGATAGCAGCTTCTATAGCTTCTCTGGGAAGTGTCCCTTCGTCGTAAGCGAGGTCTTCCAAGATATGAGAAATTTCCATCGTCAATGATGCTCCATTTCAATGGCTGTTAGTTTGATTCGTAGCATGCTCAACTTCTTCCTGTCAATGATTTACACATAACGCCTAAAGCGCTCGATAACGATTTTTACATGCTATTGAGAGGCAATTCTCTAGGTGATGTATAAGACTATTTTTATCTTTGTAATTGTTGTTTCACAATCATGTAATTTAAGACAAATCGTAAGATGAGTATGCATCGCAGTATACATAACTCTTCACATACTACAAAGAACTTTAGATATTCAGGTCCCGTCTAATTTTTTTTGTTTAATTTAAACAAGTGCTTTCTCTTGAGATGTATAAGATGAGCTGCATTCGGTATCTTCTAGAGAAAATATCGGAATGGCATCAAGAAGCTCTTGGGTCTTTTCATGTTTGGGGTTTAAGAAAATTTTATCTCTAGGGCCATATTCTATAAGGGATCCTTTATCCATAACAGCAATAGTATCTGCAATATAGTAAGCTGCCGACATATCATGTGTGATGAAGAGTAGCGTACTTTCGCATTGCTGCTTTATTGTTTGAAAAAGTTCTAATATGAGTGATTGATTCAGGGTGTCTAGAGCAGATATTGGTTCGTCACAAATAAGGAGATCGGGTTCACATACTAAAGCTTTTGCAATCGCTACACGTTGTTTTTGACCCCCGCTCAGTTTATGAGGTTTTAAGCGCAGTACAGATAGCGGTAGATTAACGAGTTGTAAAACACGTTGGATTTTTTCTTTCTGTTTTTCTTTAGAGTACGTTCCTATGATATGCAGAGGTTCTAAAATGAGATCTTCGATACTCATTGTAGGATTTAAACTTGAGTGCACATCTTGCCAAACAATTTGTACTGTTTTTGCTTTTGGTGTTTTAGGATCAACATGAAAGGTGATAGTACCTTGATTGGGGTGCATTAATCCTAAAATAGCCAGAGCTAATGAAGACTTCCCTGATCCACTGGCGCCAACAATTGTCAGACACTCTCCCTTTTTTAATTGGAGATTGATGTCGTTAAGAATAACTTGTTTCCTAATCGCAATGGAGAGATTATTTATAGTTACTAAATTAGTCATGGATTGTCTGTAAGGTATCTGTATTTCTTAAATTTGCAAGCTTCGCTTTTAAAATAGGCGAGGAAGAGGCTGTGAGAGGAATTTTCGATACAGCTTTGAGAAGACGTTTTGTATAGGAATGTTGTGGAGAAGAAAAAATCTCTTTCACACTTCCAGTTTCTATAAGTTGGCCATCTTTAATAATCGCAATATCGTCACAGAGTTCTGTTACTAGTGCTAGATTGTGGGTGACTAGCAACATCGCTGTGTTATTCTCTTTATGAACCTTACGCAATATACGCAATACTTGAGCTTGTGATACAGAATCAAGAGCTGTTGTAGGTTCGTCAGCAAGAATAAGTTCTGGAGAGCTAGCTAAAGATATAGCGATTACTGTGCGTTGACGCATACCACCACTTAATTCAAAAGGATAGAGATGAAAACAACGTTCTGGATTAGGTATGCGTACACTTCTTAATAGTTCTATAGCTTTTGAATAAGCTTCTTTTTTCGTTATAGGATTATGTTGTCGTAAGGTTTCTACAATTTGCGCCCCTATACGCATAGATGGTGTGAGGGATCCCATGGCATTTTGTAATACCGTAGCTATTTTCCTCCCTCGAATTTTTTGGAAATTTTTATACGACATTGTTTTTAGATTCTGATCTTCAAAGAAGATATTCCCTTCTACAATTTCACAATTGTCTGGAAGGAAACCAAGAATTGCCTTAGTAATTGTTGTTTTCCCAGAGCCGTTCTCTCCTACTAAAGCTAAGCTATGTTGTTTTTTGATAGTAAGACTAAGATTGTCTATTAGCAATCTACGTGGATTATTGGATGCTATCGTAAGGTTTTGTATGTTGAGTAGCGTGTTAGGCATGAGAGTTTTCCTCTATGAATAGAGCTTTCGCTCCTTCTCCGATTAGGTTAAAGCTTATTGAGAGTGTAATCATGAAAAATGATGGAATGAAAAACAGCCAGGGGTAGTAATCAATAGCATTAATACCTTCTTTTACTAATGTTCCTAAGCTAGCTTGAGGAGGTTGGATTCCTAAGCCTAAAAAGCTAATAAAGGCTTCTGTATATATTGCTCCAGGAATAGTAAAAATGAGCGTAGAGATAATCGGAGTAAGTGTATTGGGTAGAAGATGCTTCCTCAGAATATGAAATGTAGACGCGTTCATGGTCTTTGCAGAAAGTACAAACTCTTTATTTTCTAATAATAAGAATTGTCCATAGATAATTCGTGCTATGGGTATCCATCCTGTAAGTGTCATAGCGAGAATTAAGGGAAGAATCCCGTGATCAAAAATCACAAGAAGAAGAATAATTACAGGAATTCTAGGAATTGAAAATAAAATTTCTGTAATACGCATCATTAGAAAGGCAACTTTTTTGCCCGAAGATAGGGCTACCGTAGACCAAAGAAGCCCCACTAAGACATCTATGAGAGTTGCAGTTACAGCAATCAGTAATGATAAGCGAATACCTTGAATAGTTCTAGCCAACATACAACGTCCTAGAGAATCTGTTCCAAAAGGAAACATTTTCCCTGGTTGGGCTAAAGTATGTTCTAAAGAAGTTTGTTCGTAATTAGGATAAATCCATGGAAGAAGAATGGCACCGAGGATTAAAGTCCCAAGTATGGAGATTCCTGCCATAAACATGGTATTTCCTTTCATACGTTGCCAAAGAGTGGGTTGAGAAAATTTTAAAGGAATATCCATGAAGTTTTTCGATCGCCTTATTTGTTTCTTTTAGTTTTGTTTATTCGTCACCTAAGTTCTATGGATTTCGTTAGAGATGTTCGCTTTCTTGGGAAAAGTTTGTCTCTGGTTTAACTTCTTTATAAGAGTAGCGAAGCTGAGGATCTATCATCGCCTGTATGAGATCTGATAGTAGTGAGGCTAACATAAAGAACGCCCCATAAAATACAGATAATCCTAGAGTCACTGGATAGTCGCGTTGTTTAATACTACAGACAAACCATTTCCCTAAACCTGGAATACAGAAGATATTTTCTATGGCGAATGTTCCTGTCATGACCGTAGTTACAAGAAATGCGGCATAGGAAATAGTAGGAAATACCGCGTAGGGGAGAATATGTCTAAGTACAACTTTTATTGGTGATAACCCTTTAGCATAGGCAAGTAGTACGTAATCTTTATTTAAGACTGAAGATACCGAAGAAAAAGTTAGTTGAGTTATGAATGCCATAGGTGTGATTGCTAAAGCTAGAGATGGCAAAATTGTATGAGAAAAATTCCCCCAACAGGCTATGGGGAAAATAGGTATTTTCACTGCAAAAATATATTGTAGCATAGTTGCCAGGACAAATGCAGGAATAGAAATTTGTAAGATAGAGGAGAGCAGGATATAGCGTCCTTGTTTTTTCTTTCTTAATGCTGCTAGGGTTCCTAACGAGATTCCTCCAGAGATAGAAAGAATAAGGCTTTCAAGTCCGAGTATAGCTGATGCGGGAAATGCTGTAGAGATAATACTTGTTACGCTGCGGTCCTTGTAAACAAGAGAATTCCCGAAATCTAAAGTTACTAAAGATTTTAAATAATGAATGTATTGTTGGTACAGGGGTTTATTTAATCCATAGCGCGACTTAAGAATTTGCAAAGTTTCTTGCGACAAAGTATTGCTACTTTCATCATTAAATGGGTCGCCGGGAATAGTTTTCATTACAAGGAAAGTTAAGGTTAGGATGATCCATAAAGAAAGCAAGTTAAATATTAGGCGCTTCTTTATATAACGGAACATTATCTACACCCTTAATGTCTTTGATAAGTTGGCAAGGATTCCTGATTTAGAATCTTGACCAAACTAAAATATTATATCTCTGATTTATCGTAGCTTCAATATAAAATAATTCATTGATTCGTGTGGAGAGTCGCTTTTAAGGCATTTTTTTTCAAGTTAAGTCAATATTTTGTTTGACTTAGGTTAAAGTCTGGAGAAGTTTTTAGAGGCTTTAAACAGTGAATATTATTTTGAAAGTTCTGTTTCCTTCAAATCAATATGCCCCAATAATGAGGTATAGGAATTTTGAATTTTAGGATTGGCTGCATAAGTGTATTCGAAATGATATAGAGGAATAATAGGGAGCTCGTCTTCAATAAGTTCTTCAGCTAGAATTTGATCTAGAGAATTTTCTCCTGGAGAAAGAAGGGAGTCGAGAATATGGTTATATTTTTCGTTTTCCCATTTTGTTAGAGATTTTGTAGGTTCATCACTTTTAAAGTTTCCAAGAATTGCCAAAAAGGATGTAGGCCTTGGATAATCTGCCACCCATCGTCCTGTAGCTAGAGTAAAATCTCCACGTCGTCTTTTATCTAAAAAACAATGATATTCCATGCCTTGGATTGTAATATGGATCCCTAAGACATTTTTGATTTGTTGTTGTATTTTTTGAACAACGGCATTTAAACAAGCGGACTCTAAAGGATAGATAATAGATAATTCTGAGATATATTTTTGAGATAGCTCTTTTTGTGCTTCTTTAAAACATTCCCGAGCATATTCCTGGCGTGCTTCTTGCGATAGATAAGACCGTTTGGAGATTTTTGATAATTCTGGGGGTAAAAAATGCTCAGCAACCTTCCCATGGCTAATAAACTGTAGCAAAGTTGTTTTATCAATAGCAAAAGCTAGAGCTTTTCTCAGCGCTATATTATTTATAGGGCTATTTTTTAAATTGCATATTAGTGCTGTTGTTCCAAGTACTGGATAATTATGAAGCTTATCCTTAGGAATATGATGCTGATCTTCCTTAGAAATAGGAGAACTCCATGGAGAGCCTACCCAATCAATAAGATTTTTTTGTAGAAGTTGCATTGCTGTATGTGTATCAGGAACAATCTGAAATATAATGGTATCAAGATGAACCGAACATTTATCGTGATATAACGGATTCTTTTTAATAATTAATTGGTTTTGTGGTTGGTAATCTTGAATGACAAAAGGTCCATTAGAGATATTAGGAAGTTTCATTCCTCCGGAGGAATAAAAATTTCTTAAGGATTTGTGTACTGGAAAGAAAATAGGATAAGCAAGAAGTTCTAAGAAGTGGGGGACAGGCTTTTCTAGAGTGATTTCTAATTTTGATTTATCTAATGCTCGAATACCTAAAGTATCAATAGGTAGTTTCTTACTTATTACTTCTTGGGAATTTTTAATCACCCGAGGAAGGAAATTAGAAGATAAGGTGACTTCAAGTTTATGAATTTGTTTGATTGATTCTTCAAAATCGTAAGCTGTTACAGGGTCCCCATTACTCCATAAGGCATCTTTAAGGTAAAAAGTATAGACAGTCTGATCATCAGATATTGTATAGCATTTTGTTAAAGCAAGTTCGGGGTTCCCTGGACGTTCTCTTACAAGACCTTCATAAAGTGCTTGAGCTATTGAAATGTCTTTACTTAAGCAAGCACTTCTCGGATCTAGAGACATGGGATCATGGCTAATCGCTATTTTTAAAGAATTTTGATTTTTAGAAATATTTGCGTGACAACTTGTGCATAACGGAAAAGTTCCTAAAAAAAGGAGGGCTGATAGAGTAAGTGTTAGAAGCTTATGCAGTTTTCTTGTCATATGGTTAAGAAGCATTTCGCATGCTTATTCGAAGTTTTTGATCCCGGTTTCATTTTACTCAATTATGTAATTAGAGTCGCTGAATCAATGGGTTCATTAGACATTTTAAAGCTATATGTTTGATTTGTACACTTTTTCATTTCTAAGAAATATTTTGATGTAATTTACATTACATGGCGGGGAGAAGCTCCACTTCTTTAAGGTCTACATGTCCTAAAGGAGAAGCGTAGAGATTATTTACTCGTGGTTGTGTAATATAAATATAGTTAAAGTGGTATAGGGGAAATACGGGAATATCTTCTTCAATAAGTTTTTCTGCTAATATTTGATCTTCTCTTGTAAATGCTTGGGTATGGTATTTGCCTAAGATCTCATCAAATTGTTTATTATTCCATTTCCCTAATTGATGACTTGTTTCTTTGTTTTCTGGATTTCCAAGTATTGTGAGGAAATTTCTAGCATTGAGGTATTCTGCAATCCATCCCCCCATGGATAAATAAAAATCGCCTTTACTTCTTTTTTCTAAGAAGCAGAAGTATTCGATACCTTGAATAGGTATATGAATACCGAGAACATTTTTGAATTGTTGTTGAAGTTCTTGAACTATAAGAGAAAAAATTCCAGATTCTTGAGGATAAATAAGGGAAAGTTCGGAGATTTCTTTTTCTGATAGAGTAGTTTTTGCTTCTTGGAAGTATTCCTGGGCTTTTTTCTCTCGTTGCTCTTTTTTAAGCACGTCTCGATCATGAATTTCAGATAGTTCTGGTGGTAGAAAGGAATTGGCAATTCTTGCTGAATTGAGTAGAGGGATTAGAGATTCTTTATCAATGGAATAGGCGAGAGCTTTTCTTAAGGCTTTATTTTGCAGCACAGGCATGTCTAGATTATAGATAAGTATAGAAGTTGAGCATACGGGATATATATGTTTTATCTCCGTGGGAGTATTATTTAACATCTCTTGAGGGATTTTAGATATCCAAGGATTTCCAAGAATATCAAGGAGATTATTTTTGAAGAATTTGGCTGCTGTATGCGAATCGGACATGACTTTAAAGATTAGAGTATCGATTTTCACCTTATCAATATCATAATAGTGAGTGTTTTTTCGCATTATCAGATGTTTTTGTGGTTGAAACTCATCTAATGTAAAAGGTCCATTAGAGATATAGACAGGCTTGATTTTTGGATTTTTATAATATTCCCTAAGAGATCTGTGGACAGGGAAAAATAACGGATGGGAAACAATCTCTATAAAATTTGATGAGGGATGCTCCAAAGTGATTTCTAGTGTATTCGAATCTAGGGCTTTAATTCCTAGTTGTTCTATGGGCAATTGCTCTTCCATAATCGCTTTGGAGTTTTTGATAATATAGAGAAGGTTGTGATAGGATATGGGAAGATTTTTTGTATGAATTTGTTTGATTGATTTTTCAAAATCGTAAGCTGTTACAGGATCTCCATTACTCCATTTTGTATTTTTCAGATTAAATGTATACACAGTGCCTTCATGAGACACTTTATAATCTTTAGCTATTCCCAAGATCACAAGATCATTGGAAATGCGTTCTCGAGTTAAACCTTCATAAAGAGCTTTCGCTAATGAGATATCTTTTTTTAAATAGGTACATCTAGGATCCAATGAAAGGGGGTCATATGCTATGCCGATTCTTAAGCACTTCGCCGTATCTTGGGGAGCTTGTTCATGACAGCTAATTAGAAACACACTAACAAGAGATAGGAAATAAATAGCATAGTATTTTCTGAATCTATTCGTCATGAGGTTGTCCTGAAGTTGAATAGTAGATTAAGGTTAGATTACTGATTAAAAAAATAATTTCCAATCTTGGATCTATAAAACCAAGATTTTTATTTCTCCTTCATCCTATTAACAAGTTTTAAGGCAAACGTGCGTATTTAAGATCAACGGCTCCAGAGGCGTTGTGAAGGATTTTTTCTATTGGAGATAGTGTAATATAATCATAGCTCATGTGGTAGATAGGAACGATTTCCAAATTTTTCATAAGCCTTTCAGCTTGAGGAAGGAGTGAGGCGTTGGGATAGTAAGCTACTCCTGTTGCTGTAGCGATTGTAAAATCACACATCTGTCTTTTGCTTAGGAAAACATGGTACTCTAACCCCTCCAAAAATAGATCAAGACCTACAGATTTGCATTGTTCTTTAAGAATTTCTGCAATGCGTTGGCATCTTAAAATGTTTGAAGGATATGTCAGGGTCAGCTTTTCTGTAGGAGTAATGAGTTTTTGTTTTTTATATTGATAGTAGGGAGCAGTATTTCTTGATAATGTATAGGCTGGCTCTTGGTTTCCTTGCAGAGCATAATCGATAATTTCTTCTCTATTAATAGCTGCTGCTAATCTATAGCGGTTATGGATTTGAGATAGGACAGGATCTTTTGTGTTGAGTATAAGCCAGAAAGCTCCCTCTACAGGATAACTAGTATAGTGGTAGGGTGTAGTTTCTTTTAGTTCTTTAGTTAGTCCTTGATGCCAGGGTTGTCCTAACCAATGAATTTTACCTCGATTTAGTAAAAGTGCCCCAGTATATAAGTCTGGAATAACTAGTAGACTAACACAGGATATATTGACTTTCTCTCTATCATAATAGTGCGGATTTTTTTCTAATAACAGGCAGTGACCAGGATTATGAGTTATTAAGTGAAAAGGTCCACTGGATATATTTAAATCTTCAGGATTAAAAACAGAAAATGCTGGAAATGCTAATAATTGTAATAGCTTAGGATTTGGGGAGTCTAGGGTTAAAGTGATACTGGATGGTGAACAGATTTTAAAATTAATTCCCTCAAAAGCTTGATGATGAGGAGAAAATGTTTTTGCGTGCTCCCAGGCTCTAGCAATATCCTGAGATCTAATTGGAGTACCATTACTCCATAACGCATCATGTTTTATGAAAAATGTATAGGTTTTCTCGTCAGCTGATACTGTATAATGGCTTGCTAGCGCAAATTCCACATGATCGTTTTTATAAGGATTCTCTCTTGTGAGCCCTTCAAAAATGAGTTTTGAGATAGAAAGATCTAAGGCGCGTTTTGCTTGTTCTGGAGACAAAGATGCGGGATCATCATGAATGGCAATTGTGAGAGTTTTTGACGATCTCAAAGCTGTTGGAAAACAGCCTCCTAAAATTGAAGACGCGAAGACAACAGCAAACAGCCACCATGTGTACATCATATAAAAGGCAAACATCCTTATTGTATTTTTTTAAAGAAGAGACACAATAATTTATCAGGTCGTGTCAGATTGGCAACTTTGAAAATCTTTTAGATTATAGGTGGGACTGAGATTTTCAAAGCTAGGAGGTTAAGATTTTTTAGTTTTTTGTTCAAAGTAATTTATTCATTATCCAATTGAAATAATTTATATACATAAGCTGTTTAATTAATTATCTAAATAGATTTTAATTCTTAATTCTTAAGGAATTATCAATATGATCAATGAGTGCTGTAGTGAGGGGATGGTTAGGAGGATATTTGAGGTGAACTTTCTAAAAAACTTGTGAGGATCAGAGTCGCGGCAATACTATCAGCTTTCCCTTTTCTTTGTTTCCTATTTAATCCGCAATCACCTTTTAGCATACGCTCTGCTTGTGCTGATGAAAGTCTTTCATCCCAAAGGATAACTTCAACAGAGCAAGATTCATGAATTAAAGAAGAAAGTTTGATGATTTCTTCTTGTAGAACAGATTTTTGACCTTTTTGCATAGGAATAGGATTCCCTAAAATTACGCAAGAGACATTGCGTTCTTGAATAACTTTAGCGAGAATTTTTGCTGTTGCTTCTAGTGTTTTTCCTGCTTCTATAAATCCTATAGGCAAGCTGATGAGTAAAGGAGAGGCTGCATAAGCAAGGCCTATACGCCTCTGTCCATAGTCTATGCCCAGGAAGATTTTTGTTGTTTGAGGATTAGACATAGCTTTTATTCCTGGAATATAGAATTGCTGCCTGAATAAAACCTACAAATAGTGGATGAGGAGCTATCAATTTCGACAGAAATTCTGGATGGAATTGCACGCCGACCATCCATGGATGATCTTCAATTTCTACGATTTCACAAAGTCCTTGTTGTGGACATATACCTACAATATTCAGACCGCAGTTTTTTAATTGCTGCACATAGTTAAAATTCAATTCGTAACGATGGCGATGACGTTCCATAATTTCTGATTTTCCGTACGCCTCGTATACCTTGGTCCCTGGAGATAATGTGCAAGGATAAGCTCCAAGGCGCATTGTCCCCCCTGTAGCGACTAGCGATGCTTGTCCATCCATCATACAGATAATAGGATCAGGTGTATCTTTATCCATTTCTGTCGAATTTGCTTTTTCTAAGTGCATAACATTGCGAGCATATTCCACAACAAGAACTTGCATACCTAGGCAAATACCAAAGTAAGGAATTCCTCTTTCTCTGCAGAGCTTAGCTGCTTTAATTTTTCCTTCCCATCCACGAGCTCCAAAACCTCCAGGAACTAGGCAACCATCACATTGTTCTAAGGTTTCGAGGAAATAAGGGTCATCAGAATCTAAAGGAAGAATTTCCACAGAATAATTTAAGCTTAATGCAGCGTGGGTAATTGATTCGAAAACAGATTTATAGGCGTCTTTATGTTGTACATATTTACCCACTAAACCTATGCGCACTTTATTTGGAAGGGGATTACGTAGACGCTCTATTAAGATTTTCCAATCATTTAGATCTTCTTGTTTTGTGAATAACCCTAATTTTTCTGTAATAAATGTAGAGATCTTTTCCTGAGAGAGCATCAGGGGCATTTCATAGATTGAATGTTCAACATCTATAACGTTAAAAACTGCGTTATTAGGCACGTTACAAAACAGACTAATTTTCTTTTTTACTTCGCTACTTAGGGGAGTCTCGGATCTACAGAGAATAGCGTCTGGAATAATTCCAATACCTCGCAAACTTTGAACAGAATGTTGGGTAGGTTTTGTTTTAACCTCTCCAGCAGCTCTCAAATAAGGGACATAGGTCATATGAATGCTGAAACAACTATCAGCATGCTCATAGCGGAATTGTCGAATAGCTTCAAGAAAGGGTAGGGATTCTATATCACCAACGGTACCACCGATTTCTACGATTAATACGTCAGGCTGATTTTCCTTAGCACACTCTAGGATTACTTCAATGATTTCATTAGTAATATGAGGGATAACTTGAACAGTGCTTCCTAGATAGAACCCTTCGCGTTCTCTTTTAATCACGCGAGCGTAGATTTGTCCTGAGGTCGCTGTAGAATATTTAGATAAGTTTACTGAAGAAAATCGATGATAGTGACCAAGATCTAGATCCGTCTCTATGCCGTCGTTGGTAACATAGACCTCACCGTGTTCGTAAGGATTCATTGTTCCCGGATCAACGTTAAGATAAGGATCCAGTTTTAACATGGCAACTTTAAGGTTTTGACGCTCCAATAATAGAGCCAAAGAGGCAGCGGTTAATCCTTTGCCTAAGGAAGAGACAACCCCTCCTGTTAAAAAGATGCACTTGAATGGCATGTTAAGTATTTTTCCACCTTATTTATATCTTCTGGATAATCAACTGAGGGGCTCTTAGCTTCCACTACACATACGTGAATAGACCCACCGTGTTCGAGTATACGTAGTTGCTCAAGATCTTCAGCTTGGCTTAGCGGTGTAGGGGAAGATGCAATATAATTGAATAGGGCATTCCTTCTAAATGCATATACGCCAATATGAAGATAAATCGGTGTCTCTTTCTTTAAGATGTGTGGAATAGGGCTTCTGCTGAAATATAAAGCCTTTCCATTTTTATCGAAAACACATTTCACTTTTTGATTTGTTAAGATCTCGTGTGAATCCGTAGTTTTAGCAACTGGAGTAACCATTTGAATCTCAGGGAACTCTTCGAGTTTTCTGACAAGAGCGTCAACAACGGTATGCTGCAAACACGGCTCATCTCCTTGGATATTCACTATAATCTCAGCTTCAGGGAAATAACGCGCTACTGTTTCTGCTGTACGTTCTGTTCCATTAGCACATTCTGGACTTGTCATTACGCAATGACCACCAAATTCTAAGACATGATCCATAATGCGTTGATCATCAGTAGCTACAACCACCATATCTAGTGTTGTGCTTTGATTAATGTTCTCATAAGTTCTTTGTATTAAAGACTTTCCGAGGATGTTTGCTAGGGGCTTCCCAGTAAATCTGACGCTACCCCACCGTGCTGGCAAAACTCCAACCTTCTTACTAGCAAATACTTGCTCTTCCATATGCGCTATAACTCTTAATTTCTAAGATTTTTTAACAAGCAGGATTATCATTATGGATTTTATAAAACACAAGGTTTTTTGATGATTTTGATTTTTTGTGTTTTGTTTATAATAAAAAGTCGAGGAAGTTATATTATTAAATTAATAAACGTATTTTATTTTTATTATGCTTTCAAAATTAAGTAAGTTCATATTAACCGTATTAATGTCTCTTCAAGCCTTATGCCCAGCTTCATTAGTTGCCGGGGAATCGAAGACTGGTTTCCTCTCTAAGATGAAGAACTGGTTCTCTAATCAAGAGATCAAAGACCGAGATGTCTCCATTTCTCAAATTAAAGATAGTCTCAAGTGGAAACGATACGACTATACGAAAAATTGTGGATTTTCTGCAGAGTTTCCAGGAGATCCAGATCATTCTGGTCAGATCATAGAAATACCTCAATCTGAACTTACCATACGCTATGATACATACGTTACAGAAACACAATCAGACAATACTGTATATGTTGTGTCTGTATGGGAATATCCTGAGAAAGTTGATGTCAGTCGTCCAGAATTAAATCTTCAGGAAGGATTTTCAGGAATGCTACAGGCTCTACCAGAGTCTCAAGTCCTATTCATGCAGGCAAAAGAGGTACAAGGACATAAAGCTTTAGAATTTTGGATATCTTGTGAGGATATCTATTTTAGAGGGATGTTAGTTTCAGTAAACCATACTCTCTATCAAGTGTTCATGGTTTATAAAAATAAAGATGCTAAAGCTTTGGATAAAGAATACGAAACGTTCACGAAATCATTTAAGATTACCAAAGTGCGCGAAGCAAGAACTATAGATTTAAAAAAGAAAGTTAGACTTTGAAAAACGAGTATTTCTCTTTGTTATGAATAAAGATTCATAGAAGGTTTGCTCTTTCGAGTCTAGTTTTTCGCTACCTCTAGAGTCGAAAGGGCTATCTTCACTTTTAGCTTTTTCATTCTCTTTAACAATTCGTTTTTCTATAAGGAACCAAGATTCTATAGATGGAATTTTTATGGTTCTTCGCATTTTTTTTGCCTCAATTCTTTGTTGTCCTTTTATCTCTTTAAAAGCAGAACCTATTGATATTTTTAATGAAAAGAATGCTCCTTTATCTCGTATAGGAATCATTTTCGCCCTTCCTGAAATTTCTGAGTCTTCTGACGCAGAATGTCCTATACCGTGGTTTGCCAATAGCAAGAAAACTGTGGAAGGAAGAAGGACATATTATTCTGGAGACTATTTTGGAAAGTATCTGGTGATGTCTTCTTTCTGGCCTAATAAAGTTTCTGCAGCTATGATTAGTTGTAATATGATTCTAAAGCATCGTGTAGAGCTTATTTTAATTATTGGCACATGCTATTCACGTTCGGAAACTGGTCGTTTTGGAAATGTTTTAATTTCGAATGGTTATGTTAATTACGATTCCGACGTTCGTCCGTTTTTCAAAAGATTCGAAATACCAGATATCAATCAATGCATTTTCGCCACAAGCGAAGCCTATAGAGAAGCCGCAAAGAATGGAGGAAGACAGTTTATTGCTGCTCATAAAAAAGCTATAGAAGATTTATTAAAGATGCACGGTTACTTGAAACCTATGACGTCCACAGAACACGATCTTACTGAGGGTTTAATAGCTACTGGAGAGGCGTTTACAATGTCTAAGAATTATTTTCTTTCTCTTCAAAAAGTTCATTCCGACATTCAAGGTTTTGATAGTGCTGGAGGAGCTGTTTCTCAGGTGTGTTATGAGTTTGATGTTCCTTGTTTAGGGGTCAATATTCTTATTCCTCATCCTCTTGAGTCGTCAAGTAATACAAGCTGGCTACAACTTCAAAGTGAAACAAGTAAATTTTACATGGATTCTCTTTTAAAAAGTGTCCTCAAAGAAATTTGTTTAAGCCATTGATTCATTTTTTTCATAATTCTTTGGTTGAGGTTAAATCTCTTAGTCATTAAGATAACTTTTTGTTTTTCTATAGTAATAAGAGAAGAATAAACGGGGACTTAGCTTAGCTGGTAGAGCGTCTGATTTGCATTCAGAAGGTCAGGAGTTCGACTCTCCTAGTCTCCAAACTCGCGGTTATAGCTCAGTTGGTTAGAGCGCGACACTGATAATGTCGAGGTCCCAAGTTCAAGTCTTGGTAACCGCAAGCCGTCTTCCTCCCAAAAATCATGGTTTCTACATGTTAGAAGTCAAAGATCTTAGCTATTCTTATTCGAATAAGTTGATTTTTAAAAAAGCTTCTTTTACTGCGCATCCAGGAAAGATTTCTATTATTCTAGGCGTTTCTGGAATAGGGAAGACTACCCTATTTCGTTTAATTGCTAATTTCTTATCTCCTTCAGAAGGAGAAATCTTGTGGCTTGGCCAGCCTATTCAGCAAACAGATGTTGCTTATATGCAGCAAAAGCAAACTTTACTTCCGTGGAGAACCGTATTGAAAAATATTTATCTCGGTTCTGAATTGGGAGTAAAGAACAAACGTTTCTCTATATTTTCTGAGAAGTTGGCTGAAGTAGTAGAGAGCTTTAATATAGGTAATTTATTGGATTGTTATCCTGATGAATTATCTGAAGGACAAAAACAAAGAGTATCTTTAGCCTGTCAATGTTTATCTCCTAAACCAATATTACTTTTAGATGAGCCGTTTTCTTCTTTAGATATTACGACTAAGGAATTATTGTATAAATACATTCTCCGCCTGGCAAGAAAAGACTATAAAACTGTGGTGCTTGTTACTCATGATTTTCGTGATGTAGCCTTTCTTGGAGATACATTTTATGTACTTAAAAATCGTGGACTTGTTCCTGTATTCTTTAATGATTCAACGCGTTCTTCCGGTAATGTCCATATGCTTGTAGAGGATATCCGGGAGTGTCTTTTAACATGACGTTACCGCTTGCTAATTTACAATCTTCACAGTTAGACTATACCCTACTTTCCTCAAATGAAAAGCTCTCTCTCTATAGCGGTATTCATTCTCATCGTTGCAAAGGTTCACCTCTTGTAGTTGTCGCTACGATTGTTTTTGTTTGTTCTACAGTATTGTTATTGATAGGATCTCTTTTAGCTGGATATCCTTTAGAGGGATTTTCTTTTGCTTTAGATGTATTTCTTCCTTTCATTCTTCCTGGAATTCTTTCTTCAGTATTGATTTCCGTGCCTTTAATTATGTATGCCTTCCAGCATCATAAAGGAGCATTAAGTAAACACAAACAACTAGCAGAGAGTAATTATCTGCAAATTTTGAATTACTGTAATAGTCAAAGAGGCAAATTTACGAAAAAAGAGGTTGCGGCGTTTATTGAATCTCAAGTGCTACTTCCTGAATATCCTCAGAGATTTTCCTATGTTACCTTATTACAGACTATAAAGGTTATTCCTGATAAGGATTCTCCGCATACTTCTGTTCATGATGCTGTTATTGCTGAGGGCATAGATCGTGCTCGAGATGATATTTATGCAAGTGAGTATGACAAAGAAAAACGAGATCGTCTAGAAGCTGAAGAAGAAGAGGATCAAACTGCTGATGTGGAGCAAAGAGAAACCTTATCGGGAATTAGTTCGGTACTAACTTAGTGAAGGCTGTTTATTTTTTCTGTGTTATTTTTCCTACAGATAGAAAAATCAGAGCAATTCCTATTGCGATTGTTGGAATCAATATAGGAGAGTGTAGAGGAATATGGAAGAATACAGGAGAAAGTAGAATTGCTGCTGAGAAAATTACACATAACCATCTAAGATGGCGAAGACTGTTAGCGAAAGATAGGATGGCTAATACGATGATAAACCAGCAGCAAATATCGATATAATTTCTCAGTTTATCTGTAACAGCAAACTCATCACTTACTTTGATAAATCCTATCGCTATGCAAACAGCGACTAGAAGATTAATAGGAAAGGAAATCCCTTGGAAAGCTTGCTTACACGCTTTTATAAAAGGAAGAACAGTGCGTTCTTCCCAAAACAATGAATCTCTATAGTATTCTGATCCAAATAGTGATATGCGAATTAGCTCGCGTTTTTTCCCAACAAATTGTCCTAGATATGTGAATGTTGCTCTAAATTCATCATAAGCAAAAACAAAGGCTAGAGCGGGTTGTATTGTTAGAGATAAGCATATCCAACAATCTAAGGTCATCTGTTTTGATACAATAGGGATAAAGGTTAGGATAATAGCAGATAGTAAGGTGATTGCGGTGGCTAATACTATTTTTGGTCGTGTATGCCAACGACGTTCTCCTCCAGATAAAGACAGTACAACAAGTAGCGAATAAGCAGTCATCATTGCTGCATAGACAAGAAAATCACATTCAAAAGCAGTTCTAGAGATTCCTAATGCGGATGCTGTTAAAAAGCGTGACTGCAGCCAAGCTAATAAACTTAATATTAAGACAGCAGCTCTTCGTCCCCCCGAAGATGGATTATAAGTCATTCCTTCAGGAAGAGTGGGACCAACTTCCAAAGCTTCTGGTCGTGTAGGAGGAATACAAACAACCGCAAAGATAGCAAACCCTATGAGCGTATCATTGGCAAAAACAATAGAGGAACGTTCTGGGAAACAAGGGAAAAGAGTTACCCAAATACCTATGAATACACCAAACCAAAGTACAGAACGTCTATAAAAAGATATCAGAGCTAAAATGATTAACAGGCTTCCACAAACTCTATCGGAAAGGATGACACTTGGTGCTTGATAGTTCAAAGTATTTGGTGTGCATATAAGCAGTAGTCCTAAAAATGCAGGAAGAATACTTAATTTAAAAAATCGATAACGGAAGTGCTTATAAATATTTGCTAAGGTTTCTTTATCCATAAAAAGAAAAACATTGGGATCTTTCTTTCTAAATAGAATGAGAATAATAAAACTAAAAGGTTTTTTATCAAATTCATATCATTTCAATATATAAATGAAAGACAAAGAGAGGATGCTCTAGACTTTTTGTGTAAAAAAATAGTTTTAAATTTTTATTTTTTTATTCTATTTCTTAGTTTTGTGTGAGCCTTACAAGAGAAGAGAACGATCATTGAATAAAAAGATATTAGCCATAGTTACCAGTGCTTTTTTCATACTATGCTTTGGATTAATGATTTATAAAAAGCAGACGATATTGCCTCCTAAAGCTCATATCCCTACGAATGCTAAGCATTTTCCAACTCTTGGCAATCCTTATGCACCGATTAACATTACAGTGTTTGAAGAACCTTCGTGTTCCGCATGTGCGGAGTTCAGCACTGAGGTTTTCCCCCTATTAAAGAAAAACTACATTGATACCGGTGAGGTGTCATTTACGTTAATTCCTGTATGTTTTATTCGAGGATCGATGCCGGCTGCTCAAGCATTACTTTGTGTTTACCATCATGATCCACGTCAGCCTGATATAGAGGCTTATATTGAGTATTTTCATAGGTTACTTACTTATCCTAAGGAAGAGGGGAAACGTTGGGCAACTCCTGAAGTATTAACTAAGCTTACTGAGAATTTGAAAACGCATTCAGGTCGCAGTATCAATCCTAAGGGATTAATACAGTGTGTGGATTCTCAGCAATATGAAGAGCAAATTAAGAAGAACAATATTTATGGCTCTCAGGTTCTTGGGGGGCAGTTAGCAACACCAACAGCTGTAGTTGGAGACTATCTGATTGAGGATCCCACATTTGATGAGCTAGAACGTGTCATTCGACAAATCCGCCATTTACAGGCTACAGAGGAAAACGATGATTAGATTCATTCGTAATTATGCTTTATATTTTGCTTGGTTGATTTGTTGTACAGGGACAGTAATGAGTGTTTATTACAGTTATCTGTTAAACATAGAGCCCTGTGTTTTATGTTATTATCAAAGAATTTGCTTATTTCCTTTATCGATTATTTTGGGAATTGCTACATATCGTGAAGATAATACGATAAAGATTTACGCCTTACCTTTATCTATTATAGGCATGATAACTGCCGTTTATCAGATTTGTCTTCAGGAGATTTCTGGAATGACAATAGATATTTGTGGCAGAGTTTCTTGCTCAACAAAATTATTTATCTTTGGGTTCATTACGATTCCCATGGCATCAGCATTGGCATTTTGCGCTATTTCTTGCCTATTGATTTTATCGGGAAGTAAAAAAAGATAGATTTGAGTTTCCTGTGGACGCGAAGAAAAGTCTCTTCTCTTATATTTTGTAGTTTATAAGAGGGTAATACAGGAGAAGAGGTTCAGTTTTCTTATAGAATCATTAAAGGTGCTATCTAAAAGACTGTTAAGATTTTCTTTAAGAGTTTTCCTCTTCTGTAGTTGTAGTGGATAATTCTCTTAAAGAAGAGGTCATTGTATGCACTTGGTTGTGTATGCGACCTGTACCTAGAATGTTTTGAAATTGAGAAATACCTCTCATTATACCTTCTTCATCATCCTCATCAATATTCACGATATCGGATAATAACTGCGTTGTTGTATTTATCATCTGCTCCATTGCTTGAGGATCTATTGTTAGAGATACTGTAACTTTTTCTCCTTTAGAAGGATCTCCGTGAACAGTAGTAGAGAATAAATTTGCAGCTTGTTCTGGATTAAAGTTGGCTAAGTCCATTGCGTTTAAATCTGTAGATCTGAAATCTTCAATGTTTGTTGAATCTTGAGAAGATGTGGAGATAATTTCCAGATTTTGATAACGGCTGCAGCAGCAACATGGACCGATTTTTTCGCATAGCATTTTAATTGCTAGACGGATAATTTTTGCGATTAAAAGGATAATGCCCAAGCCTAGGGTTTCGATAACACCCGTTAGGGTATGTAAGAGTAACTGTATTTTACTTGTGGTATTATCTTTTGTAGACCAAACGCTATATAGCCTACCCAGACCCATGATTGTTCCTAAAATAGGAGTGGCTTTTTTTATTTCCAGCATATTTGCTTTGGAGAAAATGCCGTCTCTTGTTGAGATATTCCATTCTCTATTAATAGGTTGAACGCCTAAATATGTACGAACAAAACCGGAGCGTAATAAAGAACAAGAATTTCTTGTTCGAATTGAGAAGTTCCAATTATTTGGATATCTATCAATAAACATAACTATATTTTTCACTTTTAAATATTGAGTGCGAAGTAGTTTATGTATTATTTGAAATAGTTTCAATTATAAATATAAAAAGGTCTCACAAGTTATTAACAGATAATAATTTGGCGTTTTATTTTTTTCGAAATCTTTGTTTTTTAATGGTTTATTATCATAAAGATAGAGTGGGGAAAAGAGAGTAGAATTATAACCCCAAAGAAAATGTATCGATTAAGAATTCTCTCATGTTTTCTTCTGCTTCGGAGCCTCTTCTTATTCGAACACATGCGGGTACAATGGTTACAATAATGCGTACAAGAACGAAATAAAAAATTTTCATAATCAAAGTGATAATGCCCAATCCGCAGATTTCAATCAGTCCGACTACTGTATGAATGATTTTATCTTTTAGGCTATCATCTAAAGTATCTGTAGACCATACGCTATAGATTCTACTTACACCCATAACCGTTCCGATAATAGGAAGAGCGCGTAAAATTTGTATAAAAATTCCATCAGCATCTAAATCTTCAATATCATCAGAAATTAACCAATCAAATTTCCAATCTTTGAGACCGAATTGATCGCGAACAAACCCAAGTCTAAAAAGTGCGGGGTAGTTTTGTGCAGCATCATGAAATTCTGAATTATCTCTATAGGTATTTATGAACATAAAAAACATCCTGGTTAGTTTAAATTATGCTGTATAATAAAACATTTATTATCTGGGTATGATACAGGAGTTCTTGTCTCGAATAAGTGTTCAATTATCTTGTATTTATTTTTATTAAAATTTAGAGCGAAGCATTTTACTTATATTTGGTAATAATTGCAATTATAAATAAAATAAAATACGGAAGTTGTTTGTTATTAACAGCTTGCTTTATCATTTTTATTTAAAAAAATAATAATTTTAAGCAGTTAATTTTATGAAATAGAATCCATATTCTGTAAATTTGATTAGAGTCAACAATCAAATGTGAATACGCTAGTTAAAAAGTATCGAACTTTAAACCCTTGCTCCTCATCAAATATTAACTCTGTGATTTCCCCGGCTATTGTTACTACGATTAATTGAATACAGAAGTAAATAATTTTGATAATTGTAAAAATAGTTCCCAATCCATAAATCTCTAAAATTCCTATGATTGTGTGAAAACATCTATCTATGTATCTGTCTTCGATTTCAGATTCAGGACGAGCCTCTGTGGACAATGTACTATAGATTCTGCCTAGGCCCATTATAGTTCCTATTATAGGCAATCCTCTCAGAGCTTGTACCGTAAGGCTATCGCTGCTTAAAGAGGTAAGATCGCAAGAAATAAACCAGTCCTCTGACCAATTTTCAAGACCAGAACGATCTCGGACAAAACCTAATTTAAATAAGACTGGATGATTTTGTGTGGCATTTACAAAATCACCACTATTTTTAAATTAACATCTATCTATAGAATTTATTTTAATTTATTAAATTCTTAATATTTTACGTCTAAACTAGGGAGAATCTTTCTGAAGATGGGGAACCTGGGAGAAACATAGAGATCATTGTATATGTCAGGCATTCAAGAAATTCAAAGATATAGAAAATTATCGTTGTAATTATTTTCAAAATTAAAGCTACTATACCTAAGCCCAAAGCTTCTAGTACTCCTGAGAGCGTATGGAATAGGATATCTTTATATCGATCCGTAGGATCTCGTGTGGACCATAGGCTATAGAGTTTTCCAAAGCCAAGAATATTGCCTACTATAGGAATGCAGCGAGCAAGGAGTTCTTTGATTTCATCAGCGCTACTTATATTAATTTCCCAATCCAGAGTGTAGGGTAGCATCTGGGTTTCTGATCTAATGAAGCCTTCTTTAAATAACCAGCAGGCGTTTTGCTGATCAAAAAAAAACTCTGTATTATTTCTATACCTATAGATAAAACAATCCATATTTATGCTTGGAATATAATAGTTTTTATTAAGTGTAAGTCTGTTTATAATTAATATTTCATAAATAAGGTTTCTTATATAACTTTAGGGTCGTTTCTTATCTAAAACTCGAAAAAAATTATGCTTATTTTTAATAAAAAGCAATTTTCTATTTCGTATTCTTATTTTAAGTAATTTAAGGTAAATCACTTTAGAATTGAAAAATTGAGATTAATTCTCAGGATAAGTCGGATCAAATCTCATCATTTAAGATCTGTTTTCGGATATTTTGCATAACTTGTTGCATATAGTAGAGATTATGGATAGAGGCCCAAATTCCTGCATTAGGTTCGTGAACTTTGAAAAGGTGCCGTAGATAAGCTTTAGAGATGTTTGATGTGCATGTTAGGCATCTACATTCAGGATCTAAGGAAGAAAGATCATAAGCGTAGGCCTGATTGGCAATTTTGATAGGCCCTTGAGATGATAGGATCAAACCGTGGCGCGCCGCCTTAGTTGGATAAGAGCTATCGAAAGAATCTATACCAAAGCCAACTGTAGCGTGTATCGAGGGGAGATCTCCTATTCCTAAAAGATGTACAGGGCGATCTTTGGATAAATATGACGTGGTGACATCAATAACAGGTACCATTTCTTTTAGATTTCTTCCTAAGCTGCCTCCGATAGCGAATCCGTCAAAAGAATGATCTTCAACAAACTGGCACCCAATTTTCCTTTGTTCTGGATCTATACCTCCATGAATTACCCCATACATAGACTGATATCTAGGGTCTTTTTTATGGTAATCTAAAGAGCGTTTTTCCCAGACATATGTTCGTGAGCACGATGATAAGAAATACTTTTCATTAGAATGAAAGGGTAAGAGTTCGTCTAGGGGAATAATGATATCAGCACCCAGATCTTTTTGAGCTTGTACAGAAACTTCCGGGGATAGAAAGAGTTTATGGCCATCTCTATAGGATTTGAACCATACGCCTTCATCATTAATCTCTAAGATGGATGAAGAGCCTTTCTTTTTCCCACAACTTTTAATTTCTTCTGCTACTGAGCCGTAGGCAAGGCTAAAGATCTGAAATCCCCCAGAATCTGTAATTATAGGAGCATTTCTATTGATAAATTTATGTAGTCCTCCCATAGCGGCAATAGCTTCTGTTCCAGGATGTACCAAGAGATGGTAGGTATTACAAAACATGAGTGGAATGTTACTATGATCGACAACGCCTTTCAAGGCACCGTTAGTCGCAACAGGAACAAAAGCGGGGGTGTCTATGACTCCATGGGCAGTTTCTATTTTGCCTACACGAGCTCGTGATTTTTTAGATTGATGAAGGACGTGAAATTTTAATGCCACGATTAGGAACCTGAATTATCCCAGGGAAAACTGTTGTTTTATATCTCGCTTGAAAAGAGTAAAGTAAGCGTATCGGGCCTATATTTTACTGTAAATAGAATTTACGGGGAATTTAAGCTTCTTTTCTTTTTCTAAAATATTTACCAAGAACTACAACGGGAACTGACATAGTAATTACACATATCTTTGTGATGAGAGAAAATAGGATGACATGAGTGAGATTAGATACGATACCGTAGAGACCTAGGAAAGAAAATAGTAAAGTATCTAAGACTTGCGAGGAGATTAGGGATATAGCCGAGCGGGTTCCAAAAGCCTTATCTTGAAATAGGCTTTTTAGATACGAGAAGAGCTTGAGATCAACAATCTGGACAAGAATCACAGTGATTAAAGAGGCTAGGGTTAATCTTAGTGTTGGTGAAAATAGCGCTATGAAATGATGTTGAGTTGCATCGTTTAATGAAGGAATAAGAGCGAGATGCAATTGCGTTAGAATAAGAAATGCTATTGTGATAACCCAGGAGCCGATCATGGCTTCATTTACCTTATTTTGTCCATAGAGCTCTCTAGAGAAATTTAAGCAGGAGAGTATACCGATCATATAGACATCAGCAGATGTCACCTCTAAACCGCAAAGGAAAATCTGCTTCAATACAAATACATTCATGATTACTGATAGAGTAGCCAACCATCCTGTTAGCCATCCTGTGCTTTTAGAAGCGAAAAATATTCCCGCAAGTACGATTAGCACGGTTTGTGCTATAAAAATCATTTCATTATGCAAAATAGATTCTCCTTAGTTTGAGACTCCTTCGGAGTTGGGACTCCTAGATAAATTGATCATGGAAGCATTTAGATCATTGAAGGATCTAAAAGTATAGAGAGAAGGCAACTTAATTTGCATCTATTTTGCTTGTAAGCTTCTTTGATAGAGAAATGAAGCAAAGGAATATTATTTTATTAAAAAATATTAAGGAGATCTAAGTTTAAAAAATCAAAAGATCTACTTGGAAAAGCCTAGGTTATTTTCACAACTCTAGTTGTCTTCTTTGATTAAGCCCAATTTAGTTCCTGTAAAGAAAACAAGTATTGTTAAGGCTAAGATAAGAATTTTAGCAATAAGAATGAAGATTCCTAAGCCTAGGGTTTCTAGAATACCTGTAACGGTGTGGATAATAATATTTGTTTTAGAATCCTCACTTCTATCTTTAACAGACCAAACACTATAAAGACGTGCTAAGCCTCGAATAGTTCCTAAAATAGGTACAGCACTTAATATAGTAGAGAGAAGGTTTTTATTACTATCTAGCAACAAACATTCTATATGAGAGTTGACGCCTGTACTATTACGCGCGTAGGCACTTTTAATAAAGGATGGGTGGCGAGCCGTTCCTTCCATAAAATTAAAACTTGTATCATAACTTGTAAACATACTTTACCCCTAAAAAATCTCCATAAATCAGAAGCATTTTATCAGATAAATGGTTAAAACAAAACTGGAAACGAAAGGGAATAGGTCGTCTACTCCTGGTTTATAAGAGGAAAATACATAAAAAGAGTTAACATTTGTTGGGTAGACAAGGTTTTGTTAAGAACTTAACACCACATTTAATTCCGTGACAAAACAGACCTATAACTCCGATGGCGATGATAGAGAAAATTCCGATAACAGCTAGAGCAATATTCAATGCTAGGAAGATAGGGCCAAATCCAAGGACCTCTAAGATACCGACTATTGTGTGAGCAGTTACATCTTTTTGAGCATCCCCGCTTCTATCTTTAACAGACCAAACACTATAAAGACGTGCTAAGCCTCGAATAGATCCTAAGATAGGAAGCGCTCCCAAGAACAAAGATCGTAGATCTTGCTCATTAGAAATCCCCCCGTCCATACTTTTACGTACATAAGCACTTTTGATCAATGGATGATGATTAGAAGTTCCTTCTAGAAAATCGGCAGGTTTTTCATAACTATTGATGAACATAGTTTTCTCCTATGTTAATTTTTTACAGGGTAAGATTTTAACATAAATCGTTAAATAAAACTATAAGTGTCTGCTTCTTATGAAGTGCTGAATTCAATGAGTGCGATATTTACACTATCCGAACTTCGCTGGTTAAACTTTTAGAGAGCGCGGATTCAAATTGGTTTTTGAAACAAGCAATTAAGACAGTGCATAGGTAAAATAGAAGTATTATAGGAATAAGTACGGCTGTTAAGGTGATTCTAAATACCAAGAGAACTATTCCTAAACCAAGCGTTTCTAAAATACCCGTAATAGTATGAATAATTGTGTTATTTATTTGTTCTACGGTGCCTTTAATAGACCAAACGTTGTAAAGACGCGCTAGACCACGAATGGTTCCTAAACCAGGCATAGAAGAAAGAAAAGAAGCTTTTAAATTATCATAGTCAAGAATTATCCAACAGTTCCTGTGAGACGCTGTCGATTCCAAATCGCGAATATAACCACTTTTGATCCAATTAGGATGGTGCGTGGTTTTTTCCTTAAACTCAAGATGTGTTGCGTATTTTGAAATAAACATCGTCTTGTATAAAAAATAATTTATAGAAATTTTAGAGTGTAAGTGGTTAAAAAACAAGGAAGCACTTATCTCTGGAAAATAGTGCTTCTTCGATTCTTACAGATTCATATGTCTTTCTAAGCTTTATTAGCTGTAGTAACTTTGTTAGGCAAACATAGTCGTTTTAGATTACAGATTCCTCTTCTAATAAACTCAAAGAGTGTTTTTATAAATGCTAGGATTATATTCAGGAAGATTAAGGAAATAGGAATAATCATTAGGACTATGCCCAAACCTAGAGTTTCAAAAATACCTACTAGGGTGTGTACTATTAAAGCTGAAGTTGTGTCTTCACTTCTATCTTTAACAGAATAAATACTGTAAAGACGTGCTAAACCACGGATAGTTCCTAAAATAGGAAGAGAACTTAATACCATGTGTGTCCAAGCTTCTTTTGCCCCGATAATCTCATTAGTTCGAGAGTAGGCAGTTCTAATGAGATAAGGATGATTTTTAGTTTTCTCCGTAAATTCAGCGTTTGTGTTGTACATTTTCATGAATATGCTTTTTCCTATTTAAACAATCGAAATATTTATTCCAAAAAATCCTTTCCTTGAGGACTAGTGTGGAGAGGATTTCAGTATTTGCTTTAAATCTTATTAGTTTCAGAACTTTGTTTGGCAAAGCATGGTAACTTTTGGAATTGCGTACTTGCAATTTCATAGAACATGCCAAACAACATAAAGAGAACGAAGGAAATGTATATCAAAGCTGTGATAGCGATTTTTACAACTAAAAGAGCAGCACCCAACCCCAGGACTTCGAAAATTCCCAAAAGGGTATGAGTTACTTGATCTTTAAGTTGATCGTTACTTCTATCTTTAACGGACCAAGTGCTATATAAACGTGCAAAGCCTCGAATAGTTCCTAAAATAGGGAGCGAACTTAATACAGAAGATTTTAGAGAAGAACAAGAAAATAACGTTATATCCTCTATACCCATACGTAAGCATGGGGTATGACTAGTTGAGGCTTCGCGTACGTAAGCATTTTTCATCAAACAAGGATGTTTTCGTGTTTGGTTAAAAAAATCTAAATTAGTTTCGTATAGGGATAACATTTCTCTGATTTAACTATAAATTGCAAAACATAAGATTTTAATGTCTAAAGCATTAAATATGAATAAAATAAAAATGTTGCGAGTTTTGGTAGTCTAAGGATTATTTAGGTTTTTGACGGCAGAATCTGGATAAGCAATGTTTTTTAACGATCGGGATTTTTCAGTACTGGCTTAAATGAAAAAACCCCGCAAGGATATTTGCGAGGTTTCATAATAAGTATTCTAAAGATTACTTTAGATTATTTATTTGCTGGGATTAAAGAGTTAATAGACTCTCCATTAGCAAGGACCGTTGTATTGATATAGTCTGCGGGGAAATTCTCTCCGTAAAAATCAATAACATCTCTACAGTTGATGCTATTCCAGATTTCTAAGAAATGTTCGCGGTTAGGAAGAACATCCTGCCGGGTTTGTAAAGCAGGATTTGTTACTGAAAACATAAATCCGAGACTATAAGTAGTATCTTGACCAGACGATCTAGTTACGATTACAGGTACCAAACTATGTTGTGGATAATGTTTGCATAAAGCGACAAATGTTTCTTTTTCAATACCGTGTAAAATAGCAGAGAAATGAGATTCTTCTTTAGAATTTCCTAAATCTAGAGCAAGAGCATTAATTTCTGCGTAATTCTTTGCAGAATTATCTTTTTTATCGGTACGTGCGTCGTAATTGAAAATACGTTTGCTGTTAGATACGTCTACAGGAGTATTCCAAAGACTTTTTCCTTCAGTTTGGAATCTGAAAGGATTCATGAGGTCGTCGTAAATCACTACAGGAACACAATTCATCTGCTGAGATAGGCCCCAAGCTGTTTTTATTGTATCCCAGACACGATCGGTATCAGTGGTTTCTGTGAAAATTGGAGCTGAACTTTTAGCTTCTTCAACTAGGTGTTTATCAGTAGTAAATACATCATCAGCATCACATCCAGTAATTAAAACAGAAAGGGAAGCTAGGCATAAAGCACCCAATAATCTGATTTTCGATAGAAAGAAGTTTTGTGTTCTCATATCCTTGCCTCATTCGCAATATTTAGTTTAAAAGCAAAAGACCCTAGCAACTTACAACTTTGTTTGCGATAAAAAATATTGAATAAAAACAAAAAAAATGGTGTTCAGGTAGTGCTAAAAACGCGATTTTTTATAAAAAAATTCTTAAGAAATTTTCTAAATGATTGATTTCTTGATTGTTGGTTTTTGGCAACATTATAAGCTAAAGTTTAGTCTGCAATTTTCATTCAATGATTTGTAGAACTCATTTGGCTATTTATCTCCATGATAGTTTCTACAGTTGTTTCTGTAGGCTCAGATGGTTCTATATTTTCAGAGATTCCTGTAGGATCTTCCGATGGGGCAAATGCATGATTAAGTTCGTAAGTTTGCAATCGGTCTCTAAGATCCCTTATCTCCAACTCTGTTTCTTTTAAACGTTTTCTCAAAATGCCAGAAAGTCCTTGTTCTATGTTATTAACAAAGAAAAGTACTCCGATGCTAATAAATACAATGCCCATAAGAATTAAGGATGCGGATAAGACGATTGTTGTTGTATTTAGCATACCGAGTCCATTGAGAAAAAACATTGCTACAAAGATTGAAACTACAGTAGAAAAACCCAGAACAATCAACATTGTATCTAAAAATAGTCTTAGAGATGATCTACGAGGAGAAAAATTTCCCTCCATTGCAGTATGACTCGTGATTGAGTGAAAAGAAGAAATATTGGGGTGTTGTGTAGGTATTGGATTTGACATGCCGAATCCCTAATTGGTTTATTAATTTTTGGTTAAATAAGATATATAAAAATTTTTTTAACTGCAATGGATCATCTGAATTCTTAAGATAGATAGATCACCCATAAGAATCTCAGAAAGGAGAAAAGACATTTAATTTCATTAGGATACTCATTTGCCTGCTGCCTGATTCCTATGGATTTTTTTTTAAATTGATGTGTCAATATAGCTATTTGGTTGATTGATACATTTTAATGATGGAATTTCTCTGAGACTCATGTCTTGAAGCTTATTTAACATTTGTATAAGTGTTTTTTTATAAGATTTTTTAATCTTGTTAAAAAGATAATCAAATTAAAATTAATGCGAATGAATTGCTATGTTGAATATATTCAAAATCTTAAGAAATTATTAGTTCTCGTAGAAGTCAATTAATTAGTAAGTACTCAGATGCTACCAATTGTCTTCTTCTCATAGTATAGGGAGGATTTTTATGTATAAATCAATAGCATACCTATTTGGATGTTTATTATTAGTTCTTAGTGGGTGTTCTGAACCCATTTCTTTAAAGGATGCTAGTGTTGATCAGGTATTTTGTATTAACTTACCTATCTCTGATTTTTCTTCGTATCCTGCTGCTTATACGCCAGCTCAATGCTTAGCAAAGGAAAACAAGGATCCTAAAGTTATTGAGGGAGTGAATAGAGAATCTCGTAGGATCTGGAGAGAGATACACAAAAAAATGCATCTAACCACTCCTTATATTCCTATGTTTGTTTATGGGAGTTTAATGAACCCAATTTCAGCGAGAAATACTCTTGAGGAATACCATCCCCATGCTGTTTGGTTGCATGATTATGTAAGAATATTCGATTTAGATATTGATCTCTTAGGAGGTTCCGCTAGATTAACAGAAGCAGATGGTCCTAAGAATCGCGGTTTTTTAAATTTAAAATATGCATCAGGAAAATCTTGCAACGGTATTGTTTTAGCCATAGGAGAAGATGATTTTGTAGCTTGCCGTCGTCGTGAAGGAGTTTATGAATTCGTTCCTGTTATAGTGTCTGATTATACGTCTTCAGGAAAATGCAACCATAGTATAGCTTTTGCTTGGATTGCTGGACCACAAGTACGTTCCAGTGATGTCTTACCAGTAAAAGGTTATTATTCTATGGTCTGGGTTGCAGTGGAATCTGATAATGTAAAAGAGGATTTCGGAGATAATTTTGCTCAAGATTATCTAGATACGACATTTTTATCTAATGAACAGTCAATAAAGACTATTCATGAAGAATACAAAGATGCTCCATTGCGTTATTAAATTTCTGTATGAGAGATGAAGCAAGGACTTTTGCTCCGGGAGCTATTTACAGGCTCCCAGATTTTCTGTTTTGAGTTCTAAATCGAACAATCGTTATTAACTTTAGCGTATCCTGTTTTCTTTGTGGTGTCTATAACGGCTTTCTATTTAATTTCCTCGTCATAAATTTTCTAAGAATTTTCAATAATCCGTTGAGATTATTGTCTAGTGGTATTACGATTTTTCTAGCCGGAATCTCTTTAATTTTATTTGAATGTGATTTTCCTTTTATTTGTTACTGATGAGAAGAATAAGTTTCTCAATCAGCGCTTGATCTTAATCATTTTTTCTCATCGAGAAGTATATGCGCGAAGCCCTGACTTTTGACGACGTTTTATTGGTTCCTCAGTATTCTGAAGTTCTTCCTCAAGATGTTTGTTTAGCCTCTTCTGTTTCAGGATCTTTAGTTTTAACTATCCCTATCTTGTCTGCTGCAATGGATTCAGTTACAGAATTGTCTATGGCTACAGCCATGACTGTAGCTGGAGGGCTTGGAATTATTCATAAAAATATGGATACGGATGCACAGGTTGCTGTTGTAAAACAAATAAAATCGCAAAGTTCCTCTTGGGCAGTTGGTGGTGCTGTAGGTATCGGTCAACAAGGTTTAAAAAGAGCTGATGCTTTAGTTGAAGTGGGTATAGATGCTTTAGTAGTAGACACTGCTCATGGACATTCTAAATTAGTACTTGATACAGCCTTAACTATTAAAAAGAATTATCCTTCGGTAACTCTCATTGTGGGAAATATTGTTTCAAGAGCAGCTGCTCTTTGTTTGGCTGAAATTGGTGTAGATGCTGTTAAAGTGGGGATTGGCCCCGGATCTATATGTACAACGCGGATCGTCTCAGGTGTAGGATTGCCTCAGTTGACAGCAGTTATGGATGTTGCTGAAGCATTGCGTGATTCTTCTGTACGAGTCATTGCCGATGGCGGGATGCGCTATTCTGGAGACATTGTTAAAGCTTTAGCCGCTGGAGCGCATTGTGTTATGCTTGGTAGCATGCTAGCAGGAACTGATGAGGCTCCAGGAGAAGTTGTTCAGATCAATGAACAAGCGTATAAGATGTATAGAGGCATGGGTTCTCTTGGTGCTATGAAGAAAGGTAGTGCTGAGCGCTATTTTCAGGAAAGTAATGCTAAGAAATTTGTTCCAGAGGGTGTTGAAGGACTTGTACTTTACAAAGGTTCTCTTCATGACGTTCTTTATCAGATTCTAGGGGGGATTCGATCAGGTATGGGCTATCTAGGAGCTCGCAATTTAGAAGAATTACGTCAGAATGCTGTATTTGCCCGAATCACCCATTCTGGACGAGCTGAAAGTCATATTCATAACTTACAACACGTTCAATATGCTCCAAATTATCTAACCTCTAAATAGTAAAAGGTAATCTATCTTGAGTAAGATTCTCATTCTTGATTTTGGTTCTCAATACACCAATATTCTGGCGAAAAAAATACGTTTACTCTCCGTGTTTTGTGAGGTGCTTCCTTGGAATACACCTTTGGAAAGTCTTCTTAAAGCATCTCCTGCGGGTCTGATTTTTTCTGGAGGGCCTCATTCGGTTTATCAGGAGAATAGTCCGCAAGTTGATAAAGCAATCTATAACAGTAATATTCCTATACTTGGAGTATGTTATGGCATGCAGCTTATCGCTAGAGATTTTGGAAGTGAGGTAAACGGCGGAGGTAATGAATTTGGTTATACACCTATAGTTTTTTATCCAAGTGTACTTTTTGAAGGTCTTGTTGATCAGGATACTTTCCATACAGAAATTCGAATGAGTCATTGTGATTCTGTTACTGTTCCTCCTAAAGATTTCTTTGTTACAGCGAGTTCTGAGCATTGTCCTGTTGCTGCTATAGAATGCCCTGAAAAAAAACTGTTTGGTCTTCAATTCCATCCTGAAGTTTCAGATTCTCAAGCAATAGGAGATAAAATCTTATCAAATTTTGTGAAACATATTTGTCAGGCTTCAGAAACTTGGAAAATTGAAACAATAGAACAACAACTGATCAAGAGTATTAGAGAAAAAGTAGGGGAAACAGAACGAGTGCTTCTCGGTCTATCTGGAGGGGTAGACTCTTCTGTTCTAGCTGTTTTACTTCATAATGCTTTAGGTGATCGCTTGTCTTGTGTCTTTGTTGACACGGGACTATTGAGAAAAAATGAAGTGGAAGAGGTTAAACAGCAATTCTCTTCTCTAGGTCTAGAGATCATTGTAGAAGATGCTTCTGAAAAATTTTTCTACGACCTATCCGGAATAGAAGATCCTGAAGAAAAACGTAAAGTCATAGGATCCTCTTTTATTGAAGTTTTTGATGAAGCATCTAGAAATCTTCAGGTTCAATGGTTGGCTCAGGGGACTATTTATTCTGATGTAATTGAATCCGCAAAATCTTGTGACGCAACACAGGTGATCAAGTCTCACCATAATGTTGGTGGACTTCCAGAAAAATTGAATTTGAAACTTTTAGAACCTCTGCGTTTTCTTTTCAAAGATGAAGTTAGAGCTTTAGGTAAAGTTTTAGGTTTGCCGGAAGCTTTAATATCCCGACATCCCTTTCCTGGACCTGGTTTAGGCGTCAGAGTTCTTGGAGAAGTTCGTCAAGAATATGTAGAAATAGTGAAAAATGCTGATAGCATTTTTATTGAAGAGCTAAGGAAAGCCAATTTATACCATAAGGTTAGCCAAGCTTTTGCTGTATTTTTGCCAGTTAAATCTGTTGCTGTAAAAGGAGACTGCCGTCATTACGGCTATACGATAGCTTTACGTGCAGTAGAATCGACTGATTTCATGACAGCATGCTGGCCATCTTTACCTAGAGAATTCCTTAACCGTTGTTCCTCACGCATCATTAATGAAATCCCCGAAGTTAGCAGAGTAGTTTACGATATTTCTGATAAACCTCCAGCAACTATTGAATGGGAGTAAGATCTGACATTAAGAAAGTAAAAATAAGATATGATCGATAAGAGGCTTTTTTTTATTACCCAACAGTTGTCGCAGTTGGCGTCTGAGTTGTATGATAATATTCCTTGTACAAGTCAGTTTATTAAAAATCTTCCTAAGGCTGATATTCACGTACATCTTCCAGGAACTATTTCGCCAGAAACAGCTTGGGAGTTAGGAGTCAGAAATGGTCTTATAAAATGGGAGAATAACCGATGGATATCTCCTTATTTATCTAATGGGAACCCTCACAAGAATTATTCTGAAATATTCAGAAATTTTGAGAATATTTGCTATGAACGGGACCCTAATGTTTCTTTATTAAAATACGCTGTTATTTCTCGTGATTTTTCTAGCTTTGATCGGATTATGGCTACTGTACAGGGGCATAGATATCCTCCAGGAGGAATCCAAAATGAAAACGATCTTTGGCTTGTTTTGCAAAATTATTTAAAACAATGTCTACAGGATAATATCATTTACACCGAAGTGCAGCAAAATATCCGCATAGCTTACGTAATTTATCCTTCGCTTGAACCTCAAGAAGCTCGCTTACGCTTGTATGGTTTGTTTTCTAGAGCCTCTCAATTTTTCCAGAGTCAAGGAATTATCCTTCGCTTTATCAATTGTTTTAATAAAACAGGTTCTTCTAATCTCCGACAATCGACACAACAACGATCAGAAGAGGCCGCGAGTTGGCTTGATGAAGTAGAGACGTTCTTCCCTAATCTCTTTGTCGGCTTGCAATCCGCTGGAGCAGAAATTTGTCCTGAGGCAGCACCAATCAAATTAACTTCAGGTTATCGTCATGCTTATGAGAAAGGATTTGGTTGTGAAGCTCATGCAGGAGAAGGAACGGGATTTTTATATTTAAGCCAAACGTTACAAGCCTTACCTATACAGAGAATAGCACATGGATTTCAAGCGATTGAACATCTACCGACTATTCATGAAATCCAAGAGAAAAACATTACACTTGTTATGGCTCCGGTTATTAACCTGATACTTGGAGCTTCACTACACCAATACTCTGGTTTGAAAAAAACAGATAAAATAATCATAAATAATCTTGATGAGCATCCTTTCTTTGCATTGCTCAGAGATCACAAGCTTAGCATAACATTGAGTTCCGATAATCCCCAAATGGGAGGGACTTCTTTGCAAAATACGCTTTTGCTTTTATCAGGATTTCCTGCCTTTGAAGATTCTCAATTAACTCATGTTAAATATTCACCTTTAACTCTTAAAGAGATCATACAACTCAATACGAAGGCTATAGTTTCTTCATTTGTAGATACTGATACAAAAATCACCCTTTTAAATAAGATCCTCGGATATTTATCAGAAGAGCAAACAAGACTACTATCTACTTGTGGGTGATACCTTCTTATAAAAAGAACAAACAATCATAGGTGCAAGACTTACGTACAATAGTAAAGGAGCTTACTAAAGGTCAATTTTGCACTAAACATATGTTGCTTGTGAGATGCTATTATTCTCTGACCTGTAAAAGAATGTCATTGAGCAACTTTCAAAGCAGCTTTAGTGATAATTTTACTTAGGATTGATGTATCATTTTTACTTGCGTATGATGAATCTGAAGATCTTCTTCATCGACGATTAGACTTCTTATTTTTTTAATATTGCATTAAGCAATAATCTTCTGTTCTGGATGTTTCTTACAGTTCCAGATCTTTCTATTTTGAATTTCAAATCTAATTTCCCCGCTTGAATTCATGATTTCGTATTTTTTTTCATCCGCAATTTTTTCACATAGCTTTTTGAAGGATCTTCCTAAATTTGATAGGGGAAGTGGTTACCTGGAATCTTTAGCAGAAAGGGTGGATAGGATACTCCAATTTCGAGATGGATCTCATGTTTTGTATATTGATAGCATGAATACACAGGGACAACTTGTCTATGTGGACATACAGATTCCGTTATTCTTTCAAGAGAAATTGAGGACTCTGTTCCTATATCTACTTATCATTCCTGTAATTATAGCTTTTATTATCAAGTTAGTCATGAGAATAGCTCTGTACTACAAATATGGAGGATGGGAGAGATGGTCAGAGCAGACTGCTATTTTAGTAGGGCATCCATCAAGACCAGATGAAAACCCTCCTCAGATATTCAGTAAAGAGCAACTCCAATCTATGAATTTTCACCTCCCACCTTTGGGGCAAAAGAATATGGAAAGAATATTAAATGAACATCAACGTCTTAGAAATATAGGAAGCAAATCAGCTCTAAATAGGATGGGTGTAGGGATTAAATCCAAGACGGGTAAAAGCGACGCTTTAGGAGATGATGATGACATTTTTTTCACACATCCAGATTTCCCTCGACTAGAATTTGAATCTATTGGGCCAATGAAAATCAACGATCTTGTGGGTTATTCTGCTCAGGAATGGGCAGATATGCATGTATTGGACTATCTAGCTTTTCAAAGAGAAGAACTTTCCAAACTACGCGGATTTACTAATCCCCGTACTATTCATATCCAAAGAATGCGTACAGATCCTGTGGGACACTGTGTATTAATCATTCGGGAATGTTAAGTTTTTTACAGATAATTAGGATCTTTTAGGTGTTGGTATAAGGCTGATGGCAGGTTATTTATCTTAAGAGGTTTGTTGGAAAAACAGAATAATTTTACATTAAATTCTAGTGTTAATATTCTTAATATCTAAGATTTGCTTAAGTAATAAGAGATTAATTATTTAGAAAGTGTTAAAATAAGAAAAATCATTCGGCTATATTTTTTGAATAATCTAGGTATTTTAATGAGCATAAGCTTTTTTACTCCCCTAAGCTTTTCCCAGCATTGTTTGGGGGAGATTGCTGAGGCTGGAAAGTCTACTCTTTTAGAGAAGCTATCTGGGCGCCTAGATGAGTTGTT
>NZ_CP114173.1:0-7765 GCF_042235055.1 Chlamydia sp. 16-02
TTACCGATATCTTCTATTTTTGATAAGATATCCCTAGAGAAGTTGCCTCTTTTTAATTGCTCACATGAGATTTCGCTTAAATTTGATACAACACGTTCTACAATTTGATTTGGACTCATTTCTAATGAAACAAACCCTACAGCCTTCTGTTGCTCTAGAACAAGATTAAGAGCTATATCTATAGCAAAGGCAGTTTTCCCCATAGCGGGTCTAGCAGCAACAACAACAAAATTCCCTTTTGATAATATGATGCTATTCTCATCTATAGGTGAGTATCCTGTAGGCAATCCGTCAACATAATCTATTTGGTGTCTTGATCTGTAGTCGTATCTATGCCGTATTTGAGATATAACACTATTTTTCCCGTCATCTCCTAATGAAAAAATATCGTAAACCGTTTTCCCTATATTCTTTCGTCTAGGATATGAGGTTTTTTTGTGGATATTATCTAAACGCTCTTTGAATTGATCTATCAGTGTGTATGGAGAACGCCTATTTGGATACCTTGTGAAATCTTGAAAAGATGAATCTAGAAACTCTTTTAAGAGGTTGTTAACGTGTTTTTCATGTAAGAAATCAATATGATGATCTAAATCTATAGGTATATCCGCATTTTGAGACATGTGTATTAGATACGAAACATCCATTCGTTTGTCTAAATTTCTTCTCTTAATCTCTTCCCAAATTAAAGAGATTGAAATCGTATCTCTATCTCTTAATATATCGCGTATAAGCAGAAATATATTCTTATGATTTTCTAATTTAAAATGACTCTCTGATAATCTACGAACAACTGTATGGGCGTGTTCCAGATAATTAACAGCTTGTCCTAAAACAAAAAATTCAACATCTAAAAGCTCTTTTTCTTCTTCAGATTGTTTTATCATAAGATATCCAAAAATTCCTTTAAGGATTTCATAAAGGTAATATAATTTGCTTGATTATGGAAATAATCAGGTAAAATTCATAACTTATATCATGAGGTTGTGTGTGCGTAAAGACAATTCACTGTATAAAAGCTTGGATACAATGTTTGGGAATAAAGTTTACCAAGGCAACCTATCACATCAGGAATTTCTTTCTATTAAAAATGAACGTATTTGGGAAGGATTAAGAGATATTCTCCTTTATGAAGCTGTTTGTGTGTGGTTGTCTTCATTAAACAATCATACAGCCAGATCTTATAAAGGATCTATCCTAGCATTAGAGAAAATAGGTTTAGTTTCCCTAAAAATATCCCTACAAGAATTCGCTTTGTTGAATCACAATGTTATCTTGGATTCGATAAAACAAGTTCCCATGAAAATAGTTCCTTGGTCAGAAGGAACAAAACAAGTGCGCGCAGCATGTTATATATCCCTAACAAAATTCTTAAACCGAGCAACATCTGGTTTAATTTCTATAGCTCAACCATCACATCAAGAATCTAACAAAACGTTTTATAAAATTAGAGACTTGGTCAAAACGAATGCTCTGAACAAGATTGAAAGAATCACGTTTTTAGAAGCTTTAGAAAAAATCAATCATAGAGATTGGTTAATAGCTCAGACTATTCTTCAAGGAGCAAAACGTGTGACAGAGGCTTTATCCATCACTACAGATAAGATCTCATTCGAAAATGGGACTATGTCTTTCAATCAAAACAAAAGTAGGGGTGTGTCTAAAATAACCGTCATAACCTACCCACAACGATTCATGAAATTAATGAGTGATTATGTGGGAAATAGGTTGGGATTGGTTTTTATAACTAAAAATGGAAAAGGTGTTGGATTAAAACAACTAGCAGGGACTTTCGCTAAAGCTGGAATAAAAGCAAATATATCGTTTAAAGTCACACCTCATGTTTTAAGGGCTACAGCTGTGACTGAATACAAAAAAATGGGATGCTCAGACTCTGATATCATGAAAGTAACGGGTCATTCGTCTTCGAAGATGATATACGCCTATGATAAATCTACAACGTCCGAAAATGCATCAAAAAAAGTGTCTCTGATTTAATCATAAAGTGGAAATTATCAATTTCCACTTTGAAAAAACATCAAATTAAATCTCGCAACACTATATCCTGTATAATTAAAATTATATTAAAATATTAATGGTAATTGCGACGTTAAATTGTCAGTCTTACCTGTATCGTATGCTGATAGCATTTGAGTAGAAGATAAACAAGAAACTCTCATTATTTCTTGATCAGCAAACCCCATTTTCTTCAAATAAGCTAAAGCGCTGGCCCTTAAAACATGAGGTGTGACTTTAATTGGAGAATTAATATCATTTTCAGCCAATTTGAAATAATAATAAACCTGATTGATGGCTACTTGTTGTCCTTCTCCAGAAACAAAAACCCAACCTTCTCTATTTCCAAGATAGTCTCGCAGCTCCTGCATTAAGAAATTCGGGTAACTTACTTTGACTTCTTGATACCTATTTTGTCGCTTTTTAATCTTGAAAGTAACTTGATTCTGAACAAAAGATATATCGTCAGTTCTTAAGGAAATTACTTCGTTTAATTTCCTAACTCCTTGAATGATCAATTTACCTATCAGATAGTCTCTAAAGCTAATTCTTTTTAGGGAATCAAAAAACACTAACCATTCTTTCTTAGAAATAAATTCTGTTTTAACCTTATCTCTAATTTTATAAAACGTAGAGTTACCAAAATCCCTAGAAGGACTAGCTTGTTTAATAAGCCCTTTTGTCAATCGATAAAGAAATTTAGTAAAAGAAATATAACAAGCTGCCCTAGCTTGTTTTGATGCTTCTGAGACAGTCTTGCCTGTATAAGTATACGTTAACGACTTTATCTTGTTCAGAGCATCACAATGATCAAAACACACCAAGCTCTCCAATTTCATAGAACCATCTAATATGTTATTAGAGATTAAGAATTTAATTCCTGAAGCGTAATTCTTTTTTGTAATAGGAGATAAAGTGGCTAACCATACATTAGCTGCTTCTAGGACTGTTAGAAATAATCTACTCTTATGATAGTGATTCAAACCGCTCATACTCAGTCTCAATATTTTGTAATGTACAAGTCCTGCGCAGTCTAAGTTTTTTCTAACCAAAAGTCTACCACCTAAAGTTGCAAAGTCTACCACCTAAAGTTGCAAAGTCTACCACCTAAAGTTGCAAAGTCTACCACCTAAAGTTGCAATTTCTCTCGGAGTTTTTTGGGTTTAAATTCTTTAAAAAGTATATTAATACTTTTTATTTGCTGCTGATTGAGGTCAGCATCTGGAATCAATCTGAAGAGTCTTCTCAAAAAGCTGCTGCAACAAGTTTTTGTTATATTCGGATAATTCTAACCCAGAACATACTGTCTTCAGAATTTCCATTAATTTTTCAGATAATTCTTTATTCTTATCTTCGCAGTCTGTCAGTCTTTCTGTTTGAGAAGTTCTCAAGGAAGGAAGGAACTTATTTAAAACATCAATAGCTGATGTATTTGACATACCATAGATTTTACCCAAGACCTTAACTTTATCTTTAACAGATCCTTTTCTAGAGGCTAATAAATAAGCTGTTTTATAAGGTATTGATTGAAACAAAGATTTTGTATCTTTATCAGGGAGACTTATAAATAGTTCGTAATACCCTAGAGCATTATAAGCTGAAGATTTTGTGTGAAAAACAAGATTTATCCATGCTGAAAATGTTGTTTCAGGTGAATTCATGCCTCTTAAAATATCTCTAACTTTATAAATTTTTTCTCCAATCAAAAGAACGTGTTGTTTTTGTATGGACTTGATTTGTCCTGTTAATAGTTTGATAGAATCTAGTCCACGACTACATGTATCATCAAAATCACTATGTTTGCTAATGATTAAACTCTCTAGTTGGTCTTTTTCATCTTCGCTTAGAGAGACCGAAAAAACATCCATTGCGAATTCTTTTTTGTGGAATTCTTTTACTGTGTTTTCTTGATTTTTTCGAAAAAATGCAGACGCTTCTTTTACTAATTTACTCACAGAGTTTCCTGAACTAATTTTTTGTTGAAGAACAGTTTGTTTTCTATTTCTTTAGTTAAGTTTAAAATATCCTGAGATGCCCTGGAGTTTGGGTAAACATTTATTACTGGACTTTCCTTTAATAAGGATCTGCTAACAGTAATATCCCTACGCACTTTATTAGATAAGATTTTTCCCTCACAAATATTCTCTATGATATCGGTGTACGTAGAATTCGTTGAGTTTCTTTCGTCCCAAAATGAAAATACTATTCCTAGTATGTCTAAATCATTTGCAATTGTTGAGCAGAATTCTTTTATTTTCTGCAAACCAAGTATAGAAAAAGGTTCAGGTGTTAAACACACAACTAAATATTGGCTAGCTAGAAAAGCTTCCTGAGTAAGGATGCCTAGACTTGGTGGGGTGTCTAGAATACATATATCATATTGACTTTGAACGCTTTGCAAGGCTAAGTACAAATGATTAACTGATAAGCCCACATCTTTGTTCAGTCCCCTAAAATCTTCCACAAGGACAGATGAAGGAATAATATCAAGATTTTCTATTTTCGTTTTGTGAATAGTTTGTCTGATATCGTTAGAACTTCTTAAGACTTCATTAAGACCATATGCGTCACGGGTCTGAATCCCGAGACCTGTAGTCAGGTTTGCTTGTGGATCTAAATCCACAAGCAAAACCCTTTTCTTACTTATTTGAGCAAGATTACTACCAATATTAAGGGACAGGGTTGTTTTCCCAGTACCACCTTTAAAAGAACAAAATGCTAGTGTTTTCACACTTACTCCAACGTTAGAGTAGATGTTAATTTATTCAGCTTTTGAGAACATATCTTTTCTTGATAAAATCAACATGATCAAGGCTTTTTTCAGCTTCAAATTATTATGTTCCATTTGTTCGACTATAGGAGAGTCGGGGAACAAACCTAAAGATGTTTGTATTTGATTGAGAAGGTTTAGAATAACGGATATACTTTTGTGATACAATTCTAAAGGGGAATTCAAAAAAGTAATCTTTTCCTTATGCACTTTCATCTTGATATCTAGTTCTGGAAAATCTTTCTCAACATCTTTCACAATTTTGATAAAATCGTTAGTCATATTCTGTTTATCATTCATAATCTCTCCAGTAAATAGACGTATGATTTTTTCATATAAAACCACAAAAAAATATCCAACAAAAATAAATTTAATCAGATTGTTTAATAACTTTTATTAACCGTTAGTTTGTTGTTTGACTTCTAAAAATGATATATTCGATGTTGTCGTTGTTCCTAAAATTGAATCTCCATTTGCTAATGCATTAACCCAAACCACACCACTTTCCATTCCGCCTACTCTTAACGAGAATGTGACTGGAGTTGTTCCAGAGTTGCTGACAGCCGTTCTTAAAGAACAAACATTAGGAACACCAGAAGAATAACCATAACTAATTGCACAAGGAGAGGAATCACCTTCCCTTACTAAGGCTAAGACAACATTTCCTTCCATTCTAGAAGCTATGATATCAGCGGAAATTAGGAACATACTATCAGTGTTGTCTGGTGTAATTGTAAATTTACCGATTTCAGTACCACCGAGAAGAGTACCTATATTAGTTTTTGTGAATAAACCATTACATTGAATCTTGTCTGATATGGAGAAGTTTTTGAAAGCTTTTGTTAAGGCTAGAGTTGGATCTGAAACTATTTTATCTATAACTTCTTGTATCAAGCTATTCGTTATATTTTTAATAATAGCATCTACTAAATCCTTCTGTATTTGATCTAAGATTAGTTTAGATAGGGCGTCAGGATCTATTGATAAATCTATAGAAGTTCCCGCACCATTCGTAGTCGTGATATCTACTTTAAGCCCTTCTTTTGCGGTTATTTTTGCCGCTGTTGGTGTAGAGGATGTTCCAAGTATAAGTTGTTGATCTTGCAAAGGGTTTTGCATCTGACCAATTTTAATATTGTCTGCGAATACACAGTTTTGGTTGTTGTTTAAGTAAAAACCAGAATTACCCATAATTAAAACTCTTTTTATTTGAGTTTTAATTTAATTTTTTTTGACTATCAACAATTAATTGTTTTTTTGTTGTATTTTGAATTGTTTTATTTGTTGAAATTTGTTGAAACTTATTTTTGTTTAAATAAAACACTTCTTTTTTGGAAATGGTTTTACCTTGAATTCTTTCATGTTTATTTAACCACTTCAGTTCTATAGCTATCTCAATACACCTATTGATTGCAGATTCTATCTTTTTCCAATTCCTGGAAGTAATATACCGATTCATTCTTAATGTGTAAGATAGGTTTTCAAAACCTATTTCTATTTTATCAGGCCATTCTTTTAACCCTGAGCTATTCATTTTCTTTCTTGTTGCAGTACTGACGATCCAGTCTATGAATGTATATGTGAATTTTGACGCGTTTGGAAATCTTAGTTTTATTTCCTGGTACATGTTTGCTGGCTTTAAAACAAAATAGGAATCAATTTGATCTACAATGATGGGGCATGGTTCTATGATAAACCCTTTATGTTTTTTAGAAACCAGATTAAGAAAAGGTTCTTCATCCAGGGCTTTGTTTTCTTTTGGAGTTAGTCCTTCCCAGCCTTCACAGATACGTAAAATGGGGGAAAATGTTTGATAACGGTCAACAACTTCTTCTCCTTTATTCCAACGTTTTCTTGTTGCAACTATTAAATAAGGTTCATTGCCTAAATGATATAAAGCTTCAAAGGCTATTAGAGCCTCTTTACCACCAAATTCATTCTTATTTCTTGAAGTCTTATATTTTTTCACCCCATAAGCTTCTAAGTATTCCGATTTAGTAAATTTAATTCTTGGGATTGTACCTTCAAACTTGAATGTATTCGTTTCTCTAGATAAATAGGATCCTTCTAGATTACCTCTATAGTTTGTAGCAGTTAAGAGTTTTTGAATGGCAGATAAAGCATGATAATGTGAAGGTTGTAAATCTAATCCTATTACTTCGATTTTAGATTCTGTACAAACACTAGAAAACAATTCAAGTTGGTCTTCCGTTAGTTGGGGTTTTCTACCAAACTTTTGGTTCTCTAAATGTAGGGAACTTTTAATTATTTGATTTTCTGATCTCACCATGCTTCTTTCTGAACTGAAAATTTTCCTGTGGATGAATTAAACTTTAAGTTGGTTGAAAACACAGAGCCGTGTCTATTTTTCCCAATTATAATCTCTGAAAGCCCTTTTGAAGCTTCTTGAGAGTAGTAATCTTTTCGATGCAAGAACAATATCACGTCCGCATCCTGTTCTATCTGACCGCTATCTCTGAGATCAGATAACATTGGTCTTTTATCTCCACGATCTTCTACTTTTCTTGACAGTTGAGATAAACATACAACAGGAATCTGTAACTCACCTGCTAGTTTTCTCAACTGCCTTGAGATTTCAGCAATCTCATTTTGTCGATTTTCAGCTTTTTTATTAGAGCCTATTAGTTGTAAGTAATCTATGAATAGAGCGTCTATACCCTGATTTTCCTTTAATTCTCTGGCTTGATCAATTAATGCGTTTAAATCTGTGCTTTTATTATCACATATAAAGAAGTGCGTTCCTTTTAGTCTTTTACCGATATCTTCTATTTTTGATAAGATATCCCTAGAGAAGTTGCCTCTTTTTAATTGCTCACATGAGATTTCGCTTAAATTTGATACAACACGTTCTACAATTTGATTTGGACTCATTTCTAATGAAACAAACCCTACAGCCTTCTGTTGCTCTAGAACAAGATTAAGAGCTATATCTATAGCAAAGGCAGTTTTCCCCATAGC